>CABHOY010000074.1 GCA_902168105.1 uncultured Flavihumibacter sp.
TATAAGAAATGTCATCAAGGAATATGAAACCAGCGGAAATACTGTAGTTCAATTTTGCCAGGTCAAGAATTTCAACATCAGTACTTTTCAGCGCTGGCGAAGGAAGTATGACGATAGAGATATAGCGAAACCAAATGTTACATTTGTACCTATAAACATCGCAACGCAGGATAATAATCACGCAAACAATGCGACCTTGTTTGCAGAGGTTCATGGCATCAAACTGTATCGGGCAATGCCTGCAGAGTATTTATTAACTCTTTTAAATCATTAGCCATGTTGTCACTTGCGGGATACAATTTTTATCTGTGCACACATGCTACAGATATGCGAATGGGATTTGACGGTTTATCCGGCCTGGTTCGTAACAATATGGGCCAGGATCCAACAAGCAGGGGAATCATCTTCATATTTTTTACCGGTCGTCGCACACAGGTAAAGCTGCTGGTATTTGAAGTGATGGACACGCACTATATCACAAGCGGTTATCCAGAGGAACTTTCGGTGTGCCTGTCTATGATCCTGGAACACATACTGCTGCCTTAGATAAGAAGGATGTCATGTTAATTCTGGAGGGAGTAGAAATCAGATACAGAAAACGCTATGAAAAAAGATCACCTATTCTGATAAATCACTGAACCATAATAGCTGCTATTACGTTTATTTGTCTGTAACCACGATACAATAGCAGTGCGCCCCGAACTCCTTACTTCCATAACAGATGCCTTACAACAAATATCTGCTCTCACAGCGGAGAAGGAAGATCTTACCGAATGTCTGAACAGAGAGCGTATTACTTTCGGAAAGATCATTTACGATCTGACTACCCAGCTGGAAGCAAAGAAAGATGAATGCAATAAATTGAACCGGTATCTGCACCAGGCCCATGAGATCATGCTGGACCGTGAGCACCAGATTAACGAATTACAGGAAAGAATAAAAGATCTGGAGCAAGCAAATGCGGAAATGAAAGAACAGGTAGCAAAAGGTATGAAAAAGGAATGGCAGTTGCAGGAACTTTGTGAGATGCTATCAGGAAAACGAAGCGAGAGATTTATACCGGAAACCGAAACGGTAGATACCGCGATCCAGCAAACATTAGGCTCCGAATTTGACTTTACGGAATTAGAAGAGATCATAAAAGTAGCCTCAACTGAGGCTGATACAAAACAGGCTACCAGGGAACTGCAGAAAAGCAACCGTAAGAGGAAACGTTATCAGGCGCATAAAGGAAGACGAGCGCAGCCCTCCTGGCTGGAAATTGTTACGCAAACTATTGATATTGAAGGTAACAAGTCGGGTTTAAAGCCTATGGGTAAAAAAGTAACAACCTATTACGATTATCAACCCGGTAAAATCATCAAGGTCCAGCAGGAGCACCTACAGTATATTAATGAGGACAACAAGATCATCCGAGAGCCCGTAAAACCAAGAATGGTAGAGAAAGGAACAGTGGGCAACAGATTACTCGCTCATCTTCATACCCGCCGTTTTGGATACGGAGATCCTTATTATCGTCAGTTGAAATTTATCAAGAGTACCACCGGGGTTAGCTTCCCAGCTTCTACAGTGGACGGCTGGGAGCAAAACACCTTTAGAAAACTGCAACGGTTATTAAGGTGTCTGAAGAAGGTAATCACGCAGTCAAAATATATTAAGGCTGATGAAACTAAGCTGCAATACCTTAATGATGTTGGTAAGGGCAAGCCATCTAATGGATGGCTCTGGGTGTTTTTGTCACCAGAACACAAACTGGTACTGTTTGAGTTTGATCCCTCCCGGGGGCAAACAGTACCTGCTGAGATATTAAAAGATATTAAAGGCGTTCTTCAAACAGATGGCCTGACATCCTATACTGCTGCATTCAAGAACAATGATAAGATCACGATGATGAGTTGCTTGGTGCACATCCGTCGTGGGTTCAAAAAAGCAGAAAAATATGACAAAAAACTTGCCGGCGAAGTCCTGACAATCTTCAATATCATTTACCGAATTGAGGCATACGCCGATCGAGAAAAACTTGCTCCCGAGCAACGTTTGATGCTGCGTCAGAAATATAGCATCCCGTTCCTGAACAAAATCAAAACCTGGCTGCTGCAGCAAAAACAAGCTGACCATGTTCCAGGTAGCCCTATCAGCAAGGCTGTTAATTATGCGCTTGGTCAGTGGGATCGCTTGAAGGCATTTACCCAAAACGGCCATATAGAACCCGATAATAATGAAATTGAAAGAACTATCCGCCCCGTCACGATCTTCCGTAAAAACAGCATGTTTGCAGGAAATGAGCATGGTGGGGAGCGAGTAGCACTGTTCTATTCTCTGATCGAATCCTGCAGGCTGAACGACATTGATCCCTTCACATATCTATGCGATATCTACGACCGACTCCATGATTGCCCCGCAAATCAGCTGATCAATCTACTACCGCACAATTGGAAAATGCAAGCGTAATTTACTCGAAGATACGTCCTTCCATAAGATGTTCATCGATGTCGA
Source organism: uncultured Flavihumibacter sp. (assembly GCA_902168105.1). Taxonomy (GTDB): domain Bacteria; phylum Bacteroidota; class Bacteroidia; order Chitinophagales; family Chitinophagaceae; genus Chitinophaga. The sequence continues at coordinate 2,497 of CABHOY010000074.1, forward strand.
GGACCGAATTATTACCTTTCAATATACTTTTTTACATATAGCTCCGCTGGAAAGCATCCCGTTGTTCGATTCCCAGCTGTCCAATTTTTTTACATCCTTTTGGAACGAATTGCGGTTCAAGATAATACCTGTCTACGTAAATGCTTAAGGAATTTATTAAGTCCTGGATGGATGATCGGGAGAGTAACAACATTAGTTTGGATATATTCAATCTTATGAGATTTAGTAGTTCTATTATCCAGGGGGGCGGCTTAAAGGCTTGGTCTGGAACAATGGATATAAACTGTGTGGATACTTTTTTACGTGGATAGCGTTTGTGTCCATATCGAACTGTTTTATCCATGTTTTAAGTCCCGATAAAGAAATGCTTTTCTCGCCGTAGAACCCTTTCATTGTCATATTGCTATGCTACCACTCAATTAGTAATTTTTTTTTCTCTGTAACAAATCTATTGTATTGTGCCGTTGGGATTTGTGTTGCCGGCATGGTCGATGTTTAAGTAAATTATACAATGGCGCTACTAACAAAAAGATGCATTTGCTTGTAGGGATACTTCTTCCTCACATCTGGAAACTAAGTAAAGATAATTGCAGTTGCCTGTAGGGATACCTTGACATCACGTCCTTAGTATACCATACTATGTAAGTTGCTGGAATTTATACTCCTTGTCTCGAGGCGTCTGATGGATTTATTGTATGAGTACAAATAAATCAACTATTTGGATCAAATTTTATGTCTTATTAAATAGTATATCTGCGTTAGTTAATAAGATATGCACACACACATAATGTAGTTGAAATTGTGAAAATTGTGATCATTTTTTAATTATGTATTTAATATGTTGAATAAAGTGTTTCGTTGGATATGAAAGCCCTAGTCGAGTATAAGATTACCCCAATTTGAATATGTAATCTTTTAATCCTTGTCCCTCACTGATGTGCTCTCTTTTAACCATTTGGGAGCTGGTGTGTGCTTGAGAAAATGGTCAAAAAATTGTTGTTGCTTGATATTGAAGTCAAGTTGGTTATAGAAATTTGACAATATATGTCCATCTCCGTCATACTGCAATAACCAGACTGGTTTTTCTTGCCGGCGCAATGAGATGAAAAGCTCCAATGATTGAGAGAAGGGAACAACATCGTCACCTTGATTATGCATCAATAACAAGGGGACACCGATTTTATTCGAAAAGAAAATTGGTGAATTTCGTATATATAATAATGGATCCTCCCAGGGAGTCTTTCTTAAATTTAATTGGCCAACCTCTGCCATAAAAGTCAGACTTTTCGCTCCAAACCCAAGACTTCCATATTCGCTGGGTAAGTCAGATAGTCCTGAGGAAGACTGCGCCGCCGAAAATATGTTAGTTTTCGTAATTATATAGTTTGTTTCATACCCACCATAACTGTGTCCTTGAAGCCCCATGGTAGAAGAGTCAACCCAGTTTTTTTGGGCAAAATATAAACCAGCTGATATTACTGAATTAGCGGCGGCATCTCCTGGACGACCCGGAGTTGATCTTATATCGGGAATAAAAACGAGATAACCATTACTCACATACCAAGGAATATTTAAATCGCCAGCACTAAGAAATGGGATGTGGAATTTATTCAATTCGTTACTTCTTTTCTCATAATAATGAAAGATAATTGGGTATTTCTTAGTGGAGTCAAAGTTTTCAGGCCTGTATAAAATACCCTCACCTATGTTCCCATCTAGCATTTTCCATCGTATAAGTTCAGAAGTCATCCAGTTATATTCTCTTTGGGGAGCTATGTCGGAAATTTGCTTAAACGTTCTGAAATCGGTCGTAATGACTAAATTTGGCGATTGATTGGCATTGCAACGCGTCGCCATAAAAACATTTGCATATTGGGCTTTTATTGGTTGATTGGGAGCTCCGATAAACAGGTCAGGGAAATAGTATAAAAAGGAAGACACTGAACACATAACAGGAGAAGGACGATTTTTCATAGGCAGTTTCCAAAAGCTATTTTCTTTTGTTGTTAAATTCAATGACACAAGCAATAGGGAATCACTTGATTTAATACTAGAAATGCCAGCTTGATTTAGCGCAATTCTATATGCTAAATTGTTTTTTTTTCCTAGTGAAGAGGTAATGTTTATGGGGCGATAGTGTGCCAACGGATCCACTTTCCATATGTCATATCTGTCATATATCAATACGGCACTATCTTCATGAATCCATCCTGCTATACCAACCGAAGGTACTACCGCTCTGTTTTTATTATCAACAAATAATGGCTCAGCAATTGCACTAGATATATTTCGGGTAATTCTTGTACTTATTTCATACGAAAAATAGGCATTTTTATCTGAGTCGTACCATAAAATAAATCTCTCTGTAGGGGACATCGAAATAGGAATTAATCTGCCCCGCACATTGACAATAGGTTGTTTTGTCCCGTCGGCAATGGATATTAACTCATAGGAAATCAAGGATTTTTTCCAATATAATTCTGACTCATCAATCGTTGTTCGAGTTAAAGCGTATTTTTCCCCAGGCGGAGCAACAAGAGTGTGTTTATCTGTCTCTAATAGTTCTAAATTCTTCTGCTTAATGGCAAATACTGCAGTGTAGGTTGGGGGCTTGTAATTCGACAGCTGGTGCAGTTGTGCTGATTTTAAAATCTCATCTTTGTAATGCCATAGATTAATTTTAGAACTTGCTGAAGAATTATGCAGTAAATTGTTCTTAGTGGTTTCTTTTTTCTTTAATGTAAAAAAAATCCTATCTCCATTGTTGCTAAACCAAATACGTTCACTCGAAATTTCAAATTCATTCGGAATATTTATGATTGCAGGATCAGTGAGAGATTGTGCTTCAACCATACTTGTTCCAAAGTATTTTAACGTTAGTTTATTCGAATTTGATATATAGGTGATTTTAGTTCCTGACTTGTCAAATTGTAAACTGTTGTAAGTTGAATCCCTTGCAATGATTCTTTCTGACATGTCTTTTAGCGATATCCATGTGAGCATCCCCTTACTTTGCAATAGCAGTGTTGTTCCTTGATCATTGAATAAACTATGATCAATTGTGCTGTATTTTTTTTCGTAACCCGAAGAGAGATTTTTTAGAATTAAGTCTCCATTTTGAGTATAGGACATCCAAGGACCTTCATGTGATACTTGAATGTCTCCGACAGCTTCTATGCATTGGTTTTTCTTTGTTTTTAAATTTAGAATATTAAGTGCCCCTTTGGCTTTGAAAATCAAGTGCGAATTGTCGAAAGTGAAAGCAGGATCTCCTTCCGCATTTGGAAAGCTAATCTTGTAAGAGTTTTTCAAAAATACTATATTCAAAATGGGACTGGAGATCGGTGTCGAATTTTTGTACCAGGCATATTTTCCATTATTACTTATGTTGTATGAGCCTAGTTGATCCCACGTTTCATGAGAAAAATTGTCAATCGCTTTTTTTTGCGCAGCCAGAAAAAGGCAAAACGAATGAAAGATAATAAATGCAAGAAGAGTTTTTTTCATAACAGATGATACTTTTAGATGTGTCAAGATCAACATGTAATAAGCTTTGTTTTATTTAGGCGATGCCTCCGTTGGTCAAAATTAGATTATGCTACTGAATTGTGGTTACTTGGGATGTGAGTCCTTCGTTTGCTCGAATTATTTTTATTTGATATATAGTTTCACTGCTGTCATTCCCGAATTATTGATGTTATGTAGCACTTATGTAAAAAATGTAACATCAAGCTGAATTTTATTTGTCTAAAGTGAGCTTTGATGTGCCTTTGGCATTTATGGATGATCACTTGAGAGTGCTATTCTTTTTTCTAGTGAAATCCTTATTGTTTTGCGGGTCGGCATATTCTACTTTCATTAAGAGTAGACCGGTCCATTCTGCTGGTAAAATGTGTGATTGTTTGAATGTTCTTTTATTAACGAATTTGTTGTTGATCTTTTTCTTGGATGATAAAAGACTATAAGTCTGATCTTGAGGTGCATCTGGATCAACCTATGATAAATTAGTTCTTGCTACTAACTAGCAAAAGCATAATTAGATATAGCTTTATAGAAGGAACTCCAGAAATCTGATTTAAAACGATGAAGTGCTTTGCTTTCGTGCAAATCAAAACTGAACATTGCCAACAAAAGGATGAAAGATATTGCAGTTAAGGTTAACACTTATCACCTAAATTGTAATCCATAAATTAAGATAGGTAACCTTATCTTAAGGTTAGCTTTTAAAACCCCAAAAGCACATTATCTCATGAAAAAAGCAAAACTAATTTTAGCAGCAATTGGAATTTTTTCAATTGTAGGTTGCGCATTGGACAGAATGTTTACACATTGGTAACCAACCGACTTTGTACGACAGTGACGCCATTTTTCTGTTGGGCGTCAACAGTTCTCACAACCACGTCCACTAATGGGTTGTCGGCAATAGCAAGTTTCGGCACTCTTACAACACGAGTTCCAGGAATCTATACTTCATGCTTTGAAGTACGGAATACATTTACATGCGATGAAATTTAGTAATTTTTGCCTATTGGTTTTAAATTTTACATGATGTGCTATTTTGAAATCCATAGGTGAATAAAGCTACCTATGATTTCCGAATTTGATAGCATCCTCCGTTATTTTATTTATCCAGAAATATTCTGTATCTAGTAAATAAATTCCCTTATGTCATTTCTATATTACGCCTATATAGTTTTACATGTTAACCTGCGGAAATATGACACGAAAAGAGCCCTTATTGCCCTACGATTTTCTAAAAGATATTTGGCGTGACAAAGAAAATAGGATCTGTTTGATATTAGCTGGGACGATGGCGGGAATATTATTGGCTATAATACTAAAATTATATCCCTTCCCTAATTTTTTGCCCGACTCTTACTCCTACATAGACGCAGCACATAATAATGTAAATATTAACATGTGGCCGGTAGGGTATTCTAAGTTTCTAAGACTAATAAGTGTATTCAATCAATCGGATACTGCGTTGGTTATTGTGCAATACGCGTTACTACAGGCGGCAATACTCTTTTTCCTGTTTTCTATTAAATACCTATTACAGCCTGGTAAATGGACCATGCGGTTGCTACTTGCCTTTCTCGTTCTCAACCCACTATGGCTATATATTGCCAACTTCGTGTCCAGTGATGCATTATTCTCTACATGTAGTTTGTTGTGGTTGACCAGTTTATTTTGGTTACTATATCGTCCAAGTGGTAAAATGTTCATCTTTCATGCGTTGGTACTAGGATTTGTATTCTCTGTGCGCTATAATGCTCTGTATTACCCTTTTATAAGCATTTTGGTAGTATTATTGGTGAAGGGAAAGTTTAAAGAGCAATTGTTGAAACTTGCTATCGTTATAATCCCAGTTGGATGGTTTGCCATTTATACAACTCTGACCTTTAAAGAAAGGTTGGGAATAGCTACTTTTTCTCCTTTTGGGGGATGGCAGATGGGAAGTAATGCGCTCTTTATGTACGCACACATCGCTCCGGTTGATAGAGCACCTGTTCCAAAGCAGTTTGCGAGAATCCATACTATTACGGTGAAACATATGGATTCTCTCAACCACCTTAAACAGCGACCCGATCAGGAATTAGGCATTTATTATTTATGGGATGACAAAGCTCCCTTGAAATTGTACTTGATAGAAAGGTATAAAAGGGATAGTACCACGCCTTATCTTAAACAATGGGCTTCTGTATCGAATTTATATGGACAGTATGGCAGCTGGTTAATCAGGGAGCACCCGGGAGCGTTCCTTCGTTATTATATCTGGCCCAATTTCATAAATTATTATTCTCCTCCAATAGAGTTTTTAGGAATGGTGAATATGGGGAGCGATACTGTTGATCCCGGTGCCGTAGCTTGGTTTGGATATAAATCCAATAAGGTTCATCATTTCTCAAAGAATAAGGATATAATTATCACTTCAATATTCCCAACGTTATTGGCAATGATAAACGTGATCTTTTGTTTTGGATTTCTTGGTTTTATATTCCTCGGTGGTTTTTCGAAGATTAGTCCTTATTACCGTAAGGTATTATGGATTGTCTTGCTAATCTGGCTTAGTAACCTGGGATTTAGTGTGCTAGCCTCACCGATTGTACTCAGATATCAGGCATTTCCATTCATCTTCACACTTGTATTCGGCTGTTTGCTATTGGAATTTGTTGTCAGGGAAAGCATGCGAGAGGCGAAACCGGTTGAGGAAGGAGCTGAGTCTGTCCCTGACCCAGCAGTATAATATCCGCTTTCTCCTAACAATCCTGAAAGAATACTTCGGTATTTTAGAATAGTTAACCACGACCCTTGAGGCGCCCTGTTTACAATTATTCAATACCACACTATGGAGTCTAAAAGAAATGCCATTATCATAGGAGCGGGTCCTGCAGGATTGACCGCTGCTTATGAGATGCTACAGCGCACTGATATTATCCCGATTATATTAGAAAAAAGCGGAGATATAGGTGGTATCTCGAAGACCATTAACTATAAAGGTAACCGCATGGACATAGGCGGCCACCGTTTTTTCTCCAAGTCAGACCGGGTAATGCACTGGTGGCTGAATATCCTACCTCTGCAAGCTGGTAATGAAGAATCTTTTAAGATTAAGTATCAAAATAAGTTCAGAGATATCAATCGAAAGGATCTGCCTGATAACCTGAAGAGTGATGATCCTGATAAAGTAATGCTGGTGCGAAAGCGTTTGTCGAGGATCTATTTCTTGCGCCGGTTCTTTACTTATCCTATTACCCTGTCCATTGATACATTGAGAAAGTTAGGGATTGGAAGGACACTTGCCATTCTCTTTTCATACCTCTGGGCGCAACTATTTCCACGTAAACCGGAAAAGAGCCTTGCAGATTTCATGATCAACCGGTTTGGTAGAATCTTATACCATCTATTTTTCAAGGATTATACGGAAAAGGTATGGGGTGTCCCTTGCAATGAGATCCCCGCTGAATGGGGCGCGCAACGCATTAAAGGTGTGAGTATCCGAAAGGCCATAGAGCATGCTATCCAGGAACTTAGCAAAAAGAAGAAGAAAGTGACTGTTGATGTAGGGCAGAAGGATACGGAAACTAGTCTGATTGAACAGTTCTTTTATCCCAAATTAGGGCCTGGACAACTATGGGAAGAAGTGGCCAGGCAAGTGCAGGCAATGGGAGGTATTATCCATATGCATCATGATGTAAAGCATATACATACTGACGATAACAAGGTGATCGCCATAACAGCGGTTAATAATCAAACCGGGGAAGAGTTATCACTTACTGGAGATTATTTCTTCAGTACTATGCCAGTAAAGGAGTTGATCGCTGGAATAGTGGGAGAGGTGCCCGAAAATGTTAGAGATATTGCTTCTAAGCTACAATATAGAGATTTCATTACTGTGGGTATTTTACTCCGGCGCTTGTCTTTCCTGGACAAAGATACTGGCGAGTGGAAGGCGTTGAAGCTGGAGGACACCTGGATCTATATACAAGAGAAGGATGTAAAAGTAGGCCGGTTGCAGTTATTCAACAATTGGAGTCCTTATATGGTGGCAGATCCTGATACCGCCTGGGTAGGAATGGAGTTTTTTTGTAATGAAACAGATGATTTCTGGAAACTCCCCGACGATGAAATAGCAACATTGGCCATTAGGGAATTGGAAAAGATCGGACTGGCTTCACATGAAAATGTGTTGGATAGTACCGTACTAAGAGTTGAAAAAACATATCCTGCCTATTTTGGAGCATATGCGCACTTTAATGAGGTTAGAGCTTATACGGATAAGTTAGAAAATCTATTCCTCGTAGGTCGCAATGGTATGCATAAATACAATAACGCAGACCATTCCATGCTGACTTCAATGGTAGCAGTAGACAATATCATGGAAGGGATCACCACGAAGGATAATATTTGGGCGATCAACACGGAGCAGGAATACCACGAAGAGAAGTCAACGGATGCGCCAGCTGTAGCTACAGCGCCAAAGCGTGTGCCGTCATTTAAGGAATTCCTGTGGGACCTGCCCTGGAACAAAGCGTTGGTTTGGTTTGCTGGTTTAGCAGCGATTGTTCAGTTTTTTATCTTCAAGCATCTATATCCTTCTGCCGGATTTATTGATGGGGACTCTTACGTATACCTGGAATCTGCTTATGGGAATTTCAATATAAATACCTATCCAATTGGTTATTCCAAGTTCTTACGGTTTTTCAGTACACTTACGATATCCGATACCGCATTAGTAGCATGTCAATATTTTCTCCTACAAGCGAGTGCCCTATTTTTGATATTTACACTTGCATACTTTTACAAACCGGGTAAGGTTATTTTCGGGTTTTTGTTCGTTGGAATGGTATTTAACCCGGTATTCCTTTACATCAGTAACTATGTATCCAGTGACGCTTTATTTCTGAGTTTAAGTCTTATCTGGTTCACCTTATTGCTCTGGATACTCCACCGGCCGGAAAGGAAACTGATCATACTACATGCCGTTATTATTCTACTGGCGTTTACAGTAAGATATAATGCACTATTCTATCCTATTGTTGCTGCAATCGCATTTATCATTAGCCGTCAGCCATGGAAAATGAAGGTGGTGGGGATTTTTTCCAGTGTTCTTCTAATTGCGGGATTTGTATATCATACCAGTAATCAATATAATCGTCTAACGGGTATCAGGCAGTTTTCGCCTTTCAGTGGTTGGCAGATGGCTAATAATGCCTTGTACGCTTACCGTTTTGTACAGGACGAACCACCACCTCCCATGCCTGCAAAGTTTAAGCAGTTGGATAAAATGGTGCGGACTTATTTTGATACTACCAGGAACTTTTACATACATCAGCAGGAAATGTTTATAGCCAATACCTGGTATATGTGGGATCCTAAGTCACCGTTGCAACAATATATGATGCTTAAGTCTGCGAAAGAACCGAATGCACATATTTTGAAGAAGTGGGCGACCGTTGGGCCTATTTTTGCTGAATATGGAGCTTATCTGATCAAGCAATATCCAACCACATTTGCTCAGTATTATTTGTTGCCAAACACAATGAAGTATTATGCGCCGCCTGTGGAATTCCTCGATACTTATAATATGGGTAAAGACAGTATTGCGCCAATGGGCCAGATGTGGTTTGGATATGAATCCAGGAAGCTAAAGACGCATTTTAAAGACCTTAAGGTTACCGTCCTGAATTTCTACCCTATTCTTGTTGGGGTAATGAATGTGGTCTTCCTATTTAGCCTGGTGGGATTTGTGGTATTACACGGAATCAAATATAATAGAACACTTTCTATAGGATTATTACTGGCCTTTGGCCTCTGGATAGTGAATTTCGGATTCAGTGTATTCGCTTCCCAGATCGCTTTACGGTTCCAGATGTTACCGATATTAATATTTTTCTCCTTTGGTTTATTGCTACTGGATTATATCTGGAAGGCAGCCAATAATAAAATAGCATAATCATGAGAGTATTGTTGTTAGTCATAGTTTTGGCCGGAATAATCAGTTGCACAAAGCATAGTCGGGCATTACCTCCAGGTATTGATATAGACTTACCGTCTTTTAATATTCAGCTGCTGGATACCACTGTTAAATTTAATACATCGAAAATTCCGAAGGGCCAACCGGTGGTATTATTTTTCTTTGGGCCGGATTGTCCCTATTGCCAAAGTTTGACAAGGGAAATTATCAAGCGAATGGATGAATTAAAGAATGTACGTTTCTATATGGCTACCGTAGCTGGTTTTAATGAAATTCAGATGTACGACACCCTTTTTAAATTGGATAAATACAAAAATATAACGATCGGAAAAGATGTAAGTGGTTTTTTCTTCACTTACTATAAAGCGCCTGGTTTTCCATACCTCGCTATATACGATAAGAAGAAAGAGTTTAAGCAAATTGTGATCGGGGGCGTAGGTGTGGATTCGCTGAAGAAGGTTATTAATTCTTAATAAAGGTATTCTCTCAAACTTTACTGAGCCATTAGTTCCAACTATAAGAGCCTTCCAATCCGGAAGGCTTTTATTCTTTGTGTCTGATGGGAACCTTATACATGCCAACGGCCAATTTATAAACAAACCTAAAGTCGATGATCAACAACTGGGGCAGAAGATCTTAGATGAGATAAATGATGCTGTGGCGAATGGACAGGAGGCGGAGGGTAACAGAGTGCGTGCCTATTTGAAGAATTAAACAATAATCAAATTTTATAAATTTGAGCCGGACTGATTTATCGGTCTGGCTTTTTTCGTCACTGGAATTCCTGCTATTATTGCATCCATATGGGTGCAGCTTGATTTCTTAAGTAATAACCGAAAAAATCTTGTTGTTTAACACTAAAATCCAACTGACACTTCGGGTCAAATAACACATGCCCTTCGCCCTCATACGCTAGCAACCATGTCGGCTTTCCTAACCTCCTCAATGCTGTAAACAGCGCCACTGATTGTGAGAATGGTACTGCGCCATCGTCTTTGTTATGCATCATCAATAAAGGTGTTTTAATCTGCTTTGAAAATAATATAGGTGAAGTCTGCTCATACAGACCGGGATCCTCCCAGGGAGGAACGCCCTGATTCAGCTGCCCCTGTTCAGATATATAATGATAACTTTTACCTCCGAATCCTAGTCCACCATGTAGGCCGAATAGTTCTGAAGGCGCAGCGGACGACTGTGCCGCTGCAAAGATATTGGTATGTGCAATGATATAGTTGGTTTCATATCCCCCGAAGCTATGCCCCTGAAGGCCCATTTTCTTTGCATTCACATAAGGTCGGGTAGACAAGTATTGGGCTGCAGATACAACGGTGTTAAGAATGGCGGTGCCATTTTGGCCAGTCGGTCTATAGATGTCTGGAACAAAGACAAGGTATCCATTACTGACATACCAGGCAATGGTTAAGGTGCCATTGCTTAGTCTTATATGAGGAAAGAGGTGCAGCTCATTACTTCGTCGCTCGTAGTAGTTAAATATGATGGGGTATTGCCTGGTGCTATCAAAATCCTCTGGTTTGTAAAGTATGCCCGTTCCGGTGGAGCCTCCGGTTATGGGCCAGCGTACAAGTTCTGCGGTCAGCCAGTTGAAGGCTTGCTGGGGTTGAATATCTGAAAGTGGTTCGAATGTTTTAAAGTCAGTAGTCGTGACGAGGTTCGGTGCCTGGGTAGGGCTTTGCCTTTGCAGGATGTAAACATCAGCGTTCTTTGCTTTAACGGGAGCAGGCGGCTCGAAAACAACCAGAGCCGGGAAATGATATACAACTGGCTCCATGCTCACCGGAAATGGCGCCTTATTGCGACCGGCTTTGGTATGCATAAAACCATTATACTTATTGCTATCAAGGCAGGTGATCAGCAAAGGATCATTTTCCCGCAGTAGAGGTAATTGTTGAGGATATACTATCCGGAGTATTGTCTTATGCCGCTGACCATAGTGATCAGTAATATTAAGAGGGGATGTTTGTGCATTCGGATCTAATTGCCAGATATCAAATTCATCATAGATAAGTAGTCGCTGATCTCCCGACAACCAACCGGCAGATCCATATGGCCGTATCTCGGCATTACTAAGATGTTTATTAGTCAGTGTAGCAGGAATTTTAGAAGATATATTTCTGATAATTCCTTTATCAATTTGATATGTAAAATAGTTTTGCGTACCGGGATCAAACCAACTGACGTACTGCTCTGCTGGCGACAGTGTTACATCGAGCGCCGGTTGGGGAGAAGATATTACATGTTTACGCGTGCCGTTTGTCAGCGAGATGAGATCATAACTTTTTACCTGCTTCGGATTCCAGTAAGCCTCTTCCTCATTCACTATGTTCGATACCAGGGCATATTGGTTCCCTGGCTGCCCGGATAATATAGTATCTGCACTTTCGAGTTGAATAACAACACCTCCGGATACAGGAACAACTGCTGACAAAGGACGATAAGGGTCAGGCGCCTCCTGGGAATGCAAACGGATATCCCGATAGTCCCAGATGTGTACCTTATTTGTTATCTGCTTGGAAGCCGCAGGAGGTGGCGTTCTTTCTTTGGCAACCTTCAGGAATATTAGCTTATCATCGGGACTAAATTGTAACGGCATGGAAAGTAGGGCAGTACCAGGTCTCAATCCTGTCAACCGAATTTGCTTAGCGCTATCCATGCCTTTTCCGAAATAGTAGATACTGTTGCTATCCGTAAACACTATAGCGGTATCCATATGATTGAAAGTAATGTTGCTGATTTGATCTCCAAAGGTAATCGGTCGGGAATGATCCGCTGCAAGATCGGTCCACATCAGAACGTCGTTAGCATAGTATACCAGCACGTTCCCGGCTTTGTTAAACAAATAGGTAGTGACACCGACATAGCGGCGCTCCTGTTTAGTATGTAGGTTTTTAAGCAATAGTGTATCTGCCAGTTTTGCCGCCAGCCAATTGCCATTGTCCGGGACTGTATAACTATTAACCCGCTGTATATAATGTATAGTTGATGTACCTAATGTCAGTATGCCCAGGCCATTGGGAGAATTAAATACCAGATGCTGATTGTCAGCTGTGAAGGAGGCTTCCCATACACCTGTGAATAATTTGGAATAGCTACCATGAATGGAACGCACAACCAGTGTAACGCCTGTAACCTCAGATCCATAGGTATACCAGACATATTTACCGTTATCGGATATATGATAGTTTAACAACATCTCCCATCCTTTGTAAGTGAAGTTGTTAATAGGAGGTTTCTGGGCGTTTACGAATGAACTATGAAAGCAGATGATAACAATAATTACGTATTTCATAATATTTGGAGTCTCTTTAAAATAGGCCATGAGCAGCGGGAGATGCTTAGTAGATCAGGATTATCCAATGCAATTTTTATACCTATCTCCTATGTACTTCGCTTTGGAAAGAGATACCTTTCATTGCCCGGCCGGCATATATGGAGTCGCCGAAAACCATCGAAAAGAGTAGGCACTAGCTATTAATTAAACTCAACCCCTGTTTTATGAAAAGAAAAGGTAGAATTATCCTCGCCCTGGCCTTCTTACTGGCTATTGCCGGCGGAGGACTGGCATTTAAAGCACTGAGATTTACGAACGACCAGGTTTTTACTACAACTACGATCGTCTTTTTTGAACAAAATGGTGTTACTTATTACACCACAGGCAATCTTTGTACGACCATTAACAAGTTTATTTCTACTGTGGGGCTTCCGGCTGTAGTCTGGCATCTGCTCACATTCCCAACAACTACGCGTACAATGAAGCAATGGCCATCAGGTCCATTAACGACTACATTGCTGTTTTATCCATGTGTAACAACATCTACGCTCACCACTGATTTGTGGTAGGCTTTTTTCAGGGAGTCTTATCCGGGAGGTAAGACTCCTCTTTTAATTGAATATTTTACTATTTTCTATTTTGAGGAAATCAACATTTAGTTTCACGACTTTCCTATCATATGTCATAAACCCGTTCTCCTCCGACTCGACATCATACGGTTGTGTATAGATTGCCCCGGATAATCCCTGTCTCTCATATGTCTTCAATCGTCCCATCATATACCTGTATCTCTCAGCAAATCTTGCCGCACTAACCTCCACATATCCCCAACCTGTTTTCGGCGCCCATTGATGCCCCGGAGTAATTACCCGAACCCCGCCCCATTCTCCCAATACCCGTGCCTTACCAGGCAGAGAAGGAGCTATATTAGGCCCGGGATAATAATGCACATCGGCCACATCACTACTGATCCACCAATCACGAACAGGCGTATCACTGTATTCATCGAGGTTCTCCCCTGAATGACCGTTAATGATACGGGAGGGATCGGATTGTTTCATCCACTCCGTGAGATTCTTTTGATTGTATTTCCCCCAGCCCTCGTTGAACAGCACCCACATCACAATAGACGGGAAGTTATGCAGCTGATAAAGGTTCTCGGCATTCTCCTGCTCAAACTGTGAAGTAGCGTAAAAGTCTTCATCCGCACAAGGCACCATATCCTGCCAGACTAACATGCCTAGCCTGTCGGCATGATAATACCATCTGTCAGGCTCTATTTTCACATGTTTACGAATAGTATTAAATCCCATGTCCTTCATCATCCTGATATCATAGACAAGCGCGGAATCAGTAGGAGCGGTGTACAGGCCTTCCGGCCAATAGCCCTGGTCAAGCACACCTAAATGGAAGGTGTATTTATTATTGAGAAAGAGCCGTGGCATACCGGCACTATCTTTTTGAACAGCGATCTTCCGCATCCCGAAATAACTAGTTACAGAATCTACAACTTGTCCGTTCCGTCGCAAACGGATCTTCAGATGATAGAGAAAAGGATCGGCAGGACTCCATAGATGCGCAAAGGGAACCCCGACATCCAGCATCCTGCCTGCAGGACCAGAGGTGCGACTAATAGCCTGTGTGCCTGCATAAGCAATCACCTCGATCACACTGCCGGTAGTATCAGAAGTATTAACTCGTAGATTCAGACAAGCCGCATCTATATCCGGTGTCATAAACAGGTCGCTGATATAAGCAGGAGGTACAGTCTCCATCCACACCGTCTGCCAGATGCCGCTAACGGCTGTATAAAGGATCTTCCTCGGACGTAAGGTCTGTTTGCCACAGGGATTAGGTCCCAGGTTGGAAGGGTCAAGCACACTCACTACAAGCTCATTATTGCCTTCTTGTAGAGAAGCGGTAATATCAAACGAGAAATGCTGATAACCGCCCATATGCCGCCCTAAAAGCTTCCCATTGAGATAGACTGCCGCCCGCCAGTCGACAGCGCCAAAATGTAAAAGGACTCGTTTGCCGCCACGGGTATCTGGCTTCTTGATAGTTCGTTTATACCAGAGCCGCTGCGTAGGCGACAACGCCCGCTGTACTCCCGAAAGCGCCGACTCAATAGCGAAAGGTACCAGTATCTCGCCGTCAAATTGTAAAGGCATATCATCATCCCAACGGGTAACAGCATACTCCCATAATCCGTTCAGGTTCTGCCATTGGGAACGCACCATCTGCGGCCGTGGATATTCTGGTAAAACATTGTCTGGAGAAACGTTCGCCGCCCAACGCGTTTGAAGGGGAACAGCCTGCATAGACCATCTGTCGGAAAACAAATCGCCCCCACCAGCGGCAAGGGCGAAATGAAAACAGGGGAAGCATAGGGTAACAAACAAAAGCGTGCTTTTAAACGGTTTCATGTACCTGGGTTAATAAGTTAAATGGGGAGTTACAAATAATGAGATGAGTGGTCATAATAATTGGTATATGTTATGATATATTGGAACTGGTAACATTGTAAGAAAAATGGTCCCGGCTAGAGAGCCAGGACGTTGTTTTCCTCAATATACCATTAAATGTTCTTGTCGTATTATAGGTCGTTATGGCAACGAAAACGAATAATATTGTTGTTTCTGTTTTAAAGTTACATCATGATCTGATGGGGGTTTTTAGGAGTTACGCAATGAAACTTTGGAAAGAGGGAAAATCAATTATGAGTTGATACTACTGTTCTTTCTCAGTTCACGCGGACTCATGGAGAAACGTTTTTTAACGGCATAAGAGAAGCTGGAATAATCGGTGTAGCCGAATTCTTCCGCCAGGTCTTGCAATGGCATTGACGTCTCTGTGAGCTTACGGTATATGATACGCATACGTGCATTCTGAAAGAAGTCGTATACGGTAATACCGTGCCGGCTCCGGAAGATCTCTTCCAGTTTCTTTTCATTCGTACCGGCAAATCTGGCCAATTGTTTGAGGGTAGGCGGGGATGGTTGCTGCAGATGTTTCAGCAAATGTACCTCAGTCTTCTGGCCTCTTTCATGGTCGGCCGCACTGAGGCCGTTGGCATCTGTAAGGTAACGTGAAAGCATATCAAGTGATTCAATGATGAGTTCTCCGGTTTTCTGTTCTCTGTATTTTTCGCTGGCAGCCTTAGGTAACTGGCGTTCGGTGATATCCTGTATAATATTGCGAAGGCGTTCATGGGCAATCATATGCTGGTCCAACAACGTAATGGTATTTTCATTGTCAAGTTTATTGAGTAGATCTTGTACTACCGGGAAACTTTCCTGGTAGCTCTTCAGCTCTTCCACCGGGATCTGAATGTCCAGCGCAACATATACGCCCGCTGCCTTGAAACGGACTACATGCCGAAGCCTGGGAGCTACCAGAATATTCATATGGTGCTGAAAAGTCTCACTTTCATGACTGTTCAGCTCATAAAACATATTACCCTTTAATGTGTGATGGAGCAGCAGATCGTCCACGTTTCCTTTTACTTTGAATGCTGTCGGTTTATTAATGATATAATGACTCACCCATGCATTGTAACTATGGTTCGCTACCTGCTGGAACAGGATGCAGCCAAAACTGTCGCTTACCGCGTAGAAAGGCTTTGTGCCCTGCAGCGCGTAGCTGGAATAGGCCTCTGGCATTCCGGGGGTAAACAGTATCGGCTGACCGATGTGGGTTGAAATGGACAATGGTAGGGTCATCGTACTACCAAATTAAAACACAGTACTGCAACGATATTACCAGTCTCATAATTTCTTTACGGTTTTGTGCAGATATTTTATTTTTTTGTCCATATTATCTTTTTCTGCATTCCCGCTCTTATGCGATGACCTGACGAGACATGAGAGGCATAACCGGTCCCTTGTGTAGCTTGTTTTAGCAGTTTTTTCAGTGCGGTGTAACAAACGTGAAACGTCCCGCTGTTAACGGGACGTTCTTCTTTTACCGGTGTGTTTGTTGGGGTTAAATTGTGGGGTGACAGGCCGTATAGTGACTGGTAGCTCCTGACCTTTAGTGGCCGCTGCGATGATCTTCCTGACTGCTCTTTTGTCGAGCCGGTCGAAATATTCCTGAATGAAGGTGGGATCCATAATCGTCGTTGTTAAATGTGATGAATAGCTGTACGGGGCGTTGTGTTCAATTCAAAGGTAGGCTGGCCGGCAGGTCGGAACAATGGGAGATAGACGGATAGAAGGAGGGTGTTTTTCCCGTATTAAAATAAAAAAGGGCCTTCTGTGCACCGCACAAAAGACCCATATCGGATTTTACATATTTGTTTACATCGCTTCCTGCGGCACCGGCGCAAACAGTTCTACTTTCTTTTGTAATTCCTCCGCAGACATACCCGTAAGGTCCAATGCTTTTTCCACATCAATGATCTCTTCGATCACAAGCCTGCCTATCATTCTGTCAAAACGGTATCCTTTCTCGCTGCCGGTATAGTTCCCCAGGCCCGTTTCATCCTTGTTATCGGCAATAAGCTTAAAAAAGGATAGTGCATTCTTCCGGTCAATGATACCTTTGAAAATTGCCTGCTGCATGACCGCCTGCATAGGCAGGCCATACTGCTCTTTTACACAAAGCAATTCCCCCGGTGCGATCGCCAGCCGTTTGTTGCTTAGTAACGTAGCCAAAGTATCTCCCGGTAACAACATCGTACGTGCGAAGATCTCGCAGAGTTTATGCCTTTCTGCACTCTCCGGGATATTCAGCAGCAACTGTCCCAGTTCATACATGGCTGCATATCTTTTGATATCCGCAGGGCGGTCATGGTGCAGTATGATCACAGGTACTCTGCCTACATAAGTGCTCAGACCATCAAATAAAGCAGATGAGGTTACCTGTATCACACGAATGCCTTTGTCTTCCAACGTTCCTATCAGGTTATGCAAAGCGCCTCGCCCCAGGTCCCATTTGTCCCGCAGCTTGTCCGCAATATCTGCAGCCGCCTCTTCGTCAGGTACAGGGATAGGCCTTATAGGATTGCTGAACCTGGGTTTGATGTTCAACAAATTTTCTGCCTGCAGGTATATTTCCAGCGCACGTTTTACTTTCTCTTTGATACTTTCCGCCTGTTTTACCGGCAAAGTATTTTTGCGCAGCTCAAATACCGGCAGCTTGAACGCAGGCTGCGTCTCAAAATAAGTGGGCTTTACATCCAATGTGGTGCAAAGAAGCAACAATATTTTGCGGGAAGGAAGCATTGCATCCGTCTCATATTTGCTCAAAGCCTGTTTGCTGACAGCATGAGCTGTGAAGTTGGCCAAGTCCTGCAGGGACCAGCCTTTTATCCTGCGCGCGGTTTTTAATCTTTCTCCGAAATGCGGCATAATTTAGATTTTATTGGGGACATCGATCCATTGTTATTTTGTGGAGCTGCTGAAAGCTGCTTTTTGTAACGTGTAATTTGTTAACAGAACGAATGACCGGTTTGGCGGCAAACTTATAATTATTTGTTCAAAGCGCGAACAACAGTTGTGAAGAGAACAGGTTGAATATAATTTGAATATCTTTAAAGTAAATACAACTTGCTCATGAAAAACCTGCGTAATCTGTTACTCTTTACTACGCTGGCCGCTGCCGCCTGTAATTCAGGAAACAGGCAAACCAGCGCTGAAGACTCAACCGCCATTAAGGCCATAGACTCCGCCGCACTAGCCAGGGATATCTCCGTACTTGCTTCCGATGAATTCCAGGGCCGTAAACCCTTTACTATCGGAGAAGATAAAACGCTGGAGTATCTCACAAAACGGTTTAAGGAAATAGGATTGCAGCCAGGTAATGATACCAGCTTCCTCCAGGAAGTACCCATGGTGGAGATCAGGTCTGTACCAGAGGGCGACCTGCGCATCGCGGGTAAAACAGGAGAGCTGAAGCTGACCTATCTCGACCAATACGTAGCCGGTACCAAACGTGTACAGGACCGGGTAGCCATAGACAAGTCAGAAATGGTATTTGCAGGCTTCGGTATAGTGGCGCCTGAGTATAATTGGAACGACTACGCCAACCTGGATGTAAAAGGAAAAACAGTGGTGGTAATGGTGAACGATCCAGGTTTTTACGACAGTACCCTGTTCAAAGGGAAGACCAGGACAATGACGTATTACGGCCGGTGGACATATAAATTCGAAGAAGCTGCCCGTCAGGGCGCTGCCGGTATCCTGATCATCCACGATGTGCTACCCGCCAGTTATGGCTGGCCCGTTGTACGCAGCGGTTGGTCCAAACCAAAACTCGACCTCCAAACGGCCGACAATAACATGAGCCGTGCAGCTATAGAAGGCTGGCTGACCCAGGAATCCGCCAAAAAGCTGTTCCAGCTGGCCGGTGTTCCCGACAGTATCATGAACCAGGCAAAACGTCCAGGCTTCAAATCAGTACCATTAGGCGTGACCGCTTCTTTAGCACTGAAGAATAAGACACGTAAATCCGTTTCCCACAACGTAGCAGCCCTGCTGCCCGGTACAGAAAGGAAAAATGAATATATCATCTATTCCGCCCACTGGGACCATCTGGGTATAGGAGAAGCTGTAAAAGGCGATTCTATCTATAATGGGGCTCTGGATAACGCCTCTGGTGTAGCAGGCCTCCTGCAACTGGCCACGGCATTCTCGAAGCTGAAACAGGCGCCTAAACGCTCAATATTGTTCCTGGCATTAACAGGAGAGGAACAGGGACTGCTGGGCTCAGAATATTATGCAGCGCATCCCATCTTCCCGGCGAAATCGACCGTAGCCGATATCAACATGGACGTGCTGAACTTCTTCGGCCGTACTAAAGACATTACGATCATCGGTAAAGGACAATCTGACCTCGACGACTATGCCGCCAAAGCAGCGGAAAAACAGGGCCGCTACCTGGTACCTGAAGCTAACCCATCCGGTGGATGGTTCTTCCGCTCCGACCATTTCAATTTTGCCAAAGTGGGCATCCCGGCGTTATATCCCGGTAGCGGAACAAAATCGCTGGCGCACGACTCCCTTTGGGCGCCCGATCATGCCGCCGCTTATGGCCGCGATCATTATCATTCTCCTTTTGATCAGATGGATCCCAGCTGGGAATTATCAGGAATGGTAGAAGATGTACGGTTTTTATTTGATGTAGGCGTAACTTTGTCCAATGAGGATAAATTCCCCCAATGGAAAGAAGGTTCAGAGTTTAAGTCGAAGCGATAACGCTCAGTATACTATGTGAAAACCGGAAGCTACTTCGTGCGGCTTCCGGATTTTTTTTAATAATACCGACTAATGCATCTAATCAGGAAGATTGTCTGTGTGTGTTTCCTGCTACTCATGTGTTTCGCTTTGAGGGCACAGCCCAGGCTAAAAAAGGAGATGTCAATACGGGAAAGATGGGGACTGATCAATGGAGCTGCGCAACAGGATAGTGCCCTGGTCGATCTGATGATCGAACAGGGGATGCGGTATCTCTGGTTGCCGGAGAAACGTCGTATTGACCTGGATACAACGGTGATGTTGTCTACCTGGGCCTGGCAACTGAGTAATCAGATCAATTATGCCGAAGGTCGCAAAGAAGCCAGCCTGCTTGCCGTGAAGGCTTTTATAGCCGGAAGGCAGCTGGAGAAGGTCAGCGATATGATACGAAAATCGCCCAGGGATGTCGTTTCTGTGCACGCAACACTCCTGGTTGGGCAGGACTACCTGGAACGGCCAGGCAGCAATCAAACCGATCTTGATTCTGCGCTTCTCTGGTTCAATAAAGCACGGGTATTAAGCCGTAGCCTCAAATATCAGAAGGGTGAACGGGAAAGCCTCCGGATGATCGCAAAGCTTCATTTTGAGTCCGGCGATATTGCCGCCGGCAAAAAGATCTACCTCGACGTGATCCGCCAATACCACGCAGAAAATAACTTCTTTGACGAAGCCGATTGGTGGATAGATCTTGGCTATCGTATTCCTGACCGCGACAGCACATTCCCTGAGAAAATAGCCTATATGACCAAAGCGCTGGACATATACCAGCAGCTGCGCGATAATCCACGTGCACAATGGGTATTGGGCGCAAGGGCAGAAGTGTATCGTCGGCAGGGTAACCTGAATATGGCCGAAGATGGTTTTCTACAGGTACTGAACCTGCAAAAAGTACAGGGTGACCGCTACCTCCAAAATACCTATTATACCCTGATGGATGTCAATATGTACCGGGGCGATTACAACAAGGCCCTGGCGTATGGCATTGCCTGTGTGCAGTACATCGATCACACGGGCGATAGTACCGTGGCTCCTGATGCGTATGAGAAACTGGGCACTATTTACAGCCAGCTTACTGACCACGACCGGAGCATCGAATGGTACAAAAAGGCATTGGTCCAGCACGAAAAAAATACCGACAAAGAGCACGCTTGCCGGATCAACTATTTTCTAACAAAAGAACTGATAAAAGCAGGACTGCCACGGGAGGCTATTGTGATACTCAACCGGAGTATGAAGAATTATCCCCCTAAAGAGCTCCTGAATAGAGAATTAATGGCCGGCGCATTTGCTGATTGTTATGCCGCCTTAAAACAATATCCGCTGGCCGAGAAGTACTACCGGCAGATGATCTACCTGGAAAACCGTACCCGTTCCGGTAACCAGATATCTGCAATGGCTTATTACTCCATCGGGAAGTTCTATCTTGACCGCGAACAATACCAGCAGGCTGCCGGCTACCTGGATACAGCCCTGACCATCACGCCTGGCCGCATGCCGCTATCGATGGTGAAAGACATTCATTTTATGCTGTTCAAAACAGACTCTGTACTGAACAGGTACGAACAGGCCATCAACCACCTGCGTACCTTCCAGGGACTCAGTGACTCTATTTTTAACGCTACACGGATAAAACAACTGGAAGAGCTTCAGGTACGCTACGAAACCAGTCAGAAGGAAAAGGATATCCTGCTGCTCCGCCAAAAGAGCCAGTTACAACAAAAACAGATTGAACAATCCAATCTTCTGAAACGGGTCACGTTTGGTAGTATCATCCTGCTGATATTATTGCTATTACTCAGCGTGAACCGCTACCGGCTTAAACAGCGCAGCATGCGGCAACTGGCCATGCAACAGAAGGAAATTACTGACAAGAATGTCTCCCTGCAGCGACTATTGAAAGAGAAAGAATGGCTGATAAAGGAAGTGCATCACCGCGTAAAGAATAATCTGCAGATCGTTATGAGCCTGCTCAACACGCAGTCCAATTTCCTGGAAAGCGAAGCTGCACTGGCAGCGATCAAGGATAGCGCTCACCGTATGCAATCCATCTCGCTCATCCACCAGAAGCTATACCAATCAGAATATCTCAGCCTTGTTAACATGCCTTCCTACATCCATGAACTGGTGCATTATCTCGAAGATAGTTATCGTGGCGTACGCCGCATCTATTTCGATATGCATATTGCGCCGATTGACCTGGATGTATCGCAGGCCGTTCCTATGGGATTGATCCTGAGTGAAGCGGTTACCAATGCTATTAAATACGCTTTCCCCGATAACAGGGCAGGCTGTATCACGATCTCCCTCGACTACGCAGGGCCTGAACAGCTGCTGCTGGTGATCTCTGATAATGGTGCAGGACTTCCTGCCGATGTTGATTTTGCTGCAGGGAAATCTTTAGGTGTAAGATTGATTCAAACCTTCAGTGCACAGCTGGAAGGAGAACTGAGCATTGAAAGCAAAGACGGCCTGACGATAAGGTTAACGTTCAGGCAGCAATAGACTATTCCTTCACACCGGCCAGTGGCTGCACACTAAACGGCGCCTGTGCCAGGAAGTCATGTGTCTTATCCCCATAATGATATAGGTTCGGATGCTGATTAGCAGCAAAGCCCCTTTTAATAGCAATAAACAGGTCATTATAACTATTGATCTCCTCCTTCATTACCTCCTGTAATTTCGCTGTAAACATCCCGTTCCCCCATACCTCCATCGCCAGTTCATCATCCTGACACGCACCAAATTGTACGACATAGGCGGCTATATCATCCTTACCGGATTTGAGCTGCGCTTGTATACCATCATACTCGCTTTTGTGTTTATTGTAAGTCCGCATTAACACATTTAGCGGTGCTACACGGGCGCGTGTGTAATTAGCAGGGTCGGTAGAAGAAGCATTGGTAATAGCGACCGGATTTCTGGAAACAGATCCCGAATGACAGCTGTCAGAAAAGATCAGTATGCGTACACCGGCCTTGAATTTACTGAAGCAGTCGAACAGTTCATCGTCTATGAGCTGCCTGTCATACAGGCACCAGGTTTCATCGAAACCATCCATACTACCGAAGTTGTTGGTTTCATCCTGGTTGGCGTCTATGATGGAACCGCCATGCCCTGAATAGGTAAGCAAAAGTATATCGCCGGCTTGCAGTAAACTGGCTGCATCCTGCAAATGCTGCAGCACATTTTGAGATGTAGCAGCTTTCGTAAGCAAGGGATAGATAGACTGAAAACCTGCCTTTTCAGCGATGGCTTTATAAACGGCCACGTCGTTCTCGCAGGCGAAGAGCTCTCCGTTCCAGCCTTCGTAATTGTCAGGATTAACTGCATTCAAACCAATGTGCAGTGCATAACCTTGTGGTGTCATTATTGGATGCTTTTCAGTTTGTTAATATTGCTGCTATTAAACTGGTCGGGTTTACTTTCTGTGTCTTTAATGCTGTCTGAGAATTTGAGAATATGATTGATAGTCTTTCTGACCACGTTAGGAGGGATCTGTAGCTTGTTTGCGAGATCATTGATGTCAACATCATCATCCAGCTTTTCTATGTAATACAGTAGTGTGCTGACTGTTTGCGACTTTAACAATCGTTCCCCGATCTCTTCGGGAGAGCTTCCATTGCCAATGATCTTTTCTACCGCATTGTAAATAGTAGATGTCAGAGAATCGCCAGATGCAGTAGTCTCTGTTTGTGCATGGATCTCAGGTAGGGGCGCAGGTATATAAGACGTCCATACCATATCACAATAAAGCTTGTCGGCAATGTCTTCCAGCAGGCTGTCGTCTTCAATAACTTCAGGATGTTTAATAGACGCCCTGATCACAGCACGCACACCTGCCAGGAACATGCAGGGTTGATTAAGCGTAACGCCGGGGACCTGTTCATGATAATACTGTGCGGCTAAAACCTGTAACGCTTTTACGTCCGGTGTATCAGCACCAAGAAGGTCGCGAAGGTCTTGTGTAACATTTTTAAACAGCAGTTCATTGTTGGTTTCCGGACTGCTGAAATAGACATACGCAGCCAGCAGTCCTTTCATGGGAGCGGCCCATTGTCCCTGTTCAAACTCCAGCAGCACCTTTTCAGGCAGGATAAAAACACCATTATGGAATTTATGACGAAGGCCATCTATGCGGTAGTTGTTCTCGTCGTTATTAATGAATCCTTGTTTCCTCGGAGCGATGAAGATGCTCATGGAAGGAAAGATAGGGCCATAACCGAAGGTGAGAAAAACCTGTGTCTGCCAGTATTTATCAGGGAGTCCCTGTAGTTTATCGCTGCTTTTAAATACCTGTAGTGGAATTTCTCTCGGAGGAAGATCATGATCGCTGCCAATATCCTCCCCAAATTGATGCCCGCTGTAGTGCAGATAATAAATACCCACAGGAAGTGCCGCATGAAAAGCCATCCAGCCTGTATCTGTGTCTTCGCTGATGTTATTGCCCTGTAGCTGAAATAGTACTTTCCGGTTTGCATCCAGCAGTGAGAATCCTTCTCCCAATGAATGTTGCCCTGTATTCAGTTCCTTCCGTTTATCAATGTCAGTATACCGGAAGAAAAGAAAGATAGCGCCGCCCTCAGTAGTGTCAATCTGCACAGTGGTTTCACGACTGTATCGTTCTGCATTGTGTATATAATACTCGTGAGATGATTCAAAGCGGTCGGCCACCAGAGAAGAATATACTGGCGGCGTAGGGATCTCGTAATGTGTATCTTCTGTGAGCCGTACGTGTTCTTTGATGATATTCCCATCCAGTTTTAGCGTGATGCTATAGAGGCCCGGCGGCAGCGTAAGGTTCAGTTGTTCATATCCCCTGGCAATATCTTCCAGGACGCCGTTATACACTGTGATATGCGCAAAGTCGGACATGACACCGACAGCAGTGACGGACAGTTTAAACCCAGGGGTGCTAGAATTCATATGTCATAGTTTTTAGGGTGCCATCAATGGTGATAAATGAAGACCTCCTGGAGATTTTATCTGTGATCTGGTGATAACCTTTGCCAAGCGGCACCAGCCAGGAATCGCCTGCCTGCACAATGCCGGATTTGATATTACTGAGGTCGGGACCTTCCAGGGAGATGTCGCCCGCTGTCTTGAATTGTATGGTCAATACGGTACCGGGTGTTCTGCCTGTCTTATGGATCACATAATCCAGGCCATAACTGTTATTACGGATATCTGACCGTACCGTTTGCGTATGATTTCTTTCTTTGGCATATGTTTCTGTTTTCTCCCTTACATAGTCCAGGAAGCTGGTAATGGTAATATCGCCATTGGTATTAACAGCACCGCCATTTAACGCTTCCAGCAAAGCCCTGGAGAAATACCCATGTACCAGCAGATTGCCGTTTGAATTCATCATACCTTCCCACGCCGGATTCTCATACTCAGATGCATACATTACCACCGCCATAGTATTGGCACCTCCGGGTCTGGGACCACCGAGCATGGAATGCAGCGGTTTGGTATTGATCTTTCTGTCACGACAGCAGTCCAGGAAGAAATAGACTTCTTTAAAGAGGTCTTTTTCTATGAGCAGGTCGAGGTACGCTTTGGAGGAAAGGGCGGCATTATAGAAGCTGGGAGACCATATAGGCAGGCACATGCCATTCACTTCCCAGTTCGCGCCAAACCCATGTCCTGAGAAGTAAAAATACAGCCGGCGGGCAGGTTTGGTTTCTGCCATCTGAATAATATCCGACAGCGCCTTATCAATAGCCAGTTGGTCGGGCGCATTGCTGCCCGGAGCCGAAGGAATAAAAAATACATGCTGTGGATGGAGATTACCACCATCTGCTTTGATGAGCCAGTTCCTGAACCGGCAGGCGTCTGTAATAGGGCCTTCTAATGGAGCGAGACTGGAATAATGACTTACGCCGACGATGATCGCATAGTCTTCTTCATTGACAGCAAGTCCTTTGGCCAGGTTTTCATTAGTGGCCTCTTCACAGGGACCTGTAGCCATTGTTGGTGGTGCTTCCGAAATGAGTGTTTTGGGGCTCATGGGGCATCGTTTTTACAATTTGAACTAATATTAACGCCGTATGGGAGGAAATGCCATGGCGTTTTGGGGTACTTAACTAAATCTGATAAATCTAAAATCTGAATATAAAATTAAACTACTGCCAGGATGTTAGCAAGTTTAATTGACATATTGCAGAGGCGCTTCCAAAGCCTATAGTACCCGATGAACAGAACAAGATCAAAGCACAATCGAAACAGCCGGATGGAGTAATGTGCCGCGATTAAAGTAATTTGCAGAAAATGCTCATGTATGAACGGACAGCCAGGCCTCAGTATCATTGAATCAATCCGGAGACGACCAGCCATGTATCTGGGAACGACCAACAGCTACGGTATCCGGCGGCTATTAAAAATAGTGATTTCGGAATACCTTGAAACCGTTACTGGCATTAACACAATAGAAGTCACCTTTAATCCGGACAATCACATCAGCATCGTTATATCCGGTCTGTCAACGGAAGAGCTTTTGCATGAGATCGCATTGCTGCACCATGTGGCCTCCCCTAAGAATTTTAAGGTCGGTATGCTGCTGGGCCTCAGTAATGCCTGTCTTTTAAGGATTGTATCCAATCCCGAAAGGCATGTACTGGCTTCGGAGTCAGGCGCATATGATATCACTGTTACACCCTGTTCGCCGGAAGAAACTAACGGCATTAAGCTGGATTTTCAGCTGGATGACAACATCTTCAGCGAGAGTCATGTCTCCTATATCCCCATGAACATTATGTTCCAGCAGCTGGCTTATCTGAATGCCGGTTTAAAGATCATCAGTGTTGACAACAGGGGTGAGTTGCAGCGTAATGTATTTTATTACAAAAAGGGACTAAAAGAGTTATTCAATAATATACTGGAGAAGCATGACTATGGTAAAAAAGATTCCTGGCTGGCCCTGGAATTAAAAACTGCCATCAACGGTTACATCTATCATATCATCATCAGGTATCATCATATCTACACAAACTATCCCGAGCCTTACATAAGATCATTTGCGAACAATGACAGCACTCAATCCGGTGGCTCGCTGGTAGACGGTGTTCTGAAAGGAATACAGGATGCATTTAAAGCAGCGGGAGAAAAAGAAGGAGTAGAGCTGAAAGTAAGCAGAAAGAAAGTAGGCAGGCAATTGGTATTGATCGCATCAGTGAAAGGTGAGCCCTTGGAATTTAGCGGCAACACCAAAGACGAACTGGACATGCCATCCCTGAAAAAGGATGTACGCAAGTATGTTGGAAAAGCCGTATACAAGCACTTAGGCGCACATATGGGAGACAGAAAAAGGGTATTGGAGAGATTTAAGAAACAGTAGAAGCAGAATAAAACAGGAAGAAACGGAAATAGAACTAGAACAAGCAGGATACAAAAGGGATAAATAGGAATAGGAAATAGAGGATAGAAAAATATATCCCAGATAAGTCCATTAATGATTGAATCAATCTACAAGTGGGCGTTTGGAGGTAGCAAGGGTTTAAGGTGGGAAGCACTGGCCTTAGT
This sequence comes from uncultured Flavihumibacter sp., assembly GCA_902168105.1. GTDB lineage: Bacteria > Bacteroidota > Bacteroidia > Chitinophagales > Chitinophagaceae > Chitinophaga. Next base: position 30,020 of record CABHOY010000074.1, read on the forward strand.
TGTTTGAAGTACGCTGACGCGACCTGCCAGGGGTTTGATCGATAACTAAACGTCCAACACGTCAACCCAACGCTAAATACTAAGGAACTTCAAAGAACTACAGCCAGTGCTCCCACCTTAAACCCTTGCAAAAACCACCGCAAAAAGGCGCGGTGAAAAACTTACTTCAACAACGCAATAATCTTCGCAAAGATCTCCGTATTCTCATACACCCCTCTGAAATCCATTGAATGCGGACCATAAGCAAACACCGGTACCATTACCGCACTATGATCATTACTGCTGAAATTTCCATCAACATATCCACGGGAGATGTTACCATCCAATAAAGATAACCCGCCAGTCTCGTGGTCCGCAGTAACTATTACTAACGTATGCCCGTCTTCATCCGCAAATTTCATTGCCGCACCGATAGCCTGATCAAAATCCATCATCTCAGTCGTTACATAAGACATGTTGTTAACATGCCCGCCATAGTCGATCTGTGCGCCTTCCGCCATCACGAAGAATCCTTTTTTATTCTGACGTAAAGTTGAAATGCTCTTTTCGAGAGAATGTGTGAGGAAATTACCTCTTCCGGTAAGCATGGACAGTTCAGCACGTTTATCCAGCACAACATATTTGGAAGAGCGGATAGTGTCAAGGTCTTCGAGCCTGGTGCTAAATACATATCCTTTAGACTTTAACTGCGCCGCGAGATCCAGTTTATCTTTACGCTCGTTAAAGTGCTTGGCGCCACCGCCGATCATAATGCTGACAGGACTGGAAAGGAAGTCGGCCGCAATAGAATCTTCCAATGATCTTTCCGGTACATGACCATAGAAAGCAGCAGGAGTAGCATCGGTAATATCACCGGCGCTGATCAGTGCACTCTTATATCCTTTAGGTGCAATGATATCAGGAATAGCAGCAAGACGAACACCAGTAGCATCGACGCCAATGTAACGGTTGTTGGTCTTATGACCGGTAGCCATAGCAGTGCCGCCACCTGCCGAATCCGTGATATAGCTATCAGCGGAATACGTCTTCGAAAAGCCGATGTTACGCATCTGTAACAGGTTCAGCTGACCGCGATTACCGGTGAACCCAGCATAGATCTGCGCTAATCCCATACCGTCGCCTATCAGGAAAATGACATTGTTAACTTTATCAAAACTATCGTTATTCACATAACGGGCAGGATACAGCGTATGAGGAGCCGTAGTGCCGTTATATTCAAGATTTTTTCTGTTAGCGAGGAAAGTAGCCAGATCTTCCACGAGGTCAGTACCAATGTAATTGGCGCCCATGTTCATCAGCGTCTTCCAGGTATTCACATTATCAGCGGTACCCCAGAAACGTACTTTCTTGCCGGTCTGGTGTACGCTGTCGATCCAGTGTTGGATGTTGTCGCGTTCAGCTTTAACGATCAGTCCTTTTCCGTTCCAATTGGTGAATGCTTTCACATCAACGCTGTACATGGGAATGCGTTTCAACTGTGCAGAAGTATAAGAGCCACCACGTTTACCATCAAAATGGATGAAGGCAGGGTATTGCTCCCATTGTCCAGGTACCGGCTGATCGCCACTGATGGTAATAATAACGGTAGGGTTATTAGTGATATCAGGATAATGTTCCAGTATTTTCACTAAGGCATTAAGTGTCGGTACGCCCGTGGTCTTAAAGTCGATCATCAGCTGTAACGTATCCTTACTATTTTTAAAAGCAGTGCCACCATTTTTGCGGATCAACTCCTGTAGAGGTGTTAAATACAACTTCTCCAGTGTGCGTTCCGGGCGGATATCTTCTTCATTGTGTGCAGTGAATAGTTGGCCGTTCCGTTCAAAAACATCTGCTTCTATAGAGCCGTAATGACGGTAATAAGCAGTCAGAAAAGGAACAGGGTGCTCATAGTCATTATGTGCATGGGCGCTCAATGTGCTGTATGCGCTGGTTTGAGCCCCTGCAGTGAGGGCGGTGAAAAGAGAAAGGCAAAGAAATGTCTGTCTAAGCATGTGTTCTCGAAAATTAAACATCAAAAAAAAGGAATTAAGTTCCGGAATATTAATACTCCTGGCCCTTAATTCCTAATTAATAAATTGAAAAGCGATTATTCCCAGCCGGCATTCTGTTTTACGATACCACTGCTGCTGGTAACCTCACTTCTTGGTACCGGCCATACATTATGTATCGCAGGATTGAAAGTACGGGCAGGCCATATTTCAGTACCGCCAAAGCCATGTAAAGGTTTAGCGTAGGCCGCCTGCGCATCGCCCCAGCGAACGAGGTCGAAATGACGGTTAGCCCATTCGCCTGCTAACTCGGAACGGCGTTGTTTTTTCAGCTCATTTATGTCTGCGTTGGTCACATCTTTAAGGCCAGCACGATGCCTGATCATATTGATCTCTTTATCCGCATTTTTGCTCTGCATCAGTTCAGCTTCGGCTTTGATCAGTATTACTTCTGCGTAGCGGAGTAGCGGCAGGTTCAGATCAGTAGTAGGATGATCGCCGTTAGGGCTCAGATGTGCACCGGCAGGGTAGGTGAACGGCTCAATGTATTTACGGAACTGATAACCGGAGAGGCTGTTGGTGGAAGCGTATTCCATATCTTCTCCGTAGAAGGTGAAGGCATCGCCTGGTTTCAGGATGGTAGCCTCTCTTCTTTTGTCGCCTGTTTCGTAAGAGTCGTACAGCTCTTTAGTCGGCATATAATATCCCCAGCCATTGTATTTACCCCAGCCTTTGTTTTCCAGCATAACGCCGGGCAGAATGCTACCCCAGCCACTTGGACCTTTAGAGTTGGAATATACGGACCAGATATATTCGCCGGTCCAGTTGTTGGCAATGGTGAACACATCTGCGAAGTTGTCCAGCAGTTTGTGTTTACCACTCAGGATAACAGAATCAGCATACTTTTCAGCATTGGCATAATCCTTTTTATAGAGGAACATTTTACTAAGGAATGCATAGGCCGCAGTTTTATGCGGACGGCCATATTCGTCGCTGCTGTATTCATCGAAATAAGGTAACAGAGCGGCGGCCTGTTTCAGTTCCTGTTCTACATATTCATATACCAGGTTAACGTTGGCAGCACGCGGAATAGGTTTATCGCCGGTAAGACTGTCGCGTTTTACGATAGGTACGCCTGCGCGGGCATCGCCATAAGTATAGGCCAGTTCAAAATACATCAGGCCACTGAAAAAATAAGCTTCACCCAGCAGGCGGTTCTTCAGTTTTGCATCCATGGTGATAGAAGGCACATGCATGATCACGTCGTTAGCACGTTTGATCACGATGTATCTCATTTTCCATTGGCCTTCAGTATAAGAACCGCCAATGAAATTGCTATTGAAGTTTTTGATGTTGTCGCCTTCCGCTTTCACACGACCGGTCACCATGTCGTCACTTGCGTTGATAAACCACCAGTAGCCGCGTCCATAGAAGTTCTCATCATCAAAGAGATTATACATGGCGTTGGCACCGGCGACAGCATCAGTTTCCGTTTGCCAGAAGTTGCCCGTAGTTGGTGCGCCTTCCGGAGTGATGTCCAGCTTTTTATTACAGGCGGCCAGCAGGGAAAGACCTGCCAGGGAGAGGATGATATGTTTTATTAGTTGCTTCATTGTAATCGTCATTAGTATGTATTAGAAATTAACGTTCAAGCCGATCAGCACATTCTTAGCCTGTGGATAACGGCCTTTGTCAATGCCCAGTTCGTCCATGCCTACTTCCGGATCGTAACCGGTGTATTTGGTGACAGTGAACAGGTTAGTAGCAGTTACATATAATCTTACAGCGCCGATATGGGCCTGGTTGGTGAGGTTGGCCGGCAGAGTATAACCCAGTGTGATATTCTTGATACGCAGATAAGAACCGTTCTCAATATACCAGTCAGAGGTATTACCGTAGTTGCCATTCTTATCAGTAGAAATGATGCGGGTTACATCGGTGTTGGTATTCTGTGGTGTCCATGCATTCAGGATACCCGCCAGCATATTGTAGTTCGTACCAATGCTGGGGTTCATGTTTGTATATTTAAGAGCATTGAACAGTTTATTACCCTGGACGCCCTGTCCAAACACGTTCAGATCAAATCCTTTGTAGCTGGCATTCAGACTGAGGCCATACGTGAACCCAGGGAAAGGACTGCCAACGATCTCCCTGTCATTGTTGTTAATGACACCGTTACCGTCTTTGTCGATGAACTTACGATCGCCTGGTTTTGCTTCCGGTTGGATCAAGCCGCCATCTTTGTTAACATATTTGTTAATCTCTTCCTGCGTCTGGAATATACCGTCAGTTCTGATCACATTATAAGCATAGACCTGGTGGCCTACCCGTGTAACGATAGGGGTGAGCGTGCTCCGTACGTTAATGTTAGTGGTCACAACTTCATTCCTGCCTTCTTCGAGTTCCAGCAGCTCATTTTTGATATGTGTAGCAGTAGCGCCGATACTGAAAGTGAAGTCTTTTCCGATCTTTCCATTATAATCGATACCAAGTTCTATGCCTGCATCGCGGGCTTGTCCCATGTTTTTGAACATGCCTGCGCTAACACCTGCGGTGCTTGGTGGGTCTACCTGAAGGATCATATTCTCGGTAGTCTTTATGAAATAGTCGGCAGTGATGGACAAACTGTTTTTAAAGAAGGCGAGATCAGTACCGAAGTTGATCTGCCGGGAGTTAGCCCATTTCAGATTAGGGTTTGATAATGCATCTTCAGCAAGCCCCGTTGTTTGGTTACCATTGGCGCCGGTATAAATATTAACAGACTTCAGGTTGATGTTGATAGCATTTGCAGGAAGACTACCCAGGTTACCTAACAGGCCATAGCTGGCGCGGAATTTCATAAAACTGAGAATGTCATTCTTATGATAGAAATCTTCTTCTGTCAGCACCCATCCACCGGAAACGGAATAGTAGTTTTCAAAATGGTTCTCCAGGCCAACGAGTGAGCTACCATCACGGCGTCCCAGTAAGGTGAGCAGGTATCTGCTTTTGTAATCGTAGTTCACACGGCCGAAGTAGGATACCATAGCTTTTTGTGCTCTGCCGCTGGAAGGCTTGGCCCAGGTTGCGGCATTGTCAAAATAACGGTAAACATCTCTTTCGTCTCCGAAGTTACTGGCTGATATTGACAGGTAGGTTTCGTCTTCATGTTGATAAGAGTAACCTGCTACAGCCGTGATATTGTGAGCGCCCGCAAGTTGTTTGGTGTATGTCAGTGTCTGTTCTGCAAGCAGGTTTGTATAGTTGCCTGTGTTTTCAGTCAGACCATTGCTTGTATTTATCTTACCGATTTCAAGTGCGCGGGTTGTAAAGTTTTTCTGGTCACTGAAAGATTTGGTAAAGGAAAAGTTGGAGCGGAATATCACGTCCTTTGTTAGCGATAATTCTGCATAAGGATTGATAACGATGGCAGTTTCCGGTGTCTTATTATCCATACGCGTCAGGATGGCAACCGGGTTGGCGAGGTCTCCGTAGGAACCCGCATAGTCAATCGGCATACCGCTGAAAGCACCGGTAGCCGTACGTGGCGTAATGTGACGCGGATATCCTAATGCAGTAAAAATAGCGCCTGTGTAAGGACTGGTGGTGTTAGCCCCATTACCATTTGTATAAGTAAAGGAAAGATTCTCGCCAATTTTCAACCATGGCTTTATCTGCGCATCTGAATTCATGCGGAAAGCATAACGTTCAGCATGTGTATTCAGCAGGATGCCTTCATTACGACGGTAGCCGAACCCCATATAATATCTGCTCTTCTCAGTCCCTCCTTTTACGCCTACGTTATAGTCCTGGATCTTACCGGTGCGGAAGATCTCATCCTGCCAGTCGGTGCGGGTGATCTGTCCGTCGGGATACTTGGTAGCATTGAAAGCATCTGCCAGTTGCGTACCCGCAGCAGCATATGCGGTGTTCTCCACATCGGCGAATTGTTTTGCATTCAGCAGGTCGAGCTTTTTAGCTGCGAACTGCCAGCCTGTTTTTGCATCCAGCGTAACGGTAGCAGTACCTTCCTTCCCTTTTTTAGTAGTGATCAGTATCACACCACCGGAAGCTCTTGCGCCGTAGATAGCCGCCGCAGCATCTTTCAGTACGTTGATAGATTCAATATCGTTTGGGTTGATAGGACCACCGGTGTAGATAGATCCATCTACAATATACAATGCCTGTTCACCATTGATACCGCCCATACCACGGATGTAAACGGTAGGATTAGAGGTAGGATCACCACCATTATTCTGTACGATCACGCCGGGAGCTTTGCCCTGTAGTGCTTCAGCGGGATTGTTGAGTGAGCGGGATGTCAGTTTGTCCAGCTTCACATCAGCAACAGCACCGGAAACGGTAGCCTTACGTTGTGTACCATAACCTACTACTACCAGTTGGTTCAGATTAAGACTATTTTCTACCAATACGATCTGAAAGTTACGCTGGCCACCTACAGGGATCTCCTGCGTTTTAAAACCGATCATACTTACTACTAATACCAGGTCGTTACCAGCGGTTACTGACAATTTGAACTGACCGGAAGCATCAGTACCTGTACCGTTGCTTGTTCCTTTGATCATAACGGTAGCACCGATCAGCGCACCGTTCTTATCACTTACCGCACCGGTCAGTGTGATCTTGTCTTCAACCTGCTGCAGCGTGTTCATGGTAGCAATAGCTGCACTGTCGTAGATCAGTACAGTGTTATACTTTTCTTCAAATTTCAAGGAAGACTGACTGAGCAGGTCCTGCAAAATGTTGATGACAGTTTTCTTCTGATAGGTGTTTGCGCGCACCTGGATCTTTTGTAAGGCAGCTTCATCGTAAGCAAGACTGATCTGTGCTTTTGATTCCAGTTGCTTCAGCGCGGAAGAAAGACTACCCTGTTGCACCTGGAAGCGTTGCAGGATCTTTTGTAACGCCTGTGCGCTGGAAGGCACGGCAAAGGCGGTTGACGCCAGTACGAGCAACGCAAGTCCTGCAAGGAATGCAGAGCGAAGCCGTAAAGAGAATTGTAAATTGTTTTTTTGCATATATTAATGATTAAGGTAAAGGCATGAGAATGGCTGTACCACCAGAGTGGAAGCAGTTTTGATGATTGTGGATCAGGAAATAAGCATTAAGAACTGTAATACGTTCCTAATTCCTCATTTTTGTTAGTTGACTAGTAACTGGTTGTTTTTCATTAGGAAATGAATTTTTGGTCTGTAACTGATTTTTTCAATAATGTCCAGGACTTCCTGTAAGGTCATTGTGGCCGGAATGTGTAATGTGTAATTTCCCTGGTGTACGTTCAATGCGGTGGTCGCAGTGATGCCGTATTGATTCTTTATGGTTAAAAGCAGATCCTGCAAAGTGGCGTTGCGTAGTATGATCTCTCCTTTGGTCCATGCCAGGAGATCAGTAGCTGCGACGCTGTCTTGCCTGAATGATTGTTCACTGAATGTTAGTCTTTGTGATGGTCCCAGCGTAGCTGGTTTTATGCCCTTACGTTCTACCTGTACTTTGCCGGTAGCGACTGCCACTCTGGAAATGTGTAAAGTGTTACTTGCTTCAATAGTAAAAGAGGTGCCTAATACTGTTGTTCGTACCCCTGCATTGTCTTCTACACTAAAAGGCCGTGTATCCTTCACAACATCGAAGAACGCCTTGCCTTCTGCCAGTTTAACTGATCTGGCATTATCGGGAAAATGTACCGGATATTCAATCGTGCTAAAAGGACCTAACAACACCACGGTATTGTCTGGCAGGACGATCTTCTTTAATTGACCGCCGGTATTTTTTACTGTCTGCCATGCGGTGGCGGCGTGTGATAATGATCGGGATGAATGTTGAACGTATTGTTGTGCAATACGTGCACCGATAATGAGCGGGACAACTACGGCTGCTACTCTGGCAATACGCAGGCCTATGCGGTGGGAGCGGACAACCGGCGCAGGCCATATCTGCTGCTGCATGTTCTTTTTGATCTGCTGCATTTCAGTAGCAGATAGTTCAGGTGTGGTATCGTCCTGTTCCAGTGCATCCAGCCATTGTAGTAAAAGTGCTTCTTCTTCCGGTGAGCAGGCGCCCTGCCGGAACTTTTCCAGTAGTGATAATAATGTCCCTTTGTCCAAGCTGTTCTGTGGTTTATAATAAGACACCAGCAACAGACGGTTTAACTATCGGGATATCAGCATTAACAATTCGGTAATATTGAATTTAACTTACGATGGTCTTCCAGCCATTCTTTAATCGCTGCATAGCGGTGCTGAGCTGATTACGGATGGTTTGTGGAGAGGTGCCCAGCTTACAAGCGATCTCGGCAACCGAGAGGTTTTCTATCCGGTGCAGGTAAAAGACATCTTTCATTTTACCGGGAAGACGGTTGATGGACAACATCAGTTGTTGTTCTGTTTCTTTTAGGTGCAGTTTATCGGAGGAAGAAGGAGCGTTGGTATCAAGGACCTGTGTGAAGATGTCGACATGCTTCTGATAAACATGTTCGTCGCGGAGTGCATTGAGTAGTCTGTTTCTAAGTGCGCTACGAAGATATGGCAGGATGGCAGTTACTTCAGGCAGTGCGTCACGTTTTTCCCAAAGATGGATAAAGAGGCTTTGTACACTGTCCTGTGCCAGGGAATGGTCCCTGGTTATCTTACAGGCGTATGTGAACAGGGGCTCCCAGTATTCTTCGAACAACTGACGGAAGGCAATTTCATTACCTGTGCGGATGGAGCTCCATAAAGTGTATTGACCTTCTTTTGACATATAGTAAAGTGTCACAAAGTTATTGGTTGTTATGTACTGCTGTAGCTGCTCTAAATTATGAAATTGTTAAACAGGGAGGTAGTAAAATAAAAAGTCCCGGGCAGTGTACCCGGGACCAATAAGGTATTTATATAGGGGATATTACATCGCAGCCAGTTGTACTTTCTGCTGCAGTTCAATTACATTATCACGGAATGTATTGTCAGTATCCATCAGGTCTTTCACTGTCTGGCAGGAGTGGATAACGGTAGTGTGATCGCGTCCGCCAAAGTGCTCACCGATGGTTTTAAGAGAGTTCTTGGTAAATGATTTAGCCAGGTACATAGTGATCTGTCGTGCCTGCACTATTTCACGTTTACGTGTCTTCTGTAATAATTTGTCGTAAGGCACATCGAAGTATTCACATACCATTTTCTGGATGCTTTCGATGGTGATCTCTTTAGAAGAGGTCTTGACAAAAGATTTCAGTACACGTTTCGCCAGTTCCAGGTCAATCTCCTTTCTGTTGAGGGAGGATTGTGCCAGGAGCGAGATCAATGCGCCTTCGAGTTCACGTACGTTGTTCTGAATATTGTATGCAACATACTTCACAACTTCTTTTGGCATTTCCAGGCCATCATTACGCATTTTCATTTCAAGTATCTCCATGCGTGTCTCGAAGTCAGGCATCTGCATGTCGGCGCTTAATCCCCAGCGGAAACGGCTTAGTAGTCTTTCCTGTAAACCATCAAGATCTTTTGGTGGTTTATCTGAAGTTAAGATAAGTTGTTTACCGGATTGATGCAGATGGTTGAAGATGGCAAAGAACGCATCCTGAGTTTTTTCTGCACGCGCAAAAAATTGTATATCATCTACGATCAATACATCTATTAACT
>CABHOY010000075.1 GCA_902168105.1 uncultured Flavihumibacter sp.
AAAGGTGTTTTCATTGCATATCCTGAGAGAGAGAGCGTTCCTGAGAACATTAAGGAGCAGCTGATCGTAGAATTGTACTCTAAATAATAATATGTCTTTAGCCGTTAAGCATGGGTCATTAGTTGCCTGCGTAATAAATTTACGCAGGTTACTAAGGACTGCATGTTAATGGCTAAAGCCAGTTTTACATAAACAATTAAACTTAACATATCAATGGCAATTCTGAATTTCCAAAAGCCTGATAAGATCGTTTTGCAAAAGTCTACTGACTTTGAAGCTCAATTCGAATTCCGGCCGTTAGAACCGGGTTATGGGGTGACTGTGGGTAACGCGCTGCGTCGTGTGCTGCTGTCGTCTCTGGAGGGTTATGCCATTGTGGGAATAAAGATAGAAGGTGCAGATCACGAGTTTGCAACTTTAAAAGGAATTACTGAAGACGTAACTGAAATCATCCTGAACTTAAAGCAGGTGCGTTTCAAACGTATCGTTGAAAACGAAGTTAGCAACGAAAAAATTCAGATTTCTATTAAAGGCAAAACTGAGTTCCGTGCTGACATGATCGAAAAAGCTACCAGTGCTTTCCAGATCATGAATCCTGAATTGCTTATCTGTACGCTGGATCCATCTGCAAAGCTGGATATTGAGCTGACTATCGGTAAAGGCCGTGGTTATGTGCCCGCTGAAGAGAACAAACCTAAAGATGCCGTTTTCGGTTACATAGCTATCGACTCTATCTTTACGCCTATCAAGAACGTAAAATATAGCATCGAGAACACCCGTGTGGAACAAAAGACTGACTATGAGAAGTTGATCATGGAAGTGATCACCGATGGTACGATCCACCCGGAAGAAGCTGTAAAACAGGCTTCACGCATACTGATCCAACACCTGATGATCATCACTGATGAGAATATCAGCTTTGATACTAAAGACACCGAGAAGGAAGATGTAGTGGATGAACAGACACTGCAGCTGCGTAAGATACTGAAAACGCCGCTGGAAGACCTGGATCTGAGTGTTCGTGCCTTCAACTGTCTGAAAGCTGCTAAGATCAACTCCCTGAGCGAACTGGTACAGTACGAGCAGGAAGAACTGATGAAATTCAGGAACTTCGGTCAGAAATCCCTCAGTGAGATCGAGCAGGTATTGAATGAAAGAGGCTTACATTTCGGTATGGATCTGTCCAAACTGAAATTAGACGAAGAATAGTACTATTAGATCTAAATAAGTACCCTGTAATTCCTGACACGGTACAGGGGAATTAAAAACAAAACGTCATGCGTCACGGAGTAAAATTAAATCCACTCGGCAGAAAGGCCGCACATCGCAAGAGCCTGTTAGCTAACCTTGCAATGGAACTGATCAAGCACAAACGTATCACCACTACCTTAGCTAAGGCTAAGGCACTGCGTGTATATGTTGAGCCTTTGCTGACAAGAGCAAAGAGCGATTCTACCCACAACCGTAGAATTGTGTTCAGCTACCTGCAGGATAAAGAAGCTATCAAGGAATTGTTCGGTGCTATCAGCGAAAAGATCGCAAACCGTCCTGGTGGTTACACCCGTATCATCAAGTTAGGTAAACGTGTTGGTGACAACGCTGAAACTGCGCTGATCGAGCTGGTTGACTTTAACGAGATCTACGGTGGTAAAGTTGAGAAAGAAGCAACTCCTGCCAAGAAAACACGTCGTGCCGGCAGCAGCAAGAAAAAAGCTGAAGAAGGTACTGCAACTGAAGAAAAAGCAGCTGAATAGTATTAGTTCGCTTCAATTCATAAAGGAATCCCGGAGATTACTCTGGGATTTTTTTTATGCCTGATTTTCAAGCATCTGCAAAAGGGTAATATAGATTAATTAGTTTTTTTTGTAATATCGTGTTTGTATTGAAAAATTGTACGGGCAGATCCGTTTAAAATCTCTCTATATCTTATGATTTACCTGAAATGTAAAAGCTGTGGGCATTACAATGAGCTCAAGTCAGAGTTTCTCACCTTTTGCGCTGAATGTGGCAAAAAATTACCCACGAATTATGCTGAATGGAAGTTAAAAAGACCTGAAGGAAGTTTTGAAGAATTCCAGCGGGAAAAAGGAGTTAAACCCAGAAAAGCAAGGACCAATCCTGTTGGGGAGTTACAACAAAGATATTTGGCATGGGCCGGCAGACGTGGAGCTATCATTACCTTAATATTAGTAATTGGCTTGGCTGCCGTAGCGGGAGGGTATATTGGCAAACGTGTAGTGTTTAACCTGATCTATCCCAAAATAAATAAAGCATGGTTGTATTCTTCCTGGGAAACAGCCAAAATAGGGCGACAGACTATTGAGATAAGTACTCCTATGCATCTGGGAGTGAACGACAAGCCATTGGCTCCGGAAGTGGCTCAGTTTGTCGAATATGCTAAGAGCTATCGGAACAGGGTAGAAGAAGGAATGCAGGTGGAGGTAAATATGTATAGTTTCCGGCCGAACGTGTCCAATGATCTGGAGATTGCCGGATCGACCACCGCGACTGAAATGAAAAAAGACGAGGAGATCTCCGATCTTAAATATACGACGGATACCGTTACGCAAAGTGGAATGTCAGCCTTGCTGCAAGAAGGCAGTTTTAACTATAAGAGCGGTATCAGGCTTTCCTTTTGTAACCTGTTGCTGGTAAATGGCCCCCATCGATGGGAGATAGTGATCAGATACCGTGAAGATGATACAACAGCTTCTGCAACTGCCCATCGTATTATAAAATCGATTCATGTCAAATAATTGAAGCTAAAGATTAACAAATTATGAGGAGAAATCTCGATTGTTAAACTTTTATTCAATAACTTTGCACGATTTTTTAAAACGAAAAAATAAGCATGCCTCAGACTAGATCGATCCAGCCAGCCATACTGTTATTAGACGACGGTACGGTATATCAGGGAAAAGCTTTTGGTAAAATTGGCACCGCCGCCGGTGAATTGTGTTTTAACACTGGAATGACAGGATACCAGGAAGTATTTACGGATCCTTCATATAAAGGGCAGGTACTGATCATGAATAACTGTTACGTAGGAAACTACGGCGTTAAGAAAGATGACGTGGAAAGTGAGAGTGTGAAGATCAGTGGATTGATATGCAAGAATATTGCTTATAATTATTCTCGTCAGATGGCTGACGGATCATTGGAAAAGTTCCTGACAGATAACAATCTGGTTGCTATCTATGATGTGGACACCAGGGCGCTGGTGGCACATATCCGTAGCAAAGGCGCTATGAACTGTATCATTTCGTCTGAAATACTGGATGTAGATCAGCTTAAAGCTCAGTTGAAGCAGGTGCCTTCAATGGAAGGCCTGGCATTATGTGCTGAAGTATCGACGAAGGAAGCATATAATGTAGGCGATCCAGCAGCGGATATCCGTATTGCGGTGCTTGATAATGGTGTGAAGAGGAATATGCTGAAATGCTTATCTGAAAAGGGGGCTTATCTGCAGGTGTTCCCTACAGATACGGCTTTTGAAGAATGCGAAAAATTCAAACCGCACGCTTATTTCATCTCAAATGGTCCTGGTGATCCAGCTCCATTAAAATATGCAGTTGATACGGTTAAAAAGATCCTGGATGCCAACAAACCGATGTTTGGTATTTGCCTCGGACATCAGTTACTGGCTTTGGCTAATGATATACCTACTTATAAGATGCATCATGGTCACAGAGGGCTAAACCATCCCGTTAAGAACCTGGCGACAGGCCGTTGTGAGATTACCACCCAAAACCATGGTTTTGCGGTAGATCCCAAAGCCATCGCAGCTAGTCAGACAGTGGAAGTAACGCATGTTAACCTGAATGATTCTTCAGTCGAGGGTATTCGCATCAAGAATAAGCCTGCGTTTTCCGTACAATACCATCCTGAGTCTACTCCGGGTCCATATGATAGCCGTTATCTGTTTGATGACTTCTTCAATATGATCAAAGAGAACATGTAAATCTTAAATAGATAAACCCAAAAGAGGCGGCCTGCAACCAGGACCGCCTCTTTTAGTTTATGTATGTTTCGAAGACAATAAGCCTCTGCAAACAAGGGCGTATTACGTATAATGTTGATTATCAATATTATTTGTGAGTATTGGGCAAAAAAATACGGCTCCGTGATCGGAGCCGTTTGCCTTTATAAATTCCACGTTATGAAAAACTGATACAAAAATAAGGTATTTTGCTAAAACGTTTTAGTATATCTAGAACTTTTTACAAAAAGTTGATAATTTCTTTCTGAATGTTAATAACCCAAAGTTCAGAATTATAAAACGCTTACCGAAATTATTAAGGTTAAATTTATGCTAAACAAGTTTTCTGCAATTTCCTCTCACTTCTTTCCGACTTGTTTATGTGCCTTTCGCATTACAAATATACAAAGAAATTTAACTTGAAAAACAATTTCTCCTATAAAAATTGAATTTTGTAAAACTAAACTATATATATAAAATTTACTAATGTAAAAAAAGGGCCTTTTCGGGCCTAAATTTAAAAGAAAGGCAATAATTGTATTATATAGATTTTATTGCAATATAATTATTGCCTTTTATCTTATTTGCCAGTTACAAGTGCCTCTTCCTTATAGGCCACTCGTCCCGGATACATTTCGAGAGCTTTAGCGAGGCAGATCATCGCCTTCCTTATGTCCTCCTTGTTTAACACATATGCTAATCGTACTTCATTTGTACCTAATCCGCGGGTTGCGTAAAACCCGGTAGCAGGAGAGAGCATCACAGTTTGTTGCTCGTGAGAGAACGATTCCAGCAGCCATTGGCAGAATTTATCTGCATTATCAATAGGCAACCTGGCTATTGCATAAAATGCACCACCAGGGTTTGGACAAAATACACCTGACATGTCATTGAGCATACTTACTAATACATCACGGCGACTGAGATATTCGGCTTTTATTTCGTCGAAGTAATCCAGTGGAAGGTCCACGGCAGCTTCGCCGGCTATCTGCGCAAAAGATGGTGGACTAAGCCTGGCTTGGGCGAACTTCATTACGGCATCAAGCACTGTCTGATTTTTGGTGACAAGTGCTCCAATTCTTCCGCCGCATGCACTGTAACGCTTGGAAATGGTGTCCATGAGAATAACATGTTCCTCCAATCCTTCCAGATTCATAGCCGAGAAGTGCTCACCAGTATAACAGAACTCTCTGTATGCTTCGTCAGAGAATAGGTAGAGGTTATGCTTCAGGCATAGCTCTTTTAGTATGGAAAGTTCTTCCTTACTATAAAGATAGCCTGTTGGATTATTAGGATTACAGATCATGATGGCCCTGGTCCGTGGAGTAATCGCTTTTTCGAAAGCGTCCATGGCTGGTAATGCAAATCCTGTTTCAATACTGGCAGTGATCGTGCGTACTTGTATACCAGCCTCAATGGCGAAGCCATTATAATTCGCATAGAATGGTTCGGGTACCAGCACCTCGTCTCCGGCATCCAGACACGCCATGAAGGCAAAGAGGATGGCTTCAGAGCCTCCGGTTGTTACTATGATCTGTTGGTGATTCAGCTTAATACCAAATCTTTCATAGTAAGTAACCAGTTTACGGCGATAACTTTCATTTCCTGCGCTATGACTGTATTCTAGTACGGTGAAGTCCGAGTGACGAACTGCATCCAGTACTGGTTTTGGTGTTTCAATATCAGGTTGTCCGATATTGAGATGATAGACTTTGGTTCCTTTCTTCTTAGCTGCTTCCGCATAAGGTACCAATTTCCTGATAGGAGAAGGGGGCATTTGTTCCCCTCTCTTACTAATGGTAGGCATAAATTGTCTTGATTTTGAGTATACAAAGTTAGTTGATATTACGTGGATCTGCGGCCAGGTAAATTTTCAGCGTGGAATCAGCAGGGTACCAACATAAAAATGCCTTACAGACAAAAACTGTAAGGCATTTTTATGACTTATACGGGTATATAGTATCTGTAGTGATTATTGTTCAACAGTACCAGTCAGGTGCAGTTCTTTATCCTGATCAACACCTTTTAATCTTACCCAAACAGTTTTGTTCTGCTGACCTACGCTGTTCGCGGAATAGTTGGCAGTGATTTTCCCCTTTTTGCCTGGCAGGATCGGTTCTTTAGTCCAGCTCGGAGTAGTACATCCACAGGAAGCGCGTGCTGTTTCAATCAATACAGGTTCTTTTGCAGTATTGGTAAATTCGAAGTCAACTGATACTGGTTTGTTCAGTTTAGTTTTACCAAAGTCAATAGTTTCCTGTTTGAATTTTACTTTCGCATCAACAGGGTTTGCTGTCTGTGTTTGTGCCCAGAGAGCAGTGGTTAACAGCATGCTCGCAAATAGGGATAAGATAAATTTTTTCATGTATAATGTGGTTTTAAAACGATTGGTTAAAAAATAGATCATCGTTTACTTAGTAACAAATTTACAGCCAAAAATAATGTGTCGATAAAGAATTTATTAAAATCTTATTAAAAAAAATCAAATTATTTTACGCATTACATTTTCAGAGGTTTTGCAACTGTATAATTAACTATAATTAACCTTACTTTTGTACTTTAACAAAGAGGCAATGATAGAAAACAATGAACTGACTATGAATACGGAAAGCCGGTTGTCATTCGATGAATTTCGGAAGGAAGTAC
Organism: uncultured Flavihumibacter sp.; assembly: GCA_902168105.1. Lineage (GTDB taxonomy): Bacteria > Bacteroidota > Bacteroidia > Chitinophagales > Chitinophagaceae > Chitinophaga. The sequence continues at coordinate 6,626 of CABHOY010000075.1, forward strand.
TGGATGATTACCGCCTGGCTTGCGAAAGCAGGGAAGTTAGTCTGCTGGCCCGTAAGGAAGTACTTACAGGTAAGGCCAAGTTCGGTATTTTCGGAGATGGAAAGGAAGTGGCGCAGATTGCTATGGCTAAATATTTCAAGCCTGGAGACTTTCGCTCTGGTTACTACCGGGACCAGACCTTTGCTTTTGCCAGTGGTATTGCCACACCAGAACAATTCTTTTCGCAGATGTATGCCGATCCTGACCTGGCCAATGAGCCATTTTCAGGCGGACGCCAGATGAATTCCCACTTTGCAACACCGAATCTCGGAAAGGACGGTAACTGGCTGGATCTTACACAAATTAAGAACACAGCCACTGATATGTCTCCCACCGCCGCGCAAATGCCGCGTGCATTGGGTTTGGCATTCGCGTCGAAGCTATTCCGGGACGTTGAAGTGTTAAAAGAATTTACAAAGCTGTCTAATAACGGTAACGAGGTTTGTTTTGCAACTATCGGGGACGCTTCAACTTCTGAAGGTCATTTTTGGGAAACAATGAACGCTGCAGGCGTTCTGCAGGTACCGTTGGCTGTTTTTGTATGGGATGATGGATACGGTATTTCGGTTCCGCGTAAATACCAGACAACAAAAGACTCTATCAGTGCTGCCATGGAAGGCTTCCGTAAAACAGAAGATTCCAATGGGTTTGATATATATAATGTTAAAGGCTGGGACTATGCATCTATGTGTGAAGTGTTTGAAACTGGTATCAGGAAGATCCGGGAAACACACATACCTGCATTGTTCCATGTAGAGGAAATGACCCAGCCTCAAGGTCATTCCACCAGTGGTTCTCATGAGCGTTACAAGAACAAAGAACGCCTGGCATGGGAAAAAGAGTTTGACTGTAATCACCAAATGAGACAGTGGATACTCGACAATGCACTGGCGGACGAAACAACCCTGCTGGCTATTGAAGCAGAGGCTAAAACGGTAGCACAGGATGCACGCAAAAATGCATGGGAAAAATATATAACCCCTATTCGCCAACAGGTACAAGAGATGTTGACACATGGCCAGGCTGTAGCAGCCGTGCCGGATGTGGATGCCGCTATGGTTAATAATCTGTTGCATGAATTGCAGGTAAACCGTGAGCCGTTAAGACGTGATGTGCTTAAGACTGCAGCAAGTATCCTGGTATATCATAAGAAGGTAAAAGCACCAGCTATAGATGCTTTGAAACGTTATTATGAAAATCTGCTTAGCCAGGAAAGGGAAAATTACAATTCCCTGTTACATGCGGAAGGCGCAAATTCCGTATTAAATGTGCCTGTTGTGCCAGCAATGTATAATGAAGATTCGGCTACAGTGAATGGTTATGAGGTATTGAACAAATACTTTGACCAGCTGATTGAAAATAACCCCAAAGTATTTGCATTCGGTGAGGATGTAGGTAAAATAGGGGACGTGAACCAGGGATTTGCAGGCTTACAGCAAAAGCATGGAAAGGAGCGGATCTTTGATACCGGTATACGGGAACTGACTATCATGGGACAGGGTATCGGCATGGCCTTAAGGGGACTTCGTCCGATCGCTGAAATACAGTACCTGGATTACTTATTGTATGGACTGCAGCCGCTTAGCGATGATGTAGCCAGCTTACAATACCGCACTAAAGGTATTCAGTATTGCCCGATAATTGTACGTACCAGGGGGCACCGCCTGGAGGGAATCTGGCATTCCGGTTCCCCGATGGGTATGATACTGGGATCATTGAGAGGCATGAATGTATGTGTGCCCCGTAATATGGTACAGGCAGCAGGTATGTACAATACTTTGTTAGCGGCTAATGAACCGGCATTGGTAATTGAATCCCTGAACGGTTACAGGCTGAAAGAGAAACTGCCTCAAAACCTTGGCAGCTTTACGGTGCCTTTAGGCGTACCAGAGGTAGTGCATGAGGGGACTGATATTACAATTGTTTCTTATGGTTCCACGCTGCGTGTTATAGAAGAGGCTATGCAGACGTTACAGAAACTTGGCATTTCCTGTGAATTGATTGATATTCAGACGCTGCTACCTTTTGACACCGGTCATCAGATAGTAGAATCCCTGAAAAAAACGAACAGGATACTCTTTGTTGACGAAGATGTGCCCGGAGGAGGTACTGCCTATATGTTCCAACAGGTAATGGAAATACAGGGAGGATATAAATGGCTGGATGTAGCACCGAAGACATTAAGTGCCCAGGCGCATCGCCCGGCATATGGTTCTGATGGAGATTATTTTTCCAAGCCAAATGTGGAAGATGTGATCAAGGTCGTTGTAGAAATGGTTGAAGAATAGTTCATTACTCTTTTATAAAATAAAACGCAAGGCTTTCCGGCCTTGCGTTTTTGTTTTGGAGTGAGTTGTAGGTTTAAAAGATGTTAATGTAGTATGCAAATATTATAAAATACTTTCATGATAAACGCTTTAAAATATAATTGAATAATTATTTAATGTAAGGGCTGAATCTATCCTTGAATAACATTAATCAAATGTTATTTCCTATTGTAAATGATAATTAATATATTAGACATACTTATTTTTCGTTTGGTCAGGAATGAACGAAATGGATGAAGATATTAGGTGTTGTGCCGCCAAAATTTAAAAGAATAAAGCTAAATTGGATAAACATTTAGTCCACGTTAATAGTTAATAATTTGTCATTTTGTTAGGCTTGTCAGGAAATGACTTCTAAATTAACCATCAACCCAAATCCGTTTATGAAAGCAGGAGTTCTGTTAGTAGAAGACGACCATTTTTTTGCCAAAGTTATCAAGAGCCATCTTGAGAAGGCAGGATATCTGGTTGTACATTGTTCAGATGGAGAGGAAGGCTGGAATACTTTCCGGGAAAGGCCATTTGATATTTGTTTACTCGACGTTGTAATGCCGGGTATGGATGGATTCGCTCTCGCAAGAGAGATCAGGGATAGAAATGATAATGTACCTATTATCTTCACCACCTCAAGATATATGGAACAGGACAAGCTAAATGGCTTCGAATGTGGCGGAGATGACTACCTGGTGAAACCATTCAATATGGAAGAACTGCTTTGCAGGATGGACGTTTTTATGAAAAGGAGCCGCCTGTTGCAAAATGATAAACAAATAGTCTTTAAGTTAGGTACGCTCATTTTTAATTATAGTGAATTCAAGATCTACCATCCTCCAACTAGCGCAACTATTAACCTGCCGCCAAAAGAAGCCGAATTACTGAAGTTCCTCTGCGATAATCCTAATAAGAGACTGAAAAGAGAAGGTATTTTACTTAGTGTATGGGGAAATGATGATTTCTTCACAGGGCGTAGTATGGACGTTTACCTGACACGTATACGCAAGCATTTTAAGCTTGACAATTCCATTAAATTAGAAACTATTCACGGCAAAGGCCTTCGACTCGTCATTGAAAGTGAGGTATGCCGTGTTCTTTGATATTACTACTGTAGGCTTAAATAGCAATAAAAGAAGGGCCTTGTCTTAGACAAGGCCCTTCTTTTATTGCTATTAATAACTATTAGCGGAGATTGTGGAATACCTGCTGCACGTCATCATCCTGCTCCAGACGGTCAATTAATGTTAAGACCTCTTTAGCCTGCTCTTCATTCAATTCTACAGTAGTAGCGGGAATACGCTGTAACTCAGCACTGATAGGAACAATATTTCTTTCTTCCAACGCTTTCGCCATGTTACCAAATTCGGTGAATGCAGCGTGCAGTACGATATTACCTTCGCTATCTTCTCCTATCTCTTCTAAACCGGCATCGATCAGTTCAAGTTCCAGATCTTCCAGATTCTGTCCTTCGTTTTTAATCTTGAAAACTCCTGTACGGTTGAACAAAAAGCCTACAGAGCCACTATTACCCAGGCTGCCACCTTCTTTGTTGAAGTGCATACGGACATTTGCAACTGTACGGGTAGGGTTATCTGTTGCAGTCTCTACCATTACAGCTACCCCATGTGGGGCGTATCCTTCGTACACAACTTCTTCATAATCAGTTTTGTCTTTGCCCATAGCACGCTTAATAGCCGCTTCTACGCGGTCTTTAGGCATGTTGACACCTTTGGCATTCACCATACATCTGCGGAGAGCAGGGTTATTGTCAGGATCAGGACCACTTTGCTTAACAGCGATCGCTATATCCTTACCTATCCTGGTGAATTGTTTAGCCATCCTATCCCATCTGGCAAACATGGTGTGTTTTCTGACTTCAAATATTCTTCCCATATTGGGTATAATTATTTATTGAAAAAATCGAGACGCAAAAATAGTCACTTTTATAGTAATAATAATCTCCTTCAACCGTCTAACTCAACAAGGCCGGAAATTCCCACTACTGTTGGTAGTCTGAATTTTCCGGCCTTGCAATTTTATATCGTGAGATTAGTATGCAGATTATAATTTTCTGGCTTTACTGTGTTTAACACTATAGCCGAAATAGATAGCGAAACCGATCAGCAGCCATACGATCAATCGTGCCCAGTTTTCAAAACCAAGGCTGACGATCATTGTCAGACAGAAAAGTGCTCCAAGTATCGGTACAAACGGTACCCATGGTGTTTTGAATGCACGCTGTAATTCCGGATTGCTCTTCCTCATCACGATAACACCCAGACAAACCAATACGAAAGCGAACAGTGTACCAATACTGGTCATATCACCTACCACGCTATCAGGTATGAAGGCTGCGAAGATGGATACAAATACAAAGAACAACATCTGCGATCTGTACGGAGTACGGAATTTCGGATGGAGGTTAGAGAATACTTTTGGCACCAGACCGTCATTTGACATAGAGTAGAATACCCTTGTCTGACCAAGTAACATCACCAGGATCACAGATGAGAAACCCGCCAGGATAGCAATAGTTACAAAAGTTGACAACCAGCCATATCCGTGCATGTAAGTATCAATTGCATAAGCTACGGAAGCCTCACCACCTTGTCTCAGGAAGTCTTTGTAAGGTGCGATACCGGTCAGCACATATGAGAAGAGGATATATAGAAGTGTACAGATTGCCAGTGATACCAGGATACCTACAGGCATATTCTTCTTCGGATTTTTCGTTTCCTGTGCAGCAGTTGATACTGCATCAAAACCGATAAATGCAAAGAATACTACTCCTGCACCCCGCAATACGCCTGGTATTCCATGGAACCAGAAATCACTGTAATTGATCACTTTACCATTGTGCATTGTTACAGAACCAGCATCCGCAGGTATAGTGAAAGGAGTGTGGTTAGCCGGATTGATAAACTGCCAGCCCAGCAGGATCAGCAGGATCACGATGGCTACTTTGGTAATAACGATAACGTTATTAACCATAGCAGAACCTTCGATACCACGTATCAGCAATAAAGTAAGCATTAACAGTATGAAGACAGCTGGTAAGTTCATGATACCATGTACACCGGCATCAGATGTTTCAAACGGACTGTGTGACCACTGATAGGGTATGACGTACGCCGCCCCAAACACCTTTTCAATAAGTTTATTCAGGTATTGAGACCAACCGATAGCTACTGTAGCGGCACCCAACGCGTATTCCAGCACAAGGTCCCATCCTATGATCCAGGCGATGAATTCGCCCATTGTTGCGTAAGAGTAAGTGTAAGCACTACCGGCAATAGGGATCATAGAGGCAAACTCAGCATAGCAAAGACCTGCCAAAGCACAACCTATGGCAGCGATAATGAAAGAGATCGTAACAGCAGGACCGGCATGTTGTCCGGCGGCAGCAGCTGTTCTAACAAAAAGCCCCGCACCAATGATAGCGCCTATTCCCAATGCTATAAGCGATCCTGCCCCTAATGTTCGTTTGAGGCCCTTTTCAGATTCGGATGCTTCAGCTAATAACAGGGAGAGTGGCTTTTTTACAAAAAGTTTGCCCATACTAATGAGATATTGTGGTTGACGTTTAAGTGGTTTAGTTTGTTGTTTCGTTTTATTACAGATCGCCAAATATAAATATCAAAAAGCAAACGCTGGGGTTTTATTTTATGAACGAAGTCACAACTTAACAGTAGTAACCTTATTTTTGGGGAAATTTAGCAGTTTAGCATATATTATTTGTAATTAAAAGGCATTGCATGAAGAGATCCAACCGGCTTACACTATTTATATTTATAGCCATGGTATTGGGAATCCTGACAGGATATATTGTGAACGTTTCCTATACTGAAACCTATGGTGTCGAAATTGCAGGACAGCAGGTTTCCGCCGATAACATAGCCCTGGGCAACACTGCCGGATATATGATAGGTCTCTCTACCGGAAAGGGTACAAACGGCGAAGCTACCATCCGGAAATTTGCAGATAACATTTCCATCCTTACTGATATATTTTTGCGGCTCGTAAAAATGATCATCGCGCCATTGGTATTCTCCACATTAGTGGTAGGAGTGGCGAAACTGGGTGACATAAAAGCAGTAGGTCGTATCGGTGGTAAAACCATGTTATGGTTTATTTCGGCAACTTTCATTTCCCTTTTTCTGGGGTTAATACTGGTAAACATATTGCAGCCGGGCCATTCTCTGAACCTGCCTATACCTGATTCCCATGCCAGCAGTGGTGTTGCTGCCGCCAGCATGACATTAAAAGGATTCTTCCAGCATGTATTCCCGGATAGCGTGATCAACGCAATGGCTCATAATGAGATCTTACAGATCGTTGTATTCGCTCTTTTCTTTGGTGTTGCTACGGCAGCGGTGGGTGAAATCGGTACGGTCGTGGTAAAATTCATGGACAGTGTAGCGCATATCATGTTGAAGGTGACCGGTTATGTAATGAATTTTGCTCCTTTCGCTGTATTCGGCGCTATGGCAGCAATCATTTCACAAAAGGGACTTACAATTTTACTGACCTATGGAAAATTCATTGGTCAGTTTTATTTAGGTCTTGCCGCTTTATGGATAGTATTGGCTTTGGCCGGATTCATCGTACTCGGGGCCAGGGTGTTCAGATTACTCGGATTGGTAAAAGACCCATTGTTACTGGCATTCAGTACAGCCAGCAGTGAGGCTGCCTATCCCCGAACAATGGAAGAGTTGGAAAAATTTGGTTGTGACAGCCGTATTGTAAGTTTCGTACTGCCTTTAGGTTATTCATTTAACCTGGATGGTTCAATGATGTATATGACCTTCGCCAGTCTTTTTATAGCACAGGCTTACGGTATGCATTTGGGTATTGAGCAGCAGATCTCCATGTTGCTTGTATTAATGATCACCAGTAAGGGTATAGCTGGAGTTCCAAGAGCTTCTCTTGTTGTAATTGCCGGTACGCTATCCATGTTCGATATTCCTGAAGCAGGATTATTGTTATTGCTTGGAGTAGATCATTTATTGGATATGGGACGCTCTGCCACTAATGTAATTGGCAACGCTATGGCTACGGCAGTAGTATCTAAATGGGAAAATTCTCTGACTGAGGAACTTATAGCTGTCCCACAGTTAAAGGAAGTATAACAAATCAATAACAGTTTTATGCTTATTTTGCCCGCAATCTGTTGTGTATGGTATTGAACGAAGTGTGTTGATGCGGGCAGAAGGCAGTATAAGCGCCTATATTAGTATCTGATTTTGAGATTATAAAGTATATATGGACCAGTTTATAGAGTTATTCAAGCATCTTATTAATCCGCAGTGGATCATTGACCATGGTGGGCTGTATTTATTATTGCTGATCATTTTTGCAGAGACAGGGCTTTTCGTTGGTTTTTTCCTGCCTGGAGATTCCCTGCTCTTTGTAGCTGGCATATATGGAGGCTTGTTGAGCGAAAGCTTTTACAATATTCCATTCTTCTTTATTATGGTAATGATTGCCATCGCAGGCGTATTGGGCAATTTTGTTGGTTTCTGGTTTGGTCGAAAATCGGGACCGTTGCTTTTTAATCGAAAGGATACCTTCTTCTTTAAGCAAAAGCACCTTTACCAGGCAAAGGAATTCTACGAGAAGTATGGTGGAGGCGCTATTTTCCTGGCCCGTTTTCTCCCTATTATACGGACTTTCGCACCGATAGTTGCAGGTATAGTACAGATGGAAAGGAAAAGATTCATGTTCTTTAACATTGTTAGTTCTTTCTGCTGGGTATTCTCCATGATGCTGGCTGGTCATTACCTTGATAAATTCTTTCCTAACCTGAAAGATCACCTGGAGCTCATTGTAATTATATTAATAATTATTACTACATTACCTGTTATTATTAAACTAGTTTTTGGCAAAACAAAACATCCGCATCCTACCCATACTGATGTGAATGAATAAATCAGGTGTCCGTTATGAAATCCGGTAATCGTTCTGCAACGATCTTTAATGTCGCAGTGCTAGTTGCTTCGCTGGGATATTTTGTAGATATCTACGATCTGCTGTTATTTACTATTGTAAGAGTTCCCAGTCTGAAAGACCTGGGTGTATCCCAGACTGAAATTGACTCTGGTGTAGGTATGTTACTGATAAACGTACAAATGGCGGGCCTGCTCGCAGGTGGGATCTTCTGGGGGATTATCGGAGATAAAAAAGGGCGTCTGAAAGTGTTGTTTGGCTCCATTCTACTTTACTCTGTCGCTAATATTGCAAATGGTTTTGTGACTACCACCAACGGCTATCTGTTCTGGCGTTTCGTTGCAGGACTTGGGCTGGCGGGAGAACTAGGCGCAGGCATCACGCTGGTTGCCGAAATATTGCCAAAGGAAAAAAGAGGATATGGTACCATGATTGTAGCTACGGTAGGTGTTTCAGGAGCAATTGCTGCAAATCTCATTGCTAAACTGGTACCCGACTGGCGTTATTGTTATTTTATCGGAGGTGGACTGGGATTACTTTTGCTGCTGTTACGTATTAGTGTAATGGAATCAGATATGTTCAGTAAGACTGCTGAAAAGAATACTGCCGGAAGAGGCGAATTTCTTGCCTTATTTAACAACAAAGATCGGTTCCTCAAGTATTTGAAATGTGTGCTGCTCGGTACTCCTACATGGTTTGTAGTAGGAATATTAGTAGCATTCTCTAATAAATTTGCCATTGAAATGGGAGTAAAAGACCCAATCAGGCCTGGAGATGCGGTCGCATTTTGTTATGCTGGATTAGTGTTGGGCGATTTTGCCAGCGGGTTACTTAGCCAGATACTACAAAGCCGGCGGAAAGTAATGCTGATCTTTCTTGGATTGACCGCTGTATGTGTCTTTTTCTACCTTAATCTTCATGGCGCCGATAAGTCGCTTTTCTATACAGTTTGCTTTATACTTGGTTTTAGTGTAGGCTTCTGGGCTATCTTCGTCACAATTGCAGCAGAAAGCTTCGGTACAAATCTCAGAGCCACCGTTGCTATTACTGTTCCTAACTTCGCGCGGGGTATGCTACCGTTGATCTCCCTGTTGTTTACAGGTGCCCAGCACTACTTAACCTATCTCCAGAGCGGCGCAGTGGTTGCTGTATTATGCATTGCCATTGCTTTAGTGGCATCGTATACGGTAGAGGAGACTTTTGGGAAAGATCTTAATTATGTGGAGGATTTAAAAGATCCTATCGAAAACATACAATAAAAAAACTTCCGGCTGATTGAGTATTTGTACTCAAGTGGCTGGAAGCTTTTTCCATCTAATAACGCATTAGTATCTTATCGAGGAGTGTATTTAGCTGCAATGCTTCCTCTTCAGTTAGTGATAATTTCAGAGAATCTTCAAGATCGGGAAGGTCTACATCCATCACTTTAAGTAAGGCTAATCCTTTCTCCGTGATCTGCACATCCACAGCCCTTCGATCAACTTCACTGCTTTTTCGTTCAACTAATCCCGCCTTGCGCAGACGTTCGACCAGCCGCGAAACATCACTCATTTTATCCAGCATTCTTTCTTTTAAAGTATTGATATTAGCAGCTTTAGGATGTTGACCACGCAATATTCTCAATATATTATACTGCTGCATGGTAATGTCAAACTTCTTGAAGAATTGTTGATGACGTGACACTATCCAGTTGCCTACGAAGATGAGACCTATTAACCCTTTATTATACTCGCTGGTAAATGTTTTCTGCGAGATCAGTTTTTCTATGTTTGACATAAGTGAGAATATAGTCGGGTTAAAAATACGAATATCAATCATGCATTTGGCAAACAAAACATCAGGTTTTGTATAATAACCGTTGAAACGAATGTAACAAATCTTTTTAGAGCCGGAAAGGATTTGTTCCTGGCAATAGTAAGGGGAGAGAGGAGAGTGGAGGGAATGGAACTCTTTGGCTGACATAAGAAAGGCTGACTGATAGCCGTATCATTTTCGGCTATTAGTCAGCCTTTTGTATTAGGATCAATATATTACGCGATCACTTTCATGTTATCTAATACGTCCATTACTTCCTTAACATGGACAGCGGAAGTAGAGAGTAAGGCTTTCTCGCTATCATTAAGTTGTAATTCGATGATCTTTTCGATACCATTTTTCCCGAGTACAACAGGAACACCCAGGTAGATATCTTTAAGACCATATTCACCTGTTAACCATGCGCAGCAGGGGAATATCCTTTTTTCATCCTTCAGTATGGCTTCTACCATTTGTGCAGCGGCAGCTCCAGGGGCATACCAGGCAGAAGTACCCAACAGGTTGACGATCTCACCGCCACCAACTTTAGTGCGTTGAATAATAGCTTCCAGTTTATCCGGAGCAACAAGTTCTGTAACAGGAATACCTGATACAGTTGTATAACGTGGTAATGGTACCATGGTATCTCCGTGACCTCCCATCAGGATAGCCTGGATGTCTTTAGGTGAGCAGCCGATTTCCTCTGCAAGGAACGCACGGTAACGGGCGGTATCAAGAATGCCGGCCATACCAAACACCTTATTGCTGTCTTTCTGAGCAGTCAGATAGGCACAATAAGTCATCACGTCCAGCGGATTACTCACTACTATAATAATAGCGTCGGGTGAGTGCTTAACGATGTTTTCTGTAACGGATTTGACAATATTAGCATTAGTAGAGATCAGGTCATCCCTGCTCATGCCGGGTTTACGGGGTAATCCTGAAGTGATGACAACAACATCACTATCTGCAGTTTTGAGATAATCATTTGTGACACCCGTTATTTTGGTGCTATAATAATCAATCGGGGCCTGTTGCCAGCTATCCAACGCCTTTCCTTCTGCTGTGCCTTCTTTAATGTCCAACAACACAACTTCCTGCAAAAAATCTCTGTGGGCCAGTACATTAGCACAGGTTGCGCCTACATTACCAGCTCCTACGACAGTAACTTTCATCGTTTGTATAAAGTTTTAAGGTGAAGAATATGAGGATAAAACAAATGTAACCATTAGCCACTGAAACAGGCCCGCATTGTTAATTTAGATATTGCTGCAGCTGATCCAGTTTCACAGTGCCTTCAAAGCCTTTCACGAACTGCTGTTTTTTGTCATAAACAAACACTCCGGGAAAGTAATGCAGATTATAAAAATACATGATCTGCCGGGTAGGCTCACTGGCCATTATAATATTCGGGTAGTTTTTGATGTTATAATTATTATAATACGCCTTCATCTGTTCCGGCTGGAACGGTGTGACCATCAGGATCTGTGTTTTCTTGAACTTATTGATGTTCTTCAACATGTCTTCCGTCAGTTGTTTACAGTGATCACAATCTACGCTAAAAACAAAAACGATTGTCTTGACATTCTTTTTCAGATCATTTTTGGTAATGATATGGCCGTCCGGTAACGTCAACGGAAAAGTTGGCACAATCGGATACTGAAGATAAGGAGGTTGGTCCTTAGGCACAGATACTGTCTTTTGGGTTTGAGCTTGTAATACGAATGGCAGGCAGAAACAACATAAAAGGATCAGATAACGCTTCATAACTCTATTTTTTGAACGCTGGATTTTTGTACGGGACTAAAGGTATCGAATTTTGCAATAGACTATAAACCAAAGGCAAGAGTCATTCAACCTTTATTTTGAACGGTTTTTTTACTTAAAAAAGGACTATTCCGGGAAGGTGGAAGGCAAGTATGGACATACTTTCCATTTTTTTATAAAAAAATTACTAGATTACCCTTCCTTACACTATGTTTGCATTCCTAAAAAAAATAATAGGTCTCTATATAACACTAAAACAAATTAGGAAGCAACCAGTTCCATGAGGGATTTAGCCAGAATGAATTACTTTTGCAGTCCTAATGTATTTTTAACTTTAAATTAAGTATCCTTTTATGGCTACCACTGCAGATATCAGAACAGGATTGATTATTAAGCTGGAGAACAGCTTATATTCTGTTGTAGAGTTTGGTCAGAACAAAACAGCCCGTGCAGCAGCTAAAGTATGGGCTAAACTGAAAGGTGTTGACAATAGCAGGTCTATCGAACATACCTGGAACTCCGGCGACACTATATACCCTGTGCGTGTTGAAAAGAAAACATTCCAGTATCTATACCAGGATGACAGTGGGTACAATTTTATGGATAATGAAACTTTTGAGCAGATTGCACTGCCTGAATCAATGATCGATGCTCCTCAGTTCCTGAAAGAAGGTCAGGAAGTAAGTGTATCTATTAATACAGAAACCGAACAACATATGAGCGTTGAATTGCCTGACAAGATCGTGGTAAAAGTAACTTACTCCGAGCCTGGTCTGAAAGGTGATACCGCTACCCGTACACTTAAGCCTGCTACAGTTGAAACCGGTGCCACAGTGAACGTTCCCCTGTTTGTGAATGAGGGAGAACTGATCAGGGTAAACACCAAGAATGGTGAGTACATCGAAAGAGTAAAAGAATAGTTTTAGTCCATACACATCATCTACTTACAAGCATTTCTAAACCAAAAACTGTCTACATGGATTTTAAACAGATTCAGGAACTGGTAAAAATGGTCAATAAGTCCAATATCAGTGAACTGAGCATCGAGCAGGACAAGTTTAAGATTACAATAAAGCAAAAAGATAACGAACAGCCAGTGTATACTGTTCCAGCAGTAGCACCGGTTTATCAGCAAGTACCTCAGGCGGTTCCTGTAGCACCTGCTGCCCAGGCGGCTCCTGCTGCAGATGCTAAACCAGCTGAAGCAAAAGCAGATAACCTGGTAACTATCAAATCTCCAATGATCGGTACCTTCTATCGTAGCCCGGGTCCTGATAAGCCTTCATTCGTGAATGTAGGCGACGATGTGGCACCTGGTAAAGTGGTTTGTATCATTGAAGCAATGAAACTGTTCAATGAGATTGAAAGTGAAGTGGGTGGTAAAATCGTAAAGGTACTGGTAGACGATGCTTCCCCTGTGGAGTACGATCAGCCTTTGTTTTTGGTGGAGCCTTAATTTTTATTTAAAAGGTTGGAATATTATGAGGAGGAAAGAGTACTTGCCTGCCTCATAGTTTTCCAACCTTTTAGGTTATTACTTTTTTCTTTAACCTATTGAAAAAACATGTTTAAGAAAATATTGATTGCCAACCGTGGAGAGATAGCCTTGCGTATAATTCGCACTTGTAAAGAAATGGGCATCAAAACGGTGGCTGTTTATTCTACTGCAGACAAAGACAGCCTGCATGTGAAGTTCGCAGACGAAGCAGTTTGTATAGGAAAGCCACAGAGCAGCGAATCTTATCTAAATATACCTCACCTGATGGCAGCGGCAGAAATCACTAATGCTGACGCAATCCATCCTGGTTATGGTTTCCTCGCGGAAAACGCACGTTTTGCGGAAATTTGCGGAGAACATGGCATTAAATTTATCGGCCCCACTCCGGACATGATCCGTAAAATGGGAGATAAAATGACCGCCAAAGAAACCATGATCGCTGCTGGTGTGCCTGTAATCCCGGGTTCCGAAGGTCTTCTGCAGAACCTGGAAGAAGCAAAGAAACTGTCAAAAGAAATGGGCCTCCCGATTATCCTGAAAGCAACTGCCGGTGGCGGTGGTAAAGGGATGCGTGTAGTGTGGAAAGATGAGGAGCTGGAGAATGCCTATAACATGGCTAAAAATGAAGCTCGCGCCGCTTTCAGTAACGATGGTATCTACATGGAGAAATTCGTGGAAGAGCCACGTCACATCGAGATCCAGGTAGCTGGCGACCAATATGGTAAGGTATGTCACCTGAGTGAACGTGACTGCTCTATCCAGCGCCGTCACCAGAAACTGGTGGAAGAATCTCCGTCTCCTTTCATGACGCCGGAACTGCGTGAAAAGATGGGTGAAGCTGCTATCAAGGCCGCCTCTGCCATCAATTACGAAAGTGTTGGTACGATTGAATTCCTGGTGGATAAACACCGTAATTTCTACTTCATGGAAATGAATACCCGTATCCAGGTAGAACATGGTGTTACCGAAGAGGTGATCAATTTTGACCTGATCAAAGAACAGATCAAGATCGCTGCCGGTATTCCTATCTCAGGTAAGAACTACACGCCGGAAATGCACGTAATCGAATGCCGTATCAATGCGGAAGACCCTTACAATGATTTCCGTCCGTCTCCAGGTAAGATCACTGTCCTGCATATTCCAGGTGGCCATGGTGTTCGTGTGGATTCCCACATCTATGCCGGTTACGTTATTCCTCCGTACTATGACTCCATGGTGGCTAAGCTGATCACCATTGCGCAGACACGTGAAGAAGCGATCAATACTATGGAGCGTGCATTGAGCGAATTCGTGATAGAAGGAGTGAAAACAACCATTCCTTTCCATCAGCAGCTGATGCGCGATGAGAACTTCCGTAAAGGTAACTTTACGACTAAATTCACAGAAACATTCAAACTGGTTTAGTCCGGTCAATGATATACAAAGAAAGCCGTCCTGTCTTAGACAGGACGGCTTTTCTTATTTAAGCAGTCCGTCAGGTCTTTATTTGCATTTATAAGTGATATCCAGGTCGGAATATACGATATCCAGGAAGTGGGTACGCCCACCAGTTTTAATGTCTGGTCTGAACTTCAACGGGAGACCGTATTTATTGTAATTGACAGCGGCTATAGGATTGTTTTCACTGTAATCTCTACTTAGAAATTGCCATACTTTATTACTTCTGAGGTAGTTTGCCTTGTTGTCGTAGGTGTCGAAGTAGGTCGTATCAACATATCCTGAAGGCAGATGAGCATTTATCCTTTTTATAAGATTCTGCTGGTTGTCGTAAATATAAGTTCTTACGTACCAGGGTTGTCCGTCACCGAAGTTTGAAGTTTCCTTAATGATGCGGTCCTTGTGGTCATATTCGAACCGTATGATGAGATAATCTAAGGCGGGTCCATGGGGAGGGAAAGGTATAGGATGGTCTCCGATAACACCAATACTATAGAAACTATCCAGATAGATCCGGTTCCGGTTGTCATATTTGAATCTATGCCATTCCCAAAACAGTTCGCCGTATTCCTCATTCATGTTGTAATGGGTGATTTGATCAGTGAGCCGGTTTTTAGCGTCATACCGATAGCTCTCATTTTCATTGCCTGTTCCTACATTTGAGCGTAGGCGCAGTATGGGATTTCCAGCTGCGTTATATTTAATCGTATTAATACTCGCCTCGTGAACAATCTCGTCATAGCCTTCCAGTTGTTGTATCTGGCATAAGGGGGCTCCGCAATCGGGAGTGACATCGTGTTTACCGCAGGCGGAAAACAGGATCAAAAAAACAGCAGCTGTTATCACATGAACAGCAGTTGAGAAATTTGTGCGCATGAAGGGGCATTTTAGGGGTAAATAAATCGTGTCTTTTAGAAAAAGTATGGCCGGACTGCCTAAGTACAGATAGAAGAAGGGGTATCGGGTTAAGAGTACATTGAAGATAAACAATAGTTATAGAAACACAAAGCCCCGGGTAAATACCCGGGGCTAATCATACACCAAAACAATCTTACGGTTTTATCGCAAGAAAAGCAGCTCTCTGTACTTAGGCAGTGCCCATAGTTTGTCATCTACAAGGAACTCCAGTTTATCCGCATGGTAACGGATAACATCAAAGTACGGCTTAATTTTATCACAATAATCTATAGCTTTCTGGCGGCTGTCAGTACCCTTATTGGCTACTTTACGCGCTTCAATCATAGCCTGTACATTCTCACTGATGACGTTTATATGTTCAGCTATTTTTGCAGCGATCTGGGTTTGCGCTTTAACCGCGCTGTCACCAAGACCTATGCCTTTCAGACCATTAATGTTAGCAATCAGGCTGTTCAGATAGGTGATTGCCGAAGGCAGGATTGTGTTTGTAGCCAGATCTCCGATTACACGGGCTTCGATCTGTACTTTCTTCACATAGTCCTCGAGCAGGATCTCATGACGGGCATGTAATTCTTTCGCGTTATAAATACCTACCTCAGTGAACAGTTTTGTTGATTTTTCGGTAATGTAAGCATCCAGTGCTTTTGGAGTGGTTTTTACGTTGGCAAGACCTCTCTTTTCAGCTTCTTTCTCCCATTCTTCACTGTAACCGTCACCTTCGAACAAAACTTTTTCCGAATCTACAATATATTTCCGAAGAGTTTGCATAATAGCAATCTCTTTTTTCTCGCCTTTTTCGATCAGGGCATCAACCTCAATTTTGAAGTTAGCCAGTGTTTTAGCTACGATTGTGTTCAATACAGTCATAGCAGAAGCGCAGTTTGCAGAAGAACCAACGGCACGGAATTCAAACTTGTTACCAGTGAAGGCAAAAGGAGAAGTACGGTTACGGTCGGTGTTGTCCAGCAGCAGCTCAGGAATATGGCGGTGCAGGTCCAGCTTCAGGATCGCTTCGTCCTGTTCGTCGAACTTGTTGCTCACACGGGTTTTAACTTCCTGCAGTACATCGTACAGGTATTTACCTGAGAACACAGAGATGATAGCCGGAGGCGCCTCGTTAGCACCCAGACGGAAGTCATTGCTAGGAGATGCAATAGACGCTCTCAGCAGGTCTGCGTAATCATGAACAGCCTTAATCGTGTTAACGAAGAAAGTCAGGAACATCAGGTTGGTCTTCGGGGTTTTACCCGGAGCCAGCAGGTTCACACCAGTATCCGTAGCCATGCTCCAGTTATTGTGTTTACCTGAACCGTTGATGCCTGCAAATGGTTTCTCGTGCAGCAGTACTCTCAGCTTATGACGTTTTCCCACTTTGGCCATTACGTCCATCAGCAGGGAGTTGTGGTCAACTGCAATGTTAACTTCTTCAAAGATAGGAGCACACTCGAACTGAGAAGGAGCAACCTCATTGTGACGGGTCCTTAAAGGAATACCCAGTTTGTAAGACTCCTCTTCGAAATCGCGCATGAAAGCGTAAGCACGCTCAGGGATTGAACCGAAGTAGTGGTCTTCCAGCTGCTGACCTTTAGATGGAGCGTGACCAACTACGGTACGACCACACATTACCAGGTCAGGACGAGCGTTAGCCAGGCTTTCGTCAACCAGGAAATATTCCTGTTCCCAACCCAGGGTAGCTGTAACTTTGGTTACATTTTTATCGAAATAGTTACATACGTCTACAGCAGCTTTATCTATTGCAGAAAGAGCTTTCAGCAATGGAGCTTTGTAATCCAGTGATTCACCGGTGTAAGCAACGAATATAGTAGGAATGCAAAGTGTTTTACCGTGACCCTGCTCCAGAATGAAAGGAGGAGAGGATGGATCCCATGCAGTATAACCACGTGCTTCGAAAGTTGCACGCAGACCGCCGTTCGGGAAGCTGGAAGCATCTGGCTCCTGTTGAACCAGCGCATCACCGTCAAAGGTTTCGAGGGCAGAACCATCGCCTTTCAATGTAAAGAAAGAATCATGTTTTTCAGCAGTAGTACCGGTTAAAGGCTGGAACCAGTGAGTATAGTGAGTAACGCCTTTCTTCATCGCCCATTGTTTCAGACCGGAAGCGATCTGCTCGGACATTTTACGATCTATCTTAGTGCCGGATTTAATGGAGTTCATTAAGCTTTTATAAGCCTCATCACTCAGATTCTCGCGCACTACTTTTCCTGCGAATACATTGCTGCCGAACACTTCGGTGATCTTGGTACCGTTAAGTTGTTCAGGCTTGATTTTTAAATCAACACCAGAAAGGTTTTCCAGTGCGGTGAAGCGTAACGATTGCATGCTGTAAATAATTTTACACAAAAGAACAGTGTTGCGCTAACATAAGCAAGAATTAAGTTGATTTTAACTAAAAAATTACATTTAGCAGTCAAAAAGGTTAAAATTTTTAATTTTTGAATAAAAAATGAATAGTCATTCCCTTTTAAACTGATATATTTAAAAAAATATAATTCGTTATAGCGGTGCACTTGTCCTCAGAACAAGGTTAACAGATGTTAATAATTGGTCATAACAGGTCGGTAACCTGACACTCTTTTACCCGTCAGCCCCTCGTAATTGTCAATATCCTTTGTCAATTGCAGGAAAAACTTGTAGGTTTGCATCTTCTTTTTTTATCTATCGTACTCATACATCTAGTTACATGCAAACTAACGTAGAAACTACAGATAAGTTTTCCCAAACTACTGTTGAAACTGCCGAGCAACTTGGTCTTACAGCAGACGAATTTGAGCGTATAAAAGGTATTCTGGGCCGCACGCCTAATTTCACTGAATTAAGTATGTATTCTGTAATGTGGAGTGAGCATTGCAGTTACAAGAATTCAATTGTGTGGCTGAAATCACTGCCTCGTGACGGGGAGCGCCTACTCGTAAAAGCTGGTGAAGAAAATGCCGGTCTGGTGGACATCGGTGACGGTTACGCCTGTGTATTCAAGATCGAATCTCATAACCACCCTTCCGCTATCGAACCTTTCCAGGGTGCGGCTACAGGTGTGGGAGGTATCCATCGCGATATCTTTACCATGGGAGCTCGTCCAATCGCAGCACTGAACTCTCTGCGTTTTGGGAATATCAACGATAAAAAAACACAACATCTTATTAAAGGTATCGTTCACGGTATCGGTCATTATGGTAACTGTTTCGGTGTGCCTACGGTTGGTGGTGAAGCATATTTCGAAGATTGCTACGGTACTAACCCACTGGTGAACGCAATGAGCGTCGGCATTGTTAAAGTAGGCCAGACCGTATCTGCCACTTCCTACGGCGCCGGCAACCCTGTTTTCATCGTAGGTTCCGCTACCGGTAAAGACGGTATCGGTGGCGCTTCATTCGCAAGTGCTAATATTACTGAAGACAGTGCGGAAGATCTTCCATCCGTTCAGGTAGGAGATCCTTTCCAGGAAAAGAAACTGCTGGAAGCATGTCTTGAAATTATACCAACTGGTGCACTGGTAGGTATGCAGGATATGGGCGCTGCCGGTATCACCTGCTCCACTGCTGAAATGAGTGCAAAGGGTGAACATGGTATGATCATCCACCTGGATAAAGTACCAACCCGCCAGGAAAATATGAAAGCCTGGGAAATGCTGCTCAGCGAAAGCCAGGAAAGAATGCTGATCGTACTGCATAAAGGTCAGGAAGCGGAAGTCCTGAAAATATTCGAGAAATGGGACCTGCATTGCGTACAGATCGGTGAAGTAACTACTGATAAACAACTGAAGTTCTACCTGAACGGCCACCTCGAAGCAGATGTTCCTGCCGAAAGCATGGTACTGGGTGGTGGCGCTCCTCAATACCATCGCGCGTATACAGAGCCTACATACTTCGAGAAGGTGAAGGCGTTCGATATTCATAAAATACCTGATACACTGCACCCGCGCTTCGCCGCAGAAAGGCTGGTAAAACTGCCTAACATCGCTTCCAAACGCTGGATCTATACCCAGTACGACAGCATGGTAGGTGCCGCTAACGCCAGCACCAACGCTCCGAGCGATGCGTCAATTGTTGCTGTAAAAGGTTCCAAAAAAGCACTGGCCGTAACAACAGATTGTAATAGCCGTTACGTATATGCTGACCCGCATATAGGTGGTCAGATAGCTGTTGCTGAAGCAGCGCGTAATATCGTGTGCAGCGGTGGTGAGCCGGTTGCTATTACCAACTGCCTGAACTTTGGTAATCCTTACGATCCGGAAGTATATTACCAGTTCGTACATGCTATCAAGGGAATGGGTGAAGCCTGCCGTAAATTCAATACGCCCGTTACCGGTGGTAACGTAAGCTTCTACAATCAGTCTCCTGATGGTCCTGTATATCCTACACCAACCATTGGTATGCTGGGTATATTGGATAATATGTCAGAACGTATTACCCTCGACTTTAAAGAAAGCGGTCACCTGGTGTATCTGCTGGGCCGTAGCCGTAATGATATCAGCAGCTCTGAATACCTGCATAAACTGATCGGTATCGAGCATAGCCCTGCCCCTCATTTCCACCTGGAAGAAGAGCAGCGTCTCCATCATACTATCGTTAAGCTGAATAAAGCCGGTATCATACAGTCGGCACATGACGTAAGTGAAGGTGGATTATTCATTACCCTGCTGGAAAGTGCAATGACTTCCGGTTTAGGTTTTGAGATCCATACTAACCATAACTTCCGTAAAGACGCTTACCTGTTCGGTGAAAGCCAGAGCCGTGCTGTGGTGACTATCAGACCAGAAGACAAGGAGAAATTTGATGCTATCCTCCATAGCGTGATCGATGCAACAGAACATTCTGTGAAAGTTGAGAAGATCGGTGTAGTAAAAGGAGAACATATTGTAATTGATAATGAAGATTGGGGTACAGTTGCCAGCTGGAAACAACCTTATGACGTTGCTATAGAGTCTCATTTGCTGTAATAAGTGATACTCAAAAAAGTAAGAGGTACAACACATATCCCACATGGGTGTTATGTTGTGCCTCTTCTCATTAATAGCTGTTCATCATACACTTATAAGAATGGGGCAATTAGGAAATGCCCGTCAGTAACGGATTTGAATAAACGAGCCGTTTATTGTATTGTTAATTCTTTTTAACAACTCATTAACAAAATCACATCTTTGTGTGAATTTATATCACATTGCTTAAACTACTTTTGATGTAGAGAAATGCGAATACACCAGGTCTGATAATAAAGACCAAGTCCAATAATATTTATCCCGGGAATCAATTGATTCCTGATTCTATGAAAGCCAATGCCAATTTTATCCCCGGAATTAAAAGGATTCCGGCCCTATGAAACCTAAGTTCTATTATCCCTTTATCCCTGGAACCTAACAGTTCCGGACCTATGAAAGCTAACAATCAGAACAATTAACATCCCTGGAACCGAATGGCTCCAGACCTATGAAACCTAGTTTATTTATCCCAGGAATCTTATGATTCCTAATTCTATGAAGACCAATTGTTCTGCCATGTCCTAATGAAAGCTAAGTGAAACTTACACCTAGTGAGAAAGAACGATTTGTTGTGAAGCCCCTCGTATAAACGAGGGGTTTACTTTTTTCTATATGTCTCTGATTGAATAAACGCAAAAGTTATGCCATTAGTATAGGCTTTCCCGTGAAAAATTTCCATTTGCCTTATTATTAGATGATTATCCGCTTACACCACTGTTCCGTATATGCTTTCCCGGTAAATAAAAAAGCCCGGACCATATGATCCGGGCTCCTTATATACGCTTGATAACTTATTATACCATTGGTATTTCAGCTACTTCATACACTTTCTTATCCAGCTTCTCTTTCGTTTCAGTGAACGCTTTCAATGTCAGTTCGATGTCTTCGTCAGTATGAACTGCTGTCGGGATCAGACGGTAGATGATCTGTCCTTTAGGAATAACAGGATATACCACGATAGAACAGAAGATATTGTAGTTCTCACGCAGGTCCAGGCACATAGCAGTTGCTTCCGGAATATCTCCCTGCAGGTAGATCGGTGTTACAGGTGAATTAGTTCTGCCGATATTGAAACCACGGTCACGCAATCCCTTCTGCAGTTTGTTCACATTTTCCCACAGCTTGTTCTTCAGATCTGTGTTCTTGCGCATCAGTTCAACACGTTTCAGATGTCCTATTACCAATGGCAAAGGAATTGATTTCGCGAAGATCTGTGAGCGCATGTTATAACGCAGGTAGTTGATGATCGCTTTATCGCCGCTCATGAATGCTCCGATAGAAGCACCTGATTTTGCGAAGGTATTGAACAGCAGATCGATCTTATCCTGAACGCCCTGCTCTTCACCCGTACCAGCACCGGTTTTACCCATAGTACCAAAGCCGTGCGCATCATCCACCATGAAGCGGAACTCATATTTATCTTTCAGTGCCGCAATTTCTTTCAGTTTACCCTGATCGCCAGCCATACCAAACACACCTTCAGTGATCACCAGGATACCACCATTGTCACCATTTGCTTTGATCAGTTCTTCCGCACGTTTCAGCTGTTTTTCACAGTCTTCGATGTCGTTGTGTTTGAATACATAACGGTGCCCTTGGTGCAAACGCAGACCATCAATGATACTTGCATGGCACTCAGCATCGTAAACAATTACATCACGACGATTACAAACGGCATCGATCGCACTCATAATACCCTGATAACCATAGTTAAGCAGTGTAGTGTCCTCTTTACCCATGAATTCGGATAATTCTTTTTCCAGCTTTTCGTGGAAATTAGTATTTCCACTCATCATACGGGCTCCCATTGGAGTGGCAAGACCGTACTCCGCTGCTGCTTTCGCGTCAGTAGCGCGTACCTCAGGATGGTTGGCAAGTCCCAGATAGTTATTCAGGCTCCAAACAATTTTCTCATTACCCCTGAATTTCATACGGGGACCAATTTCTCCTTCCAGCTTGGGGAAAGCGAAATAACCATGGGCTCTCTCGGAGTGTTCGCCTATAGGGCCCATGTGTTTAAGCAGTTTCTCAAAAATATCCATATGTTAAATAATAATTAAGAGTGATCAACGAAAACCCGCACAAAGGTATTAAAATATTAGTTTTTGTAAACTTGGGTTACCTTTGAAAATGTGAATAATAAATAATGTATTTAAAAATCATGAATTGTAAATTCTTGTCGTGTGTGTTCATGGCAGCCTCTCTCTTCGTTACACAACTTGCTGACGCTCAGAAAGCTACTTCGCCAAAACCCGGTTATGTTACTGCATGGAGTAAACCCGCTGTATCTAAAAAAGTGATCCGTCCTAAGCTGGTGGTTGGCATCGTGGTGGATCAGATGCGCTGGGACTATCTCTACCGTTATGCTAACCGTTATACGGATGGTGGTTTTAAACGGTTATTGAAAGATGGCTTCTCCTGCGAAAATACGTTAATTAATTATACTCCCACCATTACCGCCTGCGGACATACCTGCGTCTATACAGGGTCTGTGCCTGCCATACACGGTATAGTAGGTAATGATTGGTATAGCAGAGAACTAGGCCGGGATATGTACTGTGCAGAAGATTCTACCGTAAGCACTGTAGGAAGCACCTCTAATGCCGGTAAAATGAGTCCCCGCAATATGGCCGTAACAACCATCGGCGACGAATTACGCCTGGCCACCAATTTCCAGAGTAAAGTGGTAGGTATCGCCATTAAAGATCGCGGAGCGATCCTTCCGGCAGGCCACAGCGCTACAGCTGCTTACTGGTACGACGGTAGTACGGGCAATTGGGTGACCAGCACCTATTACATGCAACAACTGCCCGACTGGGCTGCTGATTTTAACAGCATGAAATGGCCGGCACGTTATCTCAGTCACCCGTGGACGACTTTATACCCTATCGAATCTTATGAGCTCAGTACAGCTGATAATAAACCTTACGAAGGACCATTCAAACCCGGTAAGGCCCCTGTTTTCCCGCATGAATTGGGAGGAGAGACCGGTACACCGTTCAAGTCAATCTCTTCTACGCCGTTCGGTAACACCATGACGCTCGAATTTGCGAAGAAGGCCCTGGAAGCATATCAGCTGGGTAAAGGCAATGTAACAGATATGCTGGCCATCAGCCTGTCTTCTACCGACTACGTAGGCCATCAGTTCGGACCTAACTCTATTGAGATCGAAGACACTTACCTGCGCCTGGATAGAGACCTGGCCACTTTCTTCAAGTACCTGGATGCTTCTGTAGGTAAAGGGCAATATCTTTTCTTCATCACCGCCGATCATGGCGTTGCACATGTTCCAGGCTTCATGCAGGAAAATAAACTGCCTGGCGGTAGCTGGAGCGAAGCACGTATTGTCAACGACCTGAATAAACAGATGAAAGAACAAACTGGTGTGGATAAAGTGATTGCCGGCGCCAGTAATTATCAATTGTACCTGAACCAGGACGCCATTGCAAAAGCAGGAAGATCTTTAAAAGATGTACGTGATCTTATTATCAACGCATTGTTAAAAGATCCGGCTATCAGCAACGCTTTCCCGCTGCAGGAGCTGGCGTCGACCACCCTTGCTGAACCAATGCGTACAATGATGACCAATGGTTTTAACAGAAAACGTAGTGGCGATATTCAGATAGTATTGCAACCCGGATATATGGATGGTAATAAGACAGGTACCACGCATGGCTTGTGGTATGCCTACGACGCCCATATCCCGCTGGTATGGATGGGATGGGGTATCCATCCCGGCAAAAGCAACCGTACAATAGGGATGACAGATATTTCTCCGACAATAGCCGCCCTGTTACATATCCAGATGCCGAGCGGTAATGCCGGTCATGTAATTGAAGAAGTAACGCGATAAAAAGATCTTTTCAGAAAGCTGGCGATTTCAGATCACGGAATTTAACAAGTTCTTGTTATATTCATTCTGCGATCTGAAATCGCCAATCTGTAAATGATGGTTTTCGAACATATCCTATATGATGTTGCCAAACGTGTGGCTACTATAACGCTACACAGGCCTGAAAAACGCAATGCGCTGAATGGCGCTATGGTAGCTGAATTACGCACTGCTTTCCAGCAGGCGGAGAAAGATCCGGAAGTGAAGGTGATCATATTGAAAGGAGCCGGAGAGGCTTTCTGCGCCGGGGCAGATCTTGAATATCTTCAGCAATTGCAGCTCAATACCAGAGAAGAAAATCTTGCCGATTCCAAAGAACTGATGCAACTCATGCAGCAGATCTATTATCATAATAAAGTAGTAATTGCCCAGGTGGAAGGACATGCTATCGCCGGTGGCTGTGGCCTCGTCACATTGTGTGATCTGAGTTATGCCGTGCCCGGGGCGAAACTAGGATATACAGAAGTGAAGATCGGCTTCATTCCTGCTATCGTATCCGTATTCCTTGTCAGAAAGATAGGGGAGGGGCGTGCCCGCGATCTGCTACTGACCGGAAGACTGATAACCGCCGAAAAAGCAGAGCAATATGGCCTTGTGAATGAAGTGGTACCTGCCGGAAGCGTCGCAGAATATGTTGCCAAAGTTGCAGATGATCTCTGTACCGGCGCTTCCGCCAATTCACTGAAAGTTACCAAAAAACTGATCACCGATGTCTTTGATCAGCCCCTGGAAAATGCATTGGATCTGGCAGCGAAGTTAAACGCAGAAACAAGGGAACATGCTGACTGCCAACGTGGTATAAAAGCGTTCCTGGCAAAGGAAAAACTAGTATGGTAATCCGGTATGATTTTTTCAATATAACCTATGAAGTCAGGCATAATCATCCCTATACAACGGGGAAATTATGTAAGGTAACATCCGGCCTTCACTTTAAAATATTACGGATGAAATACTCAACTGTCATGCAAAAAGCTCTTTTAACACTTTTATGTTGTTGTCTGATGACCGGTAGCCTGTTTGCCCAGCGACTGGTATCAGACGCAAAGATCGTCTACAAGATCGAAACGCCACCACAGACAGATCCCTCATTTGAAGGCGGTACGCTAACGCAATATATGAAAGGACACCTGAGCAGGGTGGATATCGATTTTAAAACTGTACACTACAGCTATCTTATTAATAGCCGTGAAGAAACAGTAGTGACCCTCATTAATAACCATGGGGATAAATACCTGATCAGGGCCGGTAAGGAAGAATATACCAAAGACCTGAAGGAATATACCCAGGTACAATTCAAGGATGCTTCCGAAACGAAGCAGATAGCGGGTTATAACTGTAAAAAAGCTATTGGTAAAATGGCGGATGGTCAGACCTTTGAGGTATATTATACCTCCGATCTTTTACCGGAAAACAGGCAATATAACCGCCGGTTTGTGAATCTGAAGGGTATTCCTCTTCAGTTTGAGATCATCAATAAAAACGGTTCCAGAATGCATGTAGTGGCAACCAAGGTTGACCTGTATGCTGTACCGGGATCTTTCTTTGATGTGCCCAAAACGGGGTATAAAGAAATTAGCCGTGATGAATTGATGAAGATGGGAAGTTGATAGGCGTCAAATAATTGGAAAGGGTTCTGTTTTTAACGGAACCCTTTTTTGTTGCTCGTTTTCGTTCTTATATTGATGACCGTTTGAGCAGGCGTTTGATTGTCTTTATCCGCAACCGCATTCGTGTTTCCCAAAACAACATAAAAAGAAAAAGGTCCCGTCTTAGACAGGACCTTTTTCTTTTTATGCAGAGTGCAAATGGTCAATGTGATCAGTTCTTCCTTAGAGGAAGTACTATGTGCAGCTGATGAAAGTTCATGTTAGAAGGCTGCTGTATCTGTGTAGCATATGGCAATACATATGTTACGTTCCCTTTCTTAATAGTCATCACTGACTTAAAGTTCCAGGAATTATTTTCAGACAGTTTAAAGCTGGAGCTCATGGCACCATGGAAACGAAATCCTGCATCGAGGCTCAAGTTCGTCTTACCTGACAAAGCTGCCAGGGAGATCTTAGTTTCGTTCTTCTTTATCTTGTCTTTATTATCGGAGGTTAAATTATCGTTGGCGGTAGCCGTCAGCCCTGTTATTACCAGGATGCCAGCCAATAAAAAAGACAATGAAAAGGTCTGCAATATGTTAGTTATCTGTTTCATTGTATCACAAATGTACAAACTTTTCTATATATTATATAACAAATTCTTAACGAAGATACGAAAAATTCCTAAAGTAATGTTAAATAATTTAGACCGATCTGGGATATCCGGGGTGATAAACGCCCGATTCGAAAAATACTTATATTTACATTAATGAATCAAGACTTTCCATTTTTAAACGACGATTTTGAGGAGTTAAGAGACTTGTTGCAGCAGTTTGAAAACCTGAAAGCTGGCCAGTCTCATTCCTTTCTCGACGAGGATTCTTTCGAACTGATCATAGACTACTATGATGAGCATGACGAACTTCCTAATGCCATGCAGGCTGCCGAAATCGCTATTGAACAGTTCCCTTATTCGTCCACTCTCTTACTAAAAAAGGCCAATCTACTCATAGAATCAAAGAAATACCAGGAAGCAATGGACCTGCTCGAAAAAGCAGCCATACTGGATAGTACCGATATCAACCTGTACATTCTGCAAACTGATGTATACCTCGCAATGAACCAGCATGAAAAGGCTGCAGCCTTGCTGGAAGAGCAGATAGCAGTTTTTGAAGGAGAAGATAAGACCGAATTATTGCTGGAACTGGCAGATGTATATGACGACTGCGAAGAATTTGAAAAGGTTTTTGACTGTTTGCGCCTGACGCTCGAACATGCTCCCAATAATGAAGAGGCCCTGCATAAGATCTGCTTCTGGACCGAGTTTACCGGCCGGAATGAAGAAAGCATCCGCCTTCATACTAACATCATCAACGAACATCCCTACAATCAGCTGGCCTGGTTTAACCTCGGTACCGCTTACCAGGGACTTAAGCTGTACGAAAAAGCAATCGATGCTTATCAGTACGCGATCGTCATTGATGAGAAATTTGACTATGCCTACCGTAATATGGGCGATGCCTATATCAGGTTGCGTAAATATGCCGAAGCAATTGACGTGCTGAAAAAGCACCTCGAAATTGCCAAGCCGGAAGACGTTATTTACGAGGCCATCGGCCATTGTTATGAACGTCAGCGTAAATACACCCAGGCCCGCTATTATTACCGTAAGGCATCCCATCTTAGCCCCAGCGATGATAAGCTGTACTATAAGATCGGTATTGCTTATATGACCGAGGCCAACTGGGAAAATGCGATCAAATCAATTATGAGCGCTATCAAAATAAATAAGAACAGCGCCGAATACCTGATCGCACTGGGCCAGTGTTACCTCGAGCTGGACAAGGATAAAGAAGGACTCATCCATCTCCTTGCCGCTGTACGTATACGTCCTTCCAGTATTACCACCTGGCAGGAATTTATTCGCGGACTGTATGTTTCCGGTTTCTACGACGAAGCCCTGACACAGCTGGACGCCGCTACACAAAAAGTAGGGCATAAGCCCGTTCTGCAATACTACCGGGCCGCTATCATGTTCGCAACCGGTAAGTCCAAAGAAGGCATGCTACAGCTGGAAACAGCCTTACAGGTCAATGCAAAACATGTGAAAAAACTTATCGAGCTCGACCCGACTTTGTTGCAACATCCTGGTATCGTAGAACTGATCACCAGGTATAAACGTGCCAAAAAAGGGAAGTAATAAATCTATTATCAGGAACTACTGTTCCTTAAATGCGTAATATAACGTGCTGTAATTTTGCACTATATATTACGCATTTTTTGTTTTAATTTGTTGGTATTTAGTATCTTACGAGATAGGAAAAATTCTTTACGATAAAATCCTTTATTTGAAACTCTTTAACCGGAATATGTTAATTTTGCGCCGGTTTTAATAAAGATGGGTAGTTCCCTATTCCGGAAAACCAGTGAAGTATAGCTGTTTGGTTTACAGACACTCAAGACGAAAAAAAACGTTCAAATGAATTTTAATCTGACACAAATTCCCGATCGGACAAAGAAACCTCGTAACCATGGGCTGACTATGGTGATGGACAAAGGATTAAGTTTGGAAGAAGCTAAGAATTTTATATCGGTGGCGTCTCCCCATTTTGATATCCTTAAACTGGGTTTCGGAACTTCGTTTGTAACGCCTAACCTGCGCCAGAAAATAGAATTATACCAGTCTGCCAACATCCCTGTGTATTTCGGCGGCACTTTATTTGAAGCATTTTTAATCCGTAATCAGTTCGATGAATTTGTTAGTGTGATCAAAGATTACGGGATCAAACATATTGAAGTATCCGATGGTTCCATTACCATCCCGCATGCTGAGAAATGCGGCTATATTGAGAAACTGGCCAAAATAGCCCTTGTATTGAGTGAAGTAGGGTCTAAAGATGCAGAACATATCATCCCTCCTTATAAATGGATCGAACTGATGAACGCTGAACTCGGTGCCGGCGCTACCTATGTGATCGCTGAAGCCCGTGAAAGTGGCAACGTAGGTATCTATCGTGGTTCAGGCGAAGTGAGGGAAGGCCTGGTACAGGAGATACTGACAAAAGTCCCTTCCGAAAAGATTATTTGGGAAGCGCCACAGAAAGCGCAGCAGTTATATTTCCTGGAGCTGATCGGTTGTAATGTGAACCTGGGTAACCTCGCGCCACATGAAGTGATCTCCCTGGAAGCAATGCGTATCGGTCTTAGAGGAGATACTTTCCACCTGTTCCTGGATAAAGCATAATCCGATCCTTATGAAGGTTTACGGTCTTATCGGATACCCGCTCAGTCACTCCTTCTCCAAAGGCTTTTTTGCCGAGAAGTTTGCCCGTGAAGGTATCAAAGAATGTATGTATGAAAGCTTCCCGATACCGGCAATAGAGGAATTGCCGGCTTTGATAGCACAACACCCAGACCTCCAGGGACTGAATGTTACCATCCCATACAAGCAGGCAGTGATGTCTTACGTGGACGAATTAAGCCCTGCTGCAGCGCAGATCAGGGCCGTTAATTGCATCCGGTTCAAAGACGGTCGCAGGATAGGTTATAACACAGATGCTATCGGCTTCAGAAGATCATTAGAACCCTTACTGAGATCTCATCATGATAAGGCATTGGTACTTGGTACCGGTGGAGCGGCTAAAGCCGTGCAATATGTACTGGAAAGCCTGAATATCCCTTATAAACTGGTTAGCCGCCAGGCTGGTGCCGATACGATCGCATACGAACAATTGGACGCCAATATGATGGCGTCTCATACGTTGATCATCAACACCACTCCCTTAGGCATGTATCCTAATGTTGATACTGCGCCCGCCTTACCATATGAACTGTTAACAGATAAGCACCTGTTGTACGATCTTGTTTATAATCCCGCTGTGACAGCTTTTCTTCAGAAAGGCGCCGACAAAGGAGCAACCATCAAGAACGGTCATGAAATGCTGATATTACAGGCCGAAGCAAGCTGGGAGATCTGGAATGAGCGATAGATGTGCGTACGGTACGACAGTTAAAATGTTAATAACTAAGATTATTTATTGTAATAAAAGAAAAAGCTCCCATTAGGAGCTTTTTCTTTTTATCGTTACAAATTATTTCTTCCGGTAGATGATCTTATGACGATTCGCACCAATACTTTACTACACCGCCTTGATCATATAATAGACGCAGGTGGTCAAAAAATTCCTTACAAAAGGAATGCCCGCTACAGGTCCCCATTGCAGGCGCGGTTTCAAACCAAATTTATATTTGTAAATAGGATTGATCAGATAGAATTGTTTTTTCGTGATGCCGTATCCTTCTTTCTTCACAATACGTTCAAAACGTTCAATAGAGATCCCTGTTTCCTTGATCTCCATCAATTCCGTAATAATGTTAGGTGGCTCCCCAAATGCCTTTAAAACGCCTCTATAAAGCGGATTAGGCAGCAAGTGGATGTAAGGCATCATATTGAGCACTTTACTTTCGCAGGTCTGCTGGTGACCGCCATGAGGCATATACCAGGGCGGAAATCCAAAGTATACCTGTCCACGGGGAGTGAGCAGGTTTTTCAGATATCCAATGATCTTCGCCTGATCCGGAATATGCTCAATAGCATCCTTCAGTATGATAAGATCAAAAGAGTGTTTGAACTCACCCAGGAAATCAACGTCATAGATATTTTTGTTGATGAGCTGTAAATTGCCCGCATCAACATATTGTTTCAGGTAATCGTGCGCCAGTGCAATTTTATCGTCGGACAGGTCCACTCCCACGCAATGGCAGCCTCTTTCCAGGAAAGGGATCAATACGCCTCCTTCTCCACAGCCTATTTCCATTATCCGGAGATCCGGCGTTACCGGCATGGCTGCATCTATAAAAGGCAGCACATAGTTAATGGAATTATCCACCTGTTGCTGATATCTGACATTCGCGTTGCTGTGTTGTACTAAAGACATATTATGAAAATTGCGTGAAAATAGTGAAAAAGTGCATATTTCATACCAGTATGGTGTATTATAGGATGAATGCGGCATTCCGGGTTTCTATTATCTTTGCACGATGAATCAGACAGCAGAAAAAAATATTTACGAAGAAGGACAGGTGGTGCTTATCAATAAGCCCTTAAAATGGACCTCTTTCGACATCGTAAGAAAGATCAGGAATACGACAAAGGCAAAAACAGGTCATGCGGGCACTCTCGACCCGTTGGCGACAGGATTACTGATCTGCTGTACTGGTAAAATGACTAAAAAGATCAACGAATACCAGGCGCAGGAAAAAGAATACACCGGAACTTTCACAATAGGTGCGGTTACGCCTACTTACGACCTGGAATCTGAACCGACAGACTTCAAACCCCTCGACAGTATCACTGAAGAGATCATCCATGCTGCTACCCAACAGTTCCTGGGTGAACAACAACAGCTCCCGCCGATACACTCAGCCATCAAACAAAATGGGAAGCCTATTTATGAACTGGCGCGTAAAGGTGTTGAAGTGAAAGTTGAACCGCGTACCGTATTCATCAAAGAATTCGAGATCACAAAGATAGAAATGCCCGTGATCTACTTCCGTGTGGTTTGTAGCACAGGCACTTACATCCGCTCCCTGGCTAACGATTTCGGCGCCGCCCTGGGCGTAGGCGGTTATATGAGCAGTCTTTGCCGTACAAGAATAGGTGCATTCAAACTGGAAGATGCCTGGGAAATTGAAAAGTTCATCGAAAAGGTAAAGGAAGGGGTGGCATAACGCGCCTTTTATTCTGCTCAAGTCCAGGTATGCGTCATGTATACGCCATGTATACGTCATGTATAAAGCGTACTTTTTAAGACTGAAGCGTATTTTCCCGTTGGATAAATCTTGGTATTATACCCTGATAAAACTTGATCGACCCGCCGAAGCGGGTCGTTTTATTTTGTAAACCCGGAGCCTCGGGTTATATAAAGTGCAAAAAGAACATCAGAACGGATATCCTATCGCCACGTTCCAGATGATATTATCTCTTCTCCACTGTGAGTTTCCGAGGTGCCACTCACTCAGGTACCATCCGTTCTTGTTCCCGGTGAAATAAGGAACTTTCACCGGCACGCCCCAGTCAAGCCTGATCAGGAAGAACGAAAAGTCCAGCCTTAACCCCGCGCCGGTACCTATAGCAAGGTCACGATAGAGGTTTTTCAGCCGGAACTCACCACCCGCACGAACAGTATCTTTCCGCAACATCCAGATATTTCCCATATCAAGGAAGGTCGCGCCTTTCAGATTGATGCTGCCATTGAACAGGCGTAACAGGTCAAAGCGGTATTCAATATTCCCTTCCAGTTTCATATCACCGGTCTGGTCGGGGAAGTTGCTGGCGGTGAGGGAACTGTCCTTGAATGTGCCCGGCCCAAGCGTACGCAGCCGCCATGCGCGGATACTATTAGGGCCGCCGGCAGTGAACTGGCGGATATAGGGCATTACATCCGATTTACCGTATGGAATACCAACACCACCATAAATGCGGGTAGCCAGGGTCGTATGATTCGTTAGCGTCCAGTAGTGCCGGTAATCTGCCTCCAGTTTGAGGAAATTCGCAATCGGCATATTGGTCAGGCTCTCCAGGTTGGTACCCTTACCGGAAATACTTCCCCAGAGGCTGTTAATACCGTTCAGCCATCCGCCAGACTCTTCGACATTGGCCCGGAAGTAGGAATAATGGTTCCTGTGCAGCAGGTCGTTATTGCTGTAGATATATGTTACGTTCTCACCGCCGATAAAAACCGGTTCGAAGCTTCTTTTCAGATAAGGGTTTGTATTCACAGTACTGTCCCTGAATAAAGGGCTTAGGTTCACACCCACATAGTTCAGGGAGATCGGTTTCACGATCCAGCGTTTATAGAGGCTCTGATTCCATTCATACCCGAAAGAAGCGTTCACGTTGGAAATATAGAACTTCCCGGAACGGGTCAGATAATCGATACCTGTGGTAAGCCTGGTACGTACGGTCGACTTGCTGCGCTGTGCAATACGGAATGGCGTGATGAACCGTGGAAAGATCAGGCTGACCTGTCCGCCTATTTCCTGCGATTGCAGCATCCACTTGTTCTGCGTACGGATCAGTTCAATACCTGTATTCAGGCTCACATTCAGCTGGGTAGCTGAACGGCCGACGTTCAGATGCCGGTAGCTCAGACTGACACCGCTACCCAATGGATAGTCGGAGCTGGTGCTGACCTCAAAGTTGGCGCCGATCTCCTGGCGCCGTTTAGGGGTCATGAAAATATAAGTGTTCAGCGTATTTGGCGTGTCTTTCCTTTCCCGGTACTGCAGGTTCACAAACTGCCAGGCGCCCAGGTCGTAAAGGCGGTTAATGGCATCATTAGTACGCTGCTGGGAAAAGCGCTCATTCTTTTTCAGCAACACGGACCTGTAAAGTACAGCCGGCTTCAGGATGTCCTGACGATAGCGGATCACCAAACCCCGTCGGTTGGTGGTCTTAAACATTGAGTCGGCGGTACTGCCGTAAGAAGGATAATCCGGGTAAGCAATGATGCTATCCAGCGTATACTGCTGATAGCGGATAGAGGAATCTTCCGGATTCCAGATCTTCACCGTGATATCCATTTTAGGCCTGTCCATTCCCTTACGCTCGTTATACACGTTAACGATCCCTTCGAAAGGGTTCATCAGGTTGCGGAACAGCGTTTTATGGAGGGTATCGATCTCAAATTCGATGGCGTCACGGTCAAACTTGTAATAGCCGCCATTGCGTATCACACGCATCAGCCTTTCACGTTCACTGCCAAGCACCTCCTGTTTGTAGGCCATGCCTGACTTAACCAGGGCGAGTGATTCACTTTCTTTGACCAGTTTCAGCAGATTGGTGTCCGGTATTTCATAACGGATCTTGTTGATCACGAAATTCTTACCAGTATTGACCTTGTAGGTCACATTGACTTTCTGTCGTTTGATAGATTCCTCGTAATCTACCGTAGCATAGAAGTACCCCTGATTATTCAGGTAGCTGACCATACGTTTGACAGATTCTTTGGTCTTCATGGAATCGTAGATCATCGGCTCTTCCAGGTTCCGTGGAGCAAGCATCAGATTCCAGAACCAGTTGGATTTTTTCTCATTATACTTCTGGTTGTACAGCCAAACCTTGAAACGGGTACCCATTAGCAGGGTATTAGACTGTTGCATCATCAGTTGTTTGGAGGTCAGCGAAGAGCGGATATCCTGTTTTTCTATTGAGGATGCTTCTCCTTTCACATCGACATCTGCATCCACATAGAGCAGCTGATTCTTTTGCAGGTATTTGGTATTGGAACAAGCAGCCAGCGCCAGAGTGGTCATCAGGATGATTATATAGTTCAGATAAATGAAAAGGGAACTATGTGGCCGCTGCTGCATCAGAGTCAATACAATTATTAATAGTTAGAAGCTTTGTTTTCTGTTTATTCCATAGAGGCCAGTCCGCGTGGCTTTGCCGATTAAAAGAATTCATGTAGGTTTGGCTCTATGTTGTCGAAGGCGCAAATTAAGTATATTCAATCATTACAGCATAAAAAATACCGTCAAAAATCCGGCCAGTTCATTGCTGAAGGAGATAAGATCGTCCCGGAGCTGCTACAGGAAGGCATTCCGGTAAAGGAGGTCTATGCAACTGCCGCATGGATCAATACTCACCGCTCTTTGCTTGACCGCACGCCGGCAGTAGGTGTCACCGAAGTAGAAGAAAGTGTCCTGAAGCAAATGTCTGCCCTGACTACACCTAACCAGGCATTGGCCCTTCTGGATATTCCGGGATCTGCAGAAGTGGACCTGACAGCTTTAAAAGGTAATGTTTCCCTGGCCCTGGAAACTATTCAGGACCCGGGTAATATGGGAACGATCATTCGTATAGCCGACTGGTTCGGTATCCGTCAGATCATTTGCTCGCCCGACTGTGTGGATGCCTACAATCCAAAGACAATTCAGGCTACCATGGGTAGTATTGCCCGTGTCCATGTCCTGGAAAGTGATATCGTTACTTTATTACAGCAGGCAGGAGTACCATCATACGCCGCCACGCTGCACGGTACAGATATCACCCAATTCACGAAACTAAAAGAAGGCATCATCCTGATAGGGAACGAGTCCCGTGGACTGAGTGACCCAGTAATTGCCGCCAGTACACATAAGATCACCATTCCCAGACTGGGAGGGGCTGAATCGCTGAATGCCGGTGTCGCTGCCGGTATTATCTGCGGAAGATTGTTAGTATGATAACGTTGATAATTGATCATAAAAAAAGAAGTCCATAGCACTCAGCGCTATGGACTTCTTTTTTATTGTTATCAGTGATTACTTGAATTGAATAGCTTTCACCGGAGTGATTTTTCTGATAATGAGAGAAGGTACGATCAATACTACCAGGCTAACAGCAAAAGTAAAAAGATCGATCAGCACCACCTGCCACCATTTCAGCGAAATAGCCGCTACAGACATGTAATAAGATTCTTCCGGCAGTTTAAAGAACCCGGTTGTTTGTTGAAGGTACGCCAGACCAAGTCCCAGGATGTTCCCCAGAATAATTCCCGCAATGACAATATACGCCGCCTGGGTAATGAATATCGCCTGAATGTTGTAATTGCGCATGCCCAGTGCTTTTAGGATACCGATCATATTCGTCCGCTCAAGAATCAGTATGAGAAGTGCGGTGATCATATTGATGGCCGCTACGATAGACATGATCCAAAGGATAATGACCTCGTTTTTACTCTGTAAACGCAACCAGGCAAAGATGTTAGGATAAATTTCTTCGATGGAACGGAGGAATAGTTTATCGGGGATGACTTCATAAGCCGCAGTTCCCACTTCTTTAAGCTGACGATAATCGTCCGTAAAGATCTCATATCCTCCAACGCTGCCCGGTTCCCAGTTATTGAGCTTGCGGATCAGTTCAAGATCTCCCAATACATATGTCTTGTCGTATTCTTCAATGCCTGTTTTATATATACCGCTGATGGTCAGCTTACGCGCCCTGGGCGGTTGTCCCGCGCCCTGGATAAAATAAATGATCAGCGGATCATGAAGTTTCAGTTGTAACTCTTTCGCAAGTCTTGCCGAGATAAGTATCTCAGGAGCGTAACTGCTGTCGTTATAGTGAATAGGAGAGCCCTCCTGCAGGAATTGCTTCAGGTGGTCCCAGTCATACTGGCGGTCCACACCTTTGAAAATAACGCCTTCCAGATTTTTTTCTGCTTTTATTATAGCAGATTTGGTCGCATAAGCGTTTACTGTAGTAATACCTTGAATCTGTTTGAGATGTTTTACCATGAAGGTGTCTGCCGAAAAGGGAAATTGTTCTGTGAGCGGACCGGCATTGGGCTGATACTGTGTAACGTGCATATGGCCCCAGAAACTGAATATTTTCTGTTGGATCACTTCCTGGAAACCATTCACCAGTGCCACCGCCAGTATCATTACCGCTACGCTTATTCCCGTAGCTGCAATAGCTATATTGATGATGAACTTTGAAAAGGAGGAATACCGGTTAAAGGCTATCCGCTCGGCAATGAAGGCAGGCAAATTCATAAGACAAATGTATTGAATATAATCATAAACAGCCGGCCGCTC
This sequence comes from uncultured Flavihumibacter sp., assembly GCA_902168105.1. Classification (GTDB taxonomy): domain Bacteria; phylum Bacteroidota; class Bacteroidia; order Chitinophagales; family Chitinophagaceae; genus Chitinophaga. The sequence continues at coordinate 43,401 of CABHOY010000075.1, forward strand.
ATAAAGGAAGGTGCCTGCTGCAAATTGAAAAAATAGTACCTTAATGTTTACTTGAAACGCGATTATGAAATCAAAATCCCTCTTCTGTATACTGGTAATGTGTTTACTGGCTTACGTTCTGCCAACTGTAGCGCAGGAAAATACCATTAGTCCGGACCATGTTTACTACAGTAATATCCGGTCTGTTAAGCTGAACCAGGCCGGTGATCAGCTTAGTTACCCAATTATTACCCTCAATGGAAGCGAAAAGCTGGAATTGAGCTTTGACGACATGGATAATGATGTAAAGAACTACTTCTATACATACGTGTTGTGTAATGCAGACTGGACGCCTGCGCAGATCAATCAGGTGGAATACCTGCGTGGGTTTTCCGAGAACAGGATCCAGGATTACCGCTTCTCCAGTATTGCTTTACAGAAATATACCCACTATACCGTACAACTGCCAAACCAGAACTGTACTCCTACAAGGTCAGGTAATTACCTGCTAAAGGTTTACCTGGACAGTGATACCAGCCAGCTGGTAATAACACGCCGTATGCTGGTGATAGGTAATAAGGCCAGCGTGAGTGGCTTTATCCAGCAACCCGTTACACCAAAGATCTTCCGGACACACCAGAAGATCAACTTTGCCGTGAATACCGCCGGACTGAATATCGTGAACCCTTTTGACCAGATGAAGGTGGTAATTTTGCAGAACTACCGTTGGGATAACGCCATCAAGTTCCCCCGTCCCTTGTTCATTAAGGGTACTGTGCTTGAATACAATTGGGAAGTAGATGCTGTTATGCCGGCCGGGAAGGAATGGCGCTGGATAGATCTGCGTAGCTTCCGTTTACAGACAGAGCGGGTGAGGACTACAGAGTATGCAAAAGATCATACCGATGTTTACGCCATGCCTGACCTGGAGAGAGGTAATAAGATGTATCAGTTCATTAAAGATATCAATGGCTTGTACTACCTGGCTACGCTGGATGATTATAACCCGTTCTTCGAAGGTGATTATGCTACGGTACATTTCAATTTCCCGGTACCGGAACCTTATGCAGGTTATAGCATGTACATTATAGGCGAGCTGACAAACTACGAGTGTGATGATAATAGCAGAATGGTGTACAATCCTGCCAGCAGGGCATATGAAGGCTCACTGTTCCTCAAACAGGGTTTTTATAACTACCAGTATGCATTAGTAGATGATACAAGAATGGGAAGTAAACCCAGCACAGAATTGACAGAAGGTAACTGGTGGGAAGCGGAGAACAATTACACGATCCTCGTTTATTACCGTGCATTAGGTGGGCGTGCAGACGAACTGGTAACTACAACAACGTTGAATTCAATATTAAGCCGGAAATAAGTAACTACATAAAAAGGAACGCGTCCATAGCATTATGTACTATGGACGCGTTTTTTATTACTGCGGATGATATGCTGCGTAGCATAACTTCCGGCAAATGGTTAGCTGACGACAGTTTGGCGCAGCTTTACAATATTTGCAGCACCGCGTTTGATGATAATACGTGTACCACGATCAAAGGTAAAGTATCTGTAAAACCAGTTACTGAGCACCACCAGTTTGTTTCTGAAACCAAGAAGGCTCAGAAGGTGTACCACCATCCATACCATCCAGGCCATGAAGCCGCTCAGTTTCATACCGGCAAATTCTGCCACAGCATGATTACGGCCTATCGTGGCCATGCTGCCGAGGTCATTATACTTAAAGGCTTTCAGCCCTTTGCCGGTAGATCTTACCATCTTCAAAATGTTCGCCGCTAAATTGCCCCCCTGCTGAATGGCCACCTGCGCCACCATCGGAAAACCTCTCGGGAACTCAGGATCGGTTGTCATCTGAGCAATATCGCCAATGGCATAGATATTCAGTGTACCGTTTACCTGGTTAAATTCGTTTACCTGTATACGGCCGTTAGGCAATATTGATTCCTGGGGAATGCCCGCTACCGGCACACCTTTCACGCCGGCAGCCCATAACAGGGACTGGGTTTTCAGTGTTTCTCCATTGCTGAGCGTTAGTGTTTTGCCGTCATATTCTTTTACTACCGCATTGCACAATACTTTCACACCCAGTTTCTCCAGGCTTTCCAGCGATTTTGAGGAGGGGTGCTCACTCATACTGTTCAGGATACGGTTGCTACCTTCAATGAGGTAGATGTTCATAAGAGATACCGGCAATTCCGGGTAATCTTTCGGCATAATATATTTACGCAGTTCAGCGAAAGCGCCCGCCAGTTCTACGCCTGTAGGACCGCCGCCTACCATTACGAAGTTCAGTTTAGCTTTAACTTGTTCTTCGTCTTTCAGCAGCAGGCTTTCTTCAAACTGTTTGATCACATAGTTACGGATCTGTACCGCTTCAATGAGCGACTTCATGCCGATAGCATGTTCCTCAATGATCTTGTTCCCAAAGAAATTGGTGGTGCTGCCAGTGGCCAGTACGAGGTAGTCGTAACGCAGTTCTCCGATACCTGTTTCCAGTATATTTTCTGCAGTACGTACACCGGTCACTTCAGCCATACGGAAGAAAAAGTTGGATTGGTGTTTAAAGATCCCGCGAAGCGGAAAAGCGATACTATCTGTTTCAAGACCGGCGGTAGATACCTGGTAGAGGAGGGGTTGGAAGAGATGATAGTTGTTCCGGTCCAGCATTACGATCTGTACAGGGGCGTTTTTGAGTTTCTTGGCAAGGTTAATACCACCAAAACCGCCACCTACAATTACTACGCGGGGCATTCCTGTTTCCGGGATATTCGGCTGAATCATAATACAATCATTTAGCGATCAAAGAATTAAATTCAAAATGAACGTGCTAATGTCTTGCGACACTATGTATTCAAACGCCGGAAATTATAAATGCATCTCAAAATTACAATACTTTCAGAAAATAATGAAAGTATATTATGAAAATGATAAAGAATTTTATAAAACAGAATAGCTACTGGTGTAGATCAACCTGAATCACCACAAAAAAAATCCCCGATGCATGGCGTGCACCGGGGAGTATACCATCTAAAAATAAGATTACATCTTCTTAGCGTCATCCAGGAACTTAGCCAGACCGATATCAGTCAGCGGATGTTTCAGGAGACCCAGGATTGAATCCAGCGGACATGTACAAACGTCAGCACCGGCTTCAGCACATTTGATGATGTGTAATGGGTTACGGATAGAAGCAGCCAGGATCTCAGTTTTGAAGCCCTGAATGCTGTAGATCTGTGCTATCTGAGCGATCAGCTCAACGCCATCCCAGTTAGTATCATCAATACGACCAATGAAAGGCGATAAATACGTAGCACCTGCTTTAGCGGCGAGTAAAGCCTGACCAGCAGAGAATACCAACGTACAGTTAGTTTTGATACCGTTGTCGGTGAACCATTTCAGCGCTTTCACACCGTCCTTGATCATTGGTACTTTCACCACGATGTTCGGGTGAATAGCAGCCAGTTTCTTACCTTCTTCAATGATTGCATTGAATTCGGTAGACAGCACTTCTGCACTGATAGGACCGTCTACCAGCTCGCAAATTGTTTCATAATGTTTGATGATGTTCGCTTCGCCTTTGATGCCTTCTTTAGCCATCAGGGAAGGGTTGGTGGTAACACCGTCAAGAACGCCCAGGTCGTTTGCTTCTTTTATCTGCGCAAGGTTTGCAGTATCTATGAAGAATTTCATTGTGAAATGATTTAGTCCTTTTTAATAAATGCCGCTACAATAGTACGGAACAAATAATATATAATCAACAGTACTTACTGATTCATTTTGAATCAAGACAGAAAATGGACAATCACGAAATAAAACAGTTGAAATGCATTGGGTAGTATCGCAGGCCATTCCTTATTGAATGAGAGTTAATGGTATCACCTGAACCTATTGACTGATGGCCTGGAAAAAAAAGAAAAAAAAACGGCAAGTTACTTACATCGCACCGCTACAACCGCCTACCCTTGCTACATTCCTGTCCTGGGGGAGTTCAGCAGGAGCTGGTCGTATAAGACTTGCCGGGTGCAAATGTACACTAATTGGAATAAATAACAAATCCTGAGAGAAGAATTATTAGAAAAATTTAAAAAAGTGAACAAAAAATGATGTCCGCAGTGATCAATTCTGTGTCATTTGATGTTATAATTCCTGTAAAAGTGACTGGTTGAAGCTTACTGTGGCTCCATATTCCATAAAAACCATTTAATAAACTACCATCTACCAGGTATTATGTTCATTATTTATACATCATCAACTTCTAACCTAAACCTTTAATTATGCAAGACGTTTCATACGATTCTTCAGGCGCTGCCGCAGCTATGGGCGGAGCATTCATTTTCTTCACGATAATTTATCTGGCTGTTATCGTGTTGCTCATCGTTTGCGGCTGGAAAATATTTGAAAAGGCTGGTAAACCGGGCTGGGCTTCAATTGTCCCTATTTACAGCATAATTGTGATGCTGGAGATCGTAGGAAAACCCTGGTGGTATATTTTCATGTTCCTGATCCCTATTTACGGATGGATTGTTCTTCCCATCATGTTAACACACGATTTCAGCAAGAGCTTCGGAAAAGACATCGGGTTTACACTTGGGCTCCTTTTCCTGCCAATGATATTTTATCCTATCCTCGCCTTTAGCAGGGACATCCATTATATAGGCCCTGCCGGCCGTCCTGCAGGGCCCGCACTGGATAGCCAGATCGGCAGTATAGGTACTACAGCTGTTTAATTACTTTTTGCCATAATAGTTGCCTTGCCGGTTGCCATTTTCTTTGGCGACCGGCATTTTTTTAGCGGGTAGTATAATAGTTGTAATCATTTAATACCGTTTCCAGGAATTCCTCCGGCAGCATCTCCGTTTTAATGTCCAGTACATCCTTTACACGGTATGCCACACGGGCGGCCAGCTCCGCATTATTGGCCTTAATGGCCTGGTCCATCAGTGTTTTGATCTTGTTCATATCCCTGTCAGACAACTTAAGGATCTGAGGGAAATGCGGCTGATAGTCCACGGCCGACATGTCCCTGAAAATAGTCTCAGACAGGCTCGCCTTTGTTTTCGTGCTTACCACGATCGTTCCCGCTACGATATCCCCCAGCCGCTGATCATACGGAGACCTTACTATGGCTATAATAGGAATAATACCGTTCCAGAAGATATAGGGCGTTTCCAGCATGCGGAACAGCCACCTGATCAGGTGCTGACTGATACTCGGTTTACCTCCCTGCATACTCCTCACTTTGATGTTCATTACCAGCTTACCCGGTGTCTGCCCATTCATAAGGATCTCAAAAACAAGGAAATAGAGCATCATGGGCAAAATGCCGAAGAAAAAATATACCACATAAGAGTATGTCTCTCCCAATTTGAGGTTCCTCACCGTATAAACCAATGCAATGCCATACACCAACCTGATGAGACAGTCAAATAGCCAGGCAAGGAAGCGCTGGAAGAGTTTAGCTGTCTCAAATTCGAGTTCTATATTAAAAGAAGTGGGTATTTTTATATTGGCCATATATAAAATTACTGATTAATGTATATGTTTGTAAGCAGTCCGTAGAACTGGATTAAAACTAGCGACAATATTTTAATAAATATCAGCTGCCCCGGGTCTTTTTTGTATATTCTGAGCAGCATTATTTTCAAATGAACAAACTGATAGCTGATCTATTCCTGTTATCAGTTGAGGATGACGGACTAACAGACAACCCATGCGTGAATCAACCTTCATAAAAAAGAATCTCCAGCGCTGGAAAAAATACCAGGAGCAACCAGCTAATGATCCTGATGAGATGGCAGAACGTTTCACCAGTCTGCTGGATGATCTGGCTTATGCCAAAACTTTCTACAGCTTCAGCAAGGTCACCGGCTACATCAATAGCATGGCCGCAGGTATCTATCATCATATCTATGGCAATCGTAAAGAGCAGGATGGCCGGCTCCGCAATTTCTTCGTTTATGAACTGCCGTTGCTGTTCCGTAAGTATCATCGTTTATTCCTGTTCACTTTTTTATTCTTTCTGTTGTTCTGCGTAATGAGTGCATTTTCGGCCGCTCACGACGAAACATTTGTACGTGGTGTCCTCGGAGATGAATATGTAAGCATGACAGAACAGAATATCAGTAACGGTGATCCATTTGGTGTTTATAAACAGGAGAATGAATTGGTAATGTTCCTCAGGATCGCTCAGAATAATATTACCGTAGCTATGATGACTTTCATAAGCGGCCTTACGCTGGGCATTGGTACACTTTGGCTGATGATGAAGAACGCCGTTATGCTTGGCGCTTTCCAGTATTATTTCTTTTCAAAAGGATTGGGTTTAAAATCAGTACTGGTGATCTGGATACATGGCACCCTTGAGATCTCCGCTATCGTAATAGCCGGTTGCGCGGGTTTGGTAATGGTCAGCGGGCTCATATTTCCCGGTACCCGTAAAAGGTTAGACGCCCTGAAAAATACTGCCCGCGATGGTGTGAAGATCTTGGTGACACTGATCCCCATCTTTATAGTAGCTGCTTTCCTGGAAGGTTTCGTAACAAGGCATACCGCGATGCCGGTATGGGTGAGTGTCTGCATATTATCGGTATCATTGTTCTTTATCGTTAGCTACTTTATTGTATACCCGATCTATCTGCATAGTAAAGGATATAAGCTGGGACCAAAAGCAAATATTATAAAGCCTGTTAAATGAGGAAAACGCGCGTTCATTATATCCTGATATTATTGTGCCTGCCGTTATTTATAAAAGCGCAGGAATCCGTGCCTGCTGAGAAATGGGATTCTATGGTAGCTGCCGATATGATCACTACCGCCGGAAAAAGAGAAGCGGCAGAAGAATCAGAAGAAACTACCACAAGAACGACTGTCCCGGAAAACCAGGTGGCGGAGCATTATCTGTGGGATCAGGCTTCGCCGGCGATGGCTGATACGATAGAATCTTATGCAGATTATCCGTTAGTAATACGTGCAGTACCCGACTCGGTCATGAATATATTACTGGCGGATAAGGACCTCCAGTACGAAAAAAAGAAACCGGAGGTCAGGAGAAATTCCTCCTGGATAACACAGATCTTTGCCGGGCTTGTAAGTTTAATCGGACTGTTCCCTGTAGTGATCGTGTGTATTGTGGTAGGTTGTGTGGGCTTATTGTTATATCAATACCTCAAACAAAATGGATATCTCCTGAAGAAAACGAAAGCGGATAATGATAAAACAGTAAAACTGACAGATGAAGAACTGGAGGCAGATACCTATCATCAGCTGATAGAACAGGCCATCTCTTCCGGCGGCTTCAGGGCTGCAGTAAGGCTATTATATCTGCAAACGTTGCGGGTGTTAGTTGATAAAGGGATCGTAACTTATAGCAGGGAGAAAACGAATGCAGCTTATTTACGCAGCTTAGTGTCTACACCATGGTATAAAACATTTGCAACGCTGACGCTGGATTATGAATATATCTGGTACGGAGAGTTACCCGTGAACGACGAACAGTTCAATGTCATTCACAAACAGTTCCGTCAATTTATGAACGAATTAGGCTATACCCGGTGAAATCAAAACAAATAGCAATCATAGGCGCCATTATCCTGGTATTTTTAATCCTGCTCGCCATTTCATCACGTACAGGTAAGCCGGATAGTAAAAATATTGATGAAAAGGAACTCATGCGCCAAAGCTTTTCCTACAAGGATAAAAGCCCCGGTGGATGTTATGCCATGTTCAAGGTTCTGTCCCACTTGTTTTATTACGATATCAAGCCACAGGTAGTTACGAAGCCTTTTACGCGCACTTACAGCAAAGATGAGACCTTGTCTTCGACAGACTATAATCTGTATATTTTAGTGGCGGACCGATTATACACTTCAGCAGAGGATGCGAAGAATATGATCAAATTCGCCTCGGCGGGCAATCAGCTGTTCATCGCAACAAATCAGCCTGACAGTCTGCTGTTGGAATATCTGAATCTCTCTGTGGATGATGAGGGAATTTTTCAGGCGCTCACCAATGCAGACCAGCGTTATGTGAACCGGCTTCTGGCGCCAGATACGGCCTTTTCCCAGAAAGGCATTAAAGGAGGAAGTTACGTAGCAAAGATGGATACAAGCCATACGACAATATTAGGAACAGATGCTTTCAACCGGCCGAACTTTGTAAAGGTGTTTGTGGGCGAAGGGGCTGTGTTCTTATCGTTGCAGCCGTCTACGTTAACGAACTACTTCCTGATGAACAAGCGTAATATGGTGTCGCTCGAAAGACAACTGGCATACACGAACCTCTACATGGACTATGTATACTGGGATGAGTTTTATAAATATCAGAACTATCGCCAGTCGGGCGATTTCAGTGAATGGCAGGTGCTGATGCGCTATCCAGCTATGCGTTGGGCATTATGGCTGGCAGTTGCATTATTGCTGATCTACATATTGTTTGAAAGCAAGCGCCGCCAGCGGATCATCCCTGAGAAACCACTACTGGTGAATAATTCGCTGGAGTTTGTGGATGCACTCGGCCAGTTATATTATCAGCAGCACGACAACCGCAATCTGGCGCAGAAGATCATTTTGCAATGGCAGGAATTTATACGCACGCGATATTATCTGAACACAAATATCCTGGATGCCGCATTTGCAGATGCGTTATCGCGCAAGGCAGTAATGCCGCTCGAACAGGTCAACGATATTCTGCAAAGTATCAGAGAGGTACAATCCGAATACACAATAACGGATGAATACCTGCAGCGATTTTATAAAAATATACAAGCGTTTTATTTAAATACGAAATAATGGAGGAAACTACATTTCAGCCCCGTACAGATTTTACCGCTCTTCATCAATCGGTAGCTGCTATCCGGGAACAGATAGGAAAGGTTATTATTGGTCAGCATGAGATGATTGACCTGTTAATAGCAGGACTGCTTACACATGGCCATGTACTGATAGAAGGTGTGCCGGGAGTAGCCAAAACCCTGACCGCTAAACTACTTTCGCGCTGTATTGATGCTGACTTCTCCAGGCTTCAGTTCACGCCCGACATCATGCCTGCGGATGTGGTGGGTACTTCGATATTTAATCCGGAGAAAAGAGAGTTTGAATACAAACATGGTCCTGTATTTAGCAATCTTGTACTGATAGATGAGATCAACCGTGCTCCTGCAAAAACACAGGCGGCCCTGTTTGAAGTGATGGAAGAAAGGCAGGTAACGAACGACGGTATCACACATCATTTGCCCGCACCTTTTATGGTGGTAGCTACACAGAACCCGATAGAGCAGGAGGGTACCTATCGCTTGCCGGAAGCACAGTTAGACCGTTTCCTTTTTAAAATAGAAGTGAAGTATCCTGCATTGGCCGAAGAGATCTCCATGTTACAGGCGATGCACCGGTACAATGGCCTGTCAGACCTGACGCAGCTTGTAGAGCGGGTAGTGACGGCCACAGAGATCATAGGGTATCAGTTGCTGGTGCGTAAAGTACATATTGAAGATAAATTGCTGCATTACATTGCTTCCCTGATCCATGAAACGCGTAATAATGCTTCGTTGTATCTGGGTGCATCACCGCGTGCATCACTGGCGGTAATGAATTGTGCAAAGGCGGTAGCAGCTATGAGTGGCCGTGACTTTGTCACACCTGATGATATTGTAAGTATGCTGCCGCATGTATTACGCCATCGTATCGTACTCACGCCTGAACGTGAAATGGAAGGCATTACTGCAGATGAGGTGATCTCACAGATCGTGAAATCAGTGGAAGTACCGAGGTAAACACAATCGTATGTTGAAAGCATTTTATCAGTCTTTATTTTTTACAACGCGCTTCTATGCATTGCTGGGAAGTACGGCTATGTTGTTTGTATTGGCCTATTTCTTCCCGTCATTGTACATAGTGGCGGAGCTGATCGTTACACTACTTTTGTTCCTGCTGGTGCTGGATATATTCTTCCTGTTTGTGGCGGGCAAAAACCCATTAGTAGTAACACGTACGCTGGCTGGCCGTTTCAGTAATGGTGATAATAACGACATCAACATAAAGCTGGTGAACAATTATCGTTTTCCCGTTACAGTTGTAATACTGGAAGAACTGCCGGTACAGTTCCAGATACGTGATTTCAGGAAGAAGGTACAACTGAAAGCAGGCGAGGAAAGCGCGGTCCACTATACATTACGTCCTGTGGAGAGAGGAGAATATCATTTTGGTAAAACGAATACTTTTGTACGCAGTTTACTCGGATTATCGCAGCGGTATATTGCTGCAGAGAACGAGACAATGGTCAAAGTATATCCTTCTTTTTTACAGTTGCGTAATTACGAATTCTATTCTTTCAGCGGCCGTTTACAGGAAATGGGTGTGCATAAACAGCGTGTAACGGGGCATAGCCTGGAGTTTGATCATATCAAGGAATACGTGCGCGGAGATGATGTACGTATGCTGAACTGGAAAGCTACAGCACGCAGAGGTACATTGATGGTGAATAATTACGTTGAAGAAAAGTCGCAACAGGTATATTGTGTGATCGACAAGGGCCGCGCGATGAAGATGCCTTTCGAAGGATTATCCCTGTTGGATTACGCTATCAACGCCTCGCTTATCTTCAGCAACATCGCCTTGCAGAAAGGAGATAAAACAGGACTTGTTACACTTGCTGCGCAACAGGTGGACGTATTGCCGTCTTCCGGTAAGAAGACGCAAATGAACCTGATCATCGAGAAGTTGTATGCTCAGGAAACGCAGTGGCAGGAAAGTGATTATGAGAAGTTAAGTATTACATTGCGTAGTGTGTTTTCCCAGCGGTCTTTATTGATCCTGTTCACCAACTTTGAGTCCATGACGGCGTTACAGCGACAGTTGCCTTATCTGCGCAGACTTGCGAAGTATCATCTGTTACTGGTGGTTTTCTTTGAGAATACTGAATTGAAAAAGGTAACCAAAGACCATGTGCATACCGTAGAACAGATCTATCGTCAGGTAATTGCACAGAAGTTTGCCTATGAGAAGAAACTGATGGTCAGGGAGCTCACCAAATATGGTATTCTGTCTTTACTTACGCCACCGGAACAGTTGACGTTGAATGTTATTAACAAATACCTGGAATTAAAAGCGAGGGCGCTTATTTAATTGCAGGACCATCTCCTGTTGTTATTTATCCAGGATTTGTTTTACAGGAATTGTACTTGTTATAGACATAGAAGAATCTCTTTTATTGGTAGCTGTAACTGTGATGAAGCGGGTAGTCGCATCATTGAGATTCAACAGCAGGTCCTGCCCCAATAATTTTCCTGCGCTGGTACTGAATTTTATAGCAGCTGTGTCCAGCGGATAAACCTTTCCGCTGGTGAAAGATCCTTCTACATTGAGGTAAAAACGGATGCCTCTTTTCAGGCTGTCTGCATAGTGGTTAAAGCGTATGTTTTCGAGGTACGGAATGGTAAGTTTGGTAGTGAGCGGTTGTGCTGTTTCCGGTACTGTTACCGTTAGTTCAACCTGGTAATGCTGTCTTGCCAGCCGTTGCCTGTCAATTTGCAAATAGCCGTTCTGCACGGCGCCACACGAGCTGATCACCTTGATATTCCTCCACCGGTAAGCTCCCTGTAAATAACCTTCTGTTTTTTTAACATCTCCGTTCGCAAATTTGAATTCGAGCCCGATCGGGACATGATCGTACAATTCGGCTATAGCAGCCGGATCATAACTGGCGGTAACGCTGGTTATATTGTTTTGCTGTGCCTGTGTGGTAAGGAAAAGGAATAGCTGCGCGATGATTAAGAAAGCTCTCAAGGTAGTTTTTTACCTGAAAGCTGAAAAAATCATTCCACATTTACAAGTGCAGGCGGTTTTTTATATTTCTTAACAGATAGTGTTGTCCTGGGAACAACCGCTGTATCATGGTTATCAACAGGTAATGCAGGACAGGGATCCGCAGGGTGGTTTGTATTTTTCAATATTGCAGCAGCCGATCGGTTTTTACGGACAGATCCTGGTGTCCGGGCAGATCGTTCTTCCTTTTTTACTACTGGCAAAGCAGGTTCCAGTACGGCTGTAACAAATGCCTGTTCGCACCTGGCGCCATTGTTAACCTGGATATCGTTTTCTGTATGGAGAAAGCGCAGTTGCAGCACAACGATCGTAGCGGTTGCTTTAACTGGTATTGCCGGCAGGTGTACGGTGTGCATGCTACCGCCGATCGGAACACAATGGGCCGCCGTAGTGACGCCCTGGCAGGTATTGTTTCCAAAGTCCATATCCAGCGCTGCAGCATGGAGTTGAATGTAACGGGTACCTTTGGGAGGGTTCAGCCAGTGTTGCCACTTTTGTGGTAATACAAGCATGATGCTGCCGTCTTCCTGGCGGAGGGTATCTATTCCTCCGATCGTCATTACAGCCTGGTTGTTATACCGGAAATCTTTCAGCTGCCTGTGAAGAGCATCTGCACTAAATATCCTTTCACCGCGTGGATGCAGGGTATCTTCTCTTAAAGCCGCGTAAACGGCTTTATTTAGCCTGAAAATCGTTGTTTCTTCCTTTACCGGCTGCCAGATTCCGTTCAGTGCCGAACGGATCGATTTTGCGGCCTTACTGGCCTTTGCAAATTCCCGGCTGCTTTGTTTACTGGCGGCAGACATGCTGTCCGGGCCATATTGGGGCATTTTACGACAGAAGGGTTTGCCATTCCTTTCGTAGAAGATGAGGTCTCCGACATGGCCGGAAAGCCCTTGGGTGATCATATTGAAATTTTGGGCCATAACGCGACAATAGATTTTATCGAATTTACTGAAAATGTGTTGATTATAGGCTTGGAATAGCTTATTTCTTCGATCAGATTTTTATTCTTAGATGTCATTATAAGTAGACAAAAGGTACACTTCTATATGCCCTGGGGATATCATAATGAGCTTATAATGAACCTGATGTGACCTTAAAGAATAGGACTTTAACCGGACATCAGTCGGGCTTGAGTTGGACTTGATCAGGAAAAAAGTGAAGTTTTTAAGGGGGAAAATTGGAGGAAATCGGTATTTTAGGATATACACATTGTTAAATCACCCCCTATGCAGCATCAGATACATCACCACAAAGGTAACTTATTAAGAGACTATGTCCCTGGAGTCTTGTATGTTTTCACGTTTTATGCAATGATCCGGTTCTTTGCCGACGCCTGCATCAAATTTATTATTGGAGCGGCCGGGCCTGTTTCCTATAAAGATCATCTTGCAACAGGACCTGTACTGGCAGCTGTCATCTATTTTGTGTTTTGCCTGGCATGTTATTATGCGAACCGGAAAACATTTGAGATCATCAGGAAGGAGAGTTTCAGATTATGGATGAAACATCTTGGGATTGATATTCTCTTATATGGCTTGTGTGTATTACTTGCCATTGCGTATAACAATTTTGTTGAGAAGATAGATCCGACTTTAAGGAATGCGGGATTATCAATAGCGTTGTTTCTTGTGTTTTATTGTAAGCATGAAGGAATGAGACGTTGGTATAAGAAGGAACGCAGAAAGTTAAGAGTGGTGAGATAAACAGACATCGTTTTTCATAACAGATAAGTGATTAAAAAGCGGGCATTTCAATCTGAAATGCCTGCTTTTTTTATTGCCTGCCGGCCGATGACTATCCTGTAGGTTACTACTAACCTTTGGTATACTACTAACCATTTACTAGCAATTGTAAATAGTTTTGCCTCATCAAATTTATCAAATGAAAACTTACAGGATTGTTTATTGGATTGCTACAGCAATTATAGCATTAATGATGACGTATTCAGCGTATGCATATTTCACCGATGTAAAAATGGACCAGGCGTTTCAGCACATTGGTTACCCGGCTTACTTCAGGGTAGAGCTGGCCATTGCAAAACTGATAGGCGTTGTGTTGTTACTGGCGCCGGTTGGCAGCAGGATAAAGGAATGGACATATGCAGGTTTCACATTTACGTTTGTATCTGCAGCTATTGCACATGGTCTTTCCGGAGATCCGATGCCTGTTCCGGTAATACCATTTGTTTTCCTTGCTATACTGGCAGCGTCTTACTTCACTTATCATAAAATTAATAAAACATCAATAGCATGAAAAAAATACTGAAGATTGTTTCCAGCGTAAATGGAGCACAATCAAAAAGCACACAACTGGCGGACGCAGTGATTGAAAAACTGCTTGCGGCTAATCCCGGCAGTACAGTTAAAGTAAAAGATCTGGCGAAACAACACTACGAGCACTTTCACGAAGGACATCTGAAAGTATATCGTGGCATGGGAGAAGTAGCACAGGAAGTGGTAGCGAAAGTTGAAAAGGTTTCTGACGATACCATCAATGAAGTAATGGACGCGGATATTATTGTGATAGGTGTACCGATCTATAACTTCAATGTGCCATCATCACTGAAAGCATGGATAGACCATGTATTGCGTGCAGGAAAAACATTTTCTTATGCAACTGGTCAGGTAGAAGGATTGGTAAAGAATAAGAAGATATACCTGGCTGTATCTTCAGGAGCTGTTTATTCTGAAGGTCCGATGCAGGCATACAATTTTGCAGAACCATATCTGAAAGCTTCACTTGGTTTTGTAGGAATGACTGATGTCACCACATTCTGGGCGGAAGGATGTGACATGCCTGGATACAAGGAAACGGCTTTGCAGAAGGCGATTGATCGTGTGGCGGTATAAGTCCGGCTCGAATTTAGTAAACAGGAACAAAGCTCCGTAAGGAGCTTTTGTTGTTTAATATTGAGATTGTCATTTCAAGAAAAATTGTGAGGATTTATTGAAGTTTTGTTTGTTTGATTTACATTTGATGTATTGTTTGTTGACTGAACTCCTCTAATAGAATAATTGAAAACTTCCTGAATGATTTAATGTGGTATGCCTGTGTGGCATTATGCTGGCTGCGTGTTTGCGCGTAGCGGGGTGGGATGGGTATTGGATGAAAATTATATTCACTGAAATAAAATGTAATCATGGCATCAGGACATATTGCAGAAGTAATTGAATTTATGAAAAGAGAAATGACAAGAAAAAAACGAAGGAAGAGATAATTAAGAAATGGCAAAAAATAGGCTACTTGGATAGTAATGGAAATTATACGGCTCCATACTGCAATTTAGGAAGATGGATAGATGAGTGTACCAGAAGGGCTAAAGAGAAGCGAGCTGAATTGGAATTAGACTTTGAGGCGCATTAAGTGAGGATTTTTAGCTGTTATCTAATAATGGCCATTTATGTATAACGTTGGATCAATTTAATGGCAAAATATTACTAAATAAAAATTGTAATCATGACATCAAAACACATTAAAAAAGTAATTGAGTTTATGGATAGAGAGGATGCGGCATTTAATACTAAGGAGGATGCATTTAGGAGATTGCAAGCATCTGGTATTTTGGATAACAGAGGTGAATATACTGCTCCATATAGGAATTTGGGTCGCTGGATAGAAAAACATAACAACAAGAAATGGAGCGACGTTGTAGAGATAATGGATGAAGTCTCGAGCAAGGCGTTTGAAGCAGCCGATGTTAGTTCTATTAACTAATTAGGAGCGGACATAGGAATTAATGCTAACCTTAAAAAATGTAATCATGACATCAAGACACATAGCGAAAGTGATTGAGTTTATGAAAAGAGAAAGTAGGCGAGTTAAAACCAGGGAAGAAATAATAAGAAAGTTTCAAGAAATTGGATTCCTGGATAGCAATGAAAACTATACACCTCCATACCGAAATTTAGGTAATTTCATCGAAGAATGCAATGGAAGGGGGAAACAGAATAAGCAACATTAAAATGATGTGTATCATGAGTTCTTGAATTTAGAATTGTTAACACCAAAAAAATAAATACTATTTTATGTATCATGTTAGACCCAATTTAGTTGTAGGTTTTCACGGTTGTGACGAAACAACTTGCAATACATTGTTAAATAATCCGAATAGAATAAAAATAAGTAAAGAACGGTATGATTGGTTGGGCAATGGAATGTATTTCTGGGAGAATAATTATCAAAGAGCATTAGACTGGGCTAATGAAAAGTTTCAGCGGAAGAAAATTAGTCGGCCTGCGGTAATAGGCGCTGTTATTGATCTGGGATATTGTTGTGATTTCCTTAATACAGAACATATTCAGATGTTTAAACGTACTTACGACCGTTTGGCAACTGATCATAAAAGGGCGGGAATAGCATTGTATAGAAATATAGATATAGTGCAAGACCTATATAAAGACAAGATACTGAGAGAGCTTGATTGTGCTGTGATTGAACATATGTATCAGAATATTCTGACACAGATAAAAGATGACATTAGCCGACAGGGTTTTACAGAAGAGCATCTTCCTGATTCAGTACGTGGAGCCTTTGTGGAAGGTGGACCTGTTTTTGAAGGTTCCGGTATCCATGAAAAGACACATATCCAAATCGCCATTCGTAATCCGAACTGTATAAAAGGCTTCTTCCTGCCACGTAAGGAAAGAATCTCAGAAGGGTTTCATTACGATCTCAGTGATATCTCTGAAGATGGTTTCATGGTGTCGGAACCTGATGTGCCTTATGGTATATAAAAGGAAGTCCCGGCAATAAACTATTCCCGGGACTTATATTCTGTCGTGTAAAAGCAGGCGGTTTACATGTATTTCATGGCCTCATAGCCGAGTAATCTCCGCCACAATGCAAGTTGTCCGATGCAACTGGCTTCCCGGTAAGTCTGAAAAGAAACAAGATCAAACAGGCTCATTTTCATACCCGGCATTTCAAAAGGCTCATCAAACTTTTCATCATCAGCATGAAGGAGCGCTTCTCTTAAAAGAGGAGAAATGATCTTCCAGTCTTTTTCGAAAGAAGCTAATGATGGATAGGTGACACCATCCTGTATGCCTTTATGGTCTTTAAAAAGTTCAGATGCCTGTTGCTGTTTTTCGATACCGAAAGACCGGGCCAATTCGAATCTTTCGTTTACCAGGCTGCCTGCCAGCCATGCCATGTGATTGGCTTTTGTATCCAAGCGTTGATTGGCATCTTTTTCAGAAATATCAACAATAACATTTGAGAAAAACTTGGTATGCATGTCATACAATACCATGAAGCCAAAAGTTTTGCTGCTAACTGGTTGTACTTCCATTTTTAATAGTATTGGTGATTACTAAGATAACCAATAAGCGCCGGGGAGCCAGCTGCCGGAGCAGCCAATCTTAGGGGGTATTTGTGACAAATGCAGTAAATTAGTAGTCATATACACTCAGTTATGCCATCTCAGACGCTTGACAGCCGAACTATAGATACCTTAAGAGATATTCCTGACCTGATCCCCGTTTTCCGCGAATATTTTGAGGACTGGACCATCAGGGTATTTAACAGGGAAATGCATGAATGCAGGAATTATCTATCCCCTAACCGCAGGGATTTTTATAAAGTGCTGCTGACCACGAAAGGGGCAGGGGTATTTACAATGGGATTGAATACTTATTACCTGGAAGAGCCGACCATTCTGTTTATTCATCCTAATGATATCATCTCCTGGAAGAATTTGTCTGAAGAGTCCGGGGGATATTACTGCCTCTTCAAAAAGGACTTCACTAATGAACATCCGGCTTTGAAAGCAAGTATGGACAAGTTTGCCCTGTTTACAGATAAATCGAAAAGCGTGATCCGCCTGACGGATGAGAATGCGCAGGTACTGGAGCAGTTATTTGCCAAGATGAAAGAAGAGGAATTGTCTGGCAGCAAGTGGAGTGACGATTCCATGCAAGCATATCTTCAACTGATCATGGTGGAAAGTACCAAGATGGCAAATTTCCCACCGCCAGACAGTGTATCGGATGAATTTCGTCATGTACATGAGTTCTTTAAGTTGCTGGAAGATGAGGCGGCAGGTATTAATAAGGAAACACCGATCCGGATCAGGACAGCGAAAGAATTTGCTGCCGACCTGGCCGTACATCCAAATCACCTGAATGCCCTGCTTAAGAGACATACAGGACAGAATGTAAGCACCCACATTAAAAACAGGTTGCTGGATGAAACCAAAGTATTATTGCTGCAAACCGACTGGTCGCTACAGGAGATCGGGTATAGCATAGGTTATGCAGAGCAACCCAACTTCAACACATTTTTCAAGAAAAATACGGGCGTTACACCTGCGGAGTTCAGGAGAACGTACCATTCATAAGAAAGAGCGATTTCTTTTAACTATAGATATTCAGCATATAATGCCTTCCCGGATATTTCCAGGAAGGCATTATTGTTTTTAATAGTCTGTATAACCCCTTCTTTGATTTTCATAAAAGATTCAGTGCTTTTGCTAAAGCCCGGCTGCTGGCTTCTTTTCATCTTTGTATCACAAAACACAAACGAAATGAAAAGCACAAAAACACAAAAAGTATGGTTCATCACCGGCGCATCCCGGGGTTTTGGATTAGAAATATCAAAAGCTATTCTCGCCGCAGGCGATAAACTGGTAGCAACTGTGCGCAGCAAACCTGAAGAACTGGCTGCCCAGCTGGAAAACCACAAAGATCTTTCCGTAGTATTATTGGATATCACCAATGAAGAACAAGCTAAAGCTGCAGCCAAACAGGCGGTTGATACCTTTGGCAGAATAGACGTCCTGGTAAATAACGCAGGTTATGGCTTGCTGAGCGGCGTGGAAGAAGCTACAGCACAGGAAATAAAGAACAACTATGAAGTAAATGTATTCGGAATGCTGAGTGTGACCCGTGCGGTTTTACCTTATATGAGAGCACAAGGCTCCGGTCATGTGATCAATATTTCTTCAATAGGCGGTCTGGCAGGTTATGTGGGTTGGGGTATCTATGGTTCAACCAAGTTTGCGGTAGAAGGAATTACCGAAGCAATGGCACAGGAACTGGCTCCGCTGGGCATCTATGCAACTGTGGTGGCTCCTGGATTCTTCAGGACTGAATTCCTAGACCATGCTTCCCTTGTAAAGACAAGCAATGAGATCAGCGATTATGCAGCCACAGTAGGACAGATGCGCACTTTCGCGGGGAACGCCAATAAGAAACAACCAGGTGATCCGGTGAAACTGGCGCAGGCTTTTGTGAAACTGGGGCATGCAGAAAATCCTCCTGTACATCTGCCATTAGGTAATGATACACTGGCGAGATTCAGGGAAAAGACCGCTGCTTTCGAGAAAGAGATTGCAGAATGGCATGATGTGATCACCGGAACAGATCACGATGATGTAGCGGCTTAAGATATAAAGCAGGGGTAAGAAATGAAAAGCGGTTGTCGGCCTTAGAGGCAGCAACCGCTTTTCATTTTTAAATAAGTTATTTCCGGAATATCAGGGATAGTTCACTCAACTTCGATGTGGCCCTGTCTATTTAATGATTAGCAGATTTGTTTTCTCCAGTGTTTCTTCCAGCTCCTGTACCAGTTTATTCACAATATCATGGATGGAGCTGATCTCTTCTACCATTTCCACGCTTTGGCCGGCAGACCAGAGTTGTTCGTAATTCCCTGGTTTCACGGCGGCTTCCAGTTTCTTCATGCCTCTGAGCTGGACGAGCATTTTGAAATATTTGCGGGTACGGGCATTTTTATTCAGCTGTTTTTCCAGCCAGTTCTGTTTATAGCCGATCTTTTTGGCAGTAGGAGTATTGATCACATTACAGGGAGTACCTGACAGCCGCTCTGTTAACACAATGTCTTCCATGCCATAGTCAAGGATGGCGTTTTTGTACGCGTCGCTAACGCTGGCCTCTTCACTGGCGATGAAACGGGTGCCTATGGAAGCGCCATGGGCGCCCAGCACAAGTGCGCTGGCCAGCTGCTGACCGGTGGCAATACCTCCGGCGGCTACGAGCAGTTTATCAGGGAACTCCTTTTGGAGGGCGGGAACGAGGATATGCATAGGGTAGGGGCCGGCATGGCCACCTGCACCTGCACATACGGCAATGAAGCCATCGCAGCCAGCTTGAGCGGCCTTTTCTGCATGCTGGATATTGGTAACGTCGCACAGCACTTTAGCGCCATAACTGTGGGCGGCTGCGATCACTTCCTTCGGACTGCCCAGGGAGGTGATATAAAAAGGAACTTCTGCCGCCACGCAATCTTTCAGGTGTTTCGAGTAGAGCGGATTGGTTTTTTGGACAATAAGGTTGACGCCATAGGTACCCTGTCCGGGCTGTAATTGTGCCCGGTGTTGGTTCAATTGGTCCAGCACCTGCTTTAGTTCTCCCTCTTTCCTGAAGTTGAGGGAAGGGAATGTGCCAGCTATCCCGTTGTCCATAGCGGCTTTAACCATTTTTTCGTTACTCACGAGGAACATGGGGGCCATGATGACCGGATAGCGGATGGCTAGGGCTGAGGTTAATTGCATAAGTGGAATGTTTAGCTATGATTTGACAGCAAGCTGCCTGGCCACGAATTTTCCGAGGATGTCAAATTCCAGGTTAATTGTGTGTCCGGGTTGAACGGCTGAGATATTAGTGTGCTCATATGTATATGGAATGACAGCAATGCTGAATTCCGTATCGGTCACATTATATATGGTCAGGCTGATACCGTTGAGGCAGATAGAGCCTTTTTCCACGATAAGGCCGGCAAATTGCCCGGGGTAACGGAAGCGGAATTCCCAGCTGCCATCCTGCGGCGTACAGGAAAGGCACTCGCCGGTGCTGTCGACATGCCCCTGTACCAGGTGGCCGTCAATTCTGCCATTAAAGATCATGGCCCTTTCCAGGTTTACTTTTTGTCCGGGGATGAGTTGGCCGATATTGCTTTTCAGCAGCGTTTCGGCGACGGCTACGATATCGTAGGTCTCACCGTCAACGCGGGTAACAGTCAAACAAACGCCGTTGTGGGCTACGCTCTGGTCAATTTTCAGTTCCGGCGCCAGGGATGAGCGGATAGTGATGACCATATTGGTACCTTCCTGCCTGGTAGCTATTACTTCTCCTAGTGATTCTATGATTCCTGTAAACATAGGGCTAAATTAAGTAATAATGAGGAGATGGCCGTGGGCAGAAGATCCTGCCATTATTTTGTTAATTAAAAAGAATGTTTTACTTTTGCCTTCCTGAAAAAAAGGAGTATTAATTATGTTGATCATCGATTCCAAAGATTGCGAAAACATTGACAAGGCGCTCAAAAAATACAAAAAGAAATTTGAGAAAGCTCGTATCCTGTTACAACTCAGGTCACGTCAATCTTTCACAAAACCTTCCGTAAAGCGTCGTACTGAAGTGCTGAAAGCTGTTTACAAACAGCAGTTGGCCAGTGGTAAATTAGACGATTGATTCTATCGGGAGTAATTCCCAACGCAAAATATTGATGATTGTAAGGTTTATTATAACTTTACAATCATCAAACTTTTTATTTTGAGTGAAGTCTTACACCCGGTAGCTAATCGTTTTTTGGCTTATATCCGGCTTGAGAAGCGCTATTCTGCACATACTGCTACTGCATATCAGCAGGACCTTACCCAATTTTTTATCTTTTTACGATCCCAATATGGCGATGTGTCCCTTACAGGCATATCGCATTCGCATGTCCGTACCTGGTTGGCCTGGCTGATGGAGGAGGGCATGATCGCCAAGAGTGTTAACCGGAAGATCTCCACACTAAAATCGTTTTTCAAATATGCATTGCGCCATGGGGAAATTACTGTTTCTCCCATGACGAAAGTGACTGCGCCGAAGATCGGGAAGCGCTTACCTGGCTTTATTGATGAAAAGGGGATGCAGGCGGTGGAAGATAACCGTAGTCTGCGCAGGGGGCAGGAGAATGAACCGATTTTCGGGGAAGACCTGGAGGGCAGGACGCACCGGATGATATTTGAACTGTTGTACCATACAGGTATCCGGTTGTCGGAGTTGATAAACCTGCGGGAGCGGCATGTGGATACGGGTAACCTGACTATAAAAGTGCTGGGAAAAGGCAATAAGGAGCGGATTATTCCCATCAGTGCCATCTTGAAGGATGAAATAGGGGCGTACCGTGCAATGCGCCGGAAAGAGCTGGCAACGTACGATAATGAGGTGTTGCTGGTGAATCCGCGAAGCGGGAAGAAATTATACCCCAGATATGTTTACAATGTGGTGCGGGGATATCTGACCGATCACCAGATCACAACACTTAGCCGGAGAAGCCCGCATATATTGCGGCATACGTTTGCCACACACCTTACCAACAATGGGGCGGACCTTAATGCGGTGAAGGAATTGCTGGGGCACTCGAGCCTGGCGTCTACGCAGGTCTATACGCATAACAGTATTGAGAAGTTGAGGGAAGCCTACCGGAAGGCGCATCCGAAGGGCGAGTAGGTGGTATTTTACACTTTAACAAAATATTACTAAATGGTTATGCAAAAGAGTTGAAAAGTCACTAAATTAGTAATGAGTTCTTTGTATACTTTTTTCATTAGTCGATATCCATGACCATTAAAAAAAATGAAAGCCTATGGACGTAATGTTACGAGCATGTACAAGATTGTTTAAAACTAAAAATTAGTGCTATGAACGTTCAAATTCAAACAGTACATTTTGATGCTGACTCAAAGTTGATTGATCATGTTAGTAAAAAACTTCAAAAACTCAATACTTATTATGACCGGATTATTAGCGTAGAAGTCTTTTTAAAGTTAGATGGAATAGCCCATCAGATCAAGGATAAAATTGCCGAAATAAAAGTCCACATCCCACGCCAAGACTTATTTGTGAAGCACGAATCCAAATCTTTCGAAGAGTCATTTGATCTCGCCTTTGACTCAGTTGTTAACCAGATCAAGAAAACGAAAGAGAAGAAATTTCAGTAAAATCTTAAAAATATTTTGGAATTAAATATCTGTTTCCTACCTTTGCCATCCCGATCGAAAAAAGGGATCGGTGAAGGTAGGAAAGTTCTTTACTGTAGGGTGTTTTAGCCAAATAATACAAGTTTTAAAAATTGTATCCGGGTGCTGAAAAAAAGATTTTGAGATTATAAAAATTCAACTATTTTTGCACCCTCTTATAACGGATACCTTTTATAAGATTCTTGAATAAGATAAGCCAGCATAGCTCAGTTGGCCAGAGCTACTGATTTGTAATCAGTGGGTCGGGGGTTCGAATCCCTCTGCTGGCTCCGGAAAAATTCCGAAGCAAAAAAATGGTCCGGACGGACGTGATTTTGGAAAGGAGTTTAAGGTTTTAGGGCAGGTTCCAGAGCGGCCAAATGGGGCGGACTGTAAATCCGCTGACTACGTCTTCACAGGTTCGAATCCTGTCCTGCCCACACAGCGCAAATGTTCCGCCTTTGCCCCTTAGCAAAGGCGGAACTTGTCTGTTAAGTGCAGGTTCTTCATAAAGAGAGCGATAGAGTAGAGGCAACAAGTTCTTTATAATGTGTACCATTAATTAAATGCGGGAGTAGCTCAGTTGGTAGAGCGACAGCCTTCCAAGCTGTAGGTCGCGGGTTCGAGCCTCGTCTCCCGCTCATTGTAATACCTGTTCGAATGTCTGGTATTATATGGGATGAAAGTTCTTTAAAAGATCTTCAATGCTGTTGTAGCTCAGGGGTAGAGCACTTCCTTGGTAAGGAAGAGGTCGTGAGTTCAATTCTCATCAACAGCTCAACGGATTTCCAAACATCCGGGATCCGGATTTCGTTGTAGCTCAGTGGAAGAGCGTTCCAGTGGGAAACCAGGAAAGGTCGTGAGTTCAATTCTCATCAGCGGCACAAGTTTGTAAAACCGTTTTTTAAAAACAACTATCAATACAATCTTTACAAACCATCTAAAAAAAATACAATGGCAAAAGAAACCTTTAAGCGGGATAAACCCCACGTAAACATTGGTACCATCGGCCACGTTGACCACGGTAAAACTACCTTAACTGCTGCCATTACTACGATTTTGGCAAGCAAGGGTCTGGCAGAGAAGAGAGGTTATGATGAGATCGATGCGGCTCCTGAAGAGAAAGAAAGAGGTATTACCATCAATACAGCACACGTTGAGTATCAGACAGCTAACCGCCACTACGCGCACGTTGACTGTCCTGGTCACGCTGACTATGTGAAGAACATGATCACTGGTGCTGCTCAGATGGACGGTGCTATCCTGGTGGTTGCCGCTACAGATGGTCCGATGCCACAAACTAAAGAACACATCCTGCTGGCTCGCCAGGTAGGCGTTCCTCGTATCGTAGTGTTCATGAACAAGGTTGACCTGGTTGATGATCCTGAGTTACTGGAACTGGTTGAACTGGAAATCCGCGAACTGCTGAGCAAATATAACTATGATGGTGATAACACACCAATCATCAAGGGTTCTGCAACCGGCGCTCTGGCTGGTGAAGAAAAATGGGTAGCTGCAGTTGAAGAACTGATGAACGCTGTAGATGAATTCATTCCTCTGCCTCCTCGTCCGATCGATCTGCCGTTCCTGATGTCTGTAGAAGACGTATTCTCTATCACCGGTCGTGGTACTGTTGCTACAGGTCGTATCGAACGTGGTAAGATTAAAGTTGGTGAACCAGTTGAAATCGTTGGTCTGATCGAAAAACCACTGACTTCTACATGTACTGGTGTTGAGATGTTCAAAAAATTACTGGATGAAGGTGAAGCTGGTGACAACGCTGGTCTGCTCCTCCGCGGTATTGAAAAATCTCAGATCCGTCGTGGTATGGTTATCACTAAACCAGGTACCATCACTCCGCACACTGAATTCAAATGTGAAGTATACGTACTGAGCAAAGAAGAAGGTGGCCGTCACACTCCGTTCTTCAACAAATACCGTCCTCAGTTCTACTTCCGTACAACTGACGTAACTGGTGAAGTTGAATTACCAGCAGGTGTTGAAATGGTTATGCCTGGTGATAACGTGTCTCTGACCGTTAAACTGATCGCTCCAATCGCTATGGAAAAAGGTCTGAAATTCGCTATCCGCGAAGGTGGACGTACCGTAGGTGCTGGTCAGGTTACTGAGATCATCAAGTAATCACTTTCAGAATATAATTAGAAGGCCATTAGCAATTAGCAAATTGCATTCAGCAGATAGATTTAATTTATGTAAATTTGTTTTGCTGGTTAGCCTGGAGCTGGCAGCTAATGGTCTTTTTACACACACGGGCATAGTTCAATGGTAGAATAGAGGTCTCCAAAACCTTTGATCAGGGTTCGAATCCTTGTGCCCGTGCTAACAAATGGTGAAAAGTGAAGGCTTTTCACCTTTCATGTTTTCAAACGGTTAATCTTTTACACCAATGAATAAGGTTAGAGCATACTTCCGGGAGTCATATCATGAGCTGGTACATAAAGTATCCTGGCCTACATGGCAGGAGCTGCAGTCTTCCACAATGATTGTATTAATCGCTACTGTAGTTATCACTGCGATCGTTTGGGGTATGGACGCCCTTTCACATCTCATGTTAACTCAGTACTATAAAATTATAGGATAATGATGGATGCATCCAATAATAACCCTGCAGAAGAAACAAACATTCCCACCCAGGACACCAAATGGTATGTGCTGCGTGTAGTGAGTGGTAAAGAGAAGAAGGTAAAAGAATACCTGGATATCGAAGTACGTCGCTCCGATTGGGGGAACGTAATCACCCAGATATTTTTGCCTGTAGAGAAAGTCTACAAAGTGCAGGCAGGTAAAAAGGTGATGCGCGAAAAGAACTTTTATCCGGGTTACGTAATGATCGAAGCAATAGACGGAAAAATGACCGATGAGGTGATCCAGTCTATCCGCAACGTATCAGGTGTAATTCACTTCCTGGGTAAAGATAAGCCCATCGCTCTGCGTAAGGCTGAAGTAAACAAAATGTTAGGTAAGGTCGATGAAATGTCTGATAACGGACTGACCATGAGCGAACCTTTCATTGTTGGCGAAACCATCAAGATCATCGATGGACCTTTCAATGACTTCAACGGTATCATCGAAGAGGTGATAGAAGATAAGAAGAAACTGAAAGTAACTGTGAAGATCTTCGGTCGTGCCACACCTGTAGAACTGAACTTTATGCAGGTTGAAAAAATCAGCTAACTATTTCAGTAATCATATTAAACCGTCCCGCTTTAAGCAGGACGGTTTTTTTATGTCTACATCTTCCTGGTAAATTTGATCTCCATTGTCTTGAATTCCTTTCCGTCATTTACCATGTACATCTCCATAACATGGTTGTTGTCGTCGACAATCTTAAAGATCTCTTTAATACCCATATCTTTTCCTGTCATCGGATCTACCGTTTTGCCGGTGAATGTGATAGATTTTGATGCGTCATCCCAGGTGCCTTCCGTATTCATAATGCCAGTGCCCATGTTGTCTACCCAGGAACTCTGGAATATTTTCTTTGCATTATCATAAGCTAGAAGACCATGACCTTCGAAAGGCATACCCATCATCGTACTTTTGTGAACGGATTCCTGGTAACGGCCACCAAGTATCATTTTGTTGACTGTAGTGCCGGTTGAAGTAGTAGGAGGCGCATCTGGCTTCATCCACATCTGCATATTGAAGCTCCATTCTCCGTCCGACTTGGCGATCATCTGGTGGACCTCGCCTGGGGTCATATAATCCATCCAGGCTTTTTCTTCATTAGACTGTGCCCGTGCGGAGGAATTAAGCAACAGAAAATTGAAGAGGAGAGAGGCTGAAAGTAACAATAGACGTCTCATAATTGGTGGAGTTTTATCTAGACATAACGTTTAAGAACAGAGAAGGTTGTGTGAAGGCAAACCGCTAGTTTACCGATATTCATTAATTTTGAGGACATTTTTCGCTATACATATGAGAGTCGTTTATCTATTGTTAATTATTATCACATTATTTCCCGCATTATTATATGCTCAGCCCAGGGAGCGGGTTAGTACAGAACGTCCGGTGCCTGCAGCATTGGTAATACCGGATTCAGAACTGGCTACACCAGCTACGCTGAGTCATTATTTATCTGCAAATACAACTTCCCGGAAAGAATTTGTAAGGCAGTTGTATAGCTGGCTGGTGTGGAACATCGGTTATGACGTGACCAATATGTATAATCCGGATTATTATAAGGATACATTGGACGCTGCACTGAAAACATTAAATAACAGGGTAGGCGTTTGCCAGGGATATGCGAATTTGTATTACCTGGTATGTAAGGAAGCCGGCATTCCGGTGTACCTGATAGGAGGGTATACCAAAACATATAATAAGATCGACAACGCCAGTCATGCATGGATCGCAGTGCAGGTGGACAGTGTCTGGTATCTGACGGATCCTACCTGGGGCGCCGGCGTACTGAACAACACTAAGTTTGTCAGGAAGCCCGTGGATAGTTATTTCCTGGTATCACCATCGTCTTTTGTATTAACGCACATGCCATTTGATCCGTTGTGGCAACTGCTGGAGCATCCTTACAGGCACGATGAGTTCCCGGAGAAATTCCTGAAACCGGTAACCGGGCGTGCGGTATTTAACTATAAGGATTCGCTGGCAGCGTATGATGGAATGAAGGACGACCTGCTGAAATACCAACTGGTCATAAACAGGATCGAGGGTTACGGTATCACCAACCAGATGATCAGCCATGAGCTGATGTATTATAAGAACCTGGTAAGATATATTGCAGAGAACCGGAAGGTAACAGCGGCGAACAGGGCAATAGACGATTTTAACAGGAGCAGCAACCAATATAACCGGGCGGTAAATCTGTTTAATGATTATGTGCAGTTCAAGAATAACCAGTTCAAGCCATCGAGACCGGACGGTGAGATCAGGGAGATGGTGAATGCGATAGGTCGGAAACTGGCGGACAGTAGAAAGGGGCTGGCCGGATTGGACAGGAATGAGATGGCAATAAGGGGAAATATCAGTGAGCTGGAGGAGTCGCTGGGTTCATTAGAAAGGAAGGTCACCGAGGAGCGGGCGTTTGTGGATAAGTATATCAGGACAGGGAAGATGTTGAGAAAATCTTTATTTTATAAGACGACATGGATGGGAATTCCAGTAAATTAAATTAGATTTGTCATCAACCAGAAAGACATTGATACGCCCGAAAAGTTTTTACTGTTGGGTTAAGATAAAATAGTTTTGCAATAGAATTGTAAAATTTTACCCCTGAACTGATTATAATAGCAAAAAGAATGCCCGAAAGCAAATTCTTTTTGAGATTTAATACATTATTATATACCTTTGCATCCCCTTTAAAAGGTATTTTTTTCTCCTTTTAGTTTTGGGAGTTTCGTCGAAGACGAGACGTTTTCACCAAATTAAACATTATAACATGGCAAAAGAGATCGCTACGTACGTGAAATTGCAGGTGAAGGGCGGCGCGGCCAACCCTGCTCCTCCGATCGGTCCCGCACTGGGTTCCAAAGGTGTGAACATCATGGAGTTCTGTAAGCAGTTCAATGCCCGTACCCAGGATAAAATGGGTAAGGTATTGCCTGTATTACTGACTGTTTACACTGACAAGTCTTTTGATTTCGTAATTAAGACGCCTCCTGCCGCTGTACAGCTGCTGGAAGCTGCCAAATTGCAGAGTGGTTCCAAAGAGCCTAACCGTAATAAGGTTGGTAAGGTTACCTGGGCACAGATTGAAGCAATAGCTCAGGACAAAATGGCTGACCTGAACTGTTTCACAAAGGAAAGCGCCATGAAAATGGTAGCTGGTACTGCTCGTTCTATGGGTATAACAGTAGATGGTAACGCTCCCTGGGGCAATTAATTGTGTCACCCTGTTGAACGCAGGTTAACTTTTTAAAACATTTTGCAATGGCAACTAAGAAAAGAAAAGCAGCCGATACAAAGGTGGACAAGAACAAGGTTTATAGCCTGAAAGAAGCTTCCACACTTGTAAAAGATATTAACTGCACTAAATTCGACAGTTCTGTCGATATACATATCCGTCTGGGCGTAGATCCTAAGAAAGCAGACCAAGCTATCCGTGGTTCCGTAACGCTTCCACATGGTACTGGTAAAACAAAGCGCGTACTGGTTCTTTGCACTCCTGATAAAGAAGCTGCAGCGAAAGAAGCCGGTGCTGATTTTGTTGGTCTGGATGAATTTATCCAGAAGATTGAAGGTGGTTGGACTGATATCGATGTAATCGTAGCTACACCAGCTGTAATGCCTAAGATCGGTAAACTGGGTAAGATCCTGGGTCCACGTAACCTGATGCCGAACCCTAAGACAGGTACTGTTACTAATGATGTAGCAGCTGCTGTTAACGAGGTTAAAGGCGGTAAGATCACCTTCAAGGTGGACAAAGCAGGTATCATCCACGCTTCTATTGGCCGTGTATCATTTGCTTCTGACAAGATCGAACAGAATTCTCAGGAGTTGATCAACGCTATCATCAAGCTGAAACCAGCTACAGCGAAAGGTACTTACCTGAAAGGACTGTCTATGGCGAGCACAATGAGCCCGAGCATTACAGTTGACACAAAATCTGTTCAAAACTAATGATTGGCCGGTAGTATCAGGCAAATCAACAAATTGACAAAAGCTATGAACAAAGATCAAAAAAATGAAGCGATTGAACTGCTGAAAAGCAAGTTCTCTCAATATAACAACTTCTACATCACTAACACCGAGTCTCTGACCGTTGCACAGGTGAACAACCTGAGAAAGGTTTGTTTTGACAAGAATGTGGAAATGAAGGTGGCTAAGAACACCCTGATCCGTAAGGCACTGGAATCTCTGGACAGCGAGAAATATTCAGGTGTATTTGATGCACTGAACGGCGTTACTGCGCTGATGTTCTCTGACAGCCCTAAAGAACCAGCTCTGATCATCTCTACTTTCCGTAAGGAAAATAAGAAAACAGAAAAGCCTGAACTGAAAGCAGCATTCGTAGGTGATGAAATTTACACTGGCGATGCTCAACTGGCTAACCTGGTGAAGATCAAGACCAAGAACGAACTCATTGGAGACGTTATCGGTCTGTTGCAATCTCCTGCAAAACGCGTTCTCGCTGGTTTGCTTGAGAAAGCTAAGAAAGAAGGTGCTGGCGCAGAAGCACCTGCAGCTGAGTAATTGGCTGAAAGCCTTAACGGGCGCGCAAAACAACACTGGCTTCCAAGTCACAATATAAAT
The DNA here is from genome assembly GCA_902168105.1 of uncultured Flavihumibacter sp. Classification (GTDB taxonomy): domain Bacteria; phylum Bacteroidota; class Bacteroidia; order Chitinophagales; family Chitinophagaceae; genus Chitinophaga. The sequence continues at coordinate 73,416 of CABHOY010000075.1, forward strand.
TATTACAATACTTAAAATTCTTAAAAACATTATACAATGGCAGACGTTAAAGCATTAGCCGAACAATTAGTAGGTTTAACTGTTAAGGAAGTACAAGAACTGGCAGATTTCCTGAAATCTGAATACGGTATCGAACCAGCTGCTGCTGCAGTTGTAGTTTCAAACGATGGTGGTGGCGCTGCTGCTGCTGAAGAAAAAACTGCCTTCAACGTTATCCTGAAAAGTGCAGGTGCTAGCAAACTGAACGTAGTTAAGATCGTTAAAGATCTGACCGGTCTTGGTCTGAAAGAAGCTAAGGAACTGGTAGACGGTGCGCCTAAACCACTGAAAGAAGGCGTTTCCAAAGCTGAAGCAGAAGATCTGAAAGCTAAGCTGACAGAAGCTGGTGCTGAAGTTGAAATTCAGTAATTCTTTGCTTAAAGGATACCTCTTTATAAAGGTCAAAAGTGCTTCTGGCACTTTTGGCCTTCTTCCCTTTGGGAAAGTGTCTTTTCGGAGCGTCAAAAAGGGGGAATCACCAGGTTCGGTGGATTTGACACACACAGAGAAGACAAGAATTTTTGAGGGTATTTGGCAAAGATGTCTTAATTTCCCCGATTCATGTTGTGATTTGCTTCACAATATTATATAAGTTAATATAACTGCTAACTTCGAATATGTCTCTAAAAAAAGCCCAAACAAACGAAAGAGTAAATTTTGGAAAGATCAAACAAGTTACTGAGACACCGGATCTGTTGGCTATCCAAATCCAATCTTTCAAGGATTTCTTCCAGTTAGAAACCACACCAGACAAACGTAACAATGAAGGCCTTTTTAAAGTATTTAAGGAGAACTTCCCGATTACAGATACCCGTAACATCTTTAATCTGGAGTTTCTGGACTACTTTGTAGACCCTCCGCGATATACTATAGAGGAATGTATTGAACGTGGGCTTACCTATTCAGTACCGCTGAAGGCGAAATTACGCCTGAGCTGTAATGATGAGGAACACGTTGACTTCCAGACGATTGTGCAGGACGTATTCCTCGGGAATATACCCTACATGACCCCTAGAGGTACATTCGTGATAAATGGTGCAGAGCGCGTGGTAGTTTCTCAGCTCCATCGTTCTCCTGGTGTATTCTTCGGACAGTCCATACATCCAAACGGTACCAAGATCTACTCTGCAAGGGTGATTCCGTTTAAAGGGGCCTGGATGGAGTTTGCAACTGACATTAACAATGTGATGTACGCTTACATCGACCGTAAGAAGAAGTTCCCGGTAACTACCCTTCTGCGTGCGATCGGCTACGAAACAGATAAGGACATCCTGCAGCTCTTTGGCATGGCTGACGAAGTAAAAGCAGACAAGAAGAGCCTGGAAAAATATGCCGGTAAGAAACTGGGTGCACGCGTACTCAGGAGCTGGGTTGAAGATTTCGTAGATGAAGATACCGGTGAGGTAGTGAGCATTGAGCGTAATGAGATCATGCTGGAACGTGACAGTATCCTGGACGAAGCGAATATCGAGACGATCGTGGATATGGGCGTGAAAAGCGTATTTGTGCAGAAAGAAGAGGTGAGCGGCGACTTCTCCATCATTTACAATACTTTAAATAAAGATACATCTAACTCCGAGCTGGAAGCCGTTCAGCACATCTACCGCCAGTTGCGTGGTGCCGATGCGCCGGATGATGAAACAGCAAGGGGTATCATCGATAAATTATTCTTCTCTGACAAGCGTTATGACCTCGGAGATGTAGGCCGTTATAAGATCAACAGGAAACTGGGTCTGCCTACACCGCTGAACATGAAGGTGCTGACCAAAGAAGATATCATCGCGATCATCAAATACCTGGTACAGCTCACCAACAGTAAGGCGGAGATCGATGACATCGATCACCTGTCCAATCGTAGGGTACGTACCGTGGGCGAACAGTTATATGCGCAGTTCGGCGTTGGTCTGGCCCGTATGGCCCGTACCATCCGTGAAAGAATGAACGTTCGTGATAATGAGGTGTTCACTCCGGTGGACCTGATCAATGCAAGGACACTGTCTTCCGTAATCAACTCCTTCTTCGGTACCAGCCAGCTGAGCCAGTTCCTGGATCAGACTAACCCGCTGTCAGAGATCACGCACAAACGTCGTATCTCCGCACTCGGACCCGGTGGTCTTAGCCGTGAAAGAGCAGGTTTCGAGGTGCGTGACGTACACTATAGCCACTACGGCCGTCTGTGTACTATCGAAACACCGGAAGGTCCGAACATCGGTCTGATCTCTACTCTTTGCGTACACGCGAAAGTTAACGACATGGGCTTTATCGAAACACCTTACCGTAAGGTGCATGATGGTAAAGTTGACATGGATAAAGTGCAGTTCCTGAGTGCTGAAGAAGAAGATTCCGTGAAGATCGCACAGGCAAACGCACCATTGGACGAAGTTGGAAACTTCATCAATGATAAGGTGAAATCCCGTGAAACCGGCGACTTCCCTATTCTTGACAGGGGCGAAGTTGAATACATGGACGTTGCTCCGAACCAGATCGTGGGTCTGAGTGCTTCCCTGATCCCGTTCCTTGAACATGATGATGCCAACCGTGCTTTGATGGGATCGAACATGCAACGTCAGGCAGTACCGCTGATCAACCCTCAGGTGCCTATCGTAGGTACCGGTCTGGAAGGTAAAGCAGCACGTGACTCCCGTTTGCAGATCACTTCTGAAGGTAAAGGTGTGGTTGAATTCGTGGATGCAAATGAAATTCATGTTCGTTATGAGCGTGATGAAATGCAGAAACTGGTGTCATTTGAAGATGACCTGAAAATATATCAGCTGACCAAGTTCGTTAAAACCAACCAGAGCACCTGTATCAACCTGCGTCCTGCAGTTAAGAAAGGACAGCAGCTGGTAGAAGGAGACTTCCTGACAGAAGGCTACGCTACCCGTGGTGGTGAACTGGCGCTGGGCCGTAACATGAAAGTGGCGTTCATGCCATGGAAAGGTTACAACTTTGAGGATGCGATCGTAATCTCTGAACGTGTAGGACGTGAAGACCTCTTCACCTCTATCCACATCGACGAATACGAGCTGGAAGTACGTGATACGAAACTGGGTGAGGAAGAACTGACCCCGGATATTCCGAACGTAAGTGAAGAAGCTACCAAAGATCTGGACCAGAACGGTATCATCCGTGTTGGTGCGCACATTAAAGAAGGAGATATCCTGATCGGTAAGATCACCCCACGTGGTGAATCTGATCCTTCTCCGGAAGAAAAACTGTTGCGTGCGATCTTCGGTGACAAGGCTTCTGATGCGAAAGATGCTTCCCTGAAGGCGCCTCCAAGCACAGAAGGTGTGGTAATTGACAAGAAACTGTTCAGCCGCGCCAAGAAAGATAAGAACTCCAAGACCCGTGAAAAAGCGGCCCTGGAGAAACTGGAAAAAGTACACCAGAAGAACGAAGAAGATCTGTTGGAAGTGTTGATGAGTAAGTTGCTGACACTGCTGAAGGATAAAACCTCTCAGGGTATTACTAACACTTACGGTGAAGTATTGATCTCCAAAGGCTCCAAGTTCTCTGCGAAGAACCTTGCTAACATCGACTTCCAGAATGTGAATCCGCTTGGCTGGACTACCGACGAGGTAACCAACGATCAGATCAACACCCTGTTGCACAACTATAACATCAAGTACAATGAAGAACTGGGACGTTACAAACGTGAGAAGTTCAACATCTCAATTGGTGATGAGTTGCCAGCTGGCGTACTGAAACTGGCGAAGGTATACCTGGCCAGCAAACGTAAGTTGAAAGTAGGTGATAAGATGGCGGGCCGTCACGGTAACAAGGGTATTGTTGCTAAGATCGTGCGTGATGAAGACATGCCATTCCTGGAAGACGGTACACCGGTAGATATCGTACTGAACCCATTGGGCGTACCTTCCCGTATGAACCTTGGACAGATCTACGAAACAGTACTGGGTTGGGCTGGTCTGAAACTGGGAGTGAGGTTTGCAACGCCAATCTTTGATGGTGCTACTACAGAAGAAATAGCCGACTATATCACTGAAGCAGGTTTACCAAGCTTCGGCCATACTTACCTGTATGATGGCGAAACCGGTGAGCGTTTCCACCAGAAAGCTACCGTGGGTGTTATCTACATGCTTAAACTGAGCCACATGGTTGACGACAAGATGCACGCCCGTTCTATCGGACCGTACAGTCTCATCACACAACAGCCGTTGGGTGGTAAGGCGCAGTTCGGTGGTCAGCGTTTTGGTGAGATGGAGGTGTGGGCTCTGGAAGCATACGGTGCATCCAACATCCTGCAGGAGCTGTTAACCATTAAGTCTGATGACATTGTAGGCCGTGCCAAAGCATATGAGTCTATCGTTAAAGGCGATAACATTCCAAAAGCAGGCGTACCGGAGTCATTCAATGTATTGATACATGAGCTCCGCGGTCTGGGTCTGGATTTGAAATTTGATTAATATTAGTCCATAAGTTGATGGTCCATAGTCTTTAGCAGTCGCTTTGGACTATGGGCCTTAGGCTTTAGATAATCAGACACGGTCTCCATGGACGTTGTCTATGACCCGCGGACTGAATAACATGTGAATTTTCTTTAAACAACATACAATGGCCATCAAGAAAGAAAATCGTCCTAAATCAAACTTTAGCAGCATTACCATCAGTCTGGCTTCTCCGGATTCAATCCTGGAGCGCTCATATGGGGAAGTGCTGAAGCCGGAAACTATCAACTACCGTACTTATAAGCCGGAGCGTGATGGTTTATTCTGTGAAAGGATCTTCGGCCCCGTAAAGGACTATGAGTGCTATTGCGGAAAATACAAACGTATCCGTTACAAGGGTATTGTGTGTGACCGTTGCGGTGTGGAAGTAACTGAGAAAAAGGTACGTCGTGAGAGAATGGGTCACATCCGTCTGGTTGTGCCTGTTGTACACATCTGGTACTTTAAATCATTGCCAAATAAGATCGGTTACCTGCTGGGTATGAGTTCTAAAAAACTCGAAACCATCGTTTACTACGAAAGGTATGTGATCATTCAGGCGGGCGCTAAACAGGAGAAAGGCCTGAACTATGGCGATCTGCTGACAGAAGAAGAATATCTTGATATACTGGATACCCTGCCGAAAGACAACCAGATGTTGCCTGACGAGGATCCAAATAAGTTCATCGCCAAGATGGGTGCTGAAGCGGTAGAAATGATGCTTGCCAGAATTGATCTGGATAGTCTTTCTTACCAGCTGCGTAACCAGGCGGCAACTGAAACCAGCCAGCAACGTAAAGCGGAAGCGCTGAAACGTCTGAGCGTGGTGGAAGCTTTCCGTGAAGCGAACGGTCGTGTAGAAAACCGTCCTGAATGGATGGTAATGCAATATATCCCTGTTGTACCACCAGAACTGCGTCCGTTAGTGCCGCTGGATGGTGGACGTTTTGCGTCATCCGACCTGAACGACCTGTACCGCAGGGTAATTATCCGTAACAACCGTCTGAAACGTCTGATTGAGATCAAGGCGCCAGAGGTGATCTTACGTAACGAAAAACGTATGCTGCAGGAAGCAGTTGACTCCCTCTTCGACAACTCCCGTAAATCAAATGCGGTGAAAGCTGAAGGTGGCCGTGCACTGAAATCCCTGTCAGACGTACTGAAAGGTAAACAAGGTCGTTTCCGTCAGAACTTGCTGGGTAAACGTGTTGACTATTCTGGTCGTTCCGTTATCGTGGTGGGTCCTGAACTGAAACTGCACGAGTGTGGTTTGCCTAAGGATATGGCGGCTGAACTGTTCAAACCGTTCATTATCCGTAAACTGATAGAAAGAGGTATTGTAAAAACGGTAAAATCAGCGAAAAAGCTGGTTGACAGAAAAGAGGCGGTGGTTTGGGATATCCTGGAGAATGTACTGAAAGGACATCCTGTAATGTTAAACCGTGCTCCGACCCTGCACCGTTTGTCCATACAGGCGTTCCAGCCTAAACTGGTGGAAGGTAAAGCGATCCAGCTCCACCCACTAGTGTGTTCTGCGTTCAACGCTGACTTTGACGGTGACCAGATGGCCGTGCACGTACCGCTCAGCAATGCTGCGATACTGGAAGCACAGTTATTGATGCTGTCATCACATAACATCCTCAACCCGCAGAACGGTACACCTATCACCCTGCCTTCACAGGACATGGTATTGGGACTGTATTACATCTCTAAAGGCAAGAAATCTACTGATACTGAAAAAGTTGAAGGAGAAGGTAAGGCTTTCTACTCTGCGGAAGAGGTGATCATTGCTTACAACGAACAGAAAGTGAACCTGCATGCGAATATCCGCGTTAAAGCGACTATTCGTAATGAAAAGGATGAACTGGAGTTCAAACTGATCGAAACAACCGTAGGTCGTGTGATCTTTAACCAGCACGTTCCAAAAGAAGCTGGTTATGTGAACGCATTGCTGACCAAGAAATCCCTGCGTGAGATCATCGGTGACATCATCAAGTATACTGATATCCCTAAGACTGCGAAGTTCCTGGATGATATCAAACAGCTTGGTTTCCGTACGGCCTTCCGTGGTGGATTGTCCTTCAACATTAATGACCTGATCATCCCTGAAGTGAAACAGCACATGATCGATAGTGCTGCTGGTGAAGTAGATGAAGTATGGGATAACTATAACATGGGTCTGATCACGAATAACGAACGTTATAACCAGATCATCGATATCTGGTCCCGTGCAGATACTAAGGTAACTGAAACACTGATCCGTGAGCTGGCGAATGACAAACAGGGCTTCAACTCTGTGTACATGATGCTTGACTCCGGTGCGCGTGGTTCCAAACAGCAGATCAAACAGCTGGCTGGTTTGAGGGGATTGATGGCCAAACCGCGTAAGAGTGGATCTACCGGTTCTGAGATCATTGAGAACCCGATCCTTTCCAACTTTAAAGATGGTCTGAACGTATTGGAATACTTCATCTCTACGCACGGTGCCCGTAAGGGTCTTGCGGATACGGCACTGAAAACGGCGGATGCGGGTTACCTGACCCGTCGTCTGGTGGACGTAGCACAGGATGTGGTGATCAATGAAGAAGATTGTGGTACCCTTCGTGGTATTGCGACTTCCGCACTGAAAGATAACGAAGAGGTGGTTGAGCCACTGTACGACCGTATACTTGGCCGTACATCCCTGCAGGATGTGTATGATCCTCACACGGACGAAGTTATCGTTGAAGCAGGTAGCATGATCACTGAAGATGTCGCTCATCGTATAGAGAACAGTTCCATCGAAACCGTAGAGATCCGTTCCGTTCTGACCTGCGAAAGCCGCAGAGGGGTGTGCGTGAAATGTTACGGTAAGAACCTGGCGACAGGTTACGTGACACAGCGTGGTGATGCTGTAGGTATCATCGCAGCACAGTCCATCGGTGAGCCTGGTACACAGTTGACCCTGCGTACCTTCCACGTGGGTGGTGTGGCTGGTTCTACTTCAGTAGATACTGGCTTACAGGCTAAATTCGACGGTACTATCCAGTTTGACGGTCTGCGTACCACTACCTACGAAAACAACGACGGTGATAAGGTACAGGTGGTAATCGGACGTACAGGTGAGTTACGTATTGTTGACCTGAAGAACGACAGGTTGCTGATCACTAACAACATTCCTTACGGTTCTACCTTACTGGTGAAAGACGGACAGAAAGTAACGAAAGGTGACATGATCTGTACATGGGATCCATACAACGCCGTTATCGTATCTGAGATCGCGGGTAACATCCGTTTCGATAGCATCATCGAAGGTATCACCTTCCGTGAAGAGGCTGACGAGCAGACTGGTCACCGTGAGAAAGTGGTAATTGAAACAAAAGACAAGAACAAGATCCCGTCTCTCTTTGTAGACGGTAATAAAGAGGTGAAATCTTACAACTTACCAGTTGGCTCTCACATCATAATTGAACAAGGTGAGGCTGTAAGAGCTGGTCAGGTTATCGTGAAGATCCCTCGTATACTCGGTAAACTGCGCGATATCACGGGTGGTCTGCCACGTGTAACTGAACTGTTTGAAGCACGTAACCCAAGCAATCCTGCCATCGTATCTGAAATTGATGGTGTGGTAGCTTTCGGTAACATCAAACGTGGTAACCGTGAGATCATCATCGAGAGCCGTGAAAGTCATATCAAGAAATACCTGGTTCCATTGACCCGTCACATCCTGGTACAGGACGGTGACTTCGTGAAAGCAGGTACTGCGCTGTCTGATGGTTCTATCACGCCTGCGGACATCCTGTCTATCAAAGGACCGTTTGCCGTTCAGGAATACCTGGTAAATGAGATACAGGAAGTATACCGTTTACAGGGTGTGAAGATCAACGACAAGCACATTGAGGTGATCGTACGTCAGATGATGCGTAAAGTGAACATCGAGGATCCCGGCGATACCCGCTTCCTGGAAGGTGACACTACCGATAAATTTGAGTTCTTTGAGGAAAACGATCATATCTTCGATAAGAAGGTAGTTACAGAAGCAGGTGAATCTGCTACGCTGAAAGCTGGTCAGATCGTTACCCTGCGTCAGGTAAGGGAAGAGAACTCCCTGCTGCGCCGTGCAGATAAACAACTGGTGGAATTCCGCGATGCAAAACCGGCTACCTCCAGTCCACTGTTACAGGGTATCACCAAGGCATCCCTGGGTACTCACAGCTGGATCTCTGCCGCATCCTTCCAGGAAACAACCAAAGTATTATCTTCTGCAGCCATCAACGGTAAAACAGATGACATGCTTGGCCTGAAAGAGAATGTGATCACCGGTCACCTGATACCAGCAGGTACTGGTCTGCGTGAGTTCGAGAACATGATCGTAGGTTCCAAAGAAGAATACGACATCCTGGCATCTTCCAAAGAAGTGTTCCAGTTTGACGAAGAAGAATAGTAGAGATACACTCATGTATAAAAAAATGTCCCGGCACTACGCACGGGACATTTTTTTTACGTGTAACTTTCCGCTAATTAAACCATCGGACGATTGTTATGAAGCAACGGCTTTATCTAATATTGTTAGTAATAATAACAGGAGTTATTGCCTGTAGTAAAGACAGTGACAGCTCTATACCTGATACAAGTTCCAACATCAATGTGTTTTTCGTGATACCGAACAAACAATACGATGTGCTGATAGATACTACTACTATTGGAAGTGATCTGGGATACGGTCAGAATACAGGTTATCACGCATTTCAGGCAAAACGTTATACGTTGGTGATCTACCCTGCAGGTAACCGTACGACACCAGTAGGGGGAGGAGAGGTTAGTTTACGCAACGGGCATTATTATTCTGTATTCTTGTCTCAGAACGTCAATAGGATACCGCAGTTGCTGCTTGTAGAGGATAAACTGAGCCCTTCCCAGCCTAATTTTGGTAAGGTAAGGTTCATTAACCTGAGCGATACCTGGGTAAATACAACTTCAAGGCTGACAATGGATGTTTATCTAGATAGTTTACGTTACTTCCGGAGGCAGGGTTACCAGGCAGTGACGGAGTTTACAGAAGTGCCGGTAGGAACACGTTTCTTAGATCTTATAAGGGCTGATTCTGCCTTAAAACCTGCATGGAGCGTAATAGGTAACAATAGCCATAACTATGTGATCGACGCCCAGAAGCAATATACAATTATTGGTTATGGAGACGCTTTGAAGACGGATTCATTCAAACTTACCACATTTGAGCATTAAAAGTGGTGTAGCAGCGGCCATAAAAAATTTATATGTGAAAGTGTTGTTAAGATAGCCGGGGACTAAGTATAATCATCTAAAAACCTTATTTTAGCCGTTCAAAATTTTAAAAAGTATTTCAGGATATTAAAAAATCCACCTTACAACATGCGCACTAATAAACAAATTGTGAAAAGCGGATTATTAGCAGTATTAACAGCCGGAACATTTATTGCTTGCCAGCAGACTAACAAACAGGGGAACGGTGGTCCGGCAGCAGCTGCCAAGGACGGCGGTGCTGCACCTAATAGCAGCTTTATCATTGCATATGTGGATATCGATACCGTTGAAGCTCATTATGACTATTTCAAAGAGAAAAAGTCTGAATTGGAGAAGAAACAGCAGGCTATTGATAATGAACTGCAGGCTAATGTACGCGCATTACAGAATGAAGCTGCTGATTTTCAACGTAAGGCTAATACGATGACACAGTCAGAAGGTGAGGCGACACAACGTGCTTTGTATAACAAACAGCAGCAGCTGGAAGGTAAAGCGCAGAACATGCGTTCCCAGTATGCTGAGCAGGAAAATAAGTTCAATGAGGAACTGCAGAAAAGACTGAACGATTTCCTGACGAAGTATAACAGTGATAAACGTTATGCCTATATTCTTTCCTACCGTACTGGAGCTAGTAATGTTTTGTACAAGGATGATAAGTACGATATTACAACTGAGGTGATTAAAGGTCTGAATGAGGCCAATGCCACTAGTACTGAGAAAAAATAATAGTTGCTATAGCAGCATCGTTTGAAAAATAATTATAACTTGAATCCCGTCTCGTAAACACTGAGACGGGATTTTTTTATTCATATAGACAGAACATAATGGAAAACCACAACACAACTTTTCGCCCCAGTTTAAGTCTACTGGACGCAACCATGATCGTTGCCGGGTCTATGATCGGCTCCGGTGTATTCCTGGTCTCCGCAGAGATCGCCCGTAATGTGGGATCTGCAGGCTGGCTAACATTAATGTGGGTATTAGGGGGCATTGTCACAATCATTGCGGCAGTGAGTTATGGAGAGTTGTCAGGTATGTATCCTAAAGCCGGTGGTCAGTACGTGTACCTGCGTGAAGCCTATAATCCCCTGGTAGCCTTTCTATTCGGCTGGACGCAGTTCAGTGTGATCCAGACAGGTACTATAGCGGCGGTAGCCGTGGCATTTGCAAAGTTCTCCTCTTATCTTATTCCCGCTTTTAGTGAAGAGAACATATTGCTGGATGCCGGGTTCGTAAAGGTATCCTCCGCTCAGATCGTAGCGATCATTTCTATTATACTGCTTACGTGGATCAATACACGGGGTATTAAGAGCGGTAAGATCATTCAGACAGTATTTACCCTGGCAAAACTGCTTTCTTTGTTTGGGCTGATCATATTTGGCTTCCTGCTGGGTGCTAAACAGGAAGTATGGAATGCTAACTGGGCGAATGCCTGGGAAGCGGTGAGCCTTACACAAGTGGACGGGCAGGTCACTACAACACTGTTATCCGGACTTGCATTGCTGGGAGCTATAGCTATTTCTATGAAGGGGTCATTGTTCAGCAGTGATGCCTGGAACAATATTACCTTCATTGCGGCAGAGATTAAAAATCCGCAGAAGAACATAGGACGTGCCTTATTCCTGGGTACGCTGCTGGTGACGATCGTGTATGTAAGTGCGAACCTGATGTACCTGGCTGTATTGCCTATGCATGAAATTGCCTTTGCTGCGAAAGACCGTGTAGCCGTTGTGGCTGCCGAGCAGATCTTCGGTGGAAGTGGTTCTCTGGTGATCGCAGTAATGATCATGGTATCGACTTTCGGATGTAATAATGGTCTGATCTTGTCGGGCGCCCGTATTTATTATACAATGGCTGAAGACGGACTGTTCTTTAGGAAGGCAGGTGAGCTGAATGCTAACAAAGTGCCAGCCAACGGTTTGTGGATCCAATGCGTGTGGGCATCGTTGTTATGTCTGACTGGTAAGTACAATGACCTGTTGGCAATGGTAATTTTTGGCGTATTAATATTTTATGTTATCACAATTGCTGGTATATTTGTGTTACGCAGTAAGCGTCCGGATATTCCACGTCCCTATAAAGCATTTGGCTATCCGGTATTACCAATGATCTATATTTTGGTAGCATCAGCACTCGCACTATTATTGCTTCGTTTTGAGAGTAGCTATGCATTGTTGGGTTTATTGATCATTATCATTGGATTCCCGTTGTACTACCTGGCCATGAAGACACAAAAAAGCGCGTAGAACCACGGAAAAGCTAACATGGACAAATAAAAAGTGGGCTTGACACAAAAGTTGTATGTAAAACGGTTGAAAATTTATCCGACTGCTGTGGAACTTTCAGTGAATTGATGTAATTTGCATGAAGACTTCCGGAATAGAGGATTGATTTGTGTGTAACCCTTGACGCAACGACACGTATGAATAGAAAACCCTTTGTCAACATAGAGCATTGCTTTACCAAGGAGCAATGAATAGAAGGGGAGGGAACCTATCATATATCACTACGGTGGAAGCCCGCAAGAATACATGAGAGAGAAGGAAATAGGTGTTCAAGCATTCATTAGCTGATGATGTAGGAATAGTTATTTGTCAACATTGTTTGAAGATAGGTAGTACGTACTGAAAAACGAAAGTTAACATTAGAAGACTATATGCCAACAAACAACATCAAAAAAAATATTCAATAAAATATTTATAAAGGCAATTATTTCTCATTGGGTGGGAATTAAGAAGATTTGAAAGAATCTCTTAACCCTATAATGACCATTAAAAGCCTACACGATTTGCATTCTCGAACATTCACATGACAATCTTAACAACAAGCGTATGGTATCTACCGTACGCTTTTTTTTTGTCCTTATAACAAGTATTGTCAGTATAAACAGTCATTCTGCTGCTGAGGTATACTTATCCGCTTCTTCGCTAACAGCGTTCCTTTCCGGCCTCAATGTTAAGGAATTATGAACTCCATTTTTTGATTAGGACATCGGTCGTTTACAATCGTACTCTTATTGTATTGGGTCACAAAAAGCACATTGACCCCCGGTATTTCAAAAAGATGAAGATTAACGCACAGCTATTGGAGAAGTATTTTAAAGGTCTTTGTACGGAAGAAGAAGTGACGACGATAGAGGCCTTTCTGGATCAGGAACAAACACCTGAATTGGATGCTTATTTCATGCAGGTGAATGAAGCGGTTGAAACAGATCCGGTGATTAAGCAGAATAATGAGCTTCCCTTTAAAAGGCGTTTTATTCATCCGGGATATAGTGTGGCGGCAGCAGTGGTGGTTGTTTTGAGCGTATTGGCCTGGCTGTGGCAACAGCCTCGTGAGAAAGTGATGCGGACAGCGGCCATCCTATCTGATACTATTTTTAATAACACAAACACTGTTCGTCTTGTACATATGACAGATGGTTCAAAAATATGGCTGAATGCTTATTCATCTATCATTTATGATAAGAACTACAGCATTAGTAACAGGGACCTGTGGTTAAAAGGGGAAGCATATTTCGAAGTAGGTAAACAAGCGGAGTCTCCATTCAGGGTGCACACCGCAAAACTGACAACAACAGCGTTAGGTACTTCTTTCAATATCACAACTACGGGCAAAGCTGATGGCGCTATACAGGTAAGCCTTCTTGAGGGAAGGGTGGCTGTAAGTGATACGGTAAAAGGTGGTTCATTCAACTATGTACTGGAACCGGGTCAGATGCTGGAATACAAGGATGGAGAGCAACCTGTTGGTCCTAAGAAATTCAATGGTAAAAATGTATTAGCCTGGAAAAGCTATAAAATTATATTCGATCATACAACGCTGGCAGATGCGTTTACATTACTTGAGAGCCGTTACAATTGTAAGATCACATTAGAAGACACAACATTCCTACGAAAAAAAGTGAACGGCATCTTTAGTGCAAACCAATCTGTCAGCGGTATTCTCGAAGCTTTGGGTTATGTGCATCATTTTACAAGTACTTATCAGGCGGACGAGAACCACTATATCATCAGGAAAAAATAGGGAACCTATATAGTTTACCACGACGGCATTCTTAAATAAAAACTGGATTTAAAAACATGCAAAAATCGACGTACAGATTTTGTAAGGGGAAATTTATGCCTATTGCATTGCTGCTGCAATTGAGCATACTAATATGCGGACAATCAGAAGTACTTGCAGCACAGCTCTATACTGAATTGAATGAAAAGGTACAAATTAAAGCAGGTATGACATCAGCAGCTGATATCGTAAATACCTTGCAGCGACAGACAGCTTATACGTTTGTTTATGATCCTGAATATTTAAAGAAATGCCATATAAAACCAATGAGTACCGAGGTTAATAAACTCTCTGAAGTACTGCAATGGTTAGATGAACGTGCACCACTCGATATAGTTTTCAATGATAATAAAATAATAATTACGAAAGGTGTGCAGGAAAAGCCGGCGCAAATAGTAACTGGTCATATTGTTGGGAAAGTAGTTAATAATAAAAATGAGTTTTTGCCTGGCGTAACTGTAAAGGTGAACAACGGTAAGGGAACTGTAACGCAGGTGGATGGAGGCTATGATCTGGAGCTGGAACCAGGGAAATATACGCTGGAGTTCAGTTTCATATCATATAATACAAAGAGGATTACAGATGTAGTTGTAACAGAAAAGAAACTGACGCCTTTGAATATTGTTTTACAACCATCATCCTCCGCATTAAAAGAAGTGGTGGTGACTGCTAACTATCAGAAGGCTTCTGTGGAAGGATTGTATGCAATACAGAAGAATAATGCAGCTGTATCTGATGGTATAAGTGCAGAACAGATCAGGGCTACCCCTGATAACAACGCCGCCCAGGTATTAAAGCGTATCAGCGGGTTGACAGTGCAGGATGATAAGTTTGTTACTGTGCGTGGTTTGAGTGAACGTTACAACAACGTTATATTGAATGGCGCTAACCTGCCCAGTACAGAACCTAACAGAAGAAACTTCTCTTTTGACGTAGTACCAAGCGGTCTTATTGATAACGTTGTGATCAACAAAACAGCTACACCTGATATGTCGGCCGAGTTTGCGGGTGGACTGGTGCAGATCAATACAAAGGATATTCCGGCACAGAACTTTGCATCTATTACTATAGGAAGTGGATTGAATACAAATAGCACAGGGAAGTCACTGTATTCAACAGAAAGAGGCAACAAAGAATATTTTGGTGCGGACGACGGCAGACGTACGTGGTGGGAAAAAGACTGGTTACGTAATGACTACAGGCAAGCTGCTGCGGCTGGAGATAATGTAAAAACCAGCTCCATGAATGCCCGCATTCCGAATAACTGGGGATTGCATAAGTATGGTTACTCACCCGTACAGAACTACGAGTTAACGGTTGGCAGAAGGACTAAACTCAAAGACGCCACTTCGCTGGGTATTACAGTAGCGGGAACTTACAGACATGAAGAAAGTATTGTGGATGATCAGCGCTATCAACCTTCTTTCTACTACTATGATAATGCCAACACATACAATTTTAATACTGCGATAGGTGCTGTTGCGAATATTGGATTTCAAACCAAGGGCCATAAAGTAGTACTGAAGAATCTTTACAACAGAAGGTTCAGCCATGAATCCGCTGCTAACTACGGAAAGGAATTCAACTTCAGAGTAACATCCAAAGAAGAAGGCGACGATGTATTATACTATTCAGACCAGGTAGTGATCAATGACCTGTGGCAGAGCAGACTGGAAGGCGAACATATGTTGCATAAGCATTTGAAAATGGATTGGTCTGCCGATTATATAACTGTACACAGGGATCAGCCGGATACACGTGCTTCGCTGGGATATCAGGCGTATGGCCCTAAAGGATACTATCAGTATCTCCTTACTGAAGCATCTGGTTTTATCAACAGGGGAAATGCAATTTTTAACTCAACTCTTGAGGAAAAGCGAAAGAACGTGGCAGCGAATTTCTCTGTTCCGTTTAAAGTAGGCGAAGCTAATCAACTGATCAAATTGGGTTATGCGGGCGCCTTCCGTAAGGCTGACTTCAAGTCGTCAGCGTTGAGGATGTTGTATGATCCGAAGGGAAACAAGAAAGAAATTGATGACGCGGTATTGGGATTACCTGATTATGAGTTGCAGCGTTTATTGAAACCAGGATATCTGACTTACCGTTTTGCTTCGATCAGTGCGGGAGATGATGGTGAGGATTATACCGGTGATCAGAAACTGCATGCTGCTTATTTCATGGCAGACATCAATTTCCTGAAAGACTTCCGCTTTATTGGCGGTGTGCGTATGGAAAATAATGCAATGGATGTGCGTGGTATCTCTTACAATAAGACGACAGGTATACCGGTGGATACATTGGTGAAGTATCGCAAAACAGATTGGTTACCATCTTTCAATCTGATCTATAACCTCACTGAAGCGATGAATGTGCGACTGGCGTATTCAAAGACACTTGCCAGAGCTGACTTCAGAGAAAGAGCACCCTTTATCTATTATGATTTCAGGGATAGAAATTCTTACAGGGGCGCAGTTAGTTTGAAGGATGCCAAGATCACTAATATGGATATCAGGTACGAGTATTATCCTGGACCTGGTGAGGTGATCTCTGTGTCCGGATTCTATAAAAGGTTTGATAGTCCGGTGGAAGTGGTGGCATCAAATGCCGGTGGACAGTTAAACTTATTCTATTTCAACCTGGAAAGGTCAACCAACAAAGGGATAGAAGTAGACTTCAGGAAATCGCTTGGTTTTGTGTCTCCTTCTGCCGCATGGTTGAAAAAGATCTTTATCAGTGGAAATGGTTCATGGATGAAGGCGAATGTTGAGTATAGCCCGGATGCGTTGTTAAAAGCGGCGGCAGATGCGGGAGCTGCTCCAGGTCAGGCGCCGGCAGGAAAGCGTGACCGTCCGTTACAAGGTCTTTCTCCATATGTTATAAACGGTGGGCTTGGTTATTTCGGTAACATTCTCGGTGTGAATATGGTATATAACCGCTTTGGGAAGAGAATATTGAATGCCGGTTTTAATCCATGGCAGGACCAGTATGAGAATGCACGTGACGTGATAGATCTGCAGTTAAGTGCGGCGCTGCTCAAGAATAAAATGCAGATCAGATTCAACATCAGTGATCTGTTACAGCAGGATTATATCGTTTATCAAAACGTAAAAACTACTGCACCAACGGAGATCGGGGGAGGACGTTTTGTTTTTGAATCGGCGGAAGAGCAGGCCAGCAGTCCGAATTCGAACCACGATCCGAAGGGAACATCTTTCAACAAGGACCTGGATTTTGTATACCATAAATGGTTTAAAGGCAGGAACCTGAGTTTAAATATTACATACAATTTTTAATGTTCAAGCATCAACATACAACAATTCTTAAAACCCTAAAGGATTAACCATGAAAAAAATCATGTT
This sequence comes from uncultured Flavihumibacter sp., assembly GCA_902168105.1. GTDB lineage: Bacteria > Bacteroidota > Bacteroidia > Chitinophagales > Chitinophagaceae > Chitinophaga. The sequence goes on from CABHOY010000075.1 coordinate 90,589, forward strand.
TGCAGCCGGAGCTTTATCATTGCTCGCTTTCGGTGCATGTAAAAAGGAAGCACAAGACACAGCTCCTAAGTCCGTAAACGCCGCTGTTATTAACCTGCCTTCTGGCTCTACACTGCCTAACGTAATTAATACCGGAGACGAGTATGTACTCGCAACTAACGGTACTTACTTCCTGGATGGCAAAACTTATGTAGACGCGCAAGGTAAAATTACCATCAATGCAGGTGTAACGATCCGTGGTAAGAAGAAAGCTACTCCGGCTGAAGCTTCTGCACTGGTTATTACACGTGGTGCTACTATCGCAGCATTGGGTGATTCTTTAAATCCAATCACTTTCACTTCAGCTGAAGCTACTCCTGCTGTAGGTGACTGGGGTGGTGTAGTTATTCTGGGTGGTGCTCGTACTAACCAGAACACTGCAACTTCTGAACCAGTAATTGAAGGTATCAACCTGCCATCATTACCAGCTGGTATCGACGTTCATTATGGTAGCGCAACTGATGCTAACAACACTGAATCTTCAGGTACTTTCAAATTCGTTCGTATCCTGTACGCTGGTGCAGCTATCAGCGATGGTAATGAACTGAACAGCCTTACCCTGGGTGGTGTTGGTAGCGGTACTGAACTGCACCACGTAGAAGCTGCTTATGGTCAGGATGACGCTTTCGAATTCTTTGGTGGTACTGTAAATGCCCGTTACCTGGTTTCCCTGAACACCAACGATGATATTTTCGATTTCGATTTCGGTTACAATGGCCAGCTGCAGTTCATCCTGGGCGTTCGCAGAGATACAGGTGTTGGTGCTTCTTATGCCGATGCTAATGGTATCGAATCAGATAACAACGCTGCAGGTGATGGTCTGTCACCTCAGACTCAGGCTAAGATCTCTAACATGACGCTGATTTCAGGTACATCAGCAGCTGCTTTGGCTGGTACACTGAACGGTGCACGTCTGAGAAGAAATACTAGCTACATTATCAAAAACTCAGTATTGTTCGGTTACAACAATGGTGTTGCTCTGGAAGGTGGTTCTGCTGCTTCATCTGCTAACATCGATTACAACTTAATACACGGTTACACTACAGCTGTATCTGGTGGTACCCTGGCTGTGCCTAACAATCTCCTGTATACTGGTATTAATCCAGCTACACAGCTCGGTATCGTTCGTCCATATGCAGTAGGTACTAACCCGATCACTGGTTTTGCTCCTTGGCCATCTGCTACTAGCGCTGCTGCAACTGCAGGTACTAGTTTCGCTGGTTTGAGCAGCTTCTTCTCAGGTACTACTTACAGAGGAGCATTTGCTGTTGGTAGCAAAAACTGGATCACTACCTGGACTGTAGGTCTATAATTTATTTTATTTCCTCAATGAAAAATTAGATGCTTGAACAGCATAAGCAGGTGATATTTTATCACCTGCTTATTTAATAGGGTTTTAAAATTTTTAATAATCATGAATAAAGGATTTTTTTCGTTTAGAACATTTTTTACAACAGCTTTATTGATCTGCGTTATCACGCTATTTTATTCCTGTAAAAAAGACGGTGAACTGATGAAGGCTACAGAAGTAGTAAACATATCAATTACCAGTTTTTCTACAGATGCAGCAGCTGCTTTTGCGGTGGTGGTTAATGATGATGTAGTGGAGGATAGTTTATATAACGGTGGAACCGCTTCAAAATTGGTCGCGAAGGCTGAGAGTATGCAGCATATCATTATCAAGGACCATTTTACTGATGCTGTCCTGATAGATACTTCGATCACTATACCTGGGAAAACAGCTTCTCTTACCTTATTGCAGTTGAACGCGGATAGTGATCCTATACTGGTAGGGCAAACTGAAGAAGATATCCCGGAAAATCACAGGTTACAAGCAATCTACTATACCAATGATATATTGCCTGACTCCATTGGCTTTCAGGTCTACGGAGTTCACTATGATCCTAATACTTTTGAATTATTGGAGGTTGATACGCTTGCAACATACCCAAAGATAAAGAAGGGCGTACTCTCTGAATTTATGCTGATAGAAGACAATTCCGATCCTTCGATAGTATACTATTTCTTTCAACCGTTGGATGTTAATACGCAACAGGCGTTGCCCAATCAGGCAGTGCCATTTGATCCGGTGAATTATTCAGGCGTTCTGTTCCCTATTGAATCTGGTGCAACCGGAACAGAGAAACATTATATCAATGATATTTCGGCTACGGGCTCACCGGAATTCTTTGATATAACTTCTATCAGATTAATTTCTTACTAATATAATTATGTTCATACAATGAGTACGTTAATCAGGAATATAGTATTAAGGATGGGGGCCGGCATTTCCGGTATCGCCAGTTTACTATTATTGCTGTTCACTGCCTGCTCAAAGGATGAGGCTTCCAACCCTATTGCATCCATACAGGCCATTCCGGCTATGGATACGCTGAGAGGTTTTATCGGGGAGAACACTTTATTGACTAATAGCCGTACCTGGTACATAGATGGTTGGGTCTACATCGCCAATGAGGCTGTGCTAAGCATCGAACCAGGTACGGTGTTAAAAGTACTGAAGAAGGGTCAGAAGAATATTGATGGTGGATTGATCATTACCCGTGGAGCAAGGATCATTGCCCCGGGCACACAATATGCGCCTATCGTACTGACCTGCAGTGATACGCTTATGACTTACCAGGCAGTAAAGATGGCAGTAGTATTGCTGGGTAGGTCGCCAGAGAAAGCGCCTTTATCTATCATCACAGGTTTTGGCGGGTTAAACGGAAGTCTTGCTTATGGAGGCCAGCAGCCGGATGATAGTTCCGGCCTGTTGCAGCACATGCAAATTATTTATCCCTATATCCTGCATAAGCAGATTGCCCAACAGGATAGCTTGCGCGCGGGGGTGTTCCCGATGGGTACAGGAAGTAAGACGATCATCAAGAATATAACATTAAGACAGGTAACCCCGAATATACAGATCAAGCTGAGATAACCATTGAAAGATGTTACATATTATAGCTGATATGTTACAACGAAGATTGATTACAATTGTTTTGTTGACCCCATTTATTATTCCATGCTGTGCTGATTTTCCAGTACGACAGATTGTACGAATGTCTCATACAGAGGAGCTTTCCTTATTAATTCAAAAGCCGGGTTAAATACCTGGACGACAGGTTTGTAAAGTTTAACGTCTGAACTGTATGGAGCAGGGGGAATATTTATCTCCTGCTCCATATATTTTAATGAGGAATGATCATTACACTGCCGTCACTCGTTCTTTTACGGCTGTCATAGTAAGACCGGGAGAGAGGAGTTGTTTCAGTGGTTACATCTCTTATGCGGCGGCCTCCATCGATTAACTGAATGGCTTTGGCAATAAACGGATCAGTTGAATCGCCCAGAGGTTCCAGCGGGAGTGAGTTTAATTCATTTACCTGATAGTCAGGAGCGATACCTTTTGCATAGTTTCCTTGTCCGGCGGCATTGGATAATAAATACGTGATAGGATATAGCATCCAGGAAATACGCTGTGGCGTTCTCATATCTGTTATTATTACGGACGCTTTATCTTTACCATAGGTACGTTCTCCTATTGTAACAACCTGCATATAGGGTTTCAGGTTGTTGATCACTGCTTCCGAGGATGATGTTGTGAGGGACGTAGTGATCACAAAGACACGTTTGAGTGATAAACGTCCGGGGGTAAGATTAGCGAAGGAAACATATTTCCCGCTTGATGGTACTGACAGCAAATTTTCAAATGAAGCGGATTGATTCCCCATTTTATTATTGCCGCTGTATTTTATGAAGATGCTTTTTTCAGTAATATTCGGAGCCGAGAGCGCAGAAAGGACGGCAGCCGCTGTCAGGCTACCACCTGGATTATAACGCAGATCAATTATCAGTTCGGTGACCTGATCGTTTTTGAACTGGGTAAATGCAGTTACCAGATCATCATCAAAATAATCTTCGAAGTAATTATAAAAGATATAACCAACTTTCTTATTTCCGACGTTCCATACCTTTTTTACATATAGAGGATTTTCCAGCACCAGTTTATTCCTTATGGGTATTTCATCCAGTTCTGTAACTGAAGAACCATTAACGGCGGCTTTGGTAATTGTGCCACTGGTCGCCTTCATCAATTCGTTTTCCAGTTGTAGCGCATTACTGGCTGTGAGTAATTTTCCGTTGATACGGGTAAAATAGTCCCCTCTGTTTAATCCATCCAGATTTGAATCACTGCCGGGTATAACGAATTTGATCAGTCCAAGTGGTTGAGATATGCCATCAATAGAGACGACGGCATAACTGAAACCATAAGCATGCAGCAGGTCTTTCTGAATAGTGCCGGAAACGTTGTTCGCATCGATCATTTGTGAAAAACTGTCGGTCGTTTTTCTCAGACTATTGAAGAAATTCATGGCTGTTAGCTGGCTATCAGCATGTCCGGGTAAGCCCTCATTCCATAGGTAGTAATACCGCATACTGTCCAGTATCCAGTTGTTCGTTTCCTGTTGGGTAACCGGACCTGTGGGGATGGCGGGGGGCGCATCCTCCTTACGGCATGCAAATAGCAGCGCCGTAATGCAAGACAGGTATACGATCTTACGTGGGAAAATCCTTAAGTCCATAAAAGGGTTTTAATGTCGCGCTATTTAGTTTCCATATCGTAATGTACCATTAGCTCCCGTTTCAGTGATTGCAGGGCAAGGGTCAGATGATTTCTTACTGTAGTAGGTGAAAGGGAAAGTTGCGTGGCGATTTCTTTATTACTTTGTCCTTTGTCACGGCTAAGGATATAAACGTTCCGCCGTTGCTCGGGCATTTGTTCTATCACCTTGTGTACCTGTTGATTGAATTCTTTTCGTAGCAATGCATTTTCTTCAGCGTTGTCATTGCTAATGGTCTGGTTCTGCGAAATGTGTGTCAATGTTTTTCTTTCACGGTACAGTTTACGGGTTTCATCGATGACAATGTGTTTGGTAAATACGAACAATAGTGGGAAGACATCCTGTCCTTCCTGTACTTTATGCATGTTTTCCCAGAGCTTGATGAAGCACTGCTGGGTGATTTCTTCCGCCCGTTGCCGGTCGTCAGTAAGTTTGAATGCAAACCGGTACACCTTTTCCCTGTTGGCTTCAAATAATTGACCAAAGAGTATTCTGGATGGGTTATCAGACATATAGTTTGATATGTGGTTGCTATAATGGAAAATAAATGTAAGAAGTACATGTTACTTGAATGTTAAGACTCTGCAGCATTGTATTTGGGTGATTACTGGCGGGTACGGAGAGGTGTCTATGAACTATTTCACCAAAATATATACTTTTGCCCCATGTCTACAGAACTGTACAATCAAATATTTGATCAGAGTATTGCCGATTACCATGTCCATAACAGTGTACATCAGCCTATCCTGAACCCGTACGAGAAAACGGCCATAGAGCACCTGCTTTATCTGAAAAACTGGATAGATACGGTGCAGTGGCACCTGGAGGATATTATCCGTGATCCGTTGATCGACCCTGTAAAAGCATTGGAAATCAAGCGTTGGATAGATCGTTCTAACCAGGAACGTACAGACGTGGTGGAGTATATTGACAGCTATTTTCTGGATACATACAAAGATGCGAAGCCATTGGCTGATGCGATCATCAATACGGAGAGCCCTGCCTGGGCGATAGACCGTCTGTCTATACTGGCATTGAAGATCTATCATATGCGGGAGGAAGCGACCCGTCCGGACGCCAGTCCTGAACACCGGGAGGCCTGCCAGCGCAAACTGGACATTCTGCTGGAGCAGCGGAGAGATCTGGGTAGTGCTATCACGCAGTTGCTGGAAGACATTGCTGCCGGCAAGAAGTACATGAAAGTGTACAAGCAGATGAAGATGTACAATGACCCTGCCTTAAACCCTGTTCTTTACAAGGGAAAATAATATATGTCAGAACAATTGAGAACGATACTGTCTATCCGCTTTTCTGCCATGGGCGATGTGGCCATGACCATTCCGGTGATGCAGCAGGTCCTGGAGCAAAATCCTGACATACAGATTGTTTTTGTCTCTAATAAGAACTGGGGGGCCTTATGTGCCGGCATTCCCCGGTTGATATTCTTTCCGGCCGATCTTAAGGGCGCCCATAAAGGGTTTAAAGGGTTGTACCGCCTTTTCAAGGCTATCCGGAAGTCCTGGAAGATCGACGCTGTGGCGGACCTGCATCATGTTTTACGTTCTCAGATCGTGCGGACCTTTTTCCGGTTAACGGGCTGTCCCGTGGCTGTGATCGACAAGGGAAGGGAAGAAAAGAAAGCCCTGGCGAGACCGGAAGAGAAGGTATTGATGCCGCTGACCAGCACTATAGAGCGGTATGCCACCGTATTCCGCAATTTAGGGCTATCCCTGACCATTAATACAACAAAGCCACCCTTTAGCCATCAACAGCTTACAAGTGAAATAATGGCCATTACAGGGCCAAAAAAGGGGTATAAATGGATTGGATTGGCGCCCTTTGCCACCTACAAGGAGAAAACCTATCCTTTGGATAAGATGGAGGAGGTGCTGGCTACGCTGGTAAAATATCCGCAGACCAAAGTATTGTTAATGGGAGGAGGTGCTGCTGAAGTGGCACAACTGACGGCACTGGCTATTAAATATCCTGATGCTGTGGTTGTAGCGGGCCGGTTTTACCTGCCGGAAGAGATGGTTATTATCAGCAACCTGGATGTGATGATCAGTATGGATTCGGCTAATATGCACCTGGCATCCCTGTTTGGTGTGCCGGTAGTTTCTGTTTGGGGTGCGACGCATCCTTTTGCCGGGTTTATGGGATTCGGGCAGAGTGAAACGAACATTGTGCAGCTGGAAAGCCTTTCCTGCCGACCATGTTCGATATTTGGCAATAAGCCTTGTTTTAGAGGTGACCATGCATGTATGGAGTGGATCCCGCCTTCGGCGATCGTGGATAAGGTTGTAAGAGTGGTGGAGTAAGAAGAAAGTTTAAAACTTTTTTTTGTGGAATAAGAAAAAATGCTAATTTCGCCATCCCAAATAACGATGTCCTATAGTATAATGGTAGTACAACTGATTTTGGTTCAGTTTGTCTAGGTTCGAATCCTGGTAGGACAACAACTAAATGGCAAAAGCCCTTGTAAGTGGATACTTACAAGGGCTTTTTCGTTGTATCCGGTGGTGATGCGCAAATGTGTGAATCCAATGGTCGGTGCCTGGGATAACAATTATGAGATCCATGTAGTTGACGCCCAGGAGTACAGGAACGAATTCCAAAGTTGATACCTGGGTTATAAACGGTGAATATCGTGATTGACGCCCAACGCTACAGGCACCGACTCCATGGTTGGCCACGGGTTACAAACATCGAACGTCCGGGGGAAATAATCCCCAATCCCGGACTAACTCCTAATCCCGGGTTACGAACCCAGGGCTACAAAAAGGCGACTTCTGACGGAGTCGTGAGCAGAGATCGTAGTTTAAGAATTGATTAGCAATTTGTGGCATTGTGTTTTAATTTTGCACCCATATCCGGGGACGGCAAAATTATTTGAGCAAATGAACTTTTATACGCGTAAATGGGTGAAACCAGAGGATCTGAATGCACATGGAACATTATTTGGCGGTAGTCTGCTGCGGTGGATCGATGAAGAGGCGGCTATTTATTCCATCATTCAATTGGGTACAAACAGGTGTGTGACGAAATACATGTCTGAGATCAACTTTATCAACTCTGCAAAGCAGGGAGATATTGTAGAGTTGGGGATCAAGGCGACTCATTTCGGAAGGACTTCTTTAACACTTACCTGCCAGGTAAGAAATAAAATTACCCAGAAAACGATCCTTACTGTTGATAAGATGGTATTTGTAAGTGTGGATGAGAATGGTACGCCTGCGCCACATGGTCGTACGCAGATCACTTATACTGACGAACGGTTGAGAGAGGATTGATCTTATTTATAAAGAAAGGTATATTCAAAATAGACGAACGTTGCAAGGTTGTCATAAATACTGACTACGTCTGAGAGGGGATTGAGCCTACTTATTAATGAACGTGTATTCTGAAACAGACGAACGTTATCAAGTTTATCATAACGAAAAAGCCCTTGTAAGTGAATATCTATAAGGCTTGCGAATTAACGGTTGTCCTATCAGGATTCGAACCTGGACAAACTGAACCAAAATCAGTTGTACTACCATTATACTATGGCACATTGTTATTGGGTATCGTGAAATTAGTATAAAAAATGAATAAGGTCCTAAGAATCACATACATGGATGCCGACATTATCGGCGTACATAATAGAAAGGATAATACATCAAAATAAACGAGCTTCTTAAGCATTACTTATATGATCGCCTGTCACGGCAGGTATCCAAATAAAAGGAGCCTGTATCATACTTGATACAGGCTCCTTTTATTTTTATTTCAATGTATTATTTCTCAGGAAGCCGCCAGGACCGGAGCTTTCTTCCGTTGGCCATAAGAGATCTTGTTTGAAATTTCGCTGAACGGCCGTTCAATATATTTCCAGAAAATCACGCCAAGAACGAGGCAGGTGACCAGGGTGATACTGAACAATATAATAGCAAATTCCGGCTTCACATATCTGGAGGTGAGATTGATGAGTTTAACACCTATCGGGAAGTGTATCAGGTACACAGAATATGATATCTCTCCCAGGAAGTCAAAGGCCTTATGTACCTTACCGGTGTACAATAAAATAACAAGTATTGTAAACGCAGCTGCTATTGTAGGCGCGGCGCCATTGAAGATGAAACAGAACACGGTTATTGCAGCAATACAGCCCATTTCAAACCAGCTTTTTCCTTGTCTCATGTAAATCAGATAACCGGCGATACCGATTATGAAATATAACAGATGCTGGAACAGGTCGAGGTATTTGACAACAGGCGTTTGACTGATGAGCATAAACAGCGGAATGCTTATGGCCAATGTCAGCCTGGGATACTTTTGCAGTACAACGAAGTACAGACCAATGAAAAGGTAATACTGTGCTTCTACTTTCAACGTCCAGAATACAGGGTTGCTATCGGGATAATGCAGGTAGAACAGGCTCTGGAAAATAGAGGTGAATGTTTCAGGGAATGGTATATGCTTAACTACATTGGACGCTGCCAATATAACGAGCGTAAGCGCCAGTGCGATCAGATATGGCGGATGAAGACGCATCGCCCGTTTCAACAGGAATTTCCCATAGTATTTTATCTGGTAACCTGCTTTATCAAGACTTAAGGGAATAACAAAACCAGATATTACGAAGAAGATCTGCACGCCGTATTTGCCATATTCATGAAATGCATCGAACATACCGCTCAAGGCGTTACCTTCAGAAAAGGGATTTCCAAAATGACAAAAGCACACAAGCAGTACAGCCAGCCCTCTTAAGAAGCTAAGACTTTCAACTTTTCTTTTAGTTTCCATAAATTGTTTTTCGGTAGGAGTACAGTTAAAATGTAGCTGTAAATATACTCTTTTTAAGACTTTACAAATTGTGGAAATATTACTTATAATAGTAGTCCTGATGCAATCTGCTAAGTATTAATTACGTATCTGAAGGCAATAACGGTTGATCCAATAATCCGCTGCAAGACAATCAATGATATGTCAGTGGCTTGCATTATTAAACGTCTTAAGAACAATTTGAAGTTATATTGGATGCTATGAATGATGGAACGCTGGGTTAAATAGTTAAGGCAGCATCATATTGGCAGGTGCCGGGAATAGGTCCTTCCGGGGCAGCGTGCAGTTGAATGAGGCGGGAGAAAGATTAGGCTTTTTCCAGTACGCTTCCTTTCAGGAAATTCATCTTCACAAAGGAGGCGGTTTCTTCAAAGCCCGCGTCCAGCCATTGTTGTTTACATTGAGGATTGGCGTACAATATCTTCAGCGGGCGTTGTTTTTTGCGCAGGCTTTCTTCTACCTTACCAATGAATTCCTCCATGATGATATGATCAAACGGGTTGAAGAGGAATATGACGCCGACTGTTTCCGGAATGGTATAAACACGTGCATCCTGGCAGGCAAGATTGATACTGATATGCTGGTAGCGGTTATACAGGATATCCCGCATTTCTATGGCTGCATTATAGAGTCTGGGGGAAAGGTCTATGCCGATGAGATCCGTAAATCCGTAGGCGGCTCCCATTGCCAATACGCGTCCTCTGCCGCAACCAACGTCCAGCAGGGTAGTGGTCAGGTCGTAAGGCTGGAGCTGATCGAATAGCCAGGTAGCGGAGTAGTAATTAACCGGTTCATACATGGCGATATGTTTCCGGTCTTCTTTGGAAACATCAGCCTTAAGGTTGTCTGTGCCAATGGTCCGGATGCCATATTTCCTCTCTCCCCGGATCTCATGCCTGATAATGAAAACGGCGAGACCCAATCCCCAGTGCCATCCAACGTATAAAAAATATAACAGGTATCTCATAAAAACATATTGGTACGCTTAGACTACAGGGAATGATTACCTATTCAGGATTGTAGAGCTTAAGGCTGTAAAATCGTAATATAAGTAATTTATGTGAGATGAGGTCGTGGGCAATTAGTACTGGCTGGTGGCGGTTATTGCAAGGAGCCGGGCAATTGGTAGTGGTTGGTTACCATTGGTACAAACAGAAGTAATGCGGCTCAGATCTTCCCCGAAGGGAAAAATATACGTTACGGGATATCTACGCCTGCCACGTGACCTCGCTATGATGGGCAGATGGTAGAAACGTACCCGTATTATGGAAGTAAGTCGCTTTAAAGCAAAAAGCCGCCCACACGTGGCGGACAGCTTTTTTATAATTTGTATAAAGTTATATACGGTTATTCTTTCAGTCTTGGCTGGTGTAACTTCACCGGTTTGCCGGACTTAGACTTCATTTTCAGGTTCAGCATTTCTATGAAGACAGAAAATGCCATTGCGAAATAGATATATCCTTTCGGGATATGTTGTTCAAAGCTTTCCGCGATCAGCGATACACCGATAAGTAACAGGAAGGACAATGCCAGCATTTTTACCGTCGGATGTTTGTCAACGAAGTTGCTGATGCCTTCGGATGCCAACACCATTACGCCTACAGCGATGATCACTGCAACGATCATGATCTGGATATGGTCGGCCATACCGACTGCGGTAATGACAGAGTCCAGGGAAAAGACGATGTCCAGCAGTAAGATCTGAATGATGGTTTGGGTAAAGCTGACAGGTTTTGGATTTGCTTCCAGGTGCTCTCCGCCTTCCAACTTTTCATGTATCTCGGCGGTACTTTTATAGATCAGGAAGAGGCCCCCGATGAGCAGGATAAGGTCACGTCCGGAAATGGCGGTAGCTTCCAGCCATTTCTCGTTTTGGATACCTATCCATTCCCCTACGTTGAACAGGGTGGTTGTCAGGGACATGATCCAGCTGATGGATAACAGGAGCAGTATGCGGACGAACATGGCGAGGGTCAATCCCAGTCTGCGGGCCTTTTTTTGCTTCGTTGCCGGCAGTTTACCCGCCATGATAGAGATAAAAACGATGTTATCAATTCCAAGTACTATTTCAAGTACGCTTAAGGTTAAAAGGCTGATCAATGAATCTACTGTAAACAGGCCTTCTGCGGAAAATAAATCTCCCATGATTAATGTGCATTATAGGTTTGATGGCGCAATCTTACAATTTTTTAAGCTGATCACGAAGTTTATTGACAAATTGGCGATGTCAGCCGTTAGCGTATAAACGGAATTTCCTTGATGGGCATGCTTTTCCGCGATACTATAATTTAGGGTATCACAAAATCTGCGCCACTGCTGCGGTGAACTTTAGTGGGGAAAAAAGGAGGAAAAGCGGCGTTAATTGGATACTTTTGTTAAAGTAACCCTTGTTAGACGACATATGAATATAAAAGTAATTGCCTTTGATGCGGATGATACATTGTGGATAAACGAACCCTATTTCCGCGAAACCGAAGCAGCGTTTTGCCAACTGATGGAAAGTTATCTACCTCAGCATACAGCAGCGCGTGAACTACTTCAGACTGAGATCAAAAATCTTTCCCTGTACGGTTATGGTATAAAAGGATTTATCCTGTCGATGATAGAAACAGCATTGGCGATATCCAATAATACTATCGACATCCGTGCTGTTGAAAAGATCATTGATTTTGGTAAGGACCTACTGGCCAGACCGGTAGAAGTACTGGAAGGTGTTCCCGATGTATTGTCAGCCCTGAAAGATAATTACCGGTTGGTGGTGGCTACCAAAGGCGATCTGCTGGACCAGGAGCGTAAATTACGTAACTCCGGTGTTCTGCATTTCTTTCATCATGTGGAAGTGATGTCGGATAAACAGGAAGGAGACTACAGGAAGTTATTAAAACATCTTGATATTAAACCCGAACAGTTCCTGATGATCGGTAATTCGTTAAAGTCGGATGTGTTGCCGGTACTGGGCATCGGTGGTCATGCTGTGCATATCCCGTTTCACACTACCTGGGAACATGAACATGTAGACATACATATTGATAACCCTAACTTCAGACAGATAGAGCATATTTCCGAAATACTGCCTTTGCTGTATGCTATGTATTCCTAAATGGGATAACTACTTTTTATTGATTCTCCATCCTATACTGTCCCAGTACCAGCGGGACTTTTGATGCTTATTTATTAAGCAGGATTTACTATTTTGTACCCCACGTTAGAATTCCATATTTTTCACTACAGGTCAATAAACTTTTAAACATTGAGACTCACGCTGTCTGCTATTTTTATTTTGATCAGCTGTATGGTATATGCACAGCATCCTGACTGGAAAGGACGCTGGATCACCAATACAGAAGACACCACCGCTACGAAGGCTCCTTATTTCAGAAAGACATTCAGGCTTAAAGCGAATGTAGCCAGTGCCACTGCCTATGTTGCAGGTGTAGGATATCATATCGTATATGTGAACGGTAAACCCGTTACCAGTGCCGTACTTGAACAGGCATATACCCGTTATGATAAACGCCTTTTATACAAGGTGTACGACGTTACCGCGCTATTATCAAAAGTTAATGCCAATACACAAAGCATTGCCGCAGAATTGGGTAATGGCTGGTATAATATCCAGTCGCACGCTGTATGGGGCTTTCAGAATGCTCCCTGGAGAAAGACGCCTCGTCTGCTGTTAGACCTCGTTGTAAAATACACCGATGGTTCCAGTGAAACCATTGCCACTGACGATAGCTGGAAATGCGCTACCGGTCCAAGTCAGTTCAACTGTTTGTATTCGGGAGAAATATACGATGCCCGTCAGGAAGTACCCGGATGGAATACGCCGGCATTCAATGATTCCCGTTGGGCGAATGCTTTAACAACATCTTCTCCCGGAGGTAAATTGCATGAGCAGATAATGCCATCTATTAAAGTGATCCGCCGTATCAAACCTGTATCTGTAAAGAAACTTAGTAATGGCAGATATCTTTTTGACATGGGACAAAACTTTGCAGGCGTAGCTACGCTGAATGTAAGCGGTAAGGCCGGTACCAAAGTGACGATGTATTACGGAGAAGTTTTGAAGGACGGAGAGCTGGACATGAAACATAATACGGAACATATGCGTAGTATGCCTGGTGAGTTGCGTTTCCAGACGGATGTGTACTATCTGAAAGGTGTAGGCAAAGAGACCTTTACGCCCCGTTTTGTATATCATGGTTTCCAGTATGTACAGGTAGAAACTGACAAGCCGCTTGCCCTGGACATCCGCTCCCTGGAGGGTTTATTTTACAGTACGGCCTTTGAGGAAGCTGGTCATTTCACCAGCTCTGATACTATGGTGAATAAATTGTATGCTGCTGCGCGCCAGTCTTATCGCAGTAACTTCTTAAGCATTCCTACTGATTGTCCGCAACGCGAAAAGAATGGCTGGACGGCAGATGCGCATATCTCAACAGAAGTAGGTCTCTGGAATTACAAAGCTGCTGAAGGTTATCGCAAATGGTTGGATGATGTAAGTGATGCTCAGTTACCAAGCGGTACCATGCCTGGTATTGCGCCTTCCAATGGCTGGGGGTATGATCAGCCGGGTACTGAAGAACACACCTTTGGGCCTGCCTGGGGCAGTGCGCTTAGTTATGTAACCTGGTATATGTATCTCTACAACGATGATACTGCTTTAGTGCAGAAGCATTACGATGCGATCAAAAAGTACACTGATGTTGTAGCTAAACAAGCGCAGGGTTATCTTTTCAAGTGGGGGCTTGATGATTGGATGTCGCTGGTAAAAACGCCTACTACTTTTACCTCTACTGCATACTTTTATACTGATGCTATTCTTGTCGCCAAGATGGCGCGTGTGCTAGGTAACAAGGCCGATGAGGCTACCTATACCAAACTTGCGGACAGCATCCGTACTAACTTTAACCGCACTTTCTTTGATCCTGTTACCGGTCACTATAAAGATAGTACCATGACGGCATTGAGCGCTGCTGTCTTCCATGACTTAGCTTCTCCTGCTGCCGCTACGACCGCTGCATCTCAACTGGCGGCTAAAGTACAGCGTAGTAACTATCATGCTGACTTTGGCGTAATGGGTACGAAGTATGTTTTGCCGGTCCTCAGTGAGTATGGTTATGCTGATATCGCTTTCCGTATGTTAACTGACACGGGTTATGCTGGTTGGGGGCATTGGATCGCTAATGGCGCTACTACTTTGTTTGAAGACTGGCCGGGTGAGTTATCGCATAATCATATCTTCTTTGGTGATTACTGCGCGTGGTTCTATAAAACTTTAGCGGGGATTCGTCCGGATGAGCAAGCGCCAGGGTTCAAACATTTCTTTATACAGCCTGCTTTTGTGAAGCAATTGAATTTTGTGAAAGCGGATTATGAGAGTCGTTACGGGGTGATTAAATCAGAATGGCGGCGGGATAAGGATGAGATCCGGCTTTCGTTTGAAGTACCGGCAGGAACGACGGCAACGTTGCGTTTGCCGGCGGGGATGTTCGGTTCTGCGGTGTATAAAGGAACGAGGCGGGGGAGTAGTTATCAAGAGGAGTTTGAGGTAGTGCTGAAAGAAGGAAAGCATAGTTTATATTTTCAACCGAAGTGATTTTATTTTGTTTTGGAACGCCTGGTGTTTGCCGGGCGTTTTTTTATGCGGATGTGGGATGTTGTGATTCTAGCGCTGATCTTCTAGCTCGCGGTTGCAGGAGGCTTCTAGATGCGAATGTGGAATGCTGTGATTCTAGCGCTGACCTTCTAGCTCACGGTTGCAGGAGGGATCACTGGCTGTAGTTCTTTGAAGTTTTCTTGCTATTGAACTTTTAGGCGCGGTTTGGCGGTGGTAGATCTATTGAACCCCTGGTAGGTCGTATTAAGCGTACTTCAAATAACTAAGGCCAGTGATTCCCTCCTGCACCGCTCACTGCGGCCGGTCTCCCCAATAATAGCAGGACTTCACTATGTTGCTTATCAGACCATATTGTATGTGGTAGTACATGCAGTTGAAGTATTACACATAGTTTCGTACGCGAGAAGAATATTCCTTGTATCAGACCCGATATTCCCCGCAGCTTTTCTATACATTATTACGCGCAGTATCATACACAATATCCCTCGCAATGGCCCATTGGGTATTACACACTATATGCATATGGTGCATATGGTATTGCACGCCGTACTATGCTTTCCATTTGCATATATGGTTATCCGTAGTATCGTACACTGTATTCTGCAGCATATACTATATGTCATTACTGGCAAAAACGGCATATCCGGCAAAAGCGGTATATCTGGCATAATCGGTATATACGGCAAAAACGGCAATAAAGTACGCTTTAAACATGACGTTAACCCGACGTTACTACGACGTATCCCCTTAGTATCCTACCTTCGTAGAAACAAAATCATATGCCAAAAATTGTAGCTGGGGTGCCTCCATTTATCGGTACCAGAGACAACCTTACAATATATCTGATGAACGGAGAATACATTATCCGTATTAAGAGCTCGCTTACCGGTAAACGTGTTAAACGTGATCCGGCTTTTGCTAAAACAATGATGTATGCCGGATGGCTTAAACAAGCTTCAAAGATCGCTTCAGTTGTATATCAGCAAATGCCGGCTGATGAACGGATGTATAAGCAGTATAGACAACTTACAGGGAAAGCAATGTCTCTGCTAAAAGAAGGATTTCCTACCTCAGATATCACTATCATGTTGGAAGCTGTTTATTTACCTCAATTAGTGGATGGTGGAACATGTGACGGAATAGAGTACACGCATAGCAGAGATTATGTTAATTATAACAGTGAATGTGGTGTCTATAGTTGCAAACGGACCGAATATAAACAGAAGCGTGTAAGTGTGAATGATGATAGAGATATGAATAAGAATAAGAATAAGAATAAGAATAAGAATGAGAAAGAAAGCTATAGTAAAAGCAACAGGAGTACTAAGGGAAATATGTTGAATGTTGCAAATAAGATAGACGAGATTGATAAGGTAGCAAATAAAGACAAGGCAACTAAGGTATGTAATGTAAGTTGGGGAAATAATGTAAATAAAGTGAATAAGGTAAGATATAAATATACACAGCCTTGCTATTATTGGGGAGACCGACCGCAGCGAGCAGTGCGGGTGGGAATTACTGGCCTTAGTTGTTTGAAGTACGCTCAATACGACCTATCAGGGGTTCAATAGATTTACTAAGGCTAAACCGCCCACCAAAGCTACATAGTAAGGGAACTTCAAAGAACTACAGCCAGTGATCCCACCTGCAACCGTGAGCTAGAAGGTCAGCGCTGGAATTGCAGCATCCCATATTCGCATCTAAGAGCACTTACGAGTGTGAGCAGGAAAGAATTACAGTCATCCCATATTCGCGTCTAAGAGTACTTGTGACTGTGAGCAAGAATTACAATCAGCCTATATTCGCGTCTCAAGAGCCGTGAACGACGATGAACAAGAACGAACTACTGTCAGCCCATACCCGCAAAAAACCTGATAGCCCGCGTTATAATCACTATGATTAAAAAGAACAAACGTATCAAATTTAGCCAAGCTAAAACTTATGCGGATAGAAATTTACCGCTGGTTTTTTGCCCTCACTGATCGTGATATACCCTGAATTATCAACAGTAAAAGTAACTCCTTCTCCCTGCTTCTCCGGTACATACGGCAACACAACAGCGGGCCGCGCCATCGCCGCCTCTACGCTTTCTTCAGCATTACGATGCCAGTAAAAGATCTGATTCTTGTTCTTAATAACAACATGCCGGCCATCCTGCGAAATATCGCCGGCAGTAACCCATGTGTAAGGTACAGTACCCACCTTCCGGAATATCGCCCTGTCGCCATCTTTGAAGTCTAAAGGAGCTTTGTAGATGCCAACAGCTTTCTCGCGTTTGCTGACAATATAGAAATTGTGGGAGATGGGATCTACCATGAGCGTCTCCGCATCGCGTGAGCCATCGGCAAAAGAAACATGCAGTACCTCGGGTCTGATATTCATCTTCTGTGCAGGTACCTGTGAAGGCGCTGGGAAACGTAAGATCCGCGTACGCAGATCTACCTGGACATTGTTACCGATGTCGCCTACATAGACATATTGTTTGTGTGGAACGGGGCCGGAACTTTCGGCAATATCTTCCCAGTCACGGTTAGATACTCCGTCGAGGTGTATGGTACTAACCAGCTGGCCTTTGTTATCCAGGAGGTATATTTCGGGTTTATTGCCGCTATCGTTATGCGTCCAGAAGTGGCCGGGAAGAGCTTTGCTGGCGGCAATGCCAGAAGCCTCGGCAATGGCGGGCGACTGTACAATGCCAAGCACTACGGGTTTGACACCACTATGCGCAGATGCAGCATGCTCGGATTTCTTTCCTTTTTTCTTATCCTTGTCTTTCTTCTTCTGTGCAGGCGCTGCGATGGCGATAGAAAGTGTTACCAACAGCAGGCTGCTAAAAATCCCTTTTCTCATTATACGATACTACGAAATAATGAGCACATAACCGATTCTAAACCAATCCTGTCTGTAATGCGACCTTTACGAGTCCGGCGGTATTTTTTACTTCCAGTTTGTGCAGGAGGCTGATACGGTGGTTCTCTACTGTATGCAGGCTGAGAAAGAGTTTGTCGGCAATTTCCTGATTGGTATGTTCATCAATGATAAGCTGTAACACTTCTTTTTCCCTGCGTGTAAGGGTGGTTGACTTTTTTTCTGATTTCTTGTTGCGGAACATATCCTCTATGAGCAGCTGATTGAGCACGGGAGAGAGGAACTGACCGCCTTTATGTACCGTTTCTATGGCCTGGAGGATGGTGGTGTCATCGGAGTCTTTGAGCAGATAGCCCATACATCCTACTTTCAGCATCTTCTTTACCTGGAAGATGACATCCGAGCTGCTGAGTACGAGGATGTGCACGTTTGGATAGTTCTTTACAATGCTGGCAGCGAGTTCGGGGCCAGTCATATCGGGCAGGTGCATGTCCAGCAACAGTACGTCGGGCTGTCTTTCCTTGATGCCCTTCAGCAGGGCAGTTCCGTTGGTATAGATGTCGGTCACTTCAACATTGGCAGCATCACGTAATATGCTGCAGATGCCATTAGCTACAATGGGGTGATCGTCAGTAATCGCTAGTTTTATAGGCATGTCTGGCAGTATTTTCTTTAAGCGTAATTTCTATATGTACACTGGTTCCCTCGCCAGGCACACTGTCTATATGCAAATCCCCGTTCAACGAATTTACGCGTTCCCGGATAGTTTTCAATCCTATACCATCTGATTGTGATACACCCAGCATGCCGTTGCCATCATCTTCAACAGTAACAGCGAGTTGCGTTTCGTACCAGGCGATCTGTACGATGGCATTCGTGGCATTGGCATGCTTCAGGATATTATGGATCAGTTCCTGGATGACGCGATATATCGCCAGTTCGGCATCCCTGGAGAGGCCGGAGGCGGTACCGATGGATTGGAAGGAAATATCGAGGGTATGACCTTTCCGCACGCGTTCGCAGAAGAGGGCAGTAGCTTTGGACAGTCCTTCCTGCAGCAGGATCTCGGGCATGAGGTTGTGGGCTGTTTTACGCAGCTCTACAGAGGCCTCTTCCAGCAGCTGCAGCACTTCCAGGAAGTCGTCTGTAACGTCGGTGGTCGTATGCCGGCGGAAGATGGCGCTGAGACGTGTGCGGATAGTGCCGAGCGTACCGCCCATGCCGTCGTGCAGATCGCGGGCGATACGGCTGCGTTCCTTTTCCTCTCCGGCGATCATGGCCTGGAGATTACCGATCTGTAATTCCTGACGGAGGTTACGGATCTTTTCTGCCTGCAATTTCTGTTTATTAAGGTTGTTACGGTATATCAGGAGGCTGACCATCAGTATGAGCAGCAAGCCGGCGGATACGCCGATGATGAGCAGGTTCTTTGTTTTGATCCTGCTTTCATTGCGGGTGATGGCCAGTTGTTTTTCCGCCAGTTCTTTATTCTTGTCAGCGATACGGTATTTCATTTCCAGATTGTACACCAGTTCCAGCTTTTCGACTTTCATCATGCTGTCCCGGATGGCACTGTATGCTTTTCTGTATGCTGCTGCCTTTTTGTACTGGCCGAGCGCTTCGAAAGCATCAGCCATTACTTCGTTGCCGCGACTTGTAAGGATGTGCACCATGTGACGATCGTGAGCGCTCTGCAGGGCGGGCTGGGTAATAGCGACTGCCTTGTTGTACTGTTGCTGCATCAGGTAGGCCTGACCGAGACAGATGTTGGCAAAGATCAGGTGCCGGTTGGATATAGGTGTAGAGGGAGGAAAGAGGGCTTTCGCCTTTTCCAGGTATTGAATGGCAGGCACCGGGTTTTTGTCGTCCAGGTAGGTGAGCGCAGTGTTGATCAGCAGGCCAGCTTCCATGCTGGGAGTGATCTTTGTGGACTTGCCCATCTGGATGGACGACTGACAGTAGTAGCGGGCGGAATCATTCTTCGCGATGTTATTGTAGTATCCGGCTTTATAGAAATACAACATCATCAGCGCGGCTGTATCCTGTTTTATTTTGGCGCTATCGACCAGTACATTGATATGACCCATTACCTGCTGAATGTGCATATCGTTGGAGATATTCTCATTGATGTTCAGCCAGAAGTCCAGCAGACTACAGTATACCCTGGTCTGCATCCTCCTGTCCTTTACCTGGTTCGCTTCCAGTACATCGAGCGCTGCGTAGCGGTAGAAGGCTGATGAGTCATATTTGCCTCTGTAGTAGAATGTTTGCGATAGGAGGATATAGAGGTCGACCTTTACAGCAATCCCTTCTTCGTTGTTTTCGCAATAATGCAATGCAAGGCGCTCGCACGAGAGGGCTTTATCCTTTTCGTTGTTATTATTGTAACAGAGCGCCAGCCCGGATAGAGAACGTGCGACACCGTTATTATACCGTAGCATACGGGCGTTTTCCATGCCCGCATAATATAGGCGCATAGCAGTACTCGTAGCAGTATCTCTTTTAGAGCCTGCCAGTCTTAATATGCTGTCCACATTCTTCTTACTGGTCTGCGGATGTGTGACGGTTTGTGGTAATCGGTCTTTTACCGTTTGTGCGGTAAGGGATAAACTATTACCTAAAAGGAGCACCAGTAAGAAAAGCAGCGCCCGACGGACACTTCCGTGGCTGTTGTTACTAAGGTTACCCATGATTAGAAGTCATTTCTTTCCTCTTTGTGGCATTATTGGCAAAGCATACCTGTAAAATTGACGGTTATCACAGGGCCTGTAAATAGATTTGGTTGCGACAAAAGGATTTTCCTACAAAATAGACGTTACGAATATAATTCCTGGTTGATTCCGAGAGGTAAGATAATAATTAAATAGTGGTTTACCACTATTTTCTATAAAAGCGGTTTACCCGGATGGAAGAACGTTGTCAACTGAATAATTTTAGCTTTTGGAAAAAGGAACATAGTTGGAAACAATGTCAAGGGGGAATGGATGGAGATGAGTATAAATCGTAACAGCCTGAATCTAATGCCTGATCTGTAAACTAACCCAATAGAAACGTCAATCTATTGTCGTACAAGGAACAACCAGAAAGTAGAATTTTTACAACAACCAGTATCTATTCAGTAAATCAGCTATACATATGACATTACCTATACATGGTAATCAATTGACGGCGCCGTTAAAAAGACGCCGGCAAGGAATTATTACGGTAACAATATTGTTATTACTATCCGCCAGTGCGCATGCCGCTGGTAAAACCCATCCGGCTAACGGCCGTGCAGTAAGGGATTCCATTCCTATGAGTGTGGCGAAGGGACGTGTGACCGGCGCCGAAGAAAAAATTGCATTACCCAATGTATCTGTAGTCAATGTATCTACACGCAAAGGGACAGTAACTACTGTGGATGGAGATTTTGTGATATCGGCCCGTTCCGGCGACAGCCTCCGTTTTTCCTATATCGGTAAGCAGCCTAAAGTAATAGTGTTTAGCGGACAATCAATACTGAACATGGTATTGAGCGGTACGGAAGGCTCTTTGTCTGAAGTAGTGGTAACCGGTTATCAGAATGTCGACAAGAAGAAATTTGCCGGTTCAGCTGTATCCCTGAAAGCAGAAGATGTGAAGCTGAATGGTGTGGTGGACGTAAGCCGTATGCTGGAAGGCCGTGTTGCCGGTGTATCTATTCAGAACGTATCCGGTACATTCGGTACGGCGCCTAAGATCCGTATCCGTGGTGCTTCTTCCATTAATGGCGACAACAAACCACTGTGGGTAGTGGATGGTGTGGTACTGGAAGATGTGGCCAATATATCAAACGATCAGCTTTCAAGTGGAGACCCGACCACCTTATTAGGTTCTGCGGTGGCAGGTTTGAACTCCAACGACATTGAAAGCTTCGATATCCTGAAAGATGCTGCTGCTACTGCATTGTATGGCGCCCGCGCCATGAATGGCGTAGTGGTTATTACAACCAAAAAAGGACGTGCCGGTAAAACGTCCGTTGCTTACAGCGGCAATTTCAGTACTCAGTTGAAACCTACCTATGGAAGCTTTAATATCATGAACTCCGCCAGACAGATGTCAGTTCTGGCGGAGCTGGAGCGGAAGGGTATCCTTACTTCCGACATCCTCTCCCGTGGCGATGTAGGTGTGTATGGAAAGATGTATGAATTACTGCAGGCAGATGAGAATGGGAATTATGGTCTGGAGAATACGCCTGAAGCACGTAAAGCCTTCCTTCTGAAATATGGAAAAGCGAATACAGATTGGTTTGATATCCTGTTCCGTAACAACTTCGTACAGGAACACTCCCTGAGTGTGTCTTCCGGTACTGACCGTTCGCAGTCTTACTTCTCTACCAGTTACTATGGTGACAATGGCTGGACGCTGGCGGATAAGGTTCACCGTTATACACTGAACTTCCGTAACAACTATAAATTCACCGACAGGCTGTCTGCCGGGTTCTCTACCCTGGGGTCAGTACGTCAGCAGCGTGCACCAGGCTCATTGGCCCGTAACAGCAATCCTGTAGAGGGACAGTACGACCGTGACTTTGATATCAATCCATTCAGTTATGCGCTGAACACCAGCCGTACGTTGAGGGCTTATGATGAGAATGGTCAGAAGGAGTATTTCAGACGCAACTTTACTGATTTCAATATCATTGACGAGCTGCAGAACAACTACCTCACCCTGAATGTAATGGACCTTCGTTTGCAAGGTGATATCGGCTGGAAGATCACTGATAAACTGAAATGGGAGTTCGTAGGTGCATTACGTTATGTAAAATCTTCCCGTGAGCATCAGATCACGGAAGACGCGAACATGGCGAATGCCTACAGAGCGGCTGATAACGCCACCATTGCACAGAACAATAAATTCCTGTACAGAGATCCTGAAAATCCGGATGCACCGCCGGTGATCGTACTTCCTGCAGGCGGTTTCTACAACCGTACGGAAGATCAGTTGCTGAACTATGACTTCCGCAATACGTTGAGCTACAGAACTACTTTTGGCGGTAACCACAATGTGAATATCCTGGCTGGTCAGCAGGTAAAGTATGCTGACAGGCAGAATGCATCTAACACCGGTTACGGTTACCAATACAATAACGGTGGCGTACCTTATATAGACTATCGCATCCTTAAACAGACTATTGAAAGCAATTTCCCTTATTTCGGCATGGCCCGTGATTACGACAGGTTTGCTGCTTTCTATGCAACGGCCGATTACTCTTACGGCGATAAATACAGCATCAGTGGTAATGCCCGTTACGATGGTTCCAACCGTTTGGGTGCTTCTTCCAGTGCACGCTGGCTACCTACATGGAGCTTCGCGGGTCGCTGGAACCTGGACAGGGAAAGCTTTATGCAGAATGTGAGAAGTGTTGATTACCTGTCGCTGCGTGCCAGCTATGGTTTGACCGCAAGTATGGGGCCTGCTACCAACTCTAACATCGTATACCAGACAGTAAACAGCCGCCGCGCACACCTGAATGAAGTAGAGTCAGTGATCCAGCTGGCGCACTTAAAGAACACTGAGCTGACCTGGGAGAAATTATATACAACGAACCTGGGTATGGAAGCCGGTTTCTTCGACAGACGTTTGAACCTGACCCTCGATCTGTACAGCCGTAAAAGCTTTGACCTGATCAGCATTATCAAAACTGCCGGTATTGGTGGTGAGTTATATAAGGCCGCTAACTATGCGGATATGGATTCCAAAGGTATTGAAGTGATGCTGGGCGGTGAAGTGATCAGAAAGAAATTATGGGGTTGGAGAACGAACCTGACCTTCAGCTATAACAAAAACAAGATCACCAATGCGAAGAACGCTCCATTGATCTTTGACCTGGTAGCGGCAGAAGGTGGTAACAAAGAAGGATATCCTGTACGCAGCCTGTTCTCTCTTGATTATAAAGGACTGGACCCACATACAGGTAAGCCAAGTTTCGTAGCGCCTGATGGCCATGTAAGCTCTGATATTGACCTCCAGGACGATGCTACGGGCAACCTGGTATACCAGGGAGCGGTTGATCCTCCGGTTACAGGTGGTTTGAACAACACTTTCCGTTACAAGGCGCTATCACTGAACGTATTCATGACCTATCAGTGGGGAAACAAGATCCGTTTGTATCCTGCATTCAAAACTTCCTACTCTGACCTGGACGCTATGCCGAATGAGTTTTACGACCGTTGGATAATGCCGGGAGATGAAACAAAGACCGATGTGCCTTCTATCCTGGACGCTTATGAGAAGACCTTGCTTGGAGGCGCTTATCCTTACAACAACTATAACTTTTCTACTGAACGCGTGGCGAAAGGAGATTTCGTTCGTCTGAAAACAGTATCCCTGACCTATCAGTTGCCCAACAGTCTTATCAGGAGAACAGGGTTTAACAGCCTGGTGTTAACCGGTGCTGCGAATAATATGTGGCTGATCTATTCAGACAAGAAGCTGAAAGGACAGGACCCTGAGTTCTTCAATGCCGGTGGTGTTGCACAACCGATCCAGAAGCAGTTTACATTATCCGTTAAAGTGGGCATTTAAAAACAGACAGTATGAAAAGAAACGCACTATATATACTTATAGCTATCCTCCCGGCATTTGCTGGTTGTGAAAAATACCTGGACCAGGCGCCTGATAGTACCTGGACGCAGCTGGACACACCTGAGAAGGTGAGCCAGCTGTTAGGCACGGCTTATCCGCAGGCCAACTATATGGCATTCTGTGAAGCAATGTCAGATAATGTGACGGATAAAGGGGTCGGTGTAGAGTTACGCACGAACAGAGACCCTTACTATTTCAATGATGTGCAGAACGTGAACGAGGATTCCCCTGAGTATTACTGGGCAGCTGCTTATAAAGCGATTGCGGCAGCAAACAATGCACTGAAGGCCTGTGAGAATGCAAAAGACTCTGCGGCTTATAGTCGCCAGAAAGGCGAGGCGCTCGTTGCACGCGCTTATTCACACTTCATGCTGGTGAACCTGTTTTCCAAAAGCTATGACGCTACTACTGCTAACACTGATATGGGCATTCCTTATGTAACGGAGCCGGAAGAAGTTGTATTCAAACAGTATGACAGGAAAACGGTAGCATATGTGTATGAGCAGATAGAAAAGGACCTGCTGGCTGGTTTGCCGCTGATCCGTGATGATAAATACAAGGTACCTAAATATCACTTTAACCAGAAAGCGGCGTATGCGTTCGCTGCGAGGTTCTACTTGTACAAACGTGATTACAGCAAAGTGGTGATGTATGCTGATATGGCATTTCCTACGAACCAGACAGGCGCTTACCTGCGTCCGTGGAATACATCTTACGTATTCCTCTCGCCGCTGGAACTGTTCAATGTGTATACGAATTCCAGTGAGAGAGCTAACCTGTTGCTGGTGGAAACCGCCTCTCCTTATGGCCGTTATGTGGCGCAATACCGTTATGGTATGAACTATCCTATGTACAGGGCGATCATGGGGCCAAATGTAACAGATGGCGGCTGGTGTTATCCTGTTTATTCCTATGGTACTAACGATTACTTCGTGCCTAAGATCAGTGAATATTTCGTGAAGCAGTCTGTTAACGCAAACATTGGTTTCATCTATACTATGGTGCCTTTGTTCACGGCGGAAGAAGTGCTGTTCAACAGGGCGGAGGCTAATGTGATGCTGGGTAATACATCTGCAGCACTGGCTGATCTTAATCTGTTTGCCAGCACACGTATTGTCAATTACGATGCTTCTGATAATAATATCACACTGGCTAAATGCAAAGCGTTCTACGATGGCGCTGATAACCAGGATGCGCTATTGGGCGTAGTGTTCGATTTCAAAAGAGCAGAATTTGTACAGGAAGGATTGCGCTGGTTTGATGCGATGCGTTATAAAGCGACCATCACACATTATACCAGCGATGGCGAAACGCTGACACTGGCCCCGGAAGATCCGCGCAGAGTATTCCAGTTGCCAGTTACTGCCAAGACTTCCGGTCTTCCTATGAACCCTCGTTAAAAAACATTCTCAGATCTATCAGCATATAGCATGAAAACGATAAAATCAATAATAATACTTCTCAGTGTTGTTTTGTTCACAGCCTGTTCCAGCGATGATGATCTCAGCGGTCTGGAAGACATCTCCGGACTGGGAGGTGACACCTGGCAGAAGACAGAACTGGATAAATGGTTGTACGATACACTGGTAGTGCCTTATAACATCGAAGCAAAATACAAATGGGATCAGTTTGAATTTGAGCTGGACAAGACACTGGTACCGCCACAGGAATCTATGATAAAACCTGCGCTGCAGTCTATCAAGAAAGTATGGATCGATACTTATGTGGCAGAAGCGGGTGAGCTGTTCTTCAAACGTAACAGTCCGAAGTTCCTGATACTGTGCGGAAGCGCAAGCTGGAATGTGGATAACGGTACCATCACGCTGGGAACAGCAGAAGGTGGCCGTAAAGTAGTGATCTATGCCATCAACTCTTTCCGCATTAAAGGCACGCCTAATTACAAACCTTCTGACTCTGCGACCTTAAAGCAGATCTTTCACGTAATAGAGCACGAATTCGGGCATATTCTTCATCAGACGATACTTTACCCTCCTGCGTTCAAAGACATCTCTGCTGGTCACTATACGGCCAACTGGAATAACATCAGCGATGAAGAGGCGCATGCCAACGGTTATATCTCTGCTTACGCAATGTCCGGTTTTGATGACGATTTCGTAGAGATGATCTCCCTGATGATGATAGATGGCCGTGACGGCTTTAACAGGCTTGTGGAAAGTATTCCGGCAGGTACGTCAGCGAGTGGGGTGACCCAGGCGCAGGCAAAAGCGGCACTGCGTGAAAAAGAGGCGATGGTAGTGGCTTATTTCAAAACCGCCTGGAACATTGATTTCTACAGCCTGCAAACCAGGAAACGAAAGGCGGTAGAAGCGCTGATCTACTAAGCGAACTGATAGCGAACAAATGCGGAGGAGAGGAATAGTGCCGGAGATGTTCCATTAACAATTAGGTATAAAAACAAAGAAAAGGTTTAAAAAGATATTATGTACAAAAGGTTATTCCTGATATGTTTTACCCTGTCCGTGCTGGCTGCCTGCCAGAAATCGGATGAAGATGTGTTCAGCGCTCCGCCTGATACCCGTCTGAACGATACCTTGAAAAAATATGGGGATATACTGGTTGCCGCTCCACATGGATGGAAAGGGCTTATATATCCGGAGGGACTGAAAGATGGCGTGTTCTCCTTCTTTTTCCAGTTCAATAATGCCAACAGAGTAAAGATGTATGCCGACTTCGATTCTGCATCTTCTGTTACAAAGATGGAAAGCAGTTACCGTTTAAAGGCATTACAGCAACCCTGCCTGTTATTTGATACTTACTCTTACATCCACCTGTTAAGTGATCCTGATGCGGCTGTAAATGGTGGTGTATATGGCGAAGGATTGAAGTCCGACTTCGAATTTTCAATAGAAGGCATGAATGGTGATACGATCCTGCTGAAGGGAAGATTTCATGAGAGCAAAGCGGTGTTGATAAAAGCGACTGAAGCAGAGGAAGCTGCTTACGCTGCAGAAAAGACAAATCGCCTGATCGACAAGATCGATACTTACCTGACCTATTTCAAGCGCTTTACCACAGGCGGTAACGACTATGATGTGGCTTTCAATATCCTGAACAGGAGGGCTACTTTCAGTTGGATAGATGAAAATGGTGAAGCGCATACGGCAACTACCGGTTTCTATTATACGCCTACAGGCGTGGCTTTTTCACCATCGGTGAATGTTGGTGCGGAAACGCTGACTTCATTTGATAACATCGCCTGGAGCGCGGCCAGCACTACACTGAGCTTTACCATGAACGGCAATGGCGGTACTATTAAAGAAGCTGCCAAGCCGATCGTGATAGACAGGGATGCACCTAAAACATGGTGGGAACAAAAAGGACAGGGCGTTCCTTACTGGGTAACGCTTGACGGCTTCCACGTGGATGGTGTGGACGATGCTTATGGTGTAGCGACCCTCCCGAACTATTCTTTCATGTTATTCTATCCGCAGAACGGAAAAAGTGGCAATACTGTATATGACCTTTTGGGTTTTGTAAGCCGTATTGACGGGGAGAATATACTGGATTATGGCCCGGCTTTCAAACCTCCAACCTATAAAGCAGACGGACGTATCGTATTCCCTTACCTGGGTTTCCTGGGAGACCTTCCTGAAGGAGAAACTGCGGTGACCAATACGCTTGTAAAAATTACTGACTCCAATGGTTATTACCTCGTGAAAACAGCCGATGGTTACGACATGGTGAGCGCGAAAGATGGCAAATCCTGGATATCCTGGTTCTAACAATCCAAAAAGAAAGTTATTCATATGAAACGGCATTTTACTTATTCTTTTTACAGGGGCTTTTTGCTCATAGCGGTACTGCTGATGGGCGTGCAGCTTACGCAGGCCCAGACAACCGATATTAAGATCGGGTCAAGTACGGTCGGTAACGAGATCAGTTTCTATCCCTGTCCGCTGCAGGACTACAGGACCGGCGCCCGTGCACAATATCTCTATCTGGCGTCTGAACTGCATGCAGCAGGTATGGAAGCGGGCAACATCAGCGCGCTGGCCTTTAACATGCTGAACCTTCGTGGTGTTGGTTTGGTAGAGGGCTATGTAATAAAGATAGGGTTCGTGACTTTGAATAACCTGGAAGATACCCGCTGGGAAACGGTGAATACACAGGTATATGGTCCGGTGAATTATCAGCCGGTAGCGGGTTACAATAAATTTAATTTTTCTTCTGCTGTTACCTGGAATGGTCTGGACAATATCATTGTGGAAGTGTGCAGTGGTGACCCGGGCGGTTCCAGAAGCAGCCAGAACCCGGAAGTAGCCTATACGGAGTTGTTACCGTTCAGGGCTTCCCATACCTATAGTGCGAATGGTGCGGGCCAGTGCGGTACTACTCAGACGACTAATATAGGTAAGATGAACACCCGTCCTGATATCATGTTCTCCTGGACTGCAGCTGCCGCATGTACAGGAACGCCTGTAGCGGGAACAGCGCATGCCAATGCTGCGGATATCTGTACAACAGGCAAGGCGGAGCTTTCCCTGACAGGTGTTTCACTTGCTTCCGGTTTAACTTTCCAATGGCAATCTTCTCATAACAATGTTACCTGGGCAAATATCCCAGGTGCATCCTTACCTAGTTATACTGCCTCACAGACAGAGACTACCTGGTACCGTTGCCAGGTGACCTGTACTGCGGGTAGTGCTTCTTCCACATCAGTTGCTGTACAGGTGGTAACACCTGCACCGGTGAGTGGCGTATTTACCATCAATAAAGGCGTTGCAACCGGGGGTACTAACTTCCAGTCTTTTGCAGACGCTGTTAATTTTATCAAATGTGGTATCAATGGGTCGGTAACATTCAATGTTGTAGCCGGTTCCGGTCCTTATACAGAGCAAGTGATCATCCCTGCCATTACAGGTGCTTCTGCTACCAATACCATTACTATCAATGGTAATGGACAGGAGTTGAATTATCTGTCTGCAGATGGAACCAAACAGGCAGTTCTTGAACTGAACGGTGCTGATTATGTAACTATAAATAACCTGCGGATAAAAGCGGATGGTATCGGCTGGAACCAATACGGTATTACAGTACACCTGACAAATGATGCAGACAATAATACGATCAGTAACTGTACGATCATATCTGATACACAATCATCCGACGGTAACTATGCTGGTATTGGTGTGACTGGCGGAGCAACGATTGACGATCAGGACGCCCGTTCTGATAATAATACTTTCAGCGGTAACACTATTACGGGCGGGTTCTATGGCATAGTGATGCTGGGAAGCAACGCAACGGCTGTAATGAATAACAGGATCATCAACAATAAGATCTACGATTTTCATAATACAGGTATCAAACTTCAGGGTACATTCAATGCGCTGGTAGAAGGTAATGAGGTCAGTTGTCCGACACGTACTTCTTCCTGGTCATTTGCGGGTATAGAATTAAACACGCTGAATACGAAAGCAACCATCAATGGTAACCGTATCAGCAATCCTTACGGCGCAGCGCCGGGCAAGGATGATCCGGCAACTGGTATTTATGTGAACATGGTGGTGGCACTGACAGGACTGGAGAACAAGATCACCAATAACCTGATCTATAATATGAACAGTGGTGATAATGTAATAGGTATCAGCTGTTACTATTCCAACAATATCTTTTTCTTCCACAACACGATCATCCTGGATGGCGCGGTAAATCCCGGTACTTATGAAACCAAAGGTTTCGCTACAGATAATGGGGCCGGCGGACAGGTTTTCAAGAATAACCTGATCTATATTTCCAGGACCGGTACTTCTAAAAAATACGCCATCTTTTCTGATGGAGCAGGCGCAGGTCTGGACGCAGACAAGAACGGCTATTATATAGAAGCTGCCGCTACCAACGCATTTGTAGGGTTTGAAGGACAGGATGCCGCTACGTTAACACAATGGCAGGCGCTTAGCAATCGTGACCAGGCGTCCGTATTTGCGCCACCTTTATTTGTGGACCCGAGCACAGGTAATTACCAACCAAGAAATAATGTAATTGATAATAAGGGCGGCTATGAAAATGTCAATGTGGATATTACAGGCGCCAGCCGTAGTAATACTACTCCTGACATCGGGGCGTATGAATTTACACCGCCGCCTTGTACCGTGCCGCCTACACCTGGTACAGCAACGTTGTCCAGGCCTGTAGTATGTGTGAATACTGCTGTTATACTGGGAGCTTCCGGCAATTCAGTAGGGGTAGGGCAAACCTATCAGTGGCAGACAGCTACTGTACCTGCAGGTCCGTTCACTAATTTTGGTAATGTGCTGACTGGTCCTGACTCTGTGATCACTGCTACTGTTACAAGGTATTACCGTCTTGCAGTGACCTGTAGCGGCAACACTGCTTATTCGGCCCCGGTGCTGTTGACAGTGAACCCGGCTATGGCGCCAAATACTTATACTATTAATAAAGGCGCGCTGCCTTCTGCTACCAACTTTACCAGCTTTACCGCTGCCGCAGATGCTTTATCCTGCGGTATCACTGGTCCTGTGGTATTTAATGTGGTAGCTAACTCAGGCCCTTATAACGAACAGCTCATCATCGATTCCATTAAAGGATCGTCTGCAGTGAACACTGTTACCTTCAATGGTAATGGCAACACCATCGCTTACAGTTCTATCGTATCGATGGAAAGAGCGGTAGTGAAGCTGCGCGGTGCGGACCATGTGATCATTGACAGCCTGACCATCGATGCGAATGGTACTGGTGATTATGGATTTGGCGTTCAATTGATGAATGATGCAGACAGCAACATTATCCGCAGATGTAACATCCTTGTGAGCACTACCGAACAATTCGGAAGAGCTGCTGTGGTGATCAACGGTAATGATGAATCAGACAGGTACAATGTTTCTTATTGCGATGCGAACCTGATAGAGAAGAATAATATCGTGGGTGGTTATTCAGGTGTGACATTGTATGGTGGGGACGAATACTTTGCGAGGAACAACCGCATTCTGAATAACAAGATATCTGACTTCGGACAGTATGGTATTACTATGGGTAGCACTGCCAATACTACTATTGCAGGCAACATCATCAGCCGTCCTACCCGTAACGCGGGCATGTCTTCTTACAACGGTATCTTCTCAGAATTCCAGAGCGGCCTGCTGATCGAGAACAACAAACTGGTTAATCCTTATGGCGGCGATCCTTCCGCATACGGTGGTTTCCGTGGTATTGACATCGAGCAGACAAGAGATAAAGTATGGAATAACGTTAGAAATAACGTGATCCATGCAACTGGTGGAACAGGTAATGACGTAGTTGGTATCTACTCCTCTTTCACTGACAAGACAAACTACTACCATAACACGATCGAAATAGAAAGTTCTCCTGAAGCGAATGTTATCGGTTTTACTTTGAATGGTAATGCTGATAGCCTTGCTTTCACGAACAACATTGTAAGCATCAGAAGTGCGACGAGCAGAAGTGAAAGGATTGGTCTGAACCTGGAGAACGCCAGTCAGCAGATACTGAGCATCAGCCATAACAACATCTATCTGAAAGCTACTTCCGCCTCTTATATCGGAAAGGTTGACAGGGTAGGCATCACTGATATCGCCGGATGGCAGGCTTCTCCTTTTGGGGTTGCGTCTATCGGTGTTGCGCCGGTGTATGCAGATGTGGCAAATGGCAACTACGCACCGATCATCTCTCCGTTTGATAATGCAGGTACACCTGTAGGCGTGCTGAAAGACATCATCGGGGTGAACAGGAACACAACAAAACCTGACCTCGGCGCTTACGAGATCAATATACCTGCATGTACAGCGCCACCAACACCAGGTACTGCTGTTGCTACCCCAACGGGTGGTCTTTGTCTGGGAGATACTGTGCTGCTGGACCTGTCTGGTAATACAAAAGGTGGTACACAAACTTACCGCTGGCAGTCTGCTAAAACAGCAGCCGGTCCGTGGACGAGCATAGGAGAGTGGCAATATCTGTCTTCTCTTGCTATACCAATTACTTTCGAAAACTACTTCCGTTGCATACTGGTTTGTGGTACTGATACTGTGTACACTGCAGCGGTACATGTTAATATGAACGCAGCTCTTCCTGCGGGTGAATACACTATCAATCCTGCATTACCTGCGGGTGTGACCAACTTCCAGTCTTTCAACAAGGCTGTGGAAGCCCTGGAATGTGGTATTGCTGGCCCGATAGTATTCAAGGTTGCGGCGGGTTCCTACAATGAGCAAGTAAGAATGCACGATGTAGCGGGTGCCGGCCCTGACGCCAGGATCACTTTCCGCAGCGCGAATAACGATGCTGCCAGTGTAACACTTACCAATGCCTCTGCTTATGATAAGAACTATGTGTTCGCGCTCGATAGTGCAGCCTATGTGACCATCAAGGCTATTACCATGAAA
Organism: uncultured Flavihumibacter sp.; assembly: GCA_902168105.1. Taxonomy (GTDB): domain Bacteria; phylum Bacteroidota; class Bacteroidia; order Chitinophagales; family Chitinophagaceae; genus Chitinophaga. Next base: position 123,552 of record CABHOY010000075.1, read on the forward strand.
GCGACTGACAATGACTATGGTAAAGTGGTATTACTGTCAGGCCCTGCTTCTTATGACAGCATTCTGAATTGTTATATCATCGCACCTGATGTGATCAACAGCAGCACAGATGTTGCCGCTGTTGTCGGTGAAGATTTCCTGGGTAAGAACATTGTGATCAAAGGCAATGCTATTACCAATGGTTCTGCGGGTGTTTATCTGTCTGGTGTGAACGACCAGAACCTGTCGCAGGATCATGTGATTGACAGCAACATCATCAACAATAGCTTTAAATGGGGTGTCTTCTCGCAATACACCAGCCGTGTGAATATCACCAGGAACCATATTGGCCTGGATGGCGATATGAGCAACTCCGGTTATGGTATTTACCAGTTTGAATCGGATACTGCATGGCACATTAATAATAACATCATCACCATTGTGAACACTGTTGCGGGTGACAAGATATATGGTATCTATACGACATGGTCGTCAACAATACCTTCCGAGCCATTGCAGATTGAAGGTAATAAGATCAATGCGCTGACCAATAACAAGTCCAGTCTGTATGGTTTGTATGTTGAGCATAACGAATATAGCAGCGTACTCAATAACGTATCAAGCGTACAGACTTCCGCTAAACTGGCTTATGGCCTCTGGGTACTGTCTGACGCAAATGCCACTTATTATAATAACACGATTTATAACGGTTCTCCTGATCTTTCAGGCAAAACCAACAGTGCGGCTAAACTGAATGAAGATGGCGCGAGCAATGTGGTGGTAAGGAATAACATCTTCTATCATGGTGCAGCTGGTATTGCCCTGGAAATGAGCGATGAGAAAGAAGAGAACACGGATTACAACGTATTGTACTCCACCGGTACTGTACTGGCGTCTACTTCTCTTTATAAAGAAGCGACGCTGCCAGCATGGAGTGCACGTACAGGACAAGACCTTCACTCTATTTATTACAAACCTGAACTGAACCTGGCTGATGGAAGTCCTGTAGTAAGCAGTCCTGATGTATGGGCGCTGCATGGCCGTGGTGTACAGTTGCCAGGTAACGATCATGATATCGAAGGCCAGTCAAGGCCTGTTACTTTACAGGCAGGCGTACCTGACCTGGGTGCATATGAGTTCGAGCCTACTTCCATTCCTGCATTGCTGACTGCTATTCCTGCTGCTCCTGCTGCAGGTACTACCCAGCACTTCATGATGGGATCTGACAGTGTAATGAGCATCACCTGGGCGGCAGGCGCACCTGTTCCGACTTCCCTGAACATCAGAAGATATACAGGCGTACTGCCTGCGAACGTACCGGCATCTGCTGAGAAGATGTACTTCTATAATGATGTTGACGCAACAGGTACAGGTACTTATGATTTCTCTGTGAAAGAATTCTACATGGACCCATGGCAGGGCTTTGTGAAAGCGCAGTACCAGTTAGGACTGGGCAGAACAGATGCCAATGACAAATGGCTTGTAGGAGATAGCAGTAAAGTAAATGAGTTCGACAATTATATCACAGAGCCTAAACTCAGCCTCCTCGATAAATTCACCGGTCTGGTAGATAGCGCGAGAGCAGTAGTGCCAGTAGTTATTCCTCCGGCAGACAGCTCCAACAGAGGTACCCGCTTCTGGGTAGGTTATGGTCACCATGAATTCTTCGGCGGCAGTAATGATCAGGACATGGTACTGTACCTGAGTGCACAGGAAGCTGCGGATGTAACTGTGAAAGTGAATGGTACAAGCTGGATCAAACGTTACCACGTACCGGCGAATACTACCTTATCTACCGACCTGATACCGAAGAATGGCCTGGAAGATGCACGTCTGGCAGCAGAAGGTATTTCCGACAGAGGTATCAGTATTGAGAGTGACAAACCGATCGTAGCGTATGCACATATTTATGGTCACCAGTCATCGGGCGCTACCATGCTCCTGCCGGTGGGTACCTACGGATATGAATATTACGCACTGGGTTATAGCCAGGTATATGGCAGCAGCGATTATTCATGGGCGTATGTAGTGGCTGATCAGCCAAACACTGTTGTAGAGATCACGCCATCGGTGCGTACTGCGACAGGACATTCGGCGAACATGCCATTTACAGTGACACTGAACAAGGGAGAGATCTACCAGGTGCTTGGCGGAAGGGTGAGTGATGCAGTAGGTCTTGACGTAACCGGCACCCGCTTCAGATCAGTACAGAATGCACAGGGTAAATGTTACCCGATAGCGGTATTCTCCGGAAGCAGCCGTACCAGTGTAAGCTGTGACCCGAGCGGCAGCGGAGGTAATGGAGACAACTTCATCCAACAGTGCTTCCCGTCACAGGCATGGGGCAAACGTTACCTGACAGCGCCTACATCTACTGACGATGATCCGAAAACGATGATGGGTAATGTGTACAGGATCATGGTGAAAGATGCAGCAACAAAAGTGAAGATAGACGGAGCGCCGCTTGCAGGATTGAACAATGGCCGTTTCTATCAGTTCGTGAGCGATGCACCTGCTTATATAGAAGCAGATCAGCCGATCATGGTAGCACAGTACATGTCATCATGGGACAGATGTCCGAACACCGGTGGTAACGGAGATCCTGAGATGATCTATCTCAGTCCGTTGGAACAGGGTATTAAACAAATGGGCTTCTATCGCAACACTGAAGAAGGTATCACTACAAACTATCTGACACTGATCATTCCTACTAAGGGTGTGAACAGTCTGAAGATCGACAACAGTGCAACCTTTGATTATACTTATCCGCATCCATCCCTGACCGGATATAGCGTAGTGGTAAAACGCTGGGATGCTGCGAAAGAACAAAGTTATGTAACAAGTGATTCTGCATTTACCGCTATCACTTATGGACTCGGCAGTGATGAAAGTTATGGTTATAACGCAGGTACACTGGTAAGGAACCTGAATACAAGGACATCTATCTCCAATGTAAACGGTAACCCGAATACAGCGAATGACTATACCTGTGTGAATACACCATTCCGTTTCACATTCATTGCTACACAGCGACCAGCCAGTTTGCAGTGGAGCATCAGCAAAGTGAGCAACATTACACCAGCAGCTGATGTAACGCAGAACAATCCGGTGCCGGTAGATTCCTTCATCGCGAACGGCAAGAAATACTATCGCTTCGTGATCGACCAGGATTACTCCTTCTCTAAACCGGGTGTTTATCATGTACCAGTAGTGATGCAGGACCCATCTTTCGAAGCCTGTGACAATAAGGTAGAAACATTCCTGCCTGTAACTGTGATTGATGCACCGAAAGTAGACTACACCAGCGCTTTCAACGGTTGTGTGAGCGACTCAGTACACTTCACAGGTAGTGCAGTAACTGCGAATGGTGCAGCTATCGGTAAATGGAAATGGGACTTTGGCAACAGTGCGATAGACAGTGTGAAAGCGCCAGTTCATCTGTTCAGCGCCGGTGGTACTTATCCGGTAGCATTAACAGTGATCGGTGAAGACGGATGTATTGCAGATACGACGAAAGACCTGCTGGTGAAAGGACCTGCGGCGGGTATACTGGTAAAGGATTCCTTCACGGTATGTTTAAGCAGCAATGTGACTATCGAAGTACAGAGCCCTGCTACCGGTGTAGATTATAACTGGTATGATGCAGCAACAGGTGGAAGGAACATAGGAACAGGCAGCACGCTGAACCTGACCAATGTAACAGCAGGCGATGAATACTTCCTTGAAACAATTAAAGACGGTTGTGCTGCTCCTGAACGTACACGTGCTGTAGTAGTGGTATTGCCACAGCTGACAGCGCCGGTAGTGAAACTGGATTCGGCAGGTGTTAATTCACTCAAGTTCACATGGGATGCAGTGCCGAATGCAACAGGTTATGAAGTATCGACAGATGGTCTGAACTGGAGCAATCCATCCACTGGCAGCAAAGGACTTTCTCATACGATATCCGGGTTACAGCCGGTACAGGAAGTGAAACTGTATGTGCGTGCATTAGGTTGTGAGCCTACAGCAGCGGCTCCTGTGAGCGGTACGACATTACTGGATGGTATCTATATCCCGAATGCCTTCACTCCAAACGGCGATGCGGTGAACGATATCCTGAAAGTATATGGCAGCATCATCAAAGACATGCACCTGATGATCTTCAACCAGTGGGGTGAGAAACTGTTCGAGTCTGACAGCCAGGACAGAGGATGGGATGGAACACATAAAGGTAAACAGCAACCATCAGGCGTATACATGTATGTATGCAGACTGAATTTAATTGACGGAACAACGGTAGATAAGAAAGGTATTATCAACCTGATCAGATAACCATGACGACATTCGTAACCAATATTATCAAAAATATGCAGGCAGCAGTCCGTAAAGGCGCTGTTGCCTGCATCTTCACACTGTGCGGAATAAGTGCAATGGGGCAGGGACTGTCTAACCGCGGAAAGGAATTCTGGGTAGGCTATGGGCACCACCAGTTTATGGAACCAGGGTCTACCAACAGCCAGGACATGGTCGTGTACCTGAGTGCAGAGGAAGCTGCTACAGTGACGGTAACTATTGACGGTACGGCATGGACAAGAACATATAATATACCTGCCAATACGGTGATCGTAACAGAAACTATCCCGAAGGCAGGCCCTACTGACGCTCGTCTTTATTCAGTACCGCCTTCTTACGGAGGTACAGGGGGAGAAGGGATATTCAGTAATAAAGGGATCCACATTGTAAGTAATGTACCGATCGTTGCTTATGCTCACATTTTTGGAAGTGTATCATCAGGAGCTACCATGCTGATGCCGGTATCTACCTGGGGATATTCCTATATCTCATTAAACAGCCAACAGGCTTTTGCAGATGACTGTTTTTCCTGGATGTATATCATTGCCAAGGAAGACAATACGATGGTTGAGATTAACCCCTCTGAGTCGAGCCGTAACGGACGTGCTGCAAACGTTCCGTTTACGGTGACGCTCAACAAAGGCGATATTTACCAGCTGATCGGCGCGCCATTGGGTAGCGGCAGAGGTAAGGAACTGACCGGGACCGCCGTCCGTTCTATCGCAAACGCATCCGGCAAATGTTACCCCATAGCCGTATTTTCTGGTAGCAGCCGTACCAGTATCAACTGTACCGGAGTTACTGCCGGTACCAGTGGTGACAACAACATGCAGCAGGTATTTCCTTATCAGGCGTGGGGAAAACGTTACCTGACCATGCCTATTTCCGGAAGAGTAGCAACCAGCTATCAGACCAATATTTATAAGGTTGTTGTTAAAGACCCTTCTACAATAGTTAAACGTAATGGTGTACGACTAACAGGCCTGACATCTCATTCCTGTTATGAATTCCAGAGCAGCAGTGCAGATTATATAGAAGCAGATAAACCAGTGTTACTGGCGCAGTTCATGGCTTCACAGGGCGGTTGCCCCAATACGTCCGGCATCGGCGACCCTGAGATGATCTATTTAAGTCCTATTGAACAGGCAACAAAGAAAGTCGCTTTTTACAGGAATAATGTGGAGCGGATCACCGTGAACGGGTTGCTGCTCGTTATTCCTAATGACGGGATGCAATCACTGACTGTTGATGGCGGTAACACTTTTGATGTTACCTATCCACATCCTAACCTGCCGGGATATACCGTGGTGGTGAAACGCTGGACAGCGGCAGCTGCACAGTGTACGGTGCAGAGTGATTCAGCTTTTAATGCGATCACTTATGGTTTAGGTGATTTTGAAAGCTATGGTTATAATGCCGGTACGTTTATCAATAACCTTAATGCCATCGGGCAGATACATAATGAGGCGGATACGACAAAAGACGTACATGCATTTACCTGTGTGAACACTCCGCTTGACCTGTCTGTATTATTAACCTATCAGCCTACAAAGCTTGAATGGCAGTTAAGTAAACTGGGCGCGAACATCACACCGGCCACTGACGTGCTGCAGAATGCACCGGTAGCGGCCAAACAGCTGGTGGTTAACGGTGTTGTTTATTACCAATACACTTTACCACAACGTTACCAGTTTACAAATGCGGGTTATTTTGATGTAACTGTACTTTCCACTGCTCCACATATTGATAACTGTAACAATACTGAAGAAGTTAATTTCAGTGTAATAGTAAAAGGGAAGCCCAACGCATTAGCCACCTACAGTTTCCCGACCGGCTGCGTACTTGATACCGCTTACTTTGCGGGTAAGGATAGTAGTAATGGTTATAAGCTGGCGCAATGGAAATGGGAATTCCCCGGTAATATTATTTCTACAACGAAAAGCGCTGCACAGAAACTGGCTGCCGGTACACCACTGGTGAAATATTCAGTGGCTACTGAAGATGGTTGTGTGGCCGATACGAGCTTTAACCTGACAGTATATAATAAACCAGCCGCAGACTTTGCCGCAACACCAGCGGCGGTTTGCGCTGGCAGTACCGTAACCTTTACCGACAATGCCAGCTACGGTGGTACTGCTCCGATAAAAGAATGGTACTGGGATCTCGGCAATGGTACTACTAAGACGAACACCACCAATGCGAACGCGACAAACGTTTATCAGAACTATAAAACCTACACTGTTAAGCAGGTGGTAAAGGTAAGCCAGCTATGTGTGAGTGATACCGTGAAGAAAACGGTGACTGTGTATGCAGCGCCGGTGGCTTCCTTTACTTACCCGCTGAATTGTATGCCACAGGGCGGGCAGGTGCAGTTCACCACTACGTCTACCACGCCTGACGGGCAGGCCCTGGCATCGTATGCCTGGGATTTCGGAGATGCCAATGCAACACCGCCCGGCAATCCGAACACATCGACTTTAGCTAATCCTGTACATTCCTATACCTACTATGGTTCCTATAAAATCCGGCACAGTGTGACGACCGTAAACGGTTGTGTGAAGGATACTCTTGTAACGGCCACATTTAATGTGAAACCGGTACTGACGTATGCCAACATACCAGCTGTTTGCGAAAGCGTAAAGGGGACTATCTCCATTGCGCTTGCCGGGGTTACGAATGGCGTGACCGGGGCCGGTCTCTACCGGGGCCCGTATGTTGATGCTGCCGGCAATTTTACTCCGTCGGCAGCAGGGGAAGGTACGCATACTGTTAAGTATGTGTTCACCGCCACCAGTGGATGTATTGATTCTATTGCAGCAACGGTGACCGTGCTGCCTGCGCCTGATGCTGACTTCACTATCAGCGCTGATGTATGTCCTGGCGCACCGGTAACTATTACAGATCAGTCGTCAGTAAGCAGTGGTACGATCACTGCGTGGAACTGGTCTTTCGGAGATGGTTCTACAGGTACACAGACCGGCACTTTCGACAAGTTATATACAAGGGCAGGTACTTATGCAGTGAAGCTGTCGGCCGTGAGTGATAATGGTTGTGTGAGCGATGAGGTAACTAAGAATGCTGTCGTACACACTATACCTGTTGCTGACTTCCGTTTGCCAACAGCGGTATGTATGCCGGCAGGAGCTGCTTCATTTGTGAATGCATCTACTTCAGGAGATCAATCCACTTTAAGTTATCAATGGAATTTCGGAGATGGGGCAGGTACTTCCACTGCTACTAATCCTGTACATAATTATGCCGTTGCAGGTACTTATGATATTACATTGTCTGTTGTATCATCTTTTGGTTGTGCACATGATACTACTAAAACACTCAGTGCATTTTTCAATACGCCTGTTGCATCGTTCACTGCTTCACCTGATACATTGTGCGAAGGCACTGATAACTTTTTCGCTGATGAAAGTACTGTTGCCAATGGCAGGATCAATGCATGGGCGTGGGAATTTGGCGATGGCAGTACGGCAGATATAGCCGATCCTGTTAAACGTTATGAAAATCCGGGCGATTATACTGTGCAACTGACAGTGACGAGCAACGGAGGTTGCGTATCAGCACCATTTACTTCTCCTGTAAAGATCTACTTACAACCGGTTGTGGATGCAGGTCCTTCGTTTGTAGTGACAGAGGGTACCGTTGTACAGTTCAAACCTGTTGTGAATGATGAAACAGGACTGACATTCAGATGGACGCCGGTAACAGACCTTTCCAATCCTGATGCATTAAGGCCACAGCTGACAGTGATGGATGATGCTACTTATACACTGACAGCAACGGGACTGGGTGGCTGTACAGCCAGTGACGACCTGACTGTGAAAGTATTCAAACCTGTAAAAGCACCGAATGCATTTTCTCCGAACGGCGATGGTATTAATGATACATGGGTACTGACCAACCTGGCGGATTATCCTGGTTGTACCATAGAGATCTTCAACCGTAACGGACAGCGTGTGTATCAGTCCACCGGTTATGAAACGCCCTGGGATGGAACGATGAACGGACATCCTTTACCGCTTGCGACTTACTATTATGTTATAAAACTGAAGAATGGATTTGCGCCGATGACTGGTTATGTAGTGTTGGTGAGATAAGAACAACTTTTAAAAAAACATTGATCAATAAAAAATGCTGACATCATGAGAACTTTTACCAAAGCATTGCTGATGCTGACCCTGGTGAGCCTTACCGGTAAAAAGCTGCAGGCGCAGTCAGACCCGCACTTCTCTGGCTATTATGTGTACCCTGCATGGTTGAATCCTGCATTGACAGGTGTGTTTGATGGTAACTACCGTGTATCGGGTATCTACCGTTCACAATGGGGAAGTGTGAGCAGTCCCTTTAAGACTTATGGCGTAGCGGGAGAGGTGAATACGAACAGCAATATCAGCTTCGGCGCCAGTGTGCTGAACCAGGAGGCGGGCGATGGCGGGTATAACTATACAACTGCATATGGCAGTGCTTCTTACAATGGTGTGCGCTTCGGAGCATTTGAGCAGCACAGGCTTGTATTTGGTATTCAGATGGGATTGATACAACGCAAGTTCGATCCTTCCAAACTGCATTTCGGAGATCAATGGAATCCTATTACCGGTTACAATCCGGGTCAGGCTACAAATGATATGTTCAACAGAACGACTGCTTCCACATTCGACGCGGGTGCGGGCGTACTGTATTATGATGCACAGCCAGGAAAGAAATATAACCTGTATGGCGGGTTCTCTGTCATGCACCTGAATAAGCCGAATGATCAGTTCAGCACCACAGGAGATGCTCGTATACCAATGCGTACAACGGCGCACGCAGGGGTGAGGGTGACGATCTCTGAGTTGTTCAGCCTTACACCGAATGTACTGTACATGAAACAGGGATCGGCACAGGAAAAGATGCTGGGTGCTTACGGACAATACACTGCGGCTGCCGAGACAGATGTGATGCTGGGTGCTAACTACCGTTTCAAAGATGCGTTCTCTGTATATACCGGCGTAAGTTATAAAAGCTTTATGCTGGGTCTGAGTTACGATGTAAACTCGTCCGACCTGGGTAAGATCACCAGGGGCTCCAACAGTTTTGAATTATCGTTATCGTTCATCGGCAGGAAATCAGTGAAGACACCGGCAGGTGATTTCGTTTGTCCAAGGTTATAAAGAAAAATTATTTGCACCATGAAGAAATTATTCCTGACAGTTATAGGCCTGGCCGCTATGCAGCTGGCATGGGCACAACATAAAGCAAGTTATCTGAGGGCCGCGGACAGCTATTACAAACAGGCTGATTATTATTCAGCGTCCCTGTACTATGAGAAGTACCTGGCTGTGAACAGTAAGAATAGTGCGAAGGGTGGTTATAGTCCGTATGCAGCGCCGGGAGGTTCTGTAAAAGCGGCGCCTGCGGGTGATGAAGTGCAGGCAGCATATCAGCTGGCAGACAGTTACCGTCGCCTGCATGATCCTGTAAAGGCGGCACCGTTGTTTGGTAAAGTTGTAACTACTGATAGCGCACGTTTCCCGCTGGCAGCTTATTACTATGGAGAGAGCCTGCGTGCATTGGAGAAGTACGACAGTGCAGCCATTGTATTTAAAGGGTTCCTTGCACAATACCCTCAGAAAGATACTTACAGTACAGCTGCCGAACAGGAGTTGCGCAATCTGCCTTATATCACTGAGCAGTTGCAGAAAAAAGAACTGTCCGACTATCATATCAAAAAAGCGCCTCCTGTGCTGAATGCCGGGGGCGCTACTTATGCTCCTGTATGGGCCGGTGATCAGTTGTTGTTCACTTCTACGAAAGAGTCCAATTATGTGAACCGTATTTATGTGGCGAAAGATACTGTTGCTGCTGCCATCAGCAAGGCCGGTATACCACAACCGTCCAAGACGCATCAGGGTGCGATCAGTCTTTCTGCAGATGGTAACACATTATACCTGACGCAGTGGACAGTAGCAGATGGAAAGAAATCCGCAGCGATATATACAAGCCATAAAGAAGGTGATAAGTGGAGTGAGGCAGTGAAACTGAGCGATGTGGTGAATGCGCCAGGCGCCAATACACAACAACCTTTTGTAATGGCAGATGGCCGTCACCTGTTGTTTGCAAGTGACAGGGCTGGCGGTTCCGGAGGATATGACCTCTGGTCTGCAGAACTGGATGCTACCGGCAAACCTTTATCCGTACAGAATTTAGGGTCAACCATTAATACTTCCGCCAATGAGGAAGCGCCGTTCTTTCATCCTGCTTCCGGTACACTGGTATTTGCCAGTGACGGAAGAACAGGGATGGGCGGCTTTGATCTTTATTATGCAAAAGGAGTTCCGGGTAAGTGGGAAGCGCCTGTGAATTTCGGTTATCCTGTAAATGATGTGAAGGATGATATGTATTTCTTCAGTCGCAGTAAATCTGAATACATCCTTGAGGATGCGTGGTTCTGTTCCGATCGTTCCGCAGAATGCTGCCTCGAGCTTTTCAGCCTGCACCTGGCGCCACCGCCGCCGCCTGTGAAGGAAGAGCCGGTAGTAGTTGTTGTTGAGAAACCTGCGCCTACTTTGGCAGACACGATACTGAGCGCTCCGGTGAATACAGCGATCACTATGCAGGAGATCTACTATGAGGTGAACGAGTTTATACTTACGCCGGCGTCACACCCTGCATTGGATAAACTGGTGGACTTACTGAAAGATCATCCGCAGATGGAAATAGAGATCAGTGCACATACGGATAATACCGGTACGAAGGCCTTTAACCAGCAGTTGTCAGAGAAACGTGCATTGAACTGTGTGGCTTACCTGGTGAATAAAGGCATTGACAAAAAACGCCTCCAGTACAAGGGATATGGCGCAACCAAACCTGTAGCGCCGAACACTTTACCTGACGGATCAGACAACCCGGAGGGCAGAAGACTGAACAGGCGTATAGAACTGAGGATCTTAAAACAGTAACGAATGCAGTTGAAGGGCATGATAGCTGTAATAGTACTTGTACTGGCATTGCCAGTACAGGTATTGGCGCAGCAGCGACCACATTACACACAGTATGTACTGAACACGTTCATCATCAATCCTGCGGTAGCGGGTATAGAGAACTACTGGGACGTGAAGGCCAGTCACCGGCACCAGTGGGCCGGTCTGAATGGCAGCCCTGTCACTACTTACCTGACGGTGCATGGGCCATTGAGCAAAACGGACTATCCACAGGCTTCGGCTACGGGTTTTAATCCGGAGGGCTCTAACCCCAGGGGAAAGGCGTACTGGGAATCTTATTCAGCGCCCGAGTCTCATGCCGGAGCGGGATTAACGATCCTGAACGACCGTACAGGGCCACTGAACAGGTTTTCGGTGAGTGGCACCTATGCCCATCATATTGGTATAGCGCCGGGAACAAGTCTGAGTGCCGGTATATCAGTGGGAGCGCAGCGTATATCGCTGGATGCATCCAAACTGGAATTCCAGAACCCGTCCGATCCAGCTATAGCGGGTAGTACGGTGTTAGGCAGGTGGCGTCCCGATGTGAGTGTAGGTTTGTACCTGTATTCTGCACAATACTTTGCCGGCATCTCTGCACAGAACGTTGTGCCGTCGTCAATAGGTTTTGACGACGGGAAGGTGAGAGGGGATAGTGTGTACAGAGGGAAACTGGTACCGCATTTATTTGCTACAGCGGGTTACCGTTTGTGGGTGGATGAAGATCTCAGCCTGCTGCCTTCGGTGATGATCAGGTACGTAACCGCCCTGCCGGTAGGGTTTGACGTGAATGCCAAACTGCAATACCGCGACCGTGTATGGGTAGGTGCATCTTACCGGCATAAAGACGGTGTAGCAGGCATGCTGGGTATTAATGTCAATGCCACCTTCAACGTCGGATATTCCTATGACTATACAACATCAGGATTGAATATCGCCAGTCATGGTTCTCATGAGATCGTACTGGGTATTATGATAGGCAACCGTTTTGCGGACCTGTGCCCGCGTAATATCTGGTAGCAGGATGGATACCTGCCATTAACGGAAACCAACTTTTTGATGGAGATAATTAACAATCACTTTAACATTTAAATTTAAAACCTAAATCGAAACATGAGAAAGATGTCTTTGTATGCCCTGTTGTTATGTGGTATTTGCTTTTTTGGCGCATGTAGTAAAGATGGAGAAGCCGGTCCTAAAGGCGACACAGGTGCAGCTGGTCCTGCCGGTCCTGCGGGTCCTAAGGGCGATGCCGGCCAGGGTGGTGCTGGTATTATTTATTCTGAATGGCTGGATGTAGAGTATGAAGCTGTTAAAGAAGAATCAGATGAAAATGACAACGGCCAGCTCGATACCCTTTTCTTTGGCGCACGTATTGAAGCTGAAAAGCTGACCGATGAGATCCTGTCTACCGGCGATGTAAAAGTATTCGTGAACCTTGGTTCAGCAGATGAAAAAGAGATCGTAGCGTTACCTTATAGCATTCCATTCTACGGTGCTACTATCACGCCATCTTATGCAGAGGAGCTGATCACACTGATAGCCAGTGCTGATGCCGGTACATTTGAGGACGGAGGAGCTAAATATCTGCAATACAGGTATGTCCTGATCCCAGGTAGTGAAGAAGCGCGTAAAGCGGCTGGTATTGACTGGAACGACTACAAACAGGTAAAAGCTTACCTGCACCTGAAAGACTAATCATTTAAAAAGCTGATAAAAAAGAGACTCCGGTTTTGGAGTCTCTTTTTTCATTTGTACTTTGCCCGTCCTGATCATGCAAAATGGAACATATGAAAAGAAACAGGCACTTGATAAGTACAGCTATTTTACTACTGGGATCGGTCACTGCGGCGATGGCACAACAGCCTTCCAAAGCGAGTAACGTATCGTACGTAGATCCCACTATCGGCAGTGTGGGGCTTATACTGGAGCCCACCCGCCCGGCAATGTACCTGCCTAACAGTATGATAAGAGTATTTCCTTCCCGTAAGGACCAGCTGGACGATAAGATCAATTATTTCCCGCTAACGATAGCCTCTCACCGTCAACAGAGCCTGTTCGGCTTACTGCCCATCTCCGGGGAGATCAGTAACGGCCATGAATCCCGTGTTTCTGACAGGGAAGAAGCCAGGCCTTATAAATACGATGTGTACCTTGACGATACAGACAATGTGCAGTTCTCGCCGGCCGCCCGCAGCGGTTATTTCAGCATCCGGTTTGCGGGTAATAAGCCGCATTCCCTGCGGTTCAGCATTCTTAACAAGAGCGGGGAGCTGACGGTGAGCGGTAAGCGTGTCATCACCGGGAAAGAGAATTTCTCTGGTATGAGCGCATATTTCTATGCTGAACTGAATACAGATATTACCGGCACAGAATATCGTGAGGATAACAAAAAACTCTTTGTTAGTACCGGCGATAAAACCCAACAGGTAGATGTGCGTTATGGCATATCATTCGTTAGTGTGGAACAGGCGAAGATCAATCTCCAGAAAGAAATTCCTGCCTGGGGCATCGCTACCGTTACGAACAAGGCATTCCAGGCCTGGGATAAGGTGCTGGGGCAGATCAACGTAAAAGGGGGCACTCCTGCCCAGAAAAGGGTATTCTACACCTCCCTGTACCGTTCTTATGAGAGGATGGTGGACATCAGCGAATATGGGAAGTACTACAGTGCATACGATCACCAGGTACACAACTCCGACAAGCCTTTTTATGTGGATAACTGGTTGTGGGATACCTACATTGCCCTGGAGCCATTACAGACCTTGCTGAACCCAGCTATGGAAGCAGATAAGATCCGTTCTTATGTGACCATGTACGAGCAAAGCGGCTGGATGCCTTCCTTCTCTATCCTCTGGGGAGATAATCCCTGTATGACGGGTAACCATGCTGCCGCGTGGATGGCAGATGCCTGGTTCAAAGGCGTCAGGGACTTTGATATAGTGAAGGCTTACGAAGGACTGAAAAAGAATTCCCTGCAGGCTACTTTGCTACCCTGGAAGAATGGTCCTGCAACCTCTCTCGATTCTTTCTATAATGAGCATGGATATATGCCTGCGCTGAAACCTGACGAAAAGGAAACTGTGAAGGAAGTGCATGGCTTTGAACGCCGTCAGGCAGTAGCGGTAACACTGGAAAACAGTTATGACGACTGGTGTATAGCGCAGCTGGCAAAGGCAGCAGGTAAACCGGAAGATGCTGCGCTGTTCCTGAAAAGAGCGGCTAACTATAAAAATGTATATCGTGCGGATAAAGGTTTTGTATGGCCGAAAGATGCAGCTGGTAACTGGATAGAGCCATTCGATCCTAAATTCTCCGGTGGTCAGGGTGGACGTGACTACTTCACAGAAAATAATGCCTACACCTATAACTGGGATGTGAAACATGACCTGCATGGCATGTTTGAATTGATGGGCGGAAGGGCCAAAGCGGAAGAAAAGCTGGATCAGCTTTTCCGTGAAGACCTCGGTCGCAGTAAATACCAGTTATGGTACACATTCCCGGATGCTACCGGTATGGTAGGTCAGTTTGTAATGGGAAATGAGCCAAGCTTCCATATTCCTTATCTGTATAACTATATGGGCGCTCCGTGGAAAACACAGAAACGTATCCGCATGCTGCTGGACACATGGTATACGGATAACCTGTTCGGTATTCCCGGTGATGAAGACGGTGGCGGTATGACAGCTTTCGTGGTATTTTCCATGATGGGTTTCTGTCCGGTAACACCTGGTATACCGGTATATAACATTGGCAGTCCTGTGTTTGAGGAAGTAAATATCAAGTTGTCAAACGGTAAGGTATTTACAGTATCTGCACCGGGTAGTTCTGCGAAAAACAAATACATCCAGCAGGCATCGCTGAACGGTCAGCCAGTAAATGTGCCCTGGTTTACACACGAGTCATTGCTGAAAGGAGGTGTATTGAAACTGGTGATGGGAGAAGCGCCGAATAAGCAGTGGGGTAATGGGGAACAGGCTGCGCCACCTTCATCTCTGGAATATAAACCTGGAAAATAAACGATTTATCACTGGGGGAAATGGCTTGCCGGTTCCCCAGTGATGAATTACTTTATAGTTCATCCTGGATGTGGAGGCCGAGCTTTTTGATAGCTTCCTCATTCCTTTTATAATGCGTCCATTGACCCAGGCGGGTCGCTATTAACAGGTTAGCCCGCTGGAGCATCGACAGGTATTCCGATACCGTAGATTGGGTAAGTCCCGATTTCTGTTGAATATGGCCTACACACACGCCTGTCTCGCCAAATTCCCCACATTCCTGTTTGGGAAAATGCTTTTCCGGTTCTTTGAGCCAGGCCAGAATCTCTAACCTTTTCTTATTGGATAAGGCTTTAAAAATGTCTACTTGATCCATGAGGCAAAGGTATCGGAATTCCTCGATTTTATTGAAATGGCGCTTTATAATGTTTTCATAACAATAAATTCTTTTATCTTACTGTTTTATAGATAATTTATTATGGATCTGTTTCAATATAAGAATGGAGTGTTGTATTGTGAAGATATTCCGGTGAATAGTTTGCCGGAGAGAGGTCTTCCTACACCGTTTTACCTTTATTCAGCTAATACGCTCAGGGAACATTACAAGAAGATCTACGGGCTTTTTGAGAAGCTGGACCCTATGATCTGCTTTTCTGTGAAGTCGAGCAATAACGTACATCTGCTGAATGAACTGGCGGCGTTAGGCGCCGGGATGGACATTGTGAGCGGGGGAGAGCTGTTTGTTGTGAAACAGAGCAATGCAGATCTTTCAAAAGTGGTATTCGCCGGTGTGGGTAAGTCGGACGAGGAGATCACAGACGCTATTCTCAGCGAGGTGGGTTTTATCAACATAGAATCAGAACAGGAACTGGCAAGGGTACAGGAACTGGCGGGTGAGTTGAAACGGGAAGTGAAGGTGTTGATCCGCATACTGCCTGACATCCTGGATGAGAAGACACATGAGAAAACCCGTACAGGATATAAGGGGGCGAAGTTCGGTATCGACTTTGCCAATGTGCAAACGCTGATCGTGGATAATGCTGATCATCCTTATGTGAAGATCAGTGGTCTGCATTGTCATATCGGCTCACCGATTTCTTCTTATTCGTTTTATGAAGAAGTGATCAATAAAATGGTGGAGCTGGTACAAGCCTTGAAGCAGCAAAATATCATCCTGAATGTGCTGAACATTGGTGGCGGTTTCCCTGCAAATTATAAGGACAACGACAATTTCTCGTGGGAGAGTTTTGCTGCTCCTATTGTTGCATTGCTGGAGCCCTATGTGAAGAATGAAGGATTTAAAATTATCCTGGAGCCGGGACGTTCCATCTCTGCGAATAGTGCAATCCTGGTTACAAAAGTGCTCTATGTAAAACAGTCGGGCGATAAAAAAATTGCGATACTGGATAGCGGTATGACAGAGCTGATCCGCCCTGCCATGTACAATGCCTTTCATTTTATCTGGCCGGTGAAACCTCTACCGGAGCATGTTCTGGCTAATCGTAATTACCCGGTGGAGCAGCCGGGATTGATCAGCTATGATGTGGTTGGCCCTATCTGTGAATCATCCGACTACCTGGCGAAAGAAAGACCTTTACCGCCGTTACATCAGGGTGACTATGTAGCGGTATTTACAACAGGTGCTTATGGTATGGTGATGTCAAGTAATTATAACCTCCATGTAAGGCCTGCAGAGATCATGATCGATAAAGATAAAATATATATCATCAGAGAGCGCGAAACGCAGGAGGACCTGGTGAGAAAAATGATCAGACACGAACTGTAATGTAAACGTTATTGAACCTATGACTAAGGAAGAGTACAAAAAGTTATTCAAAGAAGACGATGCAGTAGGCTGGCTGTCGATAGATAAACAACTGGAAACTGTCTATGGTAAAACGGAGCCACGGCATTATGCTCCGCCCGTGCATTTTGCAATAGGAGGTGAAGACCCAATTGACGGTACCAGCATCTATGACAGTGAGAAACAAACCTTACACCGCCATCTCATTAGTTATGGCATGTCCCAGCTTTATTATGATGCAGAACAAGCTGGTGGTGAATTCAGCAAATGGGGATTTGAATTTACCTTCAGGATCAAACCCTTTTCAGAAGATAATGATGAAGACCCTTTATGGGCTATACAGGTAATGAACAACCTGGCACGTTATGTCTATGAAAGTAAACGTTGGTTTGAGCCGTATCATTTCATTCCGGCTAAAGGGCCGATCAGACTGGAAACAGCTACGGATATTGTCGGACTTGCATTTGTACCCGACCCTGAACTGGGTGTGATACAGACGCCACACGGAGAAGTTTCTTTTCTGCAGATGGTGGGTTTGACGACGAAAGAAGTGGATCGTTTGTTGGCTAAACCTCATACGAGTGAGGTAGAGAAGCTGATCAATGATATGCGGTTATATAATCCGTTATTGATTACGGATCTTGATAGGGTGGATTGATAAGAAAGAGTATAAAAAGGAACAGAGAAGCCGTCTCAAAAAAATGGGACGGCTTCTCTGTCTAAATGATATATACAAGGTGTATGATCAAAAAAAAAAACTGCAATTGCAGCTTTTTAAAAAATGTCTTGATGTGGTTATGAAGTTAAGATCACCCTGGAAGCGCTAAGCGCCGAGCGACTATCTTTAATTTGAAAATCTCTGCGAACCTTTTTCATTTTTTGGTTGATCCGATTGGCTTCAGCCCGATATTCAGGAGAGTTCAATTTCTTCGCTCCATTTTCAATGGCCTGCTGCTCCCTCATTTCCTTGGTTCGGTTAATAATTGTTGCCATTAGAATCCATTTAAGTTGTTAAGATACATATTAAACGTGCTCAAAGTTAAGTTAATTTGCATTAACTCTTTGGTGTCATTGTCGGGATAAAGAAATAAATCTTGGTGTGCCATTAGGATTAATGCATTGAACCCCTGTGAGTTAGGTTCTGTTGCGTCCAAGAGCAGTAGTCCTTGAGCCTGCCGCTGTTTAACTAAAGTTTTCGTGGATATTTCAGCCACCCATATGAACTTGGGCATGCCGATTTCCAGTATCTCACTTTTCAGATTGACGGGGAAAGTTGTGTCTCTGGCGATGGCATTTTTATAAGAACGACTTGAGGTTAACAACAAGCGCATAAAGTATTCAGTGTCCCGGGGCAGGTTAAAATATAGATCGTTCAATAATAGATTCTTCGCATAGTTTTTAGCTTCATATGCCTCAAGATAAATCTTCGGATATAGCGGTACTATAAAATGGGTTAGTTTGCAATTCTGCCAGTCAGGGTCGCCGTAATGAAGGGTCGGGCTATCCAGTAAAGCTAACTGGTACGCTGGCCGATTATCATCCATAAACACAAATTGCCTTTTGATATCGTCGTTATCATATAGTTGGATATTTTTGTCGTTTAGTAAGTCGGCCAGGTAGTCATCCTTTTCATCGGTCGGACTTAGACTATCAATCAAATCATCCGAAGTGATCTGGTGGCCGATAGCCAGCACGGCATGCGCAATGGAACCGCCGGCGTCAAGATTGTCTAAGGCACAGATCAGCGGTAAACCACTTTCAATATAAGTAGAGATCATACTTTTAAAAATATCATCACCATACTCTTCCCTAGCATAAATGCGACTCCCAAATCCGAACTTTTTTATTGCAAAAGCCAACTGATTTACGTAAAGTCCTTTGGACGGGATCTGACGTTCAACTGAAATATACTTTAGTACCTCAATGATGGTGGATGGAAGTGCTGGCTTATAATCTGAGTACCTGGAGGCAAAGTATTCCATAATAGCCCATAGTGCTGTCTCTGCACATTTAATAGTTTCTCCATCCTGAGAGGAATGTGGAAAGCCCTTTGCCTGGAACTTTATGGCGTTTGCCGTCGTATGAAACGAACTACCTACACTTAAAAAATCATTTGTCTGAAGTGCCTGCGGAGCGATAACGTTTCGTCCTAAGATCGCCGGTATAGTAGGGCGTAGGACCATAAAGCCCAAGTAACGGTCAGCCACCTGATTGATTCTGATTTCCTCTCTAAAATCCTCCGGGAAGATTTCACCGTCGAACATTGAAAGCCGAATACAGTCTTTTTTATAGTTACCCAACTTGGTGGAAAAGTAATGGTAGTAACTATCCCTGTAAATCCTGTCGACATACGGATATTCAATCAAAAAGTAGATTGTGTTTTTCAATTGCTGCAGATGAGGTTCCAAGTCAGAGCTGTACATATCTTCGGCTGTCTCTTCGGAAACTAAAAATTCCTTTTGGAGGATAGGTATCAATTCTGTCCGGATTTCCTGCATCGAACAAATAAGGCTATTGTAAATCATGTTGTAAATGGATTGGTCTTAAAAATTCAAGCTGTTCACTATACTTGAGCGGGAGATCGTATAGGCGGCGGAGAAAATCTCCTTGCCCGGGCTCCTATTCCGGGCCTAAGTGATAGTGGTACTGCCGGCAATGGTAATCAGATGTTGCGATTCTCTTCAAACGGTAACACTGATATATTGAAGCATTAGTCCGCCATGATTTATTGATCTTAAAACGGATACTTACTGCATTTTAAGCCATGACTGCTGTTAGCTTGAGCAAGACTACTACTGCTGTTATCTATCAAAAGAAAGAGCCATCTCAAAATTAATTGAGACAGCTCTTTTTAAGACGTTGTTGTGCTTTATACAACTACGTTCTTCTTTACAAACGGCAGATATTTCTTCCTGTAAGGACTCTTTTTCTGCGTAGCTGTAATGCTTTCCAGTGCACTGTTCTGTGGCTGTGTGATACTCCAGAAATAATTAGCGTCTTCCTGGGTTGTAAGATATAATACACTGTAGAGGATACTATCATATGGCAGCATCCACTGGTCCCAATCCACGTTAACAAAATACACATCATCGCCGTAATGAATGTCTGTTGTTACCGAAGTGTCGCGTTTGTATACAAACCAAGCTGTTTTATCATTACTGTCATCATCATAATACAGTGATTTGGTGCTAAACGCGCCCAGCTGATTTTTATCGCCCACGCTGCTTTCTGTAGTGAGAATACGGAGGGTGTCTCCATGCGTGAGGTAGCTGCCCTGCGCTGATAAAGGATAGAATTGCAGCGCTACCGGAGCTGCACTGTCCATATAAGGATAGTCTTTATATTCTGGCCCGATGAACTGTCCATCCTGTGAGAGCAGATAGCTGCCGGTGTTGTAAGGTACCTGTATCTCTGATGGTGCAGGAAGGCTGTACTGCTCCTGATACAATTGTGTAGCCATCGGATCATCCGGCGGATTATCACCCCATGACGGATACTGATAGTATGTCGTTGTAACTGGATCGGTAGGGTTTGTTCTGCCGCTGAAATCGATGATCGCATAGGCATGATTGTAATAGGTCACTCCATTAAGATCGGCGTTAGTGGAGAGCTCTATTGTATTACCCGTTTCGGGGTCAATAAAGTTTTTAATATCGGGGTAGTTCACTGCGTAAGGATCGGAAGATGTCAATTCCTCAAAGGCGCTGCAGCCTACTAATCTTCCTTTGGATAAACCCAGGAGATTATCTTCGAACATTACAAAATTGTGCTCATGTCCCCAGATCCAGGCGGCGATCTTTGAGAAGTAAGGCTGGAATGCCTGGTAGAGATAAACATTTTGTTCAGGCAAAGCGCTGTAATCGGACAGGGCACCATTGATCTTGGAATTACTGGAGAATAGCTGATGATGCGAAAGCAGGATAGTAGCTCCTTCGAAATTATTCAGCTTGTCCTGGTGCCATTCCAATTCGTTTGGCTGTAACCAGGGGCCAGCATACAGCGGGTCAACCTGGTCGGCAGGATTACTGTCGTTATACCCTGTATCCATTCCGAGGAACTGCCATCCACCGTCTTCTGTGCGTAAGCAGAAATAGCTGGCAGGTTGAAAAGCCGCGGTGCCGGTACCGATTTCGTTGTTGAGGTCATACACCATGCTGTAATATCCCCATCCCAGCGAGTAGTAATCGTGGTTACCGGGAATAGTGAATACGGGTACCGGAGGGTAGCCCGCTATATCGAAAGCATTTTTAATGATGGCGGAAAAATTATTGATACATTCATCAGGCGTACCGGAATAATAAATATCGCCGAGGTGGATAATGGCATGCGGATTATGTGTCTGGATGATGTCTGCCAGCAAAGCCTGTGCATCTGCCAACCCGGTACCCCAATCGCCGATGATGGCCACTCTTGCATCTGAAGGAAGCGTGAAACCGTTGCCGTTATCATTTTCATTGATGACGCTATAGGTGGAGATGTCTTCTCCCAGATCTTTCCAGTCATTGTAAGCGAAGACGCCACCGTATTCTGCCCAGTATTCTGCGAAGGTGGTAGCACAGGAAAGAAAGCCGATCACGTCTTTGTCGCTATACTTACGATATTCTGTATCCAGTACACCGGCCCTTTGCATGTCTCCTTCCGTCAGGCATAATGCTTTTTCGTAGGCCAGGTGGGAGAGATATACTGCCTGTTGGTCTGGATCAGCAAGGTTTAACGTAGCGGGGCCTGGAGGCGTGCCTTTAATAGTTAATGTAACGTGTTTGGCGGTAGCAGCGACCATGGGATGAGCGAGTAACTGGTTGTGGCTAACTTTATTGCCGGTTAGTTCCAACTGTTTGCGTGCGCGTTGTGATACGACAGATTGCCAAAAGGATAGATTGACATTGTGTACCCGTACAAAGTTTTGCAGAGACATAAAGTGGGTTTTAGGAATGAGTAAATGTTTACGATCGGACATGCGAAAGACCTGTAAGAATAAGAGCGTTATTGCTTACTCAAATTGATCTTCAACGATTTGTGGTTATTATGTCTCAGGAAGGAAATGGATACGAATTGAAGGGTATCCGATAAGGTACCGCTAAGATGGAGTTTCTGTTTAACCTGAACAAATTTATTTTATGAGCGCGCACATTTTTTTTAACACCTTCTTATGGAATCTTTTTATTTCTTGCATCCTTATAGAAATTTGTCGAATTGAAGTACTTTCCCTGGGCCTCTATGGTCATGTTTGTTAGTGGGGCTTCTCTTCTGTTCTGGCATTACCTTGAAGCCAGAGGCCTGCAACTCAGACCTTCCGTTCATTATGAAACGGTAGCGCATATACCTTTACCCGCTGGTTACAAGCGGATCTCCCTGGAAACGGGCTCTTTCGGGTCGTGGTTAAGGAAGATCCCCTTAAAAGCCGATAACACTGTATACCTGTATAACGGGTTGTTGAAGCCGAATCAGTCAGCGCAATTTGCCGTACTGGATATTTCTGTAGGGAAAAAAGACCTGCAGCAATGCGCGGATGCGGTTATCAGATTATATGCGGAATATTTGTATGCTTCGCAGCAATTTGGGAAGATCGCTTTCCACGCTACTGACGGTACGTTGATGGAATATAACAGCTGGATGAGCGGATACCGTTTTCCTGTTAAAGAAGGGCGCTTGCGGAAACAGCGGACTGCTGCTGCCTGCCAGGGGAGGGATTGTTTCAATCAGTTTTTACAGACTGTTTTTTCATATGCGGGTACTTTATCGCTTAGTAAAGAACTGGCGATGGTGGCGTCACCTGGAAGTATACGCGTCGGAGATGTGTTTATACGTGGTGGTTCTCCCGGTCATGCAGTGTTGGTAATGGATATGGCGGAGAATGCTGCTGGTCAGAAGATCTTTTTACTGGCGCAGAGTTATATGCCTGCGCAGGATATTCATATATTAAAAAGTCCCGGTAATTCTTTTTTTCCATGGTATCATGTGGCCAGTATTGATAAGCTGGTAGTGACGCCGGAATGGGTATTTAAAACAGAGGAGTTAATGCGGTTCAGATAAAGATTGTCGATTCCCTATACCATGCGACGCTGGTGAGCTACTTAGGTATGCTTGCCAGCTTTTTGTTTTTTGAACGTTCTGCTGCGCGGTTTCAGATAGGATACCGGTCTGGGGCTTATTGATACGTTCTTCCAATTGATGGAAAATGAAAAACCTTATCAGTTGCCTGATAAGGTTCGAATTATTTAGGGGTATAGCAGATAATCGGGATGACTTATTTAACCATGTTTAAGCGCTTCTAATCTCTCCATTATATCTTGATTCGCATGGTAAGGTGTCCAATGTTGAATCTTTTGTAACTCTTTGCTGACAATATCTAATTGTGCGTCAACTTTATCAAATCTTGTATCAAAATTATCCAAACGTGTTTCGACGTTAGTAAATCTTGTGTCAAAATTATCTAATCGTGCTTCAACTCTATCAAATTTTGTATCAAATGAATCAACCTTAACATTTAATACTTGAAGAACTGCCATTACAGTTTCAAATTGGTTTTCAGACATTCGTTTGTTCGTTTTTAAAGTTTTCAAAAATTAAAAAGCTTATCAAGTTACTTATAATTTAAATAGAGGCAAAAAAAGAGCAGCCTTAATACTTTAATAGTTAAAACTTTATGATGCACGCGTTTATTCTATAAACTGGAATACGACCTGGATGCACCATCTTTTGTAGTTCGTATAATTTTGAATATTTTGCAGGGATGTTACCCGTTTTAAACCACTTATAAATATTTCATGAAACATTTAATCTTAATTCTCAGTACCGTTTTTTCCTCAACATTTTTATACGCTCAAAATAATCCGATGAAGTGGAACAACGAACCCAAAAAATGGTCAGGCAACGAACAGAAACTGACCTGTACCATTGATCCCGATACAGATTACTGGCGTACTACCCATTATGGTTTCATACGCGATAACGGACCTTTCTATTACAAAGAAGTGGCTGGTAACTTCGAGGCCAGCGTTAAGATCAGCGGCGAATACAAAGAACTCTTTCATCAGGCCGGTTTGATGGTGCGCATCGATGAGAAGAACTGGATCAAAACCGGGATAGAATATGTGGATGGTGTACAGAACGTCAGCGCCGTTGTAACCCGTGAAGTATCCGACTGGTCTGTAGTACCAAGACATGACAGCCCTGCTTCCATCTGGCTGAAACTGTTAAGGAAAAATGATTACGTGGAGATAAAATATTCTTTCGATGGCGTGAAATATGATATGCTGCGTTTAGCGTATTTCCCTCCAAACGTGAAGGCGGGTATTGGTATCGTGGCTGCTGCTCCCGGTAAACAGAGCTTCAATGTGACATATGAAAATTTTGAAGTGAAGCCGGTTCAATAACTGAACACCAGGAAAAGATACTATTCATCCGCAGGTGATAGCCGTGCGGTGTAACGATAGACTAAAACAGCTGCTCATTTTTGCGTTTTCCTAAAGCGTTGACTTTGGAGGAATGCAACAATGAGCAGCTTTTGTTTTGGGGATAGGGGGATGAGGTCTAAATCGATGTTGTATTGAGAGAGAAGGTACAGGGATAATGTAAGTGTGCTTTTAATGGCCACCTGGGTGGCTTTTTCAATATGAGACTAATGTGGAATAAGGATGGACAGTGCTGAAAATATGTTGGGATGAATACAGGCAATATTGCGGTAATATCACCTGTATTCATAGTCAGATATACTTATTGGTTCTTGTTATTGTTGATGGCCTGCTGGAACATATTCCTTTCCTGTTCCGGAATGTTCTGGCCGTATTTCTCCAGGTAGGTATTGGCTACGGAGGCATAGTTTGACCAATCCTGTTTGTTGAACGTATACACTGTTTTCGCTCTCAGGAAGATCTCTTCGCCTGGTGCACCGTAAGGTTTGATACTGTTGGCAATCGCGTCCCAGTCAGGCGTATTACCACTTTTCTGCAATACCGGATCGATCACATCTTTGAAAACGATGTTCATCAGTTTAACGGTAACTGGTCTTTTTTCCAGTTTGGAGTTAGTGGATTGTAATTGTTCCTGCAGTACGGTGAATCCTTTGTCTTTCGTACTGCTGGTGAACTGGAGGATCAGGTCCAGTTGTTCAGGTGTATAAGGAGCCTGGAGGCTTGCGATGTACGCACTACCCGCCATGGTAGCGCCGTTTTTATCACCTGCCTGTTTGGCTATCATGGCCATTTTGAATAAGAATTCCGGTTCCCTGCGACCGTCAATATATTCTTGTAGCATCTTGCTGTATACTGCGCCCGGATCGGTGAGATCAGCATTTTTAGCTACTACCTGCGGGATCGTACCTTGTTCAGGGTTAAGCTGTGAATGGATCTGACGCATCTGGTCGAACGGGATCTTTACCACTTCACGGTCGTAGGTGAGCAGGCCGTTCTGCTCTCCTTCCACATCAAAAGGCTGGGTGTAGATAGAGCCTGAAAGGCCTTCAACTTCCAGCAGTTTCAGGTGCTGATTCATGATGGTGTATTTCGTAGCCAATGCTGCTGCTTTTTCCTGTATATAACCCCAGGCGCTGCCGGTATTCCATTGATGTTCCGGAATGAATACACCGATACCGCCGAATTCACCGAGTACTCTTGCCTTGCCTGGTACGGCGGGTGCATTCATCGGGTCAGGGTAGGAGTGAACGTCTGTCATATCGGCGCTTACCCATGCGTTAGGCGAGGGGCTGCGGAGCTGTTCGTTGACATATAGCATTTCTCCTGAGTGGCCGTTTACGATACGGGAAGGATCTGTAGCTTTTACCCATTCCGTGATGCGTTGCTGATCGTATACGCCCCATTTCTCATTAAAGATCACCCAGGTCGTGATAGATGGATTGTTGCGCAGTTGTTCGAGCGTTTCTTTGGCTTCTTTCTCGAACGCCGCTTTGGAGCCTTCCGGCAATCCCTGGTTAGGGTTCACGAAGTCCTGCCATACGAGCATGCCCAGTTTGTCGGCATGATAGTACCAGCGGGCCGGTTCCACCTTAATGTGTTTACGGATGGTATTAAAGCCCATTGCCTTGACAGCTTCGATGTCAAATTTCAGGGCATTATCTGTAGGGGCTGTGTACAGACCGTCGGGCCAGAAGCCCTGGTCTAAGGTACCGAGATTGAAGTAAGCCTGATTGTTGAGGAAGATACGGTCTACGCCTTTTTCATCTTTCTGAATGGCGATCTTACGCATCCCGAAGTAGCTCTTTACTTCATCGATAGTTTTACCGCCTTTAGTGAGTTTAACGGTCAGGTCGTAGAGGAAAGGATGTGCAGGGGACCATAATTTGGCATTCTTTACGGAGAGTTTCAGCGGTGCGCCTGCTTTGCCTTTTGTCTTGCTGACCTCAGTGCCTGCGTCGCTGGCTATCAGTTCGACAGTGGCGCCGGCTGGACCTTTTACGTTAACGTTCAGGATACTTTTGTCTATGTCGGGCGTTATAACCAGTCCGCTGATATATTCGGTAGGAACTGTTTCCAGCCATACGGTCTGCCAGATACCGGAGGAGGGTGTGTAGTAAATATTGGCGGGATTTAATACCTGTTTACCATGTGGGCCTACGCCTTCACTGGTAGGGTCAAATACCTTCACTACGATCTCGTTTTCGCCGTCTTTCAGGGTAGTGGTAATGTCTTGTGTGAAGGCCTGGTAACCGCCGGTATGGTTACCGGTCTCTCTTCCGTTCACATATACGGTAGCCTGCCAGTCAACAGCGCCGAAATGGAGCAATAGGTGATCGCCATCTTTCATGGCTGGCTTTGTAAAGGTCTTTCTATACCAGAGGTTCTCTGATGGCTGTAATGGCTTTTTTACGCCGGAAAGGGCTGATTCCAGGGGGAAGGGAACGAGGATCTGTTCCGGGTAGCTGGAAGGAGCGACAGCATCTTTGGGAGTAATGGCATAGTTCCACAATCCGTTCAGGTTTTGCCAGTTCTCACGTACCATCTGCGGACGAGGATACTCGGGTAATGCATTAGTGGGGGAAACTTCCTTTGCCCAACGGGTTTTGATCGTTGTAGGCTGGACTTGCCAGTTGGTCTGCGCCACCAGGCCTTGACCAAGCACGACACTCAAAAAACATACACTAGCAGTCTTAAACAGGTTCATTGCTGTAAATGATTGGTTATTAATTAATTTTAGTTGCTGTGGAATGAAATGTCTGATTTAGGTAATCGATTACGTCCTTTGCCGTAAAGGAGCCTTAATGAGGTGTCACAATTGAATAACTATTTATTGGTGAAATGGTAACGTGTGCCGCTAGTCGTCGTACGGAGATTGTTTTGGTCGGTAACTTCTTTCGTTTGATCTTATATGCGCTAAAGATATGGAAAATCCATTGATAATCATTCTACTTTCATCACCGGACTCCTTTTGCCAATGCCATTTTCATTGATGGGCTCAATAGAAAAATAGTAGGTAGTATTCCTGTCAAGTGTTTTAAGATAATATTCGGCGGCATTGTAGACCATGATGCTGGTATACAGTTTATCGGGCGCAATACCGTAATAGATATTATATGCGTATGCGTCGTTTGAGGGGTACCATTTCAGCCAGGCATTCCGCTTATCGGATTGTTGCCGCAGCACGATAAAGTTCTTCACTTCTGTGGGGGCTATACCATTCCCTTTGCCGAATATGCGTAACCCGCTGATGGCAAATTTACCGTTAGCCATATGAAGGTTTTCCAGTTTGACGAACCTGGTCCTGACAGGTTTGGATAGCTCGATATAATCGTGCGGAACATCAGTTTTATTGCGGCTTTTATCTACCAGTAATTTCCAGTTCTTACCATCTGTTGATTGCCATAGGCGATATTGATGATAGATATCGGTACGTTTTCCCAGGATGTCTGCATCCTGGTCGGCGTAATTGATCTGGATAGCATTGACGGTGGCTATTTCGCCAAGATCTGTAGAGATCCATTCTCCGCTATTGGCAGTAGCCGCACACCAATAGGTTTTGATGCTTTCATCCACTGCGTTGTTAGCATAATAGGCCCCATACGTAGAGGAAACTGCTACCGGGCGCTGATAGTTCAGCAACATCCAGCCGGTGAACTGACCGGGTTCTTTTTCATCAGGCAGATAATGTGGATAATCCCCAAAGGCTGTATTACAATAGAGGATATCATCTTTATCAAAGCCTGCAGGCCAGATACCGATCCTTCTTTCAAAGTTGTTCTTTACGTTGATGACCATGGTGGAAACGTGCCACCAGTTATTATGTGTGTCCTGGTAGGTAGCGCCATGTCCTGCGCCTCGGGCGAAACCTCCGGCTTTATAACTAAAGGGATTGTGCACCTGGTAGGTGAAAGGACCCAGAGGGTGATCGCTGACATATACGCCATCGGCATAACCGCTGAATTCAGTACCGGGAGCGCCGTATTGCAGGTAATATTTACCGTTATGTTTATTGACCCATGCGCCTTCCATGAAGGGAGGCATAAAGTTGTTGTCATTGTATTCACCGAAACGTTCCCAGCCATGCTGGTCATCGTGAAGTTTGATGAGATCATGGCGCTCTCCGACGGGTTGTAAGGTATGGCGGTCCACTTCCTGACCGTATAACGGATAAGTATTGCTGGAGCCATGATAGAGATAGAGCCGGTTATCATCATCGAGGAAAAAAGACGGGTCCCATGCACCGGCACGGAAAGAGTCTACGGCTTCTTTCCACTCGTCCACCCTCGGATTTGTGCTCATCCAGATGGGGAAGTTCTTTTCGTAGGTAGATCCGATCACCAGCAAAGTATCTCCCAATACAAATACTGCGGGGGCGCAAAGTTCGTCGTATACTTTATGATAAGGTTTGAGGAATTTCCTCGGTACGAAATGCCAGTCGCTCATATCACTGCTCCACCAGTAGCCCCATTGATTAGTAGAGAACAGGTAGTAGTCGCCTTTGAACAGGGTGATGACAGGATCGGCCGTAGCACGGTGCCTGCCTGCTTCTGAAAAGTTAGGAATGGGAGTAAAGCCGTAGTCTATATTGATGGGATTGCAGTAAGTTCTTTGCTGTGCTTTTCCTGTGGAAGCAAGCAGTAGTAATATTGAGAGTATGTATGCTAAGTTTTTCATCGCGACCCTTTTTCACTTTACCGAATTTAAGAAAAGGAAGTTGGTTGAAGAAGTCTAAATATTTATTGTGGATGCCTATACTCATATATAAAATAGTAGACATTCCTGATGGAAATAGCTTAAATTTGCACCATACCTCAATTACCTAATATACCTTGAATCTGTTGATGAGTAAACTATATTTTATAACCATTATTAATTAATAGACCCAAACATTAAACCCTTCTTTATGCGGTATCCCCATGTACGGTATCTGGACAGATACTTTGTTTTCCTGTGCCTTATTGCCATTACTTTTTTAACAGCCTGTAGAAAAAACGAGAGCCCGGTAACGCCTGTCATTCCCGGATCGGGAAGATTTTTACAGATCGATGCTGGTAGTCCGGCGCCTATTCAGCACATTGTTTCAGACCTGGGAGTATATGAAAAGGCCACTCCTTTCCTGGACCAACTTATTCAATCAGATGGTATGCCTTACTGGAGGCATGCGGAGATCTATTATCCCTCGCAACAGCAACCGGATACAACGGTAATGCTGCCATTGGTGTTTGAAGAATCAAAATATGTCAATTCTATTCTTGTTTGTAAGATCGGCGCTAATAAAATAACGTATATGCTGATACGTGGACAGTATTACGAATATTATGGGTTTGATAAAACACTAAAGCAATTCGGTGCAGATCTCACTGCTACGATGCTGATGCGTTTCGACTATAAGATATTCGGTGATTCACTGTTTCTTGTAGAAGACCCGCGCTTGTTTCAGTCAGACACTCCGAGCACGAAACCGAGAATATTCCGTACGTTGAAAAATACTACAGATGCGAATGCAAGGGTATTTGTACATGCAGAATGTAACGGTTATGTACATGACGGTGATCATGGAACACTTACAGGCGTGGAGCCTGGCGGAAGCGCTGACTATCCTTATGGCAATAGCGAACAAACTTGCAACTGGGTGATCCTGGTAACTGAGATCCCTGATGGCGGAGGAGATGCAGGGTCTTCCGGTGGTGGTAGCACGCCTCCTTCAGGAGGAAATGGCGGAGGTATTCCGATTGGCGGTAGCGGTGGTAGTGGAACGACTCCGATCGGCGGAGGTTTACCACCAAGCTTTCCTCCCGGAACGATACTCCAGCCACCTATGACAAGGCCTCCATTGACGCCGGCTCCTCCAAGTTTACCAACATCTACCACAGGGCAACCAACAATACCCCCTGGCACTATTACTATTCCTGGTTCCGGTTTCCCATCATTACCACGTCCGGGTTTACCGACGCTACCAACTCCGGGGAGTCCGACATTCCCTATTACTCCGGGAACAAGACCTCCGATAATACCGATTTCTTCCGAGACAGATGAAAACGGTTTCAATGTCACCCGTTTATTGGAACTGGGTAGTATACTGGCTTCTAACCCCGATTTCCTTGTGCCATGTCCGGAGATACAAAAATTGAAGAAGTTTGGATCGTTTTATAATGATTTGAATGACTTCATCCCACTTCCTGGGGCATGGAATAGGGTTGGTACGTTGCAAGCTATCTATGGTGAAGACGAATATTGGTTACAGACAATGAATAAAGCTGGGTCAGCAGCAGTGAATGTTGATTTTTATCCATTGAAAATAACAGATTTTCCGACGGTGAATGGTGAGAAATTCGACCAGAAAGAATTGGTTGAATACTTCAGGTTACATATCGACGATTTTATTACAACGGGGCAGGCATCATTTGGGCCCTATGTAGATCCAAGCCATGGTATGGATGACACACAGCGATGGAATTCGCCATATAGCGATGCAATAGGTTCAATGGTGCATATAAGGCTTGCTAATGACGGAACGGTTATGCTTACGGATTATTCTCAGAGAACTGGTAGTATTCCAGGTGTAGACTTTACGTTTACGACCATGTATACACCATTGGACGGTGCACATCCCGTTAGTGGTAACAGGCGATTCGGCGTTTACGAAGCGAACGGTGTAAATACTTTTTATATCGGGGGTATGGACAAGATCACAACGAAAGGATTCGCGTTCGGTAGTGATCTGAAATCCCTCTTTGGTAATTCCGGCATGCAGGATGCAAGAACGTTGTGGACTGGCATCAGGGATAATATGAAGCAATTTATCATTGATCATGGTGGTGCAGCCGAAAATTATGAGGCATCTGATGATATCACTGTCCTGATAGATTATGAGCTTGTTACTAAATATCTGAAAAAGGAAATAGACCTTGACGCCTTAAAGAGGGCGGTAGAGTGTCCTTGATAAAAGTGAAAAGGCTCCTGGAATACCGGGAGCCTTTTCGTTTAAAACTTACAGACAATGGATAGAAAGGCCATATAAGTACTAAATGAGGTTTTATTTAAAATTGAAACTGTTGTTTGAATGCTTCAGCAGTTTTCTTTTTTTCTGAAGGATCATAGATAGCGAAAACAACACGTCTAAATGCATTTTTGAAAGTCTCATTCTTCAAGAGGTGTTGAGCGAACCAGGCGGCGACATCTTCTGTGCTGTTCCTGAATACGCCGCAGCCCCAGGCGCCGAGTATCAGCGTGGTCTGTTTGTTGACGACCACTGCGGACAAAAGCTTTTCAATCCTGTTAAGCATGACAGTTTCGATGCTGATAGCATATTCCGGTTC
This sequence comes from uncultured Flavihumibacter sp., assembly GCA_902168105.1. Classification (GTDB taxonomy): domain Bacteria; phylum Bacteroidota; class Bacteroidia; order Chitinophagales; family Chitinophagaceae; genus Chitinophaga. The sequence goes on from CABHOY010000075.1 coordinate 155,373, forward strand.
ATTGAGCAGTAGTGCGCCCTTATTCACAGCAGGTGAAGTGATGATGGATACCAGATAGTGTTTATCAATTAGCTGGTCTTCATCATTCCGGAAAACAGGCACCAGCGGGGAATAGATCATATGATCCGTATATAGCAGGCTGGCGTGTTTTCTGTTGGTATCATACATCGTATGGTGTTGTTTCAGTGTAGGATAAAGACCGCTGGCCCTTGCCAGGCTTTCTTCCTGTGCCTGTGCACCTCCTAAGAAGCCACCTCCCGGATTCTTTGCAGAAGCGAAGTTGAGGCAACACACATTCTCCAGGCCTTCCTCCACAACCAGTCTGCGGGCTGCGCCGAAGGTGGTTTCATCTGTTACTTCGAAACGGCATTGGGCGGCGGCAGTGTCCTTCAGTAGGGAATCCCTGGCTATGAACACCTTTTCAAAGTCATCTGGTTTGTAATGAATAGTGTTTTCGACAGCATATCTGAGTTCATTGCTGATATCTACTCTTTCCTGTTGCTGGTTAACGTACCCGCCGGCATCCAGAATGTCCAGCGTCTCGTAGGCAATTGCTATTCTTGCATCTTTGTTCATAGGGGGTATTTGTCTTTGTGTTAATCTGACGCAAAGTGAATGATTTTTTGAGACACCAACAAATTTTTTTGTGCCTGGCGCGCCGAAAGCCGGTACAGGAGATGCGTAATTAGCAGCTAAACATCTGAAAAACATTTGTTTGTTATGTACCAAGGATAGATCATCCTCCGGGATAACAAACAGACGTAGCGGTAGCGCTCAGCACTCAGATGAATAATTATTGTAATTTTACCATACCCTAAACCTTATACCGCAATATGAGCCGCACATTCGTAGTTGGAGATATCCATGGCTGTTATGATGAGTTAATGCAATTGACAGCCCGGATCGGGCTAAAAGAGGATGATATGCTCATTTCTGTCGGCGATATCGTGGACAGGGGAGGAAAATCGAAAGAAGTGTATCATTATTTCCGGAACAGGCCGAACAGTATCGTGCTGGCAGGTAATCACGAGCGGAAGCATCTGAATGGGGTATTGAGTTATGCACAGGAGATCGTGAAGCTGCAGTTCGGAGAGGAGTATTCTGCATTCCTGGAGTGGTGTGCTTCTATCGGCTATTATTATGAAACGGCTGATGCTGTTATTGTACATGCGGCTTTTGAACATGATCGTGCACTGGTGGAACAGCGGGAGGATGTGTTATGCGGATCGACGGCAGGAGATAAGTACCTGGAGAAAAAATACGGGACTGCAGCCGAATGGGTGAACCAGTACAAAAGCGTCAAGCCTGTTATTTACGGGCATCATGTAACCGGGGATGTACCGGAAGTGAGGAATAATACATTTGGTATTGATACAGGCGCATGTCATGGAGGATATCTTACAGCTATAGAATTACCTGGATTTATTGTACACCAGGTAAAAGCGGCAAAAGACTACTGGAAAGAAGAACAGGCCAGCTGGCAGATCCCTGTACTGCAGGCAAAGGATTGGGAAAATATGCAGTTCGATGTTATCCGGAAACAGTTGGATAAGCTTGCATATATAGAAGTGCCGGAGGTGAAGGAGTTTCTGGCAGGGATAGAACGGTGGTCGGCCGGACTTATGGCATTATATCCTGCCCTGATGGATGCACTGGCCGCTTTTGTGGCACAACTGGTATCCACACACGGAGCAGACTTCTCCAAAGAAGCTAATCAGTATACGTTTAAAACATATCTGTTCAAGAGTAAGGGCAATAATCTGAAAACAGAAGATATGGAGAAAAGCCTGAACACGCCCGCAAAAGTCGCGGAACTGGCGAGGACACTGGGATTGATAAATATCCCTGAAAGAAAATAATTAATGTCAGACAGACCCTGTTAACGAAGTTTTTGTTTTTTTATAAAATTGCTATAATTTGAGTGCACAATAACCGACGTGCTCAGATAACCTTTTTGCTTTAATATAACCAGACCTCAAGTACTAATACCATCAACGGAATAATTTAACGCCTTTAACTTTTATCTCTTACTGTATCGCATCGGAAGTGTTAATCAAATTGATGTAATACAGTGTACGTGCTTTTACTGAGAACTTCGGAATAACTATAAAGAGAAATACACCTTATTGTTTCAATACCTGGGCTGTTAGTCCGGCGTAACTGCTACACCCTATAAGTTGTCCTCGAATGATCATATAAACCACAATTCATGCAAAAAACCACCTTTACCGTTGCGGATTATTTATTAACCCGGTTAAAGCAACTGAATGTCACAGAGGTTTTTCAGATACCCGGTGACTATGTCAAACACTTCACCCAGGCGCTGGAACATTTCGACGGTGTCAACGCCATTGGTTGTATTAACGAGCTGGATGCCGGTTATGCTGCCGATGCATATGGCAGGACCAGGGGCCTGGCGGCTGTATCGCTTCAATATGGCGTCAGTACTTTTATTGCCCTCAATGCGGTGGGAGGTTCCTATGTGGAACGTAGTCCCGTTGTAGTTATTTCGGCCACGCCCGGTGCAGACGCCCGTCAGATCACCAAGATGTATGATGTGCTGTATCACCACTCTACGGGTAACCTGGCAGCAGACCAGGAGGTATACGACCAGGTGACCGTCGCCTGTGAAACGCTTAGTACATCGGCAGGCGCGGGGGAAAAGATCGACAATCTGTTAATAGCAGCGTTGACGCACAAAAGACCCGTGTTCATTGAATGTTACAAAGAGGTATGGGGCGAACCTTGCCTGCCGCCACCTGACACCGCACTCAAACCCATTATTCCGAAAAGTGTGCCACTGGCGCTGGATAACGCTGTCACAGCCGCCTGGACACAGATCACACAGGCTAAGAACCCCATGATCTTTGCCGGTGTGGAAGTATTACGTCATGGTTTATCGCCGCTTTTACAAGAACTGATCGATGTAAGCGGTTTCCTGTATACAACCACCAGCCTGGGTAAAACAGTGCTCGATGAAGGTGGTGATAAGTTTGTCGGTACCTATTCGGATCAGGCTTCCATACAGAGTGTACTGGACCTGGTGACGGCGTCGGATTGTTTTCTGACACTGGGTACTATTATTACCGACGATTATCTCTGGTTCGTAGAAAACAAGTATGCAGACATGGTGTTGGCTACTACGGAACTGACCAGAGTGGGTTATTTCATTTATGAAGGTGTGACCATGAAAGACTTTATGGAGGCCCTTATAGCCCGTTTTAAAGCCCAGGGGAACCCTTATCCGTTGCAGGTAAAGGCGCCGCCACAGCCGCCTTATCCGGATCCATGGGCGGCCAATTCGGATCCCCGCTGGAACGACAGGCCGGACGTGATCACTTATAACCGTTTCTTCCAGTATACGATGAAGTACCTGACGGATAATAATCTGTTGAACCAGATCGTCTGGACTTTCGGCATCAGCTCGGCCATGTATGTGGCTACAAATGCCTATGGGTTAACCCAGAATAGTTTCCTGGCATCTGCAGCCTGGCAGATCATCGGGTATGAAACAGGCGCTGCCTCTGGTGCACAGCTGGGTAGTGGAAAACGTGCATGGACCGTAGCAGGGGATGGCGGTTTTATGATGGTTTGTCAGTCGTTGTCCACATTGGCGAGGAACAAACTTAACGCCGTGATATTCGTGATGAGTAACGGCGTGTATGCGATAGAGCAGGTATATGTTAATATGGATGCGTTTGAGTTTGGGCCGGAACACAAGTTCGATACCTTCGACATCCTGCCTAAATGGGATTACCTGGCGCTTGCGCAAGCCTTTGGCGCTAAAGGTTACCGTGTAACAACAGTAGATGAACTGGTTAATCTGTTACCTGAATTAGAGACCCTGACAGGTGTGCCTGCGCTGGTGGAAGTGGTGATCCCTGAAAAAGATCTTCCGCAACAGATGCGCCGCCTCGGTCTCGAATAACGGTTAAATTTTACACATCAACATTAAACATATTTCTATGGCTAAGACCTATTCTATCTTCGGCGCCGGTGCTTCCGGGCTTTATACTGCATGGCGATTACTCAACGGTATTGTGGACAGCGAATCTGCCAAAGCTAAACAACTGCAAACAGGCGATACATTAGAGCTCTTTGATTGGGGCCAGTACTTTTTCAATAAAGACAACCAGGGCAGCCGCGAGGCTGGTGCACGAGTATGTACATGGCATTATAAGGATGATCCGAATAACTCATACCTGGAAGTAGGTGGGATGCGTTATTCATACTGGGATGGCAACAATGACGGCAAGAGTGGTGGCCACAGGCTGGTAACAAAAGTGATCGAGCAGCTTGGATTAAAGCCGTTGTCTGTTCCGTTCAATGAGTCGACCAATCCACTGTTCTATCTGCGTACGAAGAACATGTACCTGAATGATATTACGTCAAGTAATCCTGCTCCCTACAACGCAGACCATTATGCTGCTGCAGATTCTCCTGATACCGGCTTCAATACAGTCGAGAACCTGGCTGTTACTGCCGACTCAGGACCATCAACAAGGGCCGAGTGGTGTAAGTTCTATCAGAATGGTGTGATCAATGTAGACCTGCCGGATACCTCTGTTTTTAAAAAGGGAGATAAACTGAGTGATATCGGTTACTGGAACCTTATGTTTGATCAATTGGGATCGGAAGGTTTTGCTTATACTGCTGCTGGTAACGGTTATACCTCGAACGTGATCAACTGGAACTCCGCGGTAGCTTTCCAGGCGAACAATGAGTTTACGCCAGGTACAGAATACCGGACTTTGAAAACCGGGTATTCCAGTATGTTCAATGCGTTATTTGATGATATTCTGAGGCTGGCAAAGGAAAGCGGTGTGACCTTTAAATATCAGCCTAATACACGTCTGCATTCCATCTTGTCAACGATAGATGGTAAGGTACGGTATACTACAGCCACCCGTGCTAATCCAAATAAAAAGAACGCTGAAGGTTTTGCCGATGCCGCCTGGATGGCGATGCCGCGTGCTTCGATCGAAATGGTAGCCCAGGCTACCCGTTATGAAGATCATGAAGGTACAGATGTACTGAATGATACACAGGTACAGTTGTATCTTGAATCAGCTATTCTGCAACCTTCTTATAAGGTAGGTATGTTCTTCAAAGACCCATGGTGGGCCAATAATTATCAGGGAGATGATGCTGCGACCTATCCGGCACAGATCAACAGTTATGAGGTGACACAGGATGTTATTAATAATTTAGGTAAACAGGGATTTCCACCGGGTTACCTGGATGCGATGAAAGACCCGAAGAACAATATCCTGGAGGTTCCTTATGCATCTACGGATATTTTCATCAAGTCTGTGGAACATGCTATTCAGGCGAGGCTGACAGTGCCACAGGAAGAACAGTTGCTGGCTGCTTCTGAGCGTAATACCATCGGACCAAGCGTAACAGATACTCCTATCCGCCAGGTGGTTTATTTCGGTAATAATGCCCTGAATGCTACCGGAGAGCCGGTGTATGGCCTGCTCGCCGCTTACGATGATGAACAGTTCACTACTTTCTGGAGAGAGCTGGAGCTTGGACCAAACCAGGGAAGAACAACACCGGTATCGCAGGATACACAGACGCTCGATGGTCCGCGTACGGTGCCGGACATTATGGTCAAGATGTTACGCCAGCAACTTGCAGCCGTACATTTCGGTCCGCAGTCCAGTTATCTCAGTGTACCTGAACCATTGGAAGCGCGTTATATGGATTGGTCGTTGCCTCCATTCAATGCAGGTTATCATGCTTATGCAGCGCATTATGATGTATGTGATGTGCAGCAGAAGATCAGGAAACCTTCACAGCTCATCAATGGCGCAGATGCGAATATCTTTATAGTAGGAGAGGCGTATTCGAATGATCAGGCATGGGTGGAAGGAGCGTATTGTACAGCGGAGTCGGTACTGAATGATTTCTTTGGCGTGACACCTTTAATCGATAATACGCACTATCCGTTCATATGTCCTTGTGGAAAGTGATTTGCTTATGAAAAATAAGAGCCCGCTGCGATTAGTGCAGCGGGCTTTTTCATGTATTATTTTTTCTGGTAGTGGAACTTTGTGCTGATCACTTCTTTTCCGTCAGATGATTTTACTGATATCATATATCCTTTCTTTAACCCCCGATCCCATAGATCGTAGTCGAAAATGGATGGCAGGTATACTTGTTCATTGATCTTCAGGAAATTATTCGTGCTATCGATCAGCGCCTTGTGTTTGAACCCCTTTTCCTGAGAATATTCATTTAGCAGAACGTCGTAGCTGCGAGTCCCTTCTAACATTATTACATAAAACTTTAGTTTATCCACAGGTTTCCCTATTTTTTGTGAAAATAGTTTCATTCCGTATTGAACGCTATCGATCACTTCCCGGTCTAAGGGTATGATATTTTTCTGTTTTTCCTGTGCGAAACTATTGAGGCATAAGCTTATGAGCAGGCAGAGAGAGAATAGGATCTTTGGCATAGAGGATATTTTGTACGAAGGTAATAAAAGGTCATTTTATTACCGCTGTTTCCCATCCATCATATACACCATTACATTTCTTCGCTTCCTTTTTTAGTTCTGTAGTGATCTTACTGATAACCGGCAGCGTGATCCTATCCACTCGGGAGATACGCAATCTGTTCTTTACTTTTTCTGCTACCTTGAAATGCTGGTCAGTAGCATAAGGAATAAAGCAATCCATATCCTTCTCTGTTGTGAACAATATCCAGTGATCAACCCGTCTTTCTTTCTCCGGCTTATCACCCTGTTGTTCAAGGGCCATGAGTATCTTCTCATTTTGTGTGTATTCTAGGGTTTCTTCATTCGGGTATAGGAACTTCAGATATGCATCCCAGTTTTTATCATCTTTGATAGTGATGTTAGGCTCATAAGTATTAAAGTGCTTTTGAAACAGCGTAATGAGGCGTTCTCTTATGCCCGCAGTATCTTCTAAATAGTAATATTCCATACGTTCACATTGATAAGTGAATGTGCCGGCCATGATATTCTTTACATGTGCAGTAACGTTTGCATAGACGGAATCAGATAACCGGTAAAGGTTGGATAATTCCTGTTCTGTCAGTACGCCCTGGTCACAATCTTTGAATTTTACGCCCGTGATAAGGACATATGGAAAGCCGCTGACTGGCGCTGTTTGTTTAAGGTCCTTATTGAAAACAGTGTTGCCTGCTTCTGCTTTATATTGCGACATCCGGTTGTCAGGATTTGCGTTCTGGCCCTTTGATGTAGCGGATATGATCATAGGCAAGGCAAACAATAATAAGGGTTTACGAATAGTAATGTGCATCTGGTCTGTATTTATAGATATGGTACCGGAAAGATAGGGCATAAATAAAAAGAATCCGCTCTTCCGGGCGGATTCTTTTGAATACAGTTGTTGATATATTTATTCTTCAAACAGCACTATTTCGCTTTCAACAGTTTGAGGTGTGGCCAATAGCTCGCGCTTCATTTCGTGTATCTCTCTGAGTGGTACCAGCCATTTTTCTTTGTCCAGTGTAGGTACTGCAGTACTTGACATCCTGATACCATATACAGCGTCAATGAAATGTCCTATCCAGACCTGTGTTTTCAGCCATACGCAATTATTCAGTACTGTCTGATAATTGAGAAGGCTATGATCTGAAAGAGGATCAAAAGAGCCCAGAACTGAACTGAATGCCATTTCGAATTCTCTTCCAATAGATATATAACCGGAAACGTACCACGGGTATGTAGGAACGAGGTCCCAGTAATTAACAACACGGATAATTCTATCCGTAGCGCCGGCCTTGTTACATGCTGCCTGCCAGCTTGCATCTCCCACCATAGGGCTGGCAAAATTAATAGTGCCGATACGTACGTTGGGTAAGCTGATCCGCATGTCTAACGTGAACAATTGGGACAGCGCGCCACCGAGACTGTGCCCGGTGATCAACACTTCAGAGGCCTGCGATATCACGCTAAAGACCTGTTGCTGCATTGTCTTCTGCATATTCCCGCCTTTTGTACTGTAGATGCCATTAAAACCTGTACTGACGTTTGCTGCAGGCGATACACTATTACGGTAAGGGGTAAATGGCGCCAGTTCGAATTCTGCGTCCCGCAGGAGATCAGATATTGAACTGGTGCCGCGAAATGCGACAATAAACCGGTTCTTTACATTTTCTGGTCCGACATATTTGAAGATCAATCCGTAACGTTCTTCCTCGCCATATGTACTAAACCAGTCATCCCAGCCGGTAAACCGGGTCCAGTAAATGTAGTTATCAGGAATCTTGAATGGTTTGCCTTCATAGTCGTAATAGGCGGCTAAAGAAGCCTGTGCTAAAGCGAGAGTGAGTGTAGGATCGATCCGGAATGAGGGTTGAGGGGTGTTGTTCATGTGGAAATTTTTAAGGTTAAAGAATAGTAAAAGAGTTCTCTGTATACGGGGGTAGAAAGTGGTTCAAAATTACCGGAATTTAATTTAAGATATTAAAAGCATTTGATACTGCAACAATCACCTTCCCAGGATGATCTCAGGGAGATCCTAAGTCGTGGATTGCATAATAGGAAAGCCGCCTGGGAATTTGTATATAGGCAGGGCAAACAAAAGAAGAATTGTATGATCATATCCACTGGTTTGCTACGGCCTGCGCGCTGATCCCATCGCTAGGGAAAGTCTTAAAGCCTTATTCCAGTCTGACGGATGTACGTGAAGTTTTGATGCCGAAGAAATCTGAGATCAGCTTGAAACCTGGGGATTAGTGTGATTAAGTCACGGCTACGCCTATCCACTTTTAACGCGGAATGACATATATCAAAATAATCCAAGCCGGCTGGCAAATTAACGCGTATTCAAGAATGATCGCGAATCGGAAAGAGGCGATTCGTAAACAGTGAGGTCTTTTTTCTATGTAAGCAGGAATTCCTTCACCGTTGGAATCCCCGGCAAACTTTTCGCCACCACAATGACTTTACCGCCCGCAGGCAATGCTGTAGGTTTGTAGTACCAATCAATCCCATTCCAGCCCAAAAATGCCCGACCACGCTCGGTAACAACACCCTCAACGTCTACTACCTTTACCTCCACTTCTGCTACCCGGAACTCATTTTGGGCAGTCACTACCACCTCCTCTTTTTCCAACCTGATATTCTGGACTTCAGGACTGCGGTAAGCATCCTTCACCGCTATGTTATAAGCGTTTTGCCCTGGCCCTGCCAGCGACTGGTAGTAAGCCTTTATCTGCGGATCTTCCATCATTAGCTGCGCACGAGCCGAAGCAATGGTCATCTTAAGCCTTGCCTCCAGCTGCTTTTGTGTAGGCTTTTTATTTGAACGGCCGCGTTTCTTCGCCATAATAATCTGCCCATTCCGTTCGTAGATCGTGATTTGTTTGCCGAGGGAGCCCCGTACCATTTGCATGAGGATATTGTCTTTAACAATGGCCATAAAAAGGTCGTTTTGAGGTTAGTGCTACAAGTTTACTATATCGTTTCTCTAAGGTACGTATATCTATACTAAATTGTCATTAAAATATCATTTAAAGGGCACTTCAATATCGAATTGATATATAAATGACCTTTAAATGTCCTTTAGGTGACCTTATAGTATAGTTATATGAAGCCGATAGGAAGCCTATCAGAACACTATAGAAGGATAACTATACTGAGGGAGTCTATTATCTTGATGTGAGGTAAATTTCCAATGTCAAAACCATTCGGTTTAGAACTGCGGTGTGAGGGGCAACAGGTATAGGATTTGTCTTATCTGGAGGTTCTGAAATTTCTGCTGAACACATAAATCCCAAGTTTTCAACTTGATCCGTTAAAACTTTATGTTAAAGATAAAGTATAACCTAACGAGTAGAAAAACAAAAAAACACTTTGGTCAGAGACCAAAGTGTTTTTTTGTTGCATGAAGGTGGTATGAACTACCTGTAATATTCCATTAGTTATAGGACTGGTTAAAAGATGTAAGATTCACCCCGTCGTTTCTTGCATCGAAAGTTACCGATGTTGTCTTATCCAGTTTTGTGCAGTTTTTCACCGCTGATAAACCGTGCCAGCTTTTTCGTTCACTCTTTAAAGAATACATTTTCTGTTGATAACTTTTGGTGTGTCATACACTCCAAACGCGTTTTACTGGTACCAGTGCCGGGCCTGCTACCAGCAGCACTACTCCAGATGGCAGTGTAATACCTGTATGACAATAGGCTTATGTATGTGATACTTGGTACGCCTTTTTTTCTAATAGATCGCAAATATCATATGACTAATCCAACACAGCTTTTTGTAAAGATTTTAAGGTAACGCCAATAAGAGCCATTAAAAATGATGGCTCCTTTTGTGCAGTGCATTTATGGTTCAAAAAATAAAACTGGAGATCTTGTCAAAGAGGAAAAGAATTTTTTCTTAAAAAGAAATGTTACCAATGGCGCGCATCTGCAACCATAGTTTTAATTACCGGGGATAAAGCTGCCAGCTATTATGGGGACAGGGGCATGCATACATAACAGATGGAAATTCTTCCTTAGTCATGTGGCAAGCAAATGGCCCGTTGAGAGTTAGCAACTGTTGGCAGCGTTGCTGGAATTGAAAGAAGCAATACCCTTTTTTCACATAACGCCAAAAGAGGGAAGGGTATTTGCGCTTCGCTTCTGTTGAGGTGGTAACTGTTGATATATCAGACACCCGATCGCATTATTTGAGCAAGGATGCTCTCAAATCCAGCAGACAGCTTTTGTTTTATACCAGGCACTAAAAAAGACATCATTGTACAAAAAGCTTCAACTCAACAGGACGCAGGTCTATGAATTGGCTATTGGGACCTCTATCATTTCCCGGATGCTGATCGATTTCATTCAAGGAAAATGCAAATACAAATCCCTGGGCAAGGAACAAGGGGATGTTGACAAATGGGACGACTTTATTTTAAAAGATATACTAGGGGGACTTACGCATTACCAGATTAAGGAGAACAATACAAACTTTTGTGATAAGTCTATCACCCGTGCACGTATTACAAGAGGAGATCGAACGGGCCAACCTGCTGACCTCTCTGATTTTGATAAAACAATTCACGCCTTGTTGGTATGGTATAAAAAAAATCCTTCACCACAAGTACGCAAAACCAAGCACTTTGTTTTATGTGTGCCTTATCATGCCATTTTTATTAAAGAAAATCTGTCTTTGATAGCGCTCATGCGGCTTTGCAATGAGCAGATAAGGCCAACGACAGATGTCGCTGGCCTGCAACAATTGGCTGCCGCTGACCCTCAGATTGCATCGATTTACACCTGGCTAACTGAATGGTGTGAGTTCGTGTCCTGGGAAGAGGTGTTGGGTGTTTTTTCACATTTAAAAGTGCAGGCTTGGAACAGCACAGCGGAAATACACACTAATACCGATGACCACTTAGCTCATTATTTTGCTACACCTACCAACGTTCGGCAAATCCTGGAGAATACGATTGTAAACGATGCCAATTTTACAAGCCTGCTACCCGCAAAATACCTGCTTGAAAAAGTACGCAGGGATCTGCTTCCGCAAGTGAACCCATGGAGCAAATACCGGTTGAGCCAACATACATTATATATCAGTGGCATACAGGATCACAACAACGAGTACGAATCTCCAGAGGCTATCGTTGAAGGTCTCTGGGATTGCACAAAACCACGGTTGCTGTATATGGATATCCCAATGGACTCAAATAATCTGTCGGTGTACCAAAGTTTGATTCGCGTCTGCTTACATTTACCCCGAGGACACCGGGTGTTTGCGCCGCAAAGCCAAGCCGTGATCACACATTTATTAGAGGAGGTTGGTCAAACCATAGGCCTGCAGGCAATTGAATCAGAGCAATTTCCCATTTACGATCAAGCCCGGATTGATCAGTCGGCTGTTGAAAGAGAAATAAGCGCTGCCAAAGACCTTCAAATAGAAGCGGAGCAGCTTTCTCAGGAAATGTCACAACAGACTTGGACGCGCGTGATAAGCAAGGTGATTGAATCGATACGAAGACTGGCTTTGCCATTGCAGACTGAGTTGGAGCGACGCTGGAACCTGCTTCGACAGGCACTGGAACAAAATCCAGATCGCAGGCAGGCGTTGTTCAGGTCTATGATGCATCCAAGGGCGGAGCGGCAGACCATCCGTGCTGATTTAAGGGTTGGTCCGCAGACGGCGGCTTTGCTGGCACAAGCCATCTTTTACCAGTTGGTTGTACTGACCGCATTGGAGGCCTCCGATGATGATTTTGAAGAAATCAATGGTCGTAAAATTCAAACACTTGCGCTGATGACCTGGAGTGGTTCTATGGACACCACAATAAAAAGGGTTCGCAAATTATCTGAGCATGCGCATCAACTGATGGGCAAACAACCCTGTGACATCCTCGTTATGCCTTATGTCGATTCACCAACAAGCTATTTGGTACCAACAGACCTTGCTTCGACTGCACCTAGCGATCAAAGTTTGGCAGTTGGTCGGCAGATATCGCTGGTTATCACTGGTTCGTCAGATTTTGAACAATGGATCGAAGATGGTGATATAGCGGCTATTCAAGAGCATTTCAAAGTCATTAAACTTCCGATCAGCTAATTCCAATCCAAAAGTTTATGGAGATAAGTTCAATCGTTGACAACATTATTCAGCTTGCCAAACACAAATACAAAGTGGCATCAGACAAAGCAGCGCCCGATTTCAGGCAGCCACTTTCATCGGGACATTGGCAAAAGACCATATTGACACTATACCGGGCTACTCAAACACCCGCCTATGCCAAAACAGTCCTGGTGGCCAGCGGCGCTGCAGACGCTGCACTGGAAGATGTATATAGGTGGTGTGCTTATGTAAAGGGAAACCTGCTGGATCCTGGGACTGCGGATCTGTACTTGTTTTTGGTGTATGTTGATCCTGTCCCTGAGCTGGACGTATGCCTGCAGGTAGAAGCAGACGAGCTGTTCTGCCGCAAATATGTACTAAGACCGCAGGAAAGTCTTGAAGACTTATTCAATCGCTCCTTCTTGAGCGAGCCTTCGACTGTGAATGCAGGGGGAGAACGTGCGGAGCCTTTGAAACGGGCTTTGATGGAAACATCCCGCAGTTTTCCCTGGTTGGATGATACCGAAATAGCTTATTGGCGCAACATATTACTTACTGACGGTTCAGGTATTGAACTAGCGCGACAACTTTATCAACGATCGACTTATAACCAATAGCATGTATTATCTTGAACATATTCAACTTGGCAATATTCGCCGGTTTGCTGCTGACGTTAATATTCCGGTGTCTCGGGGGGCCACGATCTTTCTTGCCCCAAATGGTACTGGAAAGACCTCGCTGTTTGAAGGCATTGAATGCTGTTTGACCGGTAGTGTTGGGCGGCTGGTAAATAATACGCACGATGCGCTAATTCGCGATACTGTATCAACAGCATTCACGGAATTGCGATTTTCCGGTAGTCTCACCTGTCGCACAACGCTGCAGACAGGTAGCCGTCCACGAATATTCGGAGATCATGAGCAGTTATTTCCAAATGTTGAAATTGGCAACTTGCCCTATTTACTGCGGTTAACCCATTTGCTACCTCAACGTGGGGGCGAATGGCTTGTGCAAGCTGGATCAGAGGATGCCGGCTCGCTGCTCAACAAATTACCAATTGGGAGAGACGCCATGCGGGCCTTTGGTAATATTCAAAAGATAAAGCGGGGTTTTACCGGCATGATTACCGAGACGGAGCAGCAGCTTGAGGCAATCTCTATTAAAATGCGGGATTGGACGCAATTGCTCGCCAGGAAGGCCAACGTGACCCAATCGTTACAAAGTGAATTATTACCGCTGGAAAATATTATACTACAATTAAATACAGTCTCTAATAGATTTACCCAACTCAGCCAGGTAGAAGGTGCGGGACTTTCGGTACTCACAGCTAGAATGGCGCAGTTACTCCAGTTAGTAGAAAATGAACTGCGCGGCGCGCGTCAAAAACTGGAGGAAATAGCTTCACTAGAGAGTGCGGCAACAAATTATCTCTTATTGGAAAACCGGTTAAAATTCAATGAAGCCGCCGTTTCAACGCAACAGGCTGCCGTGATTGAAGCCAACAGGAAATATCTCGAAAGCCAGCAAACAGTTAACAGCATATCAACCATGTTGGGTGCAGAGAAGGTTACGATGGTGCTTATGGGCCAGCTGGCGCAAATTGCTTTGGACCTGGACAACGCGCAAAATGATCTTTTCAGAAACAGCAACACACTTGCTGCCACTCAACAGGCGATTGAACAACTCCAACGAAAGTTGCTTGAAGAACAGCAAAAGCAGCAGGCTGAGGCAATTGTCCGGGAGTCCCATCAGCGCAATACATTGACAAGGGAGGCATTGCTGAGCGATCAACAACAGATCGCTGCCGATAGGACTGCTCTCAACCGATGGCGAACACACCTTGAAAAGTTGGTTGCCGAGCAGAAAAGTCGTGATAATCTCAACACCGAAATAAGCAGACTAACCGGACGCAAAACTGTCCTAGATGATGAGATACAGTCCAGGCAGCAAGTATATGACAATGCGCATCTTCAGCGCGATGCATTGATGACAGCCACCGATGCAATAAAAACGGCTGTTGCCAATGTGATCAGTCTATTGCCATCCAACACTTCCGCCTGCCCTGTTTGTCTTGCCACCTATGAGCCGGCAGTTCTAAGGGAAAATATGGAAGCAGCTTTGCGTAAAATCCAGCCTGGATTGAATGAGGCAAATGCTATATTGACCACTGCAAAAAACGCGTTGGATGATGCAAACAGTCATTATCAGGAAAATCAGCTTGCTATTGCTAGAACTGAAGTTATGTTATCTGATATAGAAAATACAATACAATTGGTATTAGCTGACATTGCGACGTTACGAGTGCAATTCGGGGGAGCGACAGCTCCAGAGGAGGCAGAACAAGGACTCGTTCGAAAGGAAGAGGGAAATCAAACGGCCCTGCAACAAAATATACAAGAAAGGACAATGCTGCCGGAACTGATGTCGACTACAGAATGGTCGCTGTTGCTCAAATCATTGGATGATACGGCGGGTCAGATTGCGGAAGCCGAAAGAAATAAGTTGGAATTGACCAGTGCGGGTTCGCAACTTACCCGAAGGATAGAGGAATTACAAAAGTTGCAGGCTACCATCTCCACTGCTGAAACAGGGGGCAGTATTGAAAAAAAAGAACAACATGTCAGGGATCTGGAGCTTTCCCTGGAGGAGACAACGAATCAAACGGATACCCATCGTCGCGACTTAACCCAAATAGAGGAGCTAGCAGGTAGATTAGACCGGCAACGTGATGAGATCAAGCAACAGATAGAGCTGTTAAAAGCAAGATGGACTGGTGCCGGGCTGGAAGCGCATCCCGTCGCAGCGGTATGGGACAAAGCGAAGCATGATGTAACGGCCACTATTGCGGGCATGGAGGTCGAATTTGCATCTATACAACTGCTGCAAACGGAGTTGACAAAATGGGGAGTTGTGGAAGAGCTGTCCCAGATTGATAAAGATATTGACGCGGTTAGAGGAGCATTGACTGTGGCTGAATTTTCGGAGAGATTGTCAGCCAATATGGGAGAGGTGCAGACAAAACTGAATACTATAAAAGACAAAAATCGCGCTTTTAGTGATTTCGGAGAAAAATTAAAGGTTCAACTAGAACAGCTACAAGAATACTTGCTGGTAATTAACAAACCTTGGAGGGAGTTGCTGCACCGGGTCGTATTGGATCCGCGGTTTACTGATACAACCTTGAACGCTTACACAAAAAACAATAAACCACATGCGGAGGTGAAAGTTCCTTTACATGGTAGTCATGTCCCCGCCAATTTTGTGGCCAGTGAAGCGCAGCTTACGGACTTACAATTCACTTTTCTGCTGGCGATGGCACTGAATAACCAATGGGCGCCATGGAAAGGACTACTACTTGATGATCCGACCCAACATCACGATCTTGTACATGCCTCCAGCGTTTTTGATGTATTAAGAGACTATATTGTAGACCATAGCTACCAGGTGCTGTTGGCTACCCACGATTCGGTGCATGCCAAATTTTTTCTACGTAAACTTCAAAACGATGGTATTCCCGTTAACCTGATTCAGTTGCGGGCAAAACAAGAAGGCGTAATAGCCGAATTAATGGTAGACTAAGCCCTCGGTGAATCCTTCGCTAGTGTATGTGTTGTCTGGTTAAAAGAGGCTGGGGTCCACGCTAATTATCTGCTTTACTATTGACAGTTCGATATGCATAGAAATGTTTGATATCCAATTGTCTTCCGATCAATAAATATGAAAGTAACTTTTATCAAGCAATTTGACATAGAAAGTTGGACTTTTCGGTCAAGGTTGGATAATCGCTATCCGCAAAAATTTATACAAACAGGAAAGCCGCAGCAGAAAAATCGTTGGTCGATTTAAAGTAAGAGTTTGCTCTTTGACGCAACGTGTTATTTTGGACAGCCTACCTGAATGTGAGATGTGTATATAAATTAATTAATTAAAGCTGTAGTTCGAGAAAAATGCAGGTTGGCAAGGTTGATGACCGTTGTATGATAATTGAAGAAACACAAAATTTCTAATAAGATGGCAATTAAACATCTGTCAGTTTCTGAGTTTTATGAATGCTCGATTATAGAGACTTTTAAATAAATTAACAGTGTGGATCAATAACTATCCCCGGAGGAGCTTTCTCCTAATTTATTAAAACGAGTGTATGACTCTTACAAAAGCTAGGGTAGGATCGATGTTAATACTACGTGTTTGCTGATCAGAAGCGTAAAACAAATCGCAAAAATTAAAAAAAAACGCAAAACGTCGTAGATAGTCGTTAAGAAAGGAAGCGGGAGCTATAGTCAAGCACAGTAGCGAATTTTAGGCGGAGTGTTCAAGTTGCCAATGAGAAGATGGTTCGAGTTTTTGGATAGTTATATTCTTAAAAAGAAAAGACCGCTTAAATCAATGATTTCAGCGGTCTTTTTCTTTTTCTTGTTGCCTGACCTGGATTCGAACCAAGACAAAGCGAGTCAGAGTCGCTTGTACTACCGTTATACTATCAGGCAATAGTACCGGGGAATATTTCCCCGTTCGGGACGGCAAAATTATATATTTCCCTTCAATTTCCAAAAAAATCCAAAAGAAATTTATAAACGATTGAAAATCAAAAAGGTAGTTCCGCGTATGCAGAACTACCTTTTCTATTGGAAAACGAAAATTGATCGTCTTATTTGTAAGTAGCGGCCAGTTCCAGCGCTTTGTACGCATTCACCACACCACCGGTACGGCAAAGGTCGGTCATCTGTACTGTTTTAGGCTGTCCTTCTTCGAAGATGGTCACCGGGTGGTCTACTTTTACGGCCGATTTCAGGATGATCTCTTTTACCTGCACTGCTTTCAGTTTAGGGTAATAAGAGCGGATCAGAGCCGCCAGGCCGGTTACTACAGGGGCAGCCATACTGGTGCCATCGTGGTAATCGTAATGAGAACCTGGGGTAGAGGAGTAGATAGCTACGCCAGGAGCAAATACATCCACAGAAACTTTACCGTAGTTGGAGAATGGTGCCGCCAATGTTTCGTCATTGTCAGGGCCGGAGGCGCCTACTTCTATCCAGGCAGCCGCAGTGTCTCCATTTTCGTAAACACGGCTGGGATAGTTGGCAGTAATGTCTATATTCTCAGCATCATTACCAGCAGCATGTACCAGCAATACGTCTTTGGAGATGGCATATTTAACCGCTTCGTCCACTACATTCTTGTTAGGGGAGTAGGCCTTACCAAAGCTCATATTGATCACGCGAGCGCCATTATCGGCCGCATAACGGATAGCATTGGCTACGTCCTTATCTCTTTCATCACCGTTAGGTACAGCCCTTACTGACATGATCTGAACATTGTTAGCCACGCCATTGATGCCCAGATTGTTGTTCCTGCCTGCGCCGATGATACCTGCTACGTGTGTGCCGTGATCGGCATCCGGACCGGTAGCATCGCCGGAGCCATAATACCTTTCTGTCGGATTGTTATAATCGTCGCCCACAATTGCGCGGGGATCATAGTCGAGGTTGAGCTGGTATTCTACCTGCTCTTTATAATGATCTACTGCAGCATCCAGTTCTTTTTCGCGGAAAGTTTTGAAGTCCGGGTAACGCTCCAGTTGCTGGGAGATCACTTGTTTGATCTGCGCTTCAGCAGGGTTCTGTGGTGTGTAGGCCTGGAATTCGGCAACCGTCGGATTATTATTGCCGAGCTTAACTAGCATGGTATCCAGCATTTCTACGAAACGGGTAATACCTGTGAGTGTTTGCTGTGCTTCCGATACTTTAAGATCGTATTTATTCTTCAACACTTTATATTGGTAAAGTCCGGCGGTGTCTTTAGGGACGCTGTTCAGACTGCCGAATAATTTCTGTTGCTGACGGATGATACGTGTCAGTTCCAGGTTGTCGTAGCCAACATTACCTTTAGGCGAACCGATGAAGTTCCATCCATTGATATCGTCTGTATAATGATTCTTATCGTCATCTTTACCGTTGCCTCTTTTTTCTTTAGCGTTTATCCACAGCACACTTTTCAGGTCCTCATGCGTAGTGTCAATACCACTGTCAATTACTGCAACAATTACAGGTTTGGATTTCTTGTCCTTTAAAAGTTCTGTGTAGGCTTTCTCAACACTGATACCGAATACGGAATCTTTTTGAAGGTCCATGTTTTGCCAGTTCTGTATCTGCGCCTGTGAAACGTATCCTGACAATACTAATGAGGCAATGGCTGCCGTCCGCTTGAAAATATTCATGTGATAAATCATTGAATCAGCTGTAGTCTGTTCTAATAGTGTGACTAGCTGGGGTTGGTTTAATATAGAATTGTGTGTTAAATAATATGCTACGTCCAATCCTGAGTTGCTCTGACCTGTGCTCTCGAACGCAAATACTGTTGCGCAAGGTAGAAATTTTATAGTATTGGAAATGTTAAAAGTTGCTCATCGGTAAGGGATTTATTCAATAGGATTAACTGTTTTTTTAGCTAAGCGCATGTTATTGGGTTAATATGCCATTGAAAAATGGGGTTTGGCGGACATTTTAATGGATGCTCTGCTGGAAACTGGAAGGTCGTTTATTCGTCAGCTGATAGAATACTTTGCTAAAAGCAGCTATGGAGCTATATCCTGTCTGATAAGCTATTTCGCTTAATGTCTGATTCGTTTGAAGGATCATCTCAATGCCTTTTACAACCCTTAGTGTTTTCAGGTATTGTACAAAAGATATATCCAGTGTGTTAGTGAAGAGCCGGGAAAGCGTACGGGGACTAAGGTCGAATTGATGGCTTACACTTTCCAATGTTAACTGTTGGTCGAAGTGCTGAGCGATATATTGAAGAACAGGTTGTAAGCGCTCGTGTTGAGTGGTTGGGAGGGCAACCGGTAACGCAGCGGTACTGATATCGGGAAGGATATCTTTGATCGCGCTTAAAAAAGGGAAGCCTGGTTCACCCGGTGATACGTGTTTTTCCCAGCGCGCGGTGTAGTTGATCATTTGTAATAGTAGTTCATTGACGGGGTAAATACCCAGACGTGTATAAAATGGTTTCAGATGATCATCATGACCATAGAAATACAGGTTGCGTGTAGTAGTTGCTTTCGAATGTTTGATCTGTATGTAATGTTGCTGATGTTTCGGGATCCATATATAATGGCGGGCGGGTACTACATAAGATCTGTCAGGCATGTTACAATAGGCGATACCTCCTTCGACATAGGTCAACTGACTTTTTTCATGCGCGTGCATGGAAAGCCTTCTTTCTGTTTTTTCGTGCATTACATAGACTGATTGCGGATGTATGTCTATATCACTTAAATAACCTGCCAGGGATTGCATGTTTCTAAATGGCTTGAATGGATAAATAATTGGCAATTTAGATAAAAACGTTCATATCCACGCATAGTACCTTTGTTCTCAGAATAATGAATATGTGTACGAATAGCCGGAAGGCCGCGTTGATGCTGCCTTTTATGATATTGACAATGTGCGTAACGGCACAACGACCTCATGACACTATCCCACCGTTACATCTATCGATCGAACAAATATGGGAACAGGCGGAAATGAACAATAGAAGGATAACAATGTCGAAGCTTCACGTAGAGACCAGTGAAGAGGCATTGAAGGACGCAAAGGCCGAACGGCTGCCGGAAATCAATGCAGCAGGGGCTTATGCACGTGTGACCAATATGCCGGTATATGAAGATGGGATCTTTCATACACCAGAACAATTCCCTGTCTTACATAACTACTATAAGATAGGAGGAGAAGCATACTTTAATATTTATAACGGGAATAAGACAAATCTTGAGATTAAAAAGGAAGCGACGGAACATGCTATAGCTGAACAACAAAAGAACCTGACCGTATCAGAAGTGAAATTCAATGCGGCAGTCTGTTACCTGGACCTGGCGCGCAGTTGCCGGTTTAAGGAATTAATAGCAAAGGATATTGCCGATCAGGAAAAGCAACTGGCCCATATCCAGGAATTACAGAAAAACGGTGTTGTACTGAAAAGCGATGTATTAAGAGCGACCTTGAAATTATCCCGTCAGAAGATGGGCATGGTGGAGATCGATAACGATATCGCCATTGCCAGTCAGCAATTGGCGATTATGATCGGAGCAGATGAACATGTACTGATAGCGCCCGATACTTCACTTTCGGAACAGCTGGCCATAACAGGCACTTATGAGGAGTACCTCTCTGCTGCTGCAGAACATGCATACGAGTACAAGATCTCTGAAGAAGAAACTGCTCTGAAAGAATTATCACTGAAACAGGTGAAAGCAAATGTATCACCAAAGGTGGGATTGTTTGCAGAGTATGCATGGTCTTACCCGCAGATACAGTTTTATCCCTATGCAGGTGCGGCGTATGGATTGGGAATGTACGGTGTAAAAGCGGCTTTCCCCATCTCTTCATTTTATCATAATAAGCATAAGGAGAAGGCGGCAGGAATACAACTGAAAAGACAGGAAGTAGAACATGAAGAAACAGGCGATCAGGTAAGACAACGTGTGAATGAAGCTTTCCTTCGATATAAAGAAGCACTGACACGTATCGATGTAGCAGAAACCAATGTGAAACAGGCTGCAGAGAATTTCAGGATAGTAAATAATACTTACTTCAACCAACTATCCCTTTTGACTGACCTGCTTGATGCTGATACGCAGATGCTGCAAACACGCTTCGATCTGGTGTCAGCCAATATTGCGGCGCGTGTCAGATATTACCAGTTACAAAAAGCTATAGGCAATTTATAAAGTTATGACGACCGGGAAGAACAACTATGCCAGGACAGATAAATTAATTACTGCTATTACAGGCTGGATAGCCGGTATCATCCTGATGGTGCTGGCGGTATGGGGCATCATCACATTATTTGAGCTGCGCAGGTACGAAGAGACCAACGATGCGCAGGTGGAAGAATATATTAACCCTATTACCACACGCGTAACAGGGTACATCAGCAGGATCAATTATGAAGAAAACCAGGATGTGAAAAAGGGCGATACATTGCTTGTGATAGATGACAGCGAATACATGCTGCAACAGCAGGAGGCAAGTGCCGCGTTGATGAATGCAAAGGCACAGATACAGGTACTGGAAAGTAATGTGTTTACCAGTAGTAAAACAGCCGAAGGTGCGCAGGCACAGATAGCTGCAGCTAAAGCAAGGCTTTGGAAACAGGAGCAGGAATATGACCGTTACAAGAAGCTGTATGATGCGGAATCCGCTACCAAACAGCAACTGGAGAATATAGAAACTGCATTGAATGTAGCGAAGGCCGATTATCAGTCGATCACTAACAACTATGATGCTGCCGTATCAAAGGTGAATGATATCAGGTCACAGAAGGGCGTGCTGACAGCCGAGATACATCGCCGGGAGGCGCTGCTGGGCCGTAACGAGCTGGATGTTGCATATACAGTGATCAAGGCGCCTTATGATGGTAAAATGGGCCGCCGTACTATCCAGGAGGGGCAACTGGTTCAGGCAGGACAGACGCTCGCGTTTATCGTAAACCAGGCTACCGGAAAATGGATCATTGCTAACTTTAAAGAAACGCAGGTGAGCCGTATGCATATAGGGCAGGCAGCAGATATCGAAATAGATGCATTGCCTGGTAAAACTTTTAATGGAACAATTGAATCATTGTCACCAGCAACTGGTTCCCGTTTTTCTCTTTTACCTCCGGATAATTCATCTGGCAATTTCGTGAAGATCGTACAACGCATACCTGTACGTATCAAACTGACAAGCACTTCCAGCGAGACTGTGCTGTTAAGGGCAGGTATGAATGCGACCGTTTCAATCAGTAAGAAAAATGGCTGACCATACACCCATCTTTAAATCCTGGGCCTCAGAGTGGCTGATCAGGGCAGTGATCTTTATGAATGTACTGCCAGGTTTGCTGGTGTTCGGACTGTCTACCGCGAGTGGACCTGCAGCGGCAGGTTGTTATGGAATAGAACCGGCGGACGTACAGTATTCGATGATCGTGTTCTACGCTTCACTTGCAGGATTCTTTGCTCTGGAAAGAAGGTTCTTTGTTTTTATTGCCAGCCGTGAATACCTGATCATCGGTACCGTGCTTCAGATCATTACTTCTTATGGTTGTTATGTAACGCACGATCTGCATACGTTACTGATGCTACGTTTTATGCAGGGTATGGCCAACTGCGTCACAACAAGTGTATGCCTTACGCTGGTATTCAGCAGGCTGCAAACGGACCGTGCCCGGGAAATAGGGTATTCACTTTTTTATGGTATGCTACTTTGTATAACAGCCTTTACGACTTTGGTAACGGCGCCTATCATTGATGCATTTGATTACAATGCACTGTACAAATGGATGATCTTTATGTATGTTCCAGGTGCGGTGTTACTCGTACTGATCATGAACAAGGTGAGGTTAAACAGGAAGGCGCCTTTATATCAACTTGATTGGGCAAGTTATGTGATCTATACTACGGCACTTTGCTTAATTGGATATATCCTCGTGTATGGCCAGCAGTATTACTGGTGGAGTGACAACAGGATTGTAACAGCTACGGCGGGCGTTGTGATACTTGCGGCTATGCATATTTTCCGGCAGCGTGCTTTAAAGCGTGCTTACCTGAGTTTGGATGTTTTCCGTTACAGGAATTATGTTATCGGTGTTTTTCTGATACTGATCCTTTATATCTGCAGAGGCGCGTTCAATATTACTACGAATTATTTTACAACAGTACTGGGCATGGATCCCATGCATCTGTCCTATATATTGTTAGCTAATATAGCAGGCATTGTAGGGGGCGTATTGTATTCATCAAGATGGATCGTAATGAAACGGCCTATGCGGTGGATCTGGATGGGTGGCTTTGCCTTATTGCTGGTATTTCATCTATGGATGAATTTCCTGTTTGCCTCAGAGGCTGATGCATCTTCTTTTATTGCGCCTTTGGTTATACAGGGATTAGGTGCAGGCATGCTGATGGCGCCTATCATCGTGTATGCAATTTCTTCTGTACCGCCACACCTGGGAGGAACTGCGTCAGCTACAGGTGTTCTGTTCCGTTTCACAGGCTTTTGTACGAGCATTGCCCTTGTCAACTATTTTCAACTTTATTCCAGAAAGGTACACTACAACCGCTTTCTGGATCTGGTCACATCGCTGGACCCCTTTGTAATGGCCAGGCTGGAGGGATATAAAACGGCTGTTACAGCCAAAGGGGTTCCGGCAGACCAGGCTGCGAAGATCGCTAATGGATTGTTATACCGCTCGGCAGACATACAGGCGCAGATCCGTTTTTCGATGGACTATTATTACCTGATCAGTTGTTTGCTGGTTGTAGTGATCTTATTGATTGCGCTGTTGCCATATCTGAACCGGACAGTGATCAACCTGAGTAATAATCAACCAGCGCCGGCATCCTATTAAGTTTCAGGATGCCCTGACCTTTTCCTGTAATATGGCGCCTAATGACTTTCGTTTTAGCTTCGCCTCGATCCAGGCAGAGAAGTCAAATAGTTTTAATTGCTGACGTTCGTATTTATCCGCTTTTATTTTCTCAAAACTGGCATTGATCTTTTTCCAGAGCGAAGTGCGATAGGCTGTAACAGTAGGGATTTCGCCACCGCCCAGGAATTTGATCACTGTTCTTTCCAGCAGGTAAGACCTTTTTGTATCTGGCTGCAGGTTGCGCCGAAAGGCCCTGGTTTCATACCGGATATATTCGTAGTTGCCCAATTCATATTGTATCAACAGGTGTACTAAACGGCAGGTACGATAGATAGGTAATGTGCTGTAAAGATTACTTTGTAATACCTGCTCAAGACTGTTATGTGCATTGTTAATGTCTTCGTTACCCAAATATATCAGGGTCATGTAGAGATAGATCTCTGCTTGTTTGCTGATATCCATCATCAAGATATTCCTTTTGATTGCAGGTGCATATTGCTCAAGTAATGTTAGTGCTAACGGAAAGTTGCCATTGTCTATGTAAGCACCTGTTTCGTAGATAAAGAGCAAGCGTTGTTGCATGAGAGAGAAATAAACACTGTCGCCATTCAGGCGTTTCACTTTATCTATAAAAGAGGATAACTCATCGTAATGTTTACCTGCGCGCAAACTATCGAGGATACCCTCTATGATCAGCAGATGATCTGCAGGAGTATCTTCAAAAAGGGCAGGATGTGTTTCCAGTAATTGATGCAGTTTGTGAAAGACCTGCAATGCCGCGGGATAGTCGCTGGTAATAAGATGGTAATGCGCTTTGAATAGCAAGTGCACTTTCAGGCTGGTAGCCGAACCTGGAACAGTTGGCGGCATATCAGCATTCAAAGCATCGGCAGCATCCTGCTGATGTACTGTGCGTGCATTGCCTACGTACAACAAGCGATGCCTGAGTGTTTCGTATAGTGATGTTTGTTTCCTTATTTGCTGCATAGTCAGGATGGTATCCTGTATGTCTGATTGCTTTTGTGATAAGTCTTCTTCCGTAATGCCCGGAAAGTTCATTTGTTGTAATAGTTGCATTTCCTGTTGTTGTGCCCATAGACGTAATAACTGTTTTTCGCTGGCGGATGCAACTGTTTGCACTTTATGTAATTGTTTCAATGCATCCTCGTGCAGCGAGCGTTCAAAAAGGATATCACATTTCAATATGCCTGCTGTTAACGTAGCAGTGGAATGTCGCTGCATACGCAGATGCAACAGGCAATCCAACAGGACTTTATATAGGTATTTACTGCAAACTTCATAATTACAGCCGGCATATTGTTGCTGAAAAGCCTGCTTTAATTCAGCAGTGCTTCTAAACGATATGCGTTCCATCATATCGAAGAGGTTGACATAGTCTTTGTTGCCCTGCTGAAGCGCAGTATACAAACGGAAATATCTTTTTTCAGCTTTCGTAAGTGTATTTATAAGTCTGCTAAGCATATCAGCTTTAGCCATAGTTCCACCTGGTTTAAATTTATAAGGCCCCCAAACTTTCCATTGTTTCAGTAATAGATCTTGGTTGATATGAAACCAAAATAAGTTAAATAACGAATAGTAGGTTATTGATCTTATAAACATGACAATCCGCTTTTGGATTATCCTAAACGTATATTATAAATACGATATTTGTGTAGTGCGAGCGTATTTTAAATGATTGATTTGTAATATGGTATAGGTTTTTATGAAGTGTTCTTAAACTAGTAATAAGTGCGTTGGGAATGTCTATTCTTTATAAAAAAAGGTTAAAAAGTTATCAGACGGCTCATTATATTTGAATCGTAATAAAGGCACAAATGCGACTAGCATTGTAACCTGTATTTTGTAGATTCCCGTTAGCGAGCCCTGATGAAATGAAGAGTTTAGTTAATCGTATTACATTCAACCTAAATCGAAGACCAAGAAAATTGTAGCAGGAACCTAAGAAATTTGACTAACAGGATTACAAGTAACCAGTAGCTTCACAAAGTATCAACAGCAAACAATTTATTTAAAAACTAAAACACAATTTGTATTGATGAAAAGTATACGCTAAAACGTTTTATACAACAGTTTGGAGATACTAATACCAATGCTGCAGCATTTGCAGATCATCTATTTTCACGTTATAGTTTCCACGGGTACCGGTTCGGTGTTGTTCACCCTGCTCACTAAAGTATAATATCTCTTTTAGCGTTTTGCTATGGAAGGCAGGCCTGTCATTGTTGGTCTGTGCTCCTTATCTATTATCAATCTTAAATACATGATGTAATCGATTACTCGGTGACGTTATAGTCGCCGGCGTGATCTGCTCTGCCTATTTTAAATCATTTACGTTATGCGTGTACTTGTACGGATCTTCATCACGTGCCTGGCTGTGTATTGCTCACAGTATGCCTTTGGGCAGGATACAGTTAAGTTGCGTTATCCCGTGGTGAGGGTGACAAAAGCGGACTCCATTTCGCCCGAACGCGAGAATATCTACCCTTACTCATCACTACATCAGCTGTTAAAGGGAAACACTGCGGGGATATATATACAGGAACCCACCGGTGAGTCAGGAGCTTTTACCAGTATGGCTTTGAGAGGTGCTGCCATCCCTTTCATTACCAGTAAAGACATTTATGAATCGCAGCCTACCGTTGTATTAGATGGTATTCCACTGATAATGGACCATCCCTTTACATTTGATATTCAGCTATTCGGTTACAATCACCTGGGACCTGCTACTAACCTTTTATCGGCTATTGATCCTAACAATATTGAGAAGATAGAAGTGGTGAAAGACTTCGGCCGGGCTGCATTGTATGGGCCACGCGCGGCGAACGGCGGTGTAATCCTGATCACGACGAAGGCGCCTGTAATTGGACGCAGGAAGATCAGCTTCAATACCTATTTTGGAATGGTGCAGCGGCCGCATATTTATACGACAAACTCAAAATTTGAAAATGAGTTTCGTCAGCAGTTCTACAATAAATATGCGACTACAGAGCAACTGCAAACCTATCCGCTGTATCTGCGAGATTCTACCAATAATGCCTACTATGGCCCTTCCAACTGGACAGACCTTTATTTCAAAAACACGCCTGTATATGGTGTGAACGCAAGCTTGTCCAGCGGTACAGACAGGGCAAACTTCAGGTTTGCTGCCGGTAATCAACGTTCCGCAAATACTGCCGACAATAGCAACATGGACAGATATAACGCCATGTTTGAGATCAATATGGTGCCGCTGCAAGGGTTTACTGTTTCATCTATGATAAGTGCTACACGGCTGGAAAGAAAACGGAGCAGATGGCTGCGCGACAGGTTTGCCGAAATGCAGTACCTGCCGGATCTGAGCAGTCCCCTGCCGCCTAATAAAGCTTATTATGGGCAATACCTGCACGAGTATACCAAGTCCTTTGATGACAACAAGACCAACGATGTCAATGGTTATTTTAAACTCAATGTGAAACTTGCTGATAGCTGGCAGATCACTTCCCAATTTGGATTTGATTATAATGAAGGGCTGAGAGACTTGTTCTATCCCAGCACACTGTTGGAAACGGTGAACTATCTTTCTAATTACTTCGGGTATAATCAGCGGGTGTTCTTCAATAACACGATCAATTATAATCATACCTGGAAAGGGAAACATCACCTGAGTGTTGAAGTAGGTGAAGGGTTCCAGGCCGACTATCACCGGTACAATTATGCGTATGCATATAAAGGGCCGAATGATCTGATCCGTGTGAACCTGTTGAATTCAGACAATACGAAGCCTGAATATCTGCTGCCTAAATCATTCGATCATGCACTGATCTTTACTTTCCTGGACAAACAGCGTTCGAGGCTAGTATCTTTCTACGGTCGCGCTGCTTATTCCT
Organism: uncultured Flavihumibacter sp.; assembly: GCA_902168105.1. Lineage (GTDB taxonomy): Bacteria > Bacteroidota > Bacteroidia > Chitinophagales > Chitinophagaceae > Chitinophaga. The sequence continues at coordinate 183,240 of CABHOY010000075.1, forward strand.
ACAACGAGCAACTGGACTTCTCCGTCCTAATCCGGGCAGATGGGTCTTCCAGCGCACAGCCGGACAACTGGTGGTTATATACGCCCACGTTCACAGCAGGCCTTAATATAAAGAATACCTGGTTAAAAGATAATAATAACATCAACGCATTGAAGTTGCAAGCCAGCTGGGGAAGAGTAGGCAGGTTGATGCCGGATGATCGTTTCGGTGAGGGACCACAATACACGTCGGACCTTTCATTCAGTAATAACCCTGTTCGCTTCTCCTACAATGGTTTTCCGGGCATCAGCCGTGCCTATTCCTCCGGTTATATCGGCTATGGTATTACCTGGCCTTATACTGACCAGCTGAATATAAATGCTACTACGGCATTGCTGAATAATAGGCTGCAGGTTTCTCTGGACGTCTATAATAAGACAGATCATAACATGCTGTTAGGTGTGCCTTTCGGTGCTGAATATGGTTACAACATCCGCTATAAGAATGGCATGACCGTACGTAACCGTGGGATCGACCTTGCTGTGAATGCAGTTGTTCTTCCCGAGAAGAGCGCGCTGCAATGGACGCCGGGTATTACACTTAACTATAACAGGAACACTTTGCTGGCCCTGCCTGATGGGTTGAACGAGTTGAGTGTAGCGAATGGCAGCAAATTACTCAAGGTGGGCAGTTCAATAGATCAATATTGGGTACTGGAGAATGACGGTATCTATAATCGTGATGCAGATATTCCTGTAAGTCCCGGTGAAGGGAAACGCCTGAACTATAAAGGTATTCCACTATTAGCGGGTGACCCGCGCTGGAAGGACCGTAATGGCGACTATGTGATCGACGATAAGGATAAAGTCCTGAAGGGACACGTACTGCCCGTGATCTCCGGCGGTTTTAACAATGACTTTTACTGGAAAGGATTTACGCTTGGCGTGTCCTTCTATTATACGCTTGGCAGGAAGGTAATGAATGCAGAGGTAGCGAATCACTTCGACTTTATTAACAGGGAGGGAAAGATTGACATGAGTGCTGTGAAAGAAATCACATTCTGGAGTAAGGCGGGCAACTATGAGAAGTATCCGCTTTACAACCCGTGGAGCACTGTAGATGCCTATCGCCTGGATCAGGACCTGTTCCTGGAAAACGGCTCTTTCCTGAAACTGCGTAATCTTTCTCTTCAATATGACCTGACTAAGGCTAAATGGTGGAATAAAAAGGGGAAGATCAATGGACTGGCTGTATATGGTACAGCTACCAACCTGTTTACAATCACGCCTTACACCGGTGGTGATCCTGAGTTGGTCGATTTTAATGGTTTTGATACTGGCTATTCCCTGCCATTGTCCAGGACATATACTATAGGGTTAAAAATGGATCTCTGATGAAACGCTTATTCCTGATAACAATCATCTTTTATTGCACCGCTTTCGCCGGCTGCAACAAGTTGCTGGATATTGATTCTTCTCATGCTGTATCGGAAGAGAACTTCTGGAACTCACATGAGGATACACGTACAGCGCTGGTAAGTGTTTATGGCCTCCTGAGGGCTGCCATGGCCGATAATAACGCCTGGTGGATGTATGGCGAATTCCGCAAGGGAGATTTCTACGCAACACAACGGCAGGATATGAAGGCGATTATCCGCAATGACCTCAAAGCTGCCTATCCGCTGCTGGAATCATTGTCGAACTGGCGTCGCTTCTATGCAGTGATCAATGCTACCAATATGTTCCTAGAACATGTCGGCGAAGTAAGAGAGCGTGATCCTAAATACTCAGAACAGAATATGCGGGTCGACATTGCACAAATGCGCTGCATACGCGCATATGTTTATTTCTTCCTCGTATCTGTCTGGGGTGATGTACCGCTGATCACTTCTTCACACGATGGCGAATTTGCAAATAAACCAAGAGAAGATAAACAGACGGTCCTTGCATTCGTAGAGAAAGAACTGGTGCAGTCTGCCGCAGACCTTCCCTATAAATACAGCTCAAACGACCCGCAGCAGTTAGGTTCTTACTATAATGAAACCAGCACCCGATGGTACGGGGTATTGGCCCGTAAGCATACAGCTTATGCCATCCTTGCCCACGTGGCTGCGTGGCAGGGAAAGTATGTGGATGCATCTGTATATGGACAGTTTGTCCTGGACAACTATTCCAAAGGAGGTAGTTACTATGTCAATACAGATGAACTGGTGAGTGGAAATGGCTTTTTCAAATGGAAGAAAGACAATCATATCCTGGCGTTCAATTTTGACTGGGGGCATGTGGATGCATCATTCTCAGGTCACCTGGAAGAGATGACACTTGCCGAACCGGTTATCAATAAAGCGTTGCCGGATATTTATGTGCCGAAAGATACGATCCTCTCCGTATTTGATCAGCCGGTGGATGAGCGTTTCAGTCTGGATACGCTGACAGGTACACCTACTTCCCAGCGTTACTTTTCAAACTTTAACAGCCAGATCCCCATCTTCAGTAAAATAAAAGTGATACAGGATGGTAATACTTCTGATCCGTCTTTCAGAATATTCTCCAGTACGATTGTTATTACACGCCTGGAAAATATTGCACTGTTGCAGGCAGAAGCGCTGGCTGTTATCGGAGAACAGCAAAGAGCGATCGATCTGTTGAATACCATCAGAGACCTGCGCAGGATAAAACGATATGATAGTGTCAGGGAGGGAGACCTGATAGACGCTATTTTCAGAGAGCGTCGTAAAGAGCTGATGGGAGAGGGGTGGCGCTGGTTTGACCTCATCCGGTACAATAAGATCAAACAGAATGATCCCGCTTTCATGGAACTGATAGCCAAGGGAGGTATCTATTGGCCGGTTGCGGAAGACGTCATCAAACAAAATCCATTGATCACGCAGAATCCCTATTGGCAATGATTAAAAAGATGAGATATATGGTTAACATAAAAATGCTCCTTATAGCAGGACTGGCAATGATGATGTTGCTCCCTTGCTGCAAGAAGGATAGCGGATATTATAGTTATGAGAACCAGCTGAGAGAATTTGACGGTAATATCTTTGAGTTCCTCCAAAGCGAACATCAGTACGATTCTTTCCTGCTGGCTATTGAAAGGGTACATCTGACTGATACATTGAAGTCTGGCATGTATACGGTATTCGCTCCTACAGATGCCAGTTTCAAACAGGCCATAGAAAATATGAACACACTGCGTAACATCCAGGGGCGGGCGCATATGTTCATCAGCACTGTTCCTTACGAGCAACTGGACTCTCTCGTATGCCGCTATATTGTCAGAGATACTTTCGGCTCCCGCGACATGGTGTTGCAGGATGGTATCGGACTGACATCTATCAGGTATAATTATCCTATGCATGGGAAATTCAGTCGCACCGATGCGGAAGGACATGTGAACGGCGGACCGGGCATCATCACTTATAGTGATACGAAGGGTGTGATATATACTGATCGCTGGAGTAATGCGACTACAGTGGCTATTGACATCAAAACAAAAAATGGATTGGTGAATGTGCTGGAGAAGGACCATATGTTCGGTTTTGATGAATTCATCCCCCGCATGAACCCAACTGTTTCTTCATCGTGGAATGAGTTCCCTTTTTATATCCCCGGAGTAATAGGATTGGAACAATATAATCGTGGTGGTAATAAGGTAGCCTACCTCGATTTTTCGCTGAACAACCAGGGAGGCCAATACCGCCCTGCCGATCAGGTGGATATTACTACCGCCGGAGAAGCCGGGCTGAAGGTAGGCTGGACGGAAACTGGCGAGTGGATGGATTACACGGTAGAGGTGACAGAAAGCGGTGAATATGATATGACATTACGGTATGGCAGTGGTGGCGACGATGGTCGTATACATCTTGAGATGGACAGCAGACCTGTAGTAGGTAGTGCCGTTGTAATGCCAGGTTCAGGTGGTTACGACACCTTCCGTGATATCACAACTACCATACAGTTGACTGCTGGCCGTCACATGCTGAAAGTATATTTCGACTTCGCCAATTTCGATCTGCGTTTCCTCAAGTTTATGCGTAAAGGCGCCCCGATGACCATTCCAGGTGTGATCACGCTGGAAGACTATGACAGCGGTGGAGAAGGAGTAGCTTATCATGACAACAATACAAATAATGAAGGTGGTAAATACCGTACCAATGAAGGTGTGGACATTGATTTCTCCAAGAATGAAGGTGGTGGCTTCCAGGTAGGATGGACATCGACCGGCGAGTGGATGAACTATACTGTCGTTGTGAAAGAAACAGGCTACTATAACACATTTATACTGGCTGGTACAAACAGGGACGACGGTGTGTTTCACCTTGAATTTGACGGGGTAGATGTTACGGGCCAGCTGAAGGTACCTAACACGGGAGATTATCATAAAAGGCAAAATATTGCAACAAGTGTTTATCTCACAAAAGGTACACATGTGATGCGCTTCTTTGTAGACCATGAAGGGTTTGATGTGAAATCTGTCACATTCCGGCCAATAAACTAAAACATTACGACCCATGCGACGACTCCTCATAATATTGTCTTTGTCCTTACTATTCTTCGCTTGCCGGAAATGGGCTGCGGACGATCTTGATTATCTCAGTGAACGCGCTGTTTATAACCAGAAGGTGTTCTCTCCCATATTGGGCAGGACGACCTTATACTCACAGATCTTTAATACGGATAATTCTACTACGCCCATCAACTTCCGTATCCTGAATGTCAGGTACAAGAAAGATGGTAAACCAACAAATGATTTCGAACAGCAGGTAGAAGCGCAGATATGGAAAGTGACTTATACCGGCGAAGAAAAATCATTGGCTGAAATAGAAGCAAAGCGTAGTGTAGAGACCCACCCGGTTTTCGAAGTAAGGCCACAGTCGGGCGACTTTGTACTATGGGCTGAAGCCGGCAGTACGCCTATGCGTCAACAGCCAGATTCAGGATATCTGTTTGATGTAGAAGCTACAAATTCCGGTGGTACCAGGATGTATAAAGATATGTCACTGATGCCGATGAGAGAACAGCCCTATGCACCTTACGAATACGATGCGATCACAGGTATACATCGTGCGAACTATCCTAATCCGAATGATTCATCGGTCTTTGAACTGATATACAACCATCCTGGTGTGTATAACATGGTGGATGATGGTACAAACCTGGAACTGAAGGGAGACAGTGTCAGGGTATTCTTTCACCGGAAAGGTCCTGGCAATTCTCTGTCGTTCAAGTTTATGGATAAGGACTCGCTGCCTATGGACCCGATGAACTTTAACCTGACACCCTGGGATTCTCTCCTACATGGTTTCGATAAACGGATGACAGCTACAGAGGTGACTTACCAGGTAGCTTATCCGATCCCCGCAATGCGCTTTAAAACAAGATATACAAACGGTGACGGATCACAGGCGTATGTCAAATTCAGTTTCAGCAGACTGGCTTTTGGTAATATCAGACAGATCGGTGTACTGGACCTGAATTTCAACATTTACCAGAAAGGCGACTGGGAGATCATTTTCTATTTCCGGAATAATCCAAGGTTCAGGGATGAATGAGTTAACAACAAAAAAAACTGTGACTATGCAATGTCTGCGTTTATATAAAATCATAGGACTGCTACTGTTGTTGCCCGTACTGGCAGCACAGGCGCAGGAGAAAGTACAGGTGCGGGGCGTGGTAAGGGATGCCCAGACCAATGAGCCACTGGTAGGTGTAAGTATCATGGCAGGCACGCCTCCTAAGGCTGTGGGTGTAACCAATGCTACCGGTGCTTTCAGCGTATCTGTTCCTGCAGATGCAAACTTATTGTTCCGCTACATCGGTTTTTCCGACTACAAGCTTAAAATGAAAGACAAACGTGATCTTGTGATCAGGTTAGTGATAACGGAGAACAAACTGAATGAAGCAGTCGTGATCGGCTATCAGAAGAAGACCAGAGAGGTTACAACAGGTTCTGCCGTGATCGTGAGCGGAAAGGAGCTGCAGGACATTCCTGTATCGAATGTGGAGCAACTATTACAGGGACGTGTTGCAGGTCTGAATATCCAGAATAATACTGGTACGCCTGGTGGCCGTGGTATCATACAGATCAGGGGCTTGTCCAATATCAGCGTTACCGGAAGCGGTAATGACGCCTTCCTTTCTCCTACCTCTCCGCTGTATGTGATTGATGGGGTGCCTGTAGAAGCAGACGCTAATTTCGAATATGGGTATCAGTCTGCCGGTCCGGGTGTAAGCCCTTTGTCGCTTATTCCTCCGGAAGATATTGAAAGCATGGAGATCCTGAAAGATTCACAGGCGACAGCCTTATATGGATCAAGAGGTGCGTACGGCGTGATCCTCATTACGACAAGACGTGGTAGTTCTCCTATCCCGCTGGTAAGGTACACCGGAAACTTTTTCATCAACAATCCTCCAAAATTGCGTCCTACCATCGGTGGTAAGGAAGAAAGAAGGATCAGGCTGGGAATGATCAATGGCGGAAACAATATTGAAGATATCTATCAGATATCTACCAAACCTTTCCTGGCAGATAGTTTGAATCCTTATTACAACAACTCAACCAACTGGCAGGACGTTTTCTACGCAACGACGTACAATCAGACGCATAACATGAATATCAGTGGTGGTGATCCTAAGTTTAACTATAAGGTGGACCTGGGTTACTATCATGAGAACGGTGTGATCCGTAATACAGGGTTTGACCGTTACTCCATCAACACTAACATGCTTTATCAGCCCAATACTAAGCTCAGGGTGTTCACAACCTTATCTACACAGGTAGGTAAAAGAAATAAGGGTGATGGTAACGGCCTTACTCAGAGCGGCGTATCTGAAAATGCATCTGCTTCTTCATTATTGCCTGGCCCTTCTTTTTATCAGAGTACTGCAGGGGTATTGTCAGCCCTGAATACCAGGAACGATAATAAGACAGCCAATGTGCGAAGCAGCCTTGATGTAAGCTATCAGTTAATACAGGGGTTGAACATTGGTTCCAGTGTGAGCTATGAATATGCTTCTAATACAGAAGATAAATTCACGCCTGCGGAAGCGAACAACGACTTCTCACAGATCTATGCTTACAATGACAGGAAGTTCACATTGTACAACCGCAATACGATATCCTATAACTATATCCTGAATACAAACCACAATTTCTTCATCTCTGCTTTCAACGAATTCTATAACCGTGGCTTCCAGGCACAGGTGATCCGGCAGGAGAAAACGCCGAATAACCAATATGAAGGACCGCTCGGTTATGATGGATATGCTTCCCGTGGAGGGGGCCTCCTGGATAACTACAGCAAGCAACACGTGGCCTCCTTTGCAGGAACATTTTCCTACAACTTTAAGCAGAAGTATGTAGTAGACGTCAGTTACCGTATGGACGGTACATCCAGTAGCGGTTTTGAGGATCCTTACTCCAAGAACCCGGCTGTTGGTGTACGGTGGAACTTCAACAAGGAACCGGGCCTGAGTGACGTCAAGTGGCTCACCTATGGTTCCTTGCGCGGTAGCTGGGGCCAGAATATTGTACCGAGCGGCGATATCTTTTCCATCTATGGAACCTATGATCCCCGTGGTACCTACAATGCCAATCCCCGTTTAGGTATCAACTTCGGCAGATTACCTAATACTTATCTGCAACCGACAGCAACGACGCAGTATAACTTTGGTTTTGAAGCAGGTTTATTTGACAGCAGGGTTGAAGTGATCTTTGATGGTTATTACAAGACGGTAAAGAATCTATTGCGTACGAAAGCAGTATCAAACATTACCGGTTTCAATGAGATCACTACAAATGAAACTTCACTGATCAACTATGGTTATGAGCTGACCTTCACCTTCCGTCCACTGCCACGTACCAGCGCAGTACAATGGACGATATCTCTGAATGGTGCGCTGAATAAGGATGTACTGACCAGTCTTCCGAATGGAGCAAGACAGCTGGTGCAGTATGATAATGTAACCAATCAGCATACGCTGTTCCGTGTAGGACGTAATAGCCTCACTAACTATCTATTGAAAACAGAAGGCGTTTATGCCACTGATGCAGATGTGCCTGTTGATCCTGCAACTGGTCAACGGTACCGTACAGCTAACGGTACTTACTTCAAGGCCGGTGATCCAATCTGGAAAGATGTTGACGGCAATTACATCCTGGATGGAAATGATTATGTGCCTGCCGGTAATTCACAGCCGCTGATCACCGGTGGTATTCAGTCTTACGTGAACTGGAAGAGTTTCTCACTTAATATCAGTACTTCTTTTACACTACTCAGGGATGTATTGAACAATGCATTTGCACAAAGGATGCAGTACCTGGGAGACCCTTACAACCCGAAGGCAATGGTGGATTTTAATGATGTCGATTACTGGAAAGGGCCGGGATCAACAGCAAGTTATCCGAACCCATTTGATTATAAACGCTACAATGATATCAGGCCTTATCGTTATGACCAGACTTTGATACAGGAAGATGGTTCGTACTTCAAGATGAATACTGTAACACTGGCTTACCTGGTAAACAGGAAATTCACTAACCGTTACAGCATCAACTCTGTCCGTATGTACCTGTCTGCTAATAACCTGATCACTTTTTCACCGTACAGTGGCCCCAATCCGGAGAACGTCTCCGCGCTGGGGCGTGATCAGTCGGGAGGTTATCCTATAGCCCGCAGTTACAACTTCGGGATGAATGTGGAATTCTAATGTCTTTAAAAAGTATTGCTATGCTCCGGAGGTTTATTTATATCACTGTCTGTTTGCTGCTATGCAGTCAGTACGGGTGTAAGAAGTTTCTAAATGTGGAGCCGCTTGACCGGCTTTCAGGAAATACGTTCTTCAAATCGGCGAAAGATGTGGAAGATAATATATGGGACATCTACGGCCTGTTCAGGGATGCCACTGGCTCCTGTCCGTTGTTTGCCCTTGCGGGTGAGGCAAGGGGAGGCATGCTGGCGATGTCTCCGAAGGGTGATGGTGCAGACAGGACCTTCGTAGAATATGTAGCCAAGAATGACCTGATACCGGTTATTTACAGGCCTGCAGGTAAAGAGTTCTGGGACATCTTTGATCTCTATATGCTGGCAGACTGGAAACCGTTCTATCGTGTTATACAAGCCTGTAACATCCTGATCTATGAAGTGGATAGGCGGGTGATACCTGATCTGGATGAAGCCCGTAAAAAGACTTATAAAGCGGAAGCAATATTCATGCGTAGTCTGACCTATTTTATCATGGTAAGGTTATGGGGAGATGTGGTGTACTATACAGATGCTTATCACGAGGCGCCGTTACCCAGAGAAAAGATGGTGAATGTGATGAATAACTGTATCACAGACCTGACGGCGGTATTGGAAGAACTGCCCTGGACATTTACTGAACCTGCCTACCAGGGCGCCCGTACCAGCAGAGGATCGGCTGTGGGGCTACTGATGGAAATGCATATGTGGAATGCCGGTTTTGATAAATCTGCCGCGCAGCAGCACTATCGGGCCACCGCCGAACTGGGGGACCAGCTGATAAAGAGCGGTGCTTATATGTTGTTGCCAATGGAAGAGTCTTTCACCATTTTCAAAGGGCGTTCGAGAGAGAGCCTGTTTGATATTGTGATCAGTTCAAACTATGGAGAGGGGCTGGCGGAGAAATGGAATGACCTTTCCGAGCTGGTCGTACATTATCCGTATAAGCGCCCGGCCTGGAACCACCAGTACAGCTTTACGTATTTCCGGGCAGAGTACCTGCGCCGCCTGTATCCTTCCGGGGTGCCCGATGCAAGGATACAGATGTGGTTCGACTCGCAGATGTTCGCCAACGACGGCACCTTTATGTTCCTCAAGTATAACAGTCTTTACGAACAGGGAAATGAAGATGTGAATGTGGATAACAACCTCATTGTATTAAGATACGCCGGCGCGGTCCTGTTGAGGGCCGAAGCGCTGGCAGAGCTGGGGCAAGCAGATGAGGCTATCCGTACGATGAACATGATCAGGCAACGGGCAAGGACGACGCTTTACCAGGGCGGAACATTGCAGGCATTGAAAGATGCGATTTTCACAGAGAGGGCGAAGGAACTGATGATGGAAGGACACTACTATTTCGATCTTGTTCGTACCGGCAGGGTGATGAGCCAGCAATGGTGTTATTATCCGCTTACGCAGGCGCAATTCGATAATGGTGGCTGGACATGGCCGATCAATTCTGCAGCGCTGGACAACAACCCTTATATGCAACTGAACAATTATTGGTTAAGATAAAATGAAACTTATGCGGACAATACTGTGCTTAATGACAGCCCTGATACTGGGTTTGTGCGCCTGTAGTAAAGATGAATACTACCAGGACTCCGGTACCCACGATCCCGTGTTTAAAGGAACTACGCTGGAATACCTGGATGCGGTGCCTTTTTATTTCGATACCGTAGCAACAATAGTGAGACTGGCGGGTATGGAAGATGTCTTTAAAAGTGATACGCTCACCTTCTTTGCACCGACAGACAGAAGTGTGCTACGTTTAATAAAGGACCTCAATGCTGAACTGTTCTTTTTGGGGAATGACACGGTGAAAGCCTTGTCTGACGTGCCGAAGGAGATATGGTTCAAGTATCTGCAGCGATATATGTTCCATGGCGGTAATGAGCTGAAAGATTATCCGCAGATAGATTATAACCTCCTGAATACGTATCCCGGCCAGGGCTATCTCTCCTGGAACGGTACGCCAATGAACATTGGCGTAGTGTACAATGACGACAACGGTGTGAAATATGTTGGGTACCGGCAATTGTCCATCGCTTACATAACCGACCCCGCGAAGCCGCGCGATAACTGGGTCATTGATTACGTGGCCTCCTGTAATATCACCACCAATAATGGTGTAGTCCATGCACTGAATGACAACCATGTCTATTTTGGATTCGCTCCGTATATGTTCGTTCAGGACGTGATCGCAGCAATGGAAAACGGAGGTTAATAAAAAGTATGAATCACATGAGAAGAATAATATCAATGGCGGTGCTGTTAACGATGCTTTTCATAACAGCCTGTAAAAAAGATAAGGTGTATGAAGATCCTTATGCCGGAGGAAAGGAACCGCTGGGCGTAACGTTAAGCACGGAAATACCGGATCCGTCGGAAGCTGCACCTGGTACTGTGATCACCTTTAAAGGCAAAGGGCTACTGAAACATAAAGATTCCCTCTTGTTCAACTTTAACGGTGAGCCTGCGGAGATCGTAAAAGTTGATTCTGCCGGCATACAGGTGAAAGTACCTGTTACTGCCAGTACGGGTGTGACTTCTGTAACTATCGGCAACCAGATCTTCTTCGGGCCTCTTTTCAAGGTAAGAGGTAACCTGGATATTGACAACAATTACAAAGTTGTGGTAGGGGCCAATAGCTGGGTAAGCGATGTATACCGTTTTGCTGATGGCAGGATATTACTGGTGGGAGACTTCCTGGACTATGAACGCAAGGGGATAGTAAGACCTATCAGCAGGATCGTACTTACATCACGCGATGGCGAAATGGATCGCAGTTTGCAGTCAGGAAGAGGCGCCGATGGCTCGCTGAATACAATAAGCGCCCTGCCCAATGGTAAGCTGGTGGTAGGCGGTAGTTTTGCTTCATATGATATTCATCAGGCTGAGATGCACAACATCACGGTACTTAATAGCAATGGATCGCTTGATTCAATGAGCGTGAACACCTTTACGGATAAGGATACAGTGCCTTCGTTCAACGGAGGTACTGACGGAAGGATCAATCGTGTTTTTGTATACAATAACCGTATTACTGCTATCGGTTACTTTAATTATTACCTGCGATTTGTATACGGCAAATCAGACTACCTGCAGGAAAGGGATTCACTTATTACAGACAGTACGCTGGTCCGTCAGTTAGTACGTTTTCATCCTGATGGTTCACTGGACTCTTCCTTCAACTATGACCTGGTGCGTCACAGAAGCTTTGACGGCCCTAATGGCCCCATTAGCGATGCCTACCAGCAGGCAGACGGAAAGATCATTATTGTGGGCCGTTTCACCCGTTATAACGGGCAGTCAGCGCCTTACATCGCACGCCTGAACCTGGATGGTAGCCTCGACCCTGGTTTCGGTGGTGGTGGCGCAGATAATGATATTATATCCATCCGTTATAATGCTACAACACAGCGATTCGTTCTGGCCGGCAACTTTGATAAGTTTGATGGTGCTGCACATAGCGGCCTGGTAATGTTGAAGCCCGATGGTACGCCTGATGAGCAGTTTCATGCAGCAACAAGGGCAAGCAACGAAAGATATTACTGTGCACAACAACTAAGCAATGGCCTGATAGTGGTCAATGGTACTTTTACCAGCTATGATAAGGTGCATCGTAGTGGATTTATGATACTGGACCAGAAAGGAAAACTGGCGCCGGGATATAATAACACTGCTGATTTCTCCGGTGTCCTGGTAAGAGTGTTTGAAACGATCAATAGCTCCGGACAAACGCAGGCCCTCATCATGGGGCAGTTTGCCCGCTTTAACAATAAAGAGATCAATAACGTAGTCCGCCTGTTATTCAAATGATAAAATTATCCGCATATATGAAGAACTTCAACTGGCTGGCAGTTATCGCTACGGTTATACTGCTTGCCGCCTGTAACAAAGGGTTTGACAGGCTGCTCGAAGAGCGGGAGTATGAAGATACTACCGGTGTGACGGGCAAGCAGCCTAAGATACTTTTCCTGGTAGTGGATGGCGCCCGCGGAGAATCTGTACGGGATGCACAGGCGTCACACCTGCTGGAGCTGGGGGATAATGCGATCTATTCCTGGAACAGCATCAGCGATACTATCGGCCTGGATGCCACTGCATGGGCTGACCTGCTGACAGGTGTGCGTAAGGAAAAGCATGGTGTGGTCAAAAGTGATTTTGCTGACAATAAACTTGGGCAATACCCTGTCTTCTTTAAATATATCAAGGCACGTATGCCCGCATTCAGGATAGCGGCATATAGTGCAACAGACTCCCTGGGTAGAATGCTGATCACAGATGCAGATGTAAACCAGACATTCGGTAATGATGATGATGCTACAGCACAGGCAATACTGAATGAACTAAAAGTTGATACGGCCGGCTTGGTATTCGGTCAGTTTAGCCAGGTAGCGACTGCAGGTAAGGCATATGGTTATGATGCAAGTGTTCCTGAGTATAAAGCTGCAATTCTGCGGGTGGATGAATATATCGGTAATATTATGAATGCCTTACGGCAGCGTAAGAATTATCAGCATGAAGATTGGCTGGTAGTCGTAACATCGGGTAAAGGCGGGCCTTTTGCTATAACGCCTGAAGAAGATGACGGAACTATCCTCAGTAATCCGAAGGTCAATACCTTCACTATATTCTATTCGCCTCGTTATGTCCCAAACTTCATAGACAGGCCATATACCGGCGCCCGTTATACTGGAAAGGCAGTGCGCCTGTATGGTAAGACTGCCGGTGATGCCGTATATGCAAGCATCAACGAAGGGAAAGAAGACCTGAATCTCGGTAAGACGAACGAGGTGACCATTGCACTGAAGATCAAAAAGAATAAGACTACCTATGGTGATTATTCTTATACCTATCCGAACATCATTGGTAACAATTTATCGTTGGACTGGTGGAAGAATACCGGCTGGAGCATGTCCCTGGAAACAAATGGCTGGGGCGTACACTACGGGCAGGATGGCGCAGGCTTTAATATGGTGACTGGCGCCAATATCAGTGATGGCAGGTGGCATGACCTGACAGCCGTATTCCTGAATAGGGACAATAAGCGTTTCATTCGTCTTTTCACAGACGGAAACTTTAATACCGAACAGGAGATCACTTCTTATGGCAACTTTGACAATGGCTCTCCGCTGACGCTGGGATATGTACCAGGTAACGTGACGGACGATAACCGCTGGCTGAATGCCTATGTTACCGAGATCCGCTTCTGGCGGGCTGCTTTGCCGGATAGTGTGATCAGGACCTATGTATGCACAGACGAATTGCCTACATCTCATCCTTATCACGATTACCTGATAGGGTACTGGCCATGCAGAGATGGTTTTGGCGGAGTCTTCAAAGATCAGTCGGAATACAAGCACGATTTCCAGATACATAACAGCTACCAGTGGGATGATTTCAGTGACCTGATGTGTCCCAGTTCAGCTTCTAATCTGACGCAACTGGTGCCGCAGCCTGTTGATGTAGCCCGGCAGATCATGAACTGGCTGCAGATAGCGGCAGACACCAAATGGCAGATGGACGGCAGGGTATGGGTAACTTCCTATGCATCTATCTGACAATATTTTTTAACTGCAAATACGCTGATATGATTCGCAATATGCTCCCTGTGTTGTTACTGTTACTACTGTCCGGTGCTTTATCCTGTAAGAAGGATAACAAGTTCCCGGATGAGCAGCTGGACCCGGTGAATGTATCCATTCAAAGCACAAACGGACGGATAGCTGTACCTGCGGGTAACAATTACACCAAAACAACCGATTACGTCGATATACCTGTTAAGATCGTACTCTCTGCCACAACACCGAAGATCTTTACGGTGGATGTACATGTGAATAACGATACCATTATACACCTTATAGAACAGCAGCAGCTGGGTAATGCGGTACTACTGGAAGAAACCTATTACCAGTTACCTAAAACAGCAGAGATGAGGTTTGGTATAGATACTTTTACTTTGCCATTGCGTATCAGCATGCAGGCTATTGAAAAGTATTATGGTAAAACACTGGCGCTGGCTATTGGCCTGTCAGATGCAGGTAAGAACAATACCCTGGATGCTGACGGCAGGAGTGCTATTTTATTGATCAATACGGATGAAATTATCCAGCAGGAGGATATTCATTATCTCTTCTTTACCGGAGGTGGCAGCGTATTCGGACAGCCTTCTGGTACAGACCATATATTAGGTACCAATGAGGTGGTACTACCGGTCAGCGTAACGCTGGGGGGAGTGCCCGGAGGCGCCTTTACAGTAAATATAAGTGCCAATCCCGATACAGCGCAGGCATTGATAGACGACGGTACACTGAACGGATCTGTATTACTGAAGGAAGGAGATGACTATTCTATTCCATCTACCCTGACATTCCCGGCAAATACCAGTACGGCTAAATTTAACCTGGTTGTGAAAACGGAAGCATTGAGAAGGAATGAACTAAATAAGCCCGTATTAGCCTTAAGTCTTAGCAGCCCAACAAGGCACCTGTTGGATTCAGCACGTAGTACCATTGTGATGCAACTGGATCCATCCAGGTTGATAGAAACAGATATTACCAATACCAATATCAGTTATAAGACACAATACGAGAATACCAGTAATGCCAATGAGACATCAGGTAAGCTGATAGACAACAACATCAACTCTAAGTTCCTGTTGTTTGATTTCTCTACCCTTTGGGCGCAACTGGAGTTTGCTACTCCGCAGACCACCGGAGCCTATACCATGACCTCAGCTAATGATGCGCCGGAACGTGATCCGAAGAACTGGACATTGGAAGGGTCGGATAACGGAACTGACTGGACGATACTTGACACACAGACGGACCAGTCTTTTGGTTCCAGGTTCCTGACTGTGAAGTATACCTTTTCGAACCAGGTGGCTTTCAAGTTCTATCGCCTGAATATATCGGCAGTAAAGAACAGTACTTTATTCCAGATGGCCGAGTGGCGGCTGCTGAAACGTCCATAATAGTTTTCCTGTTCCCTCAGAATCAGGAGGTTTAGATCCAGAGGCCGGTTATAGCCGGCCTCTTTCTTTAGGATTTTAGTTATATTTTTCTTCTTTGAAGTTATAGGTCTTCATCTTTCCATCAGCCAGGGAGATGTTCAGTAGGTCGTTTACCTCATCGTTGGTATTAGCGGCAGTTCCAGTCAGTATTAGTAGGTGATCTTTTGCTATCAGTACTTTGTTAATTTCAGATGCTCCGGTGACAGTATGCCATAGCTTTTTACCATCGGGAGCGACTGCGGTAAGCAGGATAGGAGCATCCTGCGCAATGGAAGCACGGTGTAAAATAACAAAGCCGCCATTGGGCAGGCGCATGGGGGGCCGTTGATTCATATCTTCGCGAACCCGGAACTCACCGTGGCAGTTATGGAAATCTTTGTCTTCCCTGGAATAAAGAATGCTGTCTTGTGGAACAGCTCTCAAAAAACCGCCGAAGAGGTATATTTCATTGCTGGTCTTTTTCAATGCGGTAAGCGGTAGGGAAACGGCTGCGGTGTATAACGACCTACGGGGTTGTGTTGCATAAGGAAGCCTTCCCTCGTTTTGCAATGTCTGGTAGTCATTATCGTTAATAAAAGCAAATTGGAGGCTGTTGTCTTCCGTGAAAGTGACCAGTTGCTCTCCATAGCTTTCATGCATTGTTTTCCTGAATTCTGACTGCTTTGTGAAAAAATAACGTGCAACGTCGATTTGTGGATCCGGTTTGCTTTTTAATGTATTAACATCTAGTTGATAGGCAAGGCCATCAGCACCTTTGATGATGATTGCATGTAAGGAATGCTCATAAGAATAGTTCGTCATAACAAAAGGGAAAGTCCCGCTTTCTTTCATGAGCTTATCCTGTATGTCCTTCAAGTCTTTGTTGCGGGCCACAACCTTGCCATCTTCTTTGCTGACCACGTATAGTTCATTCCGAAGGAAGAACAGATATTTTTCAGATTGTGTCAGCAGGAAGGCGTCTCCCCAATCCTGACCTTTATCATTCTCAGCGTTTAACTTTATATTCCACAGCCGCTTCCCGGTTTCCAGGTCAATGGCCCGGGCATAATATCTGGATGTACCTGAAACGTGGTCAACGCCATTGCCGGAACTAACAGAATTTGCATTAAAATCTTTGATCACAGTGGCCAGCACTGGTTTGCCATTGAGCAGATAAACGATAGCGTCGCTTTGTCCGGAGCTTCGGCTGTGTTTGTTCAAAACAGAAAATATATACCAGGGGAGTCCAACCAACATAATGAGGCCAAACAAAATGGCAAGGATCAAGACAGGGTTCAATTTACGGTTCATATAAGATATGTTTAACAATGCTACCGGGGTACAAGTTATTAATTTTACTAAATTCAGACTTGCTAAATGCCTGCTTCATGCTAAAGTTTCTTCCATTTCTACTGATAATGAGCGTCCAAAGCTTTGCTCAATCTGAAAATGTGCTGCAACATATCAGGGATAGGTATCAGGAGGTTAATAAGAATATTACTTCTTACAAGGTTTCAGAAATTAGTATGCCTGGTATCAGCGCAGAGGGCGCCGGTCTGCAAGGGTATTTTACCGGAGATTCACTCCAGCTGATGGTGCAGGTGATATATGAAACGATGGGAAAAGACCGGAAGGAAGTATATTATGACAAAGGAGCATTAGTATTCTGTTATTTTCGTCAGTACAAGTATAAAGTACCGATGTATGATTCTACCTTCAACCAGTATAAATGGGACGTAGCAGAAGAAAGGGCGTATTTTCAGGGAGGAAAACTGGTCAGGTGGATAGATGCAGACAATAAGATATTTACAGCCAGGGATGCTTCATTTATCGAAAAGGAAAAAGGATATTTAGAATCGGCAGCGTATTTGTACAAGATTATGTTTAAGCACAGATATGACGGCGTATATGAAGAAAACTGAAACATGGAAATAACACTATTACAAGGGGATATTACCAAAGTAGAAGCAGATGCTATCGTTAATGCAGCCAATTCGTCTTTACTGGGTGGAGGAGGTGTGGACGGAGCTATCCATAGGGCTGGCGGACCGGCTATACTGGAAGAGTGCCGTAAGATCCGCGATAAACAGGGGAGGTGTGCCGTAGGAGAAGCAGTAATAACGACAGGGGGCAGATTACCCGCAAAGTATGTCATTCATACGGTAGGGCCTGTATGGAATAAGGGAGATGAGGCAGAGAAAGCATTGCTGCGAAACGCTTATTTGAATAGTCTGCAATTGGCAGTGAAGCATGATGTGAAGACGATCGCCTTTCCAAATATTAGTACAGGAGTATACCGTTTCCCCAAACAGGTAGCTGCGGAAATAGCGGTGGCGTCTGTCAGGGAGTTCCTGGAAAAGGATGACAAGATAAGTAACCTGATCTTCGTTTGTTTTGAAAAAGACAATTACGATATCTATTCTCAATTGCTGACGCAACAGGGAACTATATAGGCATCCCGGAGAAAATAAAAGATACTGTTATGGGCGTGATGGCATATAAATGCTATCACGCTTTTCTTTTTTTTAAAATTCATTTAGTACTTTTTCGCATAAAGCAAAAGTTCATGAGAAAATTCCCGTTATTAGTACTACTGTGCTGTTTTACTGTACCATTGTTCGCGCAACAGTTCAATGGTCTGGACATGAATCTTGGTAACTTGTTCCGTTTATCTGATGCGAAGACAAGGTCTATCAGTCCGGAAAATTTTACCGGAGAGAAAGGTAAAGGAGGTATGGCCGTTCCGCAGAAAGATGCGCCCCTGAATACGGCTAACGCTTCCAATGCGGCGCGCGACCTGGGACAGGGGTGGAAGGTCAATCCTTTTATCATTATCAAACCCGGACAGACGTTTACTATTGCCGAAATGAGCGGTCCTGGTGCTATTCAGCATATCTGGATGACGCCGACAGGTGTTTGGCGTTATTCCATCCTGCGTATCTATTGGGATGATGAAAAGGAGCCATCTGTAGAGTGCCCGGTAGGCGATTTCTTCGGTATGGCATGGAATGAATATGCACCGCTGAATTCTATGGCTATCACTGTTAATCCGGGCAGTGCCTTTAACAGTTACTGGATGATGCCTTTCCGGAAGAAATGCCGTATCACCATGGAGAATATCAATACGGAACAAATGACACTTTATTATCAGGTCGACTATACGCTGACAGATGTGCCTGATGATGCTGCCTATTTCCATGCTCAGTTTCGCCGTACAAATCCAGATACAACATCTGACTATGTGCTGGTGGATAATATTCGTGGAAAGGGCCAGTATGTGGGTACCTTCATGGCTTTGGGAGTGAATAACTCAGGCTGGTGGGGTGAAGGAGAGATCAAGTTCTTCATGGACGGAGATACAAAGTTCCCTACTATATGCGGAACGGGAACGGAAGACTACTTCTGTGGTTCGTATAACTTTGACCGGGGAGGTAAGTATACGGAGTTCTGTACGCCTTATGCCGGATTACACCAGGTGATACGTCCGGACGGTACCTACCGGGCACGTCAGCGTTTTGGCATGTACCGCTGGCATATTATGGACCCGATACGTTTCGACAAAGAATTGCGGGTAACTATTCAGGACCTGGGCTGGAGAGAGGGAGGCAAGTACTTACAGCAGCGCTCGGATATCTCATCAGTAGTGTACTGGTACCAAACAGAGCCGCATCAGCCATTCCCGAAGTTGCCGGTAAAAGACAAATTGGAGGTCTATTAAGCCAGGGTTTTTGCCAGTACAATTTCCAGCTGCTTGCACAGTTCACCGAAACTGGAAGGTTTAGTGAGGAAGTGTGCGGCACCCATAGCGGCGGTCTCAATGCCATCTTTTTCTCTCTGTGAGGTACTGAAAATGACAACAGGGATATTGCTGTGAGCACTGTCCTTTTTAATTTCAGCCAGGAACTGTTTGCCATTCATTTTTGGCATATTCAGATCAAGAAAGATAACATCGCATTGCAGGCCGCCGTCCTGCAGTATACGCAACCCCTCTTCCCCATCAGAAGCGAAATGGCAGGTAGCGGTACTATCCACGATAGACATTGCCTCTCCAAATAACTCCTGATCATCCATGTCGTCATCTACCAATAAAATTATTTTTTTTGCCATACGTGTCGCAAAATTAGGGATAATCCTGCAATCAATGCCAGGTATGATGAGAATGTATGCATATACGGCAGGTATCAGCCCGGACATCTTCTCATTCGAGGCAGATACAGGATGAGATAACCTAACATATGTGTACTTCAATAACCTAAAGTACGCTTTATACATGGCTTATACACGGCGTATACATGCCGCATCGGTGGACTTGATATACAGAAAAGAAGCTTATGGCATGACTTATATCTGAGGGAGGGAAAGGCGTTAACATAATATAGTAGAATAGAATTGCTTATGAATATTATCCATTCTGGTGATTTTTTTGTTTGAAAATGTTGTAAATTCAGTACTCATAGACTAGCTAGAAAATGCAGTACTGCATTGCAATAGCAGTATTGCCGGGAATTCAGTTGATCCCTTACAGGATACATATTAAGTTAACCTGATTGAAATGAAAGACAACGTTTATTTGCGCATACTCAGCGCACTGTCTTTAAAATTGTGTTTATATCTCACTCTCCCAGGTGTCCAAGCAAATAACCGCCTCCATTACTGCAACAGCTCCGCAGCGCAATCTGTAAGCTGGCTGAATGCCCATCCCGGATAGTGTGGAAGAAACAGTCCCTACCAAGTTCTCCTCCTCATTTAAAATAACACACATGAAACTAGATGTTAACTTTAATCCACTTTTAGCATTTCAACAATCAGAAAATGTACCTGCATCTTTTGAGCATTATTTGTCTTCAGAGAAGCCCCCTTTATTCTATTCCACGCCGCAGTGCAACGTATTGATACAGCAGATGCAACTTTTTGAAAGAAGCTTCTGGTATACTGTCATCAGTTCTACAGAAGATAATCTGTTGTTAAGGTTCGATCTCGTGCCAGGCCTGAATAAATTATTGATCTACAATATTCAGAATGATGATGAAATGATGTTCCTGCACCAGGACATAGGAATAGATATAGGAGAGAATGATTATTGTTACCTGGGAGGAGGTTTCCAGCCTAAAGATCTACGGGTGCTGGTCAGTAAAGGTACCTATCAGTCATTCGCTTTTCCTTTTTCTCCTGATCAGGATGATAGTGAGAGTATGAAAAGCGCCGAAACATTTTCGTTCGTAAACAAATTCCTTTTTGCCCTGGGCCTGCTGAATACAGAGACGAGGAAGTAGCGACCATTTATTCTATCATAAAACCTTACCAATATGCCAATTGAGTTCCGGTTACCTGACCATTTAGTGCAGGACGCTGTGGTAGCGCATGCCGTGCCCGCACGTTACCGCAAATTACGATTGCCCATTGAAGACACCGAGACATTGTTCGTATCCGGCAAATGGGGAACACTGCTTAAACAGAAAGTAAAGGTTGCTGACAGTTTCTATTGCGAAATATATGCCGAGCCGACAGCTGATGTAGATATACAGATATCAGTTACCACACCCGTTATTATTATGCAGACGATGGTAACAGGTAATGTACGTGTCAGTTATTCCGACAAGCGTATGCAGTTGCAGCCAGGCAAGGTGGGCATGCAATACCTGACTCCGGGAATTGTTTACACCGTTAGTCTTGCCGGAGGACAGCAGTACCGTAGTATTTATTTCCAGACTCCGGTAGTTATGCTGGAAGAACTGGCCGATACTTATCCGCAGATAAATGATATGCTGGAAACTGTCAAGACGGGTAGCGGATTCTCCACACATCTGCCTTATATACGGTTGAGTGCCGCTATGCGCAGCGAGATGGAGAAAATGAAGAATTGTCCGCTGACAGGACAGGCGCGCGCCCAATACTATAATAACCGTATCAGTGATGTGGTGATCGCTTACCTTGACAGTATGCACCGCATTACTTTACAGGATAGCAGACTGATATTGCTGCATGAAAAAGAGATCGATGAGTTTATTGAGAGAGTGGACAAATGCCCGGAAGAGCATGTGAACGTCGAGCAACGCGCACATGCTTTAGGCCTCACCGAGCGTGCGCTTGAAAATGCATTCAAACTGAAGCTGGGCAGCACGGTGAAGATCTACATATTACAGCAGCGTGTGCAAAAAGCCAAACAATTACTACTAGCTACCATGCATACTGTAACAGATATCGCGATGGAAGTAGGCTATTCCGATCCCTCTTATTTTATAAGGATATTTAAGCAGACAGAGGGCGTTACCCCAGGTCGATACAGAAGTGATCACAGTGCAGCTATTTAGCTGTGTATAGGACTAAAGAGATAAAAAAACAACTGTAATTTGCCGCCTTTGTCCTATCAGTTTGACCGATGCCTTGCGATATTCGTATTGTGTTTAGAGATTAACCCGTATAAAAGATCACAGCGTTCAGAATTGTTAACACAACAAAAGAAAGCGTCTTATGAAAGATCTATAAAATGACCCTTGTTTGTGAACTGATCCAGGTCTTACTTAAGCCATCATAGCATTAATATATTTTTTGCCTTTTCATAATAATGCGGGCAGGTATTCTCCCCGGAAGAATGCTGTTTTCCTCAACTACTTACGGAGTAAGTATGTCCGCAAAAAGATCAATCAGCCGGATGTCCATTCCTTTGCGTTTGCAAAGGTCTGGAATCCGCTGACAGCAGGACTTATGAACAGCTTCTTTTAATGGTATATTGAGGATATCTATCTGTTCTGCTTGTCCAGGCGGAACATTCCACAACAGATTAAAGATATAGCCATGGAGATGGTCATCCGATGGGATTCCCATCACAAAAGCGATGCTTGTTCGTAAACATTTTTTAAAGCGTTGGTACCTCGTCCTGTCACCTTTCTTCATCCATTGGTCAAGCCCCACCGAAGACAGGCAGCACTTTCGCAGTACAGTTATATATGGCTCAACTTTCCCTCGTTAACTTGTGGAGCTATCAACTGTATTTTTAATCGTTCCGGGAAAATTGCCGTCAGGCTTTTTCCCGGAATTTGTATTTAATTGTCCTGGCGTTTATTTGCTTCTACTCTTTAAAGGTGCTTGTCCAATCTGCTGACCGTTCTTCTCATGATATTTCCGCTGCTACTTTATCTCAGTTTTATCCTCCTGCCGGTATTCCGGAAATGGGCGGTATTTGCTATCTTATAGCCCACAAATTGATCTCCATGAAGTATCCCGTATTATTTTGTGCCGCGTTATGCTGCCTGCTCGCGCAGGCATTTGCCCAGAAAAGGGTTCACGTTATACCTGAGCCTGTATCCGTGCAGGAGCAGCCAGGCGATTTTATTGTCGACCAGAATGTTGCAATAACTACCACATCCGCAGACAAACAGCTGGCTGGTACTGTACAGTGGTTTTCCGACCGGATCAACACTGCTACCGGGCTCCGTTTGAAACAAACAAAGCAGGCGGGAGGGAAGGCTATCAGCATTGTCCTGAAACAGGGAGAAAAGGAAGAAGGATATACGCTGGCTGTTACTCCGAAAGAAGTGACACTTACGGCCGGCAGCGCCGCAGGGGCTTTTTACGGCTTACAGACATTATTGCAGCTGTTGCCGCCGGATATTGAAGGCCAGAAGGCTGTTACCCGCGCCTGGACTATACCCTGCGCTACTGTTACCGACTATCCGCGTTTCGGATGGAGAGGGCTGATGTTAGATGTGAGCCGCCATTTCTATACAAAGGAAGAGGTGAAGCGCTACATTGATGAAATGGCTAAATACAAGTACAATATCTTTCATTGGCACCTGAGTGACGATAATGGCTGGAGGATAGAGATCAAAAGCCTCCCAGAGCTTACGAAGACAGGTGCATGGCGGGTACCTCGTACGGGCAGGTGGGGTAGCTTTGAATCTCCTCAACCGGGAGAAAAGGCTACAGAGGGCGGTTTCTATACCCAGGAAGACATAAAAGAGGTCATTGCTTATGCTCAGTCACGTTATATCACTATACTGCCTGAAATAGATGTTCCTGCACATAGTATGGCTATGATTGCCTCGTACCCTAATCTGTCCTGTACGCAATTGCAGTATAGTGTCAATCCGGGCAGCCACTTTTATAAAGCAGAAGATAATGCACTGTGTATAGGGAATGATTCCGTTTTCCTGGTGCTTGATAAGGTCTTCACCGAAATAGCAGCTTTATTCCCCTTCGATTATATTCATGTAGGCGGCGATGAGGCGTTTAAAGGCTTCTGGGCTAAATGTCCGAAATGTGGAAAAAGGATGGAACAGGAACACCTGAAAAATGTAGATGAACTACAAAGTTATTTTGTGAAGCGCATGGAGAAAATACTGAAGAGTAAAGGAAAGAAGCTGATAGGGTGGGATGAGATCCTGGAGGGCGGATTAGCGCCGGAAGCTACTGTAATGAGTTGGAGGAACATGAATGGCGGAATTGAAGCGGCAAAGCAAAATCATCATGTGGTAATGAGCCCCTGGGCCTTTACCTATCTGGACCTATATCAGGGAGATCCCGCTGCAGAACCTCCCACTTATGGTATGTGCAGGCTGACCGACTCGTATACCTACGATCCGGTGCCGGAAGGAGTGGACGAGAAATATATCCTCGGCGGACAAGGGAACCTGTGGACAGAATCTGTTTCTAATTACAGGCATATTCAGTACATGACCTGGCCAAGAGCACTGGCATTGTCCGAAGTTTACTGGAGCCCGAAATCAAAACGCAACTGGGATGATTTTATCGACAGGCTGGAAACACAATTTGTACGTATGGATACTGCCGGGATCAAGTATTCCCGCAGTGCCTGGAATGCGATCGTAAAACCCCAGCAAAATGGTGGCGGAGAATTATCCGTACAGTTGTCTACAGAGATCAAGGGGCTGGATATTTATTACACTTTTGATAATTCTGATCCTGATAAATGGTATCCGCGTTATGCAGGACAACCATTGACCTTCCCGAAGGGTGCAGTAAACCTGAGTATCACTACTTACCGGAACGGGAAACAGGCAGGAGAGCAGTTTACCGTTAGTAAAGAAGAGTTGTTAAAACGGCTAAAAGATAAGTGATTAATAGCCAGCAGGCTATTAATAGTAGCGCCGTCCGGGGTATCGGGCGGCGCTTTACTGTATTACATATATAACATTTTTATTCTTTTTTCAAGAAACTATTCCTTACTTTGAATGTAATTTAACTATCCGGAAAACCTAATGACTATACCAACTAGGAGCTCACTTCCCTCAGTGGCTCTAACCATTATTTATTGCCTGGTCTCATCTATTTTTATTCATGCGAGGAATAACAGTATTGCAGACAAAACAGACAATATAACCCGCTTTCAACGATCTGATATGCGGTTGAACAGGATGAACGATGCCGGCGCCTGCGCCCGGGACCTCGATTCTACGCCTGTTATTACCGCTATAGCTGCCGCTGGTGGAGATAGTATTTATGGCATAGGCAGCACGATCACCGTGAATGTTACTTTTGATCATGACATCATAGTAACCGGTGGCACGCCCGCTATTGTTTTGGGTGTAAGTCCCGTGATCAGAACTGCATTATACGTTTCCGGAAATAATACAAATACCCTTGCTTTCACCTATACTGTAAATAAAGGAGACACCACTGCCATGCTGGATTACACCAGTACAGACGCACTGCTTCTCAATGGGGCTGTTATTCGCAGTAGTGGCGGCTCCCCTGCTTCACTGGTATTGCCGGCGCCAGGTACTGAAGGTTCTATTGCAGGGCAGCATAAGATCATCATTGACGGGAATGCGCCCGATGCACCTGTTATTTCCATTCCTTTCCGGAATGCTGTTTTCAATACGAAAGATATGTTGATCAGTGGTACCGCTGAACCTCATACCCTGATCACAGTGTATATAGACGGTGATGTACTGACCACTGCAACTACCAACGCAAATGGTAACTGGTCTTCTGCTTTTACAGCTAATTTCGTAACAGATGGCAATCATAATATTAAGGCTACTGCCACAGATAGTGCAAAGAATGTGAGTCCGCTGAGTGCTGCAACACCTGTCGTAACAGATGTTACAATACCCGGCGCGATGTCGGTAGTTATCCTGTCCGGCAACCTGAATGATTCCTATGCCACGACAGGTGATGTTATTACTGTTTATTTCACGGTAGATGATGCGATCAACACGCCGGAGATCATGATCGCCGGAAAGCCCGTCACTGTTACTATGATGAGCGATAAAGAGTATGTTGGCCGGTACACAGTTACCGCTGCAGACGCGGATGGGCTGGTGCCCTTTTCTATTGCCTTCAAAGATGTGCATGGAAATGAAGGAGTCACTATCACTACCACTACGGATAACAGCAAGGTTTTTATTGACAAAAAACAGCCTGCGGTTACGCTGAATACTATAGAAACTTCTCCGCTCAGAAATGCATTTCTCGTTTACATCAGTTTCAGTGAGGCTATTACAGACTTCGATCCCAGCTACCTGACAGTAACGAATGCCGTTATTTCTGAACAGACCAACATAAGTAATAATGTAATGACCATCCTTGTCACTCCGCAGTATGACGGTAAGGTCACGCTGAAACTGGCTGCCAACTCGGCCCATGACGTAGCCGGTAATTCCAGCCTGGCAGCTAAAGATCTAGAAGTAGAAGCCCTATTTGGCGGGTATTTTGAAAAAGTCTACCCTAATCCGGCATCAGGTATGATACATCTTCAGTTTACCGGTACTGTGAATGAAAGGGCAAAGGTGAGCCTGACAAGTTTTATGGGTGTGGTCGCGTATGAAAAAGAACTACAGATGAACGATAAAACGCTGACCCTCGATGTAAGCGATGTGACGCCAGGAGTCTATATAATGAGGATGAAGTCAAAGAATTATGATTTTTATACAAATGTGATCATCGTACACTAGCATAATAAGCGTCTTCCGTACAATTGTTACAACATTTCTTAATGTTTTCCGTGCATTCTGTTTTCCGCGCCATTATCTTTGGCATGGACAGAAACACTGTATGCGCTTGATATACCAGCTATTCCAGGCCTTATCTTCAACCCGAATGATCCCGGCGTCATGTGAAAATTATATTGATTTAAAGAGAAATAATTTCCGGCAACGATTGCGTAAATAAAAAGTAAGAGAATTAAATAATTCTGTAGCTTGTCAAAAATTAGTGTCACACAGACACTGTTTGCAAATAGTGATTAAGATTCCATGATTGTGAAGGGGGGATTGTAGCTTGGGGATTGGCCTGTAAGTATTGTCAGTTGCTCCATTGCAAGGATATAGAGAAGCTTAAAAAATTCCTTAGTATGAAAATTTATGTATTCCACCATTTGATCGCTCAGAAGATATTTTGCCAGCGGTTATTTAAACACCGTTTCCTGAATTAAGGGCGCCATTAGTAAAGAATTCCACTATTAAAAGCAGCATTCCTCTAAACCACCGTGTTTTCAATGTGCTGTATTCAGCAAAAAAATCAGCTGATGAAGAACTTTTTATTCCACAGAAAACTGTTATTGCCAGGGGCATTACTGTTTCAAATGACTGCAGCGGCACAACAGCTGGCAGTTAACAATCCAAATGCGACACCACCTGCCGTTTCGCAGGCTAAAGAAATTATCCTGAAGGGGAAAGTAATAGGGACTGAAGAAGGTACCGGCCTGCCAGGTGTTACCGTTCGCGTAAAAGTGGGCAATAAAGGCACTACCACTTTACCTGATGGTTCTTATACACTGAAAGTGCATGAGAATTCAACTATTGTGGTATCTCTGATAGGTTATCTCAAACAGGAGATCCCTGTGAATAAACAGCAAAGTATCGATATATTCCTCGCCAAAGATGTCAAGGCCCTGAATGAAGCGGTGATCATCGGTTACGGCGCTCAGAAACGGGCTAATGTACTGGGTGCTGTGGCAGCAGTGAATGCCGCCGAGATTGAGGACCTTCCTGTCGCCAACCTGGCTACGGCCCTCTTGAACAAGGTGCCGGGGGTATCTGTTAACCAGTCGTCCGGCCGTCCCGGGTCCAGTACTTCTATTACGATCCGTAATCCCGTGACCTGGGCAGCTACAGGGTCTTCTACCGACCCGCTATTTGTAATAGACGGATTTCAGATGACAAAACAGGATTTTGACAACCTGGATGCTACCCAGGTAGAGAGTGTCACCTTCCTTAAAGATGCTGCTGCTTCTATCTATGGTGCCAGAGGTGCTAACGGAGTGGTGCTGGTGAAAACCAAAACGGGCCGTCCGGGCAAACCCCGTATCAGTTACGCAGGGTCTTATGGCAAGTCTTCCGCGACCTACATTCCTGAGATGCTCAACTCCTACGATCATGCTGTACTGTTGAACAACAAGTATACTGCTTTGCAGGACGCCAACACCGCCAGATATTACACAGCCGAAGAACTGGCTTATCTGAAAACACATAATTATAACTGGATAGATGATGTATGGAAAAGTTCACATCTCAGCCGTCATACGCTGAACGTGAGCGGTGGAAGTGATAGGGTAACATTTTTTGCAGGTGGTAACTACTATTCGGAAGATGGTAACGTGGGTGATCTTAATATCACTAAATACGGTCTGCGTATGGGTGTGAATGCCAAGATCATCGACAATCTGACCGCTAATATTTCCTTTGCTACTGATAACTCGAATATCAACAGGCCTACGCCTAAAACAGTGCAAGCTGGTTTGACGGAACAGTCTGACCAGATGAGCGCTACTGTAAGCGCCCTGTTGCTTACTCCAGGATGGGTGCCAATGTATCTTGACGGCAGACCGGTATTCTCTTCCGTACCAGGATGGCATCCCGGAGAGTTGGTAAAGACAGGCAGTTACAGCCGTACCCGGTCACAGGGACAGACCATTAACGCCAGCCTGGATTACAAACTGCCGGCTATCGAAGGACTTTCCTTCCGCGTACAATATGCCCGCAATAGCCGTAATACTTTCGGTAAGGAGTTTTATCTGCCTTATTCTCTGTACAACTTCGTAAAGGAAGGTAATCACCAGACTACTCAGAACGTCATTTTTACCAATCAGCTGACAGCTACCAATCCAAGTACGCTGATCAAGAATGGTAATCTGATGACGGAATCATATGGAGGTTCCAATAACTACCAGCTGAACGAAGCGATCAATTATGCGCGCACTTTTGGTAAACATGATATTAATGTGATACTGGTAGCTGAACAGGGCGAGTCATTCACCGATGCCTTCGATACCCGCCGTGAGCAGGTAGTGATACCCGGCATTGATCAGCTGTTCGCTTTCAGCATGGATAAAAACTTCTACGATAACTCCGGTTCTTCCGGTGAAACCGGCAGGATGAGTTATATCAGTCGCCTGAACTATGCTTTTAACGACAGGTACCTGTTGGAAGCAACTTTCCGTGCGGATGCTTCTCAGAACTTTCCGAAGAGTTCACGCTGGGGATATTTCCCATCTGTAGCAGTAGGCTGGAAAATATCACAAGAGAAATTCTTTACCGATAACGTGAAGTTTATAAATGATCTGAAGATCCGGTTCCAGGTAGGTCTTACCGGTAATGACGCGGTTAAGAACTATCAGTACAAAGAACGTTATACACAAACTACCGGTATGTTGTTTGGCAACACGATGACCAGTGGCCTGAACAACAATGATATTCCCAATGCTTTCATTACCTGGGAAAAGGCATTGTATAAGAACCTTGGATTTGATGGTAGCTTCTTCGACCGTCGTTTCGATTTTGCCATCGACCTGTATCACCGTTACAACTATGATATGTTGATGCAGCCTACGAGCACGGTGCCTACCAGTTTTGGCGGCGGCATTTCCGATCAGAACTACGGCCGTTTGAAATCATATGGTATTGAAGCTATGCTGGGCTACAATGGTAATATCGGTAAGGATTTCAAATACTTCACTTCTGTCAACTTCGGTATCAGTGACAATAAAGTGATCCGCAAATATTATGGTGCGGGCGATACGGCCTGGAGAAATCCTATAGGCCGCAGAACAGATAACGGACTGGAAGGTTATAAATCAACCGGAATCCTGCGCACACAGGCTGACGTTGATGCTGTCCTGGCCAAGAACCCAGACTGGACCATTGATGGTGAGAAGCTGGTACCCGGCTATATGAACTACGAAGATATCAACGGAGATGGCAAGATAGATGAGAATGACAAAACACGTATTGCACCGAGAGGTAGTAGTTTGTTTGGTCTCGGATTTAACCTGGGCGCCTCCTGGAAAACGATCAAGTTCAGTGTGAATATCGGCCTGCAGGTAGGCGGTTCCATCGCCTACGACAAGTCAGCGAGAACGCCTGCTACAGAGAACCAGCGCTCGCTGGCTATCTGGAAAGATTCCTGGTCGCCGGAAAATCCAAATGCGCAATACCCGCTGATCAATTCACCGCTGATCAAGGAAATTTCCGACTTCTGGGTGCGTAGCGCTACCACTATGCGTGTGAACAACATGATGCTGTCTTACAATATTCCACAAGACCTTTCTGCCCGCTGGAAAGTACCTGAGTTCAGGGTGTTCGTGACCGGTACCAACCTTTGGAATATCATTAACAATACGCCTTACAAAGATCCGGCTACCAACCTGGCAGTAGATTATCCTGCCCTGCGTACATATACTTTCGGATTGAATGTGAGCCTGTAAACTATTATGCCATGCGAAAAATATTCAGCTATATATTACTTACTGTCAGTCTGAGCGCCTGTTCCGACATTCTTGACAAGACTGACCTGACAGGTATTGACGAGCGTACCTGGGATAATGAATCTACCGCCACACTTTACCTCAACAGGGTATATGATCAGTCTATGCCTACCTGGCCTAACCTGACAGGGGGCGCTACATTACCGACGGCTATACATGATATCTCTGATGATTATAACGGTGGGGATGTTAAGATCTGGTACGGTACATTATCTGTAGACAACATCAATGATTTCTTTGCCGGTAACGCCTCCAATAATGGCTGGGCGTATATTCGTAAAATTAACATCCTGTTGTCGGAGATAGAAAAAGGAACCCTGCCCGTTGATATCAAGACGAAGATCAAGGCGCAGGCCTATTTCCTGAGAGGATGGTTGTATTTCCAGCTGGTGAAATTGTACGGTGGGGTACCTTATATCAGTCATCCGCAGGATTGGATCGCAGAGAACCTTTATGTAGCCAGGAATAAAACCTCCGAATGTATTGACTCCATTGCCAGGGATTTTGATATGGCGACATCTTTACCGGCTACCTGGGGTAGTGCTGATAGGGGACGGATCACAAGAGGGGCTGCATTGGGCATTAAAGGCCGTATGCTGCTATATTGGGCAAGTCCCCAGTTTAACCCTAACAATGATCCTGAACGCTGGGAAAGGGCTTATAAAGCCAATAAAGCGGCATATGATACTTTGGTGATGGATGGGTACGGATTATTCTCCAGTTTTGCCAATATCTGGCTGGATGAAGGTACCGGTAATAAGGAAGTGATCATGTTACGTTCTTTCGACGGGGCTAACAAGGCAAGTACTTTTGAAGATGCCGCCCGTCCTTATTCAGAATCCAACGGCGGCGGTGGCGCTTATCAGCCAACGCTGGAACTGGTGAAAGCCTTTCCTACTGCGGACGGATTGCCAATTACTGATCCTGCTTCAGGTTACGATCCTGTTTATTACTGGAAGAATCGTGACCCGCGTTTTGACGCGACCATCGCTTACAATGGATGTACATGGCCACTTAGTAACAGGACAGGCCGTAAACAATGGAACTATACCGGCGTAACAGAAGATAAGAACAAAGCCAATGCCACGGGGTTCTATTGCCGTAAGAACATCAATACATCTACCATCAAGGATAACACCAAACTGGGTAAAACAGACTGGATAGAAATGCGTTTTGCGGAAGTGATGCTGAACCTGGCGGAATGTGCCAATGCTACAGGTCGTACGCAGGAGGCTTATGATATGCTGATCGCTATCAGGAAAAGGGCTGGTATCAATGCCGGAGAAGGTGGCCTGTATGGTTTGAAGGCATCTATGTCCAAAGAAGAAATGTTTACGGCTATTATCAATGAGCGCCGTATTGAACTTGCATTTGAAGGCAAGCGTTATGACGATCTCCGTCGTAA
Source organism: uncultured Flavihumibacter sp. (assembly GCA_902168105.1). Classification (GTDB taxonomy): domain Bacteria; phylum Bacteroidota; class Bacteroidia; order Chitinophagales; family Chitinophagaceae; genus Chitinophaga. The sequence goes on from CABHOY010000075.1 coordinate 215,095, forward strand.
TAAATTGTTTGATCAGTTGAATGGTAAAAAACGTTCTATCTTAAAGATCACAGTTAAGGCGCCTTATACTGTTGCGGACCTGGAGAAGCCAGACGCTACGGGTATTATGCTGCGTGACAAGCTGGACCTGAACGGAGCGGATTATACGACGTATTTTGAGGTAACGGAAGATGTGCTGGATACGCAAAAGTCGATCAACTACCCGTCTAACTATTATTTTTATGCCATACCCACCACGAACCTTACAAGGAATCCGAGCCTGGTGCAAACTGCCGGATGGGGCAATGGTACTTTCAATCCGCTGGAATAAACCATATAACATAATACAACCATCTCTGGGCTGTTGAAGTTCAAAGACCATTAAACTACTTGTATGAAACATTATCTCGCCGGAACATTGCTTATCGCCGCCCTCGGCACGGCGCAAGGCGTTTATGCCCAGTATCCCACCATCCCGAAAGGAGTACAGGATGTTAGTGATTCGTTACTGGATGCAGCTAAAAAACATTCGGATGAGGCATGGGAGAAAGCTCTGCCTATCGTGAAGCAGGAAGCCCGTCAGGGAAGGCCTTACATTCCATTCGCGTCCCGTCCTACTGACCTGCCACAGGCTAACATCCTTGCCTTCCCTGGTGCGGAAGGTGGCGGCGCCTACACGTTTGGCGGAAGGGGCGGAAAGATCTTTGTGGTGACCAGCCTGGCCGACAGCGGTCCCGGTACCCTGCGTGATGCCTGTGAGGCAGGTGGCGCCCGTACCATCGTATTTAACGTAGCAGGTATCATCAAACTGAAAACGCCTATCATTCTCATGGCGCCTTATATCACTATTGCGGGTCAGACAGCACCCGGCGATGGTGTTTGCGTAGCGGGCGAATCTTTCTGGATCAATACGCATGATGTGGTGATCCGCTATATGCGCTTCCGTCGTGGTGAAACAACCGTAGGCCGCAGGGATGACGCCCTGGGCGGGAACCCGATCGGTAATATCATCATTGACCATTGCTCTACAAGCTGGGGCCTGGATGAAAACATCTCTCTCTATCGTCACATGTACAATCCGGGAGCAGGATACCAGGACGAAAAATTACCTACTGTAAATATCACTATTCAGAACACGATCTCAGCTGAAGCGCTGGATACTTACAATCACGCTTTCGGTAGCACATTGGGTGGTGAGAACTGTTCCTTCATGCGTAACCTCTGGGCTTCCAATGCGGGACGCAACCCGTCTATCGGTTGGTACAGCGTATTCAATTTTGTGAATAACGTTGTCTTCAACTGGAAACACCGCACTGTAGATGGTGGTGATTATCGTTCACAGTACAACATCATCAACAACTATTTCAAACCAGGTCCGGTTACACCTACAGATGATCCGGTAGGCCACAGGATACTGAAGCCTGAATCAGGCCGCAGCAAACTGAAATACAGGGAATTTGGCCGGACATATGTAGCAGGCAATATCATGGAAGGTTATCCGAAGATCACCAGTAACAACTGGGATGGCGGTGTACAGATAGAAGATATGGACAATGCCGGCGAATATCAGGCTGATATGCGTGTGGATAAACCACTGCCAATGCCTCGTATGATGGTGATGTCTGCAAAAGACGCTTATCAGTACGTACTGGATAATGCGGGAGCTACGCTGCCTGTTAGAGATCCTGTAGATACCAGGGTTATTGAGCAGGTAAGGACCGGTAAGATCCAATACAAAGACAATACATCTTCTAAGATCGGTAGTGAGTTTATCAAGCGCCGTTTGTCTGCAGATTCCTACAAACAAGGTATCATCTATGATATCTCACAGGTAGGTGGATATCCTGAATACAAAGGAAAGCCTTACAAAGATTCTGACGGTGATGGTATTCCTGATGAATGGGAAACCCGTCATAAGCTGAATCCTAAAGATGCAAAAGACGCCGTACTGGATTCTAATGGGGATGGATATACCAATATCGAAGACTTCCTGAACGATATCAAAGGTGAAAAAAAAAGTTACCAGATGATCGTGACTGAACGTGCTGCGAAGATCGTTTCGACACTGGATATTCGTGATGCTGGTAAGTCGTTGCAGGTACAGGATATCATTGCTCAGCAATATGTTGATCTGCATGATACGGAAGAGAAGAAAGATACGACAGCAGTACATCAGCTGCACGAGCGTTACCTGTCAAAGTTATCATCAGTACTTACCACCGAGCAGGTAACGAAGGTAAAAGACGGTATGACCTATGGTGTTCTGCCCATTACCTACAATGCATATCTGCAGATGTTGCCACAGCTGAACAAACAACAGCAGCAACAGATCATGAGCTGGTTGGAAGAGGCACGTGAGAAAGCAATGGATGCGGGTACTTCAGAACAGAAACATGCATGGTTTGGTAAATACAAAGGCCGTATCAACAACTATTTATCATCAGCAGGTATTGACATGAAAAAGGCGGAAGCCGACTGGAAGAAACGAAGGAATGGATAGGAAAATATTAATAGCGTGGATCGCCTGTTGCATGCCTCTGATGGTTGCAGCACAGGCAAAGAAACCGAAGGCGCCTTTGCCTCCCGTTTCATGGGAGAAAGGGCAGCTGATATATCAGCAGGATGAGCGGGGAAACCGTGTCCCCGATTTCTCCTGGTGTGGTTACATGTCTGGAGATAAAGCATTGCCCCTGACCCCCATAAGGGTCAGGGTGCCTGCTATGAAGGAAGATGCTACTGCAAGGATACAGGCAGCGCTGGATTATGTGGCATCGCTTCCGGCAGATAAAGATGGCATACGCGGAGCTGTGTTACTGGATAAAGGAACTTATGCCGTTAATGGCAGCCTGCGCATCCGTAGTTCAGGAGTAGTGCTGAGAGGAAGCGGAGACAGCACGGTATTGCTGGCTACCGGTTACAGCCGCGCTGTGCTGGTACATGTGAGCGGTCGTAGTGATAAACAATTATCGCCCGCTGTAAAGCTGACAGATGTTTATGTTCCTGTGAACAGTACCGTAGTACATGTTCCATCAGGTAACACTTTTAAGGTAGGAGACGAGGTGGAGGTCGTAAGACCTTGCACACTCTCCTGGATACAACAGCTGGGTACAGCTCATTTCGGTGGTGGTATTACTACGCTGGGATGGAAGCCTGGCGACCGGGATATTCACTGGTCAAGGAAGATCACTAAAATAGAAGGAAATACAGTAACCCTGGATGTGCCCTTAACAACTGCACTGGACACGGCTTATGGTGGTGCTACCATTGCTGCGTACAAATGGCCGGGACGTATTTCACAGGTAGGTGTGGAAAACCTGCATTGCCGTTCAGTATTTGATGCTAATGATCCAAAGGATGAAGATCATTGCTGGACAGCCATCGCAATTGAAAATGCCACAGATGCCTGGGTAAGACGGCTCACGTTTGAACACTTTGCAGGTTCGGCAGTATCGGTGCTGGAAACAGCCCGTAGGGTGACAGTGGAGGATTGTATCTCTTTGGCGCCCGTGTCTGAAATAGGAGGGCAACGCCGTTATACTTTTTTCACTTCAGGTCAGCAAACATTATTTCAACGCAACTATGCTCAATACGGGTATCACGATTTTGCTACCGGCTTTTGTGCTGCAGGTCCGAATGCATTTGTAGAATGTATGTCCGATCTGCCATACAGTTTTAGCGGTGCTATTGACAGCTGGGCTTCTGGCTTGTTGCTGGACAATGTAACTGTAAATGGTCAGGCATTGGGATTCCCTAACCGCGGACAAGACGGACAAGGTGCGGGATGGACTGCCGCAAATAGTATGTTGTGGCAGTGTGCGGCCGCCAGGATTGATTGTCCCCGCCCACCCGGTGCGACTAACTGGTCTTTCGGGGCCTGGGCGCAATTTACTGGAGACGGAGAATGGTATAGTTCCAATGAATATGTTCAGCCACATAGCCTGTATTATGCACAACTGGCCGCCAGGTTGGGAGAGCAGGTTGCGGCACGTGCTAACCTGCTACCGGATCTGGGAGACGCTTCCAGCAGTCCTTCGGCAGCAGTAGCTGCCGACCTGTCCCGACAAGCTATGCAACCAGCTACTACGTTATATGAATGGATAAGACAGGCTGCACAACGTGAGCCTATCCCTGTTGATGCAGCAGGTGTGCGGATACAGGAAGAGGTGTCTCCGTCGCGAACATCCGCAGTAACAGGAATGAAAATAGTGAACGGATGGCTGGTGAATAACGGTGCGGTAATGATAGGCGATAAGAGGGAAATATCCTGGTGGCGTGGAAATATACGTCCCGACGGTATACAGGAAGCTTCACCGCATATTACGCGTTTTGTACCCGGAAGAACAGGCACCGGACTGACAGATGATCTTGATTCCGTATCTGCCTGGATGGAGCGCAAACATGTTGTAGCGATAGATCATAACTATGGTTTGTGGTACGAAAGACGTCGTGATGATCACGAACGTGTACTACGTCTGGACGGTGATGTATGGCCTCCTTTTTATGAACAGCCTTTTGCCCGCAGCGGACAAGGTACCGCATGGGATGGACTGAGTAAATATGATCTCACTAAATACAACCGCTGGTACTGGTCAAGGCTGCAACAGTTTGCAGATCTGGCTGACCGTAAAGGTCAGGTGCTGATCCATCAGCAGTATTTTCAGCACAATATTATTGAAGCAGGGGCTCACTATGCTGATTTTCCCTGGAGGCCTGCCAACAATGTGAACGCGACGGGCTTTCCCGAGCCGCCACCATATGCCGGTGGTAAACGAATTTTCATGGCGGAGCAATTTTACGATACTGCTAATACTGTCAGAAAACAGTTTCATCGCGCGTACATCCGTCAGTGCCTGAATAACTTCAGCAATAATCACAACGTGATCCAGCTGATAGGTGCGGAATTCACCGGCCCATTGCATTTTGTGGATTTCTGGGTAGATGTGATCAATGCATGGGAGAAAGAAAAACAACAACATCCTGTGATCGGGTTGAGTACTACAAAAGATGTGCAGGATGCCATCTTACAGGATCCGGCGCGGTCTCCGCTGATCGATCTGATAGATATCCGCTACTGGCACTACCAGGTGGGAGGAACGGCTTATGCACCACAGGGAGGCCAGAGTCTGGCGCTCCGTCAGCATGCACGTTTGCTGAAACCAAAACGGAGTGATGAGAAAGAAATATATCGAGCAGTGCGTGAATACCGTGATAAGTATCCAGGTAAAGTGGTGATCTACTCTGCCGACAGTTATGATAAGAACGGCTGGGCTGTATTCATGGCAGGAGGTTCTCTTGCCAATATTCCATCCATAGCTGCACCCGGTTTCCTGTCTGCCGCTGCTGGTATGCATCCGGCAGACATTCCGGGGTTCTTCGCCCTTGCAAATGATCGTGGCGATTACATCATTTATACACCGGGTGTTGCTGCTATTGATGTTGCAGGTGCAGCAGGTACTTTCAACGCGGTATGGATAGATGCTGCCACTGGGAAAACACTGTTAAACAAGAAAAATATTAAAGCCGGTACCGGTCATTCGCTGCCGACGCCACAGAACGGTGCGTTGGTGTTATGGCTGGTACGTAAATAAAGACCTATCATGCTGAACAAGATCTGTATTGTGACCTTCTGCCTGTTCATTTGTCTGACAGTATATGCGGATGCTCAGCAGAAAAAGATGTTACCACTACGTGTATCTTCCAACGGAAGATATTTTGAAACTTCGGACGGCAAACCTTTCTTCTGGCTGGGAGATACCGGTTGGTTATTATTCACGAGGCTGACCAGGGAAGAAACAGAACAATATCTTACTGACCGCCAGCAAAAGGGCTTCAATGTTATCCAGGTAATGGTGCTTCCCAGTGTTGGCGCTGCTAATATCTATGGAGACTCTGCACTGATAGCCAGGAATGTAGCGCATCCGCTAACTACGAACGGTAATCAATTCTCTGATACGACCCAATATGACTATTGGGACCATATGGATTTCGTGGTTGCCAAAGCTGCTGAAAAAGGTTTGTATATGGCGCTGGTACCTGTGTGGGGCAGTCCTGTAAAGGCGGGTCTTGTATCAGAGAAAGAGGCTACGTCTTATGCATCTTTCCTTGCAAAGCGTTATAAAGATCAGCCGAATATTATCTGGATGAATGGGGGCGATATCAAAGGTAGTGACTCTATGAATGTCTGGATGGCTATTGGCAATACTTTCCACAAGGAAGATCCTGGTCATCTTGTAACCTACCATCCGCGTGGACGTGCGCAATCATCTGATTGGTTCCATAATGCGTCCTGGCTGGCGTTTAACATGTTCCAGTCTGGTCATCGCCGTTATGATCAGGATACTAGTGCTGGTGATAAAAAGTATGGGGAAGACAACTGGAAATATGTTGCTGCCGATTATAATCGTAAACCTGTTAAACCTGTTATTGATGGAGAGCCTTCTTATGAGGGTATCCCGCAGGGTCTGCATGATACCTTAGAACCTTTCTGGAAAGACTGTGATGTACGCCGGTACGCTTACTGGTCCGTGTTTGCCGGCGCCTGCGGATATACTTACGGTCACAATGCCGTTATGCAGATGCATAAGCATGGTGATGGGCGCGGCGTGTATGGCGTTCGTGAATTTTGGGAGACGGCGATCAATTCGCCGGGTGCAGGGCAGATGATCTATCTGAAAAAATTAATTAACGCGCATGGTTATGCGGATCGTATACCTGATCAGGGCTTAGTGTCAGATAGTGGCACAGGTTACCGGCATTTGCTGGCTACGCGCGGAAAGGATTATGCGTTCGTGTATACTTATACCGGTCGTAATATTCCAGTGAATATGGGGCGGATTGCGGGCAGCCGTGTGAAGGCTTCGTGGTATGATCCGCGAAATGGGAATACTCAGGAAATTGGTGTATATCCAAATAAAGGAGTGATGGTTTTCGACCCACCCGGAGAAGAGCAGAATGGGAATGATTGGGTGTTGGTGATTGATAAGGAGAAGTAGGGGTGTGGTTTTCCTGATACGCTTTCGGTTTCAGGTGACATTGCGGTCGGCGCCTCTTTGGTTGGATTTCTATTGAGCATTGTCAATCGTTTGAGTTTGGGAATACTCGATCTGGCGGCATCAATCGTGCCTCAAAGAGCCGAAGGCCCGCAATTGCCACCTGAAACCGCTCGCTACTTCAGGACTGTTGATAAGAGGACTGGCGTCAGCTTTGCAGGCAATGATTATCCAGTCCGTGAATAGGTCAAGGTTCTAAAAATGGCTGGTTGATTATTACCGGAGAGAGCAGTATCACGTTACGAAATTATTGGGAGAATAGAAGCGTAAGCGGTTTCAGATGGAGATGGCAGGCATTCGGCTCTTGGAGATACGATTGACACCGCCAACTCACATTACAAAGCCGATACGCTTGATAAAGCCCGATAGAGATACAACCCAAGAGGCGCCGACTGCCAACCCATCTGGAACCGTGGCGCGACCAAACTAACAAAACGATTCCCGTTAGAAATGAAACGACTCATTACATACATATTAGCGTTTACATTCTTTGCCTGCCGTTCAGGGAAGGACGTTTACATGTTCACCTCTTTCCATGAACCAGGTAAGGATGGTCTGCATTTCCTTTACAGCTATGACGGTTACAAATGGGATAGCCTTCCCAATAGTGTCTTAACTCCCGTTGTAGGGAAGGATAAGATCATGCGTGATCCCAGTATTGTAAAAGGACCTGACGGCGTTTTTCATCTTGTGTGGACTACCAGTTGGAAAGGCGATAAAGGGTTCGGATATACTTCTTCCAGTGATCTGCAACACTGGAAGCCACAGCAATTTATTCCTGTTATGGAGCATGAGCCTACTACTGTAAATGTGTGGGCGCCTGAATTGTTTTATGATGAAGATGAAAAACAGTTCATCATCATCTGGGCATCCTGTATACCCGGACGCTTTGAGAAAGGGATTGAAGAGGAAAGCAACAACCACAGGATGTACTATACTGTTACTAAAGATTTTAAAACGTTCTCTCCCGCGAAGTTATTCCTCGACCCTGGTTTTAGCGTGATAGATGCAGTTATTGTAAAGACAGGAATGCAGGAGTATACACTTGTGTTGAAGGATAATACGCGGAATGAACGGGACCTTAAAGTGGCTTTTGCAAAACATCCGCTGGGGCCTTACAGTACGGCATCGGCTGCTTTTACCGGCAAACTGACTGAAGGCCCTACTGTAGTTAAGAGTGGTAAAGAATGGCTGATCTATTATGATGATTATGGCAATAAAAGGTATGGGGCTGTGAGCACAACAGACTTTCACAATTTCAAGGATATTAAAGGTCAGATAAGCGTGCCCGATGGACATAAACATGGAACGGTGTTTAAGGTCCGTAATAAAGTATTACATCAGATCAAATGAAAGATATGAAGACCAGCGTAACGATTTGCATATTGGGGTTACTGTTAAGTACTGCTGTGAAGGCACAGGAAAGCATCCGTTATACAGGGAATACACTGGTGAATGTTGACTATCATCATGGGCAGTTGTGCCCGGTGATGGGAGTACACAACATACAGATCATGCGTGCCAACAGGGAGCATCCGGAGCTGGGAGACAAAATGGGATGGACCTACAATCATGCGCCTATGCTGGCATACTGGAATAAGCGCTTTTATGTGGAATATCTGAGTGATGAAAAAGGAGAAAGCATTCCTCCGGGTCAAACGTTACTACTTTCCTCTGAAGATGGTCATAGCTGGGGAATGCCTGTGGTGTTGTTTCCTCCTTATAAGATACCGGATGGTACCGTAAAGGAGGGGCATCCTGGTGTGGCAAAGAACCTGTTTGCTGTTATGCATCAGCGTATGGGATTTTATGTATCGAAGAGTAACAAATTGCTGGCATTGGGTTTTTATGGTATTTGTCTGGATGCTAAAGATGATCCGAATGATGGAAATGGCATAGGCCGTGTAGTAAGGGAGATCTTGCCTGATGGTAAGTTCGGTCCTGTTTATTTTATCAGGTATAATAAAAAATGGAATAAGGATAATACATCTTATCCTTTTTATACAATGAGCAAAGACAAGGGATTTGTGGCTGCTTGTAATGAATTGTTAGCTACTCCCTTAATGACGCAGCAATGGAATGAAGAAGCGGATAGGGATGACCCGCTGATCTCTTTACAGAAACAGTATAAGGCTTTCTGTTATTATCACCTGCCGGATGGCCGTGTAGTGGGATTATGGAAGAATGCACTGACCAGTATGAGTAGAGATGAAGGGCGGACGTGGGGAACAGTAGCCCGTGCGCCAGGGTTTGTGAATAGTAATGCAAAGATCTGGGGACAACGTACTCCAGATGGTCGTTTTGCAACAGTATACAATCCTTCTGAATATCGCTGGCCGCTGGCATTATCTGTAAGTAAAGATGGTATAGATTATACCAATCTATTGCTGGTGAATGGAGAGATCACACCGATGCGTTATGGCGGTAACTATAAATCCTATGGCCCGCAATATGTGAGAGGTATAGAGGAAGGTAATGGTACACCACCGGACAGTAATCTGTGGGTTACTTATAGTATGAACAAGGAAGATATCTGGGTGTCGGTAATACCGGTACCTGTTATTGATAAAGCTCCTACGCATGTAAATGATGTATTCCCTGAGTTGAAGCCGTCTGCGGCTTTAAAAGACTGGAATATCTATAGCCCGCGCTGGGCGCCGGTGTCTATGGGTATTGCGCCTGTCGGTACCCGTTCGTCCAATGGTAAAGGTACTGCAGGTGGGGAGTTTCAACTTGTATTGGAAGATAAAGATCCTTTCGATTACGGAAAGGCAGAAAGGTTGTTTCCTGCGTCTTCAAAATTGTCAGTTTCCTTTACTGTGACTGCTGCTCAGAATGATCATGGCTCCTTGCATGTTGAATTACAGGATGGCAAAGGAACCCCAGGTCTCAGACTGGTGTTTGACGCTGATAGTGTTTTTAAGGCGAAGGCAGGCGCCCGGTTTAAGAACTTTATGAAATATTCACCGGATAGTGTGTATAACGTACGGCTCACAATCAATACAACCAATCGTTTCTACACCATTAATGTAAATGGTAAGGACGTGCTTACCAGCTTAATGTTTGCGCCTGTGGATAAACTGGAAAGGATAGTGTTCCGTACCGGTGAACCGCGACATTTTCCTGATGCGGATACACCGGCAGATCAGGAGTATGATTTGAAACAGGCCGGGGAACAGGAATCACGTACGGCAAAATTTTATATAAGGTCTCTCAAAACAGCTGAACTATAATGCGAGCGCTTGTTTCTATATTATTCATACTGGGTGTTGCTCAAATAGTAACAGCAAATTCAATGCTTCGCAAGGATGCTGTATTTGCTAAGCCAGTGCCAGCAACCGTATCTCTGCAGTATCTCCGTTGTGAGATGCTTGTTAACCCTGTTGGTATAGATGTTACCCGTCCCCGCCTTAGTTGGGAAATTAACGGTACTACACGTAATGTCATACAAACGGCTTACCAGGTAATGGTTGCGTCTACTCCAGAGAAACTCGCTGCAGGTCAGGCGGACCTGTGGAATTCAGGAAAGATCATCTCTCCTAATAGCATTCATATTCCTTATAACGGTAAAGCTTTGCAAAGCCGTCAGCAGTGTTACTGGAAGGTTAAAGTGTGGACGACTGCCGGTGAATCTGCATGGAGCAATGTCAGTTCCTGGAGCATGGGATTGCTGAACAAGTCGGACTGGAAAGCCCGGTGGATAGGTGCTGATACCAGCTTTTCCTGGGATAGTGCACATACAAAGTTCTCCCGCTTATCTGCCCGTTATTATCGTAAACCTTTTGTTGTTCAGCAGCCTGTTAAACGTGCTACAGTTTATGTAGCTGGGCCGGGTTCGTATGAACTGTATATAAATGGCAAACGTACAGGTACGGAAGTCTTGTCGCAATCACCGACGGATTTCCGGAAGACGGTGAAGTATAATACTTATGATGTTACTAATGCAGTACGCAAGGGTGCGAACGTTATAGGTGCTGTATTAGGTAATGGACGATACTTTACCATGCGGCAGGCTTATAAACCTTATAAGATCACCACGTTCGGTTATCCCCGTTTGTTGTTGCAGCTGGAAGTGGTATATGCGGATGGAAGACAGGAGATCATCACCAGTGATCCGACCTGGAAACTGACAGCAGATGGTCCTATCAGAACGAACAATGAATACGATGGAGAGGAGTATGATGCAAATAAAGAAATGCCAGGCTGGAACGCTACTGGCTTTAATGATAAGAATTGGTTGCAGGCGGAAGCCGTCCCTGCACCGGAAGGTATACTGCGGGCACAGATGAATGAGCCGATGCGGATCGTTGATAGATTACATCCGCTCTCCGTTAAAGAAAAGAAGCCAGGTGTATATGTTGTGGATATGGGACAGAATATGGTCGGCTGGCTGCAATTGAAAGTAAAAGGGAAGAAAGGACAGCAGGTAGTGATGCGTTTTGCAGAGACACTTAAAGCTGATGGTCACCTGTATACAGACAATCTGCGTGATGCAAAAGTAACAGATGTATACACCCTCAAGGGGCAGGGAGAAGAGACCTGGACGCCTGCTTTTGTGTATCACGGATTTCGTTATGTGGAGATCAGTGGTTATCCGGGACAACTGCAAAAGAACGATCTCGAAGGTCAGGTGATCAGTGATGACCTGGCACATACAGGGACTTTTGAAACATCAGATCCTACTATTAATAGCATCTATAAAAACGCTTATTGGGGCATCCTGGGTAATTATAAGGGCATGCCACTGGACTGTCCGCAACGGAATGAGCGGATGCCATGGTTAGGCGACCGTGCCACAGGAGCGTACGGCGAAAGTTTCTTATTTGATAATGCCAAGCTATACGCCAAATGGCTGGATGATATTGAGCAGTCGCAAACCAAAGCTGGCGCCATCCCTGATGTAGCTCCTGCCTACTGGAATTACTACTCCGATAATATGACCTGGCCGGGTACTTATCTGATGATCGCTAACACGCTGTATGAGCAGTACGGCGATATGCAACCTATTGTCACACACTATGCCTCGATGAAACAATGGCTGCATTATATGCGATCAAAATACCTGGTGGATGGCATTATGACGAAAGACAAATACGGTGACTGGTGTGTGCCGCCAGAGTCTAAACAGCTGATCCATACAAAAGATTCTTCCCGTATTACAGAAGGCGCTTTACTTGCTACGGCTTACTATTATCACTATCTGAACATGATGGCGAAGTTTGCGGACTTATTACATCAGCCACATGATGAGACGGCATTTAAAGCCGCTGCGGATAGTATTAAAACCACCTTCAACAAACGTTTCTTTCATACAGATCACTATGGAAATAATACGGTGACCGCTAACCTGCTGCCATTATCATTTGAGATGGTGCCTGCCGGTATGCGGGAACGGGTATTCAAACATATCACTGACAGCACCCTCTTAAAGTATGGGGGACATATCAGCACAGGGCTTATCGGCACACAATGGCTGATGCGCGGAATGACCCATAACGGCAGGGCTGACATTGCTTATCAGATAGCGGCCGACAGGGATTACCCGGGATGGGGATATATGGTGGAGAATGGCGCTACTACTATCTGGGAATTATGGAATGGCAATACAGCGGCTCCTGCTATGAATTCGCATAACCATGTGATGCTGCTGGGAGATCTTCTTGTATGGCTATATGAGGATATTGCGGGTATAAAAAGAGGCGCAGCGGGTTATAGTCAGTTAGATATGAAACCCGTACTGGTACCAGGACTTGACCGTGCGAATGCATCTTACCATACTATGTATGGTACTGTCCGTAGTGGTTGGAAAAAGGATATCAATAAGTTTACCTGGAAGCTAACCATTCCTGTAAATACCACTGCCTCCGTGTATATACCCGCTCGTGCTGTGTCGGGTATACTGGAGGGTGGAAAGCCTGTCGCTGATGTAAAAGACATTACTTTCCTGAGAATGGAAGGAGACAGGGCTGTGTATAAGATCGGATCTGGTGATTATGAGTTTACATCTGATCTGCAACTGCCGTGGAAGAAAGGTATCGTGGAGGATGAGTTCATCTTTGAAGATGCCCCTTTCCCCGAAAGTCACGCCGCTACATTGGCAGAAACGCCTAAAGGGTTGATAGCCGCCTGGTTTGGTGGCACGAAAGAAAGAAACCCGGATGTAGGCATCTGGGTAAGTCGTAAGAACGGTAATAAATGGACGATACCTGTAGAAGTTGCTAATGGGATCATGTCGGACACAGAACGTGTAGCTTGCTGGAACCCTGTATTATACCAGGTACCGGGCGGCGCATTACAATTATACTATAAGACCGGAACGAAGGTGGCTACCTGGAAAGGCTGGATGAAAACATCCACTGATGACGGATTAACCTGGTCTGCCGCACAGGCCTTGCCTGACGGGTTCCTGGGGCCGGTGAAGAATAAACCTGTACTCCTTGATAATGGCGAGTTGCTTTGTCCGTCGAGCACCGAAGGAAATGGCTGGAAGGTGCATTTTGAATGTACTACAGATAACGGCAAGACATGGACGATGCGTGGTCCTATCAACGATGGTAAAACATTTAATGTTATTCAACCCAGTGTGCTGAAATATGGTAAAGGTAAATTACAGATACTGTGCAGAAGTAAGGAAGGAGTAGTAGTGCAGTCCTGGTCGGAAGACAACGGTAAAACCTGGTCGGCCCTTAGTGCTACTGCATTGCCCAACAATAATTCAGGCACCGATGCGGTAACACTGGCTGATGGCAGGCAGTTAATAGTGTATAATCATGTAAAGACACCGGCAGGTAAATCAAAAGGTGCACGTACACCACTGAATGTTGCCGTGTCGGACGATGGTATTCACTGGTCTGCAGCACTGGTGCTGGAAGGTTCGCCGGTAAGCCAGTATTCTTATCCTTCGGTGATACAGACTGCCGACGGTTATGTGCATATTGTATATACCTGGCGCAGGCAAAGGATCAGGCACGTGAAAATCGATCCGCGCGCCCTTGAATTGAAACCAATAAATAACGAGCAATGGCCATGATGGAAAAAACAAACAGGCGCCGTTTCCTGGGTAATGCGGCTTTATTGGCAGGCGGAATGTTACTGCCGGAAATCGTATTAGCTGCCTTTAAAAAGGACCCGAAGTACAGGATAGCTGTATGCGACTGGATGATCCTGAAACGCCAGAAATTAGGCGCTTTTCAGCTTACAAAAGATATTGGAGCGGATGGCGTGGAAGTGGACATGGGAGGGCTGGGTAACCGCCCTACATTTGACAGCAAACTATCTGATCCTGTTGTACGGCAGCAGTTCTTAGATACGTCAAAGTCGCTGAATGTCGCTATCAGCTCTATGGCAATGTCTGGTTTTTATGCGCAATCTTTTGCCGAAAGACCGGAGGTGGAGAAGATGGTCCAGGATTGTATAGATACGATGGTGCAGATGAATATAAAAATTGCTTTCCTGCCGCTGGGTGTACAGGTGGATCTGGTTAAACGTCCTGATCTGCGGCCTGTTGTTATAGAGCGGTTAAAGAGGGTAGGTGCGAATGCAGAAAAGGCGGGCGTGATCATCGGTGTAGAAACGGCATTACCGGCCGCTGAAGAAGCGAAGCTGCTGGATGATGTAGGCTCACCTGCCGTGAAGAGTTATTTTAACTTTTCAAATGCACTACAGGCAGGGCGTGATCTGAACCAGGAGTTAAAGACATTGGGGGCAAAACGTATCTGTCAGATTCATTGCACAGATACGGATGGCGTATGGTTGCAGAATAATCCGCGCATCAATATGAAAGAAGTGAAGAAAACACTGGACAAGATGCATTGGAGTGGATGGCTGGTAATAGAACGTTCACGGGATGCTAATGATCCGAGGAATGTAAAGAAGAATTTTAGTGCAAATGCTGCTTATATGAAATCTGTATTTCAGTAGGTGTCCAGTTAAAGTTATTACCGGAGATCTTCCGGGAATTGTATTAGTCAAACAATAGATGCCCGCGTAGCTTGTGCGTATGAATGTTATGAAACGATATTTCTTCCTCATTATTTATTGCCTTTGTGTAAACGCCGGAATGGCGCAGGATCGCCTGGATAGCGTTTTCAGGCAGCCACCTGCTGCTGCAAAGCCCTGGGTGTTCTGGTACTGGATGCATGCAAGTGTAAGCCGTGCAGGCATTACTGCCGATCTGGAGGCAATGAAAGAGGCAGGTATCGGTGGTGCTTACCTGATGCCTATCAAAGGAAAGGCGAAGCCTCCTTTTATCAATCCGCCGGTTGAGCAACTTAGTCCCGCCTGGTGGGATATGGTGCGTTTTGCACATAGTGAAGCAGGCCGGCTGGGTTTACAGCTGGGCATGCATGTGAGTGATGGTTTTGCATTGGCTGGTGGACCCTGGATAACGCCTGAAATGTCTATGCAGAAAGTGGTGTGGACGGCAACAACAATAAAAGGCAATACTGATTTCAACGACACCTTAACGCAACCTGAGACTAACCAGAAATATTATAAAGACATCGCCGTACTGGCGTTCCCATCGTTACCCACCAATAAACAAACACCTGTTGTCACTACCAGTCAGCCGGGTGTCAACGCGCAATTCCTCACAGTGCCGGGGAGTAAAGAAAGCTTCCGTAGCCAGGACCCTTGCTGGGTCCAGTATGCATATGCGCAGCCGTTCACTTGTTATGCGGTGACGGTATGTACCAACGGCAATAACTATCAGTCACATAGGTTAAGCATTGCTGTCAGTGACAACGGAGTAGATTTCACACCGGCAGGTAAACTCGAAGCTCCGCGTCATGGTTGGCAGGATACAGATGCACCGGTAACACATGCCATTACACCTGTAACAGCGCGTTTCTTCCGCTTTTATTACGATAAGGAAGGATCAGAGCCGGGGGCAGAAGACCTGGATGCAGCGAAATGGAAACAGCGTCTGAAAGTATCCGGGCTACTCTTATCTGATCAGCCGCGTATTCATCAGTTTGAAGGCAAGAGTGCTGCGGTATGGCGTATCAGCCCTTACACAACAACAAAACAGATCGCCGATAAGGATTGTATTCCCTTGGATAAAATAGTAGACCTCACCGCTCAGCTGGATACAAAGGGGAAATTACACTGGAAGGCGCCGGCAGGCAACTGGACTATTCTCAGAATAGGTCACACCTCCACAGGGCATACGAATGCTACGGGGGGTGCAGGTGCAGGCCTGGAATGTGATAAGTTCAATGGTGCAGCTGTGCGTGTGCAGTTTGATCATTGGTTTGGAGAGGCTGTGCGTAAGATAGGGCCGAAGCTGGCGGATAGTGTGTTAAAAGTATTTCATGTGGATAGTTGGGAGTGTGGTAGTCAGAATTGGTCTTCTCATTTCAGGGAAGAGTTCCGTAATCGCCGTGGATATGACCTGTTGCATTACCTCCCGGCAATGGCGGGTTACCCGGTGCAGAATACACAAACAGCTGAACATTTCCTGCATGATGTAAGGAATACTATTACAGAACTGGTACAACAGAATTTCTATGATACGTTGGCTGCACTGGCACATGCACACAAATGTACCTTCACAGCGGAAAGTGTAGCGCCGGTCATGCCTGGAGATGGCATGCAACACTATCGTTCAGCAGATATTCCAATGGGAGAATACTGGTTGCGCAGTCCGACGCATGATAAGCCGAATGACATGCTGGACGCTATTTCAGGAGCACATATCTATGGTAAACAGATTGTGCAGGCAGAGGCATTTACGGAATTACGCATGCGTTGGGATGAATATCCGGGCATGTTGAAAACACTGGCTGACCGTAACTATGCACTTGGTATTAATAAACTGGTATATCATGTATTCGCTCATAATCCGTGGACAGATCAGCGTCCCGGTATGACGCTGGATGGTATAGGACTATATTTTCAGCGTGATCAGACCTGGTGGAAACCTGGGAGAGCATGGGTGACCTACGCACAACGCTGCCAGGCATTACTGCAGCAGGGACGTCCTGTAGCAGATCTGGCAGTATTCACCGGAGAAGAAATACCACGAAGGTCTGTATTGCCGGAAAGACTGGTAAGTGTATTGCCGGGGCTTTTCGGAGATAGTGTGCTCAACGCGGAGTCGCAACGTATGACCAATCGTGGCGGTCCTTTACGGGAAATGCCGATGGGAGTGACAGCTTCCGCTAACATTACAGATCCCAGTCATTGGGTAGATGCATTGCAGGGTTATAATTATGATTCATTCAATAAGGACGCATTACTAAGATTGGCGAATGTGAAGCACGGCAATATTGTTTTGCCGGGAGGCGCGGTATACCGTGTGCTGGTATTACCCGGAGCACTGGCAATGTCTCCTGAAGGAAATTTGTTATCGAGGGAAACAGTCTTTCATCTAAGAAGGTTGCTGAACGCAGGCGCTACTATATTAGTGAACGGTCCTGTCAGGTCCATGGAATCTCCTGATAGCGTGATCATGTTGGGTAAAGAAGGAGTGCTGGAAGGCCCCTGGCGTGCATCTTCTTTTGATAGATTAGGCCTGGCGCCTGACCTGCTTGTGAAAGAGCTGTCAGGTAACAGAGCTGGTGCTATTGCGTGGACACACCGTACCGCACCAGACTATGATATTTATTTTGTGTCTAATCAGCAGGAACTGGAACGTCAGGTGAATATGTCTTTTCGTATAACCGGCAGGTTGCCTGAGTTGTGGAACCCTGTAACGGGCGAGCAACGTATGGCGACTGACTGGACAGCGCAGCATGGACGTACAGATCTTCAATTACAATTGCCTGCCAATGGTGCTGTATTTATCGTATTCCGGAAAGTAGCATTGAAGGGTGTTCATAACGCCAGGAACTGGCCTGTATTGCAGCCTATCGGTACGTTGAACGGCCCGTGGGAGGTGACATTTGATACCGCCGCAGGCGGACCGGCTACCCCGGTGATGTTTGCAGAACTGACAGACTGGAGCAAGGATGCAAACCCACAGGTGCGTTATTATTCAGGTACCGCGGTGTATAAACGAAAACTTGAATGGAGGTTTGATGGTAAGGATACATTATCCCGCTTATTCCTGGATCTGGGCCGCGTAGCTAACATGGCAGAAGTGACTGTGAATGGCATTAACTGCGGAGTGGCATGGACCTATCCTTATCGCGTGGATATTACGAAGGCTATACAGAATGGAATGAATGAACTTTCTGTAGCTGTGACCAATACATGGGCCAATCGACTGATCGGCGATACTGCATTGCCGGAAGCGCAGCGTATCACACATACTACGGCTCCATTAAAACTACAGAATGCTCCTTTGCTGGAGGCCGGTTTGTTAGGGCCGGTGCAGCTGCAACACGAGAAAATAACGGCTGCAGGTGAAGTAGGTAATACCGTGATGGAAAAAATTTACGAGGAAATAAAAACGCCTTACAAGTATGGTATGGTGATGGTGCCACCGGATGATAGCAGGAAACTGGATTGTCCGAGCATATTCCGTAAAGGGAAAAAATGGTACATGGTGTATATCATGTATGATGGCAGGGGATACGAAACATTGCTGGCTGAAAGTAAAGACCTGTTGAACTGGAAGTTAAAAGGAAAGTTGATGTCATTTACTGATAGCACTACCTCCTGGGATGCGAATCAGAGAGCGGGATATATTTCCCTGCAGGATCATGTGTGGGGTGGCAATTACAAATGGGAGTCATTCAATAAAAAACACTGGATGACTTATATTGGCGGTGCTCAGACGGGATATGAGCAGGGATTATTATCTGTAGGTGTAGCCAATACTACCAGAAAGATCACAAAGGCACATGAATGGCATCGCTATGATAAACCGGTCCTGAAGGCGACAGACAGTAATGCCGGTTGGTGGGAAAATAATACTATTTACAAAAGCTCAGTTATATGGGATAAGACGAAAACTACAGGTTATCCTTTTGTGATGTATTACAATGCTAAAGGAGACAGTCTGCATCCTAAACGTGGCAAGGAGCGTATCGGTATGGCGGTGTCTGACGATATGGAGCATTGGAAAAGATATCTTGATCAGCCGGTGCTGGACCACTATACGGGTATCACCGGAGATGCAGTGATACAGCGTATGCACAACGTATGGGTAATGTTTTATTTTGGCGCTTTCTGGAAGAACAGGCCTACTGCTTTTAACCGCTTTGCCTGTTCTTATGACTTGGTACACTGGTCAGACTGGCAGGGAGAAGACCTGATCAATTCTACTGAAGAATATGATGGTCGCTTTGCGCATAAATCTTTTGTCGTTTCTTACAAGGGTGTGGTCTATCATTTTTATTGCGCGGTCAATAAGAAAGACCAGCGTGGTATAGCGGTAGCAACGTCTAAAGACCTGGGCAAGAGTACACTTACTTTCACGAATGAAAAATGATGATGAGCCGTTTTTTTATAGCGTTTATTTCTTTTCTGTTGTACTGTACAACACTTACTGCGCAACGTGTACAGCTATTTGATGATAACTGGTTGTTCTGGCGGGGAGCTGCGCAGGGAGCAGAGGATACTTTATTTAATGATAGTGACTGGCGTAAGGTATCATTACCACATGACTGGAGTATAGAGGATCTGCCGGGAACGGTTTCCCCTTTTAATAAAGGCGCGCTCAGTCAGGTAAGCGGTGGTTTCACTACCGGAGGCAGTGGCTGGTATCGCAAGCATTTTACAATGCCTGTTGCACAACGTGGTAAACGTATCATCATTCAGTTTGATGGTGTGTACATGAATGCACAGTTATGGATCAATGGAAAGAAGCTGGGTAAACATCCTTATGGTTATACATCTTTCTGGTATGACGTTACGCCATATGTGAAATTTGGTCAGCAGAACCTCCTGGTAGTGAAAGTAAGGAATGAGGGAGAGAATAGTCGTTGGTATGCGGGTTCGGGAATCTACCGTCATGTATGGCTGAAGGCGGTGGAACCGGTGCATGTAGCGCAATGGGGGACGTATATCACCACACCTGTGGTAACTAATAACGCAGCAACAGTGCATGTCAGCACAACATTACAAAATGAAACAAAGGACGTAGTAACGGCAACGATAGTTACACGTCTGGCTGATGCAAAAGGAAAAGTAATAGCAGAACATAAAGGACAGCAGCCGATACAAGCGGGAAAAGATACAGTATTGCAACAAGTGGTTACTGTTAAGTCGCCCGCACGCTGGTCTGTTGATGCGCCTGTATTGTATAGCGCTGTCACGCAGATATATGTAGGTGGTCAGTTGACAGATAGTATGACTACCTCATTCGGTATCCGCAGTATTACAGCGGATGCACAAAACGGATTTCAGCTGAATGGCAAAACCATCAAATTGAAAGGAGGTTGTGTACATCACGATAACGGACCACTGGGCGCAAAGGCATATGACAGGGCCGAAGAAAGGAAAGTGGCGTTGTTAAAGGCCAGCGGTTATAACGCGATCCGCTGTTCACACAATCCGCCTTCACCCGCTTTCCTGGATGCCTGTGACAGGCTGGGAATGTTAGTGATAGATGAGGCGTTTGATATATGGAATGATGGCAAGAACCCGGAAGATTATCACCTGTACTTTGATGAATGGTGGAAGCGCGATCTGGAAAGTATGTTGTACCGCGATCGTAATCACCCGTCAATCATTATGTGGAGTACAGGTAATGAGATCCCTCATCGTGAGAAACCTGAAGTGGCGAAGGTGGCCCGTATGTTAAGCGACCATATCCGCAGTATAGATACAACACGTTTTGTCACCTGTGGCGTAAATGGGATTGCTCCTGATAAAGATGCGTTCTTATCAACGCTGGATATTGCCGGTTATAACTATGCACGTAAAGAGTATGTAAAAGACCATGAGCGTGTGCCGCAACGTGTAATGATGGCGACAGAATCTTTTGCGATAGAAGCATATGACTATTGGATGGAAGTGACAGATCATCCCTGGGTGATCGGTGATTTTGTATGGACTGCTTTTGACTACATTGGAGAGGCTAGTATCGGATGGCTGGGATATATGCAGCGTCAGGACTTTTATCCCTGGAACCTGGCCTATTGTGGCGATATTGATATCTGTGGTTGGAAACGGCCGCAGTCATACTATAGGGATGCGCTTTGGAAGACAGACCAGCTTTCCCTTTTTGTAAAACCTCCTACACCATCTTTTGATACCAATACCCGTAAGGTAGATTGGAGTCAATGGGAATGGCATGATGCACGTGATAACTGGAATTGGGAAGGATATGAAGGAAAGCCACTTGAGGTGTCTGTATATACTTCTTACGGAGAGGCCGAACTATTCCTGAATGGTGTTTCCTTAGGCCGCAAAAAGGCTGGGAGAGAGAACCGTTTTATGGCTGTGTGGCAGGTGCCATATTCTCCGGGGAAACTAACAGCAATTGGGTATAACGGCAAACAGAAATCTCCTGCGGCTACATTAAGTACAGCCGGGAAAGCGGTGCGGCTTAAACTGACTGCCGACAAACAGCACGTCATTGCCAACGGTCAGGACCTGAGTTATGTGACTGTTGAATTGATCGATGCAGAAGGAAATAGATTGCCAAATGCGGAAGATCTTGTGAAGTTTGAAGTCACTGGGCCTGGCACTATTGCGGGCGTAGGCAATGCCAATCCTATGAGTGTGGAAAGTAATCAGTTACCGCAGCGCAAAGTCTGGCAGGGACGGTGTCTTGCAATTATAAAATCTGAAAAGGCAGCAGGAGATATTGTCTTACGGGCTACTGTAACCGGTTTGCCATCGGCAGAAATGACCATCGCATCGGCTTTAGTGAATTAAGAATAATAAGGATGAGAAGATATGTTACAATGTTGCTCCTGATTGCCTCTGGAAGTGTATGGGGACAGGATTTACGGGTTGTTAATCTGAGAACTGAGGGTAGGGTGGATCCTGTAGGAGTTCCCTTCTCACCAGTATTTAGCTGGGAAATGGTTTCTTCACAGAGAGGTAGTGTGCAGACTGCTGTACAGATCATGATGGCTGAAGATAGTACATCATGGAGAGCCGAAGATACAACTCCACGGCTTAATTATTCAGCTTCTTACATCAGCACTACAATTTTGGGTGAAGTGATGCTACACAGCTACAGGAATTACTGGCGCGTACGTATATGGGATAATCATGGCAATGTTTCAAGCTGGAGCCCCGCAGCTACTTTTACGAGAGGAATGTCTTTGGGACAGGCCCGTTGGATCGGTTATGAAGATATTCCGGATTCAATGCGTGTAGTACCGGGTGTACATAGCGGTGCGGACAAATTTTATGCGAAGCACAAAGCCCGTCAGCGTCCTGTGGTGCCATTATTTCGAAAAGAATTTACAGGCGGCGGTAACATAAAGCTTGCATTGCTCTCTATCAGTGGATTGGGGCAATATGAGGTAAGCCTGAATGGGGAGCGGTTAGGCGACAATTTTCTGGCGCCCGGTTGGACTGATTATGAAGAAACAGTATTGTACAATACTTATGATGTAACCGATAAATTAAAGTCCGGTGAAAATGCATTGGGTGTAATTGTGGGAAATGGCTTCTTTAATGTGAACAAGGAACGTTATAAAAAACTGTCTGTTGCCTATGGAATGCCCAGGATGATCTGTAACCTGAAGATCTTCTATACGAATGGAACAGTTAAGAATATTGTTTCGGGAGATGATTGGAAAACAGCGCCATCACCCATTACTTTTGCGAGCATCTATGGTGGTGAGGACTATGATGCAGGACTGGAACAAAAGGGATGGGATCAGCCATCCTTTAACGATGCGCATTGGAAACGGGCTATAGTTGTAAAAGCAACTGAAAAGAGGCTTAATCCGGAGAGCGATTATCCGGTGAAGGTGATGGAAGTCTTGCCTGTAAAGACGATCACGCAGCCCCAGCCAGGTATCTATATGTATGATTTCGGTCAGAACGCATCAGGAATAGTGGAGCTAAAAGTAAAGGGAAAGAAGGGACAGACTGTTAAACTGATACCGGCTGAGTTGATCAATGCCAGCAAACTATCTAATCAAAAGGCTACAGGATCTCCCTATTATTTCTCATATACATTAAAAGGAGATGGCGAAGAAACCTGGCGGCCACGGTTCACTTATTATGGGTTTCGCTATGTGCAAGTGGAAGGCGCCGCACCCGAAACAGCATCTAATACAGAACTACCTAAAATAACCCAACTAAGTCTTCTACACACGCGTAATTCGGCGCCAGCCGTGGGAACTTTCTCTTGTTCGAATGATCTGTTCAATCGTATTCATACCCTGATACTGTGGGCTATTAAGAGCAATCTGCAGAGTGTTGTGACCGACTGTCCGCATAGAGAAAAGCTCAGTTGGCTGGAACAGGATTATCTGATGGGGAATTCCATGCAGTATAGTTATGACATCTCACTGCTGTACAGGAAATTACTCAATGATATGAAGGAAGCGCAGACAGATAGCGGATTGGTACCGGATATAGCACCGGAATATGTCTTCTTTGATGATAAGGGCTTTGGTTTCAGAGACTCTCCCGAATGGGGGAGCGCAAGTGTGATATTGCCCTGGCAGTTGTACAAATGGTATGGAGATAGAACGACGCTCTACAAGGCTTATCCGACGGCCAGGAAGTATGTGGAATATCTGCGATCAAGAGCGGAAAATAATATACTGTCCTATGGTCTGGGCGATTGGTATGACAATGGTCCTGAGCGCCCCGGAGTAGCACAGTTGACGCCTAAAGCACTGACTGCTACCGCTATTTATTACTATGACCTTGTGTTGCTGTCAAAAATGGCAGGTATAAATGAGGACAAGAAAGAGGAAAAAAGGCTCATTGCATTGGCGGCTGACGTGAAAGAGGCATTTAACAGGAAGTTTTTTGATCCGGCGACGAAAGTATACGCTACCGGTAGCCAGACATCCATGGCCATGCCTTTATGTGTGGGGCTAGTGGAGGAAAAGTACCGGAAAGCGGTTTTTAATAACCTGATGGATTCAATAAAGCAAGGCGGCCTTAAGCTGACTGCTGGTGATATAGGGTTCCATTTCCTGGTACAGGCGCTTCAGGAAGGTGGCGCATCCCAGCTGCTGTTCGAGATGAATAACCGGAACGATGTGCCTGGGTATGGTTTTCAACTGGCGAAGGGTGCAACAGCATTGACTGAGTCCTGGGCAGCGCTTGAGCAGGTATCCAATAACCACCTGATGCTGGGCCACCTGATGGAATGGTTTTATACCGGTCTTGGGGGAATAACCCAGCAGGATGCCTCTGTTGCCTATAAAGAGGTCGTTATACGGCCTGAAATAGTCGGAGACATTACTTGGGTTAAAACTTCCTATAAATCAGTTTTTGGGGCTATTATTAGCGAATGGGAGCGTAAGGAGGGAGAGCTGACCTTTCATATAGTGATTCCTCCTAATAGTACTGCCCTGATCAAACTGCCTTTTACGAAAGGACAGCAGGTGACTGAAAGTAGTAAAGTAGTTGATAAACAAGGAGATGCGTGGATTAAGGGGCATGAAGATGGCAGGATTGTACTTAAAGCCGGGTCTGGCGACTATAGATTTATCGTAAAGTAGATGCTTTAGAGAATAGTAAGACATTGATAATCAATATAACCGGCATACATCCTTCGATATATAGGCTTTCTACGCCGTTGTTACACCGTAGTTTCTATATCGATCGATATAGAAACTACGGTGTAACAACGGCGTAAGGGGCTTTTAGATATAGAGATGTATGTACGTCCGAAGGAGGAAATGACCGGTAACGATTGCGTAAATAAAGTACACCGCTTTCTTCTTCAACCGGAAGGATTTTTATAGTTTGTTCCATTACTGCATCGCTGAATTCCTTGTTATGAAGAAATATATTCGTTTTATAGCTATGCCGATCTTGCTATTGCTGGTAGTCTGTGTACATGCACAAGACACACGTAAGCGTCTTGTGGTAGCACAGGATGGTACCGGCGATTACCGTACTATACAGGAAGCCGTAAATGCTGTGCGGGATTTTACATATTTCCGTGTTACTATTTTTATCCGCAAGGGAATATATCATGAAAAGCTGTGCATTCCTTCCTGGAAATGCAGTATCACTCTAGAGGGGGAAGACCGGGATAGTACCATCATTACCAACAGTGATTATTCGGGAAAGCCTTATCCGGGTAAAGATGCTTCAGGCAGGGACAAATTCGGCACATTTAACTCATATACGGTATTGATAGAAGGCGATGATATCATTGCTGAAAACCTGACGTTTGAGAATGCAGCCGGCCCCGTAGGACAAGCAGTAGCATTGCATGTAGAAGGTGATCGCTGTATTTTCCGCAATTGCCGTTTGCTGGGTAACCAGGATACATTATATGCAGGAGGAGCTGACAGCAGGCAGTACTACAAAGACTGTTATATCACAGGTACGACTGATTTCATATTCGGTGCAGCGACAGTCTGGTTCGAAGGCTGTATCATCCACAGTAAAAAAGATTCGTTCATTACGGCTGCTTCTACGACAAACGGACAGACATATGGCTTAGTTTTCAGTCATTGTACATTAACAGCTGATACCAGTGCCAGGAAGGTTTATCTGGGACGTCCATGGCGTCCATATGGAGCGACGGTATTTATGCATAGCACACTGGGATCACACATACTCCCACAGGGATGGCATAACTGGAGCAAGCCGGAAAATGAACAAACAGCCAGGTATGCAGAGTATGAGAATGTGGGTGATGGTGCAGCAAGTCGTCAACGTGTGGCCTGGTCAAAACAACTGACAGCTAAAGAAGCGAAAAATATTACACTCACTAAAGTATTTGGCAATTGGGATCCTTTAAAGCAATAGCAGCGGCGATATGTATTTTCTTCCCCTTACACCTTTGTGCGCAACAGGGAAATGTGGGAAAGCCTGAAAATACACTGAAGAAATATACAGACCGTTTCAATAGCCTTGACTCGGAATATGTGGTCAATTATGTTAGTAATGCGCAAGCCTTTGAATGGCTGAAAACAAATGTGCCTTTACTGGAATGTCCGGATAGTATTATTGAGCAAACCTATTACTATCGCTGGTGGACATTCCGTAAGCACCTGAAGGAAACGGCGGACGGATTTATTTTCACTGAATTTATTACTCCGGTTAAACATGCGGGCAGATTTAATGCATTAAGTTGCGCTTTCGGCCATCATGTGTATGAAGGGAGATGGCTGCGTAACCAGCAATATATCGACCAATATATCCAGTATTGGTATCTGAAGGATTCGCAGCAGAAATCACCCCGCTTCCATCAGTTCAGCAGCTGGGCGGTAGATGCGGTATACAACCGTTTTCTTGTAGAGGGCGATACCAGTTTTGTGACGGCATTGTTACCCTATATGGATAAAGACTATCGTTTATGGGAACAGGAAAAACGATTGCCCAATGGCCTCTTCTGGCAGTTTGATGTGAAAGATGGAATGGAAGAATCTATCAGTGGTGCACGCAGGGAAAAGCATACACGTCCTACTATCAGCAGTTACATGTACGGCAATGCCAACGCGCTTACAAAGATCGCTGTCATGGCTGGGAATGATAGCCTGCAGCAAAGATATGCAGCCGATGCAGCGAAGATCAGACAATTGGTACAGGAACAATTATGGGACGATACCGCTGCTTTCTTCAAAGTAAGACAAGCTATTAAAGGCAGTAAGGATACACAACTCTCCAATGCGCGGGAAGAGATAGGTTTTATTCCCTGGTATTTTAACTTGCCTGCCGATAAATCAAAGTTTGCCAAAGCATGGGAACAACTCACGGACACCAGCGGGTTTGATGCTCCCTGGGGATTGACCACTGCCGAGAGAAGGCATCCTGCTTTCCGCTCGCACGGCAGCGGTGGGTGTGAATGGGATGGCGCCATATGGCCATTTGCTACTACACAAACATTAAAAGGATTAGCTAATCTGCTGACAGACTATAAACATCATGATGGCATGTCGCCGGCTATTTATTATCATGCATTGCAGGTCTATGCAAATTCTCATCAGAAAAATGGGAAACCTTATCTGGGCGAATACCAGGATGAGCGCAACGGCTACTGGCTGAAAGGAGATGATCTGCGTAGCAGTTATTATAATCACTCCGGATTTTGTGACCTGGTGATCAATGACCTGATAGGATTAAAGCCCCGTGCTGAAAATAACCTGGAACTGCATCCGCTGATCCCTTCGGGACAGTGGGATTGGTTTGTGTTGGAGGGCGTGCCTTATCATGGGAAGCTTGTTACGGTGAGATGGGATAAGACGGGGGAGCATTATAAAAAAGGGAAGGGGTTAAAGGTGATTGTTGATGGGAGAGAGGTGTATAGTGGGAAGCAGTTGAAGCGGGTGGTGGTGCGGATATAGGGGATACTGGTGCTTACAGCTCGAGGTTGAGGCCTGCTGCTATCTTTGCAATTAACTTTTCAGGGCTTGCACCGTATCTGGCACTTTCCATGTGGCAGTATAAAGCTTCTTCGAAATCCGGATGTCGAAGAAGTCCTGAAAGTTCTTGACTAAGATATTCTCTGACGGACTCAGGACCATTTAATAATTGTTCATCAAAGTCCCTGCAGTTCTCAAAAACATAGACCATATCTTCAAAGTCCCTACTCGTCCGTAGATCATTTGCTCCTCTAGATTTATAGGCTTCCCATTTTGAAGCCAGGAAATATGGCAGAGAGAAAATGCGGATGTCTGTTTCGTTGTCGAGTTTATAAGGGATCGCATGCTGAAAGCCGTCAGGATACCATCTGTTGTTGAATCCGAGTGCCTGGGAAGTGGTTGGCATGATATCGACGATAATGCCTTGTGCTTTATAGCGGCAGATCACACCTGATTCGATATCATTAACAACACCTAATTTTCTAAGTTTCTCTTCCATTTGAGAATGATCCGCATAAGAAGCAACTTCTACTACGACATCTACATCATCAGTTGGGCGGATGCCTTCAACCAGAGCCTTTTGTGTTGAATATAAAGAAACGGTTGCGCCACCGACAAATACATAAGATTGATTAAGTTCCTTCAATATGTTGGCGACCGCTTTGATACGAACAATATTTTCATGCATGACTTACACCGAATTTTTCCTTTAGTAAGTTAAGTGCAATTTCTTTCTCCCGAACTTTTCCTAAACGTAATGTATCTACGAGCGCAAATAAGTCATATAGTTCGGGATCCTTTAGTGCTGCTTTTACTGCATTAGGATATAAGGGAATAATGGATTCGCCCCTTGCCTCGCCTTCAGGATAGGCCCATACTACTGTTTCACTTGATTTGTTGGTCATAAAGTGCTTAGATATAACAGGAGAAGAAAATGCTGTCAGTACGCCAGCTGCGATCGAACCTTTAATTGCAGGAAATACATAAGGTAGTCCATACCGGATGAATTCGAGGAATGTCTTTTTCATTATTTTTCTCTTAGAGGGGTCCGTAAGGCCAGCGAGGGCTGACCGCTGCAAAGAGTAACTGACTTCGGCTGGACTCAAAAACAAAGCTTCTGCAATGTCCTTGTTCATCCAGTTTGATGGGGAGATGACTATTTTTAACAATACGGCAATGTCTTGTGGCCGCATTCCATTATGCTGATTCATAACGTAAAGATAAGCAATTCATGATTCATGAATTGTGAATTCATTGGATCGTCCTCTATTTCAGTTTATTTTGAAGTCATAGGAGGTAAAAGCAACCCTGGCACTTCCCCTTAGATTAATTCCCTACCTTAGTCTCACTTATAAACATTAAAAAACACGATTATGAAGATCCCCAAGCGCTTGCTGGTAGCATCCCTGCTATTGGCCGCACTCAGCGTGAAGGCACAAAATACCAAACAGGCCTTTATCAGTAACCTCATTAAACGTATGACGCTGGAAGAGAAGATCGGCCAGCTGAACCTTCTCACAAGTGATATGGACGTAACCGGCCCTTTTATGAAACCGGGATATAAGAAGGACATTGAAGCCGGCCTTTGTGGCGCGATCTTTAATGCCTATACCCCTCAGTATACCCGACAGTTACAGGAAATGGCCCTGAAAACCAGGCTGAAAATTCCACTATTATTCGGTTACGACGTGATTCACGGTCACAAGACCATTTTCCCTATTCCACTGGGAGAGGCCTGTACCTGGGACATGGCACTGCTGGAGCAGAGTGCCCGTATTGCTGCAGAGGAAGCCAGTGCTGATGGGTTACAATGGACTTATTCACCTATGGTGGATATTGCCCGTGACCCCCGTTGGGGCCGCGTAGCGGAAGGAGTAGGGGAGGATACCTGGTATGGTACCCAGGTAGCAAAAGCCAAGGTGAAAGGCTACCAGGGATCTGACCTATCGGCCAATAACACTGTTCTTGCCTGTGTGAAACACTTTGCTTTATACGGCGCTATTGAGGCTGGTCGTGATTATAATATGGTGGATATGAGCCGCCGGCAGATGTATCAGTATTATCTGCCTCCTTACAAGGCAGCTATAGACGCCGGAGCTGCTACTGTAATGACCTCTTTTAACGAAATTGACGGTACGCCTGCCACCGCCAATAAATGGCTGCTAACAGATCTGCTTCGGAAAGATTGGGGCTTTAAAGGCTTCATAGTGACAGACTATACCGCCATAACCGAAATGATCGCTCATGGTAATGTAAAGGATGAATATGAAGCCGGAGCGGCAGCCCTGAATGCGGGTGTGGATATGGATATGCAGGGCGGCATTTTTGGAGGCCAGCTGAAGCAGTTGCTGAAAGATGGAAAGGTGACCCAGAAGACGATCGACAGCGCGGTATATCGTATCCTGGCGGCCAAATATGACCTGGGCCTGTTCCAGGATCCTTTCAAATATTGCGATACCGCCCGGGCGGCAAAAGAGATCATGTCGGCCGAGAACCTGGCTGCTGCTCAGAAAATAGCAGAACACTCTATTGTACTGCTGAAGAATGAAAACCAGCTGCTGCCGTTGAAGAAGGACGCAAAGATCGCACTGATCGGCCCCCTGGCAAACAGTAAACGGGATATGATCGGTAACTGGTCGGCTGCGGGCGACTATAACAAGGCGGTAACCTTGTTCGAGGCCCTGAAAGAACGTTCGGCCAATGTGACCTACCTGCCGGGCGCCCACTATACTGCGGATACAACCCTGTACAAGAGAGCTACCCAGAAATTCAAACTGGATGAAGCAGATACGGCTAATAGTCAGCAGATGCTGGCCGAAGCAGTGGAACTGGCAAAACAATCGGACGTAGTGGTGATGGCGCTGGGAGAATCACAGGGCATGACAGGGGAAGCGGCCAGCAGGTCCAATATTAGTATTCCGGAGAACCAGCAACAGTTGCTGAAGGCCGTGTACGCCACAGGCAAACCAGTTGTGTTGGTGTTGTCAAATGGCCGTCCGCTGACATTGGAATGGGAAGACGCCCATATCCTCGCTATCCTTGAAACATGGTTCCTGGGCACCAGGGCCGGTAACGCAATTGCTTCCGTACTGTTCGGCGATTATAATCCGGCTGGTAAGCTGACGATGAGCTTCCCCCGGAATGTAGGTCAGATACCTATCTACTACAACCATAAGAATACAGGGCGTCCGCTGAACCCTAACAATAAGTATTCAACCAAGTACCTCGATACTGACAATGAGCCGCTATATCCGTTCGGTTATGGACTGAGCTACACTAAGTTCACCTATGGCGCTGTGAAGCTAAGTAAACAGCAGATCACTGCGGCAGACAAACTGCAGATCAGCGTACCGGTAACCAACAGCGGGAACTATGAAGGAGAGGAGGTAGTTCAGTTATATATCAGGGACCTGGTAGGGTCAGTAACCCGTCCGGTGAAGGAACTGAAAGCGTACAGAAAGATCTCGCTGGCCAAAGGAGAGACCCGTACGGTGACGTTTGATATTTCAGTGGAAGATCTGAAGTTCTATGATAAAGACATGCGCTGGAAGGCGGAACCTGGCGATTTTACCGTGTTTGTAGGTCCTAATAGCAGAGATGTCCAGTCAGCAGGGTTTACATTAAAATAATGGCGGTCAGGGCAAAAATTAGTTTGATTATTCAAAATAGTTATTAACTTCGCATCGTTATTCAAATTATGAACATTAACGTACATACACATCATCACCATCATTTCTTACCACGCAGGTAGGCTGGGATGATTTTATGTACTATATAATAATATTAGAACATCATCAGGGGCTTACCAAACGGTAAGCCCCTTTTTTGTTTTCACCGAACATTGTCTAAAATATGAAACTGAGAATTGCCATTCAGAAGTCCGGTCGCTTGCACGACGACTCTATCAAGCTGTTGAAAGAATGTGGTATCGACATCAACAACGGTGTTAACAAGCTGAAAACGGAAGCCAGTAATTTCCCGCTGGAAGTCTTCTTCCTGCGCGATGATGATATTCCGCAATACGTGGAAGATGGTGTGGCTGATATCGGTATCGTCGGTGAAAACGTGATCATTGAAAAGAACCGTCCTGTGAAGATCGCAGAGAAGCTGGGCTTTGGTAAATGCCGTCTTTCCCTGGCAGTGCCAAAATCAGTAGAGTACAATGGTGTAAAGGATATGGACAAACTGCGTATTGCTACCAGCTATCCGGTGATCCTGCAGAACTTTCTGGATAAGCATAATATCACGGCTGATATCCATGAGATCAGTGGTTCCGTAGAAATCGCTCCTGGTATCGGATTGGCAGATGCTATCTGTGACCTGGTAAGCAGCGGTTCCACCCTGTTCATGAACGGTTTGAAAGAAGTGGAAGTTATCCTGAAATCTGAAGCAGCACTGATCAGTAATGATAACCTGACACCAGAACAGGAAGGACTGTTGCAAAAGTTGCTGTTCCGTATCCAGGCGGTGAAGAAAGCGAAGAATAATAAATACGTGCTGTTGAATGCACCGAACGATAAATTACAGGAGATCATCAGCCTGCTGCCAGGTATGAAAAGTCCGACAGTACTGCCGTTGGCGGAAGAAGGCTGGAGCTCTGTGCATTCTGTGCTGAATGAAAACGCTTTCTGGGAAATTATTGAAAGTCTGAAAGCGGCTGGTGCACAAGGTATACTGGTTGTGCCAATTGAAAAGATGATCATATAACGGATGATCATAGTTTCATCACTGATCATTCGTTACTCGTAATAGTCCATTCGTAATCAATAATAGCATGCTTGTATTCGAATATCCAGAACGTTCACAATGGCCGGCATTACTCCAACGTCCGGTTTTAGATACGACAGCCCTGGAAACCAATGTAGGTAATATTCTCGCTGCCATAAAGCAGGAGGGAGATGCAGCAGTGCGCAGATATGCACAGCAGTTTGATAAAGTAGAATTGACCGCACTGGAGGTAACGCCTGCAGAATTTGCACATGCTAATAATGTGCTGGATGCAGAACTGAAAAAAGCTATCCTTCAGGCGAAACATAATATAGAGGTCTTTCACAAAGCACAGCAGGAACAAAGCAGGATCATAGAAACGATGCCGGGTGTACAATGCTGGCGCAAGCCGGTGGCTATTGAAAAAGTAGGGCTGTATATTCCGGGCGGTTCCGCTCCGCTTTTCTCCACAATACTGATGCTTGGTATACCGGCCATGATCGCGGGTTGCAAAGAGATCATACTCTGCACGCCATCCAATGCAGCAGGTGAAGTACATCCTGCCGTATTATTTGCTGCGCAGGAAGTAGGTGTTGAACGCGTCTTCAAAATTGGTGGCGTACAAGCGATAGGCGCTATGGCATATGGTACTGAAAGCGTACCACGTGTACATAAGATCTTTGGTCCGGGTAATCAGTATGTGACATGCGCAAAACAACTTGTTAATAAGAACGGTGTAGCGATCGATATGCCTGCCGGTCCGTCGGAAGTGGCCGTACTGGCAGATGAGACCTGCATTCCGGCGTTCGTAGCGGCCGACCTGCTTTCACAGGCGGAACATGGTCCTGACAGCCAGGTATTACTTGTAACGACAGCACCCGGTATCATTAAAGCAGTGCAGGAAGAAGTGGTTGCTCAGCTGGAGCAACTGCCGCGCAAAGATATTGCCGCACGCGCTTTGGAAAACAGCCGTATCATTCTCGTGAAAGATACGCCGGAAGCCATGGAACTGTTGAATGCCTATGCGCCGGAACATTTGATCGTAGCCTGTAAGGATGATATTACCATTGCTGACGCAGTAGTAAATGCAGGCTCGGTATTCCTGGGTAATTATTCTCCTGAAAGTGCAGGCGATTATGCTTCCGGTACTAATCATACATTACCGACCAATGGTTACGCTACTGCATACAGCGGAGTATCTCTCGATAGTTTTGTGAAGAAGATCACTTTCCAGCGACTAACACAGGAGGGCTTACAGCAGATCGGTGCTACCATTGAGACAATGGCTGCGGCAGAAGGGTTAGATGCACATAAGAATGCAGTGACCATCCGCTTGAAACAAAAGACTCAACTCTAACATCCAACATTCAACATCATGTTCGATCTTAATAGCTTACTACGCGACAATATAAAACGCCTGGTGCCTTACTCAACCGCCAGGGATGAATTCAAAGGAGAAGCTTCTATTTTCCTTGACGCAAATGAGAACAGTTATGGCTCTCCGCTACCGGTTGCTTATAACCGTTATCCGGACCCGATGCAGTGGAAAGTGAAATATAAACTGGCCGATATCAAAGGTGTACCGCCGCAGAATATCTTCTTAGGTAATGGCAGTGATGAAGTGATAGATGTGTTATACCGGTCTTTTTGTCGCCCGGGTGTTGACAACGTTGTATTATTCCCACCCACATACGGTATGTATGAAGTGAGCGCTAATATCAACGATGTGATCGTGCGTAAGGTGTCACTGACACCCGATTTCCAGATAGATATGGCCGCTTTACAGGAAGCTGTGGACGAGCGTACAAAGCTGATCTTCATCTGCTCTCCCAACAACCCCACCGGTAATTCTATCAACCGTTCCGATATAGAGATGATCCTGAATAACTTTGATGGTATTGTAGTGATCGATGAAGCTTATATCAACTTCGCCCGTCAGAAAACATTCATTCCTGAACTGACAGAATATCCAAACCTTGTTGTGATGCAGACGCTCTCCAAAGCATGGGGACTGGCCGCTCTACGTGTGGGTATGGCTTTCGCCGGAGAAGAGATCATCAATGTGCTGAACAAGGTAAAACCTCCTTACAATATCAACCAGGCAGCGCAGGACCTCGTACTGGAAGCACTCGACAACATCATCCAGGTAAACGAATGGATCAAGGACACTGTAGTAGAAAGAGATAAACTGGCTGCTTCACTGATCAATCTGCCACAGGTGCTGGAAGTGTATCCGAGCGACTCGAACTTTTTGCTGGCTAAAACAGTGGATGCAAAAGGTATCTACAACTACCTGGTGGAAAAAGGGATCATCGTACGTGACCGTTCAAAGGTGGAATTGTGTAATGGTTGTCTGCGTATCACTATAGGTACGCCGGAAGAGAATGTGACATTGCTGGAAACCATCGCGGAAGTCACCGTACAACAGTAATTCAAATGAACGTATATAACAGTTAACTATTGCAGATAACTGTTTACAATATAACAATACAAAGCGCCGTAATAACAGCAATAATGAAAAGAGTCCTCTTCATAGACAGGGATGGTACCATCATCAAGGAAGTACCACCTACTTACCAGATCGACAGCCTTGAAAAGGTTGAATTTTATCCGAAGGTATTTACTCACCTGTCCCGCATTGCAGCGGAACTGGACTATGAGTTGGTAATGGTGACCAACCAGGATGGCCTGGGGACTGCCAGCTTTCCTGAAGCAGATTTCTGGCCGGCGCAGAACTTCATTGTGCGGGCTTTTGAAAACGAAGGTGTGACCTTCAAAGCGGCGCATATCGACCGTTCTTTTCCTCATGAGAATGCGCCTACCCGTAAGCCACGCACGGGTATGCTAACACAATATTTCTCTGCTGACTATGACCTTGCGAATTCGTTCGTGATAGGCGACCGCATCACTGATGTGCAGTTGGCGCAGAACCTTGGCTCCAAAGCTATCTGGATGAATGAGGGTACTGGCCTTGGAAGTGCTGAGATCAGTGCTGATGTGCAGGCATTGAAAGATGTGATCGCATTGGAATCCACCGACTGGGAGAAGATCTATGAATTCCTGAAATTAGGACTACGTACAGTTTCTCACACACGTACTACCAAAGAAACGGATATCAACATTTCGCTGAACCTGGATGGTACTGGTAAGGCTGACATCAGCACCGGACTTGCATTTTTTGATCACATGCTGGATCAGATTGCACGCCATGGTAGTATTGATCTGACAATAAAAGCAAAAGGGGATCTGCATATTGACGAGCACCACACGATTGAAGATGTGGGCATTGCTTTAGGAGAAGCGATGGCGCAAGGTTTGGCTGATAAGAGAGGGATAGAGCGTTATGGTTTCTGCCTTCCTATGGATGATTGTCTGGCGCAGGCTGCTATTGATTTTGGCGGTCGTAACTGGATTGTCTGGGACGCGAAGTTCAATCGTGAGAAAATAGGGGAGATGCCGACGGAGATGTTCTTTCACTTCTTCAAGTCTTTCTCTGATGCAGCAAAGTGCAATCTGAATATTAAGGCTGAGGGTGAGAATGAGCATCACAAGATCGAGGCGATCTTTAAGACCTTTGCGAAGGCTATTAAAATGGCTGTGAAGCGTAATCCTGCCAATATGCAGTTGCCGAGTACGAAGGGTGTGTTGTAAGATATTTAACCGCGAGTAGCTGCGGTTAAAGTATGGGCCTGCGGTCGGCGCCTCTCTGGGCATTTGGATGGCTATTTGGCTTTTTCAAGCGTATGGGCTTTTGATCGCTATTTAGTTTCATCAATCGTACACCCAAAGAGCCGAAGGCCCGCAGTCTCCATCTTTAACCGCCTGCTACTTCGCTGCTTCCCATAAGTAACAGGACATTGTTGTATTAGTGACTAGGGTAATTGTTGGGGGATATAAATTTCTAATCTGGCTATCTGTTATTGGATATTCGTACATCTAGTATATGACTAGTGAAGAAGAAAGCATTGTTGAAGGAGCTGATTATATGGAAGGGTTTTTTTAAAATGATTGCACAGCGGAATGAGCAGGAATCATGACCAGAATGAATGAATGACCAGAATGAATGAATGAATGAATGATTTGATAGCGGGCCGTCAATAACATGAAAAACGGTGAGGGGCGTTGATGCAGATTATGAAAATGATGAAATTATTCAAGCGGGAAAAGAAGTAAGGATTAGAAGGGCAGAGCTGAAAGTGTGGCGAAAGCATATGTGAAGTCAATAGAAAGATAAATGAAGTAGGGGCCACGAAATGGCAATGTATGTAGACGGCTAGCCATAACAGGGCGTCAATGAGGAGGAAGGGGTTCAGGTGGAGACAGCGGGCCTTCGGCTCTTTGGGTGTACGATTGATGAAGTTCCATAGATATTCCAAAGCTCATACGCTTGAAAAGGCTAAATAGTCATCCAACTGCCCAGAGAGGCGCCGACCGCGGTCCCACCTGAACCCCAGCCGTATCATCCAGCCGTATCATCCAGCCGTATCATCCAGCCGTATCATCCAGCCGTATCATCCAGCCGTATCATCCAGCCGTATCATCCCAGCCGTATCATCCCAGCCGTATCATCCCAGCCGTATCATCCTAGCCGTATCATCCAGCCGTATCATCCAGCCCTATCATCCAGCCGTATCATCCCAGCTCAAAAAAATAGCTTGTATTAGCAACTATTGACAAAATGGCCCCGGAACTTATCACTTCACAAATTTTTTCAAAAAAAATTTGCATGTTTTCAAAAAAGACCGGATATTTGTTTCGCAAGAAATTAAAACATGATAACAAGTATTACAAACAAGCATTGGTGGTGGCACAATATCAGTTCCTGATAAGGTGTTACAGTGCCATGTTTCGTAATGAAACTATATAATTGGAAGGCTCGCTGTTACACAGCGGGCCTTCTTCGTTTTAGATAGTCACCCAATTTAACTCAATCACAAACCAATGGGTAGTATTCAAGTAAAATCAAGATCAAAGAAAATGCTCGCAGACGTATTCACGCCTGTAGGTATCTATTTGCGGCTCCGCGACAAGTTTCCTGGTACCCTACTGCTGGAAAGTACAGACTATCGCGCCAGTGAAAACAGTTTCTCCTTCATCTGCATCCAGCCGATAGCGGGCATAGAAGTGACCAGTACCACAGATTTTGAATTTAAGTATCCTAATCTCCCGCCAGAGAGGAAACAGTTGAAGAACAAACAGAGTGTGTTAGATGAGTTGCAGAAGTTCCTCGGTAATTTCACTTTCGCCGATAAGCCGGTACTGCCCGTGGTGCAGAGTTTATTTGGGTATAGCACATTTGATTCCGTGCAGTTCTTCGAAACGATAGAGTTTAATAAAAACAAACAGAACGGCAATACCATCCCAATGATGCGATACCGTTTTTATCAGTATATCATCGCTATCAATCACTTCAAAGATGAACTGTATCTCTGTGAAAATGTGGTGGAAGGCCTTGATAGCGAGTTTGACCTGATAGAATCGCTGATAAGACAAAAAGACGTACCGACTTACAGCTTCAGGGCGGATGGAGAAGAAAAGAGTAACCTGACGAATGAACAATACATGGAGATCGTGGAAAAAGGTAAACAACACTGCTTCCGAGGAGACGTTTTCCAGGTAGTACTCTCCAGAGCCTTCCAGCAAAAGTTCAAAGGTGACGAATTCAATGTGTACCGTGCTCTCCGCTCTATTAACCCTTCCCCTTATCTCTTCTTCTTCGATTACGGCGATTATAAACTAATGGGTTCCTCACCCGAGGCCCAGCTGATCATAAAAGATAATAAAGCTACTATTCATCCGATAGCCGGAACATTCAAACGTACGGGAGATGACGAACAGGACAGGCAGCTGGCGGCTAAACTGCTGGAAGATCCGAAAGAAAATGCGGAACATGTGATGCTGGTCGACCTCGCAAGGAATGATCTCAGCAGACTGGCGACAGATGTGGAAGTGGAATCTTACAGGAAGATACAGTACTATTCGCACGTAATACATCTTGTGAGTGAAGTGACCGGTAAGATACAGCCGGGATTGAACCCGTTCTCACTGCTGGCAGCTACATTCCCTGCGGGAACATTATCCGGTGCGCCAAAGTACAGGGCAATGGAGATCATTGATGAAAATGAACCGACAGCCCGTGGCTTTTATGGTGGATGTATCGGATCAGTAGGATTTAATGGTGATTTCAATCATGCGATCATGATCCGTTCTGTGATGAGCAAAGGCAACACATTATACTATCAGGCAGGAGCAGGTGTGGTAGCGAAATCTGTCGCATCGTCCGAGCTGGAGGAAGTGAACAATAAACTGAATGCATTAAAACAGGCCATTATCCTGGCTCAAAATATCTGACATGAATATTCTGGTGTTTGATAATTACGATTCATTTACCTACAACCTGGTGCACCTGGTGGAGAAGATCATCAATGGTAAAGTGACAGTGGTGCGCAATGATGAAATTCCATTGGAAAAGGTAAAAGATTATGATAAGATCATCTTGTCTCCCGGACCTGGTATCCCTGAAGAAGCAGGATTGCTGCTGCCACTGATCAAAGAGTATGCACCGAGTAAGTCCATCTTCGGCGTATGTCTGGGTCAACAGGCAATAGGAGAAGCTTTTGGCGCAAAGCTGATCAATCTGAAAGATGTATATCACGGCGTCGCAACAAATGTGAATATTACCGCGAGAGACGGAAGACTGTTTAACGGTTTGCCAGATCAGCTGGAAGTAGGCCGCTATCATTCCTGGGTAGTAGATGAAGGAACATTATCTCCCGACCTGACAATAACAGCCAGGGATGATAATAATTATATCATGGCGCTGCAGCATAACAAATATGATGTAAGTGGCGTACAGTTCCATCCTGAAAGTGTATTGACGCCACAGGGAGAACAGATACTCCGTAACTGGTTGAATGCATAAATTCCAAGTAATGAAAAAGATACTTAATTACCTTTTTGAACATAAAACATTTAGCCGGGAGGCTGCCAAAGAGATACTCATGAGTATTTCAAAGGGCATGTACAATGAAAGCGAACTAGCCGCTTTTATGACTGTTTTCCTGATGCGTAGTATTACAGTAGAGGAGCTGCTGGGGTTCCGGGACGCTTTGCTGGAGCTCTGTGTGCCTGTTAACCTGAACGGTTATGAAGTACTTGATATAGTAGGTACCGGTGGAGATGGAAAGAATACTTTTAATGTGTCAACGCTATCTTGTTTCATAGTGGCGGGCGCAGGCGGGAAAGTAGCCAAACATGGCAACTATGGCGTATCTTCCATAAGCGGAGCCTCAAATCTGATGGAGTCGGCGGGGTATAAATTCAAGAACGATGATGCTAAACTCCGGGAAGAGCTCGAAGAAGCAGGCGTTTGTTTCCTGCACGCACCATTGTTTCACCCTGCACTGAAGAATGTGGCCGGCGTTCGCCGCCAGCTGGGTATCCGTACCTTCTTCAATATGCTGGGACCGCTGGTAAATCCTGCCTTTGCACAACATCAGCTGATAGGTGTTTACAGCCTCGAACTGGCAAGAGTTTATAATTATCTGTTCCAGCAGACTGACAAACAGTATGCTATCGTTTATAGCCTGGATGGTTATGATGAGATCTCTCTGACTGCTGATACCCGTGTCATCACCAATGAGGGAGAGAAAGACTGGACGCCTGAACAGCTGGGTAAACGTAAAGTGTATCCTGAAGATATTTATGGTGGTAGCACTGTAGAAGCCGCAGCAAAGATCTTTATGAAGATATTGAAAGGTGAAGGGACCTGGGCGCAGAACTCTGTAGTACTGGCTAATGCTGCGATGGGATTATATTGTATGAAGAAATTTGATAATTATGCTGACTGTTTCCAGGCAGCTGTAGAGTCACTGGAATCAGGTGCAGCGCATAACGCGTTTAAGAAGTTGATAAGCTTGCAATCATGAAAAATATCCTGACAGAAATTGTAGCCCACAAGCACATTGAAGTGGCCGCCCGCAAAGAACAGCGGAGTGTGGAAGAATTAGAACAGGTATCCTGGTTCAAACGAACGCCTTTATCATTGGCGCAGTTTCTACGGGACCCTGAGAAGACGGGAATCATTGCAGAGTTCAAAAGACGATCTCCTTCAAAAGGTCTCATCAATGGTGAGGTAACTGTGCAGGATGTAACAACGGCATATACCCGCTATGGTGCATCAGGCTTGTCTGTGCTGACCGATGAAAAGTATTTTGGTGGTTCTTCAGATGATCTGCAACAGGCAAGGGCATTGAATAATATTCCTATCCTCCGGAAGGATTTTATTGTCGATGAATATCAGATCGTGGAAGCAAAGGCCATTGGTGCAGACGTGATACTGCTGATAGCAGAATGCCTGACAAAGCAGGAAGTAGCACAACTGGCAGCCTTTGCAAATAACCTGGGACTGGAAGTATTACTGGAAGTGCATAGCGGCGATCAGCTGGATAAAGTGACAAGTCATATACAACTGGTGGGCGTTAATAATCGTGATCTTACTACGTTTAAGGTCGATTTTAACCGCTCTTGTGAACTGGCGCCGCAGATCCCTGCAGACAAGTGTAAAGTAGCTGAAAGTGGCATCAGCAATACAGATGCGATCATAACGCTGAAGCAGGCAGGTTTCCAGGGATTCTTGATAGGAGAACATTTTATGAGGCAGGAAAATCCGCCAAGGGCATTCGAGCACTTTGTAACGGAACTGGCCAATAAATCAGCACAATGAAAATAAAGGTCTGCGGTATTACTCGGAAAGAAGACCTGCAACAACTGGTGAATTACCAGGTTAATTATGCCGGCTTTATATTCTATGAAAAGTCGCCGCGCTTTGCGGGACAGAAAATAGATGCCCGTACCGTCCGCGAAATAGAAGGTATTCAAAAAGTAGGTGTGTTTGTAAACGCACCACTTGAGCAGGTGCAGCGTATCATTACCGATTATGGTCTGGATATGGTGCAGTTACATGGTGATGAGACGCCGGAATACTGCGCAGCTATACGGAAGAGCGTACCGGTAATAAAAGCTTTTCGTGTCGGAGAGAACGTGGACTGGTCAGCGCTGCTTTCGGCTTACCTGCCAGTGACAGATTATTTCCTGTTCGATACAGAAGCTGGTAAGGAATACGGCGGTACCGGTAAACGGTTTAACTGGGAATTGTTGCAGAATTATCCTTATACACATCCGTTTTACCTCAGTGGCGGTATAGGGTTAGAAGAAACGCCTGAATTGCTACAGATAAAATTACCGGCGCTGTTTGCGGTAGATGTGAACAGCAAGTTTGAGATACAGCCCGGTGTGAAGAACATGGAAAAGGTGCGGTTATTTACAGATCAGATTCAATCAACTTATTTAAAATAGTCATAGCATGAAGATTGCGGAAAATACGTTCGGCTCTAAGTATCATGTAGATGAAAAAGGCTTTTACGGCAGATTTGGCGGCGCTTACATCCCGGAGATGTTATATCCGAATGTGGATGAGTTGCAACGCAATTACCTGGCAATACTGCGTGAACCTGCATTCCAGGAGGAGTTTGACCAGCTGCTGCGAGATTATGTAGGTCGTCCGTCCCCTTTATACTTTGCAAAACGTTTATCTGAAAAATATAACGCAAAGATCTATCTCAAACGTGAAGATCTGAACCACACAGGAGCGCATAAGGTGAATAATACGATCGGTCAGATCCTGTTGGCAAAACGCCTGGGCAAGACGCGTATCATCGCTGAAACCGGCGCGGGGCAACACGGTGTGGCCACCGCTACAGTGTGTGCGTTGATGGGACTGGAGTGTGTGGTATATATGGGTAGCATCGATATTAAACGTCAGGCGCCGAATGTAGCG
Organism: uncultured Flavihumibacter sp.; assembly: GCA_902168105.1. Taxonomy (GTDB): domain Bacteria; phylum Bacteroidota; class Bacteroidia; order Chitinophagales; family Chitinophagaceae; genus Chitinophaga. The sequence continues at coordinate 257,025 of CABHOY010000075.1, forward strand.
CGTATGAAAATGCTGGGAGCGACCGTAGTACCTGCCACCAGTGGCAGCCAGACCCTGAAGGACGCCTGTAATGAGGCTATCCGCGACTGGATCAATAACCCTGTTGACACCCACTATATCCTGGGTACGGCAGCAGGCCCGCATCCTTACCCTGACATGGTGACCCGCTTTCAGTCTGTGATCAGTGAAGAGATCAAAAAACAGTTACTCGAAAAGACAGGCCGCGAAAATCCTGATTATGTAATGGCGTGTATCGGTGGGGGTAGCAATGCAGCAGGTGCTTATTATCACTTCCTGGACGAACCTGATGTGAAGCTGATCGCCGTGGAAGCAGGGGGTAAAGGTGTGCATTCTGGTCATTCAGCAGCAACTACACAACTAGGTAAGCTGGGTATCATCCATGCAAGTAAGACCTTGCTGATGCAAACGGAAGACGGACAGATCACTGAACCATATTCTATCTCTGCAGGTCTGGATTATCCTGGTATTGGTCCATTGCATGCGCATCTCTATGAAACAGGACGTGCGACTTTCCTGAATGCTACAGATGATGAGGCCTTGCAGGCGGCATATGAACTGACACGCCTGGAAGGTATCATCCCCGCACTGGAATCATCTCATGCACTGGCTAAATTGGGTCAGGTGGCATTTAAGCCGGATGATGTAGTGGTAGTATGTTTGAGTGGACGCGGTGATAAAGACATGGAGACTTATATCCGTAATTTGCCCGGTAATACTGGCGGTAACGTATAAATATATTTTATGAGCAATCGTATAGATCAATTATTTGCCGGCAAAAGAACAGGAGTCCTGAATATTTATTGCACAGCAGGATATCCGGAGCTAAATGATACACTGCCTGTCATGAAAGCATTACAGCAATATGGTGCAGATATTATCGAATTGGGAATGCCGTTTTCTGATCCGCTGGCTGATGGTCCTGTGATCCAGGATAGCAGCAACAGGGCCATCAGGAATGGCATGAGCTTAAAAGTATTGTTTGAACAGCTGAAGAATTTCCGCGAGCAGATACATGTGCCTGTCTTGTTGATGGGATATTTGAATCCGGTGTTGTTGTACGGTATTGAGAACTTCTGTAAGAAATGTGCGGAAGTAGGTGTGGATGGTGTGATATTGCCCGACCTGCCGATGGATGAATATGAATCGGAATACAAACAGGTGTTTGAGCAATATGGTCTGCACCTGGTATTCCTGGTCACTCCTGAAACCAGTGAAGAACGGATCCGTAAAATAGATAGTCTGAGCAGAGGATTTATATATGCGGTGTCTTCTTCCTCTACAACAGGCAAGGACAAGGACATGGGCAATCAGCAGGTTTATTTCGAAAGACTGCAGTCATTGCAGCTGAAGAATCCCGTACTGATCGGGTTTGGTATCAAAGATAAAGCTACCTTTGATGCCGCTACTACTCATAGTAACGGTGGCGTGATAGGTACGGCCTTTATTCGGGCTCTCGAGAATGCAACTAACCTGGATACAGCAATACAACAGTTTGTTGCTGGCGTAAAATAGACAAGAAAAGTATATGAAAACGGTCATCATAAAGTACAATGCCGGTAATATCCGTTCTGTGATGTTCGCACTGGACCGGCTGGGCGTGGAAGGAGTGGTAACAGACGATCCTGAAGCAATCAAGGCGGCCGATAAAGTGATCTTCCCCGGTGTGGGAGAGGCTAGTTCCGCCATGCGTTATTTGCAGGAAAGAAAGCTCGACCAGCTGATCACCAGTCTGAAACAGCCGGTGCTGGGTATTTGCCTGGGCATGCAGCTAATGTGTAAACACTCCGAAGAGAACGATACCAATTGCCTCGGCATTTTTGATACGGAAGTAAAACGTTTCCAGTCGCCGGTGGATAATCTGCTGAAGATACCACAGATAGGCTGGAACAACGTGACGGGATTGTACAGCACGATGTTCGAACATGTGCCGGAGAATTCTTACATGTACTTTGTACATAGCTACTATGCGGCGTTGAGCCCGTATACTGTGGCTACAGCCAACTATGTGATCAACTACAGTGCTGCATTACAGAAAGACAATTTCTATGCGGTACAGTTCCACCCGGAGAAATCTGCGGGAGAGGGACAGAAGATCCTTGAGAATTTTCTGAAGTTATAAAGGACTATGCAGCCAATACAGATAAGAAGAGTCAATACAGAAGACATATTAGAATTGCGCAGGGATGTGTTATATCCTGATGCAACGCCTGAGGCAATGCGTCTGGAACATGATGACGACAGTCTGCATTTCGGCCTGTTTGAAGATACAAGACTGAGGGGCGTGGTAACATTGGTACCCGGAAAACAATCTGCGCAGTTCCGTAAACTGGCAGTCCATCAGGATAGTCAGGGCAAAGGATATGGCAGCCTGCTGATGCAGTATATAGAAGATTTTTGCAGGAAGGAGCATATTGCATTTTTATGGTGTAATGCCCGTAATACAGCAGAAGGATTTTATACAAAACGGGGTTATGAATTCTGGGGAGATCATTTTACAAAAGATAATATCGTTTTCTGCAAGATGAAATTGCAACTTGATAAAGCAACCGGGAATGGATTTACCATCATCCCTGCTATTGACATTATAGATGGTAAATGTGTACGTCTCACACAAGGTGATTACGAACAGAAGAAAGTTTACAATGAACATCCGCTGGAGGTAGCCAAAGCTTTTGAAAGCATTGGCGTACGCCGTTTACACCTGGTAGACCTGGATGGAGCAAAGAAAGGCGCCGTAGTGAACTGGAAGGTGCTGGAAGCAATTGCAGGTAAAACTAACCTGGTAATAGATTTCGGCGGCGGTATCAAAACAGAAGATGATCTTCGTATTGTATATGAAAATGGTGCAGAACTGGCGACCATCGGTAGTATAGCGGTGAAGGACCCCGAGTTGTTCTCAGGCTGGGTGAAGAAGTATGGCGCTGGAAAGATCTTCCTGGGCGCGGATGTGAAAGAGGAAAAGATCGCAGTAGGCGGATGGTTGGAAACCACAGATCTTTCTGTGTTCGATTTCCTTGAAGGGAATATAAAGCAAGGGGTGAAACATATCTTCTGTACAGACATCGCCAAAGATGGATTGTTACAAGGACCTTCTATTGATTTATACAAAAAGATCCTGGAACGCTTTCCACAGATCGACTTTATTGCCAGTGGTGGTGTAAGTACGATGGCAGATGTACATGCACTGGCAGAAGCCGGTTGCAGCGGTGTGATCGTCGGGAAAGCAATTTACGAGGAAAGGATCAGTATGGAGGAACTGGGAGCATTCCTGAAAAATTAGGACCTGATTCCAGCTGTATTGTATTTCCAATTCTTAATTCCTAATTATTCAAATCATGTTGACAAAACGTATCATTCCCTGTCTCGATATAAAAGATGGCCGCACAGTAAAGGGTGTGAACTTTGAAAATATACGCGATGCCGGTGATCCGATCGAACTGGGTGCTTTATATGCAGAAAAAGGAGCGGACGAACTGGTATTCCTGGATATCACTGCTACGAATGAGCGCAGAAAGACCTTGTCTGAATTGGTAACGCGCATAGCAAAACATGTGAATATCCCGTTCACTGTGGGTGGTGGTATTTCATCTGTTGAAGATGTGAATGTTTTACTGCAGTCAGGAGCGGACAAAATATCGGTTAATACCTCTGCTTTTAAACGTCCGGAGCTGGTAGACGAACTGGCGCGTGAGTTTGGCAGTCAGTGTGTGGTGCTGGCCATCGATACCCGTTTTGAAGATGGCGATTGGTATGTATATCTGAATGGCGGTCGCGTGAAAACCGAGATCAAAGCTTATGACTGGGCAAAGGAAGCGGTTCAGCGCGGGGCAGGGGAGATCCTGCTGACCTCTATGAACAATGACGGTACTAAACAGGGATTTGCTTTGGACATTACCGGAAAACTGTCACAGAACCTGAATGTGCCTGTGATCGCATCTGGCGGGGCCGGTACAATGGAGCATTTCATGGATGTGTTTGAGAATGCCCAGGCAGATGCTGCATTGGCCGCAAGTATTTTTCATTATAAAGAGATTGAGATCCAGGCATTAAAAACTTACCTGTACCAGAGAGGCGTAAACATCAGGTTCTGAGAAAACCACTAATTTTACCGGCCAGACGGTATTTTTACTAAAAAAAAGTAACCACTGCATGTACAATAACAAACAGATAAATTTCCAGAAATGCGCGGATGGCCTGGTGCCAGCCATAGTACAGGATTCAGCTACCCTGAAAGTCCTGATGCTGGGCTACATGAATCAGGAAGCGCTGGACAAGACCCTGCAGGAAGGCAAGGTGACCTTTTTCAGCCGTTCCAAACAGCGCCTGTGGACAAAAGGAGAGGAAAGCGGTAATTTCCTGACACTGCAGGAGATCAGGGTGGATTGCGACAGCGATACTTTGCTGATCAAGGCCATTCCGGCTGGTGTAGTATGCCATACAGGGGCAGATACCTGCTGGGAAGAACATAATGTAAGCAATGATTTTCTGGGAAAGCTGGAAAGCATTATTACAGAAAGAAAAAATAATCCATCAGAAAGCTCATATACATCCAAACTTTTTGCAAAAGGAATTAATAAGATTGCGCAGAAAGTAGGGGAAGAAGCGGTGGAAGTCGTTATAGAAGCAAAGGATGATAATGAGGAACTGTTTCTGAACGAATCGGCGGACCTGCTTTTTCATTATCTGGTGTTACTCAATGCGAAAGGCTACCAGCTATCCGATGTATTGGCCGTTCTGAAGAAAAGGCACGATAAATAACAGTTATTTTCTATATTAGTAGGGATGAAACAACTTGTTACCGGCACCCTTGCGGTGCTTTTGTCATGTACAGTCTATGCCCAGCAGAAGGTATCCGGCACATTGACGGGTGCTGAAGGCAAAAAGCTCTATCTGTACTCTGATGATGATAATAGTCCGAAGGATTCAATATCCGTGAAGGGAGGCAAATTCTCGTTTAATGTACCTGAATCCAAAGGACCGTCTATTTACGCTGTGATCCTGGAAGGGGTACAGAACCCTTTGCTGTTTATAACTGGCAAAGAATCAGTACAGTACACTCTGAATGCAAATAGTTTTCCGATTGCTACCGCTGTAAAGGGAAATGAGGAGAACAAAAGTATGCAGGCTTATCAGAAGACGTTTCTGGCCTTGATCGAACGCGCCCAGGTCCTGAATGTGGAAGCGGCGAAAATAGCCGGTGATGATGAAGCAGGCAAAAATGCCTTCCGCGCGAAAGCCTCGCTGTTTAATGAAGACGTAGTGACGACCGGCAGGGATTTTATAAAAGCTCATCCTAAACAGGTGGCTAGTCTGTGGATATTGGTGAATGAATTACGCGGCCGCCTGGAGCCGGACGAGTTTGAGAAGATCTTTAATTCGCTGGATCAGCCGTTGAAGGAATCCAAATATGGATTAGCTGCTGCTAAATACCTGCGTAGTGTGAAAGGTGAGACTGATGGAGGTGAAGCAAGTGATTTTACCCAGGAAGATATCAATGGCCGGCAGGTCAAGCTGTCTTCCTTCCGTGGAAAATATGTGCTGATCGATTTCTGGGCCAGCTGGTGTGGTCCTTGTCGTGCAGAAAATCCAAACGTTGTGAAGGCTTTTGAGCGCTTTAAAGGCAAGAACTTCACTATCCTGGGGGTTTCCCTTGATCAGAACAAAGATCGCTGGATTGGGGCTGTAAAGCAAGATAATCTGCAATGGACCCAGGTGTCCGATCTGAAGGGATGGGGAAATGAAGTAGCGCAGTTATACCGTGTGAGCGCTATTCCGGCCAACTTCCTGGTCGATCCGCAAGGGAAGATCATTGCCCGCAACCTGCGCGGCAGCGCATTGGAAGCCAAACTGGAACAAATATTAAAATAATTTACTTGCCGGCCTCGTACCTACACGAGGCCGCTTCTTTTATAGTCACCTCCCTCACCGTTTATCACAAACAGGTTGATTTTCCTGCCGGGATATGTGAATTTCGTTATTCTTAAATAATCTAAATCAATGAAGTCCGTAATGATGGCCGTGGCGTTTTTTGCGCCTATGGTCCTGTTGGCGCAGGAAAAATGGAAGGGTGAGCAATCATTTAAAATAGAGGGAACTGTTACTACATTACAGAAGCCAGCAAAGGTGTATCTGAATATCAGGCGTTGTGGTGATAACAAACTGGATAGCACGGATGTAAAGGATGGTAAATTTACTTTTTCCGGTGTTCTGGCGGAACCGACTATCGCCAATCTGCTGCTGAAAGTACAGGAACCACCTGTTCAGACAGATAGCCAGGAGATTACCGAGACAAAGAAAAGGGACCTGCTTACGCTGTTCCTGGATAAGGGAGATATCACGATCACTACTGAGGACTCTATCAGTAAAGCTATTGTAAAAGGATCCGTCGCCAATAATGATTATATCCGTTTAAACGGGCAGCTGAAAGATGTGAACAGCCGCCTGGATGAACTGGAAAAGCAATATCGTCAGTTGTATATGGCTGAAGACGAAGAGGGTATGAGAAAGCTGGAGCCCCAGTTTGATGAACTGGCTGCACAGCAAAAGCAGATCATGGGAGATTATCTGCGGAATAATCCTAATTCGCCCATTGCACTGTACGTGTTAAATAAGTATGCAGATTATGAGATCAACCTGGCCGAAATAGAACCCATATTTAACAGGCTGGGAAAACATATACGTAGTACCCCTTCAGGAAAGGACTTCGCCGAAGGACTGGAGGCAGCAAAAAAAACAGCAGTGGGACAACCTGCTATAGATTTTGCACAACCGGATGCTGAAGGTAAAAATATAAGCCTGGCAGCCTATAAAGGTAAATACCTGTTAATAGGTTTCTGGGCCAGCTGGTGTGGTCCCTGCCGAGCAGAGAACCCGAATGTACTGAAGGCTTACAGCCGTTTTCGTGATAAAGGATTTGATATACTGTCCGTTTCCCTGGACGAAAAACGGGAAAAATGGCTGGCAGCGATCCAGGCGGATAATCTGCTATGGACACAGGTGTCTGATCTGAAAGGCTGGAAAAATGAGGTAGCGGAGAAATATGGTATCCGCGCCATTCCTCAAAACCTGCTGATCGATCCTAAGGGGAATATCATAGCAAAGAACCTTCGCGGTGATGCCCTGGAAAAGAAACTGGAAGAGGTCCTGAAATAAGAACGCAGGCAGTTACCAGCTTTAGACATAACAATACGCAATAAACAAAACACAAATAAACAAAACGCGATAGGACTCTGTGAGGAGTCGCTTGTTTGTAGCCCCGGGTTACGAACCCGGGGGCGCAAAAATGCAGAGCGTCATTTAAAATAAATACGAATCAACATAGAAAAGAAAAACATCTGTTAAAAGGCCGGTGTTTTTCTTTTTTTATTTGTTTATTTACGAAATGTTCGTAGATTTACGAAACAATCGTAGATGGTTGTCTCTAAAACAAATGAATATGGAAAAGTTGACACAACAGGAGGAAGTAGCAATGCTAGCCATCTGGAAAACGGGCCCTGGTTTTGTGAAGGACTTTTTAGAAGCACATCCTTCTCCGCAACCACCGTATACAACGCTGGCATCCACTATTAAAAATCTGGAAAAAAAGGGGTATCTCCAAAGTGACAAAATGGGGAATGTATACAGATATACGCCTGTGATAGTGGAAAGCGAATACAAACAGAAGTTCATGAATGGTTTTGTAAAAGACTATTTCGAAGATTCTTACAAAGCCCTGGTCACCTTCTTCGCGAAGGAGAAGAAGATCACTCCGGAAGAACTAAAGGAAATTGTTAAGATGATTGAGAAAAACTGATAGTCATGCTTATTTATCTGCTTAAAGCCAACATCGCACTTGTTTTGTTCTACCTGGCCTATCATTTTGGATTAAGGCGGCTCACCTTTTATACATTAAACCGTTTTTTCCTGTTGGGAGGTATTATATGTGCGGCAGTCTGTCCATTCATTGATCCTTCATTATTTATACAGCAGCACCAGCCGCTGAATGTCATGGCAGAGACCTACATCCCTGATCTGGCAGCTTTTCAAACACATAGGTCAGTGCCTTTGATTAATGTGCTGGTGGAGTATGTCTTTTGGGTAGGGGTAGTTGTAATGAGCATCCGGCTGATGATCCAACTATTATCCCTGTGGAGGTTGCACAGGCATACCAAGGCAACATTCTCACAAGATGATCAGCAGCTGAGAATAATGGAGAAGCAGGTTAACCCATTTTCATTCATGCGTAATATATACATCAATCCTTCTCTGCATAGTCCGGAAGAATTCACATCCATTATCCGGCATGAACAGGTGCACGTACAGCAGTTGCATACACTGGACGTACTGATGGGAGAGCTGAATAAGATCTTTTACTGGTTCAATCCAGGCGCCTGGTTAATGAGTGTCGCCATCCGCGAGAATCTTGAATTCATCACCGACAGAAGCATTCTCCGGCAGGGAATGGATGCAAAAGCTTATCAATACAGTCTTATAAAAGTAAGTGGGATCCCATATGCGACGGCCATCGCAAACAATTTCAATTTCTCACATTTAAAACAAAGGATTATGATGATGAATAAAAAAAGATCATCCCGCTATCACTTGCTTCGTTATATAGTGCTTGGCGCTATTATGGGCATTGCAGTGCTATCGCTGAACTTCACAAAGGCAATTGCTAAAACGCAGAAGTCTGTGAAGTATGTTGCCAGTATTGCTTTTCCGAAAGATACGACAAAACCTGCAGCAACACCGTGGTCGGTGCCGCCACCACCACCGCCGGTTCCTCCACCGCCACCACCACCAGTCCCTCCGGTTCCGGTAAAAGGAAAGGCGGTACCAGCTGTTCCCGCCGTACCTCCTGTTCCGGCTGCAGATGTAGTTCCAGCTGCGCCTGCCACAGGCTCCACTTCAATGACAACTCCAACTTTGAAGTCATTAACTGGCCACGAACCGTTGGTGTTCATCGACGATGTAAACATAGGACATACTATGCCTGAAGGCCTGCTGCCTGGAAGTATACAGTCAATTAATGTTCTTAAAGGCGATCATGCAACTCCATATGGAGAGGACGGAAAAGACGGCGTGATATTCATTTACACCAAAGGGTATATGAGCGCAAAAGCAACAAAAGATGGAAGCGCAGCGCCCGTTCAATACGTAGGTAAAGTCAATACTGTTAACGGTGCGCCTGTATCAGTTGCGAAAGATGGCGCCAAGACACTTTCAGATGTAAAAGTTGTTGGATATGGGGGCACTGCCTCCAATGTTAAGACAGAAAATACAAACGCGAATACAAATACGGATGCTGCTAATAAAAAAGTGGAAAATAAGTAAGCAATAATATCATTGCTGCATAGGATTAAAAAGGGGCTGACCGTGTGGTTAGCCCCTTTTTAATTATTTATTCCTTACACATCTGAAGCCAAGATTTTCCAGTCCCGATTCCGGTGATGTTTTCATTCGTGCTGTAACCCTGTAACCGGAACAATATTCATCCGTACACATAAAGGAACCTCCTCTGATCGTATGTTTAGCCGTGAGAGGATCATCGGGATCATAGCCACTGGCAGGTCCCTGTGGATTATTGTTGTTACCCGGTTGCTGATAATAGCGGCTGTCATACCAGTCAGCACACCATTCCCATACGTTACCTGACATATCGTATAGTCCGTACCCGTTAGCGCTAAAGCTTTTTACCGGCGCAAGCCCGGAATAACCATCCCGCTGTGTATTCAGATATGGGAAATGTCCGTTCCAGGTATTGGCTTTAGCCTTCCCTGCTGTCAGTGCTTCGGTGCCCCATGGATAGGGCTGGTCTTTCAGTCCGCCGCGGGCTGCATATTCCCACTCAGCTTCTGTAGGCAGGCGTTTATCCGCCCATTTTGCATAAGCCTGGGCATCGTCCCACGAGATGTGTACAACAGGCAGCTTTTCCCTGCCACTGATATTGGTATCTGGTCCGCCGGGATGTTGCCAGCTTGCGCCTGTTACGAACGACCACCATTGAGATACATCGTCCAGTGGCACAGGATGGGAGGGAGGTGCAAATACAAGAGAGCCTGGTAATAGCATACTGCTGTCTGGTTCGGGAGAACCGGGTGGTAGTTGCTGCATCAGTTCTTCTTTGCTGATGGGTTTCTCAGCAGTGGTAACATATCCGGTAGCTTTTACGAAGGCGGCAAATTCGGCATTGGTCACTTCATGTTCATCCATCCAGAAACTATCTACAGTTACAGCATGACGTGGTTGCTCATCATTTCGTGCTTCCGCATCATCGGCTCCCATTGTAAATGTGCCGCCGGGAATAAGTACCATGTGATTCAGTGTATCGCCTGCTGTTATATGGTCCGCCGTACCGTCTTTAGTGGCCTGCTGTGGTTGACCTCCTTTGCAGGCGTATAGCAACAGGCTCATACCCAATGTCCATCCTGTGATGTGTTTACTAAACATTCACGTAAGATCGCTATTTTGTATGTTAAATTTCAAGCTCCTTAACAATTAAATAATGGGTTATACGAATAATCTATTGTAAACTGCATCCTTGTTTTATCTATGGAACCATTTACCGCGCCTTTTACCCGTCAGGATTTTGGAGAGCACTTCTTATGGGGAGTGACGATTTCTGCTTTTCAGAATGAAGGAGCTTGTGATGCTGATGGTAAAGGAAGGTCTATCTGGGATGAGTTCACATCAAGGAAAGGTAAGATCAAGGATGGTACAAATGCACTGATAGCAAATGACTTCTACAACCGTTACCGGGAAGATATCCTGCTGGTGAAACAACTGGGATTTGATGTTTTCCGTTTCTCTATCTCCTGGCCACGCATTTTGCCACAGGGTACGGGAGCCGTGAATACTGCAGGGATCGATTTTTATCACCGGGTCATAGATGCCTGCCTGGAAGCGGGATTGACACCATATGTTACGCTTTATCACTGGGACCTGCCACATGCACTTGAATTGAAAGGAGGGTGGTGCCATCGCGGGGTTATTTTTGCGTTTGAAGAATATGTACGTATCTGCGTGAGGGAATATGGAGACAAGGTGAAGAACTGGGTAGTGATGAATGAACCGTTTGGATTTACGTCCCTCGGTTATATGTTGGGGGTACATGCACCGGGAAAATTCGGCTTGTCCTATTTCCTGCCTGCTGTACATCATGTGTTGCTGGCACAGGCTGCGGGGGCGAAGGTGATCAGGGAAATGGTGAAAGGAGCCAATATAGGGACTTCCCTGTCCTGTTCATATATTCACCCCTATTCACAGCAAGAGGCCGATATACAGGCTGCAAAGAAGGCTGACGCATTATTTAACCGCCTGTTCCTGGAGCCGGTACTGGGCATGGGATATCCGGTGAATGATTTTCCATTGTTACGTCGTATTGAAAGGCGATACGCCTTGTGGCGGGATTGGGATCAATTATCTTTTGATTTTGATTTTATTGGTGTACAGAATTACTTTCCATTGGTGGTACGTAGGAATGCATTCATGCCGGTGGTAGGTATTTCAGAGGTAAAGCCGAAGTTCCGCAGGGTACCGATGACAGCCCTGGGTTGGGAGATCAGTGGAGAAGGACTATATTCTATTCTTAAGCAGTTTGGCGCTTACAAAGGTATTAAGCGGCTAATGGTGACCGAAAGCGGTGCTGCATTTGATGATGTTATGAGCGGGGGAGAAGTAAACGACAGGGACCGCATCGGCTATTTCGAAGAATACTTGTCGGCCGTATTAAAAGCAAAGCGGGAAGGAGTACCGGTAGACGGGTATTTCGCGTGGACGCTTACTGATAATTTTGAGTGGGCGGAAGGCTACAGGGCCCGCTTCGGATTGGTACATGTAGACATTGAAACACAACGAAGAACAATAAAAAGTTCAGGATATTGGTTCCGGGATCTGTTGCGTGGAACGTATTGATCCGGAAAGAAGAAAAGAAAAAGCCCGCAGCACTTGCTGCGGGCTTTAATTATTTCATTATTTATCAGATCAGATCAATCGTATGTTCTACGCAGGAACCAGATATCTCTCAGTGAGAAGTGGAACACACCGTTCACATAAGTTTCTTTAATCAGTCCGCCGCTGGTAGTACCACGCTGGCCAACTTCGATACCTATATAATAACGCAGCATATTGGATTTAGCTGGAATGGAGATACCTGCAGTACCAGCTACATCTTTAATCTGATTATTGTTGACGATCAGGTATGATTTGTAGTAAGAGAAACCTCCCTGTAACACAATGCCTTCTCCCTGCTGTTGACCGTATTTACGTTTGAAAGAATATTCAAGACCGGTAGAATAGCGTTCAGAATTGGTAAGTCTGTATTTGGCGTTGACGATGCGGCTGTCGTTCCATAATTGCCTGCGCCAGTCGGCCAGCCAGGTTATGTTACCATTACCTATTGAAATACCTGCGCCATATTGTTCAGGTAAATTATATTTTTCTCTTGCCAGATCATCTTCGAACAGTGTGGTTTCACTTGCGTTCTGTACGATCAGCTTTTTCTCGTAGTTCAATTTAGTCTTGAAACGATAGGTCGCACCCAGGCCTAAAAGCCAGTGTTTACCCAGCATACCTGCATATTGAATACCGGTGTTGAAATTGGTATTGAATGCATAGCGCTGGATCTTTGTGGATACGGTATCGCCTCCGATATTCTCTGTTACGTTGTTGGGTCCGAACAGAAAATTAGTGGACACACCAATGGAGAAATTCTTTGTTAATCTTACACCATTTGATATATACGCCTTATAAACACCACCAGTACCTTCGGTCGTAGTAACCTGGGGAGATGTATCTATGAATGTGGTAGAAAGCAGTTTATAGTCGACGCTGCTGAATTGTCCGAAGCCAGCGCTCATACCCCACCTGTTATTTACTTTAAAACCCATTGCCAGTCGTTTGATGTTCACATCGCCCGCCTGTCTGTTCAGGGTAGTAGCATCTTTGTAAGTGATGGTTTGTGCACGCAGGGATACGTCAAACATGAAATTCTGACGTGGTATAAATGCATAGGAAGCCGGGTTCAGTTCGTTAAGGTAAACATCTGAACGACGGGCTATACCAGTGCTGCCCACTCCGAAGTTGCGGGTGTAATCGTGCTCTTCCTGGTCGCCGATAGCATACGCAGAATAGAGTGAATTGATACCGTGTTGTGCCATTGCTTTTCCACCGAGTAAAAGCATCAGGCCACATAAGCCGGTTGTATATTGTAATCGCTTCATGTAGTCAATTCTTGATTGCATTATTTATACCGCAGGTAATAGATCTGAACTGATATCCTGCTTTTCGTATTTCTGTTGTCGCCCAGAATGGCACGGTCAAAATTAGTGAGACCGGTTCCTCTTGGAGGCAGCAACGCCAGCCCTCTGTATGAATTATCAGTACTGTTTAATTGTGCAATGCAATAATTGGTAATATCGTAAGTATAGGCGGTCGATTCATTAAAAACGGGATCATAGATCAGGTTACCGTATTGTACAGCCCCGGTTGACGGAGAGATGAGGGTATCTTCTACCACGTTGCCATTTGAAATGATACCGACAACCATGTTCCGTGGAATTACATAAGGATATCTATAGGTACCTTTTTCCGGCCTTACGGTAAGTGTAGCACGCATGATCTTTGAGAACTGGCTCAACTGATTAAAGGTATGCAGATAAGGGAAATCTATACGACCGATGATGTTGGTCAGCGGTTGTACGAATAACCTTTTGTCCGCTTCGGAAGACGGTAGTAATTTTTTAGTTGCGTTCAGTGCTGCCAGCGGCGATCCGGCAGGGCGTTCAACATCTATATGATTGAACTGCAAAGATGTATTATATACCGGGAAGTCAAAGTATGCCTGTACAGGTATGCCTGGATTAGTATGGTAGAAAAGACGCAGGTTCAGCGAATCGTCAGCTCTGAAAGAGGTGATCACCTGGCTGTTTGCGCCTGGTTTCAGTGCAAGGCCTTTAAAGTATCTGCCAAAATAGAGCTGATTGGTAATGGTTGTTGAGTTTTTATCGATAAGCTCAAAAAACTCTCTACCCAATGCGTCGTCTATTCTTATTTTAAATATGGAGTCACGGTGAGGACGTATCTTCATCTCCCGGCTACCCAGGGGGGTGGGATCTGTGGCAAATGAACTACGGCTATAGAGGAAAGCGCTGTTTCCGGCTCTTTTGATCTCTTCCTGCACACGATATACTTCGATGTGCTGGGTTAACGTTGTATCCCCGTAATATTCAGTTTTAGGATGTACTAATAATACTATGGAGTCATAAATAGCTCTGTCAGGAAGAGTACCGTTAAAAGCTCTTACCTGCCAGTATGAAGTAGCGGAAATTTTTCCGAAAACTGGATCGTTGTTGACGCCAGCAAGGGCGACACCGAGATTTGAAGTAGGAACAGAATCCAGATACGCCGTGCTCATGTTCATGGTAATAGTATCTGTTACCAGATATTCTGTACCACTCTCATCTGTGATATCATCGTATAAAAAACCCTCCTTATCACAGGCGGCGGCGCCAGTGATCAATAATGCACAAACCAGGTATTTACAGGCCACTTTGGCGCGGATACTTTTATTCATGGAGCGCAATTTTAGACAGGAACCCAACTTCACGCTGATTTAATATGCGAATAGGCTCTTTTTATCGACGAATAACCTCCAGTGCTCTTTGTGCTACTGCTGGGGTAGGAAGGTGTCGTTTAAGGTAAAAAACCAGTTGGCAGATAAAAAGGCCTGATTTGTCTGTCAAAAACACCCAAACATCTATTTCGTGATTGCACTTAAATAAGTGCGGATAATTTTGGCAGCTATTAAAAAAGTAAAAATCACTTATGCGCTATTTAAATGTATGTTTTCTGGGATTGGCAGTACTTACGTTAGCCTCCTGTTCATCAAGCGAAGATACGACCAAGCTGGGTAACTGGGTAAGAAGAGCAGATTACCAGGGAGACGCCAGAAGGGATGCCGTGAGCTTTGTGATCGGGGATACAGCGTATGTAGGAACTGGCACCAGTGGTGTTGATGGAGGAACTGAGTTAAGTTCTTTTTATAAATATGATCCCGTAAAGGACAACTGGACCCTGATAGCGTCTATGGCGGATAAGAACGATCCTACCAAAAATCTCGCCCGTACAGCTGCTACAGCGTTTGCAGCTGCAGGTAAAGGATATGTAACAACCGGTAGTGCTGATCAGAGCTCATTGAAAGATACCTGGGCATACGATCCTGCTACCAACAGTTGGGAGAGCAGAGCGCCATTTCCGGGTGCGGCCCGCTATTATGCAGTAGGTTTCGGTCTTAAGAACATTGGTTATGTAGGTACCGGCTTCGATGGCGGTAACAACATGAGCGATTTCTTTAAATATGATCCGGTTGGCAACACATGGTCTCCTGCGAATTCTCTGAAAGACAAGAGAAGACAAGCTGTTGCATTCGTAATCGGTGATAGCGCATACGTTGTAACCGGTACAGGTGCAGGTACAGTACCCACCCGTATGTACGTATACAACGCTTCCAACGACCAGTGGAACGAGAAAGCCAAGATCGAAAACGCTACTGACGACTCTTTCGATGACGATTATTCTTCTATCGCACGTTCCGGTGGTGTTGCTTTCGTGATCGCTAACAAAGGTTATGTTACTACCGGTAACAGCGCTACTACATGGGAGTATGATCCAATCAACGACCGTTGGACAGAAAAAACTGCTTTTGATGGTGCAAGCCGTACATCAGCTGTTGGTTTCACTGTGAAAGGCAGGGGTTTCATAAGCACTGGCTACTCAGCTAGTTCTTATCTGGACGATCTGTATGAGTTCTTACCAGACCAGGAAAATGACACAAACGACTAATTATAAGTTAATTCTGAATGTATGGATGCCGATACTGACAGCTACGCTGTGTTTCGCAGCATGCCAGCAGCAGCCAAAACAGACAGAAGGAACTGAACATATTAAACAGGCGCCAGCTACCGCAATGCAAGACAGCATTGCGGTAGTTACGTTTCAGCCTGAAGGCGGAGGATGGGGATATAAGATCAATAAAGGCTCCCATAATTACATAGAACAGCCTTTTATTCCCGTGATCATGGGCAGGAAGCCTTTTCAAACGGCTGAAGATGCTATGAAAGTGGGGGAGTACCTCGCCGCCAAACTGAGAAAAAATCCCGGTGGATTACCGGACCTAACAAGGCAGGAGCTGCTTGATATGAAAATAACCGGTGTAGAGTAGCACTAAAACTCTCCGGTAGACACATTGTAACTTATATTAATATTGGCCACAGTACTGTATTTGGCCATATAGGTTCCCTATTCCCTCTGAAATTTTAACATTCCTTTTACTACGCTTAACAAATTTTAACAGCCTCTTTACGGGAATTGAGTGTAAGTTTATCGCGCTTTTGGGCTACATGATAAATTTAAAACAACTCTATAGGAACCGGTTATTCAGCGTAGGACTGCATATTGTAGTTTGGACCTGTTTCCTGTTCTTTCCTTTTTTTATCTACCGGATCAAGATTCAGCATCCCTGGTTCTTCGCCCGGGAGATCGTGGACAACCTCTTCCTTATAGGACTGTTTTATCTCAATTTTTATGTACTGATCCCCCGTTTTTTCACGCTCAAGAAGATAGTCTATTACCTGTCTTTTGTTGTATTAACGTTGGTATTCATCATTATGCAACAGGCAGTTACGGAGTATGTGTTCTGGAAAACGTTCGTCTCACAGGAAACGGTAATGTCGTCAAACAGAGACAGGGAACCGGGGTTTGCCCCGCCACCACCTGCTTTTGTACGTTACCATCTGCTGGAGAGCAGAATGCAGTCGAAAGTGGCAGAGCGGGAACGCAATGCGCCGCTTTATGCGGCAGCAACGCTGAATGATTCGATGGGCTTCAGGAAAAGAGAATTTATCAATGCCCAACGAGGACTGTCATTCGTAGATTATATCCTTTTTCCGGAAATACTGCGGAAGTCGGTTTTTGCAGCGCTGCTCATGCTGTTTATGAGTGGTTTTATTAAGATCGCACAGGAGTGGTTTAAGAGTGAACAACAAAGGGAAGTGCTGAAAGTAGAGAATCTGAATGCTGAACTGAAATTTTTAAAGTCTCAGATTAATCCTCACTTCCTTTTCAACTGTCTAAACACCATCTATTCCCTGGCGCATAAGCATTCCGCGCAGACAGAACACGCTATCGTGAAGCTGTCTACAATTATGCGGTACATGATCTATGATTCCAACGAGGATAAAGTGCAGTTGCAACAGGAACTACAATACCTGGAGGATTATATTGATATTCAACGTTTAAGAATGCCGGACGATATAGTAGTAGACTATGCAGTACAGGGAAATCCGGCAGGATTGAAAATAGAGCCGATGTTACTGGTACCCTTCGTGGAAAATGCCTTTAAACATGGGATCAGCTATGCAGAACCTTCTTTCATCGCCATTGCGCTGGCTATCGAGAGGAACCAGGTAAGACTGGTAGTTGAAAATAGCCGCTTCAGGCAGCGTGTAGCCGAAAAAGGTGGAATTGGCTTGCAGAATGTGCGTAAACGGTTGGAACTCTTATATACCGATGACCATGATCTGGAAATCACAGAATCTGAAAACCAATTTATTGTTGATCTAAAAATCGTGTTGAAAAATGATCAGGTGCATAGCGGTGGATGACGAGCCACTGGCATTGGAAATAATTACAGACTTCGCCAGGAAGGTTCCTTTCCTGCAGCTGGTGGGTACATTTGAGAATGCGACAGAGGCGTTACGTTTTTTACAGGAGGAGCGGGTAGACTTGCTGTTCCTCGATATCAAGATGCCTGACATCACTGGTATTCAATTGATGAAATCCCTGAAGTACCCGCCAATGGTGGTATTTACTACTGCCTATGGTGAATATGCCCTTGAGGGATTTGATCTTGAGGTGGTAGACTATCTGTTGAAGCCTGTTCCTTTTGAACGTTTTCTTAGATCAGCGACCAAAGCGCTGGAGTTGAGAAGTATGTCCCAGCAGAAGAACGGCGACAGTAACAACGGGCATGTTAACGACTACATCTTCATCAAGACAGAATACAAGATCATTAAGATCAATCTGGAAGATATTTTATTCATCGAAGCACTGAAAGATTATACGAAGATCTATACTCCTTTTCAGCCAGTACTCACGCTGCGCAGCCTTAAATCATTTGAAACACGTTTGCCTGCAGATAAATTCATCAGGGTACACCGTTCTTATGTTGTGTCGCTGAACAAGATCAATTCTGTAGAGAAAAATACCGTGATGATCGCAAACCAGTCCATCCCTATCAGTGATGGCTATAGGGAAAAGTTCTATGATGTGATCAATCGGAACAGTTAATCAGTCTGCAATATCAATAGTATAAAAAGAAACGGTAAACAGCTATTTGCTATTTACCGTTTTCTTTTTGTTATAATTATTTAACGTACGATCGCTTAAACGATGTCTTTCAGTTTTGTGATCACCTCATCTACTTCTTCTTTCGTATTGTCTTTGGCAAAAGAGAAACGTACGGCAATCCTGTTAGGATCGCTATTGATGGCGCGGATGACATGAGAACCTGCATCAGCACCGGAAGTACAGGCACTACCACCAGAAGCACAGATACCGTTTATATCCAGGTTAAACAACAGCATCTCGCTCTTTTCTGTTTTAGGGAAAGAAGCGTTCAATACAGTGTACAGGCTGCGACCATAGAGGTCACCGTTATATCCTACGCCCGGTATATGCTGTTTTAACTGCTCCATCATATAAATACGAAGGTCATTGATATATTTGCTGTGCTCTTCCATATGCTGGGTAGCCAGCTCCAATGCTTTAGCGAAACCTACAATACCGTATACATTCTCCGTACCAGCACGCATGTTACGTTCCTGCGCACCACCGTGAATAAACGGAGTGATCTTCACATTTTCATTAATGTAAAGAATGCCCACGCCTTTAGGTCCATGGAACTTATGACCGGAGCCGTTAATGAAATGTACGGGCGTGTTACGCAGGTCAAATCCATAATGGCCTACGGTCTGTACGGTGTCAGAATGGAAGATGGCGTCAAATTCCTTACAAAGGTTGCCTACTGCATGGATGTCGAGCAGGTTGCCTATTTCGTTGTTGGCGTGCATCAGGCTTACCAGGCAACGTTCAGGAGAGTTGGCCAGCAATTCGCGCAGATGTGCCATATCCACGTGCCCGTCGGGTAACAGCCTGACGTTACTCAGCCTGATCTTGTCTTTGGAATGGGCATGCTCCACCGAATGGAGGGTTGCGTGGTGTTCGATTTCAGAAGAGATGATATGTCTGCACCCCAGGTTATGGATAGCCGCACCTACCGCGGTATTGGTGCTTTCAGTGCCACCTGAGGTAAAAAAGATCTCTCCCGGATGTGCGTTCAGGATCTTCGCTACGGATTTACGTGCATTTTCAATGGCCAGTCTTGTTTCACGGCCATACGAATAAATCGAGGATGGATTTCCGAACTTTTCTGTCAGGTAAGGCAGCATCACTTCCAGCACGTCTTTATCCAGCGCCGTGGTGGCTGCATTATCAAAATAAATTCTTTTCAAGATGGTGGTGGTTTTTGATAAAAAAATGCCGTTGGCGGACACAAATGTCTGATTTTTTTAGAAAATACAATTATACTGAAATGTGACATGACATTCCTATGATGATCGGGAGTAACTAACTGGCCCTCAGTTCTTCGTTACTTGTTCGCAGTTTATTAGTTGCCAGCAGGAATGGAAGGTCATTTCGCATAAGATAAAGGGCGGATGCAAATACTTGCATCCGCCCTTTATCTTATCTAATTCGTTGAAAATTAATGCATAAATTCACGGATGTCCTGCATGATACGTTTGGCGATGTTATCTGCCGTTGTTTCATTCTGACTTTCCGCATAAATACGGATGATAGGTTCTGTATTGGAGGTACGTAAATGTACCCAGTCCCTGTCAAATTCGATTTTCAGGCCATCTTCGACGTTAATAGGCTGGTTTTTGTACTTACCCTTGATCTTATCAAAGATTGTAACTACATCAACACCTTTATCCAGTTCTATTTTATTTTTTGAAATGAAATAGTCAGGATAGCTGTTGCGCAGGGCTTTCAGGTTCTTTTTAGTCTGGGCCACGTGGCTCAGGAAGAGACCTATACCGATCAGCGCATCACGACCATAGTGAAGGTCCGGTACAATGATACCGCCATTACCCTCACCACCGATCACCGCATTCACTTCTTTCATTTTGCGTACTACGTTCACTTCGCCTACTGCTGAAGGATGGTATTCACCGCCGTTCTTCAGGGTCACATCTTTCAGCGCCTGAGTAGAGGAGAGGTTGGATACAGTGTTTCCTTTACGCGTTTTCAGTATATAGTCGGCTACGGCAACCAGTGTATATTCTTCGCCGAACATGCTGCCGTCTTCACAAACGAAGCAGAGGCGGTCTACATCAGGATCAACGGCGATACCCAGGTCTGCACTGGATTTATTCACTTCGTTGCTTAACGCAGTAAGGTTTTCTGGCAGGGGCTCGGGATTATGACTGAAACGGCCATTCACTTCATCGAATAATACAGTTACTTCCTCTACTCCTAATGCTTTCAGCAGGGCAGGAATGAAGATAGCTCCGGTGGAATTGACAGCGTCTACTACCACTTTGAAGTTGCGGGCTTTGATGGCAGGAACATCTACCAGTGGATAGTTCACCACCATATCAATGTGCTTCTGCATATAGCTGTCATCTTTGCGGTAAGTGCCAAGTTTATTGACATCCGCAAAAGAGAAATCCTCGCGGGCAGCAAGATCGAGTACAATAGCTCCGTCTTCACCGGAGATGAATTCGCCCTCACTGTTCAACAGTTTCAGTGCGTTCCATTCTTTGGGGTTATGACTGGCAGTAAGAATGATGCCGCCTGCGGCCTGCTCTGCTTTTACAGCCACTTCGACCGTAGGCGTGGTAGAGAGGTCCAGGTCCACAACATCCAGCCCCAATCCGTTCAGGGTAGCAACTACGAGCTGTTTCACCATTTCACCTGAAATGCGTCCGTCACGCCCTATTACTACTTTTTTGTTGTCGGATTGTTTGATGAGCCATGTGCCAAATGCTGCTGTGAACTTAACAACATCGAGAGGAGAAAGTCCTTCTCCAGGTTTGCCTCCGATGGTTCCGCGAATGCCGGAAATCGATTTGATCAGTGCCACGAATTTCAATTTTAAAGGAAGGGCAAATATAAAATTACAATCAGCAATAGACAAATGAATTAAATACGGACTCCTTATTTCTATTGATATATTAATTTAAATAGATGCGTTGTGATTTTAATGTGGCCTATTTAACTAGGGGTTAGGAAACTTTTCACCGTTTTTCATTAATGCCTCAGTTTAACATACTTTTGCATGTCAAATTAATCAACAGCTACGTTTACATGAAATATTTATGGAAGAGTATACCCCGGTATATTCGATACGTGATTATCCAGGCCTTATTCCTATATCTGTTCATGGTCGTGTTCCGTCTGGTTTTCTTTCTGTTTTTCTTTAAGACCACCGTTACAGGTAGTGCGCCTATCCTGAAAGCCTGGGTACTGGGATTGAAGTTCGATATGCGGTTGTCCCTGATCCTGACCGTCCCTTTACTATTGATCGCTTTTATTTTCAGAAATAACTTTTTTACCAAACCGGCTATCAGGAAGCCGGTTTTTGTATATCTGTTCCTCGTGTACCTGGTACTGACCTTTGCATATGTGTTCGACCTGGGGCATTATGCCTATCTGGGATTACGTATGGATCCTACCATTACGCGTTTCCTGGCTTCCGGCGAACGGGCTGATAATGCCAGGATGTTATGGCAGAGCTATCCGGTTGTACGTACTTTTATTGGGATTGGCCTGTTCCTGTTCCTGATCTCCTGCCTGTTTATCCGTTCTTATCAAAAATTGGCCAAGGAGCCGGTTGTAAAACTCAGCAACTGGAAGTATACCGGATGGGTGTCTTCCATGGTGCTCCTGTTTGCTGCCGGTATCTACGCTAATGTGGCTTACTTTCCCCTGCGCTGGAGCCAGGCTATGTTCACAAGAGATAACGGGGTGACCAGCCTGGCGCTGAACCCGGTGCTGTACTATGTTTCAAATATGTCTGGTAAGACAGATACCTATGATATCGCTAAAACCAGGGAACATTACGCTGTGATGGCGCGCTATCTGGGAGTAGAGCAACCTGATGTGGAAAAGCTGAACTTCACACGTGACATCCCGGGATCGGACAGCAAAAAAATGAACGTTGTATTGGTGATGCTGGAATCGACCGGAGCAGCTGTAACCAGCATGTTCAATAACCCGATGCAGCCTACGCCGAATATGCAAAGGCTGGCCGACAGCGGGATCCTTTTCAATAATTTCTATGTACCTGCTGTGAGTACTGCGAGAACGGTGTACGGTGTGACTACAGGATTGCCCGATATCAGTATGACAAAGACGGCTTCCCGGCACCCGAAGATGATCGATCAGCGGGTAGTGCTTGACCAGTTCAAGGGGTATGAAAAGTATTATTTGTTGGGAGGAAACACGAACTGGGCCAATATCAGAGCGGTATTTACGAACAATGTGGACGGCGTGAAGATCTTCGAGGAGGGTTATTATAAAGCGCCTAAAGCGGATGTATGGGGCGTATCTGACTATGACCTCATCACAGAAGCGGATGAAATATTCCGTGAGGCAGGCAAGCGGCAACAGCCTTTCGTGGCATTCCTGCAACTGGCGGACAATCATCCTCCATATACCACTACGAAAGGAGCAGGTGATTTCAAAAAAGTAACTACGAAGGAAATCGATAAGGATAAGTTTAAAAAATCAGGATTTGTGTCCATTGATCAGTTCAACGCTATCCGTTATGAGGACTATAACGTGGGGCACCTGATCGATCTGGCAAAAAAGGGAGGTTATCTGGACAATACGATCTTTATCATGTTCGGCGACCATAACTGTACCCTGAATCCTTATCACTTCACGCCAGTGCCAGAATATGAACTGGTGAGCGGCTCAGTGCATGCTACCTGCTTCATCTACGCCCCGGCAGCAGTGAAACCCCGGGTTATCAACTATGCAGTAAGCCTGGTGGATATTTACCCTACCATGGCCAAACTGGTGGGGATGCCGGTAAAGAACTATACCTTAGGGCAGGATATGCTTGACTCTACACAGACCAGCCGGTATGCTTTTGCTACCTATGCCAAGAACCTTCAGGGGTATATAGCTGTAATCGGAGAACGCTATATGTATGAGATCAATGATAAAGCAAAGGAGGCTTACCTATATGATCTGCAAGGGGACCCACTGAAAAATGTAAGGGCGCAATTTGCCGATACAGCTAAAGCGCTGGATAATTTAACGCGTGCATTTTATGAAAGCACCCGATATTTGATGTTTAATAATAAAAAATAGAGCTTTGGGGCGTTCATCTGATCATGGAAGTTTTTAACGAGTTAGCAGTGGAAATACAAAAACAATGGTTTAAAGACTGGTTCAATTCTCCCTACTATCACCTGTTGTACAATAACAGGGATAATGCGGAAGCGGCAACTTTTATAGATAAGCTGTTAAATTACCTTCGTCCGCCCGTTAACGCAACTATGCTGGATGTAGCCTGTGGTACAGGTCGTCATTCCAGTTATCTGGCTTCAAAAGGGTATACTGTGACGGGGATCGACCTTTCCATCCGCAGCATCAACATCGCCAAAAAACTGGAAAATGACCATCTCAGCTTTTTCCAGCACGATATGCGCCTTCCATTCAGAGTGAACTATTTTGATCTTGTATTTAACTTTTTTACCAGCTTTGGTTATTTTGATACAGCCAGGGAGAATGATAACGCATTGCGTACCATGCGGAATGCCCTGAAGCCGGGGGGCTGTCTGGTACTGGATTATCTGAACAGTCCATATGTAGAGGCGAACCTGGTGCCTTTTGAAGTAAAGGAAAAAGGAGATGTGGTGTTCGACATTATCAGGGAGGTGAATGACGGGAAGTTCCAGAAACAGATCAACATCCTGGACCGTTCCAGGTTGCACCGGACGACATTTACTGAGAACGTAAGTGCTTTTACCCTTCATGACTTCGAGGAAATGTTTGCCAATCAGGGTTTGCAAATAACGGATATCTTTGGGGACTATCATTTTAACAGTTATGATGAACAGCATTCACCAAGACTGATCATCATTGCCACAAAACAATAGCCATGCTGGAAAGACTGCTTAGACTGGATTTTAAACTCTTTTTCTATATCAATAACGTATGGCAGCATCCTGTGTTGGATGCTATTGTGCCCTGGTTGAGGGAACCTTATGTATGGGCGCCTTTATACCTTTTCCTGGTGTTGTTCGTAACGATCAATTACGGCTGGAAAGGTTTCTGGTGGATGGTCTTTTTCCTGGTTACTTTCGGGCTGGCGGACCAGTCCAGTTTACATATCAAGGAGGCTGTAGGGAGGTTAAGGCCATGCCGGGACCCGCTGATGCAGCATTTTGTCAGGGTATTGGTGGTATATTGCCCAGGTAGCGGCAGTTTTACCTCTTCCCATGCAGCGAATCATTTTGCACTGGGCACTTTTTGTTTCCTCACTTTCAGGCATATTTCAAAGTTGTATGCCTTGCTGTTTTTTGTCTGGGCGGCGCTGATCTGTTACGCACAGGTCTATGTAGGCGTCCATTACCCGCTGGATGTAATTGGTGGCGGCGTACTCGGTATGTTCATCGGTACGTTGAGCGCCGGGTTCTTTCAACGGCGTATCAGACTGGAACCTGAATTAACAACATGAACTGGAGCTTTCTTTTAATTGTTTTTCTGGCCACGTTAGGCGGCGGTTTAATTCCCATGATGGTAAGAAGGGTGAACCCCAACTTTCCGATCTACATGCTGGCATTTACCGGCGCCTGCCTGTTTGGAGTCACTATCATGCATCTGTTGCCCGAAGTGTACCACGAACTAGGGCATAGTGCAGGCATCTATATCTTACTGGGTTTTTTTCTGCAGGTAGCCTTGCAGACGTTGTCGCATGGAACGGAACATGGGCATACCCATATTCCGAAAGACGGGCATCATCATGTTCAGATACTCCCTCTGCTACTGGGATTGTCTATTCACGCATTTATGGAAGGTATCCCGCTGGGTTTCCAGTTTGAAGATAGGGCAGCCCTTTCTTCCCTGGTAATAGGGGTAGCCGCTCATAAACTGCCGGAAGCCTTTACTTTGATCACTGTAATGGTGCATGCGCATCAGCGGGGAGCAAAACTGTGGCGTATCCTGGTCATTTTTTCGCTGGTCACGCCCATTGCAGCAATCCTGGCATCCGTACTGGGAGCGCATTCAACATATATATCGAACATCACCGCCTACATCGTAGCATTGGTGATAGGAGCGTTTCTGCACATTTCCACGACCATTTTTTACGAAAGCGGCACAAAACACCATGAATTGAGCTATCGTAAAGTAATTGCCATCGTGGCAGGGCTGCTTTTAGCATTTCTTACCTTAATATTTGAATAATTCTTTATTTTTAGCCTTTTAAACATGGAAGTCGTCGTCATTATCCTCATCCTTATTCTACTAAATGGCTTATTCTCAATGTCAGAGGTGGCCATGGAATATGCTCGTAAAGCCAGGCTGGAATATCTGGCCAATAAAGGGGATGAAAAGGCAAAGGCCGCGCTTAAGCTGGCCAGCAATCCGGACAGGTTTATCTCTACTGTCCAGGTGGGAATCACACTTATTAGTATTTTAATAGGAATATTATCAGGTATTAGCCTCAAACCACGCCTGGTTGAATATATTTCCGGTTATCCACAATTAAATCCTTATAGCGATGGTATTGCCATTACCGTTATTGTGGTGGTAGTGACCTATTTTACCTTGGTAGTAGGTGAGCTGGTGCCGAAACGCCTGGGTATTCTCCGGCCGGAAGCGATTGCCAGACAAACGGCAGGGCCTATGACCTGGGTGTCAATGATCACCTATCCGTTCATCTGGCTGCTGACCATCTTTACCAATTTCCTGGTCAATGTTTTCAATTTGCAGCCATCTACCGATAATAATGTTACGGAAGAGGAGATCAAGGCGCTGATCAATGAAGGAACAACCGCAGGTGCTATTGAAGAAACGGAACAGGAGATCATTGAAAGGGTGTTTCACCTGGGAGACCGTAATATTACGTCCCTCATGACACACCGTACGGACATTGTGTATCTTGATATCAGTGATCCCAAACCGGTCATCCGTAGTAAGATCATGGAAAGTCCGCACTCGGTCTATCCGGTATGTGATGATGAAATTGACAATATCCTCGGTATTATCTCAATCAAAGATCTTTATATGTCGGCGGCTGGTTCAGGTCATGAACTGTCGCCTATCATGAAAAAGCCCCTGTTCGTCCCTGAAAATAACTCCGCTTACCAGGTATTGGAGAAATTCAAGGAAACACAGAGCCATGCTGCATTTATTGTGGATGAATATGGCACTTTCCTGGGAATGATCACCCTAAACGATATCCTGGAAGCAATTGTAGGGGATATGCCGGAAACCGGACAGGATGATGACTATGAGATAGTGCGCCGGGAGGATGGTTCCTACCTGGTAGACGGGCAGATTCCTTTTTATGATTTCCTTGCCCGGTTTGACAAGGAAGACTGGATGGCAGAGTTTGAACAGGAATTTGATACTATGGCCGGCTTTATCCTGCACCACCAGGAGCATATTCCCAAGATCGGGGAGAAATTTGAGTGGCGGGGGTTCACTTTTGAAATTATAGATATGGATGCCCACCGCATAGATAAAGTACTGGTGGAAGCGCCGGAAAATGCCGTAGAAGAAGGTTGATCTGATAAAAGGGGAAGCACTGTTCTGTTACGAATTGTAAATGGCAGATACGTATGATTATCATACCGATAAATTGCGTAGTTCCCCATTTGTGATTCGTAATTGTTTTTTGCTAATTTTGAGCACTTTTTTACATAATCAAATAATTTAATTTAAAATAATGGTTGTTTTAGGAAGTAAGGTGCTTTCACTGGACGAAGTGTACCGCGTGTTATTTAACGGGGAGGAGTTGAGCCTGGAAGAAACCGCTTTACAGCAGGTATCGCACAACTTTGAATTTTTAAAGAAATTTGCAGCCAAGAAGCTTATTTACGGTATCAATACCGGCTTTGGCCCTATGGCACAATATCGCATCAGCGAAAGCGACACCCACCAGTTACAATACAATCTAATCCGCAGCCATAGTTCAGGAGCCGGTAAATATATGCCGCCCCTGCTAACAAAAGGTCTAATGATAGCACGCCTCAGCAGCTTTATGCAGGCGCATTCCGGTGTACATCCTGAGGTGGTAACCCTGCTTCGTGACCTGATCAATAAAAACGTATATCCCTGCATATATGAACATGGTGGGGTGGGAGCCAGCGGCGACCTGGTGCAGCTGGCCCATCTGGCGCTGGTGTTGATAGGTGAAGGTGAAGTGGTATATGAAGATAAATTACGTCCGACTGCCGAAGTGTTTGCCCAGTTAGGTATTAAACCGATGGGTGTGCATGTACGTGAAGGACTGGCGGTGATCAACGGTACTTCCGCGATGACCGGTGTTGGACTGGTAAATATCATTGAAGCGAAGAAACTGCTTGGATGGAGTTGTATCCTGTCTGCCATGATCAACGAAGTAGTAGAAGCATTTGACGACCACCTGTCCAAAGAGCTGAACGCTGTGAAGCGCCATGTAGGCCAGAACAAGGTAGCAGCCGCTATGCGCGATATCCTGAAAGACAGTAAGATGATCAGGCATCGTCCTGACCATTTCTATAAAGAAATGGAAGAAGAGATCTTCAAAGATAAAGTGCAGGAATACTATTCCCTGCGCTGTGTTCCACAGGTGTTAGGTCCTATCTATGATACGCTGGTAGAGGCTGAAAAGATCGTCGTACAGGAACTGAATTCTGTGAGCGATAATCCGGTGGTAGATCATCAGCAGGAAAATGTATTTCATGGAGGAAACTTCCATGGAGATTATATTTCCCTGGAGATGGACAAGGTAAAGATCGCCATCACCAAGTTGTCCATGTTATCTGAAAGACAGCTGAACTACCTCATGAACGACAAACTGAACCATAAGTTCCCTCCATTCATGAACCTGGGCAAACTGGGACTGAATTTCGGTATGCAGGGTATTCAGTTCACCGCAACATCTACTGTGGCTGAGAATCAGACATTGTCCTTCCCGATGTATGTACATAGCATCCCCAACAATAACGACAACCAGGATATTGTGAGCATGGGATGTAATGCAGCATTGATGACAAACCGTGTTATTGAGAACGCTTACGAGGTACTGTCAATCCAGGTAATGACGATGTTACAGGCTGTTGATTACCTGAACTGTCAGGAGAAACTGTCATCCTTCTCACACCGCATTTACAGTGAAGTAAGGGCAATTTTTCCTAAATTTAT
The DNA here is from genome assembly GCA_902168105.1 of uncultured Flavihumibacter sp. GTDB lineage: Bacteria > Bacteroidota > Bacteroidia > Chitinophagales > Chitinophagaceae > Chitinophaga. The sequence goes on from CABHOY010000075.1 coordinate 285,510, forward strand.
TGAGGACAGTCCTAAGTATAAGGATGCTAAAAAGATCAAAGAATACCTGTTACAGCATGATCCTGAAATAGCATGGTAACCTACTAAAACAATTATCGGATGAAATGTGCTTTAATAACAGGAGGCTCCAGGGGTATAGGAAGGGCGATATGTGTAAAAATGGCGGAGTTGGGATACTATGTAATTGTCAATTATAAAGGCAACGAAGCCGCTGCTCAAGAAACACTGGAAGCCGTAAGGGCTAAAGGAAGTGATGGAGAACTGCTGCAGTTCAATGTTGGCAACAACGAGGAAGTACAGGCCGTGTTAGGAGGCTGGGTAGAGAATAACAAGGAGAAACAGATCCAGGTATTGGTGAATAATGCCGGTATCCGTGAAGATAATCTGCTATTCTGGATGAACAGCGACCAATGGAGGAATGTGCTGAACATCAGTCTGGACGGCTTTTTCAATGTGACTAAACAGGTGCTGAACAATATGCTGATGAAACGTTACGGCCGCATCATCAATATTGTATCCCTGTCAGGTATCAAAGGGCTTCCGGGCCAGACTAATTACTCTGCTGCCAAAGCAGGCGTAATTGGCGCTACAAAAGCACTGGCGCAGGAAGTAGCCAAACGCGGAGTTACTGTCAACGCTGTTGCGCCCGGGTTTATCAAAACAGATATGACGGCCGAGCTGAATGAAAAGGAACTGGCCGCACAGGTACCTATGAACCGTTTTGGCACACCGGAAGAAGTTGCAGAAGCTGTTGCGTTTTTTGCCTCTTCAGCATCCTCTTACATTACAGGAGAGGTTTTGTCTATTAACGGAGGATTGTATACATGATTACAATCAGGGATCAGAAAACGGGCGTTAAATGCAGGTCCGAGTTCTTCATTCCTGGTTTAAATTGATTTATATGAACAGAGTGGTGATCACAGGACTGGGAGTTTATTCCTGTATAGGTAAGAACCTGGACGAGGTACGTGATTCGTTATATAAAGGAAGATCCGGTATTATCCTGGACCCGGCCAGGAAGGCTTTCGGCTACCGTTCCGGTTTGACCGGGTATGTAGACCGTCCTGACCTGAAGGGAGTGCTTGACCGCCGCGCCCGCATGATGATGCCGGAGCAGGCGGAATTCGCTTTTATGAGCACCCGTGAGGCGCTGGAGCAGGCAAAGATCGATCCCGATTATATAGAAAAAACAGAGGTGGGACTGCTGTTCGGTAACGACAGCTCGTCCAAACCGGTAGTGGAGGCGACGGATATCATGCGTGAGAAAAAGGATACGATGCTGGTAGGTTCCGGCTCAGTATTCCAGACCATGAATTCGACCGTAAATATGAACCTGGCCACTATATTCAAGCTGAGAGGTATTAACTTCAGTGTGAGTGCGGCCTGTGCAAGCGGTTCTCATGCTATCGGGCTGGGATATATGTTTATCCGCAATGGTATGCAGGACTGCGTTGTGTGCGGTGGCGCCCAGGAGATAAACATCTATTCAATGGGTAACTTCGATGCGATAGCAGCATTTTCTGTAAGAGAGAATGAGCCGGAAAAAGCAAGTCGCCCGTTTGACCGTGACCGTGATGGTCTCGTGCCAAGTGGCGGAGGTGCTACTGTGATCCTGGAAAGCCTGGAATCTGCAAAGCGCAGAGGGGCAAATATTCTGGCGGAAGTGATCGGTTATGGTTTTTCTTCTAATGGCGCTCACATTTCCAATCCAACAATAGACGGGCCGGTACGTTCCTTGCAGATCGCACTACAAGATGCGGGATTACAGGCAAAAGACATTGAATACATCAATGCGCATGCGACCAGTACACCGGCAGGAGACGCCAGCGAGGCGGCAGCAATTGATCAGGTGTTCGGCGGATCAAGGCCGCACGTCAGCTCTACTAAGTCTATGACAGGACATGAGTGCTGGATGGCTGGAGCCAGTGAGATTGTCTACTCAATGCTGATGATGCAGAATGGTTTTATTGCCCCCAATATCAACCTGGAGAATCCGGATGGAGCAGCTGCCAGATTAAATATCAACAATACTACCATTAATAAAGATTTTAATATATTTTTGTCTAATTCTTTTGGCTTTGGAGGTACTAATTCATCTCTGATAGTCAGGAAGTGGACTGAGTAAATAGTTAACTGTCAACACTTTAACACCACAACTGAGGCAATATTTAATATCTGCCCGGATATTTATACCTTTGAGGGACTAATAACAGATGCAAGGAAGGTTGATCAGGTGAACTATCATCGAAGTAAAATTTTAAGGTACAGGGGCCCGGACTAACAGCCAATCTAAGCGAATATTTTAATTCTGATAATCACGTATATAGCTCAACCTATATCCTAGAGTTACACTGATATGGACAAACAAGAAATCATACAAATCACGAATGCATTCCTCGTTGAGGAATTTGAAGCGGACGGAAACAAGATAACGCCTGATGCCAACCTGAAAGCTACCCTCGATCTGGATAGCCTGGACTACATTGACCTGGTTGTTGTGATCGAAAATAACTTCGGATTTAAAGTAAATCCTGAGGACTTCCATGGAATAGCCACATTCCAGGACTTTTATGACTACGTGGCTAATCGTATCAAACAAAAAGAACTGGTATAATGCCTTCCTGGGAGGGGAAATCCAAGGGAAATAAGCTGGGGTACAGTATTTTTATCGGAACATTGCGTTATGGGGGCGTACTGCCTGCTTATATATTACTAAGGTTTGTTGCCGCATATTATTTTCTGTTCTCTTACAGCTCTTCGCGCCCCATTTTTCAATATTTTCATACCCGGGTCGGATATGGCTGGTGGCGGTCATTGATTAGTGTTTACCGCAACTATTATGTATTCGGTCAGGTACTGATCGATAAGGTCATCGTAATGTCCGGCGTCAGGAACAAGTTCACTTTTGAATTCGAAGGTGAGCAATACCTGCGGGAAATTACCGCCGCCGGTAAGGGCGGTATTATGCTTAGCGCCCACCTGGGAAACTGGGAAGTGGCAGGGCACCTGTTCCGCCGCTTGGAAACGCGCATTAATATTGTCATGTTCGATGGTGAGCATGAGCGTATAAAAAAGTATTTGTCATCGGTGACTGGCGAACGTAATGTGAATATTATTGTTATTAAGGATGATTTATCGCACATTTACGCTATTAATGATGCCTTGAGCAACCAGGAGCTTGTGTGCATGCATGCAGACAGATTCCTGGAAGGCAATAAAACGGTAACCGCTTCCTTTCTGGGAGCCGATGCCCGCTTCCCGGCAGGACCTTTCCTGCTGGCAGCTACATTTAGGGTACCGGTATCGCTTGTGTTTGCTTTTAAGGAAACCAACAGGCATTATCATTTGTATGCTACTCAGCCAAGAGAATATCATGGCCGCCGGAGGCAGGGCGTAGAAACTGCCGTTCAGGACTTTGTACAGGAGCTGGAAGTCATGGTGAAAAAATATCCTGAACAATGGTTTAACTATTACGATTTTTGGGAATTGCCGGAAGAAAAATAAGAGATTTTATGTTCATCCACACCGACAACGTTACAGCATATATACCGCAACGTACACCGATAGTAATGATCAGCGGGATATTGGAAGTGAAAGATAATATCACCCGTACCGGTTTGCAGATCGCGGCTGATAGCCTTTTTGTGGAAGATGGCGTGCTGAAGTCGCCTGGACTGCTGGAGAACATGGCCCAGACAGCTGCTGCCGGTGTAGGATATATCGCGCTACAGGAAAATACGCCCGTACCTATCGGTTTCATTGGCGCGGTGAAAGACTTCGAGGTGTTTGAATTCCCCCCTGCAGGGTCCTTTATCGAAACAACCACAGAAATACAGAATCAGGTCTTCAACGCTACTATGGTAGCGGCAAAAGTGATCCTGGATGGAAAGGTAATGGCTCAATGCGAATTGAAAATTTTCATAAACCCATAAAAATCCATTTGTAATGACCACCTTAAAGAAATGCCTGCTGGCAAGCTTTGTTTTAGTATTTGTTTGTCTGTCTGCCGGAAATAGTCAGGCGCAGACCCTGAAAGAATTTTTCAGTAACGAATCTACTCCGCTGACATATCTGGGCGTTGACTTCTCTGCTACCAAAATAGAAGGAGAAACTGCAACTGCCGCAGAGATGATCAACAAGTTCGAACCGATTAACACGGTGATCACTACAGAAGCCAAGAAGTATGACGTTGCAGGCGCTTTTAAAAGGAGCAGCATAAGCACCTTCCTGGATGCAGTACAGACGATCAACGCGGGAGTTAATCCTACTACCCTCAAGACCAATAACGTTTCCGACCTCGAAAAAGGTCTGACACCCGCAGATATCGATAAGCATGTCAGGAAGTATGATCTCAAAGGTCAGAAAGGTATCGGACTGGTATTTATCATGGATGGTATGAGTAAGACCAATAAGGAGGCTTACGTGTACGCTACACTGATAGACCTGTCTTCCAAAAAAGTACTGTTAACAGAACGCTTTACCGGCAAGGCACAAGGCTTTGGTTTCCGTAACTACTGGGCTTATACGATCTATAAAGTGCTGAACTCCATCGATCACGGAAAATATAAGGAGTGGAAGAATAAATCCACCGCTGCTGCCGAAACAAAAGTAGCTGCTGTAAAGAGTGAGGCCAGCCTGATGGCAAATTAATCCGGAAAAATAATAAGATGAGCCCTGTATTGACCGAGAATGCGAATATACTTGTAAAGTTCAATGAAGCAGATCCGCTGGGTATAGTATGGCATGGGCATTATATTCGCTATTTTGAAGACGGAAGGGAAGCTTTCGGTGAAAAATACGGGTTACGTTATCTAGACATTTATAAGGAAGGATATACCGTACCTGTGGTGAATGTGCAATGTAATTACAAACGCTCGCTAAGATATGGAGACCGTGTAGTGGTAGAAACTACCTATGTAAATACTGCGGCTGCGAAAATTAAGTTCGAGTACAAGTTGTACAATTTTGTGACAGGTGAGCTGGTAGCTGACGGAAGTTCCCTGCAGGTATTCCTGGATGTACCCACGTCAACACTGCAGCTGACCATCCCTCCGTTTTTCGAGAAATGGAAAGCTCAATATGGACAGATCCTTCCTCCTAATAATGTGAAAAGATGAAAAGTGTGTATGTAGTGGCAGATAATATTTTATCGCCACTGGGCAGAACAACGGAAGAAAACTTTGCAAATGTGAGGAGTGGGTTGAGTGGCATCCGGCTGCATGATGATCCATCAATGGCCGCAGGACCGTTCTATGCTTCCATGATGGCGCCTGACCAGCTGGAGAACAGCTGGAATGACGAAAGCCTGGAACAGTATACAAAGTTTGAACAACTGTTGATACTATCCGTGCAGAATGCACTGGACAGAACTTCCATTGATATCTCGGATGGCCGTACTGCTTTCATCGTATCCACTACAAAGGGGAATATAGAGCTGCTGGAGCAACAGGAAGACCCTGCCAATGCCCCGTTGCAGGAAATGGAATTGTTCCATACTGCAAAAAAAATAGCGCAATACTTTAATTATACAGAAGATCCTATAGTGGTCAGTAACGCCTGCATCTCAGGATTGCTGGCTATTTTAACAGCCAGAAGGCTGATCCTTTCCGGCCGTTATGACAATGCTGTTGTAACCGGAGCCGATGTGGTGACCAGGTTCGTATTGTCTGGTTTCCAGTCTTTCCAGGCTGTTAGCAGTGAGCCATGCCGGCCTTTTGACGCCGACCGTAAAGGGGTGACATTAGGGGAGGGCGCAGCCACTGTTGTACTGACAAATAATGAAGCGTACGTTACACCGTCTTCCATCCTTACAGGAGCCGGAGCGGTAAGTAATGATGCGAACCACATTTCAGGACCTTCCCGTACAGGGGCAGAGCTGAGTACAGCAATGCAACAGGCTATGAAGGGTGCAGGGCTGACACCCGCTGATATTGGTTTTGTTTCTGCTCATGGTACAGCTACATCGTACAATGATGAAATGGAATCCAAAGCATTGCACCTGGCAGGGCTGCTGGAGGTTCCCGTGAATAGTCTGAAAGGATATTACGGGCATACCCTGGGCGCTGCAGGGCTGATAGAAGCGGTAATAGGCATGCATGCATTGCAGCAGCAACTGGTTATCCCTACACTTGGCTTCCAGTCCCTGGGCGTACCTCATCCGGTAATGGTGAGTAATCAACTGAGCAGCAGGCCGATGAAACATTTCCTGAAAACAGGGTCCGGTTTCGGCGGTTGTAACGCAGCCATGATATTTTCGAAAATAATTTAATCTTAATTCAGAATGGAGTTTTTTACTAAAGAAACGAAAACAGCATTACAGGCGCAGGAAGCGGCATTAAGACTGGCTTTTGCGCCGATAGCATTTCAGGCCACCCGTGCCCTGCGTGATATGGGCATTCTGCAGGCTATCAGTGACGCCGGACAAAAGGGATTGACCATAGAAGAAGTACTGGAAAAGGTATCGTTGTCCCGTTATGCTGTGCGCGTATTGCTGGAAGCGGGCCTCGGTATTGAGCTGCTTATCGTGAATGATAAAAGATATATTCTGACAAAGACAGGTTATTTTATCCTGCATGATAAACTAACCCGTATTAATATGGACTTTTCTCAGGACATCTGCTATCGCGGTATGGACCACCTGCAGGAAAGTTTACAGGAAGGCAGACCTGCCGGATTGAAGGAGCTGGGTCCCTGGGAGACTATTTATCCCGGGTTACCGCTACTGCCGCCGGAAATAGGCAAAAGCTGGTTTGACTTTGACCACTATTATTCCGATCTGGCATTCCCACAGGCATTGCCGATCGTATTTGAAAATAAACCACGTACTCTGCTGGATATTGGTGGTAACACCGGTAAGTGGACACTCGCTTGCACTGCCTATGATGCAGATGTTAAAGTGACGATGTTCGACCTGCCGGGAGAGATCGCTATTGCGCAGCAGAGAACAAAAGAAGCTGGCGTGGCAGACCGTGTTTCATTCCATGAAGCTAACATCCTGGATGAAAGCCTGCCTTTCCCTTCAGGTTTCGATGCAATCTGGATGAGCCAGTTCCTGGACTGCTTTTCTGAAGAACAGATCGTGTCCATACTGAAACGCTGTCGTGAAGCACTGACAGAACAGGGAACCATCTACATTCTGGAGCCTTTCTGGAACAGGCAACCTTTTAAATCGGCTGCTTTCTGTCTCCAGCAAACATCCCTGTATTTTACTGCTATGGCGAACGGTAATAGCCAGATGTACCATACGGACGATTTCTTCAAATGTATCGAAGATGCGGGATTGCAAATAGTTGAGGAGAATAACCAGATGGGACTCAGCTATACATTGTTAAAATGTAAAAGAAAATAATCTCTCAAACCTCCATAAAACATATCCATGACCACAGAAAAGGTAGACGTACTAGTGATCGGTGCAGGCCCTGCGGGAACGGTAGCGGCCTCTATTATCCACCAGGCCGGTTATTCTGTCAAAATAGTAGAGAAGCAGAAATTCCCCCGTTTTGTGATCGGGGAAAGCTTGCTGCCACGTAGTATGGAAGCCCTGGAAGAAGCCGGCTTTATTGACGCAATTAAGTCAAAGGGGTTCCAGGAGAAGTTTGGGGCTAAATTCGTAAAGGGAGGCCGGGTGTGCGACTTTACTTTTAAAGAGCAGCATACACCAGGTTGGAACTGGACCTGGCAGGTAACAAGAGCGGATTTTGATAAGACGCTGGCAGATACAGTGGAATCAATGGGTGTACCTGTAGCTTACGAAACAACTGTTACAGGTATCCGGTTCAACGGATCAGATTCTGTTACTACGATTGAAGATATACATGGCAATAAAAGTGAAATAGAAGCCCGTTTCATCGTGGATGGCAGTGGATATGGCAGAGTGATCCCCCGCCTGTTCAACCTGGAAAAGAACTCAAACCTGCAGCCACGGAAGGCCTTATTCGCACATACGGTGGACGTAAACCGTTTCATGGAAAATGAGCCTAATCGTATTACGGCGGTAGTACATAAACCAGGCACCTGGATCTGGATCATTCCATTCTCAACAGGAGTGACTTCTCTGGGGTTTGTAAGTGATCCTGCCTTTTTTAATAGTTATCCGGGCACACCTGAAGAACAATACCGGGCTTTACTGGACGCTGAACCTTATACAAGGGAGCGTTTCAAGGACGTAGAACTGGTATTTGAACCACGTATCCTGGAGTCATGGTCAGCTACCACCGATAAGTTTTATGGAGATGGCTTTGTGCTGACAGGCAACGTAACAGAATTTCTGGACCCTATTTTCTCATCTGGCGTAACTTTAGCCTGCGTTTCGGCCCAGACTGCGGCCAAACTGGTGATCCGCAAGCTGAAAGGCGGTGAGGTAGACTGGGAAAAGGAATATATGGAGCCTACCATGCAGGGCGTGAATACATTCCGCTCTTATGTAATGGCCTGGTATGAGGGCACCCTGGATAAGATCTTCTTCTCTGAGAATCCGCGTTCGGAGGTAAAGAACCAGATCTGTTCCGTATTGGCAGGATATGTATGGGACATGAGCAATCCTTTTGTGCAAAATCATGATACAGCACTGAAGCGGTTGGCGCGTACCATTGAATTAACAGAAATGATAAAACACGACCAATAGCTTGTATAACGGCGAGGCATATATAACGGGAAGCTGCGTGATCCGGGATAACCGGGTATATCGGGACGGAGAGCTATTATTGGAAACACCACGGGAACTGGAGTTGCCAGAATTCCTGCGTGCTGGATATGATCATTTTTCAGGTCAGTACCCGAAGTTCCATAAAATGGATCCGTTGAGCAAGCTGGGATGGCTGGCAGCAGAAGTACTGCTGAAGGAAACACCGTTGAACGGTTATCCGCGTGAAAGTGTAGGCCTGATACTGGCTAATAAAAGCGCCAGTCTCGATACGGATCTTCGCTATTATGACTCGGTGAAAGATATTGCCAGTCCCGCGTTATTTGTATACACACTGCCCAATATAGTAATGGGAGAGATCAGCATTCGTCATGGTTTTAAGGGAGAGAACGCCTTTTTTACCACTGATGTATTTGACCGGGAATTCATGGTTGGCTATATCAGTCAGCTGTTCCTGGAAAAAGCTGTTTCCGCGTGTCTCTGTGGATGGGTAGAAGTAATGGGGCCGGCGTACGAGGTCATGTTGTATAAAGTGGAACGTGCCGGTGACGGAGGATTAGTATTCAATGCAGATAATCTGCAGAAAGCAGCAAGTATTTAAATCAATATACAGTAATAATAATCATGGAAAAATTGATGGCGGCGCTGAAAGCCCAGATCGTAGAGCAGTTGAACCTGCAGGAAGTAAAACCTGAAGAAATCGGAGATGATCAACCATTATTCAAAGATGGTTTGGGTCTGGACTCTATCGATGCACTGGAAATTATAGTACTGCTGCAGCAGCATTACGGTATCCGTATTGCAAATCCTGAACAGGGGCCGGAAATATTCCATTCCGTGCGTACGATCGCTGAATTCATTACCGCGCATCAAACCGCCAAATAATGAATAGTAATGTATGGATTGCCGGAGGTGGCGTCATTTGCGGCATAGGGAACAACCTGCCTGAATGCCTGGAAGCATTCAAACGTATGGAGCCCGGTATGGCCCATATGGAGTATCTGCACTCTGTGCACCGCCATACATTTCCTGTGGTGGAAGTAAAAGCGTCTAATGCCACCCTGGCTGGTTGGACGGGCATGCCTGAACATATCAGCCGTACGGCCCTGTTAAGTCGCGTGGCAGCGCAGGAAGCCTGGAATAGCACAGGTCTTGGAGATATCAGCCAATACCGCGTAGGATTTATTTCCGCGAATACTGTTGGTGGTATGGACAAAACGGAAGACTTCTTTGCAGATTATCTGCAGGATACTTCCAAAGGCCACCTGAACCAGGTAGTGCATCATGAATGTGGTGCTATTACGGAGCTGGTGGCCGATGCTATGGGCATCCGTCATCATATCTCAACGATCAGTACTGCCTGTTCCTCCAGTGCCAATGCACTGATGTACGGAGCAAGGCTGATCAAAAATAATATGGTGGATGTGGTAATAGCTGGCGGTACAGATGCACTGACCCGCTTTACCCTGAATGGTTTTAATACGCTGATGATATTGGATCCTGCTGCCAGCCGCCCCTTTGATGATACCCGTACAGGATTGAACCTGGGAGAAGGGGCAGGATATGTGGTATTGGTGAGTGACGCACTGGCGGCCGAACTGCCGGCTACCCGGCAGCCCTGGTGCCGGTTGAGTGGATATGCTAATGCAAATGACGCGTATCACCAAACAGCTTCTTCTCCGGATGGAACAGGTAATTTCCTGGCCATGCAGGAGGCGCTTGAAATGAGTGGTATTAAGCCGGACGATATCGATTATATCAACTTGCACGGTACCGGTACCCTGAATAATGATGCGGCGGAAGGAGCGGCTATTGCCCGTCTCTTTGCACCGGAATATCCGCCGGTAAGCAGCACTAAATCTTTCACAGGCCATACATTGGGTGCCAGTGGGGGAATAGAGGCTGTTTTTTCCGCCTGGTCGGTAAAAGAAGGTATTATTTATCCCAATGCGAATTTCAATAAACAGATGAAAGAACTGCCTTTTGCACCTGTTACGAAATTCATTACCGGGCAGGAACTGAAACATGTAATGTCCAACTCCTTCGGTTTTGGCGGCAATTGCTCCAGCCTGGTATTTTCAAAAAATGAGCAATCATAACATATGTACATCTATATACAAGGAACGGGTTGTGTGTCACCGCAGGAAACTGCGGCAGGCAATGCATTACCGGCAGCGGTGTTGCCCTGGGAAGGGCCACGCCTGAAGGCCTGGGAACCTGACTACAAGCAATGGATAGATGTGAAGCTGATCCGCCGCATGAGCCGTGTTATCAAAATGGGCGTAGCTGCCGCAAAGCTTAGCCTGCAGGAGGCAGGAGTGGAAAAACCAGATGCGATCATTACCGGCACTGCTTATGGCTGCCTGGATGACACGGGGGTGTTCCTTTCAAAAATGATCAATCAGCAGGAAGAGATGCTAACGCCCACAGCGTTCATCCAGTCCACTCACAATACGGTAGCCGGACAGATCGCGCTGATGCTGGGCTGTCACGGTTATAATAACACTTTTGTCCACAAAGCCTTCTCATTCGAAAGCGCTTTGCTGGACAGCATGATGATACTGAGAGAAGGCCGTTTACGCAGCATTCTGACCGGTGCGATGGACGAGCTGACCAATCACAGTTTTAATATCCTTTCCCGTTTCGACATTTACAAGAAAGGACCTGTTACTCATGAGCAACTGTTGAAAAGTGATACACATGGTACGGTGGCCGGAGAGGGTGCAGCCTGTTTTGTGCTGGGAACAGAAAGAGGGCCGAATACAAAGGCCAGACTGAGCGGACTGACCACTTTATACAAACCAGGGGGGAAAGCCGAAATTTCGGCTGATATTGACGCTTTCATGGCAGCGCATAATTGCAGCCAGTCGGAGGTGAGCCTGTTCATTAACGGCCGTAATGGAGATGCCAGCGGAGATGAGTGGTATGAACATGTGGAAAATACTATTATGGCTGGTAAACCGGTAGCTACCTTTAAACACCTCTGCGGGGAATATCCCACTGCCGCTTCTTTCGGCATGTGGATGGGTTGCAGGATACTGGCAGAACAACAAGTACCTGTTGCTGCCATGTTCAAGGGGGAAGTACCGGAAAAGCTTGAAAAGATCCTGATCTACAATCAGTATAAACAAACGCATCATTCATTGATCCTGTTGTCGGTATGTTAACGCACCGTACTGCAAATATCAGCCTATTAGTGATGCTCGCTGCTGTATGGCTGGGACATAACCTCTGGCCGGTATTGCCCTGGTGGGTCATCCTGTTCCCGGTAATACTCTATTTAGCGGCGCTGGTATGGGGAGCCGTTAATATCCAGTCAAACTTTTACATACCGGCGTTGTGTGCTGCCAGGACAAATGAAAAGGTCATTGCTATCACATTTGATGATGGCCCGTTGTTAAAACACACACCTGAGATCCTGGATATATTACAGCAGGAACAGGCTTCCGCAGCATTCTTTTGCATCGGCAACCGGATAGGGGGGAATGAAGCACTTTTGCGTCGTATAGATGCAGAAGGTCATGTAATAGGAAACCATAGTTTCTCCCATCACTTCTGGTTTGATATGTTAGGTTCGGGTAAAATGCTGGCTGAACTAAAACAGATGGACGATGTCGTGGAAAGTGTGACCGCTAAAAGGCCCAGACTTTTTCGTCCGCCATACGGAGTGACAAATCCGGACCTGGCCAAAGCGATCACAAAAGGAGGTTATACGCCCATCGGCTGGAACATCCGTTCACTCGACACGGTAGCGAAAGATAAAGATCAGCTGCTGGAGAGGATCAAAAAGGGTATCAAACCAGGAGCAGTGTTATTACTGCACGACTCGATGGAAGTGACAGTACAGGCATTGCCGTTATTGCTGCAACATCTGAAAAAGGAAGGATACCGCATTGAAAGAATTGACAAATTATTAAACATACCCGCTTATGCGTAGATGGCTTTTGATATTGGGTTGTATAGTATGTACCATACCAACAATGGCGCAACAGCCGGGCTTTAAACCAGTAGCAGATGTAGCAGCTTTCAAACAGCAGTTTGCAAAAGCTTCTCAGGCTACGCAATCCATTCAGTGCGATTTTGTGCAGGAGAAGAACCTGAGCATGTTATCTGATAAGATCGTATCCAAGGGTAAGTTCTGGTTCAGGAAAGAGAATAAGGTACGTATGGAATACATGCAGCCTTCTTATTATCTGCTGGTGATGAATGGCAAGGACATTAAAACAAAAGACGGACAGAAAGAAAACCGTGTGTCCACCAAGGGCAATAAATTGTTTGAACAGATCAATAAGATCACGGTAGATTGTGTGCAGGGAAATGTGGTGAATAATGCTGACTTCAGTACCCGCATCCTGGAGAACGGGCAGGCTTACCTGCTGGAAATGACGCCGGTGAACAAATCTCTGGCGCAGTATTTCAAATCCATTCATCTGCTGGTAGACAAGAAAGATTATTCTGTATCAAAGATACAGATGTATGAAGCCGGCGGTGACGACACGAGCATCAGCTTTTTACATAAACAACTGAACGTAAATATTCCAGATGCGGTCTTTGCTGTTAAATAGTTTACTGCTGATGGGACTCTTGTCCGGTTGTAGCTCTGCATATAAAAACCTGCAGGAAACCAGTGGCGATGTGAACTGTATCACGAAATTCCGTCCGCAGTTTGCCAACACACTGTACAGTACACAGGTAGATGTGCTGAAGCATCATCTTAGCGGCCTGCTTTTTTTCAAACAGATGCCTGATAGCAGTTTACGGGTAGTGTTTGCCAATGAGATGGGCTTTAAATTCTTTGATTTCGAATTTACCAGCGATGGCGGTTTTGTAAAACATTACATGTTGCCAAAGATGGATAAAAAAGCAGTGGTGAAAACACTGCGTGGGGATTTTGAACTGGTTTTGCTACGCCCCGATCTTAGTAAGGCGAAGGTGAAACAGGACAGTGTTTATCGCTATACCGTGGTGCCTACGGACAAAGGCAATAACTACTATATAACGGATACTGCCTGTGAGCGGTTGGAACGTATTGAGAAATCGTCCAAACGAAAGCCGGTAGTAAAAGTATGGTTGGGACATTATGAAGCAGGTGTGCCGGATACAATAGCTATCCGTCATCAGGGCTTCACTTTTAATATATCATTACAACGCGTACAGAAATAATGTTAGCAGGAAAACTATATACACTTGAGCAGGAGCAGACTACTGGTGAAACCGGAACTTATCAGGTTTTATGGAATGCAGCACATCCTGTATTTGAAGGGCATTTTCCTGGCCGTCCTGTTGTGCCGGGGGTTTGCATGATGCAGACCATCCAGGAACTGCTGGAAAGACTGGTGCAGAAGAAAGTGGTGTTGAAAAAGGCGTCTAACATGAAGTTCCTGAACATGATCGATCCTACGGCAAATCCGCAGGTAGAAGTAAGTGTTCAGTACAAACTGCAGGACGGAGAAACGAAAGTGACTGCATCACTGAAATATGAAGCGCTCACTTTTATGAAATTCCAGGGAACATTTGTTGATGCATAATGACTGACACAACGACATATCATGACCAGTTTACCGCGCATAAAGCAGCTGTGCTGGTACCAACCTACAACAATGCCAAAACGCTGGAGGCGGTATTAAGGGACGTACTCTCTTATACCACGCACGTCATTGTCGTAAATGACGGTAGCACGGATAATACCACTACTATACTCGATACTTTTCCGCAGATACAAAGAGTAGAATATATTGCCAACCGGGGCAAGGGGATCGCACTGCGTCGAGGTTTCCGCTTTGCTGTTGACCAGGGATATGAGTATGTCATTACCATGGATGCAGACGGTCAGCATTTTGCTTCTGACCTCCCTGTATTACTGGAGAAGCTGAACACAGAACCTAAGGCCATTGTAATTGGTGCACGTAACCTGCAACAGGAGAATATGCCGGGTAAGAACACCTTCGCTAACAAATTCTCTAATTTCTGGTTCTATGTGGAAACAGGATTGAAAGCGCCGGATACACAATCCGGTTATCGCCTGTATCCCGTTCATGCCATGAGAAAGATGCGTTTCTGGTGTACCAAGTATGAGTTCGAAATAGAAGTGCTGGTGCGCAGCGCCTGGAAAGGCGTTAAAATTGACTGGGCGCCCATTAAAGTATATTATCCACCTGCAGAGGAGAGAGTGTCTCATTTCCGTCCTTTCAGGGATTTCTCCCGTATCAGCGTACTGAACACGGTGTTAGTGTTCATCACTTTCCTTTACATCAAACCGCGTGATTTCATCCGCTTTCTGTTCAAAGCGGAGAGTTGGCGTATGATGTGGTATGAGCATGTACTGAATAAGGAGGAGACGAATGCACGGAAAGCGCTCTCCGTGGGTTTCGGCATATTTATGGGTATCGTACCGATCTGGGGGTTCCAGATGGTAACCGCGATGGCATTGGCTGTATTGTTCAGGTTAAACAAAGCATTGGTGTTTATGTTCTGTCATATCAGTCTGCCGCCGATGATCCCTTTTGTGATCTTCGCCAGTTTTGCCACAGGAAAGATATGGATAAAGGATGGCAGTATCCTGCCACCACTCACCAGCGATCTTTCTCTCGACATGATCACACAGAATTTGTTTCAATACCTTACAGGAGCCGTTACACTGGCAATAGTCGCCGGTTTACTGGCGTCCTTGGTTGTTTATATAATGCTGTCCATCTTTCGTAAAGATCCTGTGAAACAGGTCAGCTAGTCTTCAGTATTAATTTGATATGGGTAAGTTATTTGTAAGTATATATAATTTCTTTCAACAGCGTAAGGCCTGGCTATGGATCTGTACCATCGCCTGTTTTGCTTTGTCTGGTTACTTCGCGTCCCGTATTAAACTGGAAGAAGACATTACCCGTATCCTGCCGCAGGATAAAAAACTTGATAAACTACAACAGGTCTTCAACGATTCCCGGTTTGCCGACAAGCTGGTGATTACCATTTCTCAGAAAGATACCACACAGGCAGCCCAACCGGACAGCCTGGCCGCTTTTGCGCAGATGTTGACAGCACGTGTGAACGAGCGGTATGCCGCCCATATTAAACAATTCCAGGCCCAGGTGGAAGATGCGGCGGTGCTTGACCTGATGCAGGTCATTCAGCAGCACCTGCCGGTATTCCTGGAAGAAAAAGACTATCAGAAGATCGACTCGCTGATCATGCCTGACAGGCTGCAGCAGACCCTGGAGAATAATTATAATACACTCATCTCACCCGCCGGACTGGTAGTAAAGAAAGTGGTTGCAGCAGATCCTGTGGGCATGTCATGGATAGGTATTAAAAAACTGCAACACCTGCAATATGATGAGCAATTTGAGTTATACGATGGTTTTGTAATGAGCAAAAACCAGCGACATTTATTACTCTTCATTACTCCCGCAAATCCCGCCAGCGCTACGGCAAAGAATACGGTATTGCTGAAAGGGTTACAGGCGGAAATAGATACATTACAGGGAAGTTCCGCTTTTACTGAAGCCTCCTTTTTCGGGGCGGCGGCTGTATCCGCAGGTAATGCAACACAGCTCCGCCAGGATACTTTGCTAACGCAGGGTATTACAGTTGTCTTGTTGATAGTATTGATCGCTTTGTTCTTCAGGAAGAAACGGGCGCCATTACTGGTAATGTTGCCTGTTGTCTTTGGCGCATTATTTTCATTGGCGATAGTTGCTGTTGTGCAACATAGTATTTCGGTGATAGCCTTAGGGGCTGGTGCAGTGGTATTGGGTATTGCAGTAAATTATTCATTGCATGTATTCAATCACTATCGTCACCTGCCCGATATCCGTGAAGTGATCCGTGACCTGGCAACGCCTATGACCATTGGTAGTTTTACTACTGTGGGCGGCTTCCTTTGCCTGCAATTTGTAGAGTCGCCTATTCTACAGGATGTTGGGCTGTTCGCAGCTTTCAGCTTGGTAGGGGCTGCCCTGTTCTCACTGATCTTTTTACCTCATTGGATAGTGCTTGGGAAGCAGGCGGAACATCCGCCGGCACAACATCACAACTGGCTGGACAAACTTTCTGCATATAAACCTGAAAAGAATAAATACTTGGTAGGTGGTATCGTGTTACTGACAGTGGTTTTCCTCTTTACTGCAGGTAAAGTGGGCTTTGAAAGTGACATGATGCGTATGAACTTCATGCGTCCCGAATTAAAAGCTGCAGAGGCGAAGTTTAACGAGGTTAATGCTTACACGGCTCAATCTGTCTACCTTGTAACTGATGGCGCGAATATGGAAGCGGCATTGCAGAACAGTGAACGTTTGTTACCACTGGTACATCAGTTACAGGAACAGGGTATTATAAAGAAATATGCAGGCGTGAATACCTTATTGATGTCTCAGCACGAACAACAGCAAAGGATACAACGCTGGAATAGGTACTGGACATCTGAAAAGAAACAACAACTGATCAATTACCTGCAACAACATGGGCCGGCGGTTGGTTATAAGGCATCCGCATTTGAACCCTTCGCACAATGGCTGCAACAGGATTTCGCCCCTGTTCCGGATAGTGACCTCCAGGCGTTACGTTCCGGCAGCCTGGGCGACTTTATCACAGAGAAGAATGACCACGTATCGTTGGTTACCTTACTGAAGGTAGATCCTGCACAAAAGGACGCCGTATATAAAGCGCTGGGAGAACAGGAATATACAACCGTACTGGATAAACAATATGTGGCTAACCGCCTGGCAGAAGTGATCCGCAATGAATTTAACAGCATCGCATGGATGACGTCTTTACTGGTGTTCTTTGCCCTGTTAATATCTTACGGCCGGATAGAGCTGGCGCTGATCACCTTTATTCCTATGCTTATCAGCTGGGTATGGATATTGGGTATTATGGGACTGTTCGGTATTAAGTTCAATATCGTTAACATCATTCTGAGTACATTCATCTTTGGTCTGGGAGATGATTATAGCATCTTCACCATGGATGGTTTGCTCCAGCAATATAAATCCGGTAGGGAGGATAACTTGTCTTCATTCCGGACCTCCATCTTCCTTTCAGCCATTACCACAATATTGGGACTGGGTGTAATGATCTTTGCACAACATCCTTCATTGCGTTCCATCGCATTGATCTCTATCATAGGTATCGGATGTGTGGTGCTGATCTCGCAGGTGATGATCCCTTTCCTCTTCAACTGGCTTATCACCAACCGTACGCGCAAAGGAAGAGCGCCATGGACCCTGAACGGATGGCTGAAATCAGTATTCGCATTCGCTTACTTTGCTTCAGGTTGCCTGGTACTGACATTGATAGGATGGGTGCTGGTGAAATTCAATCCGTTTAGGAAAAAAGAAAAAGCAAAATACTTATACCATCGCATTCTATCAGCTTATACCCGGTCGGTGATATTCGTCATGGGAAATGTGAAAAAGAAGATCATTAATCCATTGGGAGAGAAACTGGAAACTCCTGTGGTGATCATCAGTAATCACCAGTCTTTCCTGGACATCCTGGTGTCTACCATGCTGCATCCTAAAGTGATCCTGCTCACGAGTGAGTGGGTATGGAATTCTCCGGTGTTCGGCGCTGTAGTAAGGATGGGTGATTATTATCCGGTAGCAGAAGGTGCAGAGGGCAGCATCGAAAAACTGAGAAAGAAGGTGGAAGAGGGGTATTCCATTGTCGTGTATCCCGAAGGTACCCGTTCTCCTGATACTTCGATCAAACGTTTCCATAAGGGTGCTTTTTATATTGCGGAACAAATGGGGCTGGACATCCTGCCTATTGTCCTGCATGGTACGGCGTACACTATGAGCAAGAATGATTTCCTGCTGAAAGATGGCTCCATTACTGTGAAATATCTGCCAAGGATCAAAGCAGGAGATGATGCCTGGGGAGAGAACTATACCACGCGTACTAAACAGATCAGCCGCTATTTTAAAGCTGAGTATGAAAAACTTCGCCAGGAAATAGAAGTGCCCGTTTATTTCAGGGAACAGCTGATCTATAACTATATTTATAAGGGGCCTGTACTGGAATGGTACATGCGTATTAAAACGAAGCTCGAGGGCAACTATGCCTTGTTTGATGAGCTACTGCCCAAGAGAGGACGTATCCTCGACGTTGGCTGCGGATATGGCTTCATGAGTTATATGCTGCACTGGTTATCTGAAGAGCGTGAAATGAAGGGGATCGATTATGATGAAGAAAAGATCATTACCGCGCAGCATTGTTACATGCGGAATGAACATGTTAACTTTGAGCATGGGGATGTGACCAATTATTCATTTGGACAATATGATGCCTACGTGATAAGCGATGTGCTACACTATCTGCAACCTGAAGAACAGGAGAAAGTGCTCTCTGCCTGCATCAGCCAGCTGGGACCTGATGGTGTGATCATTGTACGAGATGGAGATAGCGATTTGAAAGAAAGACATGAAGGCACCAAACTTACAGAGTTCTTTTCCACTAAACTGATCGGATTTAATAAGACCAAGGATAAACCGTTGTCATTCTTTTCATCTTCCCGCATACGGGAAATTGTTTCGGCAAATGGCGCGGTAATGGAACAGATCGACAATACAAAATATACCTCCAACGTAATTTTCATTATCAAAAAGTTATCCCCTGTACATGCAGTATGATGTGATCATAATAGGCAGTGGCCTAGGAAGCCTCGTATGTGGCGCCATTCTGAGCAAGAATGGTTACAAAGTGTGTATCTATGAAAAGAACCGTCAGATAGGCGGTTGCCTGCAAACCTTCTCGCGCGACAAAGCTATTATTGATTCAGGTGTGCATTATATCGGCGGATTGGCCGACGGGCAGACACTGAATCAGGTATTCCGCTACCTGGGTATTATGGACAAAATGAAACTGCGCCAATTGGATACTGACGGCTTTGATCATATCCATTTTGGTAATGAGCAGAAGGTCTATAAGCTGGCCCAGGGTTATGACAATTTCATAACCCAATTGCTGAAAGATTTCCCTGGTGAAAAGGAAGCACTGCATGCGTATTGTGATAAAATGCAGGAAGTGTGTGCGAAGTTCCCGTTGTTCAATCTCAGGATGGGTGACTATCGGGAGAAAGAAGGTATTATGGGACTGGATACCCACGAATTCCTGAGTAGCATAACGAAAAATGAACGGCTGCAGCATGTATTGGCTGGCAACAATATGTTGTATGCCGGAGAACAGGGCAAAACGCCGTTTTATGTACATGCACTGGTCCATCATAGTTACATAGAAAGCTCCTGGAAATGTGTGGACGGTGGTTCGCAGATAGCCCGCGGCCTGAATAAAGTGATCAAAGAGAATGGGGGTGACATCATCCGGAATAAGGAAGTCGTTCGCATCGTTGAATTTGATGGTAAGGTTGATCATATTGTACTGGCAGGAGGTGAACAGGTTTCCGGAAGGCATTTCATCTCTGGTCTGCATCCTGCGAAGACCATGGAAATGGCAGAGAGCGTCAGTTTGCGGCAAGCCTACAAAGCAAGATTGTGCGGCCTGGAAAATACACCAGGCACCTTCATGCTGAATGTGGTGCTGAAACCGGGCAGTTTCCCGTACCAGAACTATAATTACTATCATCATGACACAGATAACGCCTGGGACGGCGTGAACTATACAGCAGAAAACTGGCCGAACACCTATGCGCTGTTTGCATCTGCTGGTGCAAAGGATGAACAGTTCACTGACAACATTTCCATTATGACCTATATGCGTTATGCAGATGTGGAGCGCTGGCAGGATACATTTAATACCGATTCCCTGCCGGATGAGCGGAACGCAGATTATCAGGAGTTCAAAAAAGAAAGGTCAGAGAAACTGCTGGATGCCGTGGAAAAGCAGTATCCGGGACTTCGCAACTGTATACATGCTTATTATTCGTCTACGCCGTTGACATACAGGGACTACCTGGCTATGCCGGAGGGTAGTATGTATGGCATTGCCAAAGATGCCAAAGATCCGTTAAAAACGATGATCTCTGCAGCTACCCGGCTACCCAATTTGTATCTTACCGGGCAAAACCTGAACTTGCATGGAATTTTGGGGGTTACAATGACAGCAGTGGTCACAAGTTCGGTACTGCTGGGCATGGAAAAGCTTATAAACGATATTAACGCAGCATAAACTAAATTGAGAGATGTCATTGAAAAAGGGGAAAAAACGGAGTGGATGGCGTAAACTGGGCAGGGCGCTGTTGTATATAACGGGTACTATTGTATTACTGCTGATCATATTGGTTATTTATGTAGTCAGCGTATCACATATAACCCCGCCTGAGATAGCAGATAAACAATCCCTTCAATGGCAGCGTAAGCCGCTCGACAGTACCAGCTACACGCTGGGCAATAGCTGGTTCCGTAAAAGTGAGAGCGGCCTGTATGAAATGTACGTAGAGGGAAAACCTTTTGAAAGGGGAGTAGTAGAAGGTAAGCTGTCAGCCGAGCTGATACAGAGACAGGAAGATCATTTCACTGACCAGATCAAGAAGATGATCCCTTCTCAGTCATACCTGAAATTCCTCCGCTATTTTGTAGGTTTCTTTAACAGGCATCTGGCCGATAACATTGCTGAAGAAAATAAAGAGGAGATCTATGGGATCTCTTTTTCCGCTTCTGACAGGTACGATTTCATTGGGACCAATTATGAGCGTATCCTGAATTACCATGCAGCGCACGACATAGGCCATGCCTTACAGAATATGGCGCTGGTGGCTTGTACCTCTTTCGGTACCTGGAACGGCGCCTCTGCCGACAGTAACCTGATCATCGGGCGTAACTTCGACTTCTATGTAGGAGATAAATTTGCAGAAGATAAAATAGTAGCGTTCTACAAACCTGAAAAGGGTTACCGTTTTATGATGGTGACCTGGGGCGGTTTCACTGGCGTAGCTTCTGGGATGAACGAGAAAGGACTGACGGTTACTATCAATGCCGATAAAAGTGATATCCCCACAGGCTCTGCCACACCAGTATCGCTGGTAGCAAGAGAGGTGCTGCAGTATGCAAAGAACATCGATGAAGCGTGGGCCATTGCTCAAAAGCACAAGATGTTCGTATCAGAGTCTTTCCTAGTCGGCTCCGCAGAAGATAACCGTGCAGCTATCATCGAGAAAACACCTGAAAAAATGGACATGTACGATCCGAAGGATCAGTTCATCACTTGTACTAATCACTTTCAGGGAGCTACACTGGGAAAGGAAGAAAAGAATATTAAACAGCGGGAAGAAACTTCTTCCGGTTACCGTTTTAACCGTTTGTCGGAGTTATTACAGCAACATGGTCCGAATACTCCACAGAAGACTGTCGACATCCTGCGTGACCGCTACGGCTTGCATGGAGAGAATATCGGAATGGGTAATGAGCGTGCGATCAACCAGCTTATTGCACACCATGCGGTGGTATTTGAACCTAAGAAGAAAATGGTATGGGTGTCCACCGCCCCCTGGCAATTGGGTAAGTTCGTCGCTTACAACCTGGACTCGGTGTTTAATATGAAAGGGCTGCAATACGATCATGAGATCTATGATAGCGCGAAGACCATCGCAGCAGATCCTTTCCTGCAAACCCAGGACTACCGTTCTTTTGTGGCTTTCAGAGCTATGAAGGCGGATATCATGGATGGGAAAGAGGTAGATGTACAGCAACTCATCCAGCTTAATCCGGAGTACTACCATGCGTATGTACTGGCGGGCGACTATGAATTCAAACACAAACGTTATCAGACAGCAGCTGGATATTATCAGAAAGCATTAACCAAAGTGATAGCAACGAAAGGCGAAGAAGATCATATCCGCAAGCAATTGGAGAAATGCGCTAAAAGTAAATAAGATGATCTACGGGATAGGTACCGACATCGTGGAAGTGGACCGCATCGCGGCTAAGATGGAAAAAGGAGCCGGCTTCCGGGACCTGGTATTTACTCCGCATGAAAAAAATTACTGCGAGGCACAGGTAAATCCCTTCGAGAGTTATGCCGCCCGGTTTGCAGCCAAAGAAGCTTTTCTGAAAGCAATGGGCACCGGCTGGGGGCATGGAAAGATCAATTTCAACGAGATTGAGGTCCGCAATGAAGAAACAGGAAAGCCCTTATTGCAGCTGATAGGTAACGCTGTTTTCTGCTATAGTGAATTACAGATTAAACAGATACTGGTATCTTTATCCCATGTAAAAACAATGGCGATCGCCATGGTGGTAATAGAGATCTGAAAACTGAAGCCCATGTATATACCCAACATCGAACTACAGTCAAAAACGGCCATCAGGCAATTCCAGGAAAAAGAAGTACTTCACCTGCTGGGATACCTGCGCGAGTTTTCCCCCTTTTACCGGGAATGGTTTGTGAAACATGGTATTCAACCCTCTACCGTTAAATCATTGAACGATCTGTGGCTGATCCCGCCCGTTACAAAAGAACATCTGCAAGAGCAGAACTGGGATTTTTTATGTGTCGATAAAAGCAAGATCGCAGAATATACAACTACTTCCGGCACCCTTGGACATCCCGTTATCATTGCGCTGACGCAGAAAGACCAGGAGCGCCTTAGTTACAATGAATACATCTCTTTTTGCTGTGCCGACGGTACGGAAAATGATATTTACCAGCTGATGCTAACGCTGGACCGCCAGTTTATGGCGGGTATGGCCTATTACAACGGTATCCGCAAGCTGGGGGCCGGTGTGTTGCGTGTAGGGCCGGGTGTGCCTTCACTGCAATGGGAGAACATTCGTCGTATACAACCGACCACGATAGTGGCGGTACCATCTTTTATCGTGAAACTCATCGCTTTTGCCAAAGAGCATAATATCGATATCAACGCTTCTTCCGTGAAAAGTGCGGTATGTATCGGAGAGAATATCCGGAATGTGGATTTCTCGCTGAATGTACTGGGAAAGAAGATCACTGACCAGTGGGACATCAAGCTGTATTCCACCTATGCTTCTACAGAAATGCAAACGGCATTTACAGAGTGTAAGACAGGCCAGGGAGGACATCATCATCCTGAACTGTTGTACATAGAGTTGCTGGACGATAATAACCAGCCCGTTGGTCCCGGCAAAGATGGAGAAGTGACCATCACCACACTCGGAGTAGAAGGTATGCCGCTGCTACGTTATAAGACCGGAGATATCTGCCGTTATTATGATGAACCCTGTTCCTGCGGCAGGCACACGATGCGGTTATCGCCGGTAATAGGCCGACGGAAACAAATGATCAAATATAAGGGCACTACATTGTACCCGCCAGCGCTTTTTGATCTGCTGAATGATATGGAGGAAGTACGTGAATTTGTGGTAGAAGTATTTTCCAACGAAATAGGTACCGACGAAATATTGTTGCATCTCTGGCCGGTAGCGGAGACAGAAGATATAGACAGGAAGATACGTTCCTATCTTCAGGCAAAACTGAGGGTTATTCCCCAGGTACGTTATGTTTCCCAGTCAGATATCATGAAAATGCAATTCCCTGAAGGTAGCAGGAAGCCGATCAAATTTATTGACAGGCGATAAGGGGAAAGCGGGATAATCAGAAGTCAAAGTCGGCATCCGCTTTAGGATTATCCAGTTTAGTGCTTTTACGCACTTCATTTTGGATCACATGGATCATATTGATCTGGTTCGGATGTTCAGCATAAAGGATGTCATTCCTGACGTGAGCACGTTTGAACACCGGCACTTTTTCAGCGGCAAGGAAACACCAGGCCGCCTCTTCCTCGATCTTATAACCAAGATATTGCAGGCGAACAGCTTTGCCATCAGCTGTTACAAACAAATGTTTCGAAAGATAGACGGATATCAGGCTATCGGCGACAGCCCTGTTGGCCGGATGTATAATATCGAGGGGCGCTTTATATTGCTTTTTTATGGCATTTTCCAGGTCGTCAGCAAAGATCCGGCAACTTACCTGCAGCTCATTTTTTGACTTATCATGTGCTATTTCAGTGACGCTTACATAGAAAGGATGGAAAGACGCCCATGCCGTAATCAACCATTTAAATAATAATACCCCCACTTGCCTAAAAAATTTTAAATTTTAAAATGACCTTTGTATAATTACTGAAACTGGCAACAAATATAGGTTAATGAACGAGTTTGTGATGTACTTTCAGATGGGGTGGCAGCATATTGTCGATTTGGAGGGGATGGATCATATATTATTTATTGCTGCGCTATGTGCTGTATACCTGCTGAACGACTGGAGAAAAGTATTGGTGCTGGTCACGGCTTTTACGATAGGGCACTCTATTACCCTTGCATTGAGCGTAACGAACGTGGTTCATATCAAGAGCAGCCTGATAGAATTCCTGATACCTGTAACAATCGCTATTACTGCTTTTTCAAACATTGTAAGGAAGCAGGCCGTTCCGGCGAAAATACAGATCAACTACTTTTTCGCAGGTTTTTTCGGCCTGATACATGGAATGGGTTTTTCAGGATATCTGAAAAGTTTGCTCGGGTCGCAGACAAACATTGTCAAACCCTTGCTGGCCTTTAATCTGGGATTGGAATTTGGCCAGATCCTGATCGTCGCCGGCGTACTTGTACTGGCTGCTATTGTTGTAAGTATCGGGCACGTTAAACGGAGGGACTGGAATCTGTTCCTTTCCTCTGCCATTTTTGGCATCTCTTTAATGATGGCCGCTGAGCGGTATAAAGAATTGATGGTTAAGTAAGCAGTATCAACCAGCTGCTAACCTTTGTAATATAGACTTGTTTATGAGAAAGAAATCCTTCAAACTGGCACTGGCCCTATGCTTTATGACGGCACTGGCGCAGGCGCAAAATCCAGGTTCTAATCACGGTAACCGCTTTGAACAGCTGGGTACTATGCTGACAGATCCTAATGAATACCGCTCTGCTTCCGGAGCACCCGGTCCAAAATACTGGCAGCAGCGGGCAGACTACGACATTACCGCTACGCTGGACGATGAGCAGCAGAAGCTTACAGGTGCGGAAACTGTCACTTACTACAACAATTCGCCTGATCCACTGACTTACATCTGGCTACAGCTGGATGAAAATGAGCACGATCAGAAAAGTGATAATAATAGCTTTGATCCAAGCTCTATGTCCGATAAGATGAGCATGCGTACCGTAAATGGTATACTGGGTAATCCGGGCAGTAAGAAATTCGGGATGAATATCGTAAAGCTGACTGACGAAAGTGGCAAGGCTTTGTCCTACACGATCAATCAGACCATGATGCGCATTGATCTGTCACAGACCCTGCAGCCGGGCCAGAAGCTCCGCTTTAAGGTAGAGTGGTGGTACAACATCTCTGACCGTATGGTTCAGGGTGGCCGCGGTGGTTATGAATACTTCGCAGAAGACAAGAACTACCTCTATACTATCACACAGTGGTATCCTCGCCTGGCGGTGTATTCCGACTTCCAGGGATGGCAGAACAAACAGTTCACCGGTCGTGGAGAGTTTGCACTGACCTTCGGCAACTTCAAGGTAAATATGAATGTACCTGCTGATCACGTGGTAGGTGCTACCGGCGAATGCCAGAACTACAAAGAGGTGCTGACCCCTGCGCAATTCCAGCGCTGGCAGCAGGCACAATCTGCAAAACAGCCGGTAGAAGTGGTAAACCTGGACGAGGCCAAGAAGTCTCTGGCAGGACATGCTACAGGCCGTAAAACATGGGTGTATGAGGCAGAGAACGTACGTGACTTCGCGCTGGTATCTTCCCGTCGCCTGGTATGGGATGCTATGGCTACCAATGTGGAAGGCAAGAAAGTAATGGCGATGTCATATTATGGCCCTGAAGCTTATCCGCTATATAACCGTTACTCTACCAAAGTTGTAGCGCACACTGTTAAAACGTATTCCAAACATACTATTCCTTACCCTTATCCGGTGGCTATCTCTGTAGAAGCTGCAAATGGTATGGAATATCCGATGATCTGTTTCAACTATGGTCGTGCCGAGAAGGATGGTACCTATTCAGAAAGCACTAAGAACGGTATGATCGGTGTGATCATTCACGAAGTGGGACATAACTTCTTCCCGATGATCGTAAACTCTGACGAACGCCAGTGGACATGGATGGATGAAGGTCTGAATACTTTCTGCCAGTTCCTGACCGAGCAGGAGTGGGATAATAACTTCCCTTCCAACCGCGGACCAGCATACAAGATCACCGATTACATGAAGATGCCGAAAGATCAGCTGGAACCTATTATGGTTAACTCTGAGAATATCGTGCAGTTTGGACCGAATGCTTACGCAAAACCTGCTACCGGCTTAAATATCCTGCGTGAAACAATAATGGGCAGGGAACTGTTCGATTTCTCTTTCCGTGAATATGCACGCAGATGGGCATTTAAGCATCCTACTCCTGCTGACTTCTTCCGTACAATGGAAGACGCTTCTGCTGTAGATCTGGATTGGTTCTGGCGTGGTTGGTTCTTTGGTATTGAGCCTGTTGATATCTCCCTTGATAGTGTGAAATTATTCCGCTTAGATACAAAAGAACCGCAGATCAGCAAGGCTGAAGCAAAAGCAAAATATGATCGTAGTGCAGATCATATCTCCCGTGCACGTAACAAGGCCGAGGGTATGAAGTTTGCCGTAGACCAGGATACTGCCCTGCAGGATTTCTATGTTAAATGGGATCGCTTTGAAGTTACTCCGGAAGACAAAACAACTTATGATGCATTCTATGCTGGTCTGTCACCGGAAGAAAAACGTCTGTACGACAGCGAGAAGAACTTCTACGAAGTATCTTTCTCCAATGTAGGAGGGCTGCCAATGCCATTGATCATTGAGTGGACATATGCAGATGGTACGAAGGAAACTGACCGTATTTCCGCTTACATCTGGCGTAAGAGCGAGCAGCATATCTCCAAGGTATTTGCAAAAGATAAAGAGGTTGTAGCTATCAAACTGGACCCTCAACGTGAAACTGCTGATATCGATGAGTCCAACAATAGCTGGCCGCGTGTCGCAGCACCTTCCCGTTTCGAATTGTTCCGTCAGTCACAGAGCGTACGTGGTGCGTCTGTAGGTGGTAACCCAATGCAGAAAGCGAAGAAATAAAAGATCAACATAAATGATCATAAAGAGAAATGCCGCGAAAGTTCTTCGCGGCATTTCTCTTTATTTTTTACTAGGTTTTTCCTTGTCCGTAGGTCCTTTTTTCGGCGTTCTTCCAGCCTCTTTCAGGGCGCGGTGGATGATCCACTCCAGTTGACCATTAATGCTCCTGAACTCATCCCCAGCCCACTTTTCCAGTGCATCATAAGTCTGACTGTCGATCCTTAATACAAATGATTTCTTATCCGCCATACCGCAAATTTACAGATTATTGATGCAGCGTACCGGTATTGACAACTGGTGACACTTTCGATTCTCCGCAAAGTACTACCAGCAGGTTCGATACCATGGCTGCTTTGCGTTCTTCGTCCAGCACTACGATCTCTTTCTGTGATAGCCTGTCCAGTGCAAGTTCCACCATACCAACAGCACCTTCAACGATCTTGGTACGGGCAGCGACGATAGCCGTCGCCTGCTGGCGTTGCAACATCGCGCCTGCTATTTCAGGTGCATAAGCCAGATGACTGATACGTGCTTCCAATACAGTGATACCTGCCGGTCCGAGACGTTCATTCAGCTCTTTTTCAAGCATTTCATTTACTTTATCGCCGCCATCACGCAGGGTGATATCCGGCTCTGCACCTTCGTCTTCCATCCTGTCATATGGGTAGCTTACTGCAAGGTGACGCACAGCTGCTTCGCTCTGTATGTTCACATATTGCAGATAGTTGTCTACTTCGAAGGATGCTTTATAAGTATCGCTCACCCTCCATACAATAACAGCAGCAATTTCGATAGGATTACCCAGTTTGTCATTCACTTTTAACTGCTGTCCATTGAGGTTATGCGCTCTTAAGGACAGATGTACTGTCTTATACAGCGGGTTGACCCACATCAGACCGTTTTCCTTAACCGTGCCGATATACTTACCAAAGAAGGTCAATACGCGTGAGTGATTGGGGTTCACGATCAGTATACCTTTCACCAGGAAGATAAAGGCAATGAAAAAAATGGCGGCCAGGAAGAAAAAGCCAGAATTCCCTGTTTGTCCCATCATTACAAAAAATACGATGGATAAAGGAAGGGTGACTAGGGCCATAACAATAGCGAGGTAGCCCGATACAGGCTTAATGATCTTTTCCATAAGTAGTGTTGTTTTGATATCATTATGATATCAAAAGTAATCAAAAGAATTCGAATTTGAGCTAATAATTTGCAGGCATCGTCTAAAGGGATTATTTTAAAGCAAAATTCTGGTTATGAAGTATATAATGGGAACGCTGTTGATATTAAGCGGTTTTTTGACTACAAAGGCCGCCAGTGTGGACACAATCGCCATCTTTAGCAATGCTATGCATAAGAGTATCAAGTGTGTAGTGGTAACGCCTGATAGTTATAAAGAAAAGCAGGAACATTATCCTGTAGTATACATCCTGCACGGTCATAGCGGGAACTATAGCGACTATGTAAAAAAGATCCCGGCAATTGTGGCCATGGCGGACGTTTATCAGGAAATACTGGTTTTCCCTGATGGAGATTTTAACAGCTGGTACCTGGACAGTCCTGTGGATAGCACCGTGCGTTTTGAGACATATGTTGGTAAAGAGATCCCATCCTGGGTGGATCAGCACTACCGTACGAAAGCTTCCCGTAAGTATCGCGCTATTACCGGTCTGAGTATGGGCGGACATGGAGCATTATACCTGGCTATCCGTCATCAGGATACTTTTGGCGCTGCAGGTAGCATGAGCGGGGGAGTGGACTTTCGCCCTTTCCCTAATAACTGGCAATTGGCAGCAAAGTTGGGAGTTTACAGAGGGCATGAAAACAACTGGGATCAAAACGTGGTAGTAAACCAATTATCAGGTTTAAAGAACGATTCCCTCTCATTGATCATTGACTGTGGAGTAAAGGATTTTTTCATCGATGTGAACCGTCAGTTACATCAGCGTTTACTCGAACAGGGTATTTCTCATGATTATATCGAACGCGAGGGAGGACATAGCTGGGACTACTGGAGCAATTCAATCATGTATCAGTTATTTTACTTTAACAGGTTTTTTAAAAAGTAGTAAGTATTATACAGACTTAAATACTCCTGAATGAATAAAAAGAAGATCCTTTCAATGGATCTTTTTTTTATTCATTCAGGAAAAAATCTGATATTGCTTATCATTCGACATATGTAACCATTGTCCCAAAAAAATACGGCATTATGCCATCCTCACAAATTGATTCCCTGAATATTAATTAAAGATGATTGTTATCTATTCAACAATAGTTACACTTCAACACTGTCTTGATGTGTGATTTATTGATGAATCAGTTTTTATTAATTTAATTAAATGAAAGTTTATGAATGCATTAATGGAAAGTAAAAAGCAAACAATTGTAAATTTTTTCGAGGGAACTTCAAACGACTATTGGAAAACGTTGGGGGAAATAGCGGCTTCCACAAGGATTACGTTAGATGACGTGGTGACAATAATCTTTTCTTCAAAAGAGTTTGTGAAATCATCATATAGCGCAGAAAATGGGCAACCAGTTTTTACTACTCGTAAAGTATTCGAGGAGAGGGCTCCTTTCTGGACTAAATTATTGGGGACTCTCAGAAATAGAATAGATTAAGATATTCCACAACTATATGACATTTTTACAATCTCCAATTGGTTGTTGCATGTTGGGCGCAATAGCAGTTCAATTATTGCAAATAGTGGAAACATCAAGACTTCCAGCTTTTGAAAAAACAAATTATCAATCAATTCGATTCTATGTTACGGCAGTTGCATCCATTGTCATAGCCATAATTGTTGGATTTATTTATTTCGATGGCGAATATACCAGCTATAATCGTATCGTGTATTTTCATACTGGAGCGTCTTCTCCTCTTTTAGTTCGGACTTTGACTAGCACATTACGCAATGTTGTGAGTCCCAGACCGAAAAAATCAAAATCATAACAGGGTGTATCAGGAAAGATACACCCTGTTATAATACTATCTTGTCTGAATCAGATGCTGATCAAGTCCACCTCAAGTCCACCTTCACTCCACCCTAAAGCCATGTACAATACGGGGGTTAAGTAGCCATACGTCGGACTTTTCTCTGATATTAGCCGGTAAGAGACAGTGTGAAATCCAGCGATGTTAAAATAACATTATTGTGCTGTCTCAGGAAATGCTACTATTAGTGAGTGGCATTCAACGGCTTAAATGATAACACACCCACAATTTCCTTCAACCTCGACTTCCCACAGCCTTTTTTTACCAGCAATTCCAGGTCTTCCGCCCTTCTGGCCAGGTCATTGAACGTCCATTGGATAGGCGAACCCGTTGGTCTGCCCGCAGGGTCAGTTACCCGGAACAAGCCGTCCGGCTGAGATGGATCGCCCGTCAGAAAGGCCGCCAGGGTCGGCTTGGTACCAAAAGGTTTCGGCGCTATCTGCAGGAAAGGATCATGGGAAACACCAACAGGATCGTTAATGAGGTTACCCACGGATGTACGCGCTTCTCCACCATGACAACCACTACAGGTATTCACTGAAAGAAGATGACGTACAGTATCATTTGTAATGAAAGCCGGACCTGAAGTAGTAGAAGCATCCCAGAAATGACCGGCAGTAACGGTATGTGCCTTGCCTCCCAGGAAGTTCAATGAACTGATTGGATCGACGTCCGGTACGACGTAGGTCTGGTCAAGGATATCAGGTTGGTTGCTATTGGCATATACGGCCAGCACCTGCTGATTGGCGGCGGTGGCTCCTGCTATCCTGTTGAATTTCAATGCGGGTTCCTGTTTAACGGTCACCTCTTCGAAGCCGCCTTTCTTACCTATCACAAATTCTCTCAGTTCCCAGGGACGGGAAAGCGAAATTTCGTTTGTTCTAAGCTGATTTAAGCTACTTCCGTTTGGTTTGGATGGACTGGTGTTCGCGAGTGTGAACTGGTCTGTAATCGCCTGTAAAGCGCTATTATATGCACCCGTACCTGGTACCAGCAACTTCAGGTTCCACCATTGCTGGGCAAAATCGTGCAGTTCCTTACAGTTGTTTTTAGGAATACCATATTCCAGGATAGCCGTAAACCGTAGTGGCGTACAGCTGGAGCTCAGTACACCAAACACGAATCGGCCCTCGCCTGCATTGCTGATCTTGTAGCCGCTATTGCCACGGAGATCGAGACGGTTTACGATCGCCAGTAACCGGAAAGGAGCGAAGGTAGGATCAAAGGGAAATGTTTTCCAGTTAGCGGTCGTAATGATCGCCCCCGGATTGCTTTTCTGTAACCAGGGAAGGATCACCTGGTTGAAAATCGCAGTACGGGCAGGTACGTTATCGGTATTGATGGTTTGGGCAGCCATCCATTTTTCCAGCCACGACTGAATAAGATCTGTCACACTAATGCCAGTGGACGGTGTGTTGGCCATTTGAGTGATCAGGTGACCAAACGTCCACACTCCATTGGGATTGCCTTTTTTGGTGCAAGGGTTAAACGTGCGGTCAGGATCTTCAATCACGCCCAGGTCAGTGATCATCAAGGAGCGTGTTCTTAACTCAGGATCAGGGATCAGTTTAAACACTTCCGGATTGATGTTCGCACCTTTATCGAAATCCAGGTTCCTCACATTGTTTTCTTTCACCAGGTTATCGATCACGGTAGCAGACCTGCCTGCCCATCTGAAAAGATGCTCCCGTTTGTTCAGCTTTTCCAGGTTCGCGTCCTGGATGGCGATGAGCTCCTTTTTGAACTCCTCAAGATTTTCGTTTACGGCAATGGAGAAAACACCGTCTCCTGCATTTTCATCACCTTCATTTCCGTCATCATGGAGGACGAGTGTTTCATCGTTCACAACAATGGAATGTACATTATCCCTGATCTGGCCGGGACGAAAAGTGGCAGTAAGCAGGACGTTGTTACCATCAACCGCTTCTTTGAGTGTTTTTACACTGATGCTGGTAGCGATAGGAGGGTTGCGTTCAAACTCAGTGACAACAGCCGGGGCCTTGACTGCGTTCTGCTCTGGCGTTTTTTTCTTGCCGCCTCCGCATGAATGAAAGACAAAAGAGGCCAGGAGTAAACCTGCCGTTAGTAGTCGGGTTGACATGCTTGTAATTTTTGGGGTTTATAAAATGTTGTGTTACGTAGCTGAAAATGTTGTGGATACCATCGGTAAGGTATTGTGGTATTGGGGCCGTAAAATGATTCTGCAGTGTAAAAGTAGATAAGAGGGGATGTAACACTATCGCAGCGCGCTAAAGAAAAAAGCCGGACCTAGATAGGTCCGGCTTGTTATTGCTGCTTTTTTTATAGCGGTATAGATGGCTATACGAGAATCGTTATTGCTTATCCCACCATACGGGGGTGGTCAAAGCGTTAGTACCTTGTCTTGTAATGGCTTCTTGGTAATTAGTAGGGTTAGAGGCAAGCTCTGAGGAAGGATACAGCATTCTGCGCGGTATCTTTCCGCCAGTGGCATTTCCTACATAGTTCACTGGTGTCAGCTGCGGATAGCCGCTTCTGCGCCAGTTAGCCCATGATTCATACCAGTCCAGCAGGCAGGCTGCCCAATATTGTGTGTTGATCTGGTTGTAACCGTCAGCATCTATATATGGGTGAGCCGTCAGGTAAGCCTGCACTTCAGCGCCACTGACAGTTGCAGTAGCGCTGTATTGTGCGAGTTGTTCCATTGCAGCTTTCACGCCATTGTTATAGTGAGTGGCGGCATTCGCACCAACGCTCCAGCCTCTTTTGGCTGCTTCTGCCAGCAGGAGTTCTACCTGTGCATAAGTCACCAGGAAACTAGGGCCGTTGAGCTTCAGTAATACGTTTTTATTTAGAACAGAATATTTATTCAGATCGCCGGGATAACCAGGTGCTTTGCTGATATCCGTAGGACTGGCGTCACCATTCGTGTCATAACCGTTAGGCATGCCCAATTGATCGGAAGGAACTTCACTGTTGCTTGAAGGCACCACAGCAATATATTTCAGGCGTGGGTCATTGTTGTTTTTCAGGAAGTCCATGAATGTTTTGCTGATGCTGGCCTCGCCCTTGGTATTGATAGCATTCCACTCACCGGAAAGGATGTTGCTTACCCTGTTCACCGTAGTTCTGCCACCGGATGCATCATGCGCAATGAAAGCGTTTTCTTCGTTGGATGAGATCAGACCTCCTGCATATGCTTTCTCTACCCATATTCTGGCGGTTTCTGCTTCTCTCTTGGAAAGACGCATGCCTAAACGAAGCATCAGTGAATAAGCCAGTTTTTTCCAGCTGGCAATTACCTGTGCAGCAGAGGCGCCACCGCCTTTGTTGTAAATCAGGTCTCCCTGGCCATATACCTCTTTGGCAACGTCCAGCGCCTGGGCTGCTTCCTCCAGTTCTTTCAGCATATCCATGTAGATAGCCTGTTGTGCATCATATTTCGGCGTGAAGTTACGGTCACTGTAACCCTTACCTGCATCAGAATAAGGAATATCTCCATAAATGTCTGTCAGGCGATGGAAGATCAGCACCTTGGCAATACGGCTGATGTTATACAGGTTAGATAAACGTTCAACACCTTTGGTCACCCTTGCTACATCAGTGATATATTTAACCTGATCGGGGAAAGCGCGTTCAAAATAAGCACTGGCCCATCCATCATTCTGCAGGTATTTATCGCCGGCATACCATGTTGCGTTTGATAACTGCTGCATCATCATAGAGCAGTAAATAATGTTCACACGCCAGGTATCATAACTGTAATCGCTGTTACCGGTGAATTCCAGGATTGCACGGGAGAGATTATATTCTGGTACAACACTGGCTTCATCAGCTTTATTCTTGTCAGTATTCAGATCTTCGAAGTTCTTTGTACATGCCGGTGTCAGTAGTAAAGCTGGCAAGCATAGTACGAGTAATATTTTATGCAGAGATTTCATGATACCAGTTTTTAGAATTTAACATTCAGATTGACACCGAAAGACCGGGTGGTAGGCAAACCAGCGTACTCCAGGCCCTGTGCATTACTGTTACTGTAGTTTGATTCAGGATCAATGTTAGGCGTGGATTTCTTGAAGTAGAAAAGATTACGTCCAACCAATGATACACTGATACCATTCAGTCTGTTGTTCAACGCTTTTTTAGTGAAGTCATATGTCAGACTCAGTGAGCGGAACTTGATGAAATCTGATTTGTATACATGCAATATGGAAATAGTAGCCAGTCTGTTATAATAATCATCAGGAGTCACAGTAGTAGTTTTTGTTTCTCCTGTTTCTGCTACACCGGTTACAACCACACCTCCCTCACGTCCTGGCAATGTTTCTTTATGCAAGCCATAGCTATAGGCATTGGCATTGGTACCTGAGTAGATCTTGCCGCCTGCTTTGAAGTCGATCAGGAAATTCAGATGAAATCTTCCGTAGGAAATATCATTACTCCATCCGCCTGTATAAGGTGCTACACCACTACCTTGTGCGATCAGTGCATCTGTGCGTTGTGGTACGCCGGATGCATCGACGATCAGTTCTCCCTTGTCATTACGTTTGAAATCGTATGTCATGATCTGGGAATACGGCAGCCCTACTACGTGATTGATGAAACCATCTTCCGTACGTGATTCTCCGCCTTCAACCAGCATAGAGTTTTGTCCTTCAGCCAGGGCGATCACTTTATTTTTGTTGTGTGCAAAATTGAAAACGGTAGTCCATCCAAAGTTGGCAGTCTTTACAGGCGTACCACCTATCATCAGTTCTATGCCTTTGTTTTCCAGTTTACCTACATTCACCAATGCACCAGTGTAACCTGACCCTGACGATACTGTAGCGGTTACGATATCATTAGAAGCCTGTTTGTTATACCAGCTGAAGTCACCAAACAGACGGTTGTTCAACAGTTTCAGTTCAGCGCCGATTTCCAGTTCTGTTACTTTCAGCGGCTTCAGGTTCTCATTAGGGATCTTGTTGTCTATATCGCCCAGTGGTACACCATTGAGGTTATTGCCCAGGGTGCTATAATAAAGAGCTGTCTTATATTCTTCCGCATCACCACCTACTTGTGCAAAACCAGCCCTGATCTTACCAAAGCTCAGCCAGTTGGTTTTGATGTTTTCAGAGAATACGTAGGAACCGCTGACAGAAGGATAATTGTAAGAATTGTTTTTCTTGGGCAGCGTGCTGCTCCAATCATTACGATCAGTCACGGTCAGATATAAAGTACTGTTCCAGGACAGTTCTAATGAACCATATACAGACTGCACCTCTTTATTATACTGTATGACCGTGCTGTTTTTTGTAGCTGCTGTAGCGGGATTGTAAATGAAAGGGAAAGCGAAGTTCGATGCAGTTACATCATTCACCTTATCCTTTTTCTTCAGCAGGTTAGCGCCGGCGGTGAAACTCAGATTTAACTTGCTGGTAAGTTCCTTATTGATACCCAGCAACGCATCTATGTTCGTTTCATTGAACTGGCGATTACGTTCCATATCCAGACTGCCTTTAGGACGATAAGCCGTACCCGTCGGCGTGATGGATGTAGCGTTAAATCCAAAGTAATCATTCGCTACACGCGCCTGAATGAACAACCAGGGCAAAGGCGTGTAACGCAGGCTGGTCACGCCCAGTACACGGTCTTTCTTTGTGTTGTTCATAAAACGGTAAGCGGCGAAGTACGGGTTCGTACTGAAAAGATCGCTGCTGTATACTGTTTCGTTCATCAGGTTGTTGTAACCTGGTGCGAGGTAGTCAGCGGCTACGTTAGCCGGTAGAAAGGCAATACCATAGTTACCATTACCCGGAGCATCGCTCAGGTTAGAACGGTTATTGGTGATTTCCTTTGCATAGATAACATTTGTCTGTCCGCTGAATTTATCTGATAATTTATAATTGAGATCTATGTTTACGTTGTCGCGGATATATTGTGTATTAGGGTATACGCCATTGCTTCGCAGGTCGCCAAGTGCAATACGGTAAGTGGTTTTGTCGCTTCCGCCTGCTATTGACAACGTGTTACTGAAGGTAGACCCTGTTTTGTAGAAGTCTTTGATGTGGTTACCTTGTTTGGAATAAGGGCGGGACACACCATCGAACATAATGGTAGAAGAACCATCCAGTTTGCTTCCCCAGCTTGACAAACCGCTATTCAGTGCGGATGCTACGTTAGTTGGTTTAGCGCCTTTTATGCCTTGTCCATATACGTCCTGGAAGTCCAGGAAATCATTTACTTTATCAATAGTTACGTTGCTGTTCAATTCCACCTGCATTTGTCCGGCTTTGCCTGACTTGGTGGTAATGAGGATAACGCCGTTCACGCCACGCTGACCATACAGCGCAGAAGCAGCAGCTCCTTTAAGGATGGTCATATCTTCGATATCATCCGGGTTAATACTGGAGATACCATCACCAAGATCGGTACCACCCCACTTGCCGGCAGAACCAAGGTTAGCGTTGTTCATCGGAATACCGTTCACAACATACAATGGCTGATTAGCGCCACTCAGGGAAGAGTTACCTCTGATCGTTACGCGGGAGGAACCACCCGGACCTGTAGACGGAGGAGTACTGTTTACCCCTGCTACACGGCCTTCCAGTGCATTGGCTACGCTGATCTCCCTGGCTTTGGTCATATCCGCACCCTGTACTTTTGATACAGCGTAACCATTGCTGCGGGCTTCTTTACGTATGCCCAATGCAGTTACTACTACTTCATTGATATTGGCGACGTCGTCCTGAAGGGTTACATCAATAGATGTCTGATCTCCTGCTACTACTTCCTGAGTGAGGAAACCAATAAATCTGAATACCAGAATGTCTGAAGGGGATTTAACAGAGATTACAAACTTGCCATCTTGGCCGGTAGCGGTACCTACATTGCTGTTTTTGATCAATACATTAACACCAGGGATCGGGTTGCCGGTTTTGTCCCTAACGACACCCCTGATTTGCTTCTGCTGCCTCATACTGGAGAAAGGCGTAGGAGCTGCGAAGGCCATCTGCGTGCCGTCGGCAAGCATAAGACCGAACATTACTCCCGCAGTAATGCATGCTTTGTTAAAGCGTAGTTTACTTGTCATAGATACTCCTTTTGGATGATTAGAATAGTTTAAACCCATGG
The DNA here is from genome assembly GCA_902168105.1 of uncultured Flavihumibacter sp. GTDB lineage: Bacteria > Bacteroidota > Bacteroidia > Chitinophagales > Chitinophagaceae > Chitinophaga. The sequence goes on from CABHOY010000075.1 coordinate 323,275, forward strand.
TGACATAGAAAGGGCAGCTGGGTGCAGATTGCATCCATTGCGTTCTTTAGCAGAAGCCATCTATACTATGTCTGACGTGATACTTATTCCCTTTTGGTTGATAAACGGCATAACAATGCATACCGGTGCGTTTTCCACGCACAGTGAAAATGTTGCGATTTGTTTTAGTTGATATTAATACTTACATGTTCAAACGTGATACGCCGTCTTGTCCCTTTGTGTCTCAACAAGCACTATTAGCGCATAAAAAGGTGTCGTGTGGAAAATAGAATAGTACCATGTACCGCAAAAAAAAATTATGGTTTGTCCCACCATAATCTGGTACCTCCATTATCTTCTCCTTTCAGTGTGTGTATCGCTCTCTGAACACCGACAGGATTGGTAGCATATTCGAATTGAATAAAGGGAATGCGGCGGATGAATGTTGAAGAAGGGATTTTGCCGCCACTGTTGTTGACCACTACAGGGAAAAGTTTGGGGTAACCTGTGCGCCGGAATTCAGACCAGGCTTCCTGTCCGTCGGGGAACATAGCAATCCATTTCTGTGTGATAATACGTTCCAACTTTTCATGAACAGGTGCATTATGTACCCATTTGATAGTCCGCTTGCTTAAATAAGGACTGCCGGAAGAAATATTGTTCATGGGGTTCTGCGGGTCGCTATAGGGTTTCGGAGTTAGCGAATCATCATTTATATAACTATTATAGAACGGTGTTAGATCGTATTGTTTAAAAGAAGTGTAAACGCCCTTTTCATAATTATCTTCCGCATCACCGGCGCCCTTCCATGAGTAAAGTGCTGCTTCTGCTTTCAGGAACCATGCTTCGGCTGCAGTACACAACTGTATCCGGGAGGGCTGCAGCGCCAGTTTTGAACAGCCGGTATACGCATCCTTACTCGTGATGGCAATACCATTCCTGATGCCACGATAAAGTGAGTCCCGCGTATCTGACGGTACGAAGTACCGGGATATGCGCGGATCATGATAACCACAGAGAATAGATTCCATAGAAGCGCCCATTCTGATATCATTCCAGGAATTGCAGATCACATTCAGCGGATGTGTAAGCGGAGCAATATTGATCGTAAAGTTTTCTTCAGGACTGTTAAGTACACCATATTCCTGGTTTAAGGCAGCCTCCCCTTCTTTTCTCGCTCTTGAAGGTGACACTTCAGATATACGCAAAGCCAGCCGTAGTCGTAACGTATTGGCCAGTTTGATCCATTTTATATAATCACCGTCATATGAAAGATCAAAATTCTTAAACCGGTTGGAAGAAGAAGTCGGTACGTATTTATTTAACGTGGTGATGGCAGAATCGAGGTCTTTAAAAAAAGCATCGTAGGCAGCCTCCTGTGAATCGTAGTCTATGCTTCTGTCATCATCAATGATCGCATAACGGGTATAGATAATAGGCCCGTAAATATCACTTACTCTATGCATTGCCAATACCCTGATGATCTGCGCCCACGCATAGAAATCAGGATATTTTCCCCTGCATTTGTCCATAACGAATTTGCAGTTAGGCATAACATTGCCATATGCCGTTAGCCAGGCATCGTCGTTCCAGTTATCCAGAAGGTCATACGTGATATTATTACGGTTATCCTGGAAAGGACTGGGAGACATCATATAGCCGGAAAATACATCTCCCATCAGGTTTTGCTGCAGCTGCGTAATAGATACGTCGTTGCTGACATAAACGCTGAGCATAGATTGTACCAGCGGGTCGCCGATTAGCTTAAAATTGCCCTGTATGTCATCATCATACAGATCATAGGGGTTAGTGTTGATGCTTTCAAAGCTGCGTGTACAGGCAACCGGAAGCGTCAGCCCGGATAGCAGAACTATGATTACGTTAATTACAGATCTTCCCTTATTCATTCATAAGCTCTTTTTACAAGACGAGTTTAATATTAGCGCCTATGCTTCTTAAAGCCGATAAGCCAAATGCGTCTATCCCCTGTAGTCCATTACCGCTGCTCATGGATACTTCAGGATCAAATGGAGCGTCTAGTTTGAAAAAGCACAGGTTCCTGCCGATCAGGCCTACCTGCATCATGTTGATCCATTTGCTCTTTAACGGTAATTTGTATGTAAGTGATATCTCTCTGAGGCGGATATTTGTAGCGTCGTACATATACATTTCCCCAATGCCGGCCCTGCTGCCGATGGTGGCAAAATATCTGCGTTCATCGTATGGACTGGTAAGCGGAACGCCATTTTCATATACTGCATTGATTGTTACGCCGCCTGCGTCCCTGGCTTTAGCACTGGCTTCACTGACGCCATAACTGTCCAGTACAGAGTTTGTCACACTCATGACTTTACCGCCGAACCGGCCGTCTATCAGGAAATTCAGTACGAAGCTCTTGTAGGTGAGAGAGTTATTCCAGCCTAACATAAAACGTGGATTCGGATTACCTACTTTTTTCAGCACGTTGCGTGTCTTCAGATTGCCCTGATCGTCAATAACAAGCTGTCCTTTTTCATTCCTGTATAATTCCTTGTTGGTATAGATATCTCCCCATGATCCTCCTTCTTTGATAAATGATCCGTACATATTGGTCAGGAAGTCAGTGAGAATATAATAGTTGTCTGGGCCTGCACCTGGTATACTGCTGTTGCTGAGTTTTACTACTTTATTATTATTGATGGTCAGATTGAAACTGGTGTTCCATCTCCATTGCGTTTTCTGCACCGGCACAACATTCAGTGTGGCTTCCCATCCTTTGTTCTGAATGTTGCCAAGATTCAGGTAATAAAACAGGAACCCCGAGCCGGAAGGCGCGCGTACTTCCATGTATTGCTGATAGTTATTGTTCTTGTACCAGGTCACGTCGATGCCAACACGGTCTTTCAGGAAACGGAGTTCCGCGCCCGCTTCGAGTGAGCGGTTGTCTTCCGGTTTCAGATAGATGCCCGGATAAGGTGCGCGGGTGTTGAAATTAACACGGGGAACGCCTGCCGTGGTCATCACAAGGAAGCGTGCCGGCCGGGAGGAATAAGGCGCAATGTCATTTCCCGCCTTTGCATACGATGCACGCACCTTAGCAAAGCTGATAGCTGAAGGCATATTGAACCATTCGCTCAACACGGTACTGATACCGGCAGAGTAATAGAAATATCCCTTGCTTTTGATAGGAGTGAAGGCGAAGGTGCTGGACCAGTCATTGCGACCCGTCAGGTCGAGAAATACACGCTGTTTCCAGTTGAGCTGTGCACTCCCAAAAAATGCCTGTAATTGTTTCTTGTCAATAGTTTGTTGAATGTCAAGTGCATTGCCTGCAATATTATTCACAGTGAAAACATTCGGTACTGTCAGCCCTTCCGCCGCAGTAGGATTAGTGCTGATCAATGTTTTGTCATGCGATTTCACATCGGTGATGCTAACACCCAGCATAGCCTGTAGCTTTAAATGTGATGACAGCTGGCGGCTGCCGGTCAGCATCATGTCTGCATATAGCTGGGTATTCGATTCGGTTTCGCGCATATACCTGCCATTTGGTGGACTTAACACCTGTTGGGTACCGGCATAGGCAGACATTCCATACCTGTCATAACTTTTATCGAAATTGCCTCTTGCCTGTAACCATAACCAGCTGGCTAGTTTGTATTTCAGGGAGAGGGAGGCCATTCCCCTATACCGGGCTTCCCTGCGCTGGTCCCTGTATTGTATCCAGTAAGGATTTTGCTGATCGTCCATTCCAGTCCAGTCCAGGTCTTTGCGGATATTCCACCAGTTTTGGAGAGAGAGGTTACGGGTAGGATCAGCATATTCAAATTGCTTGTAAGTGTTGAAATCCAATCCCCTTGGCATATTGTACAGCCCTGTCAGCGCATTATAATACAGCCCGGAAGAAGGGCGGTTCAAGACGTCCTGTATCACATAAGAAAGATTGACGTCCATCTGCAATGTCTTCTTCAGCATATTGCTGGTGATGCGGGTATTGAAGGTATGCCGCTGAAAATGATTGGCAGGCAGAATACCCCTGCTCATCGTATTGGCATAAGAAAGATAGTACTGTGTATTCTCTGCACCGCCGCTGTAAGACAGGCCATTGGTAGAAGTCAGGCCGGTGCGGAAGAAATCCCTGATATGATCAGGCGCCTGTACCTTACTGCCCCAGCTGTCTGAGGAACCTGGCTGCAGCTTATCCTTATCGTCTTTGTAAGGCCGGGTGGTTTGTCCGTAGCGGAATTGCAGTTTAGGCAAAAGGAGGGGAGCGTCTACCATCAGGTCAGACGAAACATTGATGCGTCCCTTGCCGGCATTCCCTCTTTTTGTTGTGATCATGATCACGCCGTTGGCCGCCTGGCTGCCATATAAAGCTGCAGCGGATGCACTTTTCAGTACGCTGAAGTTTTCAATGTCGTCGGGATTGATATTTGAAATGCCATCGCCGCCATCACGTCCTCCGGTACCGACTATACCGGACGATTGTCCCCATATGTCGGTAGGTTGTGAGGGCGTGAAATTCGCCATGGGCACACCATCAATGATGTACAGCGGCTGATTTTCACGTGTGGATTTATTGCCGCGCAGTATTACCCTGGCGGAGCCGCCTATACCTGAAGCGCTTCTGTTGATCATCACACCGGCTACTTTGCCGGATAGGCTGTTGATCACATTGGCGTCTTTGATGGTGGAGATATCTTCGTTGAAAACGTGGCCGGTAGAATAGGGGAGCTCTTTGTTACTCTTGGGGATACCTAGCGCTGTTACTATCTGTTCACTTAGTCCGCATACGCTTTCAATCAATGTTACATCCAGTGTAGGCTGCTCTCCGGGAACGATCTCTTTATTCAGAAAACCTACTGACCGGAAGACGAGAATTTCATCGGGGGTCACTTTGATGCTGTAATAACCTTCATCATCGGTATGCACGCCCTTATGAGAGCCTTTTACGAGGATGGTGGCTCCGGGTAAGGGTCGCCCACGGGTGTCCTGTACACGTCCTGTTAATTGAAGGCGAATGTCAGCGCCGGCGGCATACATCTTTCCGTTGGCCTCTTCTGTCGTAGTGGCCCATACAATGATCTTGTCGTCTTTTATGAGGAAAGAAAGTCCTGTACGAACGGAGAGTTTGTCTAGTACTTCTTTTACAGGGAGATCTTTACAATGTAAAGAGAACTTCTTACTGATATCAAAGGCTCCTTTATCGTAGTGGAAGTTGAGGCGGCTCTGTATGGCTATTTCAGCCATGATATCAGAAAGACTTGTATTGCTGGCGCTAATAGTAATACACTGATTGCAGGGAGATAGCTGCTGTTGGGCATACACAGGTGAGCTACCCGTCAATGAAGGCATTAACAGGAAGCCGGCAATAATACATACTTTACAGAAGTATGATTTTCCCCTCATATAGCCTCATTTAGATGTACGTTCAAAAGCAGCTTCAATGAAAAAGTGTTTGCCCTGTCAGGGCCAAAAGATCTACCAGCATTATTCTTTGTTCTTCAGTATTACGGTGTCCTTTCCGATGGTGTAGGAAAGTGATTCTGTCAGGCATATGGTCTCAATAACGTTTGCCAGGGTCTCCTGTCTGAAATTTCCGGTATAGGTCCAGTCGCTCTTATTGCTTTCATTAATGATAGTTACGCCGTATCTGTTTTCGATACCGATACGTACTTGCTCATAGGATGCATCTTTGAAAATCAGGTAGCCTTTCTGCCAGCCGGTAACCTCGTCTGCGTTAAAATTGGTCTTCACAAGTTGCAGGGAGCGGAGGTTATAACTGGCTTGCTCACTCGGCTGCAATATAACAAATGGTTGCGATGCAGTGGTAACTTTTACTTTTCCGCTAAGCAGGGCGACGGTGATTTGCTGTTCATGCGTGTAGGCGCGCACATTAAAAGTAGTGCCTAATGCCACGGTGGTAACGTTGCCTGCATGGACCGTGAAGGAGTTTTGCGCTCCCGGAGCGGCATCAAACCAGGCTTCTCCTTCTTCCAGGAATATGTCGCGTTGTTTACCCGTAAAATGCTCCGGGTAGCGAATCTTACTAGCAGCATTCAGCACAATTTTGCTGCCGTCTTCCAGTGCGATCTGCTCCTGGATACCTTTAGGGGTATTGACAGTAACAAAACCGTCCGCAATGACACGGGTGCTTTGCGCCTGATTACCGGCAATAGGTTGCTGGCCTGGTGTGACAGGCGTAACGGGTTGCTGCCTTTGCTGGAAGAACCAGGCGCCGGCGGCTACCAGTACGGTAATGGCGGCGGCCGCATAATACCAGGAACGCATAAAGCGTCTGGGGGCCGGCTGTAGCTGTTTCATGAGTGCACGTTGTACGGTGCTGAGGTCCGCCTGGACCTCCTGCTCACTTTTAGGCGATGTATATTGATCGCCAATGCTGTTAAACCACTCTTCAATTACTGCTGCTTCTTCCGGGGTGCATTGGCCTTCGTTATAACGCTCAAGTATTTTCCTTATCTTATCTTGCTCCACTGCTTGCAAATTTGAAATGTCCCAATGATAAAGCTATGTCGTACCAATGAGGGACAGGTACCATTAGTTGGCAAAAAATGAGTACATGGCCTGTGTGGTGAGCAGGAACAGCACAATGTCCGTCCTGGCATGGTTAGCGCGTAATATCTTAAGGGCTTTGGTTATCTGGTTTTTAACTGTTTGTTGTGATAGTCCCAACCTGAGAGCGATCTGCTCAACTGTCTGATGCTCAACACGGCTTAACATGAAGATCTCCTTCATTCTTTCAGGCAGGTGGTTGATGGTCTCAAAAACATCCTGTGTCCTGGTCCGGCTGTCCACCAGCTCGGCAATACCACCCGGTTGCACGTCAAAGTGTTCTATCAGCTGTTGCAGGTATTTCCGGTAAGTGGTATTCTTACGGTAAATGTCTATGATCTTGTGCCTGGCGGACTGGTACAGGTAAGATTTAAGTGATTCATTTACATTGATAGACTGCCTTCTTTCCCACAGTGAGGTGAAGAGGTCCTGAAGGACATCTTTACCGGCATCAGCACCGTCTATCTTGCTGAGAATGTAGAGGTATAAAGGGTGGCTGTAACGCTCATAGATAACGTTAAAAGCATTTATACTGTCTTCTTGCAGCAGCGATAGTAATTCTTGGTCAGTGTAATTACTATACATGGATTACAGCAAATAGAGTTTGGTTGATAAATGGTTTATTATCAGTGAATAATTCCATTTATAGTGGCATCTTTAGTTGCCAGCCGAAAGGAAATTAATACATTTTGACCAATTACCAAACAATTTACAGTGCATGCTCACAGCCAAAGTTATACTCGGCTGATGATCAGGATATAGTCCTGCTGATTTTAGTAGTATGGATGTAGTCTGCTTATAAATGTATTTATCACGCTTCTTTTAGCCTTAATTCGTTCTTATACTCCTTCGGAGTTTTACCGACGATCTCTTTAAAAAAGCGATTGAAGTTGGATAGGTTTTTAAACCCACAGGAATAGGCGATTTCGGCAATGGACCAGTCTTCCTCTGTCAGTCGTTTGCAGGCATGTCCAATACGTACTTCGTTCAGGAACTGCACAAATGATTTCTTGGTACGGTTCTTAAAAAAGCGGCAGAAAGACTGTGGTGAAAGATTAGTGATACTTGCTACATCCTGAAGCGAGATCTCTTTGGAGAAGTTGCCCATCACATATTTGAACACCTCATCGATCTTGTGGTTGTCTTTCGCATTGAACGCATGTGAGTACCCTGTACTGGCAAGGTATTGTACATCTTTGGTCTCAGCCAGTACTTTCAGGATACTTAACAATGAAATGATCCTTTCCAGCCCTTCTTTTTTAGGCAAGGATAATATCTGTTCCTTCAGAATATCATAGGTCGGCCCCAGTATCTTCATCCCACGTTGTGCCCTGTGAAAAAGATCTGTCAACGACTTTGTTTCCGGTAATCCGTAAAATTTATCTCCAAAAATGTCTTTCGGGAAATAGATCACCACAGATCTGGCTTTCAACTGCTCATTGTTTTTATGGTAACTTTCGTCGTTATACCATACGTGGGGAATATGCGGCCCCAAAAAAACCATGTCGCCAACATCAAAGCTCTCGATGCTGTCCCCTACGATTCTCTTCCCATTGCTTTCCATTACAAATACAAGCTCACATTCCGGATGAAAGTGAAAAGGTGTATTGAAATAAGGATCACATCGCTCAATTATGGTGATCTGATTGTCGGCAAATGCCCCCACTTTAATAAGAATGGGTTTCATGTAATTATAATTTAAAACTTCCCTTGACCTGTGTGATGACTCTCGAACAGTGTGCGTAAACTATCCTGGTTATGACTCCTGCTGCATGCTGATACAGCAAATATTGCAAATCCCCCTGACAGAACTTTTTCTTATAAAATGCCAAATTATCAAATTTTGGTTAAAAAAACATCATTTATTCGTAATAATCATGCGGGAAAAACAGAAAGAGAATATTATTATATTTGGCGGTGTGCTGTTAAGGTTCTAATTTTCTGATGAATATCAAACCAAATCTGAATTTCGTGAAAGGAATATCCATTAAAGATATTGCCCAAGAGGCAGGTGTTTCTCCTACAACAGTTTCTTTTGTACTAAATGGTAAAGGAAAGGAAAAAAGGATCAGCGAACAGGTCAGCAAGAGGATCCTGAAGATTGCCGGAAAGCTGAAATATAAGCCTAACCAGCTTGCAAGAGGTTTACGCACCGGTAAAACAAAGACGATCGGATTAATAGTAGAAGATATTGCGAACAGTTTTTTTGCCAATGTCGCCAAAGTTGTAGAGGATGAAGCAGATAAATTTGGTTATAAAGTGCTTTTCGGAAGTACCGAAGACAATGAAGAAAAAGCTAAAGGGTTGCTGGAAGTACTGCGCTACCGCCAGGTAGACGGATATATTATCACACCAACACTTAATCTTGACAAGGAGATCGTCTCCCTTCAGAAGCCTGTCGTACTGATGGACCGCTATTTTCCAAATATTGCAGATTCGCATTATGTAGTGGTAGATAACTTCCAGGGAGCCTATGTGGCTGTCAGCCACCTGGTCGAACAGGGATATAAGAAAATCGGCATTATCACTACAACCTCCTCACAGATCCAAATGCAGCAACGTCTGGATGGCTTTGTAGATGCACTGAAGAAACATGGCCTGCCAGCAGGAAAGAACGTCATTAAACGCCTCCCGTTCGATCTTGACAGGGCAGGGTTCATCCAGGAGATCACGCAATACCTGCAGGCTAATAAAGACCTTGATGCATTGTTCTTTGCGACCAACTATCTTGGTATCTGCGGCATAGAAAGCATTCGCGCAATTGGTCTTCACATCGGTACCGATATAGGTATGGTCAGCTTTGACGATCATGATATCTTTCGCCTGCACAGCCCTTCTATTACCTGTGTGGCACAGCCTGTGGAAGAGATCGGACGCAGACTTATTCATTTACTGATAGCAGAACTCGAACATAGTTCAACTACTCCTCAACAGATAGTCCTCTCACTCGAACTACGCAAAAGAGAATCATCCATGCAGCACATGTCTCATGTGAACATATAAAAAATGACAGGAGAAAAATACAACTAACCCACGTAAACCCTTTGTAGTCAGTAATACAACGAATATGTTATAATTCCGCGAGCAACGTTTGATAAGCGTTGAGATTGTTAAATTATTGCAAAAATAATTTGCGTTTGAGTAAAACTTTATCTAAGTTTGAATTGATAATAATTCACAGTTATAGGGGGACAATAGAAAAGTAAAATAGAGCATTTCTTTTTTTTAAATAATAGGCTAAAACGTTTAATATCTATAGCCTTCAGCATAAGTGAACAATACGTCAAATCAAGCATTATAATAAAGCAGCAGATTGAAGATTTAGCGGGATATAGGAAATAAATATCAACCAATTTTTTAGATCGATAAACGGCGAAAGAGAGAAGCAGGATTTCAAGATAATTTTCTAGAGTAAAAGAGATAGCATTTGTGTTTCATAGGTGTCGCATTAAGCACGCGATTTTCCCGTGAAAGAGCTTGTCAGTAAACGTAACTTTTTTCCACATTTAATATCAACCACATGATCTGAATTTACACACTAATGTATTTCAAAGCAGCACACCTATGCCCGTGATGGCATAATACTGAGTTTTTCGGTAATGATTATACGTTTTTTAATGCCATTAAAGGTGGCAAAGGGGGAAACTATGCCTGTTAACCAGGCTCACGATGATCTTAGCTAAAATTTATACCTAATACCACTAGTATTTCAACCAAAAAGAATAAACAATGAAGAGATCGCTTTTATTATTTGCGGTTCTTTCTGTATTGTGCTTCCAGCTTGCGTGGGCACAACAGAAAGTAACAGTAACCGGCGTTGTTAAAGATCCGAAGGGCTACCCGATTCCGGGTGTCAGTGTTTCCGAAAAAGGAACTACCAATGGCGGCGTAACAGACTTGAATGGTGGCTACAAACTCAATGTCAGTCCTTCCGGCACGCTCGTGTTTTCATTTATAGGTTATATTAAAAAGGAAGCTGCTGTTAGTAACAGCGGCAGCCTGAATATCTCTCTGGAGGAAGACCAGAAAGGATTACAGGAAGTAGTTGTTACGGCTTTAAACATACAAAGATCAACCAAGGCATTAGGCTATTCCATGACGGAAGTAAAGGGTGAAGAAGTAGCCCTTTCCGGACAGGTAAATCCCGTGAATGCCCTGCAAGGTAAAGTAGCCGGTGTGAACATCACCTTAGGTGGTGGCGGACCACAGTCCAGCGCACGTATCCTGATCCGTGGTAACAACTCACTCAGCCTGAATAACCAGCCGCTATTTGTGGTGGATGGTGTGTTCATCGAGAATGCTATTACCGGTGGTGACCAGTGGGGTAACTCGCAGGACTTCGGTAATATGATGAAGAACCTGAACCCGGACGACTTCGAAAGTGTTTCTGTACTGAAAGGTGGTGCTGCTACCGCGCTGTATGGCTCCCGTGGACAGAATGGTGTGATCATTATCACCACCAAGAAAGGCTTTGCACGGAAAGGATTAGGTGTAACATTGACGCATGCAGAAATGTATGATAAGGCTTACAAATCGATCGACTTCCAGAATGTCTATGGTGTAGGTAACGTGGCAGGAGATTTTCCTGTCGATAACAATGGTGATCCGTATATTGATGAAAACAACTGGGCAGGTCTGAGCTATGGTCCTAAAATGCTGGGCCAGCGCGTGAAAGACTGGCAGGGTAACTGGATCACTTATTCTCCACAGCCTAATAACCTGTTGGACCTTTACCGCACAGGCAAATACTACAATACAAACGTAGCTATCGATGGAGGTAATGAAAAGACGACTTTCCGTTTGTCTTACTCTAACAACTACACAAATGGTATTGCGCCAAACAACGATTTCAAGCGCAATAACTTCAACCTGCGTGCAACGCATAAACTATCTTCCAAAGTTTCTGCGGACATAACAGCTAACTACGGTAAGACCAACGTAGAGAACCCCGCTATCAACGGTGGTAACGAAAACCTTGTGTTCAGCTCCGTATACAAAATGTCCCGTAACTATAATACGAACTACTGGAAAGACAGGTATATTGATCCTAAAGGCGGCATTCTGCAAAATGATCCTTATGGAATGTCTTCTACTTTCTTCCAGCTGAATAATTATAATACCAGGCAGGATGAAGACAACTTCCAGGGTCGTTTAGGTCTGAAAGTAGATATCCTTAGCTGGTTAAATCTGTCGCTGAATGGTGATATGCAGGCCAACGTGCAGCAGTATGAACGTAGAGAACTGGGAGGCAGCGAAAACTTCAATGGTGGATATTATAACCTGACCTCTACTACTGCGAACCAGCGGAGGTTGCAGGCAATATTACACGGTCACCGTAAACTGGCCAGCGACCTGGAAATGGACCTGTCCGTTGGTGGTGAAACTTACAGATGGGGTTACGGTAAATATAACAAAGCAGAAACACGTGGTGGCCTGAAAGCACCAGGTCAGTTCTATATCAGCAATTCCGTACAGGACCCGCTGGCTACAGCAAGGATTATCAAAGGTGTTAGAACAGACGCTATTTACGCTTTCGCGAACTTTGCTTTCAAAGATCAGTTATACCTTGACCTGACAGGTAGGAATGACTGGAACTCTACTCTGATGTATTCTGATGGCCATGGCGTAAGCAACTACTTCTATCCATCAGCGAGCCTTTCCTGGTTGTTCTCTGAAACTTTCCACCTGCCTGCGTTCTTCTCTTTTGGTAAGTTAAGAGCTTCTTATGCAGGTACCGGTGGTGGTACTGAAGCATACAAAACAGGTGTTGGTACCTACTCTTTCATCGGTAACTATATCGGTGTTGGTGGTGGAACTACGCCGCGTTACGGATTTGACGGTAACACACTTGGTAATAACGACCTGAAAAATGAGTATACCCGCAACTTTGAAATAGGTGCTGATATCCGTTTCCTGGATAACAGACTCGGTTTTGATATCGCGGCTTACAGAAAGAATACCTTCAATCAGATCGTGCCTATCAACATGCCACAGGAAAGTGGTGTGACCAGCCGTTTGATCAACGCGGGTAACGTACAGAATACAGGTATTGAAATATTGGTGAATACTGTTCCTGTTAAATCAAAGAACTTTGACTGGAACTCCACCATATCATTTACCCGTAATAAGAACATCGTAAAAGAGATTGCTGAAGGCGTGAATGCTATGGAACTGCCTAATGGTTATTCACAAGGTTCAGACGTACTCGTAATTGCCCGTAAAGGAGCAGAATATGGCGTTATGCAGACTAAGTATGCGTATACATACTACGACGATCCTGCCAAACCTTCCGCTAATGGTCAGAAAGTGCTGAACTCCGCAGGCCGTTATCTGCGCTCCAGTGATGCAGGTCTCGGATATATCGATATCGGAACTATCCAGCCTAAATTCCAGTCTTCCTGGACCAACGGCTTCAGGTACAAGAACTTTAACCTGAATGTACTGGTAGATGCTAAAGTAGGTGGTAAATATTCTTCTGCTACTTACAACTATGCTTATGCGGATGGTACACTGAAAAATACTTTGTCAGGACGTGATGCTGAAAGTGGTGGTCTTGCATGGACAGATGGATTGGGTGATTCATACAATGATGGTATCATCCCGGATGGTGTGTTCGCAAAAGGAGTTTCCCTCACGCCGATAGCTGGTGGTACCCCTGTAGATGCAAGTGGCATGAGCTACAAGGAAGCATACGATCAGGGCCTGGTAAGACCTAAACATGCGTGGGATTATTACTACCGTCTCGGTTCATGGGGACAGGGTATCCGTGAGAACGCCATCTTCACAAACTCATGGGTAGCGCTGCGTGAAGTAACTGTAGGTTACAGTGTTCCGTCTTCTGTTTATTCAAGATTGAAGCTGAGCAACCTGCGTGTGAACCTGGTTGGAAGAAACCTCTTTTATATCTACAACAGCCTGCCGGCTGGTCTGAACCCCGAAGGTTTGTACAACAACTCTTCCGCTTCAGCAGCTGATTATGGCGGTATTCCTTTCGTAAGGAGCATGGGCTTTAACCTGCAGGCTTCCTTCTAATAAAAGAGATATATAATTCAAGAAGAAAAAAGAAAACAGATGACAACAATATATAGCAAGTTTAAAAAGTATGGCATTTATGCAGTGATATGTGGTTCACTCGCTGCTTGTCAGAAAAGCAAGTTTGCAGAAATCAATACGGATCCTGAGAAGCTGGCCACAGTAACACCCGAAGGGCAATTCATCAATGCTATTGTTCAGATACATAGCGGAGACTTTGAGTATTACTATGACTACTATCGTACTATCATGCTATTCACTGAATTGTCAACAGCAAACGGTGGTAACAGCGCTAACTTCATCGCAGACAATACCGGTAATGCGAACAACAGGTACGGTTATTATTACACAAGGGTCGGTAATAACCTGGTGAATATAGTGAAGCTGATAGAGGCAATGCCTGCCGAAGAGCAGACCAAGCGTGCACATGAAAAGGCTATCGCTAAACTGCTGAATATTTATTATGCATGGTATGTATCTGACATCAACGGAAGTATTCCTTATTCAGAAGCATTCCAGGCACGTTATGGTGGTACGATCACCCCGAAATACGATACACAGGAAGCGCTGTATGAGCTGTGGGATCAGGAGCTAAAGGCTATTGCCACCACATTGGCTGATAATTCAGTGTCACAGACCAATTACGGATCAAGTGATCTTTACTATGGAGGTGTATCTTCAAAATGGTTGAAATGTGCTAATTCACTGCGTCTGAAGATAGCATCACGCCTGTCCAAGGCAGCACCGGAAAAACTGAGGGCTATTGCCACAGAAGTGTTGGCGGCAGGTGGCTTGTTCGAAAGCAATGCAGATGATCTGCAACTTGTAGCAGGCGATAAATTCACTGAAGGTGGTAACTGGAACCCGGTTGGTTTCCATTCATCCAAATCACTGGTTGACTTTATGCTGGCTAATGGAGATCCACGTTTAAGGGTGTTCTATCAGCAGAATGATTATTCAAGAGAAAACTTTGATTCTGCTGTAAGTCAGAAAGCACTACCGGCTAATGCGGTATTCCCGAATAACCGCTATGTAGGAGCTTTCTCCAGCCCTGATGCAGTAACCGCTTATCCAGGTTATTTCAGAACAAGGAAGATCAAAAATGGTGAAGGCGATGACCAGAACCTGGATACAGTGTCTCTGATCCAGTATCGTTTGTTCCAGCCGGAGTATACTTACAACGGCCTGGTAGGCGCTGGTCACGTTACTTTCCCACTGCTGACTTATGCTGATATCTGTTTCCTGCGTGCAGAGCTTGCACAGAAAGGTATAGCAGGCAGTGATCCTGAAGGCTGGTATTACAAAGGCGTTGATGCGTCTATCAGAAATTATGACGCCATGGCGAATACCGCCAGACTGCCAGACTATGTTGCGGTAACTGAGGATGAAATAGGAAATTACAAAAACAGCCCGGGTGTAAAGTATACGGCCGGGAACGCCGCAGGACTGATCGCTTCACAGGCTTTCCTGAACTACTATAAGAGCCCGAACGAAGCATGGGCTATCCTGAAAAGATTAGGAATGCCAAATGCATCTACACCACTGGCGCTGGAAGTAATGAAGGCAAGCGGTGTCGTACAGGTGATCCCAAGAAGGGCTTCCCTGAATGTAGCGGACGAAACAAACCTGAACGCTGCCAATAACAAAGCTGCATTAACAGAAATGGCCCAGAACCCGGATTTCGGAGAAGGACCATCTGATATTTTCGGTCGCGTTTGGTGGGATAAGAAATAGAATAGTGAAAACAAAAGGCCCCGTCGTTGGACGGGGCGCTTTTATGTAATGACACGTAGGATGTTGAATCATATTTATTTGTGGATAGAGTAGAATAGCAGGCTTAAAAAAATGTTCTTCTTTATCCGATATTTTTATTTATTTGTATATCTTACAGGCGTAACAGAAACTGAAAGGAAAGAACAACCGGTTTGTTTATCAACGTGTAGATAGACCGGAACTAAGAAGACACAGTATAGTATTTTATCAACCGGATTGTTACAGAAGTTATGAAGAACAAGGCAGATCCACCGCTGCCTTAACCATCAACCAGGATCGGATAGAAGTGTTATGATAAACTAATTCGTTATGTCGCGTTTATTTTTTTGTGCCCTGTTGTCAGGGATCTTGTCTGTACATACACTCAGCGCGCAACTGATAGCCAGTTCGAACGTGATGTCCGCAGGCCGTTTAAAGGATTATAATGGAAAAACATTTACTGTAAAGCCCGCAGGCAAACCTGTGGTATATATATTTCTTTCCCCTGAATGTCCGCTGTGCAAGAACTACGCGCCAGTGCTGCAACAGTTACAGAACAAGTATAAAGATGTGCAGTTCTATGGTATCATCAGTGGTCAGACATTCACTAAAAGTGATGTAGCCGATTATGCAAAAGATTATAAGATCACGTTCCCCATACTGATGGACGCCGATAAAAAAGTAGCCGGTTATCTCAATGCTACCGTTACACCTGAAGCATTGCTGATAGGCAGTAATGGCAAAGAGTATTACAGAGGCCTGATCGATGACTGGGTAACGGGACTGGGTACTAAACGGATAAAAGCCACCAGGAAATATCTTGAACAGGCGATTAACAATTTGCAGATAGGAAATGAACTGGTATCACAGACTACGCCAATAGGTTGTCTGATCAGTAATTATTGAGTTTTTATATTAAGTGGCGCGTATGCAATGCAGAGTTGCAGTATCAGTTTTGTTTTTTTTTATTTTCAATATATCATGTGCAGTAGCGCAACGTATCACCTGGAATGAACACATTGCTCCGCTGATACATACGACCTGTACACCTTGTCACCAGCCGGGAGATGCGGCTCCGTTCTCACTGGTGACCTATGAAGACGTTGCTAAGAGAGCAGCGTTCATCAAGAAAGTAACACAAAGCAGGTACATGCCGCCATGGAAACCTGATCCGCATTACTCCATTTTTGCTAATCAGAGAAGACTGACAGATGAAGAGATCGCAATGATAGCAGATTGGGCTGATCACAATATGCCAAAAGGGAAGAAGGGTACAGTAAAAGATGAAGAGACTGTTGTAGCAGGTACGCACTCACGCGGTAATCGCAAACCGGACCTCGTGCTGAAGATGAATAAGTCCTTTCATGTGAAAGGCGATAACCTGGAAAGATTTATAGTATACAAAATACCATTTGAACTGCCCGATTCCGCCAACGTGGAAGCTATTCAGTTCACAACAACGAATAATAAGATCATACATCACGCGAATTACGAAGTTGATGCAGTACCTGATCTGGATATTTACAATACGGACGACTACATCAATCTGACCGAAGATAACCGCTTCAAGTACGATCAGTACGTTCCTTTCAGGAAACATATGATCTACTACGGTGGATGGATCCCCGGTTCTTTCGGAGAATCTTACCCTGAAAATATCGGCTGGGTAATGCCGAAGAGGGGAGTGATATTACTGACGATACACTACGCACCGGTAGCGAAAGAAGAAGATAATATAAGCGGCGTAGAGATCTATTTTACAAAGACACCTGTAAAACGTCATATAAGGGCTGTGAGCCTGGGTTCGGGCGGCGTCGGCGAAAAAGAGATTGACCCTTTCTTTTACATCCCGGCCAATGCTGTCAAAACCTTTAAGTTAAAAGTGACAACCCCTGAAGATCAGTCCCTGCTGTATGTGTGGCCACACATGCACTACGTGGGCAAGGTCTTTAAGGCTTACGGTGTAACGCCAGAAAAAGACACAATAAAACTGGTGCATATTCCTGACTGGAATTTCAACTGGCAGGAGATATACTGGTTCCCAACATTGAAAAAAATCCCTAAAGGTACTATCCTCACCATAGAGGGTACTTATGACAACACCGCTAACAACCCGAATAACCCAAATAACCCGCCCCAACTGGTTTACTCAAACGGCGATATGAAGTCGACGGACGAAATGTTAACATTAGTTATGGTTTTTTTACCTTATGAAAAAGAGGATGAAAACATCATTCTGAAGAAAAATGAAAGGTTTTGAAAGAGGGTAGATGATATTATTTTATTCAAAAAAGATGTAATATTCTCGTTTTTAATGCATTGTTAACAAAATGGCAAAAAACTGTTAAATGTTTTTTGTTCTTCATTTTATTTTTTATAGTTTGGCATCCATTAACAAAAAGTAAGATTTTGTTTAATGTGTGAATTTGGTTCATATTGTGTAAACGGGACATGCATTCAAGTAAAGTTGTTGAGTAAACTTTTGGAGTAACTATAATATTTTTTTGTGCGGACGAGATGACGCCTATGCCTTTGAGTTTTTAAAGAAAACGGAAATCGTTAGAAAGACGATTCAGTTGGGCTATGCTTAGCGGTATACCGTAACCTGCTTTTAAATTGATGTTAAAATTTTTTCGAGCTCCCCTTTTGTTGCCGGACTGGCGACCTGGGAAATCTATGTTTTCACTGTGAGACTAAACAACAAATAATAAATTAAAACCTAAAGAAAGCTATGCGAAGATCATTTCTTGTATGCACATTGCTATTCTTATGCTGCTGTATAACAGCGTTTGCACAGGATAAGAAGGTAGTGTCCGGAACCATTAAAGATAGCAACGGCGCGCTTTTGCCGGGTGTTACCGTTAAGGAAAAAGGCACTTCAAATGGTACTATGTCCAACGCAGAAGGAGGATTCAAACTGTCCGTTCCTTCCAATGCGGTCCTTGTGTTCTCCTACATGGGATATACTACCAAAGAAGCCCCAGCCAACGGCCCACTGGATGTTACCCTGTCAGAAGACAACAAAAATCTGAATGAAGTAGTTGTAACCGCTTTAGGTATGAAGCGTGAACAACGTAAACTCGGTTATGCGATCACTGAACTGAAAGGTGATGAGATCTCAAAAACCAATTCCATTAACCCGGTTGCTGCCCTGCAAGGTAAAGTTGCGGGTGTGGACATCTCTGGTGCTGTAGGTGGTCCTCAGGCTGCCGGCCGTATCATTCTGCGTGGTGCAAAATCATTGAATGATAAAGACCAGCCGATCTTCATTATCGACGGTGTGATCTTTGAAAACACAGTGAGTGACAATGCGGTGAACTTCGGTAACGTGTTGAAAAACCTGAACCCTGATGACTATGAGTCTGTAACAGTACTGAAAGGTGCTGCTGCAACTGCATTGTATGGTTCAAGAGCACTGAATGGTGCGGTTTTGATCACTACCAAAAAAGGTCTTACGCGCAAAGGTATTGGCGTGAACGTAAGCCAGACAGTTCAGCTGGAACAGGTTTACAAAACACCGATCGAACTGCAGAACGTATATGGTGCAGGTCGTAACCCTATATTCGATAAAGACGCTGATGGTAACAACGTAATCCAGTGGGCGGCGACAAGCTTTGGTCCGAAAATGGAAGGCCAGATGGCGAAACTCCCTAATGGTGATATCCAGCCTTTCGCTGCAAAGCCTGATAACTATAAAGATATGTATCGTACAGGCCAGTACTACAATACGAACGTATCTATGGAAGGTGGAAGCGACAAAGGAACTTTCCGTTTGTCTTACTCCCGCCTGCAGAATCTGGGCGTTGTTAAGAACAATGAATTCAACAGAAATAACATCTCATTAAAAGTTACTCAGACTATCTCAAAGTTCCTGAGTGCTGATGCAGGTGTTACATACTCTCAGAGCAAGACTGACAACCCTGACCGTCAGGGTGGTGACTATACCGCAACGAACCTCGGACGTAAATACGTGTATGTGTTCCCACGTAACTATGATCCGTCTTACTGGAGCAGGAAAGACAACTTTGTAGGTCCTGATAATGCTATGAGATCTACAGCTCAATATGCAGGTGCTGACTATTGGTTCGCAATGGAATATAATAGCTGGAGAAGGAAAGAAGCATTAACCACTGGTTATGTGAACTTAAACGCTACTGCTACTGATTGGCTGAAATTCCTGTTGAAAGGTAACTTCAGTAAAGAAAATAACTTTGAACAACGTAAAGAATCCGGTCAGGGTCCAAACTTCTCCGGTGGAGCAGGCTTGTATGCTGAATCAGGTCTTGACAGATTACAGCACACCTTTACCGGTATTGCTATGATCACTCCTAAATTAGGTAAGGACTTCGAAGCTACTATCAACCTGGGTGCTGAAACCTGGAACAGTGGTATCGGTAGCCAGTATTACAACAATACTAATGGTGGTCTCCGTACTCCTCAGTTATATGTGATCTCTAACAGCGTTGGTGCTGCTCAGATCAACAATCAGCCACTGCTGCGTAAACGTATCAACTCTGTATTCTTCGCAGCCAGCCTGGCTTATAAGAATGCATTCTTCCTGGATGTTACCGGCCGTAACGACTGGTCTTCCGCTCTTACTTACGTAACAGGAAGCAGCAATAACTCTTATTTCTATCCTTCCTTTAGCGGTGCGTGGGAATTCACTGAAAGCCTGAAAGGTAAACTGCCTTCGGTGATCAGCTTTGGTAAAGTACGTGCATCTTATGCAATGGTAGGTGGTGACCTGGATCCATTCCAGACTAACAGTGGTTACCAGACTTCCGGATACTTCACAGGCGGTGGTACCAATAGTAACCTGCCACGTGTTGAAATATTCAACCAGGAGATCATGCCTAATCCGAACCTGAAACCTTCTATCTCTCACTCTATCGAGTTAGGAGCTGACGTTCGTTTCTTCAATAACCGTTTAGGTGTTGACGTAGCATGGTACAAAACCAACATCAAAAACCAGATCATTCAGCTGCCTGCAGCGTTTGAATCAGGTATTGAAAGACGTTATATCAATGCCGGTAACATGGAAAACACTGGTATAGAAGTAGCTATCAATGCAACTCCTATCCAGAAGAAAGACTTCACATGGGATCTGACATTGAACGGTAGCCATAACAAGAACAAGGTTGTTGAACTGGCGCCTGGTATTACCAGCTACCAGCTGAATGAAGATCAGGGTATCCGTGTAATGGCTTCTCCTGGTCAGGCTTATGGTGTACTGGCAAGCTCCCTGGCGTATAAGCGTAATAACGCAGGAGCTGCGCTGATGGCTTTCAGCGGTGGTGATCTGCCAGTTCAGTTCATCCGTGGTACAAATGAAAACCTGGGTAATATCACTCCAGACCTGAACCTCGGTTTAAGCAACAACTTCAGATACAAAAACTGGAACCTGAGCTTCCTGGTACAGGCACGTATCGGTGGTGATATGTTCTCTGCATCTCACCAGTATGGTACAGGCCGTGGTACTACAGCTAACACATTACCTGGTCGTGATGCTGCAAGCGGTGGTATCGCCTTTACTGATGCAGCAGGCATTCAGCGTAACGACGGTATGATCCCGGATGGCGTATTCCAGGATGGAACTCAGGTAACTACTCCGGCTGGACAGTTACAGAACATTAGCGGAATGAGTTACAAACAAGCTTACGATGCTGGTTATGTAAGACCACTGAGCGCTTATCAGTACTACAGCATGCAGGGAGACTGGGGTATCGGTATCCGTGAGTACTCCGTATTCGATGCATCTTATGTATCACTGCGCGAAGTATCTGTTGGTTACTCTCTGCCAGCGAAAGTGTTGGAGCGTGTAAGAATGAACAGTGTTCGTATCAATCTGGTAGGTCGCAACCTGGGTTACCTGTATAACCACATGCCAATTGGTATCAACCCTGAGGCTGTACGTAATAACAGTGCTTCTGCATTCTCTGAGTATGGTAGCACTCCTTACACCCGTAACATGGCGGTTACCGTACAGGTAGGATTCTAATTGAGGCATTAATTTTAAATTGTTAGCAAACATGAAACTTATAAATAAATTGGGATTAGGAGCAGCAGCAGTTTCTTTAATGCTGTCCTCTTGTACCAAAAATTTTGAAGAACTGAACACCAATCCGGTGGTGTCTCCGGTAGCAACGCCACAGGATCTGATCGTGGCAGCTGAGTATAAAGTAGTAGACAGGGACCTGGATTGGTTCTATGATAACTACACTTATATCATGAGATGGATGCAGCTGGGATCTTCATTGCCAACTTCTTCCAATATTACTCCGATGTTCACTATCTCTGATAGGGCGAACAGTATATATCCTGATTTCTATAAAACTATTGGAAGATATACTACCGAGATCAAGAGCGTAATCAGCAAAATGCCGGCAGATCAGCAGGCTACTTACCAGAATGCTGGCGCTATTGCACAGATCATTCAGGTATATGCTGCCTGGAGAGTATCTGATGTAAACGGTAGCATCCCTTATACTGAGGCTTTGAAAGGACGTGATAGTTCTGAATTTACGCCTAAGTATGATAACCAGGCGACACTTTTCCCGATCTGGGAAAATGAACTGAAAGCGGCAATAGCAACATTGACTTCAGGTGCTGCTAACCAGGTATCTTATGGTAATTCAGATATGTTCTATAGCGGTGATGCTGCTAAATGGGCAAAAGCGGCAAACGTGCTGCGCCTGAAAATGGCTATGCGCCAGCTGAAAAGGTCCGAAGCTGCTGCAAAACAGATCATCACGGATGTACTTGCCAGCTCTGCCGGCCTGTTCACAAGTGTTGAAGAGGAATTTAAATTTATCTCTGCGCCGATAGGTTTTGCTCGTGGTACTAACTGGAATCCTGATACCGGTAGCCCGTTTTCAGCTCCGAAAGGATTGGTTGATTTCATGTACGAAAACAGCGATCCCCGTATCCGTCTTTTCTTCAGACGCAATGGTTATACACAGACTGCAGTAGACAGCCTTGTACAAGGTGGTGCTTTATCATCAAACACTACTTATAACCCACGTCGTTATGTAGGGGCTCCTTGTAGTCCGGATGCACGTACTAATCCTGCTTACGTTAAACTGTTTGGTATAAAGAACTACAAAGTTACCATCGGAGGCAAAGTATCTGAAATGACACTGGATACAGTATCATTGATACAGATGCGCCTGTTCGATCTGGACCAGAGTGGTGGTGCTACCAGTGGTGGTGTTTATTCTATGCCGCTGATGACTTACGCTGAACAGTGTTTCATCCTGGCTGAATTATCCGAAAAAAATATCATCGCTCAGTCAGCTGAAGAATGGTATCTGAAAGGAATAAGAGCCTCTATCAAGGATTATAACACCATGGCTTCTCTGGCAAAAATTCTGGAATACACTGCAGTAAATGATGAGGAAGTTGATACTTATCTCGCATCAGCTGATATTGCTTATACCGGAACCCAGGAAGAGAAACTGGAAAAGATTGCTGTTCAGAACTTCGTTAACCATTTCAAAGCACCACATGAAGCATGGGGCGCCTGGAAGCGTACTGGTTATCCTAAAGAAGGCGGCATTCTTGCTATGGAACCATTCATGACAAACGGTGCAAGAAATACGGTACCTCGTCGTTGGCAGCTGCCTATTCCAAGCGGAACACAGGAAAACATACCTAACTATGATGCTGCAATCAAAGATATGCAAGCTACAGGTGAGTATGGTGAGCCAAATGATGTAACTGGCCGTGTTTGGTGGGATATGGCAAACTAATCTGCTCAAATAACACTGAGAATAAAGGACCGTCTCGTTTCAAACGAGACGGTTTTTTTATGCGCCTGATTTTTGTATCTTGAACACGTATTATGAAAAACAAAGGGCGCTTCCCCGACATGAAATAATTAAGTCTGAGCGTATGAGCATGCGAAGTTCCATCACCTTACTATTTTTATTCCTTATCACCGGCCTGAGAGATATTTCAGCACAAAACATCACATGGTCCCGGCATATTGCCCCCATCATTCATCGCAACTGCACACCCTGTCACCGGCAGGGAGAAGCAGCGCCTTTTCCACTTGTTACTTATGAAGAAGTTGCCAAAAGAGCGTCTTTCATTAAACGTGTAACAGAAAGCCGGTATATGCCGCCCTGGAAACCTGACCCACATTACGTGAGCTTCGCTAACGAAAGGAAACTTACAGCGGAAGAGATCACAATGATCGGCAATTGGGCGGAACATGATATGCCCAGGGGAGAAAGCACGGAAAAAGAAGCAGCTCCCGCTTTTATAAAGGGCTCTTTGTTTAACCGGGAACCAGACCTCGTGCTGAAGATGAAATCATCTTATGTGCTGAAGGGCGACAATGTAGAACGTTTTATTGTTTATAAACTGCCTTTTGAATTGCCCGATTCTGTTGCCGTGGAAGCCATAGAGTTTACTTCCAATAACAGGAAGATCATTCATCACGCTAACTATGAAATAGATGATGTGCCGGAGGCCGATCTGCATAATACGGCTGATTACGTTGACAACACAGAATCACACCTTGACTATTACCAGCAATATGTCAATTACCGTAAACAGATGAAATATTTCGGTGGATGGATCCCAGGTAGTACTTACGAATCTTATCCGGATGAAATGGGCTGGGTCATGCCGAAGCGCGGTGTAGTCCTGCTCACAGTGCATTATGCGCCCGTAGGAAGAGAGGAAGAAGTGATAAGTGGCGTACAGTTCTTCTTCAGAAAAAAACCTGTAAAACGCCTGATAAAAGCTACGACACTCGGTTCGGGTGGAGTAGGAGAGAAAGACATCGAGCCTTTCTTTTACATCCCTGCCAACGTAGAGAAGACTTTTAAGCTGAATGTGAAGATGACCGAAACACAGTCGCTGATGTATGTATGGCCGCATATGCACCTCCTGGGTAAAACCTTTAAAGCATATGCAGTAACGCCACAGAAAGATACTATCAGACTTGTCTCTATCCCTCAATGGGACTTCAACTGGCAGGAGATCTATTGGTTCCCTAAACTGGTAAAGATCCCGAAAGGTACGGTGATCACCATGGAAGGATCGTACGACAATACGGTAAATAATGCATCCAACCCGTCCTTTCCTCCGCAGCTGGTGTATGGCGCCATGCGAACGAAGGATGAAATGATGACAATGATCATCATGACCATTCCCTATGAAAAAGGGGATGAGGAACAGGAAATAAAACGACAATAAACAAAGAGGGCTCGCTTGAAACGAGCCCTCTTTGTTTTATAACAGATTCTTTATTTCACTTAGTTTGAGTAACGCTTCTACCGGCGTTAGCCTGTTGATATCCACATTCCCCAGCATATCCCTGATCTCTTTGAAGGTGTCGCTGTGTGCATCGAAAATACTTAGCTGCACCTTAGGTACCGGAGTGGCCATATCCTTGATATGTTTCTCTAATGGTGCATCAATATGTTTCTCTTCCAGGTGTGCCAGTACTTCATTGGCACGTTGCAGCAACTGAGGTGGCATACCGGCCATACGGGCCACATGGATACCAAAGCTGTGACGACTGCCGCCGGGTGCCAGCTTACGGAGGAATATTACTTTATTACCCGACTCCTTATTAGTAATATGGAAGTTCTTGATACGGCCATGTTTATTCTCCAGCTCATTCAGTTCGTGATAGTGCGTGGCGAAAAGTGTTTTAGGCTTATGCGGCGTCATGTCATGCAGATATTCCACAATGCTCCAGGCAATTGAGATACCATCATAAGTACTGGTACCACGGCCAATTTCATCTAATATAACAAGACTACGCGGTGTGATATTATTGATAATACTGGCTGTTTCATTCATTTCAACCATGAAGGTGGATTCACCGCCGCTTAAATTATCAGAAGCGCCTACACGTGTGAAGATCTTGTCTGTTAAACCTATCTCCGCAGCTGCTGCAGGAACAAAGCTGCCCATATGGGCCATCAGCGTGATCAGTGCCGTCTGACGCAGTAAGGCTGATTTACCGCTCATGTTCGGTCCTGTCAGGATGATGATCTGTTGCTGTTCCTTATCCAGTACTATATCATTGGCCACATAACTTTCACCGGGAGGTAACCCGCGTTCTATAACAGGGTGTCTGCCTTCACGAATGTCAAGGTGATAACCTTCGGTAACATTCGGACGGCGGTATTTATAGTGGATAGCGTTATGAGCAAAACTCAGCAAACAGTCTATGCGCGCCAGCAGCTGTGCGTTCAGCTGAATGGCCTGAATGTAAGGTTGCAAAGCAAGCAGGAGCTCATCAAACAGTTGTGCTTCCAGGGTAAGGATCTTTTCTTCCGCACCTACTATCTTTTCCTCGTACTCTTTTAATTCAGGCGTAATATAGCGCTCTGCGTTAGCCAGCGTTTGTTTACGTATCCAGTTTTCGGGTACTTTATTCTTGTGTGCATTCGTTACCTCGAGATAATAACCGAATACATTATTGAAAGCTACTTTCAGACTGGGAATGCCGGTAGCGTCCGACTCTGTTTGTTGGATACGCAGCAGGTATTCCTTACCGGAATGTGCGATCGTACGGAGGTTATCCAGTTCAGGATGTATACCGTTCTGAATAACGCCTCCTTTGCTGACCAGTATTGGCGGCGTTTCCATCACCTGTTCCAGAATGCGGCAGAGGATATCCGGACAATGGTTTAGCTTTTCGCTGAGTTGTACCAAATAAGGATGGCCAGACTGTGACAGTAGTTTTTTTACGCCTTCTACCTGTTGCAGCGCTCTGGCTAGTGACATTACTTCCCTCGGATTGATCTTCCGCAGCGGGATCTTCGACACAAGACGTTCCAGATCCCCGGTTTGTTTCAGGTGTTGGAGCAGGTCCCGGGATAGGTCGGTCTCTTTAATAAAAAACTCCGTAACGTCAAGTCGCTCGTTGATCTGGTTGATATCCCGCAGGGGGAGTACCAGCCAGCGTTTTAGCAATCTGGCGCCCATAGGTGTCACTGTGCTGTCCAGTGTAGCCAGCAGGGTATTACCGTTTTCCACACTGCTGCCCAGCAGTTCCAGGTTACGGATAGTGAACCGGTCCATCCAGAGGAAGTCATCCTGTTCTATCCGTTGAATATTGGTGATATGTTGCAGATGCGGATGTTCTGTATCGCGCAGGTAGTGCATGGCGGCGCCTGCGGCGATAATAGCCTCAGAAAGTCCTTCTACGCCAAAGCCTTTGAGGCTATGTGTTCCGAACTGCTTCAGCAGGATCTCCTGCGCGTAGTTGGTCGTGAAGATCCACTCTTCAAGTGTATACGTATAAAATTTGGAGCCGAATTGTTCCTTGAAATATTTCTGCTGCTGACGGGCAAATATGACTTCTGCCGGTTTGAAGCTCTGGAGCAGTTTATCCACATATTCCAGGCTACCTTGTGCAACAAAGAACTCTCCGGTAGAAATATCCAGGAAGGACACCCCGGCCTGGTCTTTACCGAAATGCACGGCCGCCAGGAAGTTGTTATTAGCATTTTCCAGGATCTTATCATTCACTGCTACGCCGGGAGTTACCATCTCGGTCACACCGCGTTTCACAATGCCTTTTGCCATTTTGGGGTCTTCCAGCTGATCGCACACTGCTACACGGTAGCCTGCTTTTACCAGCTTATGGAGATAAGTATCGAGAGAGTGGTGTGGAAAACCAGCAAGGTCCTGCTGGGATGCAGATCCATTGGCTCTTTTGGTGAGCACGATACCTAATACTTTGGATGCAATGATCGCATCATCATTAAAAGTTTCATAAAAATCTCCCACACGGAACAACAGCACCGCATCCGGATAACGGGCTTTAATAGCGTTATGCTGTTGCATGAGAGGAGTTTCTGATTTGCTTTTTGCCATTCGGCAAATATATAATAATGTCGGGACGTGCTGAAGGGAGAGATGTACACATACCGGTAGTACTCATTTTATCGTATTTTTGCAAAATGCGAAAATTAAGCATGGATGAACTTGGCCGCAAAACGGTGGACCAGTTCAAGGCGGCAGATAAAACACCTTTGGTGCTGGTACTGGACAATGTACGCAGCATGCACAATGTAGGATCGGTATTCCGTACGGCAGATGGTTTCCTTTTACAAGGCATCGTTTTATGTGGATATACCCCTGTCCCGCCTCACCGTGATATTCAGAAAACTGCTTTGGGCGCCACTGAAACGGTTGAATGGCAATACTTTGCTACTACTGTGGAAGCGGTAACGGCACTCCGGGATGCCGGATATACGGTCCTCGCAATTGAGCAGGCGGTGAACAGCGTTATGCTGGACGTATTTGAACCGTCAGCAGCTAAGCCACTGGCGCTCGTATTTGGAAACGAGGTGACAGGTGTGGATGCAGAAGTGATGAAACTCGTGGACGGCTGTATCGAAATACCGCAGTCAGGCATGAAACATTCGTTAAACATCTCTGTGAGCACTGGTATTGTGGTTTGGGATATATTTGCAAAACTGAAAAAACGAGGTGTTAATAATAAGTAATTAGAATGCCATACAATGTTACGCAGTGGCTGTATTTGAATGAATTGCTGCAGTCTTTAAATAATGAATTATGTCTGTTAAATCCCCAATTTATGACTAACTTAGTCGCAAACTTAGTCATAAATGTTTGTGCTATCCAACGGATATGTTTACTTCTCTAAATACTGTGATGATGACCGCGCCAGAGTGTCGCTTGGGATTAAAACAATCAAGGGACCTGATGGCTTAGATAGGGCTACTCTCAAAAAGTCAGAGCAACTTATTCTCTCTAGGATAGAGGATGCTGTAATCAAGTTTGAGGAAAGCAATAACAGGATGCAGCTTCCAATAAAAAAAGAAGAGATGGAAGATGTGGTATTTGCTGCTTTGGGGAAGAAAAGGAAAAAGATAAGCGGCTTTGTTGCAGACTTCAAAAAAATGTTGGAAGACATGAGATCTGGCAACATGTTGAAACCACGTGATCATACACGATATAAAGAAGACACTATTATCAACTACGCTAATGTCCTGCAATACCTGCAGATCTTCTCCGAGGAAACTGGAACGAACCTGACTTATGACATCGATGAAGAATGGGTTAACTCTTTTATAGTCTGGCTGACCAAACCCAAAAAACTGGATAAGCGTCATGTGAACGGCGGCAGGAAGCGTATGCTCGATATTGGGTACTCCAAGAACAGTATCGCTATGATCGTAGGCAACCTGAAGAGTTTCCTGTCCCATATGTATAAAGTCAAGAAACACAAAAGCCTTTTTTTTAAGGATGATGTTTTTAATCTTTCTAGGGAAGACGCGGATACTGAGGCATTGAACCTGGAGGAGGTGGAGATACTTTACTCACTTACTCTACCTCCGCACCAAGACAGGGCGCGGGATGTATTTGTCTTTGCCTGTTGGGTTGGTCTGAGGTCTGAGGACTTGCAGCAGATTAACGAGTACAAGTTGAAAGGGAAGTACTTTGAGTTTGATACAGAAAAAACCGGGGCCCGCGTGATCATCCCCGCTAATCCCATGGCAAAGGCAATATACGATAAATATAATGGCAATATGCCAGTGTTCAAGAATAACAACAACCTGAATGAGCATATAAAGAACATCTGCAATCTGGCCGGGTTTAATGAGCCTTGCCTGGTGGTAATGACTCGCGGGGGAGTGAAGACTAAGACGTACTATGAAAAATGGGATATGATCAGCATTCACTCAGCGCGGAGGTCTTTTGCAACGAATGCCTATCGTGCGGGAATTCCAACCTTGAGTATAATGAAAATAACCGGACACACCACCGAGCGTTCGTTCATGAAGTATATCCGGATATCAAAGATGGAAAATGCTGCTACATTGGCTGATCATCCGTTTTTCAATTAGATATTTGATACGAACTTGATTTTACAGCGATAAAATCATTGGGGTAGTTGTCATACTCACCTATTTCGACCGTTTCAGGAGGGAAATAGCTTATATTAAAAGACTTCGTATCTATATTAAAGTACATACATTCTATTTGATTACCAACGGCTGAAACTGTCATCGCTGGTCCACCAGATTTGAGTTTTATAACATCTCCTTTTTTGAAATCAGACATTTGTTATTATAGTTTTAGGTTGAAAAATTGCGTAAGTTTTAGGACTTGGATATCTTTTTAAATACTACAGCTATAGCTCAGTCATTTGTTCTAAGCCAGTCATTTCTTTTACAGATACTTCATAACCTTTATCCTCGTAATATTTGACACTGGACGATGGTATTTGTCCGGATTCGTATCTTATATACAGAGTTAGATTTGTCCCAAGTGCGCAGACCAGATATTTCGCCAATTTTCTCGTTTGGCCTTTATAAAAGATTGTAAGCTGCCATGTTTCAGCTCTTTCAACATAATTTCGAAAGGGTAGGCCACATGCTGCAATAGAGACTGATTCTCTTATTCCCCCATCATTTAGTGCGCTGGTCTTATGAATCTGTAACGCCAATCCGCAATTTTCATCGAATGGCTCTTTATCTTTGCTACAGGCGAATTGTAAAAGGATTAGTGGAATCAAACTAAGAAAATAGGTACGCATTGTGGTTCTGGGGTTTAATGATATTATTATATGAAGTTACTGATAGTAGTATAATGTGCAGTTAGGTATATTTACTCAATTTTATTATCTTACCTACATGTCAAACAAACAAGAGTTAACGGAGCAGGAAAAGGAACTTCTCGATCTGATGGCACAAATGTTTGTCCAGGTTGTTCTGAAGGAGGCTGATCCTAATAAGGAGGCGCGGGATACGCCCGAGGCATCAGCTTTTGAATAATAATTACTATACTTTGAGATTCTTCGCTTTCTCTGTTATCCTTGATGAGCCACCAATCATCATATCGTCGAGATCTTGTTTCTTATAATATCCACCGGCTGTCTTAAAGATTCCGAATGCCTCACATCTTTTTGCAAACTGGCTATGTTCCAGATTAGTGTATATATAAGCTTCTTCAGGCTTGAGGAAAGGTTTAAAGCATAGGGCAATGGCTTTCATTACCAGCTTATCTTTGTCTGTCATTGCCTGCTACTTTTGGTGAAGTGAGCTGATTACAATGTCTTCATACAATTTCATGACTTGAGCTTTGTCATCCTCATGTTTGAACTTCAAATCTTGAAGTTTTTCATAAAACGTTTTGATAGCCGTAGCCATTGTCTTATTTCGCAGAGACAGTTCGATGGATTCCTTTGTGGATTCTATGAAGTCTTTGTTGGCATCAATATATCTTCTTGACCACTCCCGGTTTTCCTCCTCTAGCTCCTTTATATCCAGTTGCAAATCTGCGACCTCAAGTGATAATCTTTCAATCTCGTAGCTGTCATCAAAAAGCGGAGACGGTACGTGGTAATCAACATGTTGATCGTGCTCTTTGGGGGAGACTTCATTTATTTTTGCCCGTACCTTGTCGTAGGCGAAGATCCTTTCATTGTTTTCCAGGTTGTCGACTGGGTAATAATTATTACGCATATCACCTTCCTTAAAGAAAATGGGGTAAGCGCCCGATTTGATGAAATCTTGGTTTATTCCATATTTATAACAAAAGTTGGTTATAAAAGCCCGAGACACTCCCCGTTTCTTGTTCTGTATTTCGGAAATTGTAGAACGAGAAACTCCGAGTGCATCAGCAATTTCTCTTTCATTCTTCACAACTTCACTCTGCCTTAATAAAGAAATTGCATATCCAACCCGTTCGTTTTCAGTAAAATCGGTGTTCCCTTTAAATTTCTCCAATTTTTTGTTCTGTTTTATTTGTTTGTTCTATTTTTCAGAACTAAATTTGTTATGACGTGCAAATATATGACACATATTATAGTTATACAATGTTAAATATACGCAATTCATGGAAAAAGTAGTTCCCGCATTGATCAGAAAATCAAGGTTAGAAGTGATTTCTGAACGAGTTGCCTTGAAACAGAGGCTGAAGTCAGAACTTTCAGAACACGGCGACATTGCTCACATCTTTCGTTTAATGAATTCGGAGGCTCCCATTTCTTATACCACGGTCGTTCAGACATTGAATCCTAATCTGACTACATGGTCTCCGCGTGTTATAGAGTTCGCGGAAAGGTATGTTGCCACAAAAAAATCACTTCAAGCCGCACAATCTCAAGCATAATACCATGGAAGCAATTCAGATAACCGGATTTACTGCTGAACAATTCAAACAGTTCATGGAAAAAACAGCTTTCGATGCCGCACAAAAGGCCGTTGACGGTATGATGAAGATTAAACAAGACCCTAACGAGGATATTACCATTGCCGATATCGCAGAACAGTGGAAGTGTAGTAAAATGACTGTTTTCAGGAGGGTTAAAGATCACAAAGTTCCTACTGTGAAGCTGGGACGTGAATTAGCCATCAAACGGAAATTCCTGGAGACTATAAAGAAGCCAATACCCAAAGAGAAATAAAAAAAGCCCAGCGCGCCAACGCTGAGCAATTATTTAACCGCCCTTTCGGGCTAAACTCAACACAAATCTATGAAAAAGTCTTCAAAATCCAAAGGCGTAGTAATCAGCCTGTCCGAAATCCTTAACAGCTTCGACGGGGATGTATTCGTAAAAACAAAGAAGGCGAAGAAAGTAAAGAAGAAAAACAAACAGCAAAAACCGCCCGTACTAACTGCATCGGTGATGATGGATCAGTTAATGCATTATATGAAATCCCCAATAAAGAAGGTTCCGGTTGATGCTGACGACAATAAGGAGGAGGATATAGTGCATTCACCGATTAGTAATGATCACGTTGACGTTAGCGACCTCCCATATATAACTGCAGAAGAGGTTGCGAAATATCCTGATCTGCTTCGCCCTGATTGGGAGAATTATAATTGGTCACGCCAGATGTCTCGTAAGTACCGCCCTGCCGAGTTCTGTGATGCTCTGACAGAAAAAGATCGTGCTTTATGCCATTGGGCTTTTCATACCCCATTGCCGGATGGTTCTGTAGGTGCGGGAGCCTCTTTATCAACCGCTCAACCGCAGTTTCATATTATCACCGGTACAGATGGAAACGGAGGCGAACCAGTACCGCTTAGCCGTGGAAGTAATGCTCCTTTAACTTGGAGCAGGCAAAGTAATGATGATACTGGAATTTGTTACCCGATCCCGCAAGTTTTTGATTTGGCGACAGCTGAAGAATTGGTAAGGCAGCAGACGGAATATGACAATAAACGGGATGCTGGAGTTGATGCCCTGATAATGCACATTATCCCTGTGTGCACAGATCCTGCCTATGTGGCTCAAATCGATTGATAACCTAATCATCTCACAGATCATAATATCTCTTCATATGCAGGAGTTAGTTAAAATCACCGAACAAGATGGCCGACAGGTGGTGTCTGCCAGGGAGTTGCACACGTTCTTGGAAGTGCCTACACACTTTACCGACTGGGCAAAGAGAATGTTTGAGTATGGATTTTCTGAGCAGGTAGACTTTATCCCAATTTTAGGAGAAAGTACCGGTGGCCGCCCTGGTACTGACTATGTACTCACTTTGGATTGCGCCAAAGAGATCTGCATGATCCAGCGAACCGAAAAAGGGAAACAGGCGAGGCTTTACTTTATAGAAATGGAAAAGATAGCCCGTAATCCAACTAAGGCAATGACCCGTAAAGAGATCGCTCAGATGCTACTGGACGCGGAAAACGAGATCGAGCGGTTACAGGTACGGGCCGACCTGCAGGCGAAGCAACTGCAGATATCAGCACCAAAGGTTCAGTACCACGATAAGGTATTGCAGTCTTCAAGCCTTATTCCTATCAACCTGATAGCAAAGGAACTTGGTATGAGTGCTGTTACCCTGAACAAAAAACTGCATCAGTTGGGTATTCAGTATCAGTCTGGCGGCGCATGGGTGCTTTATTCGAAATACCAGGAACAGGGATGGACCGGTGTCAGGACGCATAGCTACGTAGATTCTGATGGCCGCGAACGTACTGTACAGCATACCTACTGGACGGAAAAGGGCCGTCAGTACATTCACACGGTACTGAACCAGCAGATGCAAAGCACCCCGTCGAAATAAACTCCAATTCAATTAAACAGTGAACAATGAACACAGATTCTCAGGGCGAAATAATTAGTCCTACTTCCGATGCACCAGCCATTTTAGATGCTGGTAAATTATGTGTAGTCGTTGATGCGGCTACCCTGGTTCCACTATTTTATCACCCGCTGGAAGGCGGTGGGGATTTCATCGAATCTCACCCTGATTCGCAGGTTGGCGCCCCGGTGATGATCTATGAGAGGGAACAGGCTCTGACCCTGATCGCGAAAGTCCAAAAGAAATACAGCAGGCAGAATATTGCACCTGAATTGCAGCGTCACTTCGGGTTGATGAATGTATGCCTTGCCGGCCAGATAAGCTACCATGTAGGGGAGTACATGGCCGCGGATAAGTCGGAATTATCTTCCGATTATGAAGAGAAGGTAAAGGCTTATGTATTGCGCAATGTGATAAAACCGGAGCTGGTAAGCGGACCGACTGAGTAAGCCTTACCGCTTTTTTAAACACCTAACGACATTAGAGTATGGTAGCCACTAAGAGCCCGGCCTTTCGATTCTATCCTTCTGACTTCCTGTACGGTTGTCGGAGGATGACAACTGAACAGATCGGTATCTACATATTGCTGCTTTGTGAGCAGTGGGATGCAGGCGTAGTCCCAAACGATGAAACAATGCTCAAAGAGATCACCAAATGTAAGAAAATGGACGTCATCAATAGAGTGCTGGAG
Organism: uncultured Flavihumibacter sp.; assembly: GCA_902168105.1. Lineage (GTDB taxonomy): Bacteria > Bacteroidota > Bacteroidia > Chitinophagales > Chitinophagaceae > Chitinophaga. The sequence goes on from CABHOY010000075.1 coordinate 357,322, forward strand.
AAGTTTTCTTGTGATGAAAATGGTGATTTTTTTAACGAAAGATTGGAAAAAGAGCGAGAAAAGCAGAACCAGAGGAGCGAGAGGTTAAGAGCTAACGGAATGAAGGGAGGAAGGCCCAAAGTGATTGATAATCAATTAGAGGAAAAACCAGATGGTTTGCAAAACGAAAGCAACAACGAAACCAAACGCAAAGCTAAAAATAAGGCTTCTGTTTCTGTTTCTGTTTCTGGTTCTACGTATAAAGAAAGTATAGGGGAAACTAACGTTTCCACCACCGCGCCCCCGGTTAAGGTAAAAAGGAAACGGGAGCCGAAAATTTTTATCGCTCCTTCGATGCAGGAGGTACAGAACTACCTGAAAGAGTACACCCGAACATGGAGCGATGATCAGGCACGTGGAAAAGCCTTCGCCATTCACAACTACTACCAGGCTAACGGCTGGAAGGTTGGGAAGAACCCAATGAAAGACTGGAAGGCAGCTGCGAGAACCTGGTTACAACGTGATGGTATTGTCCCTCTGGAGGAGGGTAGTCAGATGTCTCTTTTAGGAAATGGTCAAAACACTCAAACAAACCTACCAGATGCAAGGAAACTCGCTGAAAAATATCAATAAACCGCAAAATAAGGCGATTGTAATGGCTAACTACCAACGGCACATACACTACGACCTTGAGGTAGAAAGCGCCGTTTTGGGGGCTTGTATGCTCGAATCTTCGACTTTCTCCCGAATAAGGGGGCTGTTGAAAAAGGAATACCTGTATAGCTCCCAGAACCAGGCGGTATTTGATGTGCTGTCAGAAATGTGGGAAGACGGATTACAGATAGATCTTTTGACCGTTGCTGTTGAAATACATTCCAAAGGAAAGCAGGGCGCTTTTAATGGCAATGTGCCGTATTACCTCACGGTTTTGACCACCAACGTGGTAAACACTACTCATTTGGAGACACACGCCCTGTACATCAGGCAGATGTACGCCAAACGTCTAATGTTGAATATTCAGATGGAAGCCTCGGCCGGGGGAAAGGACACTGTTGATAGCATGTTGGATATCCAGCAAAAGATCCAGGAAGTTCTTTCAGTAAATGCCACCGATGACTGGCAGGATATCGGGACTGTTATGTTGCGGCTGTCGAAACACATGGACAAGGTTCGTGGAAAGACCATGCTCGGTGTTCCGTCCGGTTTCCCTTCCCTCGACAAAATATCCGCTGGATGGCAGGAAGGTCAGCTGATTGTATTAGGGGCCAGACCATCTGTGGGTAAGACTGCTTTCGCTGCAGCTTTAGCAATCAATGCTGCAAAGAACCAGTACCCGGTAGGTATCATAAATCTCGAAATGCCATCCGATAGAGTGGGCGGTCGTCTGGTGTCCTTTTACAGTGACATCGAGTTTTGGCGCATATACCGGGCAAAATCCAAAGATCAGGACCAGGAGGGGCAGATACATCAGGCAATATCCGATGTGGCAAATTTACCTATCTGGATAAGCGATAAGACGAACGTAACTGTTTCTGATATCAGGGCAAAAGCGCAAAAGCTGAAAAATCGGGCTGATATGAAGTTGCTGATCATTGACTACCTGCAGCTGATGGAGGGCGAGGGAAAGGTAAGCGATAACCGGGAAAGAGAGGTAGCCAAAATGAGCCGTGGACTGAAACTGTTGGCGCTGGACTTAAAGATTCCAGTTATCGTCCTCGTCCAGCTGAACCGGGAAAGTGATAAGACTGGAAACAAGAAGCCCCGAATGAGCAATATCAGGGAGTCAGGAGCTATAGAACAAGACGCTGACGATGTATTACTCCTGCACAGGGATTGGAAGAGTGGTATACAAACCGATGCAAATGGCAACAGCACAGAGAGACAAGCCACCTTGATAATAGAGAAGATGAGGGACGGCGAATGTGCTGAGTTGCAGATCAGCTTTGAGCCGGAAACAATGAAGTTTTACGAGGAAACATACCAAGCACACGGTGACAATCCATTCTAATTGACCGCACCGGCGGGTATCCGGTAGTGAACATATGAAAATAACAGGTAATGAATTTGTACGCCCGGTTAATGAGGTTGGCAAGGCACACCTTACGCCATTAGGACCGGCCAATGAAGTGATTCAACACACCGGTTTAACAATCCGGCAGGAACTGGCCGCCAGGTTTATGCAGGCAATAATAGCCTCAGGCAGAATAAATCTTTCATATGAGATGGCAAAAGTAGCCTTTCGTTATGCGGACGCGTTCATTCTGGAAAACAATAGTTTGGAAATAGAAAGCGAGGAGGGGAAGAATGAAACAGCGTAAAAACGGTCTGCATGACCAAAGTGTGTACCATGAGCTTATCCAAACTGAAAAGGCAGGCCGGAAGTGGATAGCATTCACCAGATACTGGATTGGATATTCTGAGCAACGGATAGACGTACAGAGGTCGGGGGATACCGAACAGGAGGCATTGAAAAAGCTCAATCAGTTTTTGAACAGTAAAGAGCCGAATAAGCCTGATGTTCTAACGCATCTGCAACATGGCGATTACTCCCTGATCACAGGGGAGCAACGGAACAAACTGAAATCAGTATTAACTAAATATTTCACACATGCAAACAAATCACGCCAATAGCCAGCAGCCGGACAATGACAAATGGTTTTTCCTGTTTCTTACATTCTTGTTTCTCACAGTCTGTATTGTCTGCTACACAGTGTTGAAGCTAATGGGAAAGGCTTGATAAGCCGATAAACCGTCACAAAACATTATAATCATAAGCCAAAAATCACAAACATGAACAAACAAACAGTTGAACAAGCGCTTACTCTTACGAACAAAATTGCCAGGGCAGAAACAAGTTTAAAGCAATTGAAAGAGTTACAAGACCATATCCAACACAACAGGCAAACATTTTTCACTACATTGGGAGGTGCATTGAATTCAGTGGCAGATCACGTAGACTTTAGTCCAGCAATTGACGTACTGATCCAACTTGTTGAACGGCATCTGGAAGGCAGTGAGCAGGAGCTTGCAGACCTCTAAAAGGAGCGGCTTGCTTATTAGAATCAATCACTATCTTTGTATCAGGCTCCCCAATTCTCTCCCCAATTACAGCCTGGAAATTCAAACCAACAACATGAGTAATACCATCAATGGGATAAACGCTAGAGAATCTCGGGGAGATATCACGGTTGGAATACAACTGGAACAATTCATTGAAGCCATCAAGAAATTACCTGTTAAAAACGGATGGGTTAATTTAATCATATCACCTCGTAAAGATCCGCATTCCAAAGGTTACACTCACATCGTGAAACCGCAAAAGCCGAGGGAGAAGGATGGCAGCACCGAAAGGAAATAAGTTTTGGCTATTACGCAGTAAGCACGGGCGGGATAAGATATTTGTCTCGCCTAAACTGCTTTGGGAAGCCGCTTGCGAATATTTCGAATGGGCTGAAAAGAACCCTATTAAAGACCCTCGATCATTCGGCCAGCGCAAAATACAGCGTCCTTTCACCATTGAAGGATTATGTGTCTATGTAGGCGCAAATACGGCATTCCTTCGACAGTTTGAAGATGGCCTGAAAGGGAAGGAGGACGCAGAAAGTAAAGATTTTTCTACTATCATAGGGACTATAAAGGACGTGATATTTACCCAGCAGTATAGTAATGCTGCCATTGGGGTATTAAAGGAAAATATTGTGTCTCGCAAACTGGGGCTTGCGGATAGACAGGAGGTAAAGAGCGAGGCAGTGCCGCCATCTGATATTGATTACTCAAAACTCGATGATGCAACACTTGAAAACATCGTTAAGGCTCGATCCGGACCAAGCTCTGGGACAGTTGTGTAAACGGCGTTTTTATCGGTTCTTCCTGGAGTTTTGGGAAACGATAGAGGCCGTAGAATTGATACCTAACTGGCATATAGAATACATATGTGACCAGCTGCAGGAGGTGTATGAAATTTGGGCAAGGAAGGAAAGCCAGGATGATGTACTGATAAACGTACCCCCTGGATCGTCCAAATCAACGATAGTTACTCAGTTGTTCCCTGCCTGGTTGTGGGTGAAGAATAAATCTATCCGTGTCATAAGCAGTTCATATGCTGGAGATCTGGCTACGGCTCATGCTGTTAAGACCAGGGATTGCCTGAAGTCTGATAAATTTCAGCGCTGTTATCCTGGTCTGATCGAATTTAAAGCGGATACAGACGGTAAGACACACTATAAGAATACCGCTATGGGGGAAAGATTCACCACCAGTACCGGCGGTAGGGTTACTGGCTTGCATGGTGATTTTATCCTCATTGACGATCCAATAAATCCAGAAGAAGCGGCCAGCCTTGCAGAATTAAAGACAGCTTCCCGGTTTACCAGCACAACCCTTTCCACCAGGGTGACTGATAAAGACAGGACCGTTAGTATCATGGTTATGCAGCGACTCCACGAATCAGACCCGGCGGGGGATTGGCTGAGTAAAAGCCCGTTACGTCATATATGTCTACCAGGGGAGATTACGGAAGGCGGTAATCATAATATCAGACCGGCTGAATTGATTGATAGGTACAAGGACGGGCTACTCGATCCCCGCAGGCTGGGCCGGGCAGCACTTGCGAAACTGAAAACGAAACTCGGATCTTATGGTTATGCAGGCCAGATAGGGCAACGTCCAGCACCTGAAGGAGGTGGGATCTGGCAGAAATGGTTTGTTCCTATTCCGGACAACGCTTTCCCGGCCCCCGAAGACATGGAAGATTACGGTACTGACTGGGATACGGCCTATACAGATAAGCAAAAGAACGATGCCAGTGCATTCTGTACCAGCGGTAAGATAGCAGGTAAAATGTATATAGATAAGCTGGGATTCGATAAGCTGGAGCTACCTGCTTTAATCCGTTACATGGATCTCCGTCCTGCACCTCACTACATTGAAGCGAAGGCCAGCGGTAAGAGCGCCAAACAGGTACTGAAAGACGGGGGCGTAGTTGCGATCGAGGTACAGGTAAGCGGTGGGGATAAGATAGCACGCACCAAATTTGCTACCCCGCCTCCAGAAGCAGGGCTGGTATGTATAAGGGCAAGCCTTCTGGATATACTGTACAATGATCCAGAACAGGGATTGCTATTCTTCCCTAATGGCAAACATGATGACTTAAACGATGCTGTTGTACAGGCGATACAGCGTCACTTTAGAAAGAAAAAAACATGGTGGTAATATGAACATATTTAACAGACTAAAAGCAGCTTTTACGGGCCGTTTACCGTTCGGCAATAGTGTTTCCGTCCTTATAGGCGGTCAGCTGGTAAGTAATCTACAGAACACACGGGAGTATGTTACTAACGGCTATATGGACAATGCCGTGGTATATAGTATCATATCCCAGTCAGCCCGAAAGTTTGCCAGCGTTCCTGTCGGCGTATATGAAGTTGTCAACCAAGACGAGTTTAAGCGGTACAAATCACTTATGTCAAGCAATGGATCTGCTACGGAAGCGTCCTTCTCTGCTGCTATGCTGGCAAGGCAGAAGGCATTGAGAGTAGTTAAAACGCACCCCATACAAGATCTGTTGGAGCGACCGAACCCGATTACAGGAGGGGCTGCATTCTTTGAAGCCCTGTTCGGATTTAAAATGATCACCGGGGCGGGTACGGGCTGGGTGAATAAAGGTGGTGATCCTGATGGCCTACCATTAGAGTTGTGGTGTTTGCCATCACAAGACATCAATATAGTTGTAGATAGGAACGATATATTGCTGCCAGCTGGCTATCAATTACAGACTGGTTCAATAGCGAATCTTCGAAAAGAGGATGTTTTGTACTGGAAGTATTGGAATCCTATGGGGCACAGCGCGAACGGCTCACATCTTTACGGATTGGCCCCCCTAAAGGCCGGTGCAACAGTGGCTACTGAAAGAGGAAAGGCTGATAAAACCAGTGCTACCATGATGCAAAACCAGGGGGCCAAAGGTGTCATCTTTGCAAACTCAGATCGGGATGAGGGAATGAGTGAAGAACAACGAGACACGCTACAGGACCGGATAGATCAGGAGGTAAACGGAATACGAAATAACAACCGGGTAGCCTTAGCCAATACCAAACTGGGATACATAGACCTTGGGCGGTCAAGTCCGGATCTGGGAATGGAGGCGGCAAAGAGAATGAGTAAGGAGGATTTGTGTAATGTGTTTGGATATCCACCGGTGTTACTTGATCCAAGTAAAGGAACACTGGCAAACCTGGATGCATCTATAAAACATTTCATCACTAATAAGATCATTCCTGAATGGTGTGGACTTCGCGACGACCTTAACGCCTGGTTACCCCCGATGTATAAGGATAAGCAAAAGATCTGGATAGAGCCGGATTTTACCGCTATTCCTGAAATGCGGCAAGATTTGGAAAAGATGGTGAATAGCATATTGAAGATATGGCCGCTCACACCAAATCAAATGCTGGAGGCTTTGGGATGGGAAACAGACGCAAAAGATCCTGCCATGAATAAACGTTACATCCCTTCCAACCTGATCCCGCTGGACCAGGTAAATTCAATGGGTTTGGATATTGAAGGGGAATTGAAGATGTTGGGTAATTACGGAATTACTGATTATTAACAATAAACATAAAGTTATGAAAGTGAAAATGTTCTATGACAAAAGACAGTCCGGTTATGTAGCCTATATGCCAGATGGAACGCCTATACCAGGATTAAAAAATGTAACAATAGATGACAACTTTGATAACTCGTTGCGTGCAGAGGCTATTGCTATTGTAAAAATCGAGGTAGAGGTGGTGAATGAAGAGCCAAAAAAGGAGTGGGTATGACATGGCTTTATCTGGTTAATGTTATCATCTTTCAGTGGTTCTTTGTCCGTCTCACAAAGATGGTAGATAAGGACACTAAGAAGGTTCTGGCCTGGGGTTTTCAGGGCTTTGTTGTTCCCCTCACAGGGTGGAGCACAAAGTTTATTTATATCAGTAAATGGTTTATCTGGTTTTATGACAGACGCTGAAGTTTGGAATCAGTTTATCCAGTTCGTGAACATTCAGGAACGGAGGTATACTGCTATCTGGTATAAGCTGCTACGCGGACAAATTAGGCGGGTGGCTGACCATCTGAAGCACAAAGGTATTGACGATACCCTGGCCGTCATGAGCCTACTTATCACCAGGGAGGAAACGGAGGCGCTACTCAGGAAACTGTACACAGACGTAGGGGTTAAATGGGCAAACATCGAGTATGGAAACATTGAGGACTATACAAAGTCATGGAGCCAGCCTGTACGCCTTAAACGCTTTGGCTTTAACTCGCTATGGGAAAGTCTGCTGGATATCTTCTTCGGCCTAAAGGGCGGGCAGAAGATCGTCAAGATCACTGATACAACCCGGAACTGGCTGATTGATCAGATACACAAAGGCCGTGAACAGGGTATTGGTCCGGAACAGATCGCGATGTCGATGGTGGATAATAAGGTGGTGCCATTGGCCCGCGCCCGCGTCATTTCCCGAACAGAGGTTGTAGGCGCTGCTAACTTTGGTGGTATCACAGCGGCGCGACAAAGTAAGCTGAAGATGAATAAGCGCTGGGTGAATGCCAGGGATAAGCGGGTAAGGGAGAAGCACAAGGACAAGGCCCGTGGTGGTGTTGGTGGAGAGGTCGTACCGTTAGAGCAGCCATTCAGCAACGGGCTAATGCATCCAGGTGATCCGGATGGATCTGCTGAAGAGGTAATACAATGTCGTTGCCTTGCCAGTCATCGACCAGTTAGGGACGAAACAGGATTGCCAGTATTAATTTGATAAATCAAAGAAGACAACTATATGGGACCAGTCGGAGATCTCGGGCCGCGCGGCTGTTGGATATCGGCGGCAATTTTAGCTATTATCGGCCTGTTTGCAGTGGGGTACTTAATTCATTCAGCTATCCAGTGGCTGATCAGTCATGTTCATTTTTCTTAATGATGCCAATGAATAAAGGTAGACGACACGAGGTTAAAATGAATAAGTATAAACGCCGACTGCATATCTATGGTTTAAGGCCAGCGGATGGCAATTTATACGCATATAGGTCACACAGTTGCCCTTGTTCATGTGACGTATGCAGCCATAGCAAGTATAAGCGCGCGGTTAAGCATAAGCACCGAATATATGAGTATTGATATTTTACATTGCCTAATAAAAATTAACAATGAGTGAAACTACAAACCAATTAGCGGCTATTAACTCAGATGTACTGAGGATGCCAAGTACTGGCAGGATTGTTTACTACTTCCCGAATGGGCAAGATGATGAGCTGGGGTTTTCCCATCCTCAGAAAATGGCTGCAATAGTTGTTGATGGTGTCGATACGGCGCCGGACCTCTGTGTATTTACCAGGTGGCCCGAACGGCCTATGGTGACAAAGCTGTCCGTACAACATAAATCAGCGGTGCGGAATGCTAACGGTAACTATGTTGGTTCCTATTGGGATTGGCGTGAAATCAGATAACGATGGATCTTGACTACATTATCAACCGGGCCATCCCAATCGCACCAGATGAGTGCAAAATAAAGAAGGCCCGTAAGGAGCAGCTACGCTTACAGACCAAAAAGGATCTGCTGATATTGATAGCAGCTAACTTTACGCCAAAGCAACCAGCTACTGATAAAAAAGAAGGTTGATATTGGAATTGAATAAATTACTACTTTTGTACCGTATGGCTGAAAAACACAAATTCAATTTGTGTAACGAGAAGGCCAGAACAAATTCTCTCCCCAATTGCCCTGATTCTTCCCAACACACAGAGAAAAGAAAAATTACTTCACCGGTTCCCAAACAGGTGACTTCAAGCCATGCGCATCCAACTAACGCGCATGAGAACAGAAAAAGCAATCCAGTATAAGGATTTCGAGGGGGCTGTCAAGGATGTAGTCCGTGACGTAGACCTACCATCGCGAACTGTAAAAATCGCGATAGCGTCATTTGGCGCTCATAACCTTGATCGTGATCGTGATGTTATCCTGTCTTCTGCAGTGACTAAGACAATCAAAGAGCGCGGCCCTGCTGGTACGCAGGAGATCTGGCATATGTGCGATCACTGGTATGACCTGGCTCATGGCCTTTCCAAATTCAAGGAATTATATGTTGAAGGTGAATACCTGATTGGCGTATCTCCAATAGCCAAAACCCCCATGGGTGATATAGCCATGGAACACTATGATGCTGGTAATATCAACCAGCATAGTATTGGTTTCACGGTGGTGAATGAAGAACCTCAGAAGGATGGTACCAACATCATTAAAGAATTAATCCTTTGGGAGGGATCAGCGGTTCTTTGGGGCGCCAATCCCAATACACCGGTTCTTTCCGTTCAAAAGTCCCTTACTAAGGAACGGGCTAAATCTATGCTGTCTACAGTTATGAAGACCCTAAGAAGCGGGTCTCATAATGATGATACATACTACCTCCTGGAACTACAATTCAAACAGCTACAGCAGTATATCAGCGACCTGGAAGAGAAAGCCACTGCGCCGGCATTGACCACGCAGCCGGTAGCACAGGAATACGATTATGCCGCGCTGGCTAATTCTATAAAATCAATAACTGACATCGTAAAAACAAAATAACATGTTTACTAACATAGTAAGAAAGAACTATGACGTTGCAGCGCCAGGCGCTCCAGGTTCTGGTGGTGATATTTCGGTGGTCACCAAATCAATCGGTGATCTGAAAACCGCCCTTGATGCAGGCCAGACCAAGACTGAAAACGACATTAAAGGTGTCAAAGATTCCGTAACCGCTGTTCAAACCTCTGTGGAAGAGGTTAAGAATGATCAGGAAGAACTCAAAAAGCAGGTGAACATCATCAAAGCAAAAGCCGGTCGTATTTCCGGCGCTCCTGAAGCAAAGGGATTTAATGGTCTGGTAAACGATCTGGTTACAGAGAACGCAGATAAATTCAAAGGAGTAGCCAACGGTAGCGTTAAATCCTTCTCATTTAAGATCGAACAAAAGGCTGCTGGTGATATGACCGCTCCTAATAGTTTGACTGGCGATTACCCCAAAGAGTATAACAGTGAAATTATTTCGTTGCCATCAGCGAAAACTCACTTACGTCAGTTGTTTGGGGTTGGTGCTACCGGTGAGCGAACACATACTTTCTACCAGGAAACAGCAGTGGAGGGTGGCGTAGCTGCTCAAACTGCAGAAGGAGCGACAAAATCCAAGATTGATTTTAAGCTCACAGAGAAGGACGCCCCTGTTAAGACAATCGCTGGTTTTACTGTGATCAGTCGCCAGCTGCTGAATAACCTTCCTGGCATGTCCTCTTTCATGACAAAACGCTTACCCGAATTGTTCTATAAAGAGGAAGACCGCCAGTTGCTTATCGGTACAGGGCTGAATGGTGAATTGTCAGGACTTATCCCGGCAATTTCTGCGGCATCTACTACAGCGGATACCTATCTGGACGCGATAATCGACACCATTGGGGAAATAGAAGATACAGACGAAGATGTAAACGCTATGTTATTCCGTCCCGCCGATTATTACAAGATCCTGAAAGTGTCTACACTCAACAAGCCTGACATCGTTGTAATCGATCCTGCTACTGGTAGACTGAGAATCGCGGGCGTTCCGGTCTTTAAGTCTACATCTGTACCAGCAGGAACTGCCATTATTGGTGATTACAACCTGGGGGCTGACATCCTGCAGCTTACAAGCGTCAATGTTGCCATATCCTGGGAAGATGGAGACAACTTCAAAAAGAACATGGCTACAGTAAGGGTAGAAGCTGAAGAAGCTTTCCCTATCTACCGGCCGGCAGCTTTCAGAAAGTTGACCCTCCCAGCTATCGAAGTATAGTAAAAACCTAAGTGCAAAGGGCTGTGATTGCAGCCCTTTCATCTTCTTCATTCATCATTCAATCATCGCAATAACACATGAAAAATATCTTTCTTCTGGTAGGACTTACCCTTATGACGGCGGTAGTATCTGCTCAGTCATTCCCGTCGCAAGCTCTGACCAACGCTGATACGGCAACTTTTACCCTGCGTGCACTGAAGCCGACGCCGGCAATATCCTTTCAGCTGGTGCTAACAAAGGTGTCAGGTACGGTAGCTGGTAATGCGCTAGTACAGGCCAGTAATGATAATATCAATTTCAACACTATCAGTACGGATCTGGTAGCGGACACCGTCACACTTACGAACGGATCTGCATCTTATCTTTTCGACTGTAAGGAATCGAAATATAACTACTACAGACTACGGGTAATTACAACCGGTACACAGGCATCCACAGCACAAGCATTTTACTACGCGAAGCCGCAAAACGAGTAGCTGCCTATCGTTATTCTTCATTCTGTAAAACAAATTTTATGCATGTACAAGTATTGAAGCGTTACCGTGATCGTGATACCAAAGTAATCCATGAAGCAGGGGAGCTGGTCGAGTATAACAATATTCCCCGGATCGTCACCCTTGCCCGTGGCGGGTATGTTGAGCCGCTGGGACCATTGCCGGCTGATGCCGAGCCGGAAGCAACTACTAATGTAGTAACCGCCAAACTAAGTGAAAACGACCTGAAAATACTTATGGATCGCTACGAGAAAGATTCCGCTAATGGCGAACATGTAGTAACCGAGGATGATCTGCAGAACAATCCCGACCTGGCGCCGATGGGGGGCAATGTTGGTGAAACAATTCAGCGTGGTCCTCATGTAACTACAGAAGGCGGCAATGCGGATACAGACACTATCACCCAAGTGGACACACCGGTAATCACCCACGGATTTGTACAGGGCGTAAACGAACAGCCGGTGGTTGAAAGCACTCAAACGCATGGCTCCAATGTGGCAACCGAAACGGACAAGGAGCCATCCGGTAAAAAGAAAGGTGGCCGTCCTGCTGGTGGTAAAAAGGCTGGTAAATGATACGGAACCGGACACTGGATGTAAGTACCGTCACTGACGTTATTACCGAACCAGTAACACTGGAAGAGGCAAAAGAGGCTTTAACTATTGATTTTCCGGATCATAATACCCTCATAACGGGCCTGATCACTGCAGCCAGGCAATTGTTGGAAAAGCAGTTGAATATTACAATAGCCCCAAAGGTTCTGAGCGTGTATTTCTCGTGTGACGGATGTTATGAATATCGCCTTCCCTACGGTCCGATTGGTGACGTGGTTTCCGTCTCCTTTACATATGAGCAGGGGGAGGGGGTTAGTATTTCATCCGATGATTACAAGATCATAGGAGCCGATTTTAAGCAGTTTAAGGGCAAACAGGGGTATTATACTATTCAGTATAAAGCGGGTTACAATCCAGCCCCGCAAGCCATAAAAAACGGCATTCTGAAACAGGTAGCCTGGATGTATGAGAATCGCGGGGATAAAACCACGGATGGAGTAATCAACCGGGATGTTCTTCTAATGTTGTCAGGGTACAATAAAAACTCGTGGATATGATAGGGGACATGAGAGCAAAGATAACGTTCCAGACACCAACCAGCGTTCCTGTTGGAGGCGCTGGATATGAGACCGGGTACGCTGATGCTCTTACCACTCTCTGTGAAGCGAAGTCGCTTAGTTCTTCACGTGATCTGGCAGCACATCAAACTACGCTGAAGAACGGGTACCGGTTTAAGCTCAGATACCGCGAAGGCTTTACACCGTCAAAGGACATGCTGATCATCTATAAGGGAAGTCAGTTCACTATCAATAGTATCGAACCGGATAAAGACGATAGGGAAAAGTTCTGGATGATTATCGGTATTGAAAAAGGTTAGCTATGGGATCATCATTCAAATTCAGCCTGAAAGGGATCAAAGATCTGAAAAAGAAGGCGAAGCAGCTGAAGGAAAAGGGGCCGCAAGTTGTTGCCCTTGTTGAAGCGGCGGCATATGATACGAATGATGATGCTATCAGTAATATCCAGTCAAACGGTAGTGTAGATCTTGGCGCGGGTGGTGGCCTGTTATCTCATCAATCAGTTGTACATATCAATGATTATACGTTTGAGGTAGTCAACTCCGCGAAATGGGCACCGTTCGTTGAGTGGGGAACCGGTAAGCAGGTCAAGGTATCAGCTGAATTCGAACAATACGCAAAGCAGTTTAAAGGGCCGTATCCTGGTACATGGGATGAGTTTGAGCAGAATATCAGAGCCTGGATGAAACGACACGGCATACCGGAAGTTGAAATAAAAACCGATTCAGACGGAAATGATCAGTACGTGGATGTTGTATTCCTGATTATGATGTCCATCTTGGAAAAAGGATTACCTGCAAGGCCATTTCTGTATCCTGCTTATATCAAGAATAAGACGAAACTGATTAAGGACGTAAAAGCGTTACTGGCAAAAAAATGAAAGATCCGACATACACAATTCGAAATGTATACAGCCAATTACTTAGCGGTAACATCTTTCATAAAGGGAATCCGGTTGCAGTGTATGACGAATATGCATCAAAAACAGCCGTTGCTCCTTATGTTATCCTCGGTGCTCAGACGCTTTATCAGCAACCGCACCGCTGTACATTTAAAAGCGATTGCAGTATTACCGTGATCGTTGTTACCGCTTTTCCTGGTGCAGAACCAGGTAACAAGAAATTCGCTGATGATATAGGTAATCAGATTACAGAAATCATCCTGCCTGTTCCTGGAACAAATATCTACCTGGAGCCGGATTATGTGTGTGAAAATACAAAGATAGACGGAATAAACAGCAGCAGCAGCCAGGATAGCACACACAAGTATATTGAGAAAGCTATACGCTTTAATCATATTGTTAGAGAACTTTAAAACAAACAACAATGTCAGAAAGAGGTATTATCAAGACCGTAGGTCTTCTTATCAAAACAGGGGAAACCTTCATTCCCCTAGTGTGCCAAACAGACCTAACGTTTGACCGTACCCGGGACGTGATTAAGTCTGTGACAAAATGCGGAACTAAAAAGCAACCGAATCCAAGTCCAGACTATGAGGTAAGCGGTACTGCTGAAGTGTTACTTGGTGACGGGGAGGAATTTACCACCAAAGCATCAGAGGCGAAAGTGGATGAACTATTCAGAAATGCAACTGAATTCGAGTGGCAGATTGGACCACTCAGTGGCACACCGGTGCCTGGTGACATTACGTATGCCGGCAAGGGATTCTTCTCAGATCTCAGCACCTCGTATCCAACCGAGGAAAACGCAACATTTGATTTTACTCTGGCTGTAGTAGGAGATTACACCCAGGAGGAAGAACCTTCAGAACCATAATTATGAGCGGTATTACTGAAATAAATTTAGGGGGCAAAATTGTCACCCTCCGGTTCAACAACTGGCAAAAGGAGGCACTCGGTAAGCTATACGGAACAGATCCTTTAGAAGCTGGCCGGAAGATGCAAGAGCGATTGGAAGAAAGTATTCTGCTTGTTTCCTGTGATCTCATTTATACCGGTATGGTGGGAAACTATCGCGTTCAACTCAAGGACATTGATTTCACTATTGACCAGATTGTGGAATGGGTGGCTGATGCTGATAATGCGGATATAGCTAGGGTGTTTAATGAATGGCTTGGCTCTTCTGGTCAGAGAAACCTACTACCAGGTGCTGATGCCGGTAAAAAAAAACAGCCAAGTCAGACGCAGCCAACCAAGAGAAAATCACCTGGGAAGAAGTAAAAGACTTTGCACTGGGGGAAATGGGGCTGCTACCTAAAGAATTCTATGGTATGACCTGGACGGATTATACCCGCGCTTCACAAGGCTATTGGTTACGTAATGGCCGGTTTATGGAGGGAATCAGGCGGCTGGCCTTCTACCTAGTTTTAGTGAACGGGAATCCAAAGAAGACCAGATCGCTGAAAGAACATAAACTGTTCAAGGTTACTACCGATCTAACCGCGCTACCAGTGTCGATTCCACAGGAATTAAAAAGGGTAACAGCTGAAGAGCTGGAGGCAATTAAAAAACGATACCACAAAACAGATGGCTGATACCGTAGGACTTAAATTATTACTTGAAGCGGAGATCAAAGAATTTGATTCAGCTATAGACGCGCTTGAAAAGCGAGTTGACGGCTTGTCCACGGGTATGGATCAGTTGTCATCATCTACTACCAATCTTAACAAAGGGTTTAATAAACTTACTCCAGGAAGTCGGGCATCGCTCGCTGGTATAACAAACCTCGAAGATGCGGTTAAAAGTGGAGCTGCGATTTTTACCGGGTACGTTCATTCTCTGGAAGGAGTGGGAAAGGCCGCCGCTTCATCGATAGCCGGAAATCAAGCAGCAAGTTCAGCAGCGGAACAGGTTAGAGACGCGGTAGAAGGGGCGGCAGAAGGGAACGAATCTGTTACAGAATCAATCAGCGGTCCAGCTGGGGCGGCGGCGGCAACTGCTTTAATAACAGGTCTGTTTGTAAAATTTGCATTTTCAGGCTTGTCTTTAAGCCAGGTGTTAGAGGGAACCACTGTTGCGCTGTCTGAGACGGAGAAGGCTCAATCAGCTTTCAATAAGGAAATATCACAAAGCGAGGTTGACGCCAAAGCAGAGATCAATACACTTGAATCATTGGTAGCCATTGCCAGTGACGAATTAAGGTCGAGGGAAGAGCGAACTTCTGCTGTTAAGGTGTTAAACGATAAATACCCGGAATACCTAAAAAATCTCACAGATGAAAAAATAGGGACTGACGAGGCGACTACCGCTATTGCGAATCAGGTCGATTTGCTTTTAACGAAAAGTCAGGTGCTGGGCGCTCAAAAAGCATATGAAAAAGCATTAGGAGTTCAGGCCGAAGCGAGCTACAATGTGGAGCAAAAGCGTTTAGAGGCCCAGAAAGAAGCCACTGAACTGGCTGGTGGACAAACGAATTTCTTTAAAGAACAGGTGCGTCTGGTACGGGATGTTGTTAACTCGATCAAGGAGAATGGGATTAGCAACAAAGGATTTTCTATTATCGAAAAAGCTAGTAAGGATTTGACAGATGCCAACACGTTGGTAGATGTCTTCAAGTCAAACCTGGACAACATTATTGATAGTGCTTCGGGAAAGGGATTTCTTGATAAAATACTCGGAAGTCCGGAAGCAAAGGACAAGCAAGAGAAAAAAGTAAAGACGGTTGCTGATGTTGTCAAGACTTTAGATAGTGCGTTGACGGCAATAGATGCGCAGGCCGCCCTTACGGGTGCTACTTTCGACAGTGTTGCTAAAGACAAAATCACATCCTTACAAAAAGCGTTCGAGGACCTTATCAAACTGGGATTAAAACCAACTTCCCCTGAAATTCAGAACATAGCTACCCAAATGAATGCCCTGGGTGATAAGATACTCGGTGATAAACCAATAGTCACTAAGCTGGTTCAGGGGCTTGGAAAGCAGGTAAAAACGACTAAAGTAAAAACACTTACGCCCGATGAGTTGTCAGGTATACTGGGAATACCGAAAGGGAATAATCTATATCTGGATTACAAAGCCAAACCTGAAGTAGTATTCGAGGAAACACCAGGAATTGAACATGGCAAAGAAGCTGCTGCAAATTTTGCCAAGAAAAACGCTGAAATAGCAGCGGCGGGGAAAGTAGCATTTGATAAAAACTACATACAGTGGGGGAACGCATTGGATCAGAACTTAGGTCCGGCTATCGTTGATCTTGGGTCTCAGATTCAGGGTGCTGTTTCATCTGCTGCAGTTGGAATAGGCGAAGCTATTGGAGGATTAATAACGGGTAAAAACGGCCTGGAAAGTGTATTTGGTGGCATCCTCGGTTTGATGGCTGACTTTATCGTCTCCTTTGGTAAGTCACTGATAGAAGCCGCTACGCTTCGAATAATAGCCGAAAAAGCACTGCTGGTTAATCCGTATTTGGCGCTGGCTGCCGGTATTGGTGCGGTGGCAATAGGTACAGCGTTGAAAAATAGTATTCCAGCATTCGCAGGCGGCGGTACAGTCACCGGTCCAACTATGGCAATGGTAGGGGATAACCCGTCAGGAGTTGAATATATGATTCCTAAAGAAGTTCTTGATAGGCTTAAAGGCGGGTCCCGCGATATCTCCGGGACTTTTGTAGTCAAAGGAAGCGATCTGGTATCAGTACTGGGAAGAGCACAAAAAGAACAAAAAAGATATAAGTAATGGCATACGGTCTTAAATATTACTTCGAGTTTGAGGATGAACATCCAGTATCCCCCGTAGAGTGGCGGGTGGAACTACTACGTAATGGATATACGGGATCTGCTACAGAGATACCCTTCCAGGACATACGGCCACTGGTCATTGAACAGTCGGGGGAAGAAGAAGAGAAGTTCACTCCTATGATCGGTAGTAAGGCAAGCGTGACCTATTGCTATGATGGAGAAAGTGACGCGCCTATACCCGAAGAATTTATAAACATTACAGAAGATGATTACCAGATGGTAGTTTATCGTGGCGGTTCCCTGTATTGGAAGGGTTTTGTCAAACCCGATAACGCTCAATACCCCTGGGTACCGGCTCCATTCACTTTTAAGATCAACGCTACGGACTACTTTAACGGATTCCGTGGTATTGAAATGGACCTGAATAAAGACGGGATCTTCTACTATGGTTTTTTCACGCTGGGAGAGTTTATCCAGCGCACTATATTTCATGCTGTGGGTTATGATGTCGCTGTGAATGTGTTGTACAATATAAGTCCTGATGTTATTTCAGGTAACATCATGGAAGATCTGTATTTGCATACAGACGCCTTTTACACCATTGATAAGGGGGCAGATACGGTGTACGATGCCCTTAAAAAAGTCATGCTAAATCTTGGAGCCCGGCTGTTTTATTCTGCAGGTGAATACTGGATTCAAAGGATCGCTGATATAGGTTCCTCATCTTATAACGTTATCAGAATCACACCAGGTGACCTGGAAGGTACTTTACACACCATAACTGACGTCAGCCGTAATCTACCTGGTGACGTGTTTTTTTACGAAATGTCTCAAATTCTGCGGATTGATCCAGGTATCAAAAGGCAGGACTTCAAATATGAAATCAAAGGGTTAAACCGGGTGAAGAATTTTAAATGGGATGACGTAGCGGCCCCACCATCTTCACCCGACCAGGTAGCTGAATTTAATGGCCCAAACCCGGGTTCCGGTATGGAGATAGTTCAAACAGGTACTGGAACTACTGACGATCCGCACGGACTGTACATCTTCGGCACTGGCGATGTCTCTATAGGCGCTCAAATAAGCCAGCCGTTAGGGCATATTGCTACGGGCCAATATGTCGAGCTGGACCTAAAGGCATATGTATACTATACCACTGGTCAGAGATTCTCCCTGGTGCTCATACCCCCGTTGGGCGGTGCCATTTATTACCTCACAGGAGATGGGGACTGGACAGAATACCCTTCTGAAATATTACTTACAGCTGATAAAAAGTCAAGGCTTGGAACGCTGTCTATCTCCTCCAAGAAAGTGCCTAAAAACGATGGGGGGTATAATATAGGCTTTGGGATTATCGGCATCCAAAATGCAGATGATCCGGACGATCCGGTGCCACCTCTCTCTATCCCGCATAATATATTATTGCCGGTGTTTGTGAGGATTTACAATAACCTGGTGTATGAGGTAAATGGCAAAGTAATCAACAACAAGCGCTATTCACAGACACCAGATGAAATCCCCATGTTCTTCCTCGATATCGCTGATCCGAATATTTCTAACTGCATTTTCTACAATGCATCAGGAACAATGAAGCCTCTCCCGGTTAATAATTGGGGTGGCAAATCTATTGATGAACGAATGGGGTTGTCCAGGCTTGACCAGTATAACGAGCAGTCATATGTATTTGAGGGAGATATTCTCACAAATAGCTTACAGTTTCATCAACACCTGGTAATGGGTGACGCGCCCCTGGCTGGGAAGAAAATGCTTGCTATAAATGATAGCTACGATGTTAAGGCCGCATTGCACTCTGTTTTATATGCTGAAATAAAGGACAACGGTACAGGAGATGGTACGTATTCAACAACGTCAAAGAGCAAGTAATGGAGATACTGGGAAATAATCTGTTCTTATTGGTACGAGATGCGGAGGGGACTTACTATCCGATCGCATGTGATAAGTCCTGTACCATTTCACTTTCCCGGCCAATGATTAACGTCACTGGACCAGGTAGCGGTAAGTGGAAGCGGATTATTCCGGGGGCAGGTATTGAGGCTGTGGTATCTGGTGATGGCCTGGTGAACTATAATGCGCATACATCAGCAGCAGATCTGCAGAAGAAATTAATAGCGGGTACGCTGATTCGGATGATGAGTGAAGTAGATACTGGGGATGGAATGGTCCTATATGAAATGAACGGATATGTTGAAAGTATTGAGATCACTGGCGCCGTAAATGACTTCTGCACTTTTACTTACAGTATCCCCATAGATGGGGAAGTTAAAATTACCGATGAAGCGGGGAAAGAAGAGGAAATGGGAGTACAAAATCTACTGTTACTTTTCCCTGGAGGTGAAACGTTTGATATTGACAATAACGATAACAGTTTAATGATATAATATGGCCAACAAGACTTTAACGAATATTACGCCATTAGCAGTAGTTAATAATCAAACACTGGTGGCTGCTGCAAACGCAAATGGAGTGCTTGGCGGTGTATCAGTGGAGGATCTAGGAGCCGCCATTGGAACATCTACAGCCGTTGCATATAGAGGGGCGGCATCCACGGCCACCAATCCCGGTACGCCAGACAATCCCGAATACTATTCATTTTCCACGGCCGGCACTTACACAAACTTCAAGGATCAGGCGAATGCATCAATAGTGGTTAACGCTAACGAAGCTGGCAATTTAACTTTCAATGGAACGTATTGGACCAAACAGGTTTTACCATTGGATTTGAGCGGTTACGCTACTACAGCGAGTCTGACCACTTTACAAAACCAGGTAAATACTGTAATAACTGCAGGCAGTGAATTTGCGGTGAGCTTAACTAATGGGTTCCTTAACAGTGCAGGTGCATTTAGCGCATCTGCTAACTGGCGTGCAACGGATTACATAGCTGTTACTCCCGGTACTGAATGGCAGTACAAAGGATTAACTAATGGATCGTCGTTTGCGGTTATGGGTTATAACGATGCTAACACCTTTATTTCCGCAATCCTTACACAAGTAGATTATCACCTGGCGTACCAAACATTCACTATCCCTGCGGGCATTACTAAAATACGCGCATCTGCACGCATGTTGGGCGGTGACGTGTTCAGCCTAATGTCTCCTGCATTGGTGGACGCTGTTAATGTATCGGGCTTGCCCGCCCTTGAATCTACGGTTTCTGCTAATAAAGCCAATCTCGATTTTGTTGTATCAAATTTTGATTATGCCACTACACCAAGCGCGGGTTATATTGGGACTAACGGTGCTTTCGTGGTTGCTGCTAACTGGAGGGCTACTCCCTTTGTTGCAGTAAAAGCGGGGGATAAAATCCAATATAAAGGTAATGCCAGTCTATCAGCAGTAGCTGTTGTTGCGTATGACGCTTCTCAGTCTTTCTTATCAATTTTGTACGACGCTGATGATACAGCTACTTTGACAGATATAAGCATTCCGTCTGGCGTCGCATATATTCGCTCATCAGCGCGTATGTTACCTGGTGATACGTTCATAGCGAACGTTATTAATTTCAAACTCTCCACTGGATCAGGTGCAGCAGAAAATATACGCTTTTTTTCGCCAAAGGTAGCCTGGGCCAAACAGGGTGATGAGTTTCGCATGTATCCAGGAGGTATTGTAAGTAAAAACTATAAAGACCGACATATAGATGTACTGACGGATATGATCAATTCAAACGAGGACTTTATATCATACAGTCCAGGCGGTGCAGATAATGACAAGGTTATTAAAACCTACCTGCGAGGCCTGGATGGCGGTCTAACGCTGATGGGGAATACCACTGTTAAGATAACGCACGTCACTCAATCACCTGCATCTGCCGTAAATGTCATATGTCTTGGAGATAGCCTGACATACGGAGCGGCTAACGCAGGAATAGCCGGTGCTTATCCTAATGAATTTTCCCGCCGTTTAACAGGCACCGGCACAGCACTCATGACTGGTGCACAAAGTCCCGCAGCTTTGGCGCTTACGAATATTTACTTCCGTGGAACCCTGGGTGACCAACCGATCAAACATGAAGGTCGCGGTGGATGGGGTATTAATACTTATCTGACACTGGCAAGCCAGAGCGCTGATACTAATGCTTTTTGGAACCCAGGCACCCTCCAGTTCGATCTGAGTTACTATTTAACGCAGAACAGTTTTAATGCGGCGCAAACTACGGGCGGCGTCGATGCTACCGGCTCCAACTTAGTAATTTACCTATTCCTCGGGTGGAACCATGTTTACAGCGGCACTGTTGCGGCGGCGCAAACATACCTAAACACTATGCTCGATTTGATCCATACGCAGAAATCAGGATGTAAGATTAAGTTATTGGGGATGCAAACACCGCCAGACAGGAATTTGAAGAGCACCAGGGGCAATGTCTCTCCTGAACAGGTTATGCGGGAAGCCATTATCCCTTATGCAGAAGCCTGGCAGGCATCAGCAGAGGCT
Source organism: uncultured Flavihumibacter sp. (assembly GCA_902168105.1). Taxonomy (GTDB): domain Bacteria; phylum Bacteroidota; class Bacteroidia; order Chitinophagales; family Chitinophagaceae; genus Chitinophaga. The sequence goes on from CABHOY010000075.1 coordinate 378,853, forward strand.
CGGAGTTCATGGGTTGAGTTCGTGCCAATAGCGCCGTTTTTTCATCCTGAAGGATGCTACCCTGTATCGAATAAGGTAATACACCCGCGAAGCGCGACCACTTATCCATACAGTACCGATTACGTACATCCCGATAAGCCGGGATACGCTCAGATAGCAGATGTGTGCTATTACAATTTCCTTTATAACTATTGCCGTCTCTCTTAACTATCATCGGATGATACACTTACTGACTACACAAATAACTGATACGTTTCTCCCTAATCTCGGGGAGAAGCTTACCCTTATTGCAGCTATGGGCTATTTCCTCTACTACTTTATGAAAGAGTTAAAGCAGGTTCGGGAACAGATGGACCGGAAACAAATGGAGTACGATAAAAAGTTCGAATCAATGTTTGAACGGGTGGCTGAAATGGACCGGAAGCATCTGGAGGCACTTAACAAAGCATCAGAGAGCAACGATAGGCTGGCCGATGCTGTTGATTCGCTAAAAGACCAATTACAAAAAAAAGTTTAACCATGAAACAAGTTACTCAACGACTGATCATTGCATTTTTATTGATTGTCGTCACAGCCCTATCATTGGAGACCTGCTTCAGAAAGGAATCAGAGAACGCAATCCTAAAAGATATTGTGGAGGTCAAACAGGATAGTACGACCTACTGGAAGGATCTATATGGACAGGAGCATGCAAGGAAAATACAGTCAGAGGCTAATTATTCATCCTTACAGTTAGTGCATAGAGATTTACTTGATAGCATACAGGTCAGAACTGGTGTTAAGGATGATGACCTACAGGGGGTAACCGCTGCCGGCTCCGTTGCAGCGGGAAAGGTTCGGCCTATTGTTGATACAATCTATTTGCCGGATAGTACCAGATTGTTTAAGTTATCATATAATGATCGGTGGCTGGATCTATCTGGTATAGTGGGACAGGACCCCGTAATTGACTACAGGTTTACGGATTCTATCGTTTTTACTTCATATCGAAAGCGTACTGGTTTCCTGAAGAGGCAAACTTATGTTGATGGGTATTCTCTTAACCCTAATGTCCGGATCACTGGGATCACCGGCATTAGGGTTGATGATCGTCGGTCGCATCGATTCAGCGTTGGGCCTTATCTCGGGTATGGTTGGAATGGCGATAGATGGTCGCCTTCTGCCGGCGTATCCGTGCAGTTATCGCTTATTAAGTTCTGATTACCATATGGGAAAGGTAGTAGCCTACAATCAAGCAATAGGAGCAAACGTAATGTTTGCAATTGTGTTTGGTTTAACAGTTATCATATTCACAGTTTTAATATTCAATTATGCATTTAGGAGAAAAAGGAGAGAAGCTGATAAAGCACTTTGAAAGCTGCAGGTTGGATGCTTACCAGGACAGCAAAGGTATATGGACTATCGGGTGGGGTAATACCTCGTATGAAAATGGCGCCAGGGTAAAGGAGGGGGACCATGTATCACAGCATAGAGCAGATGAGTTGTTCCGACGGATCTCTCAGAAGTTCGTAAACGAGGTCAGTTACCTGACCAGAGGTATCCAGCTGCAGCAACATCAATTTGATGCGCTTGTGTCCTTCGCTTACAATGTGGGTGCTGACATTGATGCAGATGAAATAGCGGAAGGCCTGGGAGATAGCACCTTATTACGGTTGATCCTTGAGAATACTGATCATCCCGGAATTTCAGGAGAGTTTCTGAAATGGAACGAATCTGGAAGAAAGGTTCTGCCAGGGCTAATCCGGCGGAGGAAATCGGAAGCATATCTTTATACAACAGGAGGACTAAACCTTCTTTGAAAACTAAAATTAACATGGATAAAGAAGCTCTCAAGACGTTTTTTAAGGTGCATTATTCGGCCTATTAATTTGGGGTATCTCATTTATTATTGTGCATATTCTCAAAGTAATTTGACAGTAAATCAAAGATTTGATAGTACCCGAGCCGGGGATTCTTGTCCGTTTTTTGCGGTTATGAAAGCCTCGATTTAAGCATTTCATCCAGCTCTTGTTCATCTATATCTTTCTTATCGCTTTTATCGTAAATGGAAAGGAGATATACTTCCCCTTCGATGATATGGACATTTATTATAATCCTAGCCCCGTATGATTTCCCACAGTTCTTTCCGCTAATCTTCATACGTACTTTGTAGCACGACTTACCAAGAGAATCGTTTCCAGTTATGGGGTCTTGTTTTAGTTGCTGATTGAGCGCAATTATGTCTTGGCTAATGAGAGGGTATCGTCGTTTTAAGTACCTAGCATCTTCTTCGAACTGTGTGGTAGTATAAACATCAAAAGTCTTTGAGGAAGTCGTCGAGGGTGCGGCCGGCTCTTTTCCCTTCGTGGATTTCTTTTGCTTCATTAAGGCTATTCAATATTTTATTGGCGTGCCTTTTGGCCTTGTATTTAACAATGCAGCGGTCTATCCAGCCTATACTTTTCTTTGGTGATGGAGAGTCTGGATTTACGTGAAAAGGAACACCGGATACTTGACAAGGTGCAGAAACATGAGACATAGCAGTTAATTTACATGTTCTTCAAACTACGTGGAAAATAGTATAAAAGCGTTATAGTGTATGTGATACAAAGATAAGACCATATTCTAGCAAATTTTATTAAAATATTATGATCAGCTAACATAAAAAGGGTGAAAATAGTTGTAGTGTGATTCTATTTAAACGTAAATATGTAGTATATTAACTTTAATAAGTGTATAAAGTACGTAACTCCTCGACTCACTTCTCTATTTATGTTTTTTCTTTATTCGTTCGAGATCGCTTCTTTTCAAGGTAATTTCCTTGCCAAACCGATATCCTGCTATACCGGCAGCCAGCATTTTTCGACGAACAGTAGCTTTATGACAGCGGAGTACTGCTGCCGCCTGTTCTAATGTCAGTTCTTCAGAAAGCGGTGGCTGCTTTTGTCGTTCCAGCGCCATATTCATCGCCTCTTCTACGGCACTACTTATTAAATTGTGTATGTCTGCCACGGTCAGACCTGTAATTTCTATTCGGTGCATATCAAATGAATTTTAAAAATTAGGTAATCTCGAGCTCTTCCTGATCTTGTCCAAATCCTTTCGTTGAATAGTGACCTGTTTGCCAACGCGAAAACCTTTAATCTTCAATTCCTTCATTCGTCGACGGATAGTCCGCATGCTGCAATCCAGCTCTCTAGCAGCTTTCTCTACTGTTATGTCCTCCCAATCAGATGGCTTTGAATTTTCTTCCTTGATCTTTCTCAATGCATTTTCTACCGCATTATCAAGCATATGTTGTAATTCGGCTACCGTTAGGCCCGTTATCTCAATCCTTTCCATGATTATATCTCTTCTATGAATTTGATCATCCGTTCCCTGTGGTAAAGCCTCATAGGGCTCCTACCGGCACCCATGGAGCTTTTTCGTTCCCCAGCATTCTTCCAGTGATATCTGAATTCGAGATCCGCGTTGTCTCGTAGGCGTCGTAGCTGATCTTTACTGAAAGGGAATTCTTTTAACAAGGTCGCTTCATTAATCCATTGGCATTTTGGCTGGCAGAGGATAGGTTCCAAAAGTTTAACGACCTCTTGAGCGATCAACCTTGCTTCCTGTCTTGTCATATTGCCAATATAACTTATATTTATTAAGAAGGAAAGACCCTATCTTTGCATTGTCTTTTGAAGAATCAGTCACATCAATAGACATAAATAAAAAGAGGTTGCTTGAAATGTAGGCTGGTAAAGCATATCCAAGTTTCATCTCTTTGCAAAACTGAAAAAACAACAGGCACAATGATCGCAACGGTTAATAAATACCTTTCGCTGGTAAAATTCGCCCATACAATATTTGCCATGCCTTTCGCACTGACAGGCTTTTTTATGGCTACCACCAAAACTGATCATTCTTTCAGCTGGCAGTCGTTCGCACTGGTTGTGCTGTGTATGGTGTTTGCCCGCAGTGCGGCGATGGCCTTCAACCGTTACCTGGATGCAGACATTGACAAGAAGAACCCACGTACAGTGAACAGGGAGATTCCCCGCGGAGTGATCACTGAAAAGAATGCGCTAACGTTTGTCATTGTGAACTGTCTGCTGTTCATTGCAGCTACCTGGTTTATTAACCTGTTATGTTTTATCCTGTCGCCGGTAGCATTGCTGGTGGTACTAGGATATAGCTATACCAAACGTTTCACTGCATTGTGTCATCTTGTACTGGGACTGGGTCTATCCCTTGCGCCTGTGGGTGCTTATCTTGCTGTGACAGGTCAGTTTGCGGTGTTGCCCGTAATGTTGTCCTGTCTTGTATTGTGCTGGGTAGCAGGTTTTGACATTATTTATTCTTTACAGGATGAAGATTTTGACCGTTCACTGGCCCTGAACTCCATTCCTGCATGGCTGGGAAAAGCAGGCGCACTGCATTTCTCTGAGGCGCTGCACCTGATTTCAGGCTCTCTGGCTATCGCGATCGGCTTCTACGGCAACTTTCACTGGTTATATGCAATAGGCGCACTGGTATTTGTAAGTATGTTGATCTCCCAGCACCTGCTGGTAAAACCCAATGATCTGAGCCGTGTTAACCTTGCCTTCATGACTACAAATGGTATTGCCAGCGTGGTATTTGCCGTATTTGTCATCGCCGATATGTTTATCCTCGGTTAAAAAATTAATATGGCCCGCATCCTTGCAATAGATTATGGAAAGAAGAGAACAGGTCTTGCAGTGACAGACCCGTTGCAGATGATTGCCACCGGACTGACCACCGTGGCTACGCATGATCTGATCCCTTATCTCAAGAAATACCTGATTCAGGAAGCAGTGGAGCTGTTCCTGATAGGCGATCCTAAGAACCTTGATGGTGAAGCTACCGATGCCACCGCACTTGTAACCGAATGTGTGCGCATCCTGCAGAAGAATTTTCCACAAGTCCCTGTTAAGAAAGTAGACGAACGATTCACCTCTAAACTCGCCTTCCGGTCCATGATCGATAGTGGCATGAAGAAGAAGGACAGGCAGAATAAGGGACTGGTGGACGAGATCAGCGCAACGATCATCCTGCAGGAATATCTCCAATATAAATAATTGATTAATTGTGACTTAGGAGTTTGTTGTAGTGTCCAACGCACTACATAGCAATTCCTCATTCCTATTTCCTGATTGATACTTACCTTTGCATTTCGAAAATTTTTTAAAAATGATTCTACCTATAGTTGCTTACGGTCATCCGGTATTACGGAAAATGTGTGAAGATATTACTCCAGATTACCCTCAGTTAGAGCAACTGATTGCCAATATGTGGGAAACCATGTATGCTTCCAGCGGAGTAGGACTGGCAGCACCACAGATCAACAGGCCTATCCGTCTTTTTGTAATAGATAGTGAGCAGATCATCAACAGTCTGGAAGACGATGAGAAGAACGAATATCCTGGTGATGAAGGTGTGAAGCAGGTATTTATCAATGCACACATTGTTAGCACTGGTGGTGAAGAGTGGCCTTATAATGAAGGTTGCCTGAGCATTCCTAAAGTGCGTGAAGACGTATATCGTCCTGAAACCGTAACCATCCGTTATGTAGACGAAAAATTCCAGCCACAGGAAAGAACATTCACCGGCGTAACAGCCCGTGTAATATTTCATGAGTACGACCATATTGATGGTAAACTGTTCATTGACTACCTGAAACCATTAAAGAGAAGAATGCTGAAAGGCAAACTGGAAGACATTACAAAAGGTAAGATCAGTGTGGATTACAAAATGATATTTCACAAATAAAACAAGTGAAAATTTTGTAATGTTAAAAATCCCTATTACTTTAGTGCCTGCAAACTAATACAATACATTGGGAGCAGCAGTCACATATACAGAATCCGAATTGGTACTTGGCCTAAAGGCGAGGAACGAAAAACATTTCGGGTACTTATATGACCATTATTCACCGGCCTTATATGGTATTGCCCTTAAAGTGGTAAACGATGAAACAGTAGCCGGTGATGTGTTGCAGGAAATCTTTCTCAAGATCTGGCGCGGCATTGAGCGCTATGATTCCGACAAAGGCCGCCTGTTTACCTGGATGGTGAACATCGCGCGGAATACCGCCATAGATACTCTCCGCTCAAAAGCCCATAAGATGGGGCAAAAAGCTAGTGAATTAGGGAGCAACGGACTTGCATCAGACCAGTTGGCCATCCACCCATCAGTGGACCATCTTGGTTTGGTAAAGGTGGTGGAGCAGCTTAACAAGGAACAACGTGTTATTATAGACCTGGCTTATTATAAAGGGTGCACGCAAGAAGAAATTGCGAAGATATTGGATATCCCTTTGGGAACAGTGAAGACCAGGATGCGTAATGCGATCATACAATTGCGGAATATTTTAAAACAGATGTAAGCAAGTGGATGTTCAACGTTACATATCGTCCGGTATTATTGAGAACCACGTCACAGGGTTACTTTCAGAAGTAGAATCCCGTGAGGTGCTCAGTACAATGCAGCAGTATCCTGAAGTAAAGGCTGCCGCCGATGCTCTGCAGGTGGACATGGAACGCTATATACAGCTCTGGGCTACGAAGCCTCCCGCTGGTATAAAGCGCCAGATAATGGAACGGTTGCACAAAACGGAAGCCGACGAGCCCGTTGTTGCTGAATCTGAAACCCCCGCAGAAACAAACGAAGATACTTTCTCAGAAAATACAGGATTAAACATATCACAACTCCAGATCTGGCAATACAGCGCCGCTGCAGCAATCGTGTTATTGCTGGGTAGCATAGTGATGAATGTTGTTTCCTACAGTAATTCCGGCAGTTATCAACAGCAGATCTCTTCTCTGCAAACAGAACAGTCTTCCCTGATGGCTGAGAAAGAAGCGCTGAAGGAACAACTGGAATTCGCTCATAAAGAAATGGGCGTGATGAAAGATCCATCCTTCAAATGGACACGCATGCCGGGAGTGGGTAAACACACGGGCGTAGTTGCAACCGTTTGCTGGAATCCACAATCCAAAGAAACATTTATTCTTGCACAGGCCCTACCAGAGCCGCCTGTGGATAAACAATATCAACTCTGGGCCATTGTTAATGGTAAGCCGATTGACGCTGGCGTATTTGAGCTGGGCAACAAAGCGCACTCGGTACAAAAAGTAAAACCAGTCGAAAATGCACAGGTTTTTGCAGTGACCCTCGAAAAGAAAGGTGGAAACCCTTCACCTACATTAGACCAGATGTTTGTTGCCGGAAAAGTAGCTGGCTGATCTTTCCCCGTTTTCAACCTTTAACCACACTAGAGCGCTCATTATCAATTATTCCGTAATAATTGCTATCTTTCCTTTATTATTGCATTCCCATTAACCATCTAATTAGGACTTATTAGGATTGTAACAAAGTTGTACCGGTAACAGTTCCAATCATACTGTAGCGCCTGCAGCTAAATAGTGGAGCACACTGATAATTATTTTTAACAAAATTTTTTACTGTTTTGGAATCCGCGTTTACATATACGGAATCTGAGCTGGTACAGGGGCTGAAAGCCAAAGACCAGAAGGTATTCGGCTACCTCTATGACCGTTATTCACCCGCTTTGTACGGTGTAGCGCTGAAAGTGCTCAACGACGAAAGTAATGCGAATGATGTGCTGCAGGAAGTGTTCCTCAAAATATGGCGTAACATCGACCGGTATGATGAAAGTAAGGGACGTTTGTTTACCTGGATGCTCAATATTACCCGCAATTCTGCAATTGATACACTTCGTTCGAAGGCCCATAAAATGGATCAAAAAATCCAAGATATTGGAGATGACGTACATTTATATACAGGTAATTTAACTGTACACCCATCCGTTGACCATCTGGGACTTTCAAAGGTTCTTGAAAAATTAACCAAGGAACAACGAATCATCATTGATCTAGCGTACTACAAAGGTTGCACCCAGGAAGAGATCTCCAAGGTGCTGGAAATTCCGTTGGGTACCGTAAAAACAAGGATGAGAAACGCCATAATTCAATTAAGGAACTTGTTAAAATTAGTATGAGAGTGGACGCATCACGTTTCATATCGTCCGGATTGATCGAAGCTTATGTAAGCGGACTAGCTACCTCCAACGAAGTACAGGAGCTGGAACGCGGCATGACGCAGTATCCGGAAGTAGCAGCTGCAGTGAATGACTGCCAGCTGGATATGGAGCAATATGTTACTTTACAATCCAAAACGCCGCCTGCCGATCTTAAACACCGCATTTTTCATATCATCGTCAATGAAGAAGCCGCCCGTGAAAGCGGTACCCTCACAACCGAAACAGACACTGAAGAATTCCCGGAAACCAAAGTTTATGTAAGCAGCTCCTGGCGTTGGATCGCTGCTGCCGCCATCCTGTTATTGCTGGGCAGTCTGTTACTTAACTATGTGTTCTTCGGACAGATCAACGACTATAAAGGCCGCTACGAAGCATTACTCTCCACACAAAATACATTGGCATCTGAATCAAACCTATATAAAACCCGCGTGGAACAAATGGAACATTCCATGGATCTTGTGAAAGATCCTTCCATGAAGACAGTAAAGATGCCTGGTACAAAACCGTTCCCTTCCGCACTTGCTACCGTCTACTGGAATCAGCAGTCAAAAGAAGTGTTCGTCATGGTAAATAATCTGCCGGAACCAGCAGCAGATAAACAATACCAGCTGTGGGCCATTGTAGATGGTAAACCGGTTGATATGGGCGTATTTGAAATGGGAGATCATCATGAATTGTTGCAAAAGATGAGATCTATAGACAACGCTGAGATGTTTGCTATAACCCTTGAGAAAAAAGGCGGAAGCGCCGTTCCTACACTAGACCAGATGTATGTGGCAGGAAAAGCCAGCTAAAATGAGTAAAATACATAATTTCGCAGCATGCGAAAAGTCTGGATCTATATTATCACACTATTTTTCTTTCAGCAAACTTATGCACAGGATACCGCCAGATATAAGGGGATGACCGTTAACCTGGATGAAGTGATCGTCGAAGCCAAACGTATAGGCTTTGATGTCAACAGCTTCATAAAAAGAGTAGAAGATGATACTACTTTTTACCGCGCCTTCAAAAATCTGCGTCTGCTGGGATATACTTCTGACAATGATATCCGCATTTACGATAAGAATAACGAAATTCAGGCCTCGCTTAAAGGCCAGACAGTGCAAACCATGCAAGGCAGGTGCCGCACAATGAAAGTGCTTAGCCAGGACGTTACAGGCGATTTCTTCGACAAGAAAGGAGAGTACAATTATTACACGGCAGAGTTATACGGCAACCTGTTTTTTACAAAAGGCACCGTATGTGTAGATGCCAGCGGAGAAGAACCGGAAAGAGCCAAAGGCAGCATGGCCAGACATAAAACCCAACTGAAGAAGCTCATCTTCAATCCCGGTAAACCAGTTAAAGGTGTTCCCATCGTGGGTGGCAAAGTGGCTATTTTTGACCCGGAGGTGATGAGGTTGTACGATTTCTCTATCACTTCTGAGAATTATGCCGGCAATATTCCCTGTTATGTATTCACTGCAAAAGCCAAGCCTGGTCTTAATAGCCTGGACAGGGGAGATGTAGTGGTAAATGAGCTGATCACCTATTTTAATAAAGACAATTTTGAGATAGTAGGCCGTATTTATTCCCTCTCTTACAAAACGATGGTCTTTGATTTTGATGTGAAGATGAATGTACAGATGACCAAACAACAGGGACTGCTCATCCCCGCACTGGTAACCTACGACGGCACCTGGGACGTACCGTTCAAGAAAAGGGAAACAGCGAAGTTTATAGCAAAGTTCCATAGCTTCACTGAATAATACAGTAAAGCTTAAAAAGACATAAAACGAAAGAGGGGATCTTCATCATGAAGATCCCCTCTTTCGTTTTATGTCTTTTTAAGCTTTAGTAGATCACTGTTACAGAACCTGTCTTCTTCACTTTCTCTCCGGTTGCTACGATCTTGTAATCCATTACCCATACATATGTTCCTACCGGTACCCGTCCTTTGTCCCAGGTGCCTTTCCAGCCTACTCCCGGGTCGGTGGTGTAATAGATCCTTTGACCCCACCGGTTGAAAAGAACCAGTTCAAAGTCAGAGATCGCACACCTGAATTTCGGTCGGAAGTAGTCGTTCAATCCATCTGCATTCGGTGTAAAGGCCGTCGGCAAATATACCTGGCAACCGCATTCCTGGTAGGTGATATCTAACTCGTCGATTGATTGTCCGCAACTATTCGTCGCCACGATGGCATAATGTCCTGCCTGCGTGACCGGGAATAACGGTAAGGAAGAGCTGTCCTGCCATTTATATTGTGCACCGGCGCCGTTGGGATGAAGGTTGTAAATTTCACCTATACATAGTAATGTATCCGGTCCCAGGTTCGTTCGTAATGTATCTTCAAACTGTACGTGGATGGTGTCACTGTCAACACAACGTCCAACCTGTGCCCGTACCCAATAGTAACCGGTTTCCCGCACATAGTAGGTAGCCTGTTTGGAGGTATCCTGCCAGCGGTAGGAGGCTGTTCCGAAGTCGGCTTTCAGTACCAGTGTTTCACCTTTACACACAACAGTATCATTACCGAGGTTCAAATTCTCTTCAGGTTTGAAACGGATCAGGATCGTATCCAGCACCTCACAGGTATTGTTGATATTCACAAAGACCCAGAGGTCCCATCGACTTCGTATCGTCGTTGTCGGCGTCTCGGCGCCGTTGCTCCATCTGTAACCGGTAGCTCCCGGTGTGGTTGCATTAAGTGTTATCGATTCGCCGGGACATAAGATAGTGTCCTTTCCTAATGAGAATGGATGTTCCTGGCCGGCAAAAGCAATATAGATAGTATCACGGTATATGCCACAACCTTTAGCATCGGCAACGACGATGTAAGGAGTGGAAGGCATTGCTATGTCACTGTGTACGATAATGTTAGGCGTAGTGTCTCCTGTGTTCCACATGTAGGTACAGTTCTGGGCGGTAGCGTCCAGTTCCAATGTCTCACCTAAACAAAGTATCAGACTGCTGTCTCCCAGGTCGAGTTCCGGAACGGGGGTGTAGAACACGTTAACGGAATCGTCGATCAGGCAGCCGTTGATCTTCACCTTGTAGGTACCCATTGTGTCAATCAGGATACTTGGATCAGTAGATCCATCCTGCCACTCATAGGTTGCTCCGGGTACTGTGGGTGCGGTGAGGGTAATGGTAGTACTGTCACATATGGTCTGGTCTGTAGGGCCGAAATCATAAATAACCCGTTCTACGATCGTCAGGCTTGTCGTGGAGGTTTCCGGAACGCCATTCCTGTAGGCGATCAATTGCACAGTATAAGCACCGAGGGTATTGTACAGGTGTGCGCCTTTTATTCTCCGGGATGTATCCGCGGAGCCAGAGGCAGGATCCCCAAAATACCAATGTACGGAATCAATATCTGCAAGGTCCGCCTGAGCTATTTCAAATCTAACACTATCATTCTGGCAGGTTGTCGAATACGTAAATGGTGTCTGTGCCTGGGCGTCATACGCACCCAGTATGGTTAATAAAACCGCGAGTAATAGATATAGGCTTCTCATGAAGGGACATGGGTAAGACGCTAAATTAAAAGAAAAAAATGATATGTTTTTATTTTTTAATGGAATTACTCGTCTAAGGGTCTCGCGCTTACATACCGCTTCCATTTCTCCAGAACTGCCTTGAAATCTTCCGGCAGCGGGCTTTCAAAATGCATTGGTTTCCGGGTCCGGGGATGTATAAAACCCAGGGTTTGTGCGTGAAGGGCATGACGTGGCATAATTTCGAAACAGTTTTCCACGAACTGCTTGTATTTGGCGAATACGGTGCCTTTCAGGATACGGTTTCCTCCATAAGTATCGTCATTGAACAGGGAATGACCGATGTGTTGCATATGCACCCTGATCTGGTGGGTACGTCCTGTTTCCAGACGGCACTCTATGAGTGTCACGTAGTTAAAACGTTCCAGCACCTTGTAATGGGTGATAGCTTCTTTACCATATTCTCCCTCGGGATATGCGTCCATGATCTTGCGGAAACGCTGGTGACGTCCCACATGTGCTTCAATAGTTCCTTCATCTTCCTCAAAATCGCCCCATACCAGGGCCATATAGCGGCGCTGAACGGTATGATCGAAGAACTGTTTAGCCAGGTCGTTCATTGCCTTGTCGGACTTGGCTACGACAAGCAATCCACTGGTATTCTTATCGATACGGTGTACCAGCCCGAAACGGGGAATTTCCGGTTCAGGTACCGGTGTAGTAGTACGGTCGCCCAGGTACCAGGCCAGTCCGTTCACCAGGGTACCGGTATAGTTTCCGCAACCAGGGTGGACTACCACCCCTGGCAACTTGTTGATTATCATGATATCCTCATCCTCATAGACGATGTCTAGCGGAAGTTCTTCGGGAATTATGGCAGTATTTTCCGGGTTCTTATGAGAAAAGACCACGATATGATCATGTGCTTTTACCTTATAGTTGGATTTAACCGGTTTGTCGTTGACCATGACCATGCCATCTTCACAAGCCTGCTGGATCTTGTTACGGGTGGCGCCTTCCACCCGGTTCATCAGGAACTTGTCAACCCGAAGAGGCTCCTGGCCTTTATCTGCTATAATATTTACCCGCTCGTACAGCTCCTCGCTGCCCTCGCCATTTTCCAGTTCATCATCAAGTTCAATCAGTTCTTCCGCCATGAGGATTCAAAATTTTTGCAAAGGTACGGATTGCACGGCGGATGCCCACATATTGTGGAGAACAACAATAAGAACTGTTCCCCTTCTGGTTTTACGCTATCTGGTACAGTTCAATCCCGTTCTGAGTTTGGTCTGGTTTCTATATCTCTATATCGCGATACCGTCATTTCACCGTCACTTTAGGCTCATATATATATCCCTTCGATATAGAGATGACGGTGAAATGATATGGAAATGACGGTGATGTGATATGGACGAAGCGAGAAAAGACCCTGTAGATGGGCATTTTCAATAGAACAATAAGAGGAATTCAGCTACCAGCAAGGATTTAGAGAAGCAGAAGACTGACAGGATGGTAGTGAGATCAACTAATTCCGTACTTTTGTGCCTGCAATATGAACAAGAAGATCCACACGAACGACCTGGGAATCATTGATTATCAGAAGGCCTGGGATTACCAGGAGCAGCTTTTACAGGAGAATGTACGAATCAAGCAGGCATTGGCGAAAGGGGAGATACCCGCCGGTCAGGCAAAGGAAACAACCCATTACCTCTTGTTCTGTGTACATCCGCACGTTTATACGCTCGGAAAAAGCGGGCATATGGAGAACCTGTTGCTGGATGGTCATCAATTAAAAGACAAAGGGATCAGCTTTACGAATACGAACCGGGGAGGTGATATTACCTATCATGGTCCTGGTCAGGTGGTAGGATATCCTATCCTGGACCTGGAACAATTCTTTACCGACATAGGCAAATATCTCCGTTTCCTGGAGGAAGTGATCATTCGTACGCTGGCTGACTATGGTATCAGGGGAGAGCGCTCACCGGGAGAGACCGGCGTATGGCTGGACCCGCAAGACCCTATCCGTGCGCGTAAGATCTGTGCGATGGGAGTACGTTGCAGCCGTTGGGTGACCATGCATGGTTTTGCACTGAATGTGAATACCGATATGGAATATTTTGGCAATATCGTTCCATGTGGCATTTCGGATAAGAAGGTTGCTTCCATGCAGGAGGAATTGGGCTTTGCCTTACCTGAAGCGGAAGTCAAAACGAAGATCAGCAAATACTTCGCTGAAGTATTTGAAGCAGAAATGATTATGGATTAGGAATTATTGATAATCTCTCTAAAGCTAAAGAGTTTGTAATCAGTAGATCAATTCCTGTAGTTCAGTGGAATAAACAAATTCCACTTCTCATAGGATTTGCCATCCTGGTAGATCTCGAAATTAAACCAGCCTGAATGCAGGAAAATGGCTTTTTCGAGTATCAGGAAAGGCTCTTTCACTTCCGGGATCTCGAACAGGAAGGACCCATCCGGCTCGAAGAATTTTACACTATATTTCTTCCCTACAGCGTCCGGCAGTTTGATATTTACATTTCCGTCTGCAGTAGTATAGACGTAGTTAGACGGATGCCATACTATTTTTTCCTCTTTATGGGCCTCATTTTTCGCTCCGTTAACCCCCGTGCTTCCTGTATTCACTCCTGCTTCTTTAGCGGCTGCAATCGCCTCTTTTACGTCAGCAAGTTGCAATTTCTTGCTACCATCAATGGTGCTGTCCGGAATGGCCAGGATGATCTTGGAATAAAGGTAGCGGCCGTTATTGAACTGAATGAACAGGCGATAGTAATTGGAGCCGGGAAGAGGTTTGACGTCCTGATAATTATTCCTGAAATCGTTCGGATTATTTACGAGACCGATCGTGCTGAAATTCAATACACTATCGAGGGAACGTTGTACCCCGATGAATTTAACCTCCCTGAACCCGGATATAAAGTCTAATTGGATCTTGCCTGTTTTGATCAGTGCAGAGAAGTCCGGTAGTACTGGTGGTGTGGTGGTAGTCTGTGCTTTAACTGAAACTGACGTTATAAAAAAAACTGCAAAAAAGACCGTGAATAGAATAGTACGCGACAACTGCTTCATAAATGCTAATTCCTGTATCCATACTTCCCAATGCCTTTTGTATGACAAAAAACACCGGTTTTCCTCTTAAGTTGGCAAAAATAGTAAATAGACGATTGAAAATAGTGAACTGCGTAAATATAAACAATTCTGATATATAGAGATAGTGTATCAGCTAACCATTAACAAAGCTTTTAATAAAAAGGAAGAAGAGCCCGGAATGTAAAATGATACACTACCTGGAATTACTATTTTTCGGCTTCGGGAACTCTTATATGACGTGACATGTTTCCGGTTTTATTCATAAGGAACACTTCATTGAACTGCGCTGATCTCGGAATACTGAGCAGCACAAATTTTCTTTGCGGCGCCGGCGATCCGAAAACAGGTGATTCATATGTCACCAGATAAAAAGGTACGGTAAGCGCGCAGTTCTCTGTGTAAGCACTATCTATCGTGAGCCTTGTATCCACATCAATCCAATTGTCGGGATAGCTGGGGTTTGGCGTTTTGTTATCAACGAGGATACCGACCAGCCAATTATCTTTAAAATTCAAGGATGGCGGAGTACTGTCTGCCGGGATAGGAGGCCGCATGAAATACTGATCAAATTCTTCCTGCGTATTGAACGATTCAAGATTCAGCAATAACAGGAGTTCTTTTCCGGGTTTCAGCTGGTAGCCTTTAACTGTATCCAGCACGAAGTTATGTTTGCTTACATCAGTACATACGATAGGTGTTCTGCCATTTACTTTTTTCTTTGCCGAAGTACATGCATATAAACTGAATACTGCTAAAAATAGAATTGACAGGGATCTGTTAAGTGATCTCATAGGTCAGGATTGTAATTTGTGGAAAGCAAGATACAGCGGAATGTCGAGATCATGTAAGAACGTTGGTGCTATTTCCCTGTAATCCACCGGTATGAATAAGGAGCACTTTGCTGCCTGCGGGATACATCCCATCCAGTACATCCTGTCTGAAGCCCATGATCAGCTTACCAGTATATACGATGTCCAGCGGTACGTTGGTCTCTTCATAAAACTGCCGGATAAACTCCATTAACGTAAGTGTTACTTTTGCATATCCACCGCCATGATGCTGATGTATCAATTGCCAATGTGGGAGGGGTTCAGGGGGCAGCAGGGACAGTATCTCGTGTTCGAGATAAGATGCGCCTTTCAGCACCACATAACCTCGTATTTCCTGCTGATGATCTGCGCTACTGATCAGTCCTGCCAGCGTAGTGCCTGTCCCCACAGCACAGGCGATATGTGTAAACGATGGATCATTCACCGATGAAAGGATCTCTTCACATCCTTTAGCCCCTAATGCATTATTGCCTCCTTCAGGAACCACATATGCATCAGGATAGAGCGCATTCCAATCTGTTTCATTCTTATTACGGTATGCCTCCCTGCTAACGAATAATAACTCCATTCCTTTTGCTGATGCATCGCGAAGCGTATGACTTAACACTAATGGTCGTTCTCCCCTGATAACACCGGTACAGGCAATGCCCGCCAGTTGACAGGCAGCTGCAGTAGCTGCAATATGATTGGAATAAGCGCCGCCGAAAGTGAGTATCCGTGTTTTCCCTTGTGCAAGTGCAGCTTCAAGATTATAACGTAGTTTAAACCACTTGTTACCCGAAACCTCCGGATGCAGCAGATCAAGGCGCAACACTGCTGCCTGGATATTATCCGGTAGCCATGATGGAGAGATTGTTTGTAGTACAATATTGTTATAATCCAGATCCAGTTGCATGTTTAATTGTGTTCAATAGTTGCGGCACACTTGAGAAGCGTAAAGAATTTGTAAAAGTAAAGAAGTAAATGATCAACAGGGGGAAACGTACTGATTAAAAGAGAATAATGTCAAAATCACACATAGCGGGGTTGCAGCATGGTGTATCAAAAGTGGACAGTTTTTGTGCCAAAATCGAACAAACACATATATGTAAAAATGTTTATTATTTTGAAAATCAATGTGATGGTTATATGGCGCACTCTTGGTGCAACCTCTCTCGCAGATTTTGACCACTGCGTTTCAACAAGCTAGACTATGATTAGAAATTTCTTCAAAGTTGCGTACCGGAACTTTGTTCGCAATAAAGGCTTTTCTTTTATCAATATTACGGGTTTGGCGATTGGTATGACTGCCGCCATGCTTATTTTACTGTGGATACAAAACGAACTTAGTTACGACGGGTTTCATAAAAACAAGGGCAGGATATACGAGGTATGGAATCGTGTGGCATTTGAGGGTAAACTTGCGTGCTCCAATTCCGTATCTGCACCACTGGCCCGGG
Organism: uncultured Flavihumibacter sp.; assembly: GCA_902168105.1. GTDB lineage: Bacteria > Bacteroidota > Bacteroidia > Chitinophagales > Chitinophagaceae > Chitinophaga. Next base: position 395,757 of record CABHOY010000075.1, read on the forward strand.
TATTGGAAAAGGACTTGCCCGAAGTAGAGCGTGCTGTAAGAGTAGTTGATAACAGTAATGTTCTCTTTTCAGTGGGCGATAAAAAACTGATAAAATCCGGAAGCATGGTGGATACCGGTTTCCTGCAGATGTTTAGTTTCCCGATGTTAAAAGGCAATCCTCTTACTGCCTTAAATGATATCCATACTATTGTGCTTACTGAAAACACCGCTAAAAGCTTGTTCGGTAGTGAGGATGCTATGGGAAAGGTCATCAGGCTTAAAAATGAAGAAAACTTTACGGTAACAGGCGTGTTAAAAGATCTGCCCAATAATTCCCGCTTTAATTTTGAGTTTTTAATATCCATGTCCAATTTAAAATACAGGGAGGGCACGGATTTAGGCTGGAACGACAATAGCACACCTACTTATGTGATGCTGAAGCCCAATACAAACTATGCTGGTGTGGCGCCTAAAATAGAAGGATTGAAACAGAAGTACAGCGACGAGGCGAAGAGAATGAAATGGGGATTATTTATTTACCCGCTTGACCGCTGGCGCCTGTATTCAAGCTTCACCAATGGTGTGGAGGATAATGGCGGCCGCAGCACTTTCGTAAAACTATTTGGTATCATCGCAGGCTTTATATTATTAATTGCGTGCATCAATTTTATGACGCTGACTACAGCGCGAAGCGAAAAGCGGGCGAAGGAAGTGGGGATACGAAAAGTAGTGGGGGCTCCGAGGGGTTCTCTCATTAGCCGATTTATCGGTGAATCTGTTTTTATCGCCTTTCTGGCAGGTATTGTAGCTATCGTTATTGTCCAGATAAGCTTACCAAGCTATAACCAGCTTACGGATAAAAAGCTATTCGTAAACTTTGGCAGTGTTTATACATGGGCTGCGCTCATCGGATTCATCCTGTTCACCGGTGTACTGGCGGGTAGTTATCCTGCATTCTTTCTTTCATCTTTCCAGCCTGTTAAGGTATTAAAAGGCACATTTAAAAAAGCAAATGCATTAGTAACGCCAAGAAAGGTACTGGTTATATTACAGTTTACATTTGCGATCATTCTTATCATCTGTACTATTATCGTGAAACAGCAGATAGATTATGCCCGCGAAAGGAAAACAGGTTATGACAAAAATAATCTTGTTTACCATTTCCTAACCGGTGATATCCCTAAGAACTATGCACTGATAAAAAATGAATTGCTTGCGTCAGGTATTGCGAAATCAATTACAAAGACAAACTCTCCGCTCACAGAAAGATGGAGTGATGGATGGGGACAAAGTTGGGAAGGAAAAGATCCAAATGATAATCCCTCTTTTGACCGGTTTTTAGCCGATGAAGGCCTGGGGGCTACTGCTGGGTTGCAATTTGTACAAGGGCGCGATTTCGATCTGAAACAATTTCCTACCGATTCAACAGGCCTGATTGTGAATGAATCCGCATTAAAAGTCATGAAGTTCAAAGATCCTATTGGTAAAGTTGTGAGTGATCTTGGAATTAAGTGGCATATTGTAGGGGTTATTAAAGACTTTATTCTTACCAGTCCATATGAACCAACAAGGCCTATACTGATATGCGGTGCAAAGAGTAGCTTCATGAGTTTCAGTGTGATGCAGATAAAGCTGGATGGCGGAAGTTCCACTGCTGATAATTTAAAAAGAATGGAAGTTATTTTCAAAAAATACAACCCTGACTATCCATTTGAATATAAGTTCGTAGATGAAGCTTACAGGGAGAAATTCGAAAACGAACAACGTCAAGGAATTTTAGCCGCATTATTTGCAGGGCTTACCATTTTTATTTCATGCCTTGGTCTGTTTGGTCTTGCTACTTATATGGCAGAAAACAGAATAAAGGAAATAGGTGTGAGAAAGGTATTGGGTGCGTCTGTAACAGGGATCACAGTATTACTATCAAGGGATTTTGTGACCCTGGTTGTTATTTCGTTTATAATAGCTGCTCCGGTCGCTTATTGGGGAATGTCTGAATGGTTAATGGATTATACATATCATGTTAGTATTAACTGGTCGGTGTTTGCGTTAGCGGGCTTTTTATCCGTAATGATAACATTGGTGACAGTTAGCTTCCAGTCCATAAAAGCGGCTATGGCCAATCCGGTGAAAAGCCTGAGAACAGAATAAGCTTCTGAAAATATATATCAATAAAAGAAGCATGCTATAATAGAACGCCTGGAAGTGGCAACAAGGTTTCCGGTGGAGATGGCGGGCATCACTGCCCGATATATAACACCTCCGCCGGATTCAACTTCTCTCTATCCCTGTATATCCCGGCATCCAGCCAGGCTCCTGTACCAACATTAAAATACTGCACCTTGATCCGATGCAGGCCTTTCTTCAAAGGCAGGAACCCGCTTTTATCTACCAGATCATGTTGTCCATCATTATCAACAACAATCTGATCATCTACATAAAAGACTGCCCCATCATCACTATTCAGATGAAATTCATACAGATCATCCGCAGGAATTTTTACATACCCAGTGAATGTGACCCCTGCATTTTTAAGAGACAAGGGACGAATATCAATAGCAGGCAAAACACCTGAACTATCGCCGGTAGCCGGTAACTGCCGGGCATTGGCAGGTGCTGTATTTACAAGTGAGAAACGCACGCCTTTCTTGCCCGCCTGAACAGGCAACGCAGGAAGGTAAGGCTTGCGTACATAAGTGGCACTGTACAGAGGACTGATCCGTCCGGAGGGTAACACTACAATACACTGTACAACTGCAGAACCATTGTCAGGAACTGCAAGAGCAAACGGTTTAGCGTAAGGTGTACTCCGCGTTCCCGGCTGACTACCATCAGTAGTATAGTAAATAAAACTACCTTTCACAGGAGGTTTCAAAGTAACTGTTACAGAAGGTGTGGTCACTACTTTACTCTCAAGACCCAGTGGTTCAGGAATACGGAAATTGACACCTGCGGTATTCAGCCGCCCTAACTCCATCGGTAATTTCTGCATGAAACGACGATAGTTTTTCTTCCCTGGTTGTGACCAGGCAATTTCCGACAAAGCCAATGCCCGCGGCCACACCATGTAATCGAGCATGGGTTGGTCAGGAATGAACTCCGTCCAGATATTTCCCTGCACTCCCTTGATATATTTGCGCTCGGCCGGTGTTAGCGAAGCCGGTAAAGGTTCATATTTGTAAACAGTTTTAAGCGGAAGATATGCTGCTGCATTCAGCGGTTCCGTAGCCGGCTGGCCTTGTGTATAATCAAAGTAGAGATAGGTATTCGGCGTCATGATGACATCATGTTTTTGTTTGGCGGCGGCAATACCGCCTTCTTCGCCACGCCAGCTCATCACAGTAGCATTAGGTGCAAGACCGCCTTCCAGTATCTCATCCCAACCAATGATAGTACGGCCTTTGCTGTTTACAAATTTCTCCATCCGTTGAATGAAATAACTCTGCAGATCATGTTCATCTTTCAAACCTAATTTCTTAATGAGGCGCTGTACATCAGCAGATTCTTTCCAGCGGTCTTTCAGACATTCATCGCCACCGATATGGATATATTGGGAAGGGAAGAGGGCCATTACTTCTGTCAGCACATCCTGCAGGAAGGTAAAAACCGAGTCATTCACCGGATTTAAAACATCTTTCGAAATACCCCACGTTGTGCGCACTTCATAAGGTCCGCCGGTATTGCCGAATTGCGGATAAGCTGCCAGTACGGCTTGTGAATGACCAGGCATTTCAATTTCAGGAATGATCGTAATATTCCTCTCGGCAGCATATTTCACGATGTCACGTACTTCCTCCTGTGTATAATAACCGCCATAGGGCTTACTATCATAAGTAGTGCTACGACGATGATGACCTACGATCGTTTCTTTTCTTATGGAAGCAATTTCCTGCAGGCGGGGATATTTTTTGATCTCGATACGCCAGCCCTGGTCTTCGGTAAGATGCCAGTGAAAGCGGTTGAATTTATAAAGTACCATCATGTCAATAAACTGTTTGACCGCAGCAGGGGGGAAAAAGTGGCGACCTACGTCCAGCATCATCCCGCGATACGCGAAGCGGGGATAGTCCTGGATCTTGACACCAGGGAGATGAATGGCAGTTTGTTTATTCAGGGGAAACAACTGTAGCAACGTTTGTAAACCATTGAACAATCCGTAGCTATCTCCCTGCAGATAAACACGACCGGTATTCACTTCCAGTATATAGCCCTCCGGATTACCGGCACTGGCTTCTACGAGTTGTATCACAGAGTGTGCCGTAACACGGGGAAGTTTTGCATAGCCGTTTGCAGGTAGTTTAAAATTATAATTGCGTTGCAGAAAATCATTCAGAAAACCGGCGACCTTACCAGCTGCTTGTCCGCTGTAATGTATTTCCGCTTTTTCATTCAGTACAAAGCTTCCGGGCATGGGGGACAGCAACACGGGTTCAGGGATGATCGTGATATCGCCTGTTTTCAGTTGCGCCATTCCGTTAAGGAAGTAAAGTGCTGTAAGAATTGACAAGAATAATTTCTTCATATGCTTATTGTTGGTACGATAATCCTTTTTCCATGATCCAATCTCACCGGGGCCTCGTATGTATGCATGCTGTACAGCAGCGGGAACATTGTTTACATTGGCGGGCCGGAAGGGTTTAAAGTAGTGGAATCTTTTGATAAACCAGTATCCGTGAGCAGTGCTATTTTGACATGTTCCTGCATACAACGTGCCGGAATATATGGATTAATTAAATAATATTCTACTTTTTGCGGGATTGATCTGGTTGGTACGGGATTTGCGTCATGATGCCCCATTATGCGTAACAGTATGATAACAAAAAGACGGCGTGATAATGGTTTTAATGATTAAATTTAACGCCAGGAAATTTGTTCAAAAAATGAAAACACAAAAAACAAGTCTATAAATGCAACCAACTTTATTGATCCTTGCAGCTGGAATGGCTAGCCGTTACGGCAGTTTGAAACAGATCCAGCAGTTCGGCCCCAGCGGTGAAACAATTGTTGATTACTCCATCTACGACGCTATCCGTGCCGGTTTCGGCAAGATAGTATTCATTATCCGCAAGGATTTTGAAAAAGAATTTAAAGAGATCTTTGAACCAAAACTGAAGGGTCGTGTAGCTACGGACTATGTATTCCAGGAAATGGATGCATTTCTGGATGGTTATCCGATGCCGGCAGACCGTTCTAAACCATGGGGAACAGCGCATGCTGTATTATGTGCGAAAGATGCTATCAATGAGCCTTTCGCAGTGATTAATGCGGATGATTTCTATGGCCGTGATTCTTTTGAAAAAGCAGCGGCATTTTTGAAGAATGACGCAAAGCCTGATGTTTATAGTGTGATCGGGTATCAGCTGAATAAAACTATCAGTGAGCATGGCTCCGTTTCCCGCGGTGTATGTGCGGCTGACAGCAACAGCAACCTGGCTGCTATCAACGAAAGGACCAAGGTTTACAAAGATGGTGAGCAGATCGTGTATGAAGACGCCGAAGGCACTAAACATGCTATGGCTCCTGACACACCGGTATCCATGAACTTCTGGGGTTTCCATCCATCAGTATTTGAAATGAGCCAGAACCTGTTCAAGGATTTCTTAAAGAAAGATGGTGAGAAGCCTAAGTCAGAATTCTTCATTCCTATCGTAGTGGACCACTTCATTAAAAACAAGCTGGGTGTGGTAAATGTCATCCCTACAGCAGCTCAGTGGTTCGGTGTAACTTATAAAGAAGATGCACCGGGAGTACAGGAAAGCCTTTCCGCACTGGTAAATAGTGGGGAATATCCGGACAATCTCTGGAAATAATACCTGAAGAATTATAATATTTTTGCTATTTGTATGAATTTTGACTAAAGAAACCAACTTTTATTTCAATATCTTCAAAAAGTGCAGGTTTGTTTGCGAAACAACTAAATTTTTTGACCGTATTGTTTTTTAGTCGAACGACCAATACATTTGTAGAAGCAAAACAAAACAAGGTACCTCCATGTGGGTAAATAAAGACAATAACAAGATCAATCACATCGTAGCTCAACTGAATTGGGCTATCACGCTAGTCGTGGTTGTCGTTGTCATTATTAGCCACCAATATGGAGGATAGGTAATTGTGTACAATCACTAAAGATAACAGCAGCCTTCCTCCACAAGAGGAAGGCTTTTTTTTGCGCCTGTAATTAAGTATCCAAAATCGAATTCTAATATCTGAATTATGTATAGCTATTACAACGAGAACACCATTCTTTACGTTAACGGGGAGTATAAGAAAGCCACTGCGGCCACTATCGACCTTTATGGTCAGTCACTGCACTACGGATATGCCGTTTTTGAAGGTATCCGTGCTTACAAAACAGCTGATGGAAAAGTGAAGATTTTCAAAGCGAAAGAACACTTTGACAGATTCAAACGCTCCTGCGAGTTGATACACATGCCATATACGTTCAACAATGATGAACTGATCGAGGCATGTTATAAAATACTGGAGCTGAACAATATGGAAGAAGCGTACATCCGTCCGCTGGCTTTCTGCCCTCCGAACATGACCCTGAAAGCTGCCAGCGAAACACATGTACTGATCTGTGCATGGGAGTGGGGCGCTTATTTAGGTGAAAAACTGCTGCGTGTGATGACATCATCTTACCAGCGTCCAAATCCAAAAGCATTCAAGATCGAGTCAAAAACTGCCGGTCTGTATGTAAACTCGATCCTGGCTTCGCAGGAAGCAAAGGAAAACGGTTATGATGAAGCACTGCTGCTGGATATGAACGGATATGTAGCTGAAGGTCCGGGAGCTAACCTGTTCTTCGAAAAAGACGGTAAGATCTTCACCCCACCTCCAGGTAATATCCTGCCGGGCATTACCCGCGCTACAGTGATTGAACTATGCCATGAACTGGGTATTCCTCTGGAAGAGAAACTCTTCACAACAGACGAACTGAAAACTGCCGATTGCGTATTCTATTGCGGTACCGCAGCAGAATTAGTTGGTTGGGATTCTCTTGACGGTCAGACTTTTGCAAAACCATGGGCAACTTCCCTGGGTAAATTGCTGCAGCAGGCTTATAAAGCCAGAGTGCTGGAAAAAGAATTCGATCGCGCTGCTGTACCAGTCTCCTAACCGCTGGTCTCAGGTTACAGATATTCATGAAAACTCGTGCTGATTCAGGTATTTCCTCTAATTACCATACCTGAAAACGATACATTATTATTTGAAACTGATAGTATTGTATCAAATCATCAGATAGCTACGCAAGGCATCCCGCTTTGTATTATTCAAAACAAAGCGGGATGCTCTTCATAAAGACTTCGTACATACCTCCCGTTTCTTCCCGTGACAGTATTTTTGATAAGTTGGAATTTGGATTTTTGAGGGTATGTTATCTAATGCCATAGCGGGTTTAGGCATAAAACGAAGAGATTTGAATACCGGCTAACCGGGCAGTAATTGGTTTGGAACTTGGCTTTTATCACTGCTATTTTGTATTACTTTAAATAGCAACCGGAAATACTAACAAACAGATGGAATTAAATAAATACAGCAAAACGCTCACCCAGGACCCTACACAGCCAGCCGCACAGGCGCAGCTGTATGGAATAGGTTTAACAGAAGAAGACCTGAAGAAAGCACAGGTAGGCGTTGCCAGTATGGGCTACGACGGTAACACCTGTAACATGCACCTCAATGACCTCGCTCAGCAGGTCAAAAAAGGCGTCTGGGCTAATGATCTCGTCGGACTCACTTTCCATACCATAGGCGTCAGCGATGGTATGAGTAATGGTACTCCCGGTATGCGTTACTCCCTGGTCAGCCGTGATCTGATTGCTGATTCCATCGAAACTGTTTGTGGTGCACAATATTATGATGCGCTGATCACCGTACCTGGCTGTGATAAGAACATGCCTGGTTCCCTGATGGCAATGGGCCGTTTGAACCGCCCATCTATCATGGTGTACGGTGGTACGATCGCTCCCGGCAAGTATAAAGGCAAGGACCTTAACATCATCTCCGCTTTTGAAGCACTAGGCCAGAAGATGGCTGGTGATCTGAATGACGAAGATTTCAAAGGAATAGTAATGAATTCCTGCCCTGGCGCTGGCGCCTGTGGCGGTATGTATACGGCTAACACCATGTCATCGGCTATTGAGGCATTAGGTATGAGCCTCCCTTATAGTTCTTCCAGTCCTGCAACCAGCAAGGAAAAACAGGAAGAATGCCTGATAGCAGGTAAGTATATCCGCCTGCTGCTGGAAAAAGATATTAAGCCTACCGACATCATGACGTTCGAGGCATTTGAAAATGCGGCTACCGTGGTGATGGCGCTGGGAGGTAGTACCAATGCGGTATTACACTTCATCGCCATTGCGAAATCAGTAGGTGTGAAATTCACCTTGCAGGATTTCCAGCGTATCAGCGACAAAACGCCACTGATAGCTGACCTGAAACCAAGTGGTAAATACCTGATGGAAGACCTGCATAACATAGGCGGTGTTCCCCTGGTAATGAAATATTTACTGAAACAAGGTTACCTGCATGGACATTGCCTGACAGTAACCGGCAAGACCATAGCAGAGAACCTGGCAAGTGTTCCTGATCTGGAATTCGAAACACAGGACGTGATCGTTCCTTCTGAGAAACCACTGAAAGCTACCGGTCACATACAGATGTTGTACGGTAACCTGGCAGAACAGGGTTCAGTAGCAAAAATAACCGGTAAGGAAGGCCTGAGCTTCCGTGGACCTGCACGTGTGTTTGACGGTGAGTTTGAACTGATAGCAGGTATCCAGAGCGGACGTGTGCAGAAAGGAGATGTGGTGGTGATCAGACAGGTAGGCCCTAAAGGTGCACCTGGTATGCCTGAAATGCTGAAACCTACTTCCGCTATTATGGGTGTAGGTCTTGGTAAGAGCGTGGCTTTGATCACAGACGGACGTTTTTCCGGTGGTACACACGGTTTTGTGGTAGGTCATATCACACCGGAAGCCTACGAAGGCGGTACCATCGCGCTGGTGAAAGACAATGATATCATTGAAATAGATGCCGAAAAGAATACGATCAATGTGGAAGTGAGCGCAGAGGAACTGGCAGCCCGCAGGGCACAGTGGATAAAGCCCGCATTGAAAGCAACCAACGGTATATTATTAAAATACGCAAAACTCGTTTCAAATGCAACAGAAGGATGTGTTACCGATGAAGCCTGAGCCGGCTGAAAAGCGGGCAGCAACAACTGCTCCCCTCAACATCACTGGCTCTGAGGCAGTGATCCGCTCGCTGATTGCAGAAGGTGTAGAAACCATTTTCGGCTATCCAGGAGGCGCTATTATGCCCATTTATGATGCCCTGTACGATTTTCAGGATCAGATCCATCATATATTGGTCCGTCATGAACAAGGTGCTACGCACGCCGCACAAGGCTATGCACGCACGTCCGGTAAAACAGGAGTGGTCTTCGCCACATCTGGTCCCGGAGCAACCAACCTGGTAACAGGGCTGGCGGATGCTTACATGGACTCTACACCAATGGTGTGCATTACCGGCCAGGTGGCGGCAGCGCTGTTGGGTACCGATGCATTCCAGGAAACCGATGTAATAGGTATCACTATGCCTATCACAAAATGGAATATCCAGGTAACACGTCCGGAAGACATTCCTGGTGCTATCGCCAAAGCATTCTATATTGCAGGCAGCGGCCGTCCTGGTCCTGTACTGGTAGATATCACCAAGAATGCGCAGGCAGCGAAGTTTGACTTTAAGTACGAGAAATGTGATTATATCCGCAGTTACCGTCCTGTTCCTGTAATGGATAAGAATGCGGTAGCAGAAGCGGCGGAACTGATCAACGGTGCAAAACGTCCGTATATCCTTTGTGGTCACGGCGTACTGTTGGCAGGTGCTGAAAAAGACCTCATCGCACTGGCGGAAAAAGCAAGTATTCCAGTTGCTTCCACCTTGCTCGGCTTATCTGCCGTTCCGGTAGATCATCCGCTGTATGTAGGTTACCTGGGTATGCATGGTAACTATGCACCCAATATCAAAACAAATGAATGTGATGTACTGATCGCAGTAGGTATGCGCTTCGACGACCGTATTACCGGTGATGTAAGTCAGTATGCTTCACAGGCGAAAGTGGTGCACATCGAAATAGACGCTGCTGAGATCAACAAGATCATCAAGGCGGATGTAGCGGTACATGCTGATGCGAAAACTGCATTGGAGGCATTACTCGGACTGGTGAAACCAGCTAAGCACGACGAGTGGATCCAGGGTTTCCGTGAAGCAGATAAACAGGAAGAAGAGAAGGTAACCAGGAAAGAACTGTACCCTACGGAAGGTGGTTTGAAGATGGCAGAAGTGGTGCGGCTCATCTCTGAAAGAACAGAAGGTAAAGCCGTACTGGTAACAGACGTAGGGCAGCACCAGATGATCGCTTCCCGTTACTATCGCTTTAAAGATCCTAACACCAATATCACTTCAGGTGGTATGGGAACAATGGGTTTTGCATTACCGGCGTCAATGGGAGCGAAAGTAGGTACGCCTGAAAAAGAAGTAGTGGCGGTGATCGGTGATGGTTGTTTCCAGATGACGCTACAGGAACTGGGTACTATCTATCAGTCTGAAATAGGCGTGAAAATAGTGATCCTGAACAATAACTTCCTGGGTATGGTGCGTCAGTGGCAGCAGCTGTTCTTTGACAAACGTTATTCTTCCACCGAAATGGTGAACCCTGACTTCGTACAGATAGCAAAAGGGTTCTTCATCCCGGGCCGGAAAGTAACTGACCGTGCGGATATTGCTGCAGCGGTAGATGAGATGATCTCTCACAAAGGCGCTTACCTGCTGGAAGTTGTAGTGGAAAAAGAAGACAACGTATTCCCAATGGTGCCTGCCGGTGCTCCGATATCTCATATCAGGCTCGAGTAGGAGGAACAGGAAACCGAAATCATTAACACGAACACTATGCAAAAAGAATATACAGTAACGGTATATACGGAAGACAGGATCGGTATCACGAACCGTATCACCGTTATCTTCACCCGCCGGGGTATCAATATCACCAGCCTGACAACGGCTGAAACGGAGATCCCGGGCGTATATAAATTCATCATCACCGTATTGTCCGAAAAGACAAAGCTGGAGAAGATCGTTGGTCAGATAGAAAGACTGATAGAGATACATCGTGCTTTTGTACATGAGGAAGACGAGGTGGTATACCAGGAACTGGCCCTTTACAAGATATCTACAAAGGCATTGCAGAATGGTAATATTGAACAGCTGATCCGTGAAAACAATGCACGTATACTTACACTTACAGATGAGTATTTTGTATTGGAAAAAACGGGTCACCAGCAGGAACTGATCGATCTGCAGGCTAAGCTGGCGCCATATGGCCTGATCGAATATTCAAAGAGTGGAAGAGTGGCGATCGTAAAATGGAGCCGCCGATTCCACGATCATCTGAAAGAATTGTCTGCGCTTCGTCCTGACAATCTGAAGGAAGCGCAGTATGGCAACGCAGAAGTATCTGCAGAAGAAGAAAGTATCTAGTTTAAATAATTCATAAAAAAACAAACACTATCAAAACATGGCAACCATCAATTTTGGAGGGGTACTGGAAGACGTAGTAACCAGAGAAGAATTCCCAATGGAAAAAGCTAGAGAAGTGCTGAAGAATGAAGTGATAGCTATCATTGGTTACGGCGTACAGGGCCCCGGCCAGGCACTGAACCTGAAAGATAACGGCTTCAACGTGATCGTTGGACAGCGTAAAGGTTCTAAAACATGGGATAAAGCTATCGCTGATGGCTGGGTTCCAGGTCAGACACTGTTCGAGATCGAAGAAGCTGCACAGAAAGGTACTATTATCCAGTTCCTGTTGAGCGATGCCGGTCAGATCGCGCTGTGGCCTACATTAAAGCCACACCTGACTGCAGGTAAAGCTTTGTATTTCTCTCATGGTTTTGGTATCACTTATAAAGACCAGACTGGTATTATTCCTCCTGCTGATGTGGATGTGATCCTGGTAGCCCCTAAAGGTTCCGGTACTTCCCTGCGCAGACTGTTCCTGGCTGGCCAGGGTCTGAACTCCAGCTTTGCTATCTTCCAGGATGCAACTGGTAAAGCACGTGACCGCGTTATTGCGCTGGGTATCGGTGTTGGTTCAGGTTACCTGTTCGAAACTGATTTCAAAAAAGAAGTTACTTCTGACTTAACAGGTGAGCGTGGTACCCTGATGGGTGCTATCCAGGGTATCTTCGCTGCTCAGTACGAAGTACTGCGTAAGAATGGTCACTCTCCATCTGAAGCATTCAACGAAACTGTTGAAGAACTGACTCAGTCTCTGATGCCACTCGTTGCAGAAAATGGTATGGACTGGATGTATGCTAACTGTTCTACTACCGCTCAGCGTGGTGCGTTGGATTGGTGGAAGAAATTCAAAGATGCAAGCCAGCCAGTATTTGAAGAACTGTATGCAAGCGTTGCTGCTGGTAAAGAAGCTGCACGTTCAATCGCATCTAACAGTACTGCTGACTACCGCGAGAAACTTGAAGTAGAACTGAAAGAACTGCGTGAAAGTGAAATGTGGCAGGCAGGTGCAGCTGTAAGAAAGTTGCGTCCTAACAACTAATTCAATATTTGATCAGGAAAATGAAGGATCAGGAATTGGGCGTTATGCATCGGTTCCTGATTCTTTACTTTCTGATTACTAATTAAAGAAACAATGTCCCAGGTACTAACAAGTGTGAACCCGTTAAACATCCTTGATGCTGCGGTGAAGTTGAAACCTGTGGTGAACCGTACCCCGCTTACATATAGCGCTACGCTTTCCCGCCGGTATAATGCAGACGTCTATCTCAAAAGAGAGGACATGCAGATTGTAAGGTCTTATAAATTGCGCGGTGCATACAACCTGATTAGCAGCCTGGATAAAGAAACGCTGTCAAAAGGCGTGACCTGCGCGAGTGCGGGCAACCATGCACAGGGCTTTGCCTACGCATGCCGCCAGCTTGATATCAAAGGCGTTTGTTTCATGCCCATCATCACTCCTAAACAGAAGGTGAACCAGGTAAATATGTTCGGTGGAGATAACATCGAGATAAGACTGGTGGGCGATACTTTTGATGATTGTGCGGCGGAAGCCCAGGCTTTTACCAGGGAGCACAACATGACTTTTATTCCTCCGTTTGATGATCCGAAGATCATTGAAGGACAGGGTACCGTAGCAGTAGAGATCCTGGAAGACCAGGCAAAGATCGATTATGTATTCGTACCTATTGGTGGTGGCGGATTAGCGGCAGGTCTCGGTACTTATTTCAAAACTTATAGTCCGCAGACGCAGATCATTGGTGTGGAACCTGAGGGCGCTCCATCTATGACACGTGCACTGGAGGCTGGCGAGCCCGTTACGCTCGACGAAATAGAACGTTTCGTGGATGGCGCTGCCGTAAAAAGAGTAGGTGCACTCACTTTCAGCATCTGCAAAGATATTTTGAACAAAATGCAGCTGGTACCGGAAGGGAAGGTCTGCTCAACTATATTACGCCTGTACAATGAAGATGCGATCGTGGTGGAACCTGCGGGCGCACTGTCTATGGCGGCTCTCGATTATTTCGCGAAAGAGATAGAGGGAAAGAAAGTAGTATGTGTGGTGAGTGGCAGTAATAATGATATTGACCGTATGCAGGAGATCAAAGAACGCTCCCTGTTATACGAAGGTTTGAAGCATTACTTCATCATCCGCTTTGTACAGCGCCCGGGCGCATTGAAAGAGTTTGTGAACCATGTACTGGGGCCAGACGATGATATCACCCGTTTCGAATTCATTCAGAAACATAATAAGGAAATGGGACCTGCACTGATAGGCGTAGAACTGAAGAGGAGAGAAGACTACGATATCCTGCTGGCTAATTTCCGGAAGTATAACATTCACTTTACTGAACTTAATAAAGACGATAACCTGTTCGGTTACCTCGTTTAAGATCCTGTTATCAACCAATTTTTAAATGGGCATTATGTTTTAGTTATAAAACATGATGCCCTTTCCGCATGTATCCGCAATTCCCTTTTTTATCCTAATTTGAAGTCTAAATATCTACGCATGAGTAATTTTATGCAGGCGGCTGTTTTGCCTGAGTTTGGGCCAGCCACTGCTTTCAGGATTGAGAAGGTACCGGTGCCACTGCCTGCAGCAGGACAGATACTTGTTAAAGTAAAGGCGATCGGATTGAACCCTGTAGACTTTAAAACCCGTTCTGGTAAAGGATATGCTTCTTATCAGACATTACCAGCCATTCTTGGTTGGGATATAGCCGGTGAGGTGGTGAGTGTCGGCGAAGGTGTAAGTAAGTTCTTTACTGGCGACCGTATATTCGGTATGAGTAATTTCCCGAACCCGGCTAATGCATATGCAGAATATGCGGTAGTGCAGGAAGATGAGTTTGCCATTATTCCCAAAGATATTTCATATGAAGTAGCCGCCGGCACGCCGCTGGCCGGACTTACGGCCTGGGAGGCGTTGTTTGATCAGGGAGGTATTACCTGGGGACAAAGAGTGCTTATTCAAGCAGCAGCCGGTGGAGTGGGTCATATAGCCGTTCAACTGGCTAAGTGGAAACATTGCTTTGTGGCAGCTACAGCATCCGCAGCTAACCATCCTTTCCTTGAACAACTGGGCGCAGACCAGTTGATAGACTATAAAACCCAGCGTTTTGAAGACGTGGTGGAGAATGTTGATGTGGTGATGGATGGTATGGGTGGTGAAACAGCACTCCGCTCTATAGATGTGTTACAAAGAGGCGGCGTATTGGTATCGTTGCCCAGCATGTATAAAGATGATCCTGCGGTGATTGCAAAGGCAAAGGAGAAAGGAGTGGATGTGAAGTGGATGTCTGTAAGACCTTCCGGGGAAAGGATGGAACAACTGGCCTTCCTGCTTAGCAATAACCGGTTGAAGGTACAGGTAGATGAGACATTTCCGTTGGCAGAGATCGTCCGTGCACACCAGTTGCTGGAAGAAGGACATGGGAAGGGGAAAATAGTACTGACAGTGTAGATAGAAGGGGTAGGGGATTGGAATATAATTAATGTCACCTTGACATCTATAAAAAGAGTACATTTGACAAAATACAAGTCGAATTCCTACGTTTGAAAACAGGCTAAAATAGCCAAATCAGATCGGTATGCTCAGCTACTGGGAGAAACAAAGCCTTTTGCAATATGATTATATCATTGTCGGCAGTGGTATAGTGGGGCTTTCTGCTGCTATCAGTCTGAAAGACCGGTTGCCTGCGGCCAGGGTACTGGTGCTGGAAAGGGACATTCTACCTACGGGTGCCAGCACAAAGAATGCGGGTTTTGCATGTATAGGCAGTCTGACAGAGCTGCTGTCCGATTTCAACAACATGCCCCGTGAAGAGGTGCTGGACCTACTGCAGATGCGTCGTAATGGCTTGCAGTTGCTGCGCCGCCGGATCGGGGATGAGGCAATGCAGTACAGAGAAGACGGTAGTTATGAACTGATTGGCATTGAAGAGGAACACGCCCTGTCTCAAATAGATAGTGTAAATAACATTTTAAGACCGCTGCTTGGCGGTGAGGCCTTTACGCTGGTTAATGACAAGATCGACAAATTTGGCTTTAATAAGACGTATGTAAAAGCGCTGATCAGTAATAACTATGAAGGCGAGCTGCATACCGGCAAGATGATACGATGTCTGATAGATATCGCTATTTCAAAAGGAGTAGAAATAAAGACCGGTTGTACGGTAAAACATTTCGAAGACCTGCATACCGGTGTGCGTGTTACCGTACCCACGGCTGGCGGGGAGGAAATCGCTTTCATGGCCAGAAGAATAGCAGTGTGTACCAATGCCTTTGCCCGGCAATTATTGCCGGAACTGGACTTAGGCCCTGGCAGGGGACAGGTGTTAATGACCAATGTGATCCCTGGTCTCGCCTTTAAGGGAGTTTTCCATATGGATGAAGGGTATTATTACTTCCGGGAGCTGGACGGAAGGGTATTATTCGGCGGAGGCCGAAATCTTGACTTCGAAAAAGAAACCACAACAAGTTTTGATCTTAATCCGGAGATACAACAGCAATTGGAAAACCGGTTACACAATATTATCTTACCAGGACATTCCGTTATGATAACTGACCGTTGGACCGGTATCATGGCTTTTGGAAAAACCCGCCAGCCATTGATCCGATACCATACCCACAACATAGTGCTCGGTGTCCGGATGGGCGGTATGGGCGTCGCAATAGGTTCCGCTGTAGGAGAACAGATCTCCGCGTTCCTGACTGAATAGTAAAATGAAAAACAGAAATATGTCCAACATGAGTGAAAAAAATTAAACGTAAATTTTACGTTTAATTAAAATGTTACTATATTGATTCCTAATTTATTTATTACCACGTTTTTTTATGCAAAAGAGCTTACAATTCCTCGATTATGTTGTTTTCTTAGTGTATTTCGTGATTGTCGCCGGCTACGGTCTCTATATCTATCGAAAGAAAAAACGAGCAACAACTGATTCCAAAGATTTCTTCCTGGCGGAAGGTTCCCTTACCTGGTGGGCTATTGGCGCCTCTCTGATCGCATCCAATATTTCTGCGGAGCAGTTTATCGGGATGGCAGGCTCCGGATTCAATATTGGTCTGGCTATCTCCACCTATGAGTGGATGGCTGCTGCGACCCTTATTATTGTGGCGGTCTTTTTCTTACCTATCTATCTGAAGAATAAGATCTATACCATGCCGCAATTCCTGCTGACGCGGTATAATAAAACAGTAAGTACCATTATGGCCGTTTTCTGGCTCTTGTTATACGTGGTAGTGAATCTGACTTCAATCCTGTACCTCGGTGCACTGGCGGTGAATACCATTTCAGGTATTAACTTCTATGTGTGTATGAGCCTTATTGCGTTGTTCGCCATCTTTATCACCCTGGGCGGTATGAAGGTGATCGGTTATACTGATGTGATCCAGGTGTTCTTCCTGATACTGGGTGGTCTGGTAACTACTTACCTGGCATTAAGTCTCGTTTCTGAGCACTTTGGTGAGACAGGCGTACTGAAAGGATTCTCCCTGATGACGGAACATGCAAGTGACCACTTCCATATGATCCTGAAGAAAGACAACCCGCATTATCTTGATCTGCCGGGCCTCACAGTACTGGTAGGCGGTATGTGGATCGTGAACCTGAACTACTGGGGTTGTAACCAATATATTACACAGCGTGCATTGGGTGCTGACCTGAAAACTGCACGTAGTGGCCTGCTCTTCGCTGGTTTCCTGAAACTGCTGATGCCTGTGATCGTGGTGTTGCCTGGTATCGCAGCTTATGTACTGCACTCTCAGGGTCTGTTCCAGCAAGAGATGGTAAAAGCAGGTGAACTGAATCCTGATAATGCTTACCCTGTATTGATGAACCTTCTGCCTGCAGGTATGAAAGGACTGGCGTTCGCAGCACTGACTGCAGCGGTGGTAGCATCTCTGGCGGGTAAAGCAAACAGTATCTCTACTATTTTCTCACTTGATATTTATAAAGAGATCTTCAATAAGACTGCGGATGAGAAAGAGATCGTAAAGGTGGGTCGTATCGTGGTAGTAGTTGCTATGATCCTGGCTATCATTATCTCTCCATTCCTGGGTATTGATAAAAAAGGTGGTTTCCAGTTCATACAGGAATACACTGGTTTCGTATCACCTGGTATTTTCGCCATGTTCATACTTGGGTTCTTCTGGAAACGAACTACCGCCAACGCGGCGCTGTTTGCCATGATCGGAGGTTTCGCAATGTCCATCTTCCTGAAGTTCCTGCCTTTATGGGCTGATCTTTCTTCCCTGTATGACCTCGGTCTTGCAGTACCAAATGCACAGGGCGTATATGAAATTCCGTTCCTTGACCGTATGGGTATGGTATTCGTTGTATGCGTGGTGGGTATGGCTATCATCTCCCTGATAGCGCCAGCACCTGATAAATCACTTGTAAGCGCTACCGGCGGTCTGAAGACAAGCGGATCACATGCACTGGAAGTGGACGCATCTATGTTCAAACCATCTATGGCGTTTACTGTTATTGCATTGCTCATTTGCGGTATTCTGACAGCACTGTATACCATTTTCTGGTAGTAGTGAAAACAGGAACAAATTAACCATCAGAAACAGAAGAAGATTGCTATGAGATATACGATAGGATATGACATCGGCTCCTCCTCGGTGAAAGCGGCACTGCTGGAAGTGGAAACGGGGAAATGCCTGGCTACGGCCATCAGTCCTGCACAGGAAATGCCCATGCATGCACCTGTTGCCGGATGGGCGGAACAGGATCCCGAAATGTGGTGGCTGGAAGTACAGAACGCAACAAAAAAATTACAGCAACTGCATCCCTTTGACGGGGGTGCGGTTGCCTGTATTGGTATAGCCTATCAGATGCACGGATTGGTGTGTGTGGACAAAGACCAGCAGGTTTTACGTCCTTCCATTATCTGGTGTGACAGCCGGGCCGTGGAAATAGGCAACGAGGCCTTCAATACCCTGGGTCAGAACTGGTCGCTTCAATACCTGCTTAATTCTCCCGGTAACTTTACCGCTTCCAAGCTACGCTGGGTACAGCAATATGAGCCGGAGATCTATAAGCGTATTCATAAGATCATGCTACCCGGCGATTTTATCGCTATGCGCCTGACAGGTGAGGCGGCAACCACTATTTCAGGTCTCTCGGAAGGAATCTTCTGGGACTTTAGTGGCCGGCAGGTATCGCCTGTATTACTGAAACATTACAATATTGATGAAAGCCTGTTGTCGGACGTCGTGCCTACATTCGGGTTACAGGCTAAGGTGACCGAAAAAGCAGCAGCTCTCTTAGGCATCGCTGCAGGCACACCTGTAACCTATCGTGCAGGCGATCAGCCTAACAATGCTTTCTCCCTTAATGTACTGAAACCCGGGGAAGCCGCTACTACAGCAGGTACCTCCGGTGTTGTTTATGCAGTACACGATCATATAGCTTTCGACCAGGAAAGTCGTGTGAACACCTTCGTGCACGTAAATGATACCCCGGAAGCGCAACGCAACGGGGTGCTGATGTGCCTGAACGGTACAGGCATCCTCAATAGCTGGTTACGGCAAATGACCGGCAAGCTTGAATATGCCGAAATGAACACACTGGCGGCAGAAGCGCCTGCAGGCTCAAAAGGACTGCACATCTATCCGTTCGGGAACGGAGCGGAACGTATCCTGGCTAATAAAGAAGTTGGCGCTGTATTCAATGGACTGAACTTCAATATTCATGGTCGCGGGCACCTGCTGCGCGCAGCACAGGAGGGCATCGTCTTCGGTCTGAAATATGGTATGGATATTATGACAGACATGGGGTTGCAGATCCATCGTGTCAGGGCGGGACAGGCTAATATGTTCCTCAGTCCTGTTTTCAGGGAAGTATTTGCCAATACGGCCAATGTAGTGATCGAACTGTATAATACAGACGGTGCGCAGGGTGCCGCCAGGGCTGCAGGTATAGGCGCAGGTCTGTACAATGAGCAGGAAGCTTTCCGTGGCATGGAATGTCTCGCCACAATAGAGCCGGATGCAGCGCTCCAGCAACAATATGCCAGCATCTACAGCCAATGGCTGGACGGACTACAGCACATTATTAAGTAACTGCGTCACACAAAACAGTTACACAACACATACACACGTTTTGGATTCAAAAAAAGAAAGAAAATGAGTATCACTTTAGGGAATCAGGAGTACTTCAAAGGCATTGGAAAGATCGCCTACGAAGGTCCTCAGTCAACTAATCCATTTGCTTACAAATGGTATGATGAGAATAGAAAGATCGGTGGCAAGACCATGAAGGAATTGTTCCGCTTTGCGGTATCCTACTGGCACACCTTCTGCGGCACCGGCGGAGATCCGTTCGGTCCAGGCACCAAAGCCTTTCCATGGCTAACTGCTACCGATGCGGTGCAGAGCGCAAAAGACAAAATGGATGCTGCTTTTGAATTCATCACCAAATTGGGTGTGCCTTACTATTGCTTCCACGATGTGGACCTGGTAGATGAAGGCGCTACGATCAGCGAATACGAAAGCCGTATGCAGCAGATCGTGGACTATGCAAAGGAAAAGCAAAAAGCCAGCGGTGTAAAACTGCTGTGGGGCACTGCAAATGTATTCAGCAATCCGCGTTACATGAATGGTGCTTCTACCAATCCTGACTTTGCCGTGCTGGCCTATGCAGGTACGCAGGTAAAGAACTCCCTGGATGCTACTATTGCATTGGGCGGTGAAAACTATGTATTCTGGGGCGGCCGTGAAGGATATATGACGCTGCTGAATACCAACATGAAGCGCGAACAGGATCACTTGGCCCGCTTCCTGACCACAGCAAAAGATTATGCACGCAAACAGGGCTTTAAAGGTACTTTCTTCATCGAACCTAAACCTTGCGAGCCTACCAAACACCAGTATGATTATGATGCGGCGACTGTAATTGGTTTCCTGCGTCACTACGGACTGGATAAAGACTTTAAACTGAACCTGGAAGTAAACCATGCTACGCTGGCTGGTCATACATTCCAGCACGAACTGCAAGTAGCTGCAGATGCCGATATGCTGGGTAGCATTGACGCTAACCGTGGTGATTCACAGAACGGATGGGATACCGACCAGTTTCCGATGAACCTGAACGACATGGTTGAATTCATGCTGGTGATCCTGGAAGCGGGTGGTTTCAGCGGTGGTGGTGTGAACTTCGATGCGAAGACACGCCGTAACTCAACCGATCTGGAAGACATCTTCCATGCGCATATAGGTGGTATTGATTCTTTCGCACGCGCTGCTGTTATTGCAGAAAAAGTGTTGGAACAATCTCCGTATAAGCAATTCCGTAAAGACCGCTACGCTTCTTTCGACAGCGGTAAAGGCAAGGAATTCGAAGAAGGTAAACTGACCCTGGAAGACCTGCGCAGTTTCGCTATCGGTAATGGTGAACCGAAGCTGACCAGTGGTAAACAGGAGTGGCTGGAGAATATCATCAACCAGTACATCTGATCATAAATTAGTTTGTTGAAATTGAAAAAAGGAAGCTGTCCCATTTTTAAATGGGGCAGCTTTCTTTTTGTAACTTGCCATACACCATAATAAACTTATAGCCATGTTTTCCATAGAGACCTTTCACCAGGATGGTTTTGATATTGTTGCCCTGAAAGACAATGACAGCGGTGCGCAGGTGGAGATCGTCCCTGCCTATGGTGCTATGCTGCATAGTTTCAATATACCTTACCAGGAAACCCTGTTGAACATCATTGACAATTATGCCAACCTGGAAGACTATAGAAGCAATATGGCAGAGTATTTCAAAAGCGCTAAACTTAGTCCTTTTGCGTGCCGTATGCCAGGTGGCGAATATAAATGGGACGGAAAGCAATACACCGTACAGAAAGCTATTAGGCCGGGAAGCTATATCCATGGGCTGCTATACGATGTAGCATTTACAGTGGAAAACATACATGCTGATGAAAAATCGGCGACGGTAATATTGCGTCATCAATACAATGGAGCCGATGCGGGATACCCATTTCCCTATGACTGCGAGGTGCAATATAGTCTGCAGCCGGGCATACGTCTGCAACTGACCACTACTATCCTTAACCGTTCATCTGAGACTATACCACTAATGGATGGATGGCATCCTTATTTCACAACAGGAACGCCTATAGATGATATGGAGCTACAGTTCGCGTCAGGACAAATAGTGGAATTTAATGCGCAGCTGATACCTACGGGTGGCGTGCTGCCGTATACCCGGTTCCAGGAAGCCACGCCGCTGGAAGGCATTCCGCTGGACAACAGTTTCCTGCTGGACTTGAGCCAGCATGCATCGTCATGTACGCTAAGAGACCCGAAGAAGCATGTAGCCATTACGTTTTATCCGGATCATAGTTATCCCGTTCTGCAGATCTACATACCGCCACATCGTAAGAGCATCGCCATTGAGAACCTGAGTGGGGCGCCTAATGCTTTTAATAACGAAATTGGGCTCATATTCCTTCCTGCTGGCGAAAGCAGGGTCTTTTCCACTGCCATTTCAGCCATTAGCTGGTAACATTGCGGCATGCCTTGGCATAGTCTTTGGAACTTTACCTGTATTGTTTCACCCAAAAAAGATATGTTATGGATACATTAGAACTCAAGGGCAAATGGAATGAGTTGAAGGGCAAGATTAAACAGCAATACGCGGACCTTACAGATGACGATCTCTTGTACGAAGAAGGACAGGAAGACCGTTTAATAGGTAACCTCCAGCAGAAATTAGGCAAAACACGTGATGAAGTTATTAAACTCTTAAAATCTGCATAAAATGGGAAGTCTGTTATATATTATCGCCGTCATACTCATTATTGGCTGGTTGCTGGGCTTTTTTGTGTATTCTGCAGGTGGATTGATCCACATTCTCCTTGTAATTGCAATCATAGCCATTATCCTGCAGGTAATAAGAGGCTCCAGGTAAGTCTATTATTTTAGATATCATGCGAATCCTCCCATAACCGGGAGGATTTTTTCGTTAATTTTTTAGGATATTGCCTGTAGATTTAATCCATCAGATAATGAAAAGAATCATCACAGGGTTACTCCTGCTTTGCTGTAGCAGCCTGTTGGGGGTAATTAAGGCCCAGGCGCAGGTTACATTGACAGGAAGCATCATGGATAAGGAGAATAAGCTGGTTTTGCCTTACGCCAGTATTACCAACAAAAGCACAGGCCGTAGAACCTATTCTGATAAAGGAGGTTTTTATAAGATAACTGCCAGCCCCAGGGATGTGGTGGTATTTTCATTTCTGGGATATAAATCGGACAGTGTAGTCGTAACCCAGTCCAGCGGGACAGAAACCAGGAATATCTCCCTGATGGTGGAAGCCAAGCAGCTCCGGAGTGTGGAAATAGGTACGCAATATAGCCCTTACCAGATCGACTCCCTGGCCAGAAGGGAGCAGTTTGGATATATCCTTGAC
This sequence comes from uncultured Flavihumibacter sp., assembly GCA_902168105.1. Taxonomy (GTDB): domain Bacteria; phylum Bacteroidota; class Bacteroidia; order Chitinophagales; family Chitinophagaceae; genus Chitinophaga. Next base: position 418,753 of record CABHOY010000075.1, read on the forward strand.
AAAAGGGACATGCCATTAGCCGGTGGAAGCACTCCTGTAGGGGCGGGGATTGTTTTTAGCCCGTTTACACGATATTCCAAGTCAGAGAAACGAAAAAGGGAGTTTAAGAAGATCTTTGCAAGGGCGGAGGAGGAAAGATATATCGATTCGCGCTATACGCCTCAATTCGTTAGTAAGGTGACCAGTCTGACGGGCGATTCGCTATTGTTATTCATGAGAGAGAACTATCCCGATTATAACTCGATAAGAGTGATGCAACAAGAGGACCTGATCTACTGGATAACGGATAAGTACCGGGAGTGGAAAAAGAAATAAGACATACAAGTTATAAAAGAGCAACGGCCACCCTGTTTCCAGAGTGGCCGCGTTGCATGCAGAGGCCAATAGAAAAATATTCTTTTAGTTATAAACTTTCACCATATAAACGAAGTCCTCCAGTCTTTTCACTTGTTCCACACGGCTCATTCCTTCCAGTCTGTTCTTGTGGTTCCATTCTTTTTTCGGCAGCTTATCTTTCGGCATTTCTTCCAGCAGGCGTTTCAGGTGTGCTGATTTAACTGCAAAGGCAATACCGTCGGAAGTTGTCTGTTTGCCTGTAACGATACCCACCACATCGCCTTTATTATCCATCAGCGGAGCGCCGCTGTTACCCGGATTTACGGGGATGGATACCTGGTAGGCCGCGCTGTCGCCATTAAAACCGGTTTGAGCACTGATATAACCTTCACCGTAAACAATCTCATCACGTGGATAACCCAGGGTGAAGACTGCTTCGCCGCGCAGGGCGCGTTGCGGTTTGATAGAGTATGGAAGTGGCTGTCCTTTAAAAGTGCTGTCGGTGATCTTGAGGATAGCGAGATCGCTTGAAATGTCCTCAAATACGCTGGCAGCTTTAAATGCTTCGCCTTTTGTGTTCTGGATATAGATGGAGTCGGCACCTGCTATTACGTGGTAGTTGGTCACAACATATCCGTTATTGGAGATGGCGAAGCCAGTACCACCATAAGTGCCAGGGTTGGCTGGTGCTTTCTTTTTACTATTTATGTCATTGATGAGGGCGTTCTGCGAGCGCTGGATATTGTTCAGTACACGTCTTACATCCTCATATTGAGCGGTGGTCTTCTGACGGCTGGCATTTTGCATCAGCGCCATAGTCGTCAGGGAGGTGACCAGGGCTATACAGGCCGCTGCCGCCATATTGGTTACCAGCCTTCTGCTGATAGTGAATACCTTTTTCTGTGCGGGGGCCTGCGAGACGGATAGGACCTCATTAACAGTCATGGAAGAATGGATCTTATCCATCTTTTCCTGCAATGCTACCCTGCGCCCAAATTGATCCAGTTGTTGAATGAGCTGCTGGTGGGCCAGTACCTGCTCATTGACCGCCGGATTGGACTGGCGCAGCGCTTCGAAAGCAGTTTTTTCCTGCTCACTCATTTCGCCCTCCAGGTAGCGTTCTATATCACGTATTAATGTAAAGTCGTTCATTGCCTGTAACCGCTTTTACAGATCTGTCAGGTCTTACACCTGTCAGGTCCTAAGATTTATATTGTTCAAAAAATAATTTCTTTAGTCGCATCAGGCACTTGTACTTCTGATTCTTAGCATTCTCTGAGTTGGTATACCCAAATTTCTCAGCAATGTCCTGCATAGACAGTTTCCTGATATAATAATCTTCCAGGATCGTTTTACAAGGTTCTCCCATACTGGCCATCGTCGTTTCCATTACCTTGAACTGCTGGTCTCTTTCCTCGTGTTCTGCCATCGTGTTAGCATCATCTGCCGGTAGTACCTCACTCAGTTCATCCGGAAGGGCCAGTTGCCAGCTGCCGGTCTGTAATTTCTTCAACCACAGATGGCGACACACCGCATAGAGGAAGGTCTTTAGTTTGCTGTACAGATCAAATTCCCCTTTTTGAGCCTTTTCATACAATATGATCATTGCTTCCTGGAAAAGATCTTTCGCATCGTCCTCAGATCCATTATACTGTAAAACCATTCTTAATATAGAAGGATAATTCTCCGTATAGATGGTTGCCAGCGCCCTGTCGTCATTCCTGGTTAAACCCAGCAGTAATTCCCGATCCCGTTCTATGTTCTGATTATGCTTCACTTATTAATACTATTAAATGGCTTTGGTAACCCAAAGTAGCAGAAAAAAAATCCAAATCCCAAATTGGCCCGGCCATCTATTATGCTATAGATGCGCAAATGAGCCAATTTCATATATAGTTGACTGCATATATATGAAAATATCCTGCCGGAAACAGAAAAACGGGTTAAAAACAGGGAAGAAAAATTTTTTTTAAAAATCTGGGTTACCTTTTTTAAAACCCGGTATAAAGGGTAATAACATTTCAAAAACCTAAAAACATAGTCAAAATGAAAAACGCTCTGAAAATTGGTTTCTTAGCTTTAGCTCTTGGTGTATTTGCAGCTTCTTGCGGTAATGGTTCTTCAACTCCAGCAGAAGATACTACTGCTGCTGCTGCTACAATCGATTCAGCTGCTGCTACTGTTGATTCAGCTGCATCTACAGTTGATTCTGCTGCTGCTGTTGTTGATTCAGCTAAAGCTGTTGTTGACTCTACCAAAAAATAATTATATTGGTAAGCAAATAAAAGGCTTTTATATGACCGCTCCGTTTTCAAAACGGGGCGGTTTTTTTTGTTAAGCCTGCTTGTTGCGATGGGTTACTGAAAAAAATGTCGGAAATGGGCTATTTTATTAGATAGAATATAATTTTTGACAAAGGTGCTTGGACAATTCAAATCCTGATGTATTTTTGTCAGGCAATTAAGCAAATATGATACAGCAAACAACCTTTGGTTACTTTTATGGTTTCTACTTTTTCTGGTACCAGGAATAGGGAGGTCGTTTGTAGTACTTAAATATAAAGAAACTAACAAAAAGGCCTCCTGAATGGGAGGCCTTCTTTTTTTTGATAATATCAGCTTTATGTTACAGCGTTTCAGCCTTTATTTCTTTTACTTTTTCTTTTACTTCTTTTACGTCGTAAAGGCCGGGACTCTTTTGTAATAACTGCACTCCAACATAATTGCAAATAAAAGGGTCCCGGCTCCACCGGGGCCCTTTTTCGTTTTATTCGGTAGTTGCTACAGCAACTACAAACCAAAAAAATCAAACATTAAAAAATGCGTATCGCAATTCAGGGTTTTGAAGGATGTTTTCATCAGATAGCAGCAGAAGGATACTATGGTAAGGGTATCGAAATTGAATGTTGCGCATCCTTTCCGGAACTTGTTAAAAAGGTAAGCAAGCAGAAAGATGCTGATGCCGGCGTAATGGCTATTGAAAATTCCATTGCCGGAAGCATTCTTCCAAACTATACCTTATTAAAGAATTCAGGTCTGCATGTGATAGGCGAAGTGTATCTTCAGATCAAACAGCACCTGATGGTATTACCGGGACAAGCCCTGGAGGATATACGTGAAGTTCACTCGCATCATATGGCGTTACTCCAGTGTACAGACTTCCTGGAGAAATACCCTCATATGAAACTGGTAGAAACAGAAGATACGGCCCTCAGTGCAAAGCACGTACAGCAGAAGAAACTGAAAAGCACCGCAGCTATCGCAGGTAAACTGGCGGCGGAGATATATGGTCTGGAGATCATCGCTCCCAATATCCATACTATCAAAAATAACTATACCCGCTTCCTGGTAATTTCTCCTAACGGAGTAACGCCTGCTCCGGACGCTAACAAAGCATCTGTTTACTTCCAGACATCTCACGATCGTGGCAGCCTGGCCAAAGTTCTGACACAGGTAGCACAGGCGGGTATCAACCTGAGTAAGATCCAGTCTTTTCCAATGCCTACCAAAGAGTGGAACTATTATTTCCACGCAGACTTCGAATTCGAAAACCTGAGTCATTTTGAAAAGAGCATCAGTAAGATCGAACCGCTCACAGAAGATATCAAAGTGTTGGGCATCTATAAAAAAGGGAATACACACTAATCATAACATACATCAGAACGCGGAAAAAAGAGCATTATGAATTTACAGGTAGCAAAAAGGCTGCAGCAAACGGAAGAATACTACTTCTCTAAAAAGCTTAGAGAAATAGATGAGATGAACAAAGCAGGGGCGAAAGTGATCAATCTTGGCATCGGTAGTCCGGATCTGCCTCCGCACGCTTCCGTTATTGCCACTTTGCATGAATATGCACAGAAGCCCGACACGCATGCTTACCAGGGTTATAAAGGTATTCCGGCACTGCGCAAGGCGATGGCCGAGTTCTACCAACGCTTCTATGGCGTGTCCCTGGACCCTGAAAAGGAAGTGCTGCCGCTGATAGGTTCTAAAGAAGGGATCATGCATATCTGCATGACCTACCTGCAGGAAGGAGATGAGGCCCTGTTGCCTAATCCTGGTTACCCTACTTACCGCTCTGCCGTTAACCTGAGTGGCGCTACCGTGGTTGATTACGACCTGGAGGAAAAGAACGGCTGGCTGCCTGATCTCGATGCACTGGCTAAACGCGATCTGAGTAAAGTGAAACTGATGTGGGTGAACTACCCGCATATGCCTACCGGCGCCCGCTTTAACGAAGAGTTTGCCCGTAAACTGGTAGCATTTGCGCAACAACATAATATCTTAATTTGTCACGATAATCCATATAGCTTCATCCTGAACAAGCAGCCACAGAGTCTGTTGCAGACGCCTGGCGCCAGGGAAGTGGTATTGGAACTGAACTCTCTTAGTAAGTCATCTAACATGGCCGGCTGGCGTGTAGGTATGCTGGTAGGAAAGCAGGAATGGATCAACGAAGTGCTGCGCTTCAAGAGCAATATGGACTCTGGCATGTTCCAGCCGCTCCAGATGGCTGCTGTAAAAGCACTGGAACTGGGTCCTGAATGGTATGCTGAACTGAATGCAATCTATGAAGGCCGCCGCAAGAAGGTGTTCGAACTGCTGGAACTTTTAAACTGCACGTTCGATAAAGACCAGGTAGGGCTGTTCGTATGGGCGAAGATCCCATCCTCTGCAAAAGACGGTTTCTCGCTGACAGACGAGATCCTGCAGAAAGCACAGGTCTTCATTACTCCCGGTGGTATTTTCGGCAGCAATGGCAACGGTTATATCAGGGTTAGTTTATGTAAGGACGAAAAGATATTTGATGAAGTGCTGGATAGGATAAAAACAAAATTTAAGCAGTAACAGTCATGATCGCAACTATAGTAGGAACAGGATTAATAGGTGGATCACTGGCCATTAGCCTTAAAGAAAAAGGCGTGGCTAACTGGATAATTGGTGTAGACCAGAACGAAAGCAATCTGAAGAAAGCACAGGAACTGAAGATCATTGACGAAGGTGCGACGCTGGAGGATGCCATGCAACGTTCCCAGCTTATCATTCTGGCAATTCCGGTAGATGGTATGTTGCAGATCATGCCCTCCGTACTTGATAAAGCAGGACCCGAACATGTGATCATGGACGTAGGTTCTACAAAACAAAAAATATTACAACTCGTTGCCGGACATCCCAACAGGGGGCGCTTTGTAGCTGCTCACCCGATGGCCGGCACGGAGTATTCCGGTCCGGAAGCAGCCATAAAGAACCTCTTCACGCAAAAGACCATGGTGTTGTGCGACGTGAAAAACAGTGCTGAAGATGCACTGGAGCTCATTGAAAATATGGTAGACAAACTGCAGATGCGCCTTGTGTATATGAACGCAGAAGAACATGACCTGCACACTGCCTATGTATCTCATATCTCCCATATCACTTCTTTCGCCCTGGCGCTGACTGTGCTGGAGAAAGAAAAAGAACAGGGTCGCATATTTGAACTAGCCAGTGGTGGTTTTGAATCTACTGTAAGGCTGGCGAAAAGTTCGCCTGATATGTGGGTGCCTATCTTCAAGCATAACCGTCATAATGTGCTGGACGTACTGGATGAACATATCCACCAGTTACAGCAAATGAGGGAGCTGCTACAGAATGAGGACTACGAAACATTCTATAAACTGATCCAGAAATCAAATAAGATCAGGAAAATATTAAAATAGCCGGTCGCCGTGTAGTGACTCATTTGCCGGGAAACTGAAAATGGATCACTAACCGATAGTCGGACAGAAACAAGAAAACAAACAATCACTGGATTATGGACGACTATCGTCTATGGTCTGAAAAGCGTCAAAACGATGGAACAGATTCTCGCTAAAACAAAATTTTCTGATCCGGCTTCAGATAAGAAACCGCTGATCATTTCCGGTCCCTGCAGCGCAGAAACCGAAGAACAGGTATTGGATACAGCCCTGAGACTGGCTAAAACAGGTAAAGTGGACGTACTGCGTGCAGGTATCTGGAAGCCACGTACCCGTCCGGGTTCTTTCGAAGGTATCGGTGTTACCGGTTTACCATGGCTGCAGAAAGCAAAGGAACTGACAGGTCTTCCACTGGCTGTTGAAGTAGCAACCGCTAAACAGGTAGAAGAAGCTCTGCAGCACGGTGTGGACATCCTCTGGATCGGCGCCCGTACTACCGTGAATCCGTTCTCTGTACAGGAAGTTGCAGACGCGCTGAAAGGTGTGGATACTACTGTACTGATCAAAAACCCGATCAATCCTGACCTCGAACTGTGGATCGGTGCTGTAGAACGTGTGCGTAACTCAGGCATCACCAAGATTGGTCTGATCCACCGTGGATTCTCCAGCTATGGCAATACTGAATACCGTAATGCTCCGATGTGGCACCTGCCTATCGAAATGAAACGCCGTATGCCTGAACTGCCTATGATCTGCGATCCTAGCCACATCAGCGGCCGCCGCGATATTCTGCAGGAAGTTTCTCAGGAAGCAGTTGACCTGGATTACGATGGTCTGATGCTGGAATCACACATCGACCCTGACAAAGCATGGAGCGATGCTAAACAGCAGGTTACTCCTGAAAGACTGGCAGAAATTTTGGATGGTATCACCTGGCGTCACGAGCGCACAGATCAGAAAGAATTCAACTCTGCGCTGGATAAACTCCGTGGTCAGATCAACCAGATCGATGATGAGATCATGCTGCTGTTGGGCAACCGTATGAAGATCGCTGAGAAGATCGGTATCTATAAAAAAGAGAACAATGTGACCATCCTGCAAACAAACCGCTGGAACGAGATCCTGCAACGCGGTATCTCTAAAGGTGAGAAACTGGGCCTGACAAAAGATTTCATCCTGAAATACTTTGATGCAGTTCACCTGGAATCCATCAACAGACAGAACAGAGTGATGAACGAAGACAAATAGACTTAATACAAATATGAGAACGTTATCTTACCAGTTCCAGCATAGTAATACGAAATATTATCTGGGAGAAAGCCTGCAACAGCTGGGCAGTTATGCCGATCCATCCAGAACTGTACTTGTTGTGGATGAGAATGTGGATCAACACCACGGGCAAAAATTGGCTGGCTGGCGAAAGCTGGTTATCCCGGATGGAGAAGAGAACAAAAGCGGTGAAGTCCTTGAGCAGATCATTAATGGTCTGATCGAACTGGAAGCAGACCGTAAAACCATGCTGATAGGTATTGGCGGTGGTATGACCACTGACCTTACCGGCTATGCGGCCAGCATTTACATGCGGGGCATGCCAGTAGGTTTTGTTCCTACTACTTTGCTGGCACAGGTGGATGCGTCTATTGGTGGCAAGAACGGTATCAACCATGGTAAACATAAGAACATGCTGGGTACTATCCGCCAGCCGGAGTTCATTCTGTTTGATTATTCACTGCCGCTGACAATGCCGGCAGAAGAATGGCACAATGGCTTTGCGGAGATCATCAAGTATGCGTGCATTCTCGATGCCAGCCTGTTCACCTACCTGGAAGAGAACCGTGATAAAGCTATGCAGCGCGATGTGGCTGTACTGGAATACCTGGTGGAACGTTCTGTGGAACTGAAAACCAAAGTAGTGCTGGAAGATGAATTTGAAACTGCATCAAGACGCTGGCTTAACTTTGGCCATACGCTTGGGCATGCAGTGGAGAAGATCGAGAACATCGCACACGGCAGGGCAGTGGCAATCGGTATGGTAGCTGCCGCCAAGATCTCAGAAAAACTGAAAGGATTGCCTGTTGATCAGACCAACAGATTGATCCGCCTCATTAACGATTACCAGTTGCCGGTTACGCTGACCTCCAACAAGGAAGAAGTGTTCAACATCTTCAAGCTGGATAAGAAGCGGGAAAAAGATGCGATTCATTTTGTACTGCTCGAAGAAATAGGTAAGGCTACCACACAGCCTGTGCCTATTGCAGAACTGAAGCAAATGCTGGAGGAACTATAAAACTAAAAATTATGCAAGTAACAATATCACCCGGCGCTATCAGTGGTACAGTGACCGCCAATCCATCCAAAAGTGCGATGCAACGTGCTGTTGCTGCAGCACTGCTGAGCAATGGTACCAGCATTATCCGCAATCCCGGTCTGAGCAACGACTGCCTGGCTGCGTTGGATGTGGCCGGAAAACTGGGTGCCGTTATCAAACGTAATGAGGACAATATTGAAATTACAAGCAAAGGGATCTATCCTGCTGCCGAAAATAATGAGATCAATTGCGGGGAGTCCGGTCTCGGTATCCGCATGTTTACGCCTATTGCGGCCCTCTCAGATCAGGCTATTACCATCAATGGACATGGTAGTCTTACTACCCGCCCGATGGACTTCTTCGAAGAAGTATTGCCTAAACTGGATGTAAAATGCACTACCCGCGAAGGGAAACTGCCATTGAAAATACAAGGCCCGCTGAAAGCGAAGAACATCACCATAGATGGTTCACTGAGCTCCCAGTTCCTCACCGGTTTGCTGATGGCATACGGCGCAGTAGCGGAAGATGTGACCATCACCGTAAAAGATCTGAAAAGCAAACCTTATATCGCACTGACGCTGCAACTGATGGAGCAGTTCGGCGTAAAGGTAAAAGAAGAGCAGTTCGAGCAATTCCACTTTGGTAAACGCCAGACTTACAAAGCCGGTGACTATACTGTGGAAGGAGATTGGAGCGGCGCTGCTTTCCTGCTGGTAGCTGCGGCTGTAGCGGGTAAGGCGGAAGTACACCACCTGAATACACAGTCTGCACAGTCAGATAAAGCCATCCTGGAAGCCCTGGAAAAATCAGGAGCATCACTGTTGCCAGGTGTCTTTACAGTGATCGTGGAGAAAAATAAACTGCAGGCTTTTGACTTCGATGCGACCGACTGTCCTGACCTGTTTCCTCCGCTGGTAGCTCTTGCTGCTAATTGCGAAGGCACTACAAAGATCATTGGTGTGAACAGGCTGGCACATAAAGAAAGTGACCGTGGTAAGACCCTGCAGGAGGAATTTGGTAAAATGGGTATAACCATTGACCTGCATGGCGATGAGATGCTGGTGCATGGCGGCACCGGTATTAAGGGAGCTGTTGTAAGTTCTCACAATGACCATCGTATTGCCATGGCCTGTGCAGTAGCTGCACTTACAGCAGATGCTCCGGTGATCATCGAAGATGCAGAGGCCATAAACAAATCATATCCTGAGTTCTATGAACATCTGGAGAAGATCGGTGGTAAAGTAAAAAAGCAGGGATCAGCAAGCCTGACGCATTAATAGAAGCAGGGCTGACTAAAAAGATGGATCGCCTTCTTTTAGTCAGCGCTGAAAAAATACACAAACAGCATGAACAGCTTTGGTAGATTATTCCGGGTGAATGTTTTTGGAGAATCGCATGGCGCCAGCGTAGGCGTGAATATTGACGGTATTCCTGCCGGTATTCCGCTTACACAGGAAGATTTCCTGCCTGACCTGGAAAGACGTAAAGCGGGTGCCAAGGGCACCACACCCCGTAAGGAAGAGGATCTGCCTTACATCAAATCCGGTGTATTTAACGACCGCACTACGGGTGCCCCCATTACAATATTATTTGAGAACAACAATACCCGCAGTACCGACTACGAGAAACTGCGTGAGTTTCCCCGTCCCGGTCATGCAGACTTTGTGGCTACCCACAAATATGGTGGCTTTGAAGATTATCGTGGCGGAGGTCATTTCAGCGGCCGTCTGACCCTGAACCTGGTTGCCGCCGGTGTGATCGCTAAAAAGATCCTCGGGTCCGGTATCTCAGTTAAGGCGACATTGATCGAGGTAGGTGGTCTGCCTGATGCAGAGAAGGGGCTGGAAGCCGCAATTGCCGCTAAAGATTCAGTAGGTGGTATTGTGGAATGTGTTGTTGAAGGATTGCCCATTGGTCTCGGAGAGCCTTTCTTTGATTCAGTGGAATCCACTATCGCGCATGCCGTATTCTCTATCCCTGCTATTAAGGGCATCGAATTCGGCTCTGGTTTTGCCGCTGCCCGCATGAAAGGAGTAGAGCACAATGACGCCATCCTGGATGCAACCGGTAAAACAGCTACAAACCACGCTGGTGGAGTAGTAGGAGGTATTACAAACGGTAATCCCCTGGTATTCCGTGTGGCCGTAAAGCCTACCTCCAGCACACCTAAAGAACAACACACACTTAATATAAAAAGCGGAGAAGTGGAAAGCTTCAGCGTAAAAGGACGTCACGACCTCTGTATCGCATTGAGGGTACCGGTAGTTCTGGAAGCTGTAGCCGCTATGGCCCTGGCTGACTTTATGCTGCTCGAGCAAAGAAGCGGTAGAGTGTTTAAATAATAACTTTCACTCCTGTGAGTGAATATTAAAAAAGGCGAATGAGGATCTCATTCGCCTTTTTATATTTTAAACTAAAACTATTTTTCGATCGCGATCAGTTCTACTTCAAACACCAGGGTGCTGTTAGGACCGATTTTCGGACCTGCCTGACGGTCGCCGTAAGCCAGATCGGCAGGGATGAACAGTTTCCATTTTGAGCCTACCGACATCAGTTGTAAAGCTTCCGTCCAACCTTTGATAACTCCGCCAACAGGGAAGGAGATAGGCTGACCTCTCTCAACAGAACTATCGAATACAGTACCGTCTATTAACGTACCATGATAGTGTGTTTTTACCTTGTCATTGATGGTTGGTTTAGGACCGGTACCTTCTGTGATGACCTGGTATTGTAATCCGCTAGGCAGTGCTACCACGCCTGGTTTGGTTTTATTTTCCGCCAGGAACTGTTCGCCGGCAGCCTTGTTTTTTTGCATTTTCTCAGCTTTTAACTGTTGTAAATAATCGCTAACACTCATATTACCTTGTTCTTTTGTTATTAATGGCGTGCCCCCGCTAACGGCTTCTTTCAGCGCTTTAGCCAGTATATCGGTCTTAACACTGTCAAGGCCCTGGGTTTTCAGCATATTACCAAATTCCAGACCAATAGCATAACTGATGGTATCCAGTTTTGTTTGCAACAACGGGGCCGGCGCTACAGCTACCGGAACTTCCTCATCTTTTTTGGATTTCTTCTTCTTCTTTTGTGCGTAACCGGGAAGGGTAGCCACGCCCAAAATTCCAAGTAATAGGGCTTTTCTAATCATATAATGGTTTATTGAACTGTACTAAAATACTCTTGCAGGACACCCCGCAGGAATGGCCTGCAAGTTAGTAACTATTTGATTACCGGCAACTCTATGTGAGAGGCGTGCTGAGCATCGTGGTAAATACGGATGTCTGCCTTCCGGAAATCTTTATCGTCACAGGTATAGATGTCGGTAAACACCTGCGGATTCCTATCCACCAGTGGGAACCAGCTGCTTTGCACCTGTACCATGATCTTATGTCCCTTTTTGAATGTATGGGCGATGTCCGGAATATTAAAATTGACATCAGTAGGTGTATTGGGCTTAAATGCCTCAGGTTTCTCGAAGCTGTTACGATACTTCCCGCGCATGATCTCGCCGCGCACCAGCATCTGATAACCGCCCATAGGATAAGTAGCAGAAGGTACCCTGCGATGATCGCTGGGGGCTTCCTGGTCATATTTGAAATCGTTGGGGAACACATCGATCAGTTTCACCACAAAGTCTGCATCCGTGCCACTGGTGCTTACCACCAGTTTCGCTGCCAGCGGGCCTGCCACTGTTACATCTTCTGTCAGCACGGAGGTTTCAAATACAGCCACATCCGGACGTCTTGCAGCAAAGCGCTGATCGTCCGTCATATAGTTGATGGTACGGTTGAAATGCACATCTTCGGTATATGGCACCGGTTTAGCCGGATCGCTTACGTATTCGGTAAAACTGCCGGCATTAAGTGGTTTGCTGAAGTCCAGTTTACCATTAGCCTGCAGATACAACGATCTGTTCTGGATATTCGCGAGTGGCCATTGTGACAATTTACGCCATTGATTTTCCCCTGTAAAGAAGATCGTGGCTTCGGCAATACTGTCTGCCGTACCTTTTCCTTTCAGGTAGTAGTTAAAGAAAGGTACTTCTATATTCTCCTGGTACCAATAGGAGGTAGGGCTCCCAAATTGCACATTACCCAGGGAAGAACCGTTGTTTGATCTGGAAGACCATTGTCCGTGATACCAGGGCCCCATTACAATACGGTTGTTAGCTTTACCACTCTGCTTTTCGATGGCTTTATAAGTGTTCCAGGCGCCGAAGCAGTCTTCCGCATCGAACAGACCGCCTACTTCCAGCATAGCTGGTTGTACGCTGGTCAGGAATTGCCTTACATTACGCGCTTTCCACCAGTTGTCCAGGTTAGGATGGGCCATGATATCCTTCCAGAAAGCGATGCTGTCGCCCATTAAGCGGGTGAAGTTCTTCACAGCTCCTGTTCGGAGGTAGAAGTCGTAGTTGTCATTATTGTGGTATTCAAAATTGGTAGGGCCTACTGTGGTTGGTTTTGGTCTCGGTTTACCAAAGCTGGTATAGAACGCGAAGGCGTCTGTAATAAAAAAGGCGCCATTATGATGAAAGTCATCTCCGATGAACCAGTCAGTAACCGGTGCTTGCGGACTAACGGCTTTTAATGCCGGGTGACCGCTCAACGCTGCCATAGTTGAATAAAAACCAGGATAAGAGATGCCCAGTACGCCCACATTGCCGTTATTGTTCTCCAGGTTCTTTACCAACCAGTCGATAGTGTCGTAGGTATCACTGGCTTCATCGATGTCCTGTTTGGTCTTTTTGTTGGGATTATAAGGCCGTACGTCCACGAAAGTACCCTCACTCATCCAACGGCCTCTCACGTCCTGCATAACGAAATAATAGCCCTCGCGCAGGTATGTATTAAAGTGACTGCCCCAGAGTGGTAGCCATTTATCTTCTCCATATGGCGCACATGAATATGGCGTGCGGGACATGAGGATGGGATGTTTCTCTGACCTGTCTTTCGGCATGTAGATGGAGGTAAACAATTTCACACCATCACGCATTGGTATGTACACTTCTTTTTTGATGAAGTTCTCACGCACCCATGCGGAATCCTGATTGATGCCTTTCACGCAGGAAGCGTGAAGGAATAGCGCTGCAATCATCAGCGATAGCAATTTTCTCATAAGTCGTTTAATGATTTTGTTAGGTCTGGACAGTTTGTCTGTGTTCTAGGATGACAGGGTCTCCCTGTCTTTTTTGGGTAATGATTTTACTACCAGGTCGTAAGAGTCTCTGATCCATTGATAGAGTAAACGGCTTGGTATATTGGAATGTACGTCTACCGTATTCCAATGTTTCTTATTCATATGATAGCCGGGTGTAACGCCGTCATATCGTTCCCGCAGTTCGACCGCTATTTCAGGATCGCACTTCAGGTTGATCGAGTCAAAGCTATCAACGTTAGTGAGGGAGAACATCTTACCTTTTACCTTGTATACAAGAGTTTCTTCACCGAATGGAAACTCCTCCGTAACGCCTGGCAACGATAAACAATATTCCCGGAATTGTTCAATATTCATATCCGTAGTAATGTGAAGTCAAGCTAGATACGGCCAAAGATAAAAAAAAGAGGCCAACCTTCTGGAAGATTGGCCCCTTGTTATAAATTGAGATTGATAGTCACTAAATGCAGCTGATATGGTTGGTTTATGATGAATTTAAAGTTTGGTGATAGCAAGGATCACACGGGAATAACGCCCGTATACGATCTCTACCTGCTGACCGGCTTTGAAATTATCCAGTCTGCCGCGCATCCAGTAAAACAGTCGTTTCCTTTTCCGCACACCTTCCTGTTTTACAATGAAGCTGGTCTGCATTTCATTGTTGCCCTGATAGATCATTTCCAGTGGCACTTGTATCTGTCCTTTCTCTAGTTTGGTAAGATCTTTTTTGATCGTATAGTAACGTACGTCCGTTACCTTGATCAATGCAAAGATCAGCACTAATACAAAAGACATCAGCCAAACCCAGAACCACACGTTCTTATAGGAAAATAAGGACTGATTGATCTCTTCGTCGCTGAGACGTTTGGCAAGAAAGAATTGAGGTACAAAAGCGGCGATAATCACTAAAAACACGCCGATAGCAATGAATTTGTAGATCTGCCTAGTGTTCTTTTTCAACGCATCCTGAAGATGAAATATCTCTTCGGTCGTCATAAAAGAGTAATCCTGCATAAGTATATTGGTTTTTCTTATATCTAATTTATATAAAATATTATTAAAATAATGATAATGTTTGCGGGAATACTGTCAACTTAGTATTAGTGTGACTTAAGGTCTTGGTAATCAGGAAAAGATTTTTTATAGAAACGCCGTGATATTACATACAAAAGACAAATCAGCAGATACAGAATTGTGTGGCAACGCACAAATTACAGTACCGGTACTCAAATTTTCCGTATCCGGTAACATCTTTACCATTGACGGAAAAACTTAGAGAAGGAAAGGGGTTTTTACATGTTGTAAGCGGGGGCTATGATAATAAGAAAGTCTGTCAGTTGGCTACGATATTCACATCACAAAAAAGGGGCGATATCTTTCGATACCACCCCTTATATTTTATGCCTGCACTACTTGCAGGACTTTATCTTTCAGTGCTCAAATTTCCTTATTACGCCTCTGCTTCTGCATAGGAGCTTACTGGCTCACAGGTACAGATCAGGTTACGGTCTCCGTGAGTGTTATTTACACGGCTGATAGATGGCCAGAACTTGTTCAGCTTCACATATTCCAGCGGATAAGCTGCCTGTTGACGGCTGTAAGGACGTGTCCAATCATCGGCAGTTATCACGAACTGTGTATGTGGTGCATGTTTTAGTACGTTCTGTTGTTTATCTGCAGCACCGTTTTCAATAGCAGCGATCTCCTCACGGATAGACAGCATGGCATCGCAGAAACGGTCCAGTTCACCTTTATCCTCACTTTCTGTAGGCTCGATCATGATCGTGCCTGGTACGGGGAAGCTGAGGGTTGGGGCGTGGAAACCGTAGTCCATTAAACGTTTTGCTACATCTTCTGCTTCTACGCCTGCAGAAGCTTTGAATGGACGCAGGTCAACGATGAATTCATGCGCACAGGTACCATTAATACCATTGTACAGGATATCGTATGCTTTTTCCAGGCGCGCCTTCATGTAGTTGGCGTTCAGGATAGCGAACTGGGATGCCTTTTTCAGGCCGTCAGTGCCCAGCAGGCGAATGTATGCATAAGAGATCAGCAGGATGCTGGCGGAGCCATATGGGGCCGCAGATACTGCGTTAGCCTGTGCTTTGGTATCGAGGCTAACGTGACCCGGCAGGAAAGGCGCCAGATGTTTCGCCACACAGATCGGACCCATGCCAGGACCACCACCACCGTGAGGAATAGCGAACGTCTTGTGGAGGTTCAGGTGACAAACGTCTGCACCGATCAGACCAGGAGCGGTCAGACCTACCTGCGCATTCATATTGGCGCCGTCCATATATACTTGTCCGCCGTGTTCATGCACTGCGTCGCAAATGTCTTTTACACTTTCTTCATACACACCGTAGGTAGAAGGGTAGGTGATCATGATACCTGCCAGGTTCTGTGAATACTGTGCAGCTTTCGCTTTCAGGTCGGCTACATCGATGTAACCATTCTCCAGCGCTTTCACCACTACTACCTTAAAGCCTGCCATTACCGCAGATGCAGGGTTAGTACCGTGTGCAGAAATAGGGATCAGCATCACATTACGGTGACCTTCACCTCTGCTCTCATGCCATGCACGTATTACCAGCAAACCAGCATATTCGCCCTGGGCGCCGCTGTTAGGCTGGAGGCTGCAGGCGTCAAATGCAGTCACTTGACACAGGTAATCACTCAGTTCATCCACGATCTGCTGATAACCGCCGGTCTGGGATTTAGGTGCAAACGGGTGCATCTTGCTCCAATGACTCCAGCTTAACGGGATCATTTCTGTAGCTGCGTTCAGTTTCATGGTACAGCTACCGAGTGATATCATGGAAGTGTTCAGGGAAAGGTCTTTGTTTTCCAGCAGTTTCAGGTAACGCATCATCTCAGACTCGCTGTGATGTGTGTTGAACACAGGGTGGGTCAGGTACGGAGAGTTCCTTTCCAGTCCGGCAGGAACGCTGGTAGCCTTCAGTTCAGCACTGTTGCTGGTTAATTTACCTGCTTCGAAGATGCCGAGTATATCGTTCACATCCTGGATGGTTACGGTTTCATCGAGAGAGATGACAACGCGTCCGGCTTCAGGATAGAAGAAGTTAATGCCGATCGCTTCTGCTTTATTTTTGATAGCAGCGCTGTTGCTTACACGTACTTCGATCGTGTCGAAGAAGAAGGAAGCAGCCAGCTCCAGTCCTTTAGCTCTCAGCTTTTCAGCCAGTGCATTGGTCAGGATAGCTACACGGGTAGCGATGTTTTTCAGGCCTTTAGGACCGTGATAAACAGCGTACATAGCGGCCATATTGGCCAGCAGTGCCTGTGCAGTACAGATATTAGAAGTTGCTTTTTCACGTTTGATGTGCTGCTCGCGGGTTTGCAGCGCCATACGCAATGCACGGTTGCCTTGTGCATCAATGCTCACACCGATGATACGGCCTGGAATAGAACGTTTGAAGTCGTCCTTTACAGCAAAGAATGCAGCGTGCGGGCCGCCGAAACCTAATGGTACACCAAAACGTTGTGCAGAACCTAAAGCCGCATCAGCGCCCAGTTCACCCGGAGGTGTCAGCAGTGTCAGCGCCAGCAGGTCAGTAGCCATCGCTACATAAGCGCCAGCTGCATGTACTTTTTCAACAAAATTGCGATAGTCTTCCACACCACCGATGCTGTTCGGATACTGTACCAGGGCACCGAAGTAAGTGTCGTCGATTTCTGCGGTATTGTAATTGCCTACTACTACCTCAATGTTCAGTGGCGTAGCACGGGTGTATATAACGTCGAGTGTTTGCGGGAATATGTGAGCGTCTACAAAGAATTTCGGACGGCTCAGTTTATCGTGATCTTTGTTCAGGGCACTGAAGAACATTGCCATGGCTTCAGCAGCTGCACTGGCTTCATCCAGCAGGGATGCATTTGCAATAGGAAGACCTGTCAGATCACTTACCATTGTCTGGAAGTTCAGCAGGCTTTCCAGGCGGCCCTGTGCAATTTCTGCCTGGTATGGAGTGTACTGTGTGTACCATCCTGGATTTTCAAACACATTACGCAGGATCACGCTGGGGGTGATCGTGTCGTAATAACCCTGACCGATATAGGTACGGAATACATGATTCTTTAGTGATACCTCCTTCAGATGGCGCAGGTAATCACTCTCACTCATTGCTGCAGGTACCGCCAGCGGATGCTGCATGCGGATAGCTCCCGGTACTGTCTTGCTCACCAGCTCTTCCAGGGAAGATACCCCGATGGTATCCAGCATATGATTGGTCTCAGCTTCATTTGGCCCGATATGACGGCCAACAAATTCAGTTTGTTGTATATCAAAAAGATTCATGATGTAAAGCAGGTATGTTAGAAAAGAATGTGCAAAGCTATAACGTTTTTCAGCAATGGCCAAACCAGTGCGGTCGTTGGAGAAATTGCGGTGATAAATGCAGGAAGGAAATGAGCGCTATTGTCATGAGCTTGTAAGGTGATACCTCCCTCTATACGGGGAAGGACCTCTGAGCTTGCCCCGTCCTGTTAATGACCCTTGCGATGTTCTGTCAACTATCTGTTAATTCCTATCTTTGCAGTCCGATGAACGAATTACTTACAAACTGGGAACAGAAAGCCCAGGAGCAGCAGAAAACTAACAAGCAGTTCCTGCAGAAACTGCAAACGAAAAGGGGAAGGGGAGTGGAGAAGCTGCTGCCAGAGCTGCACGATGAGGCTTTCAGCCATATCGACTGTCTGAAATGTGCAGGTTGCTGCAAAACGATCAGCCCGAGATTTAAGATGCCCGATATCAAACGCATCGCCAAATACAAGGGCATGAAGGAATCCGCCTTTATTGACCAGTACCTGCGTATGGATGAAGACGGGGATTACGTTGTGAAGTTCAGTCCGTGCCCGTTCCTCGATACCGACAACTACTGCAGCATTTACGACGCCCGTCCGGGTGATTGTGAGAATTATCCTTACACCGACAGCTTCGATTTTATCAAGCGGCCTAACATCACTTACCTGAACAGTACCATCTGTCCGGCCGTATTTTACGTCCTGGAAAAGTTGAAAAAGATCACAAAACTATAGCCGTTTAAGGCTTGAGGTCCAGCTTACGCATGGCCGGTGAGATAATATAAGTGGTGATCACAACGCCTAGCGTCACACAACCACCAAATACCACAGAAGGTACCAATCCCATCAAACGGGCGGCAAGACCGCTCTCAAAGGCGCCTAGCTCATTGGAAGAGCCTACGAACATGGAGCTTACTGCTGCTACGCGGCCCCGCATGTCATCCGGTGTTTTGAGCTGGAGGATGGTCTGACGGATGATCACACTGACGCCATCCAGCACACCGCTGATCAGTAACGCCATGAAGGAGAGGGCAAAAATTTTGGAAACTCCGAACACGATAATACACAGTCCGAAACCGAAAACGGCTGCGAGCAGCTTAAGGCCCGGGTTATTTACCAGCGGTCTGTAAGCCAGGATGAACATGGTGGTCAGTGAGCCTATCGCTACTGCCGCACGCAGGAAGCCAAATTCAAGCGACCCTACATGCAGCACATCTGTTGCAAAGATGGGCAGCATCGATACGGCGCCCCCGAACAATACCGCAAACATGTCCAGTGCCATAGCATTCAATACTACCTTGGTTTTCCACACGAAACGCATTCCTTTTGTTAAACCGTCAAAGAAGCTTTCGCCCTGTTCCTTATAGTGGATGGGTTTAGGTTTGATCTTGATCAGACTATATAAAGGGGCGAGGAAAACACCCACTACGATCAACATAGACCAGTGAATACCAAATAGATAGATAAAAACGCCGCCAAGTGCCGGACCCGCCATCCCGCCTATCTGCCAGGCGCTGCTACTCCAGGTAGAGCCATTGGCATACAGGTTCCGGGGCACGATCAGCGCCAGCATGGAGAAGTTTGCAGGGCTCAAAAAAGCCCTTGCTACACCACCCAGGAATACCAGCAAATAGATCATATTCAGTACCCAATGTGTAGAAATGCCGGCCACCGCCTTGTCCCAGGTAAGGAGGAATAACCCCAGCCCCATAAGGATATAAGCAATTACAACCAGGATCAATAAACCGCGTTTCTCCCGCTTGTCCACAAGGTGCCCGGCAAAAGGAGCCACCAGCACGGCTGGGATTACCTCCGCCAGTCCTATCAGGCCCAATGCAAAAGGATCATGCGTTAGGGCATTCACTTTCCATTCTATAATGGTGAACTGCATAGCTAATGCAAACACCATTGCGAAACGGATAATGAGATAATAGTTGAATTCTGGTAAACGTAGCGATGCGTAAGGGTCGTTCTTGATAGTAGTAGTCTCCTGGTTCTCCACTTTGCAGTTTTTATGGCCATCGCAAAAATAGAAAATTTGCCCCATTACGTGCTATTCCAATCTGATAAACGGTAATGTAAAATCCCAGTAAGATGTTTATTTTTATGTATCAAGTCCCCCTCCGGAAATTGGTCTGGTTTTAGCATCGGTAAAACCGTAAAATGTGGCAACCTGTTAAATGCGAGTTACTTGCGTTCTATGCTACATCTCACTGTTTCTCAATCTTTTGTTAAAAGCAAATTGCCCTTCTGGTTGGATGGGCTATTTTATGCTATATTTGATGACGTTCAATTTTGGATTCTATGAGAAGAATGAAAGTGATTATACCAGTTGCACTGCTTACGATCTCAATGGGGGTTCTGGCTTTCAGCAAACTGCATAAAGAAGACCCTCCAGGCAGATACGAAGTGATCATGGGCCTGGTAGGACAAATACTAACTCAGGGACACTACCAACCCAAGGAAATTAATGATGCTTACTCAAAAGAAGTTTTCGATAAATACCTGAAGAGTCTGGACAGTGAAAAGAAGTTTTTCCTGAAGAGTGATGTCGACGGGCTTAAGTCCGTATCCACCCATATCGACGATGAGCTGCAAGGAGCTCCGCTCGATTGTTTTAATGGCATTAATACAATTATCAAACAACGTGTTACAGAAGCAGCTTCCATTTATCCGGAACTGCTTTCCAAACCGTTTGATTTCAGTAAAGAGGAAAAGGTAGTACTGGACCCTGACAAGGTCGATTTCCCGGCAAACGCAGAAGAGCGTAGAGAGGCTTGGAGAAAAGTACTGAAGTACCGTACCCTGGAGAAATTCACGGAGTTGCAGGAAACCCGCGATAAAGCCGCGAAAGACAAACCAGCGGAAAAGGCAAAGACTGATACTGACCTGGAAGCAGAAGCCAGGGCTAAAGTTAAAACTGTATATGACCGTTATTTCGACCGTCTGAAGAACAGACAGGACGATAATGAACGTTTCAGCATGTTTATAAATGCCATCACTACCACAATGGACCCACACACTGATTTCTTCCCACCCGCTGAAAAGAGGGCTTTTGAAGAGCAGATGGCCGGTAAGTTCTTTGGTATCGGCGCTCAGTTAAAAGAAGAAGATGGCAAGATCAAGATTGCCAATGTCGTAACAGGTAGCGCCAGCTGGAAAGATGGCCGTCTGAAAGCGAATGATGCCATCCTTAAAGTAGCACAGGGCGATAAAGAACCTGTAGACATTACCGGTTATGCTGTTGAAGATGCTGTGAAGATTATCCGTGGTAGCAAAGGCTCCATTGTTAAACTGACAGTGAAGAGCGTGGACGGTACCGTAAAAGTGATAGACATTACCCGTGACGAAGTAGTCCTGGACGACACCTTTGCAAAATCAGCCATTATTAATGGTCAGCATAAACTTGGTTACATCTACCTGCCTGAATTCTACGCAGACTTCAATGACAGGAATGGCGCCCGTTGTGCCGAGGACGTAGCAAAAGAGATCACTAAACTGAAAGCAGAAAATGTAGAGGGTATCATCCTCGACCTGCGCTTCAACGGTGGTGGTTCCCTGCAAGATGTTGTACAGATGGCCGGCCTGTTTATTCCGGAAGGTCCCATCGTACAGGTGAAATCCCGCAGCGGCGATCCGATGATACTCCGTGACCGCGATAAAAGTGTGCAGTACGGTGGTCCGCTGGCCATTATGGTCAATGAATACAGCGCTTCCGCTTCTGAGATCATGGCTGCTGCAATGCAGGATTACAAACGTGCAGTGATCATCGGTAGCAATACCTTCGGTAAAGGTACCGTACAACGTATGCTGAACCTGGACGACTTCTATTCCAATAAAGAAATAGGCGCTCTGGGAGCTATTAAACTGACCCAGCAGAAGTTCTACCGTGCAAATGGTGGTTCTACCCAGCTGAAAGGTGTAGCTTCCGATATTCAGCTCCCTGATCCATATTATGAAGTGGCAGAACGTAAAGACGATGATGCACTGGCATGGGACGAAATTCCGAAAGCGTCTTTCACTCCATGGTACGAACCAGTTCCGGTAGAAGCGCTGAAAAAGAACAGCGAAAAACGTATGGCTTCCAGTGAGGCTTTCAAGATGATGAACGATAATATCAGCACCCTGAAAAAACTGGAAGGTCAGGAGTCTTACTCATTGAACATACAGACATATAAAACAGAGCAGAAAACTAACAGTAATGCCCTGAAACGTTATGACGCTGTAAATGATAAGGTGAAGGAACTGAACATCGCTAGTCTTAAAGTAGACCTGGACAGACTGTCTTCCGATTCTGCAAAACTGGCCCGCAATAAGGACTGGCTGAAATTCAGACAGAAAGACATCTACCTGGATGAAGCGGTAAATGTGATGAATGATCTGATCGCGTTGTCTTATCCTAAATTACAGGGTAAACCGGCTAACAAATAATCATACACTGAAGTATAAATGAAAAGGCGGTCTGTTTAAAACAGACCGCCTTTTTTATAACGTTATTGGTAATGATCAATCCATGTTATCCTTATCTCCCAGTTGCTTTATCAACGTTCTCAACTCATCCCGCTTATACTCATCCTTCTCATCCTGGAAGCATTTCAGCAGTTCTTCCAGCAGGAATTGTATGATCCTTGTATTGGACTGAGGCTGGTAATAGGAGGGTGTCAGGGGAATAGACATCCGCTTCAGATACCCTTCCACATCCTGGTGTGAATAGATCTGACCCTGGATCGGGTCTATGAAAAAAAGGATCCGGTAGTCGTCAGGTCTAGGTGTTTCGGTAAAATCGTAGAAAGTATCGAAATAGCCCAGTATGAACTGCCGGGGAATGTTTACAGCATATACAGGCAGGTCTAGCATAGCACAAAGGCTCTGATAAACGATGCCGTTGGTGAGCGGATTGCCCTTACGGGATTCTATGACCTGGTTAATGAAGAACTGGTTCTTACGTACATAGGCTACTTCTTCTCCTTTCAGTCCGAAGTAATTATAGATCATGCTGTTCAATACATTGATCTGCTCCAGCGGCGTAAGGTAATTATTCAATTCCAGCCAGATGTTCCGTTTGATCCTTTCTATTTCAGCTACAACATTATTCGGCTGCATGTCGGGGAACTGGTATTGCGCTACCAGTATGGAGCCCTGAAGTAGGTCGGGCGTTTCTGCCTTACTCCACTGTTGAAGGGCTACCTGCAGATCTTTATAATGCACGCGGTGTATAAGCTGTTCTATCCTTTCCTGAATAGATTCATCTACCGTGTTTTCCCATAAGTGCTCGAGGTTAGGAATGATCTCTTTTCCAAACAGTAATATCTTGTTGGCAACAGTATCATAAACCTCCTGATCAGGATCATCCAACAGGTGGAACAAAGCATTTATTTCCTTGGTCTCGTGCATAAAATGAATCTACAGGTGTTCACTATTCCGCCTTCTTCTTTCTCGGTGGTGCCTTCTTTTTCGGAGGATTAGCCTTTACATCTTCGATGATGGCTTTGGCCTCTTCCAGCGTTATATCGGCGGCGGTGTCAATTTTCTCTTTCGGGATCTTGTAATTTCTCAGTCCCTGTTTTATATACGGTCCGTAGGGGCCTTTCAGTATCTGGATCTTCTCTTTTTCGAAGATTTTTATCGTACGTTCGTCCTTGGCTGCTCTTTTTTCCACTATGAGCGGTGCTATCTCGTCTAACTCCACTGTATAAGGGTCCATTTCTTTTTTCAGGGAATAGAACTTCTTATCATGTGCCGCATAAGGACCGAATCTTCCAATGTTCACCAGTACATCTTCGTCTTCAAATTTACCCAGGTTGCGGGGCAATTTGAACAGTTCCATTGCTTCCTCTAAAGTAATAGTTTCTATACTTTGAGTGGACTTCATTTTTGCGAATTTCGGCTTCTCTTCGTCTTCCGCTTTACCTATCTGGATCATCGGACCATAACGGCCCATACGTGCCACGATCGGTTTACCGCTTTCGGCATCTGTGCCCAGCTGGCGTTCGCCCTTCACTCGTTCAGCCTTTTCCAGGGTGTTCTCCACGTCTTTATGGAAAGGAGTATAGAACTCATTCAACATGTTGTTCCATATCTTTTTCCCGTGGGCCACTTCGTCAAATTCTCCTTCGATCTTCGCAGTAAATCCGTAATCCATCACGGAACCAAAATACTGGTTCAGGAAGTCTGTCACGATCATACCGAGGTCGGTCGGGAACAGTTTGGATTTCTCAGCGCCTGTATTTTCAGTATCGGTAACCTTAGTGATCTTGTCAGCTTTCAGGGTCATGATACGGAAGTCCCTTTTGATACCTTCTTTATCACGTTTCTCTACATAACCACGTTTCTGAACGGTGGTAATAGTAGGAGCGTAGGTAGATGGACGTCCGATGCCCAGTTCTTCCAGTTTCTTTACCAGGCTGGCCTCCGTATAACGTGGGGCAGGACGGCTAAAGCGTTCGGTAGCCTTCATTTCTTTCAGGTCAAGTGCCTGTTTAACGGCTAATGGCGGCAAAGAACCATCATCTTCGTCTTCATCGCTCAACTCTTCATCGTCTTTACCTTCCATATATACTTTCAGGAATCCATCAAACTTTAATACCTCACCACTGGCGGTCAGTTCGTCGTGGTTGGTGGAGATATCTATTTTGGCAATGGTCTTCTCCAGTTCCGCGTCACTCATCTGGCTGGCTATGGTACGTTTCCATATCAGCTCATAGAGTTTTTTGGTATCACTGTCGTCAACAGACGCATTTTCCATATAGGTAGGACGGATGGCTTCGTGCGCTTCCTGTGCTGATTCATTTTTATTCTTAAACTTACGGTGCTGATGATATTTCTGACCGTAGTTAGTAACGATGGCGTTCTGAATATCTCCGAGTGCTGTATCTGACAGGTTCACGGAGTCAGTACGCATATACGTGATCTTACCACTTTCATAAAGCTTCTGTGCCAGCAGCATTGTTTTGGAAACGCTGTAGCCCAGTTTACGGCTGGCTTCCTGCTGGAGGGTGGAGGTGGTGAATGGGGCTGCCGGCGATTTCTTACCGGGTTTCACCTGAATGTCCTTCACCGAATAAGCGGCGCCAACACACTGCTGGAGGAACTTTTCAGCATCTTCCGCAGTTTTGAAACGGGTCGGTCCTTCAGCCTTAAAAGTAATATTTTTGCCTTGAAGATCTTTTGCAGTGAAGAATGCTTCTACTCTGAAACTGCTAACGGCATTGAATGTATTGATCTCACGCTCCCGCTCAACGATCAGTCTCACAGCTACGGATTGCACACGGCCTGCAGACAATGAATTACGCATGCTCATCTTACGCCAGAGCACAGGTGATAATTCAAAACCTACAATTCTGTCAAGAATACGCCTGGCCTGTTGGGCATTGACCAGGTTCATATCTAATAGGCGGGGTTGTTGTACGGCTTTTTCGATGGCGGGCTTGGTAATTTCATGGAAAACGATACGCTTGGTAACTTCAGGATCAAGACCCAGTACCTCACATAAATGCCATGAAATGGCCTCCCCCTCACGGTCCTCATCCGTTGCTAACCAAACTTCGTCAGTTTCCTTCGCAAGTTTCTTTAATTCCTTAACTACCTTCTCTTTATCCTCAGGTATGGTATACTTAGGTTTAAAGTTATTTTGGATGTCGATTCCCATATCGTCCTTCTCCAGATCACGGATGTGACCAAAGCAGGACCTTACTTCGAAGTCTTTGCCCAGTATCTTTTCGATAGTCTTGGCTTTCGCCGGAGACTCAACAATTACTAGATTTTTTGCCATGAATGCCGTCTTTATGAGCTACTAGATACGTAAAATTCTGTATATAAAATACCGATACGAATTTTGCAAGTATATAAAAGTAGCTTGAGAATAAAAAATAAGACTGTTTTAACGCATTGAAGGTAAATGTAATATTTTTGATAAAATCATTAAAAATGAGTCATTAACAGTTTAATAGTTAAATTGCTGGATAAGAACGTTGCTGAAACGGGAAGTAGCCTAACCATATAAAGATATGAGTGCGATACCTCCGCGTTACTTTCTAATAACCGGTATACACCATAATATATATTTAACCTTAACCGAATGGATATAGTAATTATTGGCGCAGGGAATGTCGCGCATTGTTTTGGTCATTTATTGAAGCTGCACGGTCACCAGATCTTACAGGTGATCAGTCGCAGAAAGGAAAGCGCTGTTGAGCTGGCGGAATCGCTGCACTCTACGGGTACAGACGACCTGCTGGACATTAATATGGAAGCAGATGTTTACCTGATGGCCGTTAGCGATGCCGCTATCCCTGAACTGAATGACGAGCTGAGACTGGGAAAACGTTTTGTAGTACATACTGCCGGAGCTGTACCCCTCGATGCCATTAAGAAGATTTCTCTCAATACGGGCGTAATTTATCCGTTACAATCCCTCCGGAAGGAGATCCGTAACTATCCGGCCATCCCGCTGTTGCTGGAAGCTGCTAATGATGAGGTAATGCGCAGGCTAAAGTCGGTAGCACAAAGTATAAGTCCTGATATCCAGGAAGTTAACTCACATCAACGCCTTCAGTTACACCTGGCCGCCGTACTGTGTAATAACTTTACCAATCACCTGATTGCCAGGGCCAAGAACTATTGTGAGAAGGAAGGACTGGACTTTACCTTACTGCAGCCTATTATAAAGGAGACCTTTGACCGGTTGGAGAAATTCTCTCCCGAGGCCGTTCAGACCGGTCCGGCGGTACGAAATGATGAAAGTACCATGTCCAGGCACCGTGCTTTGCTGGAAAATGAAGATTACCTGAAATTGATCTACCAGGTCATGTCAGATAGTATTTATGATCTTCATGGCAGCTGACATATAAAAATCTGTGGTACTTTTGCCAAATTCAGTCAGGAATTAAGTATTGGAAACCGGAGGCTTATACAGCTACGCAGATTCCCATTCCTTAATTCCTGATATCTAATTTTTGTTGTCAATGAACATTTTATCTCTTTTCAAACCTATTTCCACCTTTGTATTTGATGTTGATGGCGTGCTGACCGATGGTACCGTACAATTACTACCTAACGGAGAGCAGTCAAGGAAGATGAATATCAGGGATGGCTATGCGTTACAACTGGCAGTTAAGAAGGGCTACCGCGTCGCCATTATTTCAGGCGGAAGATCGGAAAGTGTGGTTAGCCGTTTACAGGGTCTCGGAATAAAGGACATCTATACAGGCGTTCTGGATAAGCAGGAAAAATTGCAGGATTATGTCTTTGAAAATGACCTGCGTTGGGAAGAGATCATATTTATGGGCGATGATATTCCGGATTACAGGGCTATGCAGCTGGTAGGCCTGCCCGTATGTCCTGCAGATGCCGCTCCCGAGATCAAGAGCATCTGCCGGTATGTATCGCCCGTAAACGGGGGCAATGGTTGTGTGCGGGAGATCATTGAAAAGGTCCTGAAACTGAATGATCACTGGATGATGGACGAGGAGATCGCCAGCCGGTAACAGGTGCGGCTATATTATATATAACTGGAATTATATTTACTGCAATTATTGAATTATGAAATTGCTGATTGCCTTTTTCAGGCTGGTCCGATATCCGAATCTGATTTATATAGCGTTGACCCAGTTCCTGCTACAATATTGTGTAGTAGCGCCTGTGCTAACATATAACGGAGAAGGGCCGTCCCTATCCTGGGTTTCTTTTTTCCTCCTGTCACTTTCTACCGTACTGATCGCGGCCGCCGGGAACATCATTAATGACTACTTCGACATCAACATAGATATTATTAACAAACCTGAAAAGATGGTCCTCGATAAGATCATCAACCGTCGCTGGGCAATGGCCTGGCACACCATATTTAATATGGCAGGGGTGTCGATCGGTTTTATCGTGGCCTGGCGTATTGGTCAGATCTATCTGGGCTTCACCCAGGTGATCTGTTCCCTGGTACTCTGGTTCTATTCTACCTCCTTCAAGCGCCAGATCCTGATCGGTAATGTACTGATCTCTCTGCTCACAGCGCTGGCAGTGGTAGTGGTCGGCTTTTACGAAAAGCAGATATACGAAAGCTTCGAAGCTATCCTCTCACCGGCAGGCAGAAAGCTGATCCAGATCATCAGTGTATATGCCATCTTCGCTTTTGTCATATCCCTGGTGCGGGAGATCGTAAAAGACCTGGAAGATATGATCGGCGACAGCAAAGACGGTTGCCGTACTATCCCCATCGTATGGGGAGTGGAGCCGGCTAAACGCATCTGTTATATGTTGCTGCTGGGCGTACAGGTCCTGATGGTACTGGTGGAAATAAGGATAGGACTGATAGGCTGGTGGCCGGCTGTTATTTACCTGGTGCTGTTTGTACAGGCGCCTTCTTATTACATTTATATATTGTTGAAAAAGGCACATTTACCAGAGCATTATCACAAAGTCAGTTCCTTAGTGAAATGGCTGATGCTGACAGGTATCTTGTCTATGATCTTCTTTAAAATATTCCTCTGATGTATACCGGAAAACGTGTGATCCTGGCTTCGCAGTCGCCGCGCAGAAAACAACTCCTGGAACAGGCAGGTATTCCTTTTGAAGTGAAAGTGGTGGATACCGCCGAAACTTTTCCTGCTGATATGGCCATACCGGAAGTACCCGTGCATATTGCCAGGCAAAAATCGGCTGCTGTAGCGGAGCTGTGTACTGCGGATGATATTATTATCACAGCCGATACCGTTGTTGTACTCGATGATACTATCATAGGTAAACCCAAAGACAGGGAGGATGCTATCCGTATCTTATCAGCCCTGAGTGGCCGGATCCACCGTGTGATCACCGGCGTCGTGATCAAACAGCATGGCGAAGAGCAGTCTTTCTCCAAAGAGACCGCAGTACATTTCAAGCCGTTGACCACAGAACAGATCACGTATTATGTGGACAACTACAAACCTTATGATAAAGCCGGCGCTTACGCTATCCAGGAATGGATAGGAGCGGTGGGCATAGATCGTATTGATGGCTGTTTTTATAATGTGATGGGATTACCGGTAAGTAATGTAGTGGAAGCATTGGAAACGATCGCCGGAAAAAAATAGCTCATT
This sequence comes from uncultured Flavihumibacter sp., assembly GCA_902168105.1. GTDB lineage: Bacteria > Bacteroidota > Bacteroidia > Chitinophagales > Chitinophagaceae > Chitinophaga. The sequence goes on from CABHOY010000075.1 coordinate 447,620, forward strand.
TCTTCTTTTTAGTTCCTTTCACAAATGAGTGGCACTAAGACTACCATGTTCTTATTCCAGCATTCATATCTTGATATCTTTATGCATTTCGAAGTCATATAAAGTGATTTTTCTTAGCGTAAAATAAAGCGACCAGTAACTATATAAACCATTGAGGTAATCAAGTGCAGCCCGATCCTTTTCCTGCTGAGCATTATTGAAGTCCGTAAAACTTAGCCCCCCGGCTGCATATTTTTCCTTTGAAATATTATATCGTTGCTGTGCTAGTTCATTTGCATCTTTTGATATGCTCATCTGCTCACGTTGCATATTCCATTGCAACACTTTATAATAGATGTCCTGTTCAACCGCCAGTTGTTCCTGTGTAATATTGTTTATTTCAAGTTCAAGATTAGCCTCAGCTCTTTTTCTGTTTGAGCGATTAACTCCCCAGTCCAGTAGAGGAATGTTGAAGCCAATATTCACTGATTGATTTCTGAGCAGATCATTATATGATTTGCCGAGTGAATTCCCCGTTTGAGTTAGGCCTACATTCGCATTAAGGCTTATTGCCGGGCCAGTTTCTGACTTTACCCTGGTAATAGCTTGTTCTGCTTCAAGCTTCCTTCTCTTATGTTCAACAGTATATTGTCGGTTAAGCGTAGCTTTGGATACGGCCATTTGTGGATCAATGTCAAAAAAGACCAGAGTGTCCGGAAGCTCCGGTTGCAGATTGGTATTTCTACTTAAATTTAGATACAATGTAAATTGTTGTTGTGCATCCTTCAGTGCCAGCTGTGAAGCAGCCAATGACTTACGGGCGTTTAGGTAACTAACTTTAGCCTGCAATACATCATTAAGTTCAACTGTACCTATGTCAAATCTTGCCTGCGTAATTTTTATCAGGGTGTCAATATTTTGTAGATTTTGCTTGTCCAGTTTTAGTTGAAGTGTCGCTCGTAGCAAACTAAAATACTTGTCCACCGTAGTACAGGCAATAGCCTCAATATTTTCTATATACCCTCTCTGTGCTTCCTGAAACCTTAGAGGTTCAATTCTGTTCTGCCATTTATAGTCATTATAGAACAGGTTTCGCTGAAAATAGCTAAATGTGAGAGGGACGGAAGTATAAGCGATATTACTGAGCTTACCGAAATTATCAATTCTTTGAACAGAAGAAGATACCGAGATGGCACCTCCTGTTAATCCGATTTGTTGCACCAGGTTAACACGCATATTGGAACTGGCTACGTTTTGTGTAACGAAATCGTATTTACCGTCAGGTAGTGTTATCATGTTAATGATTCTGTAATAATCGGGTAAATTACCTTCCAGTGATAATTTTGGAAGAAAGCCTGCTTTATATGCACGGTAGTTCCAATAGGCAGATTTTACAATGTTGTTGGCTCTCTTCTTCTCGAGTGAAGAGAAGGAACTAAGTGAAATGGCATCCGTCAACGTCAGATGTAATGTTTCCTGTCCTTTTACGGACGAAAAAAATAGTACCGTTAGTACCAATGGTAACAGTACATATCTTAAACCGATATGCATAGCAATAAATGGATAAAAGAATGAGAATATTTATAATAGTTCTGTAGTGTCAGGTATTATGGATGACTGTGTTAATCCTGTCTGGATTAATGTGACCAATTTTTTTATTGGAACAGTAAATGGTAATTGATGTTTATCAGTTAATGTGACTTCTTTTTTCTTTTTATCAATACTGCTGATAAAATTTATGTTTACGAGAAACGACTGACTGATCCTGATGAATTGGGTGTCATGAACTTCCTTTTCCAGCTTAGACAGCGATTTAGAGATTACATAGTTTCGTCCGTCTGAGAGGTAGATGTGTGTATAATAATTATCAGACTTGAAAAATAGAACTATGGTATGGGCTATCACATAAATCTTGTCGTGGTAAGGGATTAAAATTCTTTCGGTATACATTGGCGGGTTAAATTATTGATAATAAACTTAAATACGTTTACATTTCAAGTATAAGGTTGATTTTTATTTGAACGTAAATATGCATATGCGATGATGTCGAAAATATAAATCTTTATCAAAAGAAAAAAATGAAAATAAACGCTAAGATTTTGCGGGATGTTTGCTTTAGGCTCCGAAAAAATAAAAAAAAACTGTATTAAACGCTAAGATTGTACGAGACATCTCCTTTATATTGTTATAGCCCGTTTATCGACCAAAGTTTTTCTCATGAACCTGATATCAAAAGTGTTGTTAATTTGTTCATTGTTATTGCCCAAAGTGCTCTATGCACAAAGTGAAAGGTTCGTATTGAAAGGAACAATCCGGAATCTGAATCCTCCCGCTAAAGCTTATTTGTGTCTTGAAGTTGGTGATAAGGAAGTGTGGGATTCGACTTTTATAAATAATGGGAGTTTCGAATTTCAGGGAGATATTGAACACCCTGTATTAGCCCATTTATTTCTTACGTCAGGAAGGCGGGATCTTCATGAGAAGAGAAGACTATATATTGAAAAGGGGACAACAATAATTTATGGAAGGGGGGCGCTTAAGGATGCTGTTATCTCTGGGGCTGGAGCCTTAATTAATAACGAATTCAGTGATATTGTTATTGTAATGGACTCTCTGACAAAAGAACTGGACAAGGTGGATGTGAATGATCATTGGGCAAGAATGACAATGCAAAATAAAGTTGAGGATAGTATCAACCGTTTTAAGGAAGGTTTTATCAGGAAACATCCCGATTCATATTTCAGCCTGACAGGGCTTATTGAACTTAATAATAAAGGATTTCTAGAGCCAGATACAATCGCGAGCCTCTATAAAAGACTGGCGTGGAAGTTTAGGGAAAGCGAACAGGGAAAAGAACTTAAAGCAAATATTGAAAAAAGAAAACGATTGAGAATTGGTTCATATGCCCCTGATTTCTCACAAAAAGACACACATGATTCACTTGTTTCTTTGTCGGATTTTCGAGGTAAATACGTACTGCTTGAATTTTGGGCATCCTGGTGTAAGCCTTGCAGGGAGGAAACACCTTATCTGACAGCAGCATATAGACAATATAATAATGGAGGCTTTACGATTTTAAGTGTGTCACTTGATCGTGAAGGAGCGAGAAATCAATGGTTGAAAGCTATAGCCCAAGATGGAACTGGAATGTGGACTCATGTGTCGGAGCTTAATGCTTTTTCTAACACAGCCGCGAAGCAGTATATGGTGACTTCTATACCTGCAAATTTTCTGATCGACCCCTCGGGAAAAATTATTGCAAAGAACTTGCGCGGTGAATCACTTACTTCTATGTTGGAGTATATTCTGAAAAAATAACCGCTAACTCTGTGGAAAAATGTTCAGATTCTGAGCAAAAAGTGTCCAATACTTAATGGCTATAGTACAGCGTTATTATATTCGATTTTATCTTCTACTTTTGAAAGGAACCAGCCATTGTAATCTGTACCTATAAGTAGTTATGAAGATAAGCCGTCCCATTTCCCAGCTGTTATTTACGCTATTATCAATTGTTATTTTTGCCTCCTGTAAGTCGAAAGTCAGATATGAAACAGGCACTCTTTCAGATGTTTTTAAAATAGCAAGGGAAGAGAACAAAAAAGTATTTATACTAATTAGTGATTCAACATGTACTCGTTGCGAAGCGTTCACTGAGTTCCTTGATACATTGCCTGGACTTGCAGATGTGTTTAATAAAGAGTATATTTCTTATAAGGTTGACCTACATGTTCCTCAACAGAAAGTTGCCGGACAGATATTTAAAGCTTCGTCAGTACCATTCCCCTATTTCCTTGACGCAAATGGAAAGATACTCGCTTTTGGATTCCCAAATAGTATAGGTTTTAAAATTGATAATCTTGACAGTATCTATATCGATGAATACAAATTCAGAGAAATATTTCAGCTTAATATTTCGAAATATAAGTATACGCAAATGGTATATTATTCTCTTAATGCGTATCTGGAAGCACAGGCTATTCCTCAGAACAAAGGGACACTAACACACGCCCTGGAACTCGCCCAAAAGTCTGTTGAAATAGGGCGTTATCCATATAATCTTTATCAGGTTTACAGTTTTAGCAGAAGGTCAGGTCTGAATGAACTTGCTGATAGTTATCAGCAGAAGCTTGTAGGAAATTATACATCAAAGGACAAATTTTTGTATGCTTCTATGATGAACGGTATAGGGTTGTCTGGTGATTTATTTGCCGAAGCTCCTGCAATTGATAGCCCGGATTTGGTATTTGGCAATGATGTGCTAGTGGCTAATAAGGTGGTGGGAGGAAGTGATCTTTATTTTACTTTTCATTTTACGAATACCAGTACTTATCCAATAAAGATAGAAAGGGTAGAGCATCAATGTACCTGTATAGAGTTCCAATGGCCCTCGAAAGCAATTCTTCCTTCCGATACCGGGAGTATACATGGCATATACCATACCTCAGAACTTGGTCCTTATGACAAGGAGATATTTGTTCATATGAATTCAGGAGCGTCCCTTAAAACCCTTCATTTGAAGGGAATCGTGTTATAATTCTTTCTCTCCCAACTTTTTCTTTTGTTAACATTTAAATCAATTCAAAATGAAAAAATTGCTTCTATGTATGGCAATTATCAGCAGCATTGCTGCTATCCTTTTAGGTAGTATTTCAAACTTAAATGCCCAGCAGGCAGGCTGGGGGCAATGCGGCGGTGGCCCGTGGACGGGAGAAACGACTTGCGTATCTGGTTGGACTTGTGTGTACATAAATGAGTTTTATTCTCAATGCCAACCAGGTTCTTCCGGTCCCGGATGTCCCCCACAGACTTGCACCGCAGGCGGCTGTGGTTCATCTTCCTGTTCTATCAAATCACCGGATACGCCGATAGGCGGTGGTGCTGAAAAATCGGTTACCGCGAGTACTGGATATTTTGCTTGTTGCTACAAGGAGGAGTGGTCAGGTAATATATATGCAAATTCATACCCTAATTCATGCTGTAACTAGATATTACGGTTGCATTCCTTAAACGGCTTTCATGAAAACATGCAATTTATATGCACAGACATATTTGAATGTTTGCTGTGTGGGCTAAAATGGGGCCGTTACAACTCTTCGGAGTTGTAATGGCTTCTCTCTATTATTTTCTTTAACAATCCTCTGTAGAATGCATAAGAGTCTTATTATATTAGCATTTGCAATCTCAAGTTGCAGTAGCAAAACACCAACCGAAGAACGTAGTCCTATACGTTATGACGCTGTTACGCATAATGAAAATCTTCTAAAAATTAAAGTGAAATTGCCAGCGGATGCATTGAAGCTTTCGCAAGTGTCCGGTGAATATAATATTGTCCGTCCCGACAGTAAGGAAGATCATATGTTCGGAGAAATAGGACAATTAAAAATAATGAGTGACAAATATGTGATCTTTGACGATATCTCTTCGGCTGTATTATTATTTGATAAACAAGGGAAATTTGTCAGTAAGATAAAAGCAGGCTCAGTAGATTCAATCAACCTGCAGTCTATTGATGCTATAGATACGTACCAGGATAAAATATATATTAAGAGTAGCAAAAGCAATAATGTGTCGGTATTTTCGCCCGATGGCCATCTGCTGAAGCAAAATAAACTGCGGTTTTTCTACAAGAACTTTATGGTACTTAATGATCGGGAGGATCTATTAATGAATACCGATAAACTGATTAATTATACATACGCAAGTGATACAATTGTTCCTGACTGCGCCAATATGTATATTCTTACATCAGGTGAATCTCAGCATCAGGTCGGCCAATCTTCTCTGACAAACACACCCAAACTGAGACGTTATTTCCCCTTTAGCCGCAAAATGTTCCCGAATGGGTCACTACGTTATTATGTACATAATCCATTCAGCCGCTCAGGTAATGAGGTATATTACAATCTTGTTTTCAGCGATACCATTTATAGCGTTACGACTCCTGATGTAGTCAAACCTAAGTATGTGATAGACTTTGGTGACCATACAAGTACCTTCGACCTTTTACATAAGACCGGAGATGAAATAGCAGGATACTTTAATAAACAGGCCTCTGAAGCATTTATGGTATCTAATTTCTTTGAGACGCCTTCGTTCATTCATTTTGGATATGTATATGCAGGCCGCTACTATACGGCCATTTATTCGAAGGCAAGCGGAAAAACAATAACAGGAATACTTGAAAATGATCTTTTTGCCCAGGATCTGATGTTTATTGCAGCTGATGGAGATGACTTTCTGGCTACTGTTAAGCCTTACAAAATGAAAGAAGCGGTAAAAAATTCTGCCAGATCGAAAGCCGATCCTGAAGCCTTGCAGAAACTTGCCTCGATGTCGGCGACTATGACGGATAATGATAATGAAATGATAGTTCGTTGTAAATTCAAAGCATTCTAACGATGAAAATAAAACTTATCACCGGTATCCTGATCTTATCCGTAACATTAAACATTTTCTTTTTTATATCAAGAAGTAGAGCCGTTCGCGCTGCGAAATATCCTGTTGCAAACGAGGCACTAATCCAAACGCTTAAAGTCAAGGAAGCAAATAGTACGTTACTACAGGAGACTTGTCAGACATTTATGCTGGAGCAGTTCCGTAATGAAGAATTGTCATTTCCTAAACAACTACACCTTTCCGGAGGAGAGACAATAGATACAAAAAAGTTGTTACCAGGATCTAGCAGTGTTTTGGTTTTTAGATTTGACAAGAATGCCTGCTCCTCCTGTATTGAAAATGAACTTGCCAATATTGCAGCTTTGAGAGATAGTGTGGATATGTCGCGTGTTGTTATTTTGGCCTCGTCTTTTAATAACGCAAATCACGCGAAGATGTACATGGAGCGCTTTAATGTTGATTATAAGGTTTATAATGTTTTAAATGATGAACTTGGATTCACAACAGAAAGTGCAGTTCAGCCATGTTATTTTGTACTGGATAAAGCATTGAAATCAACTTTGTTCTTCATACCGGACAAAAATAATCCGGTTCTTTCCATCAATTATTTGCAGCTTGTCCAAACGCGTTTTTTGAATAATTAATTGTGTGATATGAAAGTCGGTATGATAGTGATATTGGTTTATTGTGTATGTTCTGTGCTGGCCTGTAATTCTTCGTCAACGAAAACAGATGAGCAGGGGTATATCTCTTCTGAAAAGGAAGACAGTTTTTTCGTCACAAAGGTCAAGGTGCATACCACTGTGATCAGCGATTTTGATCAACAGGTTCTTACGAATGGGAAACTTGAGGCGAAACAATTGGTTGTAATAAAGTTTCCTTTTAATGAACGCATCAGGAGTGTCAACATAAAAAATGGACAACGCGTACGCAAGTCAGAAATTCTCGCTGAGCTTGATAAAACTGCTTTACAGCGGAAATTTGTACGCATGAAAGACGCCTGGGAACGTTCAATTATAGCGCTCGATGATAAACTCATTGATTATGGATACCGTTTGGCCGATACGGCTCATGTGCCGAGAAATATTCTTAAGATGGCTAAAATCAAGAGTAATTATATATCATCATGGCTTGATCTGGAAGATACTAAGTACGAAATAGAGCAGGCTAGTATTACTGCACCTGTTGATGGTATAATAGCCGATGTGGAAGCCAAACCAGGTAACTACGCAGATGCATATAATTACAGATTTTGTTCTTTGATCTCTACCGGAGAAATGCTGGTCACTTTTGCTTTACTGGAATCTGATATAGTCTATCTTAGGGAGGGAATGAATGTCTTCGTCAGTGGCTATGGTGGAAAGAACAAAATGATCAAAGGGCACTTGTATTCAATTAACCCCCTGATTGATAAGGATGGTATGATCAAGGCACAAGCAACTGTTTCCATATCTGATAACACTTACCTGAGTGGCATGAATGTTAAAGTAAGTGTTATAAACACGATACCAGCAAAGCTCAGTGTGCCCAAAGAAGCAATTATACAGAAACAGAATCACAAGGTTGTTTTTACTGTTGAAAATGGAACTGCAAAATTAAACTATGTAGAAACCGGACCGGATAATGAGAAAAGCGTGATTATAACTTCTGGCCTGAAACCTGGGCAAAAGGTAATTGTCACTAATCCTGAATTACTGACCAATGGTACCAATGTAATTATTGAATAACATTCCTATATCAATGAAGTTGCAGGCATTTTCAGTGATTATATTTTTTTTCGCTTTTTCGCTCATTGGTTATTTTCTGATTCCCCTTTTACCAGTTCGATTAATGTCAGAAAGGGGATCTCGTGTTATTGCTATCTATAGCAGCTACCCGGGAGCCTCTGCTGCTAAGGTAGAGCAGGATATATCGCTAAAACTCGAGGGCGTGATTGCGACCCTCAGAGGAGTGAATAATATCCGTACCGTGTCGCTACCTGACCAAAGCAGCATAGCTGTTACGCTGGACGAGGATGTGAAGGTCCGGGAAGCTAAACTTGAAATATCTACACTTGTACGGCAACTTTATAAAAGTTTTCCTCCTAACGTATCATACCCGCTGATTATTGGGGACGATGGTAATACGAACGGTAATATTGAAAGTAGAGTCATGTTATCTTATACCTTAAGTGGCCCGTCTACAGCAAAGCAATTATTGGAATACTTTAATAGACACGTGCGGTCTGTCTTTGACCATATTGATGGTGTGAAAAAGGTGCTTATTAGAGGTATGCCGAAAACACAGCTCGTTATCAGATACGATGAGGAAAAAATGAAATCGCAGGGCTTATCGTCCGGTGATATCAGTAACGCCGTCGGAAAATATTTGCGTAGACAGCAATTAGGAAAGGTGTCCGAATTGGATAGTGAAGGAAGAGAACATCGGTTGTACATCACGCTTAGTGAGATGGTAGAAGAAAATGAAGTTAATTGGCAGCAGGTGCCGGTTGCAAATATTGCTGGCCATACTGTGGTGCTTGGTGATATAAGCAGTACACAGATAGAGGAGGAGGATGTAAAAGGCTATCTTAAAGTGAACGGAATGCATGCAATAAACATTGACCTGATTGCTTCGGGATATCAGAATTTTTTAAAGGCTGAGAACAGCGCCAATGAAATAACGCAGCAATTGAATGAGAGACTTCCGGCACAATATAAACTGATACTGCAGAAAAACGAAGTTGCCCAAATAAAAAGACAAGGAAATAGCGTTGTCCTTAGAATACTTTTCGTGTTTTTTATGGCCCTTATTCTGGGGCTTATCGCTATGAAAGGATGGCGACCGTCTACAATTATTATTTTGTCACAGCTGTGTGCGATTGGGATCTGGTGTATTTTTAATTATCTATTCCATTATGAAATCAATATACATCTTCTGGTTTCGCTGTGTATCGGATTAATTTTTAGTATTAGTGCTGTAATGATAAGAATGGAATTTAATAACAGCCGTTACTCCTCCTCTATACTGAATGCATTAATAGGAGGACATATCGTGCTTATTTGTTCCTCGTATAGTATGCTTGTTGCAGGCGCTTCTTTAAAGTCGGATAATACCAATAGAGTTGGACCTCTTATTTGTTATATAATTATATCTTTTTTTATCACCTGGCTGCTCATACCAGCGCTTTGTAAGCAGTTACATATAAAGCGGAAATCACATCATGGCCTTAGATTTAATGTGGTACATAGCCAATTATATGTATTGTTTTCTTACTCTATTCTGTATCGTTGTAGGATATTGTTGACAATAATGATGATACTATTGTTTGGGATCCCGATATTTTTGCTCCCACAAAGCGTGTCGCAAAAAAATATATGGGGAAATCTGTATAATCAAACGTTTGGATCTGACACCTATCAGTATGATATTAAACCCTCGTCAGACAAATGGCTTGGAGGAGTATTAGGTGTCTTTATTAATCAAAAGCCGAAACTCTACAATAATACAGGTGGTGATGGTAAAACTGAATTGCATATTAGCATGTCGACGCCTCCTGACGTGTCTTGGGAGAAGTTAAGTATTATCGTTCAGTCTTTCGAAACGTATCTTTCCAATATGCCGCAATTGTCGCAATTCAAAAGTACAGTAAGTAATGGGCATGCAAGGATAGAGATTCAATTTAAGGAGGAGCATCAGCAAAGTAGTTTCCCTTTTTATTTAAAGGCACAATTGGAGGAAAAAGCAGCCGGAACAGGATTGGCGAGTTTTATTATTACAGGAATAGGAGCGGGCTTTGACAATGTAAGAAGAAATGATCTCGGAAACTATAGAATCTCTATTGCCGGATATAACTATCAGCAACTATATGAAATTGCATCAGATATTAGAAACATGCTATTGAAACAACCCCGTGTTAAAGCTGCTTTTATCAGGAATACGACGAACAGTACAGAAAATGAGGGAGAAGGAGTTGCCTACAATTTAAAATTTAACGGCAAGGATGGCCTTATAGTGACAAATGCGGAGCTTTCAACAATAGGTCGCCTGGGTACACATACCTCTTTAGGGCAAACGAATATTGCCGTTGTACCTATTGGAAGAAAGATGGTTCCTGTGGTGCTCAAAGCTGCGAACGCAAAAAACGTGGTTGATCTTTGGAAGTTGATGCATGCTCCTCTCATGAAAGATTCAACAGCCTATTTAAGATTGCTGAACATTGGTACGGTAGACACGATATCCAGATCATCAGGCATAATGCGGGAAAATCAGCAATATACTCAGGTGATACATTATACTTTACTGGGTGATGAGCAATTCGGGGAACGGTTTCGCGACAGCATGGTAGTAAAGATCCGGGCTTCCCTGCCCATTGGTTACAAAGTTTCGGAAACTGAAACTATGGAAGAGCTAAGTGCGTCCCGTCAGTTGTTGTGGGCAATTATATTATCTGTTGCAGGTATTTTTGTGATATGTAGTATAGTGCTGAATAACTTACGGCAATCCCTGGCTATAACCTTAACAGTTATTTTTTCTTTCATCGGAATTTTTATTAATGCCTCGTTACTTAATATCCAGTTTAAAGATTGTTATCTGACATTCTTCATAGGGAGTGGATTTGTCGTGACGGGAAGTTTATTAGTTGTAAGTCTATACAATGAGTTGCTGTTAAAAGGTCAGTCACGGCGGTTAGCGCTATTGATGTTGATTTCGGTCCGGATGACAGGAGGGAAAATATTACTGTCTGCTATCTTTTGCTCATGTGGTTTTCTGTCTTTTCTTAACATACTTGAAACAGAAATGCCTGCTTTTTTACAGATTACATGTGTAGCGGGTAATATCTTGGTTGCGCTGCCTGCGCAGCTCGTACTATTACCGCTATTCCTGCAAGGCAGGGAACTATGTAACCGGTATAATAGTGTAAAAAAGATTTCTAAAGCTTAAATCTATGAAGGCATTCCTGGGAAAACCAATATCGGTCTTATCGGTATTTATTTCATTATTGTTATTGGGACTGGTGGCTTCTCACCACATACCGATATTACCTCTGCCAGACGTGGAGATACCAGAGATAACAGTTTATCTTAGTAATAATGAATTGTCTGCTAATGAGCTGGAAGAAGCAATGATTGCTGGACTACGCAATAATCTTAGTCAAATTGAAAATATAGAACACCTGGAAAGTGAAACGAAGGACGGAACCGCAGTTGTTCATATTAAATTCAGACATGGTACCAGTATGCATCATGCCTTTATTGATGTGAATGAGAAGGTAGACCAGGCTATGTCTGCATTCCCGGTGAGAACAGAACGTCCACGTGTCGTAAAAGCGAGCCTGACCGACATTCCGGTACTGTATATAAATATGCAGTTGAGAAATCAGGATACCGAAGATGCTGACATTTCTAAACAAATACGTTTGAGCGAACTTGCAACTGAAACAATAAAAAAGAGACTGGAGCAATTATCTGAAGTCGCACTGGTGGACGTAACAGGTATCGTCTATCCTGAAGTGAGAATAATCCCTGATCCGGCGTGGATGACGGCTGTAGGGATCAGGCTGGAGCAATTCTCCAATATTCTTGAGCAGGAGAACGTCTCATTAGGTAGTGCAGTTGTAAGAGACGGGATCTTCGAATATGTACTTTCCTTTTCTTCCGGTGGAATACATTCTGTAGAGGATATTAGAAATGTGAAATTTCGTTGGAAAGATAGAATTTACCAATTGGGGGATATTGCCAGCGTCAACATCGGGGAAAAGCAAAGTGAAGGAAGCTTTTACATTGGTGACAAGTCTGGTATCAACCTCGCTATTTTTCAGCATGATAAAGGTAGAATCGGCGATTTGAAGGAGATTATCAATTCATCAGTTGCTCGTTTCAGAAAGGATTATCCTCAGGTTCAGTTTACAGTGACACGCGATCAGACTGCTTTATTGGATGCCTCCATTACTAATTTGTTGCAGGATTTAGTCTTCGGTGGACTATTGGCCTATTTTATATTATTTTTTTTTATCAGGAACTGGCGTATCCCAATGCTTATCGGAGTTACTATTCCTTCAGCACTCATCATCAGTCTGCTGTTATTTTATGTAATTGGTTTGTCAATTAACATTATTTCGTTGTCTGGTCTGGTATTAGGGCTAGGACTGATGATAGATAATGCAATTATTGTAATTGATAACATTGTGCAGAAGTGCATGGACGGTTTGACATTTAGGAGGGCATGTCTTGTCGGCACTGCGGGAGTTATCAAGCCTATGATATCTTCTTCGTTTGCTACCATTTCAGTATTCATTCCACTTATTTTCCTGGGAGGAATTTCGGGTGCATTATTCTATGATGAGGCTATTGCCATTACCTTGGGTATTGGCGCCTCTTTGCTCATAGCACTCATGTTGTTGCCAACGCTCTTTATTCTTTTTGAACGTAGTATTTTGACGGGAGGGTTAATGGAGCAGCGGATAAGAGAAGAGAGCTTATTTACCAGGTTGTATGAAAAGGGTATTAGCTGGGTATTCAGGAACAAACTAATGACAATGTTGGTAGTAGTAATTGTTCTGGTGATTGGATATGGATTGTTGACGATATTACGCCAAGAGCAATTACCACAAACGGAGCAGCCCGATTTGTTGATTAGTATTGACTGGAACGAGAATATACCCGCCAGCGAAAATCTAAGAAGGGTGCAGCAAATTATCGCGCCTTATATGGATAAAGTACACCGTATAGAATCGTATGTAGGGCAACAACAGTTTATTCTGGCGAAAGAGAAAGACCAGTCTGCGGCCGTCTCGACTATCCATCTGATAAACATCAGAGAGCAGTACCAGGATGATATCAAGACAGCTATTTTTCGATCATTACAGCAAAAATACCCGAAGGCTGTTTTTGCCATTAGACCGCCCTCTTCGATTTTTGAGCAGATATTTGACGAGAGTGGAAATATGTTAGTCGCGCATATCTCGGCCGCAGATAATGCCAATTTGCCGGATCCGGCAACGACAGGAGAAATATTAAATTCATGGAAGCAACTGTTGGGCGATAAAAGTATAATGCCGGTTCCTACTACTCTTAATAAAGATATAGTGCTTGAACCCGAAAAGTTGTTGTTGTATAATCTGACGTCAGATGGAGTATACCGGCAGTTGAAGTCTATAATATCAGATAACAGTTTGCTTGATATTCGGAACGGTAATCAAATCCTGCCTGTTGCTATTGGCGACCGGAATGCTTCTCTCGATGATATTTTGCGTAACGCTACAGTTGAGAATGCGCAAGGTGTAAGTATTCCGTTAAGGAACTTATTACACGTAAAAACCAGTTTCAATTTTAAAATAATAAATGGAGGGAGCGATGGAAAATATATCAGGGTGCCATTAGATATTACTGATCCCGAAGGCACAATTGCTTTGCTGAAAAATAACATGAAGGATGATACTTTAAAGGTCTCTTTCGAAGGTGCATACTTTGAAAGAAAGGCGCTTATCCGGAATATTACCGTGGTATTGTTGTTGGCAGTATTGCTACTCTACTTCATACTCGCTGCTCAGTTTGAGTCAATGATACAACCATTTATAGTGCTGGCGGAATTACCAATCAGTATAGGGGGCGCATTTATTATGTTGTATTTGTTCAATTCTTCTATCAATATTATGTCATTGATTGGCATAATAGTGATATGTGGCATCATATTGAACGACTCTATATTGAAAATAGATACCATCAATACCCTTGTCCGGAAGAATCGAATGCCTATACTCGAAGCCATCCATCTGGGAGGAAAAATGAGGTTGCATGCAATCCTGATGACAAGTCTGACTACTACGTTATCTGTTATCCCTTTCCTTTTCGGAAATGATCTGGGGAATACTCTGCAACGCCCTTTGTCACTGACAGTAATAGGTGGAATGATTTTCGGAACTTTCGTGAGTCTCTTTTTTATCCCGCTTTTGTACTGGTGGTGTTATCGGGGAAAAGAGGCTAAAGTATAAAAGGGTGTCTGGAAATGAACCTGACACCCTCCCGTTATATGGCTGATTAGTGAAGACTAACGTGTGGCTTCCTCTTCCAGTACCAGCAGGTTCACGTCCTTATTCTTTAACCATGCTGCTTCTTTCAGTTTGTCCAGATTGATCACACCTACAACATAACTATACGTAGCAGACTCGTATTTTTCAGAGATGTTATAGAAGTCTGCCAGGTGTACCTGGTCGGCAGTACGGTAACGCAGATATACCTTCAGTTGTACATCATTTGTAAATGCAGGCTGATTAGACTGTTTGATCTTCTTATACTCGTAGCGGTAGTTATACAGCAATGCGGAGATGTCTGACAACACAGCGCTTCCGGTAGCAGTACCACCTGCACCTTTACCTACAAAGAACTGTTTATCGGTGAATGCGCTTTCCAGCAGTATACCGTTGTATTCATTGTATACATCGTACAACAGGTTATGTTCTCTGATGAGATGCGGTAATACATATGCATTCACATGCCCGTTCTGCCTGCGGCAGTTACCGATCAGTTTAATGGTGCAATTACGTTGTTTAGCAAACTGTATATCGAAATCATTCAGATGATGAATGCCATAGTTGAATACTTCTTCCGGTTTTACGAACGTTCCGAAAGCATGTAACAGCAGTATCACTATCTTGAACTTAGGATCATAACCTTCAATATCCAGGGTAGGATCTGTTTCTGCGAATCCTTTATCCTGTGCCTGTTGCAGCGCAGTTTCGAAACTCAGGTTCTCTTCGAATATTTTGGTAAGGATGTAATTGGTAGAACCATTACAGATACCTTCCACAGCATTCAGCAGGTCATTATCATAGTATTCCTCCAGGTTACGGATAATAGGAATACTTGCACAGCTGGACGCCTCATAAAGGAAAGGAACTTTGTTTTCCACCTGCAGCTGGTATAAAGCAGGCAGGTTCTCTGCGATCATGCGTTTGCTGGCGCTTACAACAGCTTTACCGTTACGCAGTGCAGTGCTTACTATTTCGAATGCTGCTTCTGTTTCGTTGATCAACTCTACAACCACATCAATGGTAGGGTCGTTGAGTATTTCATTCTTATCGGTAGTAAAATAACTGGCATCAATAGGACGCGATTTGTTGGGGTCTTTGATACATATCTTTTTGATGCGGGCGTTGATACCTTTAGTTCTGTTCAGTACCTCGTATAACCCTTGTCCCACACAACCAAATCCGAAAATACCTAAATTAATGATCTTGTTTTCCATGTTCTATACTTAGTGCTTATGTACTTCTTTGGATGCAGCCGGTTGATAGATCGAGCCGCATTATGTTTTAATAAAATAGTTATTACTGTAATACAGTGATCTGTTTTCCTGCAGGCAGGTTCAGCTTGTCCAGCGCCTGTTTCAGATCGTTGATCAGGTCTTCTGCATCTTCAATACCTACAGAGAGGCGGATACATGAATCCTGCAGTCCGGTCTTCTTACGGAAGTCTTCCGGGATATTACGATGTGTCATTGTCGCCGGATGGTCCAGCATACTTTTTACACCGCCGAAGCTTTCGGCCAGTTTGAATAGTTTAGTGCTGTTTACTACACGGATGGCATTCTTGATATTGTCGCTCTTCAGAGAGAAGCTGACAAGTCCCCCGTATTGTTTTTGCTGTTTACGTGCGATGTGATGATTCTTATGTGTGCTCAGTCCCGGGTAATAAACTTTATCCACGGCGGGATGTGCAGACAGCCAGGTGGCGATGGCCATGGCGTTGCTACATTGTTTATCGAGCCGGAGACAGAGTGTTTCAATACCTCTGATGGTCAGCCATGCTTCAAACGGGCTGAGTATACCACCGGAGATGTTCTGGTTGAAGCGAAGCTGATCTGCCAGTGTTTTTGAATTCACAACTACCAGTCCTGCAATAACGTCTGTATGACCCGCAAGATATTTGGTAGCGCTGTGTATCACGATATCCGCGCCTAATGGCATGGGTTGTTGTATCAGTGGTGTACACAGTGTATTATCCACTACCAGCAATACGTTATGCTGTTTGGCTATTTTGCTGATGGATTTGATATCTGATACGCGTAAGGTAGGATTGGTAGGAGATTCCAGCCAGATCATCCTTGTATTGGGTGTCATAGCCGCCAATACTTTATCTGTATTGCTGGTATCAACGAAATTTGCTTTGATGCCGAAGCGTTCAAACATATGTTGGAACATCTGGAAAATACCGCCATAGGTATCTTCCACTGCCATGATCTCATCGCCGCTTTTCAACAGTTTCATTACAGCGTCAATAGCTGCCATACCACTGGCGAAGGCAAAACCTGCATGCCCTTCTTCCAGGCTGCAGATGATATTTTCCAGCACTTTACGTGTCGGATTATTGGCACGGGAGAATTCAAACCCCTTGTTGATCCCGGGCGATTCCTGCACGAATGTGGAGGTTTGATAGATGGGCACGGAGATGGCGCCCGTCAATTCATCCACCGGGATACTATGCAATAATTGAGTAGCTATTTTCAATCTTCAAAGCAATTATACTGTTATCATACCCTGGTTGGCATATGCTCAATCAGACATTTATTCTGTCAATGACCACCAGCCTAAGGGGCATAAAAAAAGCCCTTCCGTAGTTGGAAGAGCCTTCAAGTATTTTATTACAATGAATATCAATCTCTGCCAACTTATCTTCCCTCGGTTATCGTATAACCGGGGCCGGAATTAGCACCTTTCCCTGCATTACTGCAGGTTGGTTGCTAAGGCATCGCAGGGCCAAGTCCCTCCGCCTTTCTGGATAAGTCATGTGTAAGAACTGGGTGCAAAGTTAAAGGTACTTTGATGAAATTTCCAAAAAGGATACTTTTAATTTTTTGCACGTACTTGTTTTTTTACTAATTTGTTCTTTTCTGATTAATCTTTGATCATTCTGTTAACCAACCATTTATGACCATTGTGAATGTTGATCCGCTTCTTGCAGAAGAGCTATTTCAACACATCTGGCAGTTCCGTTTATTTACGCAATCCGGCCTTAAAACATTAGAAGGCGAGCCTGTACACATCGATCATCCCGGTCAGCACAACCGGCATGCAGGACCTGATTTTACAGCGGCCCGTGTCCATATCGGGGGAACATTATGGGCAGGCAATGTAGAGTTGCATATGAGAACGTCTGACTGGTTCCGGCACGGGCATCAGTACAATCTGCAGTACCGGAACGTGATCCTCCATGTCGTGTTTGAGCATGATATGCAGGGATGTACCACTAATGGTATTCCGGTCCTTGAATTGCAGCATTGCATCCCGAAGCTGTTATTGCAGCGTTATGAGTTGTTGCGGCGATCGGCGGCTTTTGTTCCCTGCGCAGGCTCTGTGTCAACAGTACCGGCGCTTATCTGGACCGGATGGAAAGACCGCCTGCTGGTGGAGCGGCTGGAGCAAAAAGCCGATATGCTGAAGTCCTGGTTATTGCAAACACAGTATGACTGGGAGGAAGTGTGCTTCCGTGCAATTGCCAGGGCGGCCGGCATGCCCGTTAATGGAGATGTTTTCCTTCGTTTAGCCCAGTCACTGCCTTATAAGCTGGTGCTTCGCCATCAATCTGACCTGTTCCGGCTTGAGGCGCTATTATTTGGCCAGGCAGGAATGCTGGACGGGATAGCGACAGATGGCTATATGACAAGGCTTCAGCAGGAATACGGCTATTTGAGACACAAGTACCAGTTCACGCCACTGGAGTGCCAACACTTTAAATGGCTGCGGATGCGTCCAGCCTCTTTCCCAAGTATGAAGATCGCCTTCCTGGCTGCGCTGCTCCACAAAAACAACCACCTGTTCTCCCGGATGCTGGAAGCCAGTGACGCTGCAGGTCTGGAGAAGCTATTGGAGGTCCGGCCTTCCGAATACTGGCACACGCATTACCGGTTCGGTAAACCAGTTGGCCGGACGCAGACGCCAGGCACCCGCGCTATCCACAATATCCTGATCAATACGGTATTGCCGCTTTTGTACCTGTACGGAAGGGAGAGAGGCGACGGCCATTACCAGGAGAAGGCTATCTCTTTCATGGGGCAGCTTGCCCCCGAGCAGAATCATGTTATAGCAGGTTGGAATGCATTGAATATCGATTCAGATTCTGCGGGGGAAACACAGGCGCTGTTACAACTGAAACAAGCTTATTGTGACGAGAAACGCTGTCTTGGCTGTGCCGTCGGCGTCAGGTTGCTACGCTCTGGTATACTATGAAAGAGCACATATTCCTGTTTCAAATAGTATTCATCCTATATCCTATAGGCACTGTACGCCGTTATTACGCCGGTGTTTCTATATCGATCGATATAGAAACATGCCTGTAACGCCGGCGTAAAGAGCCTATAGGATATAGGATGAATGCTATTTGAAAGTTCAAAAGAAGCGCTTACACCTGGATAATACTTTCCTCCGGACAGGGTGTAAAACAGCCGGATCTCAATTCTGTAACCATTTCCGGTTTAGGGCGTTATATATACATGGGCGTGGGTTTACAGACAAAAACAAATTTACACATGACGGAAAAAACGTGTAGGTTTGTAACAACAGGCATACCAATATGATGCCCCTTACGTTTATATAGTATAGCCCGGAGGCTATACACCCTTAACAAAACAAATCTATACAGGTGAAAAGACTATACTCATCCTTGCTTTTACTGGTTATGGCGGCGGGTAGTTTGTATGCCCAGGACTCAAAGAATGACGGACTGTCAAAAAAAGAACAGCGGGAACAGCGGAAATTAAAGCGCATTTCACTGTTTAAACAAATGGAGGAGGGTGAGAACCTGTACGAAAGAGAATTCTCAATGGGTGCCAGGATAAATACGGACGGCTGGACCGGACTGTTTGAACTGGGCTTCCGGAAAAGCAGGAACAAGGTGAATTATTTTCAGCTTGAATTCGGTGAGAAAAAGAACCCTAAGGAAGATAAAAAGGCCGGACAGCCAAAAGGTGTTGACCCTTATGGTTTTATCTACTCAGAAAAGCCTTACATATACGGTAAACAAAATAACTTCTACCAGGTGAAACTGGGCGTTGGGCAACAAAGGCTCATAGGCGGTAAAGGCAACAAGAACGGGGTACTGGTGAACGCGATCTACTATGGTGGCGTGTCTGTCGGTATGAAGAAGCCCTATTACCTTAATATTATAGATCCTAATACCGAACAGGGTATCCAGGTTAAATATGGTCAGGACCCACTATATGATCAGGCGTTCCTGAACAGGGCTTCGATTATAGGTGGGGCAGGATTCGGTAAAGGCTGGGGAGAACTGAGCATCGTTCCCGGTGTTCATGCCAAAACAGGCCTCCGGTTTGACTGGGCGCGTTTCAACGAGGTGGTGAGCGCCCTTGAAGTGGGTGTGAACGCGGAATATTACACCAAGGATGTCGCCATTATGATAGAGCAGGACCCTAAAAAATTCTTCTTTAATGCATACATAGCTCTTCAATTTGGAAAGCGGTGGGATAAGAAATAGTTCAGAAGTATTAAATTTGTGTTCTTAAAGAAAGGATCAGAGATGGAAGAAACACCGATCACAACCGCAACGCCATGCAGCACAGCGCCTGCTACAGCTGCTCCGAGAACTAAAAAACCTGATTGGCTGAGGGTGAAGTTACCAATAGGAGAGAGTTATAAGCAGGTACGCAACCTGGTTGATACACATAAGTTACACACGATCTGCGAGAGCGGTAATTGTCCTAATATGGGAGAATGCTGGGGAGCCGGCACCGCGACCTTTATGATCCTCGGAAATATCTGTACCCGTAGCTGCGGTTTCTGTGCGGTAGCCACCGGCAGGCCGGAAGCAGTGGATTGGGATGAGCCTCAACGTGTAGCAGAGGCTATCTACCTGATGAAAGTGAAACACGCTGTGATCACTTCCGTAGACAGGGATGAGCTGAAGGATGGTGGTTCCATCATCTGGGCTAATACGATCAAAGCAGTAAGAGCATTGAATGCAGATACGACAATGGAAACATTGATCCCTGACTTCAGGGGTCAATGGGAAAACCTCCAGCGCATCATTGATGTGGCGCCGGAAGTAGTATCCCACAACCTCGAAACAGTGGAACGCCTCACCAAACAGGTGCGTATCCAGGCTAAATACCACCGCAGCCTGGAAGTGATACGCCGCCTGAAAGATGGGGGCATGCGTACCAAAAGCGGTATCATGCTCGGTCTTGGTGAAACTAAAGACGAAGTGGTACAGGCTATGCAGGACCTGTACGATAACGGATGTGACGTGGTGACGCTCGGACAATACCTTCAACCTACCCCAAAACATTTACCGGTTGTCCGTTTTGTTCATCCTGACGAGTTCGCAGAATTGCGTGAAATAGGATATAACATGGGCCTTGATTATGTAGAATCGGGACCATTGGTAAGATCCTCCTACCATGCAGAAAAACATATACACAGTGGACGCTCAGTGAAATAAAGTTAAACTGTTGTTTAAATTTACATCAGTGGTAACATGTTTCTAACTGCGAGTCATTATCTTTGCCGTGCAATTACGGGAAGGGTTAACTATAATTCCCCGCAAAGGAGCTATAGTTAACCCATCTGTCAGCTTTTATCCCAAGAATTGTAATCTACCGTTAACGACCTGAACCTACCTGTTTGCAGTTTGTGCATGTGCTAAACTGTGCCCATCTTATACTAAGATTCACATTAGCATCAGATCAAGAAATTATTATTTTAATATATAACGGACATATATCGTCGATGTCCGCCGATTGGTGTAAAGAAGAATCTGATTGTCAAAACCTTTTATGAAAAGAGTATTTTATCTGACCGCCGTACTAAGTGCCGTGCTGTACAACGCACCCTCTTATGCGCAAAAGGTCTCCGATTCATTGCTGCCTCAGGCTACCTTACAGGCCGTCATTCAGTATGCACTTAACCATCAGCCCGTTGTAAAACAGGCCAGACTGGATGAGGATATTACTGAATATACTATTAAGGGTAAGCTTGCCGACTGGTATCCGCAGGTTGGGCTGGACTACAACCTGTACCATTATTTAAAGATACCCACCTCTTATTTCAATGGTAACTATGCCCAGATCGGTGTGGCTAATTCATCCGCCGCATTGTTTACATGGAACCAGAACCTGTTTAACCGCGACCTCCTGCTGGCCGGAAGAACCGCCCACGACATTCGTAAACAGGCCAAACAGAATACAGAGAGTTACCGGATAGATGTGGTGGCCAACGTGACCAAGGCTTATTATGATCTGCTACTGACCCAGCGGCAGATCGATGTGCTGACTGAAGACATCACCCGCCTGGAACGCAGCCTGAAAGATGCTTATAATCAATACCAGGGAGGATTGGTGGATAAGACCGATTATAAACGGGCTACCATCTCCCTGAACAATACCCGTGCACAGAAAAAGACCGGGGAAGAGCAGCTGAAAGCCCGTGAAGCTTATCTGCGTCAGTTGATGGGATATCCTACCGCCGGATCGCTGCCTCTGGTATACGATACTGTTGCCATGGCTCAGAACGTACAACTGGACACTCTTCTTACAGTAGCTTACGACAACAGGATAGAGATGCAGTTACTGCAAACGCAAAAGGTATTGCAGGAGGCGGAACTGAAATATAATAAGTGGAGTTTCCTGCCTACCGTGTCAGCCTTTGCGAATTATAGCTTCTCTTATCTGCATCCTGATTTTGGAAAGTTATACAGCAATAATCTTCCCAGCTCGCAGATCGGTCTGAAATTGTCGCTGCCCATCTTCCAGGGTTCCAAACGTATCTATAATATCCGTCAGTCGGAGTTACAGGTGAAACGTATAGACCTGGATGTGGAAAATCTGCGGAACCAGATCAATACAGAGTATACACAGGCGATGGCTACCTATAAGGCTAATCTTAACCAGTTTTATGTGATGAAGGAGAATGTGGACCTGGCCCAGGAAGTATACAGCCTTATCGAACTGCAATACCGGGAAGGGGTAAAAACCTACCTGGAGGTGATCACGGCACAAACGGATCTTCGCTCGGCGCAGCTGAACTATTATAATGCGATGTACACTGTACTGTCAAGTAAGATAGATCTGCAACGTGCATTGGGAACAATATCAACTAACTATTAAAAAGGAAACTGACCAGACCATCAGCCTGGTCATTGAAAGGACAAATATTTTCAGATGAAAACAAAGCAACACATTCTCCTCATTGGCGCTACAGGCTTATTTTACCTGGCTTCCTGTAAAGGCCCGGCTCAGAAAGCAGCCCTGGTATTGCCTCCTACACCGGTAAGCGTTGTTCCCGCAGCTACGGGCAATGCTGTCTATTACGATAAATATCCCGCAACTGTGGTGGCACTGAACCAGGTGGAACTGCGTGCACAGGTAACAGGATATATTACCGGCATTTTCTTTAAAGAAGGTGAAGTGGTACAGAAAGGAAAACCGCTCTATGAAATAGACCGTCGTAAGTATGAAGCCGCTTACCGTCAGGCAGAAGCAAGCATCGCCCAGGCAAAGGCAAATCTTACCAAGGCACAGAAAGACGCAGACCGTTATCATAAACTGGCGGAACAGGACGCAATTGCCCGTCAGACGCTGGATAATGCTGACGCTGCCCTGGACGTAGGCCGTAGTCAGCTGGCCGCTGCTGAAGCATCTTTACTGGCAGCACGCACAGATCTGGATTATGCCGTAATAAAAGCACCTTTCACTGGCCGTATCGGTATCTCCCAGGTGAAACTGGGCGCCCAGGTTAGCCAGGGAAGCACACTGCTCAATACAATGTCTTCCGAGAACCCGATCGCGGTTGATTTCGTGGTGAACGAAACAGACATCGCCCGTTTCTCTGCTAAACAGGGTAGAACGATCACTCCGGGTGACTCTACTTTCCGTTTACAGCTGCCTAATGGCCAGGCATATGCTGAACCAGGCCGTATTGCAGTAATTGACCGTGGAGTGGATAACCTGACCGCTACCATTAAAGTGCGTATTGAATTCAACAATCCGAAAGGAGAACTGAAGGAAGGTATGAGCGGCGTAATGCAGGTACTGAACGACGAGTCAGGCGAGCGTGTGATCATTCCTTACAAATCAGTGGTTGAACAGATGGGTGAATTCTTCGTATTCGTTGCGAAAGATACCGTTGCGGAGCAGCGCAAAATACATCTCGGTCCCCGTATGAGAGATCGTATTGTCGTACTGGACGGTGTACAGCAGGGTGACCTGATCGTAACCGAAGGGCTGAACCGTTTACGCGATGGCAGTAAAATTGACACGGCTACCGTGAAGAAGGCTCCTGCTGCAGCCAAGAAATAGATAACAGTTTGAGTTTGAATCAATAGAAGAAGAAAACATGATTGCAAATACTTTTATACGCAGACCAGTTACCGCAATAGTTATTTCTGTTGTGCTGGTATTGGTAGGGCTACTGGCTATGACCACCCTGCCGGTTGGTCAGTATCCGGACATTTCTCCCCCCACCGTACAGGTAACTGGTACCTATATTGGTGCCGATGCACAGACCGTTGAACAAACAACTGCCACTCCGGTGGAAGTTCAGGTGAACGGTACGCCCGGCATGACCTATATGACCAGTAACAGTACCAACAGCGGAGCGATGAGCTTAACTGTCAACTTTGAGATAGGTACGGATATCAATATCGCGGCGCTGGACGTACAGAACCGTGTGGGTATTGCACAGCCGACCCTGCCTCAGGAGGTACAACGTTTAGGTCTGACCGTAAGGAAACGTAACCCCAGTATCCTTATGCTGGTGGCGCTGTATTCTCCCGCTGGTACGCACGATGTGACCTTCCTGGATAACTATACCAACGTATACATTAAGGATGCCTTGCTGCGTGCAAAAGGTGTGGGTGATATCTTCACCCGTGCGGACGACTTCAGTATGCGTGTGTGGCTGAAACCTGACAAGCTGGCCCAGATGGGAGTTACGGCAGAGGAAGTAAGAGCAGCTATTACAGAGCAGAATGCGCAGATCTCCGCGGGTACCGTAGGTGCTCCGCCACAGAAAGTGGGTCAGACATATGAATACACCATTTTTGTAAAAGGCCGTCTTGTTACTGCTGAAGAATTTGGTAACATCATTATCAAAACCCGTCCGGAAGATGGTGCTGTTGTATATCTGAAAGATGTGGCCCGTATTAACCTGGGTAAATTCAGCTATAGCAATAACTCATACGTGGATGGTAAGAGAGCTTCCTACCTGCTGGTATACCAGGCACCGGGTAGTAATGCGATCGAGACTGCAGAAGCAGTGTATGCCACCATGGAACAGCTGAAGAAAACCTTCCCTAAAGATGTGGCATATGTGGTACCATTCGAATCCGTATCTGTGATCCAGGTATCTATCCATGAGGTGGTGGAAACATTGCTGGAAGCGCTCGCGCTGGTGGTAGTCGTGGTATTCCTCTTCCTGCAAAGCTGGAGAGCTACCATTATCCCGGTGCTGGCAATCCCAGTGTCCATTATCGCCACTTTCATCTTCTTCATACCGCTCGGCTTTACCATTAACACCCTTACCCTGTTCGGTTTCGTACTGGCCATTGGTATTGTGGTGGATGACGCCATTGTGGTGGTGGAGGCGGTCCAGCATAATATGGACCATGAACAGATGTCGCCGAAGGAAGCTACTTACGCAGCAATGAAAGAGATCTCCGGACCGGTAATAGCCATCGCCCTGATCCTGGCCGCAGTATTCGTACCGGTTGGGTTTATCCCGGGTATAGTAGGCCGTCTGTATCAGCAGTTCGCGATCACTATCGCGATTTCTGTACTGATCTCCGCATTCGTGGCGTTGTCCCTCACTCCGGCGTTATGTACGCTGATACTGAGGCCAATGCACCTGGATAAGAATTCTAAAGGGTTAAATAAATTCTTCTTTAAGTTCAATACATGGTTCAGCCACGTAACCAGCCGTTATTCGCTGGGTGTAAAGAAAAGTATCCGCTGGGCGCGTTACGTGATGATAATGCTGATATGTATGGTGATAGGGACCATGCTCCTCTTCAAAGGCAAGCCTACAGGTTTTATCCCTACAGAAGATGAAGGCCGTGTATACATTACGTTTGACCTGCCTGAATCATCCTCTACAGAGCGTACCATCGCGGTAATGACAGAAATGATGCATACACTGGATAGTGTAAAAGCGATCGGTCACTACGCTGCCCTGGGAGGTCTGAACGTAGTAAGCTTTGCAACAAAATCAAACAGTGCTACTATCTTCTGTCAGCTGAAACCATGGGATGAGCGTAAGGATAAATCACAGCAGATATTTGCGCTCGTGGCAGAACTACAAGGGAAGTTGTCCAGATTTAAAGAAGCCAACGTAGTGGTAATTCCTCCTCCGGCTATCCCGGGGCTGGGTTCCACAGGAGGTTTCTCGTTTATTCTCCAGCAGAAGAGTGGCGGCGGCGATATCAAGGAGTTTGAAGGCGTGCTGGGAAAATTCACAGCAGCTATCAACCAACGTCCTGAAATAGCAAGGGCATTCTCCTTCTTCACAGCACGTACTCCCGGATATCAGTTGGAGATCGACCGTGAGAAAGCTAAGAAGATGGGTGTTCAGATATCGTCTATCGCAACAGCATTACAGACTTATCTTGGTAGTGCCTATGTGAATGACTTCACCGTATATGGTCGTAACTTCCGTGTGGTAACACAGGCTGACTCTACTTACCGTGGTGATATCAAAGACCTGAATCAATACTTTGTACGTAACTCTTCCGGTACCATGGTACCACTGAGTTCATTAACATCATACAAAGTGATAGAAAGCGCACCAGTAATATCCCATTATAACCTGTTCCGCTCTGCGGAAATAAACGGTAGCCCGGCTCCTGGTTATAGTAGTGGCGACGCCATCAAGGCACTGGAAGAAGTAGCCGCACAGGTATTGCCTGAAGGTTATGGATATGAGTTCTCCGGTTTGAGCCGTGAGGAGATCCTGTCAGGTTCGAAGACAGTTTACATCTTCGCCTTGTCAATCGTCTTTGTATTCCTCTTCCTGGCAGCCCTTTATGAAAGCTGGTCGGTGCCGTTCTCCGTACTGCTGGCCGTACCTATCGGGGCCTTCGGAGCGATCCTGACACTGACCTTCCTGCCAAGCCTCACCAATAACGTATATGCGCAGATCGGTCTGATCACCCTGATCGGTCTGTCGGCAAAGAACGCGATCCTGATCGTGGAGTTTGCGAAAGAGCGTGTGGATAGAGGAATGGAGCTGGTTACCGCGACAGTAGAAGCAGCGAAACTGCGTTTACGACCTATCATCATGACGTCCCTGGCCTTCCTGTTGGGTATTATGCCGCTGGTGTTATCAAGTGGCGCCGGTGCGGAATCCCGTAAAACAATGGGTTGGACGGTACTAGGTGGTATGTTCACTGCAACGTTCCTGGCGATCTTTATCGTGCCGGTATTGTTTGTAACGATCACCCGCCTGGCTTATGGTAAAGAGAAACTGAAAGCTATGCAGGATACTTATAAAGCAATGCAGCATACTGAATTATAAACGGAAAACAACTGCAGAGAAAAAGGCGTTCGCTATAGCGGACGCCTTTTTCTATTTAGTACTGTTCAGGGGTTTGTATTATTTGAGTGCCATAGCAAAAAAAATCACGGACGCCAGAACGGAGGCCGCGATCATTATAAGCAGGCTTATGAGCAATATCTTCCAGCCTACATGTACCCGCATTTTGTTTGGCGGAGGCGCCACATGCTCAATGTGGACATCATTTCTTTGGGCATACCAGGTAGAAGTTACTACAGGTACTACTGCTTCTGCCGCGATCTGTTGCATGATCGCCGTTTTCAGATGAGCAGGTGGCAGCGCAGCTTCTTTGAAAGCCAAACGTTCAAGTTTACGTTCGACTTCCTCTTTTTCAGTCTGTATTTCAGGGAAGATATCAAGATAGAACCTGTACTCGGATTCTTCTTCCGGAGTTGCAAATCCGAGAAGCACCTTTTCAAGATTTCCATCTGATATGTAGCGCTCGTGGTCCATAGTTGTTATGAGGGTATTTCTCAAGTTAACACCTCCGCTGCAGGCGGATGGAGAAAATGCTTATTCTTTCTCTACTCTGCGAATTTGGTAAAAAACTCAGAAAAATAGTTGTCCAAACTAGCGAAATAGGTAAAATGCGTAAAAAAGACAAAAAAAACGGTCTGAGAGACATCTACCCAGACCGTTTTTTCTTTGATTTATTACTTAATTACCTTTTTTCTTGTTGAATATGTTGCCTATCGTGTTCTTTACAGCTTGTCCGGCTTGTTTGCCGGCATCCTGTAACGGTGCTGATTTGGTCCCGGTAGTATCTTTCTGACCGGTCAGTTGCTTGGTAATTTCATTTTTTACACCTGCCACCGCGTTGTTCTTTACAGACGTGAGGGAGTCTTTCAACGCTGATTTTACCGTATCTACCTTATTCTTTACAAGTGTGGATGCCTGATCTTTCAGGTTGTCGATGGCGCCTGAAGCAGTTTCCTGCAGGTCAGTCTTGTAAGTAGGCTTCATGATATTACCACCCAGTAATACGTTCAGGTGAACGCTATCGCTGATATTCACAGGAATACCTTTGCTGCTTGCTTTTGATGCCAGGCCTGTTATCAATGCATCTCCCTGTTTGCCGATCACACTACGTGGAAGGGTCATTTGCAGGGTATAGTCAAGTGACTGGTCAAAGCCATGAGAACCACCTACAAGCATGCTGATATTGCTGACATTTACTTTGAATGGATTTACTTTCACACGGCCATTTTCAAAAGCGAAGTAGGTCTTCACATCTTTTAAGGAAAAGTTCTTCAGCTGTGAAACGTTCAGTGTATTGGCCAGTTGTTCAACTGGTGCAAACTTCTGCAGTGCGCCTTCCAGCAGCAACAGGTTACCATCTCCGTTCAGGCTATTTAATACCGGCATCATATTTTCACCCAGTTTACCACTCAGGCTGAGTTGAGAGGTCATTTTACCACTCAGGAACTTGGCAACCGGCATCAGTGCCTGTACGGTATTGAAGGCATTGAACGTTTGCTGTACATCCACATTCTGCACACTGTAGGCCATGCTGATATCAGGATTGGTCTTACTGTTCTTTGTGCTGTAGCTACCGTTCACTTCAATGTTACCTTGTAATGCGTTAGCTTTTATCTGTTGCATGGATACTGTTTCATCTTTCAGTAAGAGGTTACCGGAAAGGTTGGTCATATCCAGCTTATCGTAATGAACTTTATCTACCTGTGCAGTGATACCGAAATCGAGGTTAGCAGGAACAGGGAAAGGAGCGCTGGCAGTATCCGCAGGTGTTTCTGCGGCAGCTGTTTCAGTGGTGCCCATCCATTTGTCCAGGTTCACATCATCGGCTTTAACGGCCAGTTTACCATCCAGCGGCTGATTTTTCAGCATGTAAGCCAGCATGTTATTCACTTCACCATTTGCCTGGAAGTTAGTGCCCATGTATTGGCCATCGAACTTAGACACGGTTACATTCTTCGGATTGAACTGCATGGAAAGGGTATTCACCTTGATGCCATCAGGATAATCTTTGCTGCGGTACAGGAGATTGCTCACCAGGATATTTCCCGCTGCATAGAATTTGTCGTAAGCTTGTTTCTCGATAGCGCTCATATTTCCTTTTGCGCTTACATCTGCATCAACGAGACCGCTCAAAGCAGTACCATCTTCCAGTTTCACAAACTGTGATACTTTGGAAAGGTCCAGTTTTCCTTTCGCAGCACCATCCACATACATGTCAGAGATAGGTGTTTTAACAAGCAGTCGCATGTCCAGCGGAGTATTGTCCATTTCCACGTGTGCTGAAGGCATGTCCACAACGGTATGGTCAGGAACGCCGTCCGGGTTGTTCACGCTCATTTTTACCTGGATATTCTTTACAGGTTTAGGCAGGTCGGGATACTGGAAGAAACCATCCTTTACCGCCAGGTTCAGGCCGAAAGCGGGCATCTGGGTGGCGCTGTAAGTACCTTTCACATAACCATCGAAAGCGGCAGTACCCTTTGTTTGGATCTTCTCGAAATCCTGCATGAAAATAGCAGGTACGAGAGAGAGGATATCTTTAAATTGGGTAGACGGCGCTTTCATGGAAAGGTCCATGCCGTAGGTGCTGTCATTCACCAGTTTAAAGAAGCCCTGGAAAGCCAGTTCCAGGTTGTTCAGCGTGGCCTTGCCTTTCTGGAAGGTGTAGGTGCTGGTTTTGTTATCTACCTGGATATCGGCGTCCATCGTTGTTTTGGTACGCAGCAGGTAGGGGATGAGCCCATAGCGGAAGGTAATGCCTTCAGCCTGGGTATTTGTCTGCAGGGTGAAGAGATCTTGTGTAAAGTCGCCGGTACCCTGGTGATCAAGTCCTTCTATCAGCAATGCCATATCACCTTCCTGATCATCATAACGTACGGTGGCGTCTTCGATACTATATTTCTGAAGGTTCAGTGCAAACTTAGAGGATGCGGTGTCTGCCGGAGTCGCCTGCGCGGTATCAGGCTTCATAATATCCCAGTTTACCAGCCCCTGTTTATTGATAATTGCATGTACTCTTGGTTGTTGGATGCTTACATTGTAAATATCCATTTTATCCCCTTTAATAACGCTCATCAGGTTCAGCGCGAGGTCGATCTTCTTTACAGCGAATAAAGTGTCGCCGGCAAAGGGAGCCCGGTTTACAACACTCAGGTCCTCCAATGCCACTGCCAGCCTGGGGAAATGTCTTATTAGGCTGATATCCACGTCTTTAAAGTCGACATCGGCAACCAGTTGTTTGTTCAGCTCCGTTTTTACGAGAGACATGATCTTGCCTTTAAAGAAATAGGGGATTGCAATTGCAGCTATAACCAGTACCAGTAAGAAGATTCCTACAATTTTGAGGATTTTTTTGAACATGTTTTAGATAAATGTTTTTTATTATGTATGAAGGTAGCAAGGAAAACCGGTATTCGGAAGTTTGATTTAGGTTAAATTTGCCCCCTGAAATTAATATATTCATCATATGACGCCGGAACGTAGGGAAAGGTTACTATCCGTATTAAATAAAAGACAGGCGGGTCTTACCGTGGTACTGGAAAATGTAGAGGACCCGCATAACATTTCAGCTGTAATGCGTACCTGCGATTCCGTGGGTATCCAGGAAATCTATGTACTGAACAACAGGATACCCCGGCATAAGAAATGGGGCGCCAGAAGTTCTTCCAGCGCTGCCAAGTGGCTGACCATCCACCAGTTTTCTGATACTGCGGAATGTATGGCCGCCCTAAGACAGAAATATGATAAGATCTTTACGACCCATCTTGCTGCAGATGCTGTTGGTTTGTATGAGATCGATTTTACCGGTTCGGTCGCGTTGGTGTTTGGGAATGAACATTATGGGGTGACTGATGAGGTCCGCGCATTAGCAGATGGGAACTTTATTATTCCGCAGGTGGGGATTATCAAGTCATTGAATATCTCAGTAGCATGTGCGGTGAGTATTTACGAGGCGTTGAGGCAACGGACGATTGCGGGGCATTATGAAAAGAGGAATTTGCCGGATGGTCAGTTTGAAGAGTTGTTGGAGAAGTGGGGGTTTGAAGAGGAGGAGTAAGTAAAGGAGGCTCCAAGTTCACTAATGGACATTTATTGTATTGAAACCGGACAATCCGGTGAATTAATCCTGTATAAGTAATTGATTTTAAAGGCTATTTAAGCTGGCATTTTTTTGGGGAATGGCATTTAGAGAGAATTTTGAACCATTCCCTTATTTAGAAATATATGCTAAAAAGCTATTTTAAAATCGCATGGCGTAATCTTTGGATAAACAAGGGCTTGTCGTTTATCAATATTTTCGGTTTGGCCATAGGGATGGCATTTACCATGCTTATTGGACTTTGGATACAGTATGAAACGGGTTTTGACTCATTTCATAAAAACGGTGATCGCATAGCCCTGGTTCAAAAGCATATACTGTTTAACAACAACAGGACTACGCAGGGCGCGACGCAGCTGCCTTTATATGATGAACTGAAAAACAATTATCCCGAGGTAAAAAGAGCCACACGTATGAGCTGGAATGACAGCCATAGCTTGGTAGTTGGCAATAGCAAGTTCAATAAAAACGGGAGATATGTTGACCCTGATTTCCTGGAAATGTTTTCTTTCCCACTTCTGAAAGGCAATGTTGAAACAGTCCTGACAGATCCCAATTCTATCGTGCTTACTGCATCATTGGCCGCCACTTTATTTGGCGAAGAGAATCCAATTGGTAAAACAATAAAGCTGGATAATCAGCACATCGTACAGGTCACTGGTGTGATAGAAGATGTTCCTAAAAATTCAACAATTGGTTTTGATTTTATAGCTCCCTTCAAGTTTTTAATAAATGATTCAGAGTGGATAAGAAGTAATAAGACAAATTGGGGCAATAATTTTCTCTTGAATGTGGTGGAGCTACAACCGGGAGTTTCCATGGCGAATTTCTCAAAAAAAATAGGTCCACTTGCCGTTCAAAAAAGTAGCAAGCTGAAAAATCAAACCCTGTTCCTGCATCCTTTAAGCAAATGGCATTTATACAATGATTATAAGAACTGGATAAATGTAGGCGGGAAAATAGACTACGTGAGGTTGTTTGGTATCATCGGCATTTTCGTGCTACTTATAGCGTGTATCAATTTCATGAATCTCTCGACTGCACGTGCCGAAAAACGGGCGAAGGAAATAGGCATCCGTAAGTCTGTAGGTTCGTTGCGTATACAACTTGTAGCCCAGTTTTTATATGAGTCTATGCTGACGACCTTTCTTGCCTTTCTGCTTTCTATCGGAATAATACGACTGTTATTGCCGTATCTGAAAGATCTGGGATTTGAAAATATAAGATTCGATTTCAGCAATATCCTTCTGCTGGCCTTTATGTTCCTTGTTTGTGTTCTGACCGGGTTGATAGCCGGGAGTTATCCAGCATTATACCTTTCCTCATTTTTGCCCGTCAGGACTTTGAAAGGCGTATTCAGACAAGGTAAGGGCGCAGCTACCTTTCGTAAAGTACTGGTGGTTTCACAGTTTGCCATTTCCATCGCATTAATTATCTGTACGGTCATTGTTTTTCGGCAGATCAATCATGGCAAAAACCGTTCTCTGGGTTATAATCCGAATAATCTGATCACTATTAATTGTAGTGATGATCTTTCTAAAAATTATGTTGCCTTAAAACAGGATCTTCTAAATAGCGGTTATTTTGAGTCGGTGGCCAAAGCGTCAACATCTATGACCAATATTTCCAACACATGGAGTGACTTTTCCTGGGCGGGGAAAGATCCCGGTGCAGATATTGCATTGGACGCTATAATGGCTGACTGGGATTTTGAAAGAACAGTAGGTTTCAAATTTAAACAGGGACGCCCTTTTTCGATAGACTATAAAACCGATTCAAATGCAGTGATCCTGAACGAAGCGGCTTTAAAAATAATTGGATACAAGGATCCAATCGGAAAAACAATGACGTCTGGCGGAAGGGTCGTAACTATTGTCGGAATAGTAGAGAATGCGCTGATAAACGATCCATTCAAACCTGTTTTTCCTTTGGCTATTCTTTTCAACGGTAAAGAAGCGAACAACATTTTTTTGCGATTAAAACCAGCCTCCGATCTAAACAAAGCTTTATCGGCCTGTCAACCGATATTTGACAAATACAATCCTGCTTATCCGTTTGAATACAGTTTTGTAGATAAAGAATTTGGTAACAAATTCACTACAGAAAATCAGGTGGGAAAATTGGCAAGTATTCTTGCCGGACTAGCTGTTTTTATTTCCTGCCTGGGATTGTTTGGTCTTGCACTCTTTATGGCTGAGCGTAGGACAAAAGAAATAGGGATTCGTAAAGTATTAGGTGCATCAGTTGCTAATATTTGGGCTTTGTTGTCAAAGGAGTTTGTGTGGCTGGTATTACTAGGTTCATTTATCGCTTCTCCTGTTGCTTTTTGGCTAATGAAAAGCTGGCTGCAGAAGTATGAATATCGTGTTGATATCAATTGGTGGATATTTGCCGGTGCGGGGATGTTAGCTGTTGTTATAGCCTTGCTTACGGTAAGTTCTCAGGCTATTAAGGCGGGTGTTGCTAATCCTGTGAAGAGTTTAAAGAGTGAGTAGGGCTTAAATTTTTAGCCCGCTCTTTTCCTGCTGCATCAATGCTTAAATTAAGACTCCAGATTAATTGCTGAGAAACATATTCTATAAGCGGGATGAAATTTCCTGCATCTGCTTCGCTCAGTACCCGCAAATAATCTTTTTTATCAGCGGACTTAATCACCACCGGAGGGAGATTATGCTTAAACAATATGTAATTCATCAATAATCTGGACAGTCTTCCATTACCATCATCAAAAGGGTGAATACGCACAAAATTGTAATGCAATAATGCGGCTAATGCAACAGGGGGTAAATCATTCTTATCTTCTTCCTCTCGCAGCCATTCCATTAATTCCCCCATTTTAGCAGGCGTTTCCGCAGGAGATGCATACTGAAAGATTTCTCCATTAGGTAAACGTACAGAGTTAGGATACTCTTTATAATTGCCAACCTTTATTTCGCGTTGTGTATGTTGTCCATCCGGTGTTATAGCCTCTTTCCAGAAAGGCCGTACTAATAATAGTGAGTGCAGATTTTTAATTACAGTTTCAGTAAGTGGTCTTTCATTGTCAAGAGCCAGCCCTTTTATCATTTCATATGCAACATCATGGCCTTTCATTTCCTCATATTCTCTTAGTTCATGATTACCGGTTGTTTTATCGAAGATGAGCAACAATTCCGTTTCTCCATAGGTAAGTGTATTGCCTTCCATATGATTGGAGTTATAGTTGAATTCCAGCCTGAGTTTTTTGTCAAGCCTTTGTTTGTATTCGATTTTCATTGGGAGTAGCTTTTCAAGCTGTTCTCTAAGCAACACTACTTTTTCAATATGGGATGCCATCTGCTCTAATTTGTTTAAAATTAGTCAATTGACATAGTACAGAAAAATTCATCTGCTCAAGTCTATATGGTAGTTATTCATTTCATTCATTTTTATACTTCATGTATAGTTTACCAATTGCAATATTATCGGAACATTGACATGCGTTGATAATTATCCAGCGATAACAAAAACTCCGACGAGATTTATCTAAAACGATGTAAATCTGTAAATAAAGTATGAGGCTGTTTGCAGGAACAAACAGCCTCTTTCGTAGTATTGGAGGATACTATTATTATAGATAGCTACTGTGGTTAAAAAATCTTTTATTTCCCGTAAGGGTTCTTCTATTTGAGCATTGTCTACCCCAATTAGAACTAAACAATGCTCCATATGAATACATTTACCAGCCACAACATCGCCCTGGGGAAAGAGAGAACAATGAGCGATACCGCTATTTTATTAAAAGATAGCAATCTATGGAAATCAGTGAAAAGCACAGTTGAACTATTTTATCCTGGCCCACAAAAGGAAAATGCAAAATACAGCGTTGTTGACCTGGGCTGCCTTGAAGGAGGATATTCTGTGGAATTCGCTAAAATGGGCTTTAATACGCTGGGAATAGAAGTGAGACAGGACAACATTGACAAATGTAACTACGTCAAACAGCAGACTGGCCTGGGCAACCTCAATTTTGCAAAGGATGATGTAAGAAATCTGAAGAACTACGGAAAATTTGATATCACACTTTGTTATGGGTTGCTTTATCATCTTGATAACCCTGTAGCATATCTGAAAACGATCTGCGAAAATACCAATAAGGTATTGGTACTTCATACGCACTATGCAAATGAATTTGATTTCAGATACAATCTCGGAGCACTCAACAACCTTTACAGGCCATTTGAGAAGCGAATTAAGCCGCTGTATACGAAAAGGAACTTCCGGTTAGGGCGCTTAACAACGCACGAAGGATACAGGGGCAGATGGTACAAAGAATGGAACGCAGGAACCGCAGATAATAAAGTAAGTAAGATGTTATGGGCGTCTCATGGTAATAATCAATCATTCTGGTTATTGAAGAGAGATCTGATAAAAGCTTTGTACGCAGTAGGTTTTGATCACGTATTCGAGCAAACGAACTTTACAGGGGACGATATGGCGCCTGACAATTACGTTGAATATAATGATCGTAGTATGATCGTAGCGTTTAAGAAATAGCTTATAACGATGAAATAAATTTTGCTACATCTGTCCATTCTACCTCCGGATAACGATGATTATCCAGCGGTGAAAGTTGTACACTGAACATGCTTTGCATATACTGACCTTGCTGCCAGCTGGGATAGAGTTCATTTTCTCCTTCCGGATGAGTTGCACGATCCTGTTTATTTTGAGCCGCTAGTTCAGCCAGGCTTCCCATACGGGTAAGCTTAAATGCTTCTTTTTTTATAGTAGTAGCAACAGTGGCTAATTCTTGCGGACTAACCTGAAAACCGGCAATACGCAATATCCTGGGAGCCGCAGTGTCTAATGCAGCAGCAGCTGTGTAAGCCGCAGTGTTATCCATAGTGGTAAAATCAAGCCGCCAGTCAGGGTCTTCCCAATAACCGACTGAGTTATTTTCCATATCGAGCAGGGGAGTGTGGGTTGATAAGAGTTCGGCAAACGCGCCATTGAGAATAGATGTTGCCGCAATGGGCGCTTTGTCCAACCGTTCGTGGAATTCCCGCCTCAGATCGAAGTTGCGGTTTTCACCAGGAGATTGTTTGGTAAAATCGGCAGCGAAATCAGAAGGAATGAAACGGTGTACGCCTGCGTTAACGGCTGCGTTTAGGAGGATGCTCTGAACGTCTACAATAACATCATGCAGTCCCTGTAAAGCCGAAACAACACAATCAACTTCTTTACAAGCCAGGGTCATTTCATTGATATTGGTCATGTCTGTCTGAAAAATGCCGACATCATATTGCTTGAGCCTGGCTATCTTGCTCAATGCTGTATTGGGGCGGATAACAACTCGTATGTCAGCACCTCTTTTACGTAGTTCATGGATGATCCTGCTACCGAGATTCCCTGTTCCGCCTGCTACTAAGATTTTCATGTGATTGCCTTTTATAACATTGTTATAGCATTATTAATGCCTGTTTTATGGCAACAAAGAAGCGCCTCGTAAATGGGGCGCTTCTTTCATGTTTTGCTTGTTCACTCGTCCTTATTCACTCCACGGAGACTGTAGAATGAAATCGCAGAAATTCTTTCTCTGGAAATCCGGTATCATAAAAGCACATATATCGGCATTCATATTGCCAAAAGTAGTATCCGTTTTATGTTTAAATCCTTCGAAGAAAGTAGGGATGATCGTTTTCTTAAAATCAGTACGCGGATACTGTTTGATAATATCTTCACGATCGCTTTCCGACAGCTGCTCATATCCTCTGCCTACTACATCCAGCGCTACTCCGTAATTCAACAATGCCACTTCAGCTTCTTTATGTTCAGCAATGCCAGGCGAGGTGTGCAAAGCAATAGCATCCCATACTAACTGAAGCACCTGCGGTGAAAGCCCATGGCCCTTCAGGAAGTCACGGGCCGCGTTAGCGCCGTCTATTTCAAATCTTTTATCCGGACTGCTGTAATGAGGCCTGAGACCCAGGTCATGGAACGCTGCACTGACATATAAGAGTTCAGGGTCATATTCGATCTTTTTTTGCTCTCCGTTCAGAGAAGCAAATAAAAAGGTCCTGATAGAATGGTTATAGAGAAACGCTGTACCATGTTCTCTCAATAATTCCGTAGCCTGCCTGGCTATTGTGCTGTCGGGGATTTTGATACCGGCAACAACCTTAGGTTCTACATGCATAATCGTCTTTTTAACTATACAATGTTGGTGTTAAAATGCACCTTAGAGCGCTACTGTTTTCGTCGAAATGCCCACGCGGTTAAGAAAATTGATATGGCAGATGCCTACAATGATATCAGCTATTTCCTTAGTGTTAAAATGAGTTTTGAGCTTTTCGTATGTTTCATCGGCAACACCATGAACGGAAATATGTGTTATTTCTTCAACTACCTGAAGCACGCTTCTTTCCGTCTCGGTAAAAAGGGGGCTTTCCTGCCAGGCCGAAAGGGCAAATATCCTGCGTGGTGTTTCGCCATGTTGTAGAGCTTCTGCTGTATGGTAGTCAACGCAGAAAGCGCATTTGTTGATCTGTGAAGCCCTGATCTTAATAATCTCGATCAGGCTTTTTGGTATTGAAGATTGATATAGACGGGTGTCCATTTTTGCAATCAGGTCCCAGTACATTGGTTCTTCTTTCCAGACATCGAGACGTTTTTTGATAATCTTAGTAAACATAATCGTTGCTTTTTTTATGACAACGAAGTTCTCTAACAAAAGTACCTTGTTTCTTGAACTAGGTTAAGAAATTTATCACAGTAGAGGATCAGGCAGTTGAAACGCCATGCTGTTCACATCAGGAGCGAAGATAAGCACGCTGAACAGGCCAGTGGGGAAAGCCTGGACCGATGGGTCAATACATAAAAAAGCCGCCTCAACTGAGACGGCTTTTTTCTATTAATGATGTTTAATATTTCATTATGCACTGCAGGTTACACAACCTTCTTCCATGGTACATACTGCACCTTCCACAAATTCTACTTCATCAAGTTTGGAATCAACAGTTGTTTTAGCGCCTTTTGCCTCAACAGCTTTCGCTTCAGCTTTCTTTTCTACCATTGGTTCCATCTGCTGTCCACCTTGTTTTTCAACAGTGAACTGTACCGCCTGTGTAGCCGCCTGTGTACGCAGGTAGTACATACCTGTTTTCAGGCCTTTCTTCCATGCGTAGAAGTGCATAGAGGTCAGTTTAGCTGCAGAAGGAGTGTCAACGAACAGGTTCAGGGACTGTGACTGGCAGATGAATGCACCGCGGTCTGCTGCCATGTCGATGATAGTACGTTGTTTGATCTCCCAAACTGTTTTGTACAGTTCTTTGATCTGTGTTGGGATCTCCGGAATGTGCTGGATAGAGCCGTTGGAAGAAATGATCTTGTTCTTCATATCATTATCCCACAGGCCCAGTTCTACCAGGTCTTTCAGGAGGTGTTTATTCACTACTACGAACTCACCGCTCAGTACGCGACGGGTGTAGATGTTTGAAGTGTATGGCTCGAAACATTCGTTGTTACCCAGGATCTGAGAAGTAGAGGCAGTTGGCATTGGCGCCAGCAACAGGGAGTTGCGGATACCATGTTTCTTGATCTCTGCTTTCAGCGCTGTCCAGTCCCAACGTTCAGATGGTGTTACACCCCACATATCGAACTGCAGGATACCTTTAGATGCTGGTGACCCTTCGTAAGTTTCATATGCACCGTCTTTTATAGCCAGGTCTTTTGATGCATTCAATGCAGCAAAGTAGATGGTTTCAAAGATCTCGCTGTTCAGTTGTTTAGCTTCTTCACTTTCGAACGGATAACGCATCAGGATGAAGGCATCGGCCAGACCCTGTACACCCAGACCGATAGGACGGTGGCGCAGGTTGCTGTTACGTGCTTCGTCAACAGGGTAGAAGTTGTTATCGATGATACGGTTCAGGTTCAGTGAAGCCTGATAAGTTACTTCGTATAATTTCTCATGATCGAATTGACCATCTACAACGAAGCGAGGTAACGCCAGAGAAGCCAGGTTACATACTGCTACTTCATTTGCGTCAGTATATTCGATGATCTCTGTACACAGGTTGGAGCTCTTGATAGTACCCAGGTTCTGCTGGTTTGATTTGCGGTTGGCAGAATCTTTATACAGCAGGTAAGGGGTACCGGTTTCGATCTGTGCATCCAGGATAGCAAACCACAGGTCCTGTGCTTTTACTGTTCTGCGTGCACGGTTCTCTTTCTCATATTGTGTGTAGAGCTTTTCGAACGCTTCACCCCAACACTCATGCAGTCCTGGTGCTTCGTGCGGACAGAACAGGCTCCAGTCGCCATTTTCTTCTACACGTTTCATGAACAGGTCAGGCATCCACAGTGCAAAGAAGAGGTCTCTTGCACGCATTTCTTCCTTACCGTGGTTCTTACGCAGGTCGAGGAATTCGAATACGTCTGCATGCCATGGTTCCAGGTAGATAGCGAAAGCGCCTTTACGCTTACCGCCGCCCTGGTCTACATAACGGGCAGTATCATTGAATACGCGCAGCATTGGGATGATACCATTAGAAGTACCATTGGTACCGCTGATGTAAGATCCTGTAGCACGGATATTATGAATGCTCAGACCAATACCACCAGCGCTCTGGGAGATCTTTGCAGTTTGTTTCAGTGTATCGTAGATACCCTCGATGCTATCGTCCTGCATAGTCAGCAGGAAACAGCTGGACATCTGTGGTTTAGGTGTACCAGCGTTAAAGAGGGTAGGAGTAGCGTGTGTGAACCAACGCTCGCTCATCAGGTTGTATGTCTTGATAGCAGATTCGATATCTTCTTTATGGATACCAACAGACACACGCATGAACATATGCTGCGGACGTTCTGCCACCTTACCGTCTACCTTCAGCAGATAAGAGCGTTCCAGTGTTTTGAAACCAAAGTAATCGAAGGCAAAGTCACGGTCGTAGATGATGCTGGAATCCAGGATCTCAGCATTCTTCCTGATGATCTCATATACGTCATCAGAGATCAGTGGCGCAGGTTTCCCTACTTTAGGATCGATATATTCATACAGTTTCTTCATTGTCTTAGAGAATGATTTTACTGTATTTTTATGGAGATTGCTCACCGCAATACGCGATGCAAGCAAGGCATAGTCAGGATGTTTAGTAGTAAGCGACGCTGCTGTTTCGGCAGCAAGATTATCCAGCTCGCTGGTAGTTACTCCATCATATAAACCCTGTATCACTTTTTTAGCTACGTCTATGGCGTCTACGTATTCCGCATTCAGTCCATAACAGAGCTTTTCAACACGAGCAGTAATCTTGTCAAACTTAACAGCTTCTTTGTGGCCGTCGCGCTTAATTACAAACATGGGTATGTGAATTTAAGAGGTTGAGTAATATGAATTATGGTTAGTTGGCAAATTCTGCAATAAACTGCAATTATTATGCCTTATTAGAAATCTTCGTCCAGGCTGAATGTCTGTGTATCCTTGCCCGACATCACACCTGCTTTCTGGTAATCGCCTACTCTCTTTTCAAAGAAGTTGGTCTTACCCTGCAGGGAGATCATTTCCATAAAGTCAAACGGATTTGCCGTGTTATATATTTTAGTATAGCCCAGTTCACCTAACCAACGGTCAGCAACAAACTCGATGTATTCGGCCATCAGTTTGCTGTTCATGCCGATCAGCGCTACCGGTAATGCTTCTATGATAAATTCTTTTTCAATAGTAACTGCATCACGGATGATGGTATGTACCTGTTCCTCCGGCAGTTTGTTTTCCAGCATGCTGTACAACAGACAGGCAAACTCACAGTGTAAACCTTCATCACGGCTGATCAACTCATTAGAGAAGGTCAGACCTGGCATTAATCCTCTTTTCTTCAACCAGAAGATAGAGCAGAAGCTACCACTGAAGAAGATGCCTTCCACAGCCGCAAATGCTACCAGGCGTTCTGCGAAGTTGCCGTTGTCGATCCAGCGCAGTGCCCATTCTGCTTTTTTCTTTACAGCAGGTACTGTATCAATTGCATGGAACAGACGGTTTTTTTCGGCCGGGTCCTTTACGTAAGTATCTATTAATAACGCATACGTTTCAGAGTGGATGTTTTCCATCATGATCTGGAAACCATAGAAGCAACGTGCTTCTGGTAACTGTACCTCACTCATAAAGTTAACAGCAAGGTTTTCGTTAACGATACCGTCACTTGCTGCGAAAAATGCTAATACGTGTGTGATGAAATGACGCTCTCCATCATTGAGGTTGCCCCAATCTTTCATATCTGCACTCAGATCAATCTCCTCTGCTGTCCAGAAACTAGCCTCATGTTGTTTGTACTTCTCCCAAACCTTCGGATAGTTGATCGGCAGCAATACAAATCTGTCTTTGTTTTCTTTTAAAAGCAGTTCATTCTCTAAATTCATCGCTCAATAATTTTATATGGTTAACGTATACAGATAGAAAGGACATGACGGAGATATTATTTCCCACGTTATACTGATTTGGACCCTTTCATGATACCCTTTGATACGTAGATGTTCCGACCGAATTTTCATGTGCCGGCTGGCTGGAATTCCCTTGCCGGCTACCGGGGTGTTCGCTTATATCCCTGGAGACTTAACAATCGTGTCGTGAACTGATACAAATGTACACATCAATGACACCCGTGCCTTTTTTAGTTTTTAACAGCGTGTGGAAAAACAGCTGATGAATTTTGAAGACATACCATGATAGCGCACTCGGGGGAAAGAGGGATATTAATAAATCCTTAATTCACATTTCCCACGCACAAAAGGCAGTGAGTATAACGTCTATGAGCTGAAAATTTTGTTAAATCACCTGATGCAAATTGACTTTCAGCCATTTATTGCACATATTTACAAATAAATTATATTTCTCCATATGGCATCTCATATACTAAGTCTTCACCATGTTATAAAATCATATCATGACAGGGTGGTGTTAGATATCCCCAATCTTGAACTGGATTATGGAGTTTACTGGTTATTGGG
Organism: uncultured Flavihumibacter sp.; assembly: GCA_902168105.1. Taxonomy (GTDB): domain Bacteria; phylum Bacteroidota; class Bacteroidia; order Chitinophagales; family Chitinophagaceae; genus Chitinophaga. The sequence continues at coordinate 489,568 of CABHOY010000075.1, forward strand.
GGCCAACGGCGCCGGGAAAACAACAGCTATGAAGGTCATGGCCGGACTGATCCCGTTCAAAGGCGATATCCTGCTGGAGAATAATATCAACTGTAATAAACAGCCTGTTCAATACCGGCGACTTGTAAATTACGCAGAAGCAGAACCCTTGTACCCCGGTTTCGTGACCGGTAGCGATCTTGTTTCCCTGTATGTAAAAACCAAGGGGAAAGGGTATAAAAATGTGCAGGAAATGATTGACCTGATGGGAGTTGCATCGTTTATCCACCGGCCTGTAAGCAGCTACTCCAGCGGTATGCTGAAAAAGGTCTCCCTGCTGCTGGCCTTTACCGGTACTCCAAAGGTGATCCTGCTGGACGAACCGTTGATCACCCTTGATACACAATCACTTCCACTGTTATACACATTAGTAGAAGAATTTCACCGGCAATTTGGGGTCACTTTTTGTATCACCTCTCATCAGCCGGTAACTGCCGGATCGGTCCACCTACAGGTAGAAGGAAAAAATATTGTGAAGATCTAATTATCCCCAATGGCTTTATCCAAGATATTCACAGTACGTTATTACGCTAAGAACACCGGGTTTTTCCTCGTGTTGTTCTATTTCTTTTTTGGTATTGTTCCCGGCGGACAACTACCTTCTTATCACCATACCTTAATAAAGGGCTTTACTGGCAGTCTTGACTTCCTGGCCCTCGTGTGTCTGGGCTGGTTATTGTATAACCTGAAATGCATTGCGTTTATCGTCAATGTATTATCCTCAAAAGAACACACCTTCCTGTATGGCACTCTCGGTGTGCTGGAAGGCCCCGTCAAATGGCGCACCTGGTTATGGCTGCACGTCACGCTCTATGCTCCCGTACTAATATATAGCGGGGTTGCTGCATTGATAGCCATACAGTTACATTTTCATTTATCCGCTGTTATTATAGGGCTATTTAATATCGTGATGGTCGTTGCGCCGCTTTGGCTCTATGACCAAAAAATGAAACATCCCGGTACGGTATCTTTTCTGGCTAAATGGCAGCAATGGCTGAACAGGACCATCCGGAAGCCGGTTTGGTCATTATATGGCTATGAACTGCTGAATAATAATATGAAGTCATTGGCTATCGCCAAAGTAGTATCGGGAGGAATCGTCATTATTACCTGTTCGCTGATGGGGACAGCATATGACGTGCGTTTTGTCCTGGTCGGGTTCCTGGTATGTATCCTGTCGCAGGTAGTACTGATATACAATCACAGGCGTTTTGATGATCTTTATCTTTCCCTGCTACCACAGTTGCCGGTGCAAATGTGGAAAAGATATGTGCAGACAGGGTTACTGTATTTAGTACTGTTATTGCCCGAAAGCATCCTGCTGACGTACAGGATATGGCAACAAACGACGCCTGCACATATTATCATGCTGGTAGCTACCGGGGTATCTGTACTATTATTGTTGCGCAGCCTGTTGTACTTTCCACGGATGGACCAGGACAGGTATTTCCGCTGGGTATTGATCATCATCGTTGTATTACTTTTTATGGGATTGGCGCGGTTATATTGGTACGGAATTATCCTGCTTCAGGTACCGGCGCTTACTATTTTTTACAATAGGTATTACCGTTATGAGGCTCCCCTGGAAAAGGTCGACTGACGACTCACTATCATAGTGAAAATATGGGTATATTCGTCCGGAGGTCGTAAACGGGGCGCGCAAGGACACAAACATATTTTTAACCATTATCTATGGGTTTCTTATCAAAAATCTTTGGTAAACGCAACAGTGCCGGTATAGACGACCAGTTGCCGGTTGTGCACATAGCTGATGATGATGAACGTATGAACTGGGCTATCGAAAAAGCCAACGCCACCTTACATTATTTCCAGAATTGCCTGCTGGCGCCCGATCCCGAGCAGCAATACTTTTCCGTAAAAGTATTGATAGATGATGGTGTGAATCGTGAGCACCTCTGGCTCATATCGCCCAGCTTTGATGATGAAGGCAACCTGTATGGGATAGTCGGGAACAAGCCGGTCTATGTTAGTTCTGTCGCCGTCAATCAGAAAATAGGCATCGACCCCCGTTTTATTTCCGACTGGATGATCATTGAAGAAGGGCGCCTGATAGGAGGATATACCATCCGGGCTATCCGGGATGGCCGGCCCGACCATGAGCGGCCTGAATTTGACAGGCAGGTCGGGTTGTACATTGACGAAGGAATTGACTACTTTGTTCATGATTTTTCCACACCCGAAGGGGCCATTTTGTCTCTGGAAGACGCTTACGACGATCAGGATATAGAAAAGGCCCTTGAGTGCAAGAACTTTGAAGAGGAAGCCAGAATGCTGCTGCTGGAAATGAATGACAGATGTAGCGGCAGGGAAATACTGGAAACTACTGCCAACATTTTACGCACAGCTTTCATCAAAAGTCTTCAAAAGGACGGATTTCCCGTTTTCAGAGACCTGCGCCGCGCTTATCCTTATCGTAAAAAGATCACGGACAATTTGTACCTCATTACGGAAGTCTGCATCTTTCCTAACGGAACAAAAAGTCAGCAGCAGATCTACACTTTTAAAGGTGAAGATGGCTGGCGAGTACTAAACATAAAAGAATAAAATATACAGGTCAAACATCCATGTCATGATGAAGAAGATTTTAAGTCACAGCATTTTGTTTTTATTCGCTGCTTTCACAGCAGTAGCACAACAACCTCTGAAAGTAGGCGTAGCCGGTTTATCGCATGACCACGTGCATCTGCTGATGCATCAGTGGAAAAAAGGACAGGTGATCATTGCCGGTATCGCAGAGGCGGATCAGCAACTTATCGCACGTTACAAGAAAAGCTATCAGCTACCGGATTCTCTTTTTTATCCCGATCTGAATGCTTTGCTGGCGCATACACATCCTGACGCCGTTTTAGGTTACAATCCGGTGTCCGAACATATTAACGTAGTAGAAGCCTGTGCTCCCAAACATATACCTGTAATGGTGGAGAAACCACTGGCTACGACCGTAGCACAGGCGGAGAGAATGGCGTTGCTGGCAAGGAAATATAATATTCCTTTGCTGACCAACTTCGAAACTACCTGGTACAATACCAATCAGTATGTGTACGACATGGTGAAAAAACAGGAGGCCATTGGCCCTGTGCGTAAAATGGTGGTGCATGACGGTCATGAAGGTCCGAGGGAGATAGGTTGCAGCGAAGATTTCCTGCGCTGGTTAACTGATCCTGTGAAAAACGGGGGAGGAGCATTGATGGACTTCGGCTGTTATGGTGCGAACCTGATGACATGGTTAATGGATGGCAAGGCGCCAATCGCTGTTACGGCAGTAGCCCGCCATATCAAACCGTCTGTATATCCTAAAGTGGAAGACGACGCAACCATCCTGCTGGAATATCCTGAAGCAACGGGTATTATCGAGGCGTCCTGGAACTGGCCATTCAGTATCAAGGATTGGGAGGTTTTCGGTAAATCAGGTTACCTGCATGCACTGAACCCGAAAGATCTGCAACAGAGGAAAAAGAATGACTACCAGCCGGTTACCGTGCCAGAGGCTGCTTATACCGACAATATTACGTATCTTGCAGCGGTGCTGAATGGTACCCTGAAGCCGGGCAACGATCTGTCTTCCCTGGAAAACAACCTGATCGTTGTACGTATCCTGGAAGCCGCCCGTACCTCTGCGAAGGAAGGAAAACGTGTTGTACTGAAATAAGGGTTGAGAGAACAAGCAGAGAAGACGGAGAGAAGAAGTACATAAGGGACAACCAAGCATTCAACAAGAACGAATAAATGCCGCTTTAATACAAACAGCCACAATGTTGCTTTCGAACAACATTGTGGCTGTTTGATCATTATTTACTATCCATCTGTAACACTATAATAGCTACCTATGTCTACCACATCAGAGAAGGTCAAGTCGAATGCGAAAGACCGTGCCTGGATCATTACCCTGACGATCCTTTTCGGCATCATGGCCATCCTCCTTTTTTACACGATCATCTGCATCTGGCCCTCCGGCTATGTAAGCAGTAAAGATCCGTTCAAATTATTCGGAAGTATCTATACCATCACAGCGGAACACCGTTTCCTGTTATTGATGATACTGGGCGGGGCCCTGGGTGCCAATGTGCACCTCATCATCTCATTTACCGCCTTTGTGGGCAACCGCACTTTTGTGACCACCTGGATCCCATGGTACCTGTTAAGACCATTGATCGGTGCAGGTATGGCTATGTTCTTCTACATGTTGCTGAGAGGAGGGATCCTGACTTATAGTCCGCCGGTAGCGCCTGAACTGCCCGAGAACAATCAGGTTACGGAAGCCGTTTCCACACCCGCAGTTACCGAAGGGGAAGTTAGCGCCAGCGCTGTACCGGAAGAAGGCACTGTTCATGAAGCTTCTTCAGCAGATACTACTGCTACAGATTCAATCACCGCAGCCGCCGATTCTACTGCTGCAATACCAGCTGCTGAAAAGAGCGAGGCTGACGAGCCCAGGGATAGTGTGCCCTTGAACCCTTACGGTATGATGGCTATTGCCTGCCTGGTAGGCCTGTTCTCCAAAGAGGCGTCCGAAAAGCTGGAAGAAGTGTTTAAAACCTTGTTCAACGTTAAAGAGAAAACCCAGTATAAGGATAAATTGCCGGAAGACAGTAATGGGAATGGTAACGAAGTGGCTGCCGATCAGGTAGATGCTGCTGATGCCGGCCTGGCCGACCAGAAGACTGAACCAGGCGAGGGATTGTAAGCTGTAAAGTCAATCCTGAACATCTTCAATAAAACTGTAAAGTTTTTCTGTACTAAGACAAACCTATTTCAGGATCATACAGATACCGCTTAGATACCGCTAATCCTACGTTAATCTTACGTTCATGAACGTAGGATTAACGTAGGATTAGCGGTATCTAAGCGGTATCTAAGCGACTTAGATCCGCTTTTCTTTACGGACAAATTTTCTCCGGATGATCTCCTGAACGGGTATTCCCTCAATCTTACTTTCCAGCCAGGAAATGATATCCAGGTACAGGAAGGACCGCCGTTCGTAAGGGTTCTGGGACAACTGTACCAGTCTTTCTTTCAGGTCGGCAAAGGCGCTGCGTAATGCCTTAGGATGTGCATAAATGTTCCGCCGTAAAAATTTCAGGATCTCCTCCATCATCTGCCCAAGATCTTTGTTCTTGGCAATGAAATGGTATACGGATTTGATCAGATACTCCACCAGGCTGTAATTTTCCAGCTCATAGTGGGCAATCAGGTGGAGGATGCGGGCAAAACATTGAATATCAGCACGCAAATTTCCTATTCTCAGGTGAATGATCTTATTCAGATAATCGATAGCCTTGTTATTATCTCCACTGCCAAAGTACAGACAGGCTATTTTGTAATAGAATAACAATACACGGTGCTGGTCTATTTTCAGCTGATGTTCAGCAATCTCTGTTTCCAGTTGTGGCACGAGGGATAATCCATCGCTAAAAGTTCCTTCCAGGAAATACCGGTTAATACGGGCCGTATACACGTACACGAAGGCCGATGTCTTGGTATTTTCATTAAAGCTCTCCTGGTTTTCCGTAATAAAGGTTTCCAGCTCGTCCAGGTCCCGCCTGAACTTCTCATAGTTCATGGTATAAAAGTGGGCGGTCAGCAGGTTGTGCATGGCCTTAATGTACAGTTCCACGTCCGTCCGCTGAAGGGAGGGGTACTCCTTGAACAGGTCCACCCATTTCTGGGTGTAACGGTAGAACATGACAAAGTCCTGGAGAATGTAATAATACCAGCTGTAAGCCTGGTAGAGATGGATCTTCTCATAGAAGCTCATGCCCGTACCACAATTGGCGGGAAGTTCCTGCTCGAAGAACATTTTCACCATGTCGGCGTCTTTGGCGTCACGGGCGTGCCCTAGTTTCAGGTACAGGCCGTACATCCGGAGAGCCAGGGTGGAAAGACGGCTTATATTACTGAGTCTCAGTTCGATATGGCGGGATTCGGCACTCAGTTCGTCGGCCCGGTTTTCCAGGCTGCGGGTAATGTGCCTGCTCTCGATCTGTTTTTCGAATTCTATAATTTCATAGCTTAGCATTACCTCCTCCTGCTCAATAGCCATGCTTTTAGCCCGGGAAAGGATCCTGAGGCTCTGGTTGTAAAGCCCTTTACTGTATAATACACGTGCGTAATCCAACTGTTCCCGGAGGTCTATCAGCGGGTCTTTTTGCTTGTATAACAAGCGTAGGCTGGTAAGCAATTGCTTATAGAGGTGCGCCTTTACATTACTCAGCTGCTGCTTTTTGATGGCGGGTATCTTCTTGAGGATCAGTTCTTCATCATACTCCTTTAATTTGTCCAGCGTATTGAAAAGTTGAATGAAGAGAACGTCCTCCTTAGTGTTATTTTTATTAAAAGCAAGTTGAAAATTCCGCTTTTCAGCTTTTGTGAGTGTTTTAATTAATATAAAGAGGGCGTCGTGCTGGTTGTTGGACATCGTTAATAATGTGTTATAATTGACTGACAATCAAATATATAATCGATGTCAGACGTAGTTATATATCGTAATTAAGTCAAATTTAGCTATATGGTAATTGCCTTTGACCATTAGCTTTGAAGGTACAAACCAAACAAGGAAGCACAAAATTATCAATTTCGCCGATGCCTGTGTCTGATGATCCTGGCAGAAAGCGTTACAAAATGTAAAATTACGGATGGGAAAAACATTATTTGACAAGATCTGGGATAGCCATGTAGTGGTTAGCCAAGCCGGCTTTCCGGATGCAGTATACATCAATACGCATTTTATTCACGAAGTGACCAGCCCGCAGGCTTTTGACGGACTGCGCAAAAGGGGGATACCGGTTTTCCGTACTGCTAAGACAAGGGCTACGGCAGATCATAATGTACCCACTATTGACCAGCATCTGCCTATTAAAGAGGCGCTGAGCCGTAAACAGGTAGAAATGCTGACCACCAACACCAGCGAATTTGGTGTTGAGCTATACGGTCTGGGACACCCTTATCAGGGTATCGTGCATGTGATCGGCCCCGAACTGGGTATTACCCTGCCGGGGATGACCATCGTGTGCGGCGACAGCCATACCAGCACACATGGCGCTTTTGGTGCAATTGCCTTCGGTATCGGTACATCTGAGGTGGAACAGGTACTGGCTACCCAGTGTATCCTGCAATACCGTCCAAAACGTATGAAGATCGAAGTGAACGGCAAACTGAAAAAAGGTGTGGTGTCCAAGGATATTATCCTCTACATCATCTCTAAAATATCAGCTTCCGGTGCTACCGGCTACTTTGTGGAATATGCCGGTGAGGCCATCCGCAGCTTGAGCATGGAAGCCCGTATGACCATCTGTAACATGAGCATCGAAATGGGTGCCCGTGGTGGTCTGATCGCTCCAGATGCAACTACTTTCGAATATATCAAGGGCCGTGAGTTTGCGCCTAAAGGTGCAGACTGGGATAAGGCGCTGGCTTACTGGGAAACACTGTACACCGATACTGATGCAAATTTCGATGTAGTGTTGACCTTTGATGCTGCCGACATCGAGCCAATGATCACCTACGGTACCAACCCTGGTATGGGTATCGGTGTTACCCAGCATATCCCTTCACTGGATAGCCTGGATGAGAAAGAAAAACCATCTTTCAAAAAATCACTGGAATATATGGGCCTGGAAGCCGGCAGCGAACTGCTGGGCAAAAAGGTGGATTATGTGTTCATTGGTAGCTGTACGAATTCCCGTATCGAAGACCTCCGTATGGTGGCCGACTTCGTAAAAGGAAAGAAAAAAGCCGATGATGTGGTAGTATGGATCGTACCTGGTTCCAAACAGGTAGAAGCACAGGCGAAGAAAGAAGGTATCGATAAGATATTTGAAGAAGCAGGTTTCAACTTACGTCAGCCGGGTTGCTCTGCATGCCTGGGTATGAACGAAGATAAAGTACCGGCCGGCATGTATTGTATCTCTACTTCCAACCGTAACTTCGAAGGCCGTCAGGGACCCAATGCCCGTACCTTCCTCGCAAGCCCGCTGTCAGCAGCAGCAGCAGCAATCACCGGTAAAGTAACAGATGTAAGAGAACTGGTATAATCACTGAAAAATGTCCTGGAACGCAGAATTATATAAGGAAAAGCATGCTTTTGTATTCGGTCATGGCAATAGCCTGATCGAATGGCTGGAACCAAAGGAAGGGGAGAACATCCTCGACCTGGGTTGCGGTACCGGCGAGCTGACATCGCAGATAGCAGCGAGTGGAGCAAAGGTGACAGGACTGGATAGTTCTGCCAGCATGATAGCCAGCGCAAAACAGCATTTTCCGGACGTAACTTTCAAAGTGGCGGATGCTACTTCCTTTTCATTGCCGGAAACATTCGATGCGGTATTCTCTAACGCCACCCTGCATTGGGTACGCCAGAAGGAAAAGGCGCTGGACCGCATCTGGAATCACCTGAAGCCCGGCGGGCGACTGGTGCTGGAAATGGGAGGTAAAGGGAATGTGGACGACATTATGGGAGCGCTGGAAAAAGCGATGCAAAACAAAGGTTATAGCTATAAAGCATTCTGGTATTTCCCTTCCGTAGGAGAGTATACATCCCTGCTGGAAGAATATGGTTTCAGAGTGAACCAGGTACATTACTTTGACCGTGAAACTGAACTGGCAGACCCTGAGAACGCAATTGTAGAATGGCTGCAGATGTTCGGCGCACATTTCTTTGAACAGGTACCGGAGCAGGACAGGCTGCCTATCCTGCAGGAGGCACAGGAAGCATTACGTGCTACTAACTTCCGCGATGGTAAATGGTACTCGAAGTATGTGCGTTTACGTGTAAAAGCAGAAAAAATTAATTCGGATCTTTAACTAGTAAAATGAAAGACCTTCCCCGGAAGGCTATTAATATGAGTAAGAATTTTCAACACCTGGTTTCCACCGCAGTTCCTATTGCGATAGAAAATATTGATACTGATCAGATCATCCCTGCCCGATTCCTGAAAGCAACTACAAGGGATGGCTTTGGAGAAAATCTTTTCCGTGACTGGCGTTTTGAAAGCAACAATGAGCCTAAGAAGGACTTTGTGCTGAACAATCCGATCTACAAAGGCGAGATCCTGGTAGGAGGTAAGAACTTCGGTTGTGGTTCCTCCCGTGAACATGCTGCCTGGGCTATCGGCGATTACGGTTTCAAAGTAGTGATCAGCAGCTTCTTTGCTGACATCTTTAAGAACAATGCACTGAACAATTTTATCCTGCCTATCCAGGTGACTGACGAGTTCCTGGACAAGATCTTTTCTGCCATCGAAAAGGACCCTGCTACTCAACTGGAAGTAGACCTGGAAAAGCAGTCACTAAAGATCACTGCAAGTGGCGAAGAAGCGCATTTCGACATCAATCCTTACAAAAAAGCCTGTCTCATCAACGGCTATGATGATATTGACTACCTGTTGAGCCTTCGTAAAGAAATCGAAACCTACGAAGCCGGCCGCGAGTTTAATTTTTAACATTTTACTTCAGCCGTTTCGCCGTACTTTTCGCAGGAACGGCTGATAGCTGTGGTATACAACGAAGTAAAACATCAATTCAAATCAACTGTAAACTAAATGGGCGTAGACAAAAAGATACTGGTAATTCCCGGTGATGGTATAGGACAAGAGGTGACTGCATGGGGACAGAAAGTACTACAAACAATTGCTGAAAACTACAAGCACAACTTTGTTTTTGAAGAAGGCATAATGGGGCATGTTGCAATCGAAGCTACCGGTAATCCGCTGCCTGACGAAACATTGGAAAAAGCCCGCAAAAGCGATGCGATCCTGTTCGGTGCTATCGGTCATGCCAAATATGACAACGATCCTACGCTGAAAGTACGTCCTGAACAGGGGCTGCTGAAGATCCGTAAAGAGCTGGGCTTATACGCCAATCTGCGGCCTATCAAGTTGTTTGATGAATTGCTGGAAGCATCCAGCATCAAACCGGAAATACTCCGTGGGGCAGATATCCTGTTCTTCCGTGAGCTGACCGGCGATGTATACTTCGGTGAAAAGAAACGTTCCGAAGACCGTAATACTGCTTCTGACCTGATGATCTATCATCGTTATGAAGTAGAACGTATTGCCCGTAAAGCATATGAAGCAGCACGCAGCCGTCGTAAGAAGCTGTGCTCTGTAGATAAAGCGAATGTACTGGAATCAAGCCGTCTGTGGCGCGAGGTAGTACAGGAACTGGCAAAGGAATATTCCGATGTGGAAACAGAACATATGTTCATAGACAATGCTGCTATGCAGCTGGTGAAGGACCCTAAACGTTTTGATGTAGTGCTAACAGCAAACCTGTTCGGCGACATCCTGACCGATGAAGCATCACAGATCGCTGGTTCTATGGGTATGCTGGCATCTGCTTCTGTGGGCGACAGCACTGGTTTCTACGAGCCTATTCATGGTTCCGCGCATGACATCGCAGGTAAGGGCATTGCCAATCCATTGGCATCTATCCTGTCGGCTGCGCTGATGCTGGACATTTCTTTCGGACTGAAAACAGAATCACTGCGTGTGATCAAGGCCGTAGAAGCAACATTGAAACAAGGCTTCCGTACTATGGATATTGCGAATAAACATACGGAAAATCATCTGGTAATGGGTACAGATGCAATGGGTGCAAAAGTGCTGGAAAATCTGAACTAGTTCTTTCAACACAATTGCCTGATTTAAGTAAATTCTCCAATAACACAAATAATTTAAGATGAGCGATAAAAATCGTGTATACGTCTTCGATACTACTCTCCGTGACGGTGAACAGGTGCCTGGTTGTCAGCTGACCACTGTTGAAAAGATCGAGGTCGCTAAAGAGTTGGAAGCGCTGGGAGTAGATGTTATTGAAGCCGGGTTTCCTATCTCCAGCCCCGGCGATTTCCAGAGCGTGGTTGAAATATCCAAAGCGGTAAGTGAGCCGGTGATCTGTGCACTGACACGTGCAAACACAATGGATATCGATGCTGCTGCTGAAGCACTCCGCTTTGCAAAACGTAAGCGTATCCATACAGGTATCGGAGCATCCGATATGCATATCAAATATAAATTCAACAGCACACGTGAAGACATTCTGAAACGTGCAGTAGATGCTGTGAAGTATGCCCGCAAGTATGTGGATGATATTGAATTCTATGCAGAAGATGCAGGCCGTGCGGATAACGAGTACCTGGCTAAAATGATCGAAGCGGTAATTGCTGCAGGTGCAACCGTAGTGAACATTCCTGATACGAATGGTTACTGCCTGCCTGACCAGTATGGCGCTAAGATCAAATACCTGATGGATAACGTATCCAACATTGATAAAGCGATCATCTCCGTGCATTGCCATAATGACCTGGGTCTGGCTACCGCCAATACTATTGCAGGTGTTATGAACGGCGCACGCCAGGTAGAATGTACCATCAATGGTATCGGTGAACGTGCCGGTAATACTTCTCTGGAAGAAGTAGCGATGATCCTGAAAACCCATCATGGATTGGGTTACCACACAGGTATCAATTCAAAACGTATCTATGGTATCAGCAATATGGTTGAAACAATGATGCGTATGCCGGTACAGGCTAACAAGGCGATCATTGGCCGTAATGCTTTCGCGCACAGTTCCGGTATTCACCAGGATGGTGTGTTGAAACATCGTGAGAACTACGAGATCCTGAATCCTGAGGACGTAGGTATACCATCTAACTCTATCATCCTGACTGCACGTAGTGGCCGTCATGCCCTGAAGCATCATCTGGAGCGTCTTGGTTATAAACTGGATAAAGTAAACCTGGATGAAGTATATCAGCGCTTCCTTGTAATAGCCGATCAGAAGAAGGATATTAACGACGCTGATCTGCAGGAACTGATGGGTGATGGCGATGATAAGAACTATGATGATAAAGCGATCAAAGTAACATTGCTGCAGGTAGTATGCGGCGATCCGCTGCGCCCGATGGCTACTGTGAAACTGAAGATCAACGGCGAAGAAAAAGAAGCCAGTTCCGCAGGTAATGGTCCTGTAGATGCAGCTATCAACGCTATTCACGAGATCATCAAAGACGAGATAGATATTGATGAATTCAATATCCAGTCTATGCGTGGTGGTAGTAAAGATGTGAGCAAAGTGAACATGCGTGTAAAACATAATGGCCAGTCTTATTATGGCTATGGTTATTCTACCGACATCGTGAATGCCTCTATGCATGCGTATGTAGATGCCCTGAACAAGATCTATTAAGCACCATTGATATGAATGTAAATGCCCTGTCGACCGACAGGGCATTTTTTATTTTAGTTCTTCAAAAGGAATATTCATCAGGGGAAATCGTTTATGATCTTTCAGATAATAATGCCACCATTCAGTAGTTAGTGGTGCAAACCCATGCTGTTCCATAATATCGCGTAACAAAGCTCTGTTGGCTGTTACAGCAGGATCAGGTGCTGCATAATCATGATGTGCTTTTTCAGTGAAGTCGTCATAGCCGGTTGGCATGGGAAGAGGCTTTCCGGTATGCAGGTCTATAATAGTGATGTCTACCGCAGCACCACGGTTATGTCCGGAACCCGCATGAGGATCAGCTGCGTAGCGGTCGTCCGGTACTATCTCCCACATCATCTCTGTTACGCTGTAGGGACGATAGCCATCAAATATCAGTAAGCCCAATCCTTTTTTATTCAATTCCAGTTGCACTTCCTTCAATGCTTTAGCTGCAGGCAAACGCAGGTAGACAGCGGCATAGGGATATAATATCTTGTGTGTAAAATTAGCTGTAGTAGCATAACGTACGTCCTTGCGGATGTTGGGGATATAAGTTGTAATATCTACCAGGACCTGGTTGCTGTCTGCTGCCACAAGTTCCTTATACAGCGTTACCGTATTGACCACAGGCAAGCCATATTTATTCAATGGGATTTTTTGTGCATATGCCGTGGGAATAATGTTTGTCAGCATGACATATAAGAGTAAAATAGCTGCCTTTATGGGAGACCGGTAATTGATTTTCAACTCTTTTTTATTTAAATATTCATAAATATGGTAATAAAGTACAAATTACTGGTAAAAAAGGATAGCTTTTACCTTCTGAAAAGGGTTATTTTAGAACCCTTAAATAAGACAAATTATGAACCTGTTTAGATTAGACAACAAAGTGGCTGTGATCACCGGCGGTGGCAGCGGCATAGGACAGGCAATTGCGAAGGTATTTGCAGCCCAGGGCGCCAATGTGCATATCCTTGAGCTGAACGAGGACGGAGGTAAGCAAACAGCGGCAGACATCGCTGCAGCAGGAGGGAAGGCGCAGGTGCATGGCTGTAACGTCGCCCAGCAATCATCTGTAGTGGCTACTATGGATGCTATCATTGCAGCTGCGGGACGTATTGACATCCTGGTGAACTGTGCGGGCATTGCACATGTAGGTAAGCTGGAAACCACTACGGAAGAAGATCTGGACAGGGTATATAATGTGAATGTGAAGGGTACTTACAACTGTATGTATGCAGTAATAAAACAAATGAAAGCGCAGAAAGCCGGTGTGATCCTGAACATCGCGTCTATCGCATCCAGTGTGGGTATTCCTGACAGGTTCGCTTATTCTATGAGTAAGGGAGCGGTATTGACCATGACGCTTTCTGTAGCGAAAGATTATATCCAGGACGGTATCCGTTGTAACTGTGTGTCTCCTGCACGTGTGCATACACCTTTTGTTGACGGGTTCATTGCAAAGAACTATCCTGGCAAAGAACAGGAAATGTTTGATAAACTGTCTAAAACACAACCGATAGGACGTATGGCGAAACCGGATGAGGTAGGTACGCTGGCATTATACCTGTGCGCTGATGAAGCAGGTTTCATTACAGGTTGCGACTATCCGCTGGATGGTGGATTTATCAGGCTGAATAATTAAGAATTACAAAATGTAGTTACGAATGGCGGATTAGTTATATTCGTAATTCACATTCTTAATTCCGAAAATAATGCACAATTCCATGAAAGCTTGGCCATTATTACTTTCAGCAACGTTATTCTTTGCCTGCCAGGAGCAACAGCAACGATCATCTAACGAAATAGAAGATACTTCTTCTGCGGGAGAAGCCTTCCAGCCGGCAAAAGCAGCGGGAAAGGTGACGGTTTCCTTTCCGGTGACGGATACTACGGAAATCAAGATCCTCTTTGAACTGGATGGGAAGACAAAGGAAAAAAGCTTTGAGCTGCCACTGGCGAAAGACCTTGAAGAGAAAGACCTCTATCGCCTGGTATGGGATAAGCCTAACAGCTGTTACATTGGAGTGCTGAAGCAGAAAAATGGGACCCGGTACTATCACGCAAGTGTGGATGACAGGGGATATCTGCAGATCAACCATGTAGGAACACCACCGGCAGGTGTATGGCAGTTTGCAGAGAATAAGATGGGATTGGGGAAAGTAACTGTATCTACTAAGAACAAACTGGAAGACAGCTACAAAAAGAGCGTGCAGTCCGGCAGGATAATAGCAGATTTTATTGTCAGGGTTATACCGCTGGAAAGGAAAGATTCTGTACATGTCTACGCTGAATTCGGTGGCGCCAACAGGACCTTCTCACAGCCGGTTCCAGAAGGCTTTAAACCAGGCCTACTTGTTTCTGCAGATAATCCGGCACAATGTTCCTTTGTATTGGAGCATGATGGTAAGCTGACTCCTATAGCAGAGATCGCGGTAGAAGGCGGGCATTTACAGATCAACAATTTAATAAGATAACAACATGTGCTGCGAAAGCAGCCATTACATAAGCAACAAGTAAACAGCAATTTTTTATATGAAACTGATCAGATTTGGTTTACCAGGTGCAGAAAAGCCGGGTATAGTAACAGAAGCAGGTACATTCGATGTAAGTGCATTTGGAGAAGACTTTGGCGAAAAGTTCTTTGAGACGGATGGTCTACAACGCCTGGCTGCATGGTGGGAAAAAAACAGCGGCAGCTGTGCACAGGTACCGGCAGGTACCCGCCTGGGACCTTGCGTACAAAGGCCTTCCAAGATCATTTGTATCGGGTTGAACTATGCTGACCATGCGAAGGAAACCAATGCGCAGATCCCTGCAGAACCTATTGTATTCTTTAAGAGTACATCTGCACTGGTAGGCCCTAATGATGATCTGATCATCCCCCGTAACAGCGAAAAAACCGACTGGGAAGTAGAACTGGTTGTTGTGATCGGCAAGAAAGCCAGTTATGTGGAAGAGAAAGATGCGCTGAACTATGTAGCAGGTTATGCATTGCATAACGACTACAGCGAACGTGCTTTCCAGCTGGAACGCGGCGGACAATGGGTAAAAGGAAAGAGTAACGATACTTTCGCTCCACTGGGCCCATGGCTGGCTACGCAGGACGAAATCAAAGACGTGAATAATCTGCGTCTCTGGCTGACTGTAAATGGCAAGACCATGCAGGACGGCACCACTGCTAACCTGATCTTCAAAATACCTTTCCTGGTATCTTATTTAAGCCAGTTCATGACACTGCTTCCGGGCGATGTGATCTCGACCGGTACACCTGCAGGTGTAGGACTGGGTATGAACCCACAGGTTTATATTAAACCAGGCGATGTGATCGAACTGGGTATTGATGGATTAGGCAGCTCCAAACAAACGGCTGTTGCGTATAAATAGACATTATGAAACGTTACTGTCTGGCGCTGGACCTGGTCAATGACCCGGTCCTGATCGCCGAATATGAAGCGTACCATCGCAAAATATGGCCTGAAATACAAAAGAGCATCGTTGATAGCGGTATCACCAATATGGAGATATATCGCATCATGGATCGCCTTTTTATGATCATGGAAGTGAACGATAGTTTCTCCTTTGATGCAAAAGGTGCGGCAGATGCTGCTAATCCTAAAGTACAGGAGTGGGAGCAGCTGATGTGGAAGTATCAGAAGGCTTTACCGGTGGCCAAACCCGGCGAAAAATGGCTGATGATGGACAAGATCTTTTCATTACATTGAGTAAACAGGAAACAGGAAATAGAAAACAGAAAGGAAGTATAGCTTATACCACTGAGAAGGAAGATAAACCGTTATGAAATAATGATTATAGACGCACACCAGCATTTCTGGCAATATCACCCCGTAAAGGATGCCTGGATCACTGATGATATGAAAGTGATACAGGAAGATTTTTTACCACATCACCTGCATCCTGTGTTGCAGGAAAATGGCGTGGATGGTTGTGTAGCTGTGCAGGCAGATCAATCGGAAACTGAAACCGGCTTCCTGCTTGATCTGGCCGCTCAACACAATTTCATTAAAGGTGTAGTAGGATGGGTCGATCTTCGTTCAGATAGCCTGTCTGAAAGACTGGAACATTACAGTCGTTTCGAAAAACTGAAAGGTTTCAGGCATATTGTTCAGGGAGAGCCTGATCCGGCCTTTATACTCAGCAATGATTTCTGTAAGGGTATACAGGCGCTGTCAAAATATAATTTCACATACGATATACTGGTATATCCCGTACAATTGCCCGCTGTTGCGGCGTTTGTACAGCAATTCCCTGATCAGCGGCTGGTCATTGATCATATGGCGAAACCCTATTGCAAAACGGGAGATATCACCGAGTGGGAAACGCATATGCGTGCTGTTGCACAACATCCGCATGTCTATTGTAAGCTCAGTGGATTGGTAACAGAAGCTGACTGGCAGAACTGGGAAGCTGCACACTTTACACCTTTTCTTGATGTAGTACTCGAAGCCTTCGGCCCCGAACGCCTGATGTTCGGTTCTGACTGGCCGGTATGTAAACTGGCAGCCAGTTACACCGAAGTAAAGGGAATTGTTACCGATTATATCAGCCGTCTTTCTGCTACTGAAAAGGCGGGCATCATGGGGGGAAATGCTATCCGGTTCTACGGTCTGTAGTACCCCGGTTCAATTAAAACAAATAAACGATTCACATGGATCTCGGATTAAAAGATAAAGTGTTTATAGTTACAGGTGGTGCTAAAGGTATTGGAGAAGCTATTTCCAAACTGATCGCTGCAGAAGGCGGTATTACCGTGATTGCAGGCAGAAGTACTGAAGATAACGATAAAACAGTAGCTGCTATTATTGCTGCTGGTGGCAAAGCCGTTGAAATAACCGCTGAACTGGGAGAAGCAGCTGCCTGTAAAAAAGTGATCGATTTTACCGTTGAAAAATACGGCCGCATCGATGGACTGGTGAACAACGCCGGCGTAAATGACGGCTGTGGTCTGGAAAGCGGTAGCCCTGAAAAGTTCATGGCGTCATTGCAGAAGAACATCTCTCACTATTACAACCTGGCGCACTATGCGTTGCCTCATCTGAAAGCTACAAAAGGTAATATCGTAAACATCGGTTCCAAGGTAGCAGATACAGGTCAGGGTAATACCTCCGGTTATGCTGCTTCTAAAGGTGGTATCAATGCGCTGACCCGTGAGTGGGCGGTAGAGCTGACACCTTATGGCATCCGTGTAAATACCGTGATACCAGCAGAGGTGTGGACACCGCTGTATGAAACCTGGATCAACTCTTTACCTAATCCGAAAGAGAAGCTGGCTTCTATCGTCGCCAAGATCCCGTTCGAACAACGTATGACCACTTCTGAGGAGATCGCCAACATGACCGTGTTCCTGCTGTCAAATGTATCATCTCACACCACTGGTCAGATCGTATATGTGGATGGTGGTTATACACACCTCGACAGGTCTATCAGCTAGTTGCCAACAGCAATTTTCATCATATAAATTATACATATGGCCGGAGCCGCAATGCCCTCTTCCACAGTTAAGGCAAACATCGATACCAAAAAGAGTTACCTGTTCCCTTTCATACTGGTGACCAGCTTATTTTTTCTCTGGGCGCTGATCCACAATATGAGCCCTATTCTTATTCCACATCTGAAAAAGGCTTGTCAGCTGTCAGATATGCAATCTGCATTTATTGACTCTGCAGTCTTTGCGGCTTACTTCCTGATGGCATTGCCTGCAGGAGCGGTCATGAAGAAGTTTGGGTATAAGGCAGGTATCATCTTAGGACTTTGCCTGTATGCAGTGGGTGCCTTTTTATTTATTCCGGCCGCAAGCACCCGTGATTACAGCTTCTTCCTGGGTGCGCTGTTTATTATTGCTACTGGTCTTACCTTCCTGGAAACTGCTGCGAATCCTTATGTATCCGTGCTGGGAAGTCCTGAAACGGCTACCACACGTTTGAACCTGGCGCAGTCATTCAATGGCGTAGGAGCGATGATCGCACCTATATTAGGCGCAAAGTTCATCCTCTCCGGTACAGAGTTGAGTAAAGAACAGCTTAGTGCTATGTCGCCCGATACCTTACAACAATATCTTGTCGGCGAGGCCAGCACTGTAAAGATCCCTTACCTTGTGATCGGTGTTGTCGTGGTATTGATCGCATTACTTTTTGTTGTTACAAAGATGCCCGAAGTAACCGAACAGGAAGATACAAGCATCGATGCAACCGCCGGTACAAAAGGCAGCATCTTCAGGCACCGTCACCTGATCGCTGCTGTAATCGCAATGTTCTTCTACATCGGCGGACAGGTAGGCGTGAATGCTTTCTTTATACGTTTCGCCAAGTATACTGCAGGAATAGGAGAGAAAGAAGCCGCTGTATTATTAGGTTCTGTAGCTGGTTTAGGTTTTATGATCGGACGTTTCTTTGGTACTTTCCTGATGCGTACCGTTAAACCGCAAACCTTACTGACAATATACGGTCTTGTGAACGTAGTACTGATCCTGATCGCAATGACCACCAAAGGACAGATAGCGGTATGGACTGTATTAGCAGTACCGTTCTTCATGTCGATCATGTTCCCTACTATCTTCTCACTGGGTATTAAAGGCCTGGGTGGTGATACCAAGTTTGGATCATCACTGATCATCATGTCTATTGTGGGTGGAGCAATTTTCCCTCCGCTGATGGGACTGATCTCTGATAATTCTAATATTCAGATGGCGTATATACTGCCGTTGATATGCTTTGCGGTGGTAGTGTGGTTTGGCGTGAAGGGGTATAAATTGGATAAAGCACACTGAGAATAAATTGAATAATTGGAGAAAGGGCGTCAGGTAACTGGCGCCCTTTTCTTATTTTGACAGTACCGCAGATAAAATGAAATTCCTGGTATTTTAAGGCACGAATTTTCATAGGTAATCACCGTTAAGTTGGTTATGAGCAGGGAAAAATGTCATATTTTAGCTTATGATGCCAAATGCAATTGACCATATATTCATTAGTAATTTCAAATCCATCAAAGATCTGGAACTGCGCGGCTTTAAGCGGATTAACCTTTTTGTAGGTCGTCCTAATGCAGGAAAATCCAATATCATTGAAGCGTTATCATTATTTTCATTGCCCTATCTGAGAGAGAATACATCAAAAAAATTAAATAGCCTGATCCGTTTAGAGAATGAAGCGGAGTTGTTTTATAATGGTAACATTGGAGATCAAGCAGTGATCAGGACAAATGGAGGAGGAGTTGAGCTAAAATATCATCCTAAAGAGGGACTTAATATTGTTACAGAATTTTCCAGGGATGAATTTTTCGATTTCCACGTAGATGATAAACTTACGTTAAGGGGAAGCCGAAGAAGAGATTCCTTTGAATCTCCTATCAAAAGATATATTTATAAATCCGATGTTGCATATAAAAAGGGACACGGTAAATATCTTATCCCACCTTTTGGTTTTAATCTGTTGTCAATTATAGAACAGTATCCGGAGCTTAGAAGTCAGGTTACCGGTATGTTTAAAGAATATGGAGTTGACATTGCTTTTGACAAAAGCAGCCAAACTCTTAAAGTGATCCAATCCAATGGAAAGGATGGAATGTTTCTCGTACCCTATAATTCAATTGCAGATACACTTCAGCGTATTATTTTTTTTACGTCAGCAATTATCTCTAACAGCAACAGTGTCCTTCTATTTGAAGAGCCAGAGGCGCATGCATTTCCTCCTTATATGACGCATTTTACGCAGGAAATGATTTACAGCCGGGACAATCAGTACTTTGTTGTTACCCATAGTCCCTTTATTTTAAATGATCTATTAGAAAACATCCGAAATGAACTATCCGTTTTCTTAGTTTACTATGAAAATGCTGAAACTAAGGTCAAGCAGCTTTCTGAACAGGATCTGCATGACGTATATCAGAACGGAGAAGATTTGTTCATTAATAGCGAAAGTTTTAGCGACGATTTCAAAGGACATTTAGATTTTATTCCAAATGCCATTTTTGACTAAAAAGTCACTTACCACATCAAAATCATTATTTGAAATGATCGGTAATGGTTTTTCAATGTTACAATTTTTAATATTGAAAACCTTCCTGAATGGGATTCGTTGTTTTTTCAAAATGTCTGTGTATGTAATCTCCAATGCTACGTAATAGATGCCACCAGATTTTCCGAGATCTCTGGATAAAAATAACATTGGCCCCGTTGTTTCGTTTTCATCGATGGTATCAAATGTCTTTGAGTGCTGTCCATTTGTTTTATATAAAAATGATAAGTTACTATTGTTATCATGTATTAAACAAAATGAAAAATGTACGTTTATAGCAGCTCCTTTTCCCTTGTTCGTTATATATACAGTGAAAATTAGCCTGTCATTCGCAGAGTCTAATTTAAATTCTGGATTAACTGATACATTACTTGAAAAGTCAATTCTAGGACTATTAAATTCCTTTTCTAGCATCAGTTTTTCCTGATTAGCGAGTTTAAGTTCTGCCGATAATGCATCGTATTGAAAGCTTTTTGCGTTTAGCAATAGCTTCACGCTTCTAACAGAATCTTCAACGTGTTTTACTTGGTTCTTATTTTGGACATCTGATAAGCTGTCTCTGAGAATTTGCTCTCTATCTTTAGATTCAAGTCTCTCATTATTAATAAGGTCTTGTGTAGCTAGTCGGACACTATTTAAACTATCGATTGTTGATATTTGCTTTTGTTGTTCTTTTTTTTGTTCATAACTGGATTCTATACTATCAAGTTTGGCTAACGTGAAACTTAAAAGAATTGATATAATCGCACATCCAATAAACAGCCATCCGATTCTGGTTAATATTGAAAGCCTCTTTTTTAAGGATAGACCACTAATATAATTTGAAGGTGATTTTGCCATTTTATCATTAAAAAATGTTGGTGTTACGATCGTAACAAATCCTGATAAAATGACTAAAATGTATAGTAGAAACTTAATGATTTCATAAGCAAGACTTTGCATAAATAGCTCCATAATCTCTTGATTAATTATCTATTAGGTGTTAAACTTGGTAAAAGCTAATTGGTTAATAGCTCTATAACAAAAACGGTAACTAATAGTTTATAGCTTGTGAAGTCTTGCGATGTATTTGAGGTAGGATCGTTTTATTACCTAAATTTTAGGTTTTTATAGTAAGTGATATATACAATTAGTGAGTTATTTAAGCTTTTTCTAGCTGAAGGAATGATGCCATTGATTAATCGCGTCCCCAAGTGTTTTTCCATTTTTCAAACTCAGATGGACTAACCCAATAACGTGCAAAATTGCCGTTATGCAATGACAGAAGCTCTGTATCTATTGTTTCTGTGAATCTCGCCCGATCACCTTCTGGCAGGGTTTGTGCTTTATCTTCTATCACCTTTATTGCATTTTCAGGAGGGATTGCGTTAGAAACGATTTCGGCAATAACCGTCCTGATTTCATCACGGTATTTCAACCGGAAAGGATCAGGTTCTCCTAATGACTGGCGTAAGGCCGCATATCTAAGCGCTGATCGTTCGTAAGCCCAAAAAAATACATCCTTCAATAATTCTATTCTGTTCAATTCATAAACACCTAATGTTCCTTTAACATATAAATCTTCTGGAACATCGACAAAAGCTAAAGGTGCAAGATTGAGTTTGTTTAAGGGAATATTTGCAGCTAATCGTGAAACACGTTTATTAACATCATCAAATGGCTGTAGATAGGGTATTTGTACCATGATAAAAAATGCCTGTTCAAAGGGATCTTGTATCTCTCTGGCTTTTACAAGCAATATTTCCAGCATTTCTTCTATTTGCTGAGGTATTCCTAAAGGTGTAAAAACAGAATTTGTAATACCTACACCATAATGGCGTAACCTTCCGGATGCAGTCGGATCGGCTAAAAGATTGTTTGAAAGCAACGCATGCAAACTGGTAATCGTGTATCGATTAAAATTTATTTGATCAACAGCGCGAACAAGAAACTCAATGGCATCTTTATGATTGAGGATCATTTGTGTTTCCATCGCCGTTTTGTTATCGGCCATCCTACCTTGTGAGATAAGCTGCTGTGTATCTAAAAGGCTATATGTATTTCCTTCTAGTCGGCTTGAGTTCCATGATAGATCTATAAGGAGCCTTTGTAATATTTCCTTCGCATAGGTGCCCGCTGGCTGGTCAAGCTTTGCTGTTTTTCCAAGATCAGCAAGCTTTTGTTTTTCTTTTTCACTTAAATAACTGTCGATATTGGGACGATAAGAAATTAGAAACTCTCTGTTATATCCAACAGGGTGGCGATGTGTTGTTGGAGCAGAGAGTATTCCCAGGATTTTCTCACTCTCCTTTGATAAAGGGATTGAATTTGTCTGAATTGGAAGTTGATGCGTTGACGTATCTTTATTTAGGCGATAAAGAGTAGACTTGGTTTTACCAAATTTTGCAACTATTCCACCTTCAATTAATTTATCTAGGCGTCTTTGTAATGTGCGAGATTCTATATTAAGTTTAGAGGTGTCTCTAATTGCATCAATAGATGCGCCGTCTTTGAATTGTTCCAAAGCCTTAAGGATTACATCAAGTTCCTGCTTAATATCGAATTGTTTTTTTTTCATTACTATAGACTGTTGTGTTATTACGTCAAAAATACCATTTTTGCGTCATTTTTTCCATTTTTATGTCGGAATAAATTATTTTTGTCGTAATAATTGAATTTATGTCGTAATGAACATTGAGTAAAAGAAAGCTTTTATTTCATGACTATTATCACAAAAAAAGCTTCCGGGTATTATCCTGAAAGCCGTTTATATAAACTTATAATATTTCCCCTTACCTCTTCACCGCCACAATAATCCCCGTAGCCCAAGCCTGTTTCACCAGCAACAAATCTTCCCTCGCCTCCAGATCCTTCACCAGCTGTATCGCTTTCTCCTGATGCCCATCAGGCCAGTTCGGTTGTGGCAGCATATCATCGATAATATACAGTCCTCCTTTATTTAGCATGGTTAACGCCTCTTCCAGCATAAGATATTTCCCGTGCCATGTATCAGCGAAAATGAAATCGAACTTCCTGCGCCTGTTTTCCTTCAGCCATTCTCCACCATCGGCTTGTACTAGTTTCAGCCGTTTATCATCGCTTAAGAACTGTTTGGCGATATCCAGGAACTCTTCTGCATTATCAACAGAGATTAGCGTACTTTCTTTATCCATTCCGTCTAATATCCAGGAGGTGGACAGTCCGGTACCGGTGCCCAGTTCAAGAAAGCTGCCATAGGGTTTGGATGCTGCCAGCGTGCGGAGCAGTGAGCAGGTCAGCGGGTCGGAGGCCATAGTAAATCCGGAGGCGTTCGTGGCGTCGGCAATGTACTGGTAGTGAACGGGAAATTGCTGTAATATGTCTTCTGTCATGGGTTATAGTATTAAATCATCTTTCGACAAGGTAATAAAAAAAATCGCTTACTTTCGATATCATGAACCGCCTGTTATTACTGATATTCCTGTTTACCTATACGGGCACGGCTGCGCAGCAGGTGCGGCTGGAGATCAGTCATACGGTGGGCGGGCAATTGATGCAGCTGCAAAACGCGGATTATACTAATGCTGCCGGGGATACTTTCAACATCACTTTATTCAAATACTATCTCAGTAACTTTTCGCTGACGGACAATAACGGCAGGACAGTAGCGCTGATGCCGGGTTATTTCCTGGTAAGCGAAGATAGTGCCGCTTCAAAAAGGATCCTGTTGCAGCAGTGCCCCGAGGGAACGTATACAGCGCTTTCGTTTATGATAGGAGTTGATAGTGTACTGAATTTCAGCGGGCCGCAGAGTGGCGCCTTAGATCCGTTACATGGGATGTTCTGGACCTGGAACAGCGGTTATATCATGGCAAAGCTGGAAGGTACTTCACCGTCTTCCCGTTTGCCTAATCATATGCTCCAGTTCCATATCGGTGGCTACAGGGCGCCTCATGTTACCCAGCGACTGGTGACGCTGTCCCTTCCATCGCTACTGATGATCGGCCCGCAGGGGCTACCAGAGATTGAACTGCAGGCAGATGCCATGACCTGGTTCAATGGAGCTTATCCTGTCAGTTTCCGGCAGATGGCGGGGTTTATGACACCTGGTACGCCGGCAGACAGGATCGCAGATAATTACCAGCATATGTTTTCCGTTAAAAAGATGGTAAATCAATAACATGTTCCGGAAAGCGGCATATCTCCTTACTGCTTTTTGCCTGTGGCTATGGATCATAGGCCGGGACCGGTATGACCTTACCGCCCATTCCCCGGCGGTGGAGTATTATCAGCTGAAATTGCCCGACAGTCTGCCGCCTCCGGTATACGACTTTAAGAACAACCCACTTACCAAACAGGGGATAGCGTTGGGGAGACATTTGTTCTACGATCCGAAACTCTCCCTGGATAGTTCTATTTCCTGCGGATTCTGTCATCAGCAGTTCGCCGCTTTCGGTCACTTTGACCATGCGCTTAGTCACGGCGTACTGGGACGGACAGGTAACCGCTCGGTGCCGGGACTGTTTAACCTGATCTGGCAGAAAGACTTTATGTGGGACGGGGGAGTGAATCATCTCGATATTCAGCCTTTAACGCCTATTACAGACGAGAACGAGATGGGGATGGACCTCGGAGTGCTTATTACGCGTTTGCAGGGAAATAAGACCTATCGTAAGCTTTTTAAGGACGCATATGGTACAGAAGAGGTGACCAGCCAGCGGATGTTTAAAGCCCTATCACAATTCATCGTGACCATGATCTCTTTTGAGTCCAGATATGACAGTGTAATGCGGAGAGAACCGGGAGTAACTTTTACGGCGGAGGAGCAGGGAGGATACCGGACATTCACCCAGAAATGCGCCAGCTGCCATAAACCGCCTTTCTTTACCGATTACAGTATCCGGAATAACGGTTTGCCTTATCTGCCTTCCCTGAATGATGTGGGCAGGATGAGGATCACTAACAATACAGCTGATTATAAGAAATTTAAAGTGCCTTCTCTGCGGAATGTGCTGGTCAGTGCACCATATATGCATGACGGCCGTTTCTTCGATATTTTCCAGGTGTTTGCCATGTACGATCATGGACAGGAAAAAGGGAATACCATTGATCCTCTTGTGAAGAACGGTATTCCCCTGACCGAAAAGGAACAGCGACAGCTGTATATGTTCCTGAATACGTTGACCGATAAGAAATTTATAACCAACAAGGAATTCAGCGAAGTGCTGATCACTGATTAAAGGTGATCACTTCTCAACTACCGGCGTACTGCTCAAGCCCCATTCCTCAATCAGCACACTTACTTTTTTCTTATATGCTTTCAGCTCCGCAAGGGTTTGTTGTATAAAGCTGTTATCATCCAGTTTGCCTATCACGGCATCCATCTCAGCTTCATTTTCATATGTCATGCGGCGGAAAGGATTCTGATAATCTTTCGCCCTGGAATGATAGATGCCTTCTGTCAGGAAGGTCTGTATATGCAAAGATTGCAGCAGGCATTCCTTCAGAAAGGCAGGTGTAAAATCACGTGCTGTTTTTTCTTCTACATATAACAACGAGGCAATAGCATGCTGCAGTTTATCGAGGGCATATTGCTCTCCGATAGTCTTGTAATTTTCATGCAGCTCGCCCCAGTTGCTGATAGCGCCTGTGCGGATCCTGTCTTTCAGGTCTGCCAGTGTTTCCTCTTTCATGAGCTGACCACCTACGTTATGCCATGGGCCGCGTTCTGCGGTTTCCACAACAGCGCGCAACGAAGAGAAATAACGTCCGGGTTGCTCTTCAATATAGGTGAATATATTGCGTACTGCATACAGGTTGATCAGTTCACGGAACAGCGGATAAGATCTGTGTACTTTCAATAGCTGTACCTTACGTGAACTGTTCTCTATATCTGTAGCGAATATTTGCAGTCCTGCTACAATTTCCGGATCATGTATCAGCAGTTCTTTTCCCTTTTCTTCCAGGTCATGTACGGACAGCTCATCCGCAGCAGATCCATGTTTTGCATACCATGCTTTACCGGTAGCAATTTCCATCAATGTCATAGCATGGATCATCTCTTCCACACTATCCGGAGCGAGATAGTCGTATTCTATCAGCTGTGTTTTGTCAGTACGTTTATCGCGATCAACATATTTCCAGGAGTTACGTGCCAGTGCATACATATTATGCAGGAACCAGTAACCGGTCATGATCTTCAGGCTGTTGCTCTGTTCATCATTCAACACCAGGCTGAATGGGAAAGGTACGTCCATCTCGTACATGTAAGTACCTTTAGCGATCAGTGTGAAGCTGGAAAAGCGGGAGTTATGTTTCAGGCTCACACACAGTCCGGGCCAGAAGCCACGGCCTGCTATTATTTCACCGTCCGCACCGCGGGAATTGTGATTGGAACCGATGGTAGCACCTGCAGCCATATTGCTCTGCCCCATGATCAGTGCTGCACAAAGGAACGAGTTGTTATGGTGTTGTTCATGTGCCGGAAATATCAGTGAGTTCAATACTTCACAACACGAAATGGTTGCATTATTACCCAGGTATGAGTTGATCAGCCTTGCGCCATATTTCAACTGTGAATGAGAGGCCATCACAAAACGCACGGCCTTTACACCATAGAACACACGGCAGCCATAACCAACAATGCCGTTCACCAGTTCGCAGCCTTCACCTATCTGGCTGGTGGCCTCGGAAGAGCTGTTGATGGTAACATTTTTGATCTTGTTGGCGCCTTTCAGATATGCATCGGTACCGATAGTAGCATCCTTGATGATCTTACAGTTTTTGATCACACAACGATCGCCCACCATGCCATAATAACCACGTTTTTTATCAAACTGGTTTTCGGTGAATCTTTTGAATTGCTCCTGTAACGCTTTGTCATCGCGGTTGCGGGTCCACAGCCAGGCATCGCCTGGTAACATGCCATCAAACGGCATAACGCTTCTGCCGCCATTCTCATTACATAGTTCCAGCCAGATGCGCAGATGCTCCGGTTCACCTTCTTTCACGATACCGTTACCGAATTTCGAATGATCGGTAGTGGCCATCTCATTGACATTAGAGATGATCACTTCATTACCGATAATATAATGGGAGAGGAAGTTAACGTTATGGATCGCGGCATTGTCGCCGAAATCACAGGAAGATATCGTACTGTTATATAGCCCTACAGGTAATCTCAGGTTATGAAATTCCAGGTAGTATGGTTCCAGTTTACCAATGCGCACAACACCAAAGAAGTGGCAATGTTTTACCAGCTGCGGACTGAATTCATTAGCCACGAAGATATTGTTCCAGTCATCAGAGGTATTATCGTTACGCACTAACGTCTCAATTTCAAGCGCACTAAGCTTACGGTAATTGCGTTGTTGCTTACCAAGTTGTTTGTTCCGCAGGTAGTATTCATCCTGCCCTTCAGGCAAATAAGATGCCGCTACAAAATTGTAGCCCAACTCAACGAGTGGCTTCTTCTGTATCACATTCATCGAAAAAGAATTGAGGTTATTATTATTCTACCGTAACTGATTTAGCGAGGTTCCTCGGCTTATCCACATCAAATCCTTTCAGTACGCCAATATGATAGGCAAGCAACTGCATTGGAATAACGGACAATATTGGCGCTACCAGTTCATCTGCTGCCGGTACTTCAATGACATCGTCTGCCATGCCCGGAATGGTCTGGTCGCCTTCTGTTACAACAGCAATTACCTTCCCTTTACGTGCTTTTATTTCCTGTATGTTGGATACTACTTTCTCATAATAGCTGTCGCGGGTAGCTACAAAAACAACAGGTAGATTTTCGTCCACCAGGGCGATAGGACCATGTTTCATTTCTGCCGCCGGGTAGCCTTCTGCATGTATGTATGAGATCTCTTTCAGTTTCAGCGCGCCTTCCAGTGCTACAGGGAAGTTATAGCCGCGGCCCAGGTAAAGGAAGTCGCGGGCGTCTTTATATTTATCTGCTATCTTTTTGATCTGATCATTCAGCTTGAGCGTAATAGCTACTTTCTCGGAAATAGTGTCCAGTTCATCCAGCAGATGCTGGAAGCGCTGTTGTGTGATGCTGCCTTTTTCCTGTGCCACTCTCAAACCTATCAGACAGAGCACAGCTAATTGTGCTGTAAAGGCCTTGGTGCTGGCCACGCCGATCTCCGGACCGGCATGTGTGTATGCGCCGGCATGAGAAAGACGTGCGATGGAGGACCCTACTACGTTACAAACGCCTAATATGATCGCTCCTTTCTCTTTCGCTGCTTCCATAGCCACCAATGTATCTGCGGTTTCGCCGGATTGTGATACCGCTATGATAACATCGCCTTCGCCAACTACCGGATTACGGTACCTGAATTCCGAAGCGTACTCGACCTCTACAGGAATACGGCATAACTCCTCGATCACATATTCCGCTATCAGCCCTGCATGCCAGGAGGTACCGCAGGCTACAATAATGATACGTTTGGCCTGGGCCAGGAGCGCTGCATGCTCGCGGATGCCGCCCAGGGTCAGCGTGCCTTTCTTCGCGTCCAGACGGCCGCGCAGACTATCAAAGATGGTTTGCGGCTGTTCAAAGATCTCTTTCAGCATGAAGTGATCGTACCCGCTTTTCTCTATCGCTGCCAGTTCAATGTCCAGCTTCTGGATGTATGGGGTCTGACGTTCATTGGAAATATTCTTCAGGATCAGTTCGTCCGCTTTGATGATGGCAATTTCATAATCGTTCACATACACGACCTCTTTGGTATATTCTACGATAGGAGAGGCGTCTGAGGCCAGGAAGTGTTCTCCCTTGCCTACACCTATCACCAGCGGACTGCCTTTACGGGCAGCAATGAGCGTATCAGGATTATCTTCATCAACCAGTACGATCACATATGCTCCTACCACCCTTTTCAGGGCGATACGCAGCGCCTCTTCCAGTCCGCACTGATTACTTTGTTGTATTTCTTCTATAAAGTGGATGAGCACTTCTGTATCGGTATCACTTTTAAAGACATGGCCTTTTTTCAACAGCTCCTGTTTAAGCTGTGAATAATTCTCTATGATACCGTTGTGTATCATAGCCAGTTTACCGTTGCCGGAAGCATGCGGATGGGAGTTACGGTCACTGGGCTCACCATGGGTGGCCCATCTCGTATGGCCGATGGCCACGTGGCTGCGAACGTCTTTACCACTGAGGTGGTCTTCCAGTTCTGCAACTTTCCCTTTTTTCTTGTAGACCTTTAGCCCGCTGCCGTTAAGCAAAGCCACACCGGCACTATCATAACCGCGGTATTCTAATCTTTTTAATCCTTTTAATACAATGGGGTAGGCTTCTCGTTGGCCTATGTAAGCAACTATTCCGCACATAGATGTTTTTCAGTTTTACATGGATAAAGACGTGCAATATGGACAAAAAATGTGAAAAAAGTATAAAAGAAAGCGAATAATGGTCCACAATAACAAAATGAGGATCATTCTCTTAGACCTGATAAGTAACAATACTTATGTGCTGGCAGGCTATTCCTATTATCAAATTGCATGCCTGCTAAGAAAAATCGTAATTTGTACCCCTTAACTTAACATGAGGCCCTATGAGATACATTGTAATAATATTACTATGCTGCCTGGCATGTGAACCACCTCCACCTGAAAGGCAACCTATCCCGGTTGCAGAAGACAGTACCTTTCTTACGGGCACTTTTTATCTGGTACGTCATGCCGAACAAGGTACGGGGGAAGATTCCGCACTTACAGATGCTGGTCAGCACAGGGCAGGGGCGCTCTACAGGTTATTACAGGACTCAGGGATCCAGAAGGTCTATTTCACCCATTATCAACGTAGTATGCAGACGGCAGATTCAATATGCCAGTACCTCGCAATTGACACCGCATCATATGTTCCCGATTCAACAGGCGAGGACCTGTTGTATGAGATAACCCGTCACAACGACTGGGGTAAGAAGCTGTTGGTAATAGGGCATAGCAACACATTGATCCCTATCATGCACTCGTTAAAGGCAAAGCCAAAGATTGATTCTATAGGAGAGAAAGATTATAGCAACCTGTTTGTTGTGAGGAAGTACAAGGACAGTGTGAGATGCAGGAAAATGAATTATGAGTGAGGAACCAGGGCTCCCTGATTCCTCACAATAAAATACCTTTCATTAATGTATACGCCACAGAGAAGTAGATCAGCAGACCTGTTACATCCACCAGGGTTGCTACAAAAGGAGCTGAAGAAGTAGCTGGATCTGCACCTAATTTTTTCAATATCAGTGGCAGCATAGAACCGGAGAGCGTTCCCCAGAGAACGACGCCTACAAGTGATATCCCCACGGTAGAACCGATCAATATAGCATGGTCGCCATAGGTATGGAAGAATGAATTCCAGAGGATGATACGGATAAAGCCTATGAAGCCCAGTGCCCCGCCAAGCAATACACCGGAAAGGATCTCTCTCCGCATTACCCTCCACCAGTCTGTAATGGCGATCTCACCGAGGGCCATCGCCTGTATAATAAGCGTGGACGCCTGGGAGCCGCTATTACCTCCGCTGGATATAATTAATGGAACAAAGAGCGCCAGTACGACAGCTTTGGCTATCTCCCCCTCAAAAAAGGCCATGGCAGTAGCCGTGAGCATTTCTCCTAGGAATAATATCACCAGCCATCCTATTCTTTTCTTAACCAGTTTCATTAGGGGGATATCGAGGTAAGGCTCATCCAGGGCCTCGGTACCACCGATCCTTTGTATGTCTTCCGTATGTTCTTCGTTGGCGATCCAGAGGATGTCATCGATCGTGATGATACCCAGTAGTATGCCGGCATCGTCTACTACAGGCAGCGCCACACGGTTTTCCATACGGAATATCTGTATGGCCTCTTCCTGGTCGTCATTCACATGTAAAGCCACAAAGCGGTCGTCCATCAGTGTATGGACCACCGTTTCAGGCGATACCAGGAGGAATTCCCTGATACGGAAGTCATCTGTCAGTTTGCCCTTTTCGTCTACAACATAGATCACGTCAATGGTCTCACTGTCCTTACCATATTCCCGTATATAACGTAACACCTGCTTCACAGTCCACTCTTCCCTTACAGCGATATACTCAGGCGTCATGATACGGCCCACGCTTGTTTCGGGATATCCCAGCAGGCTGAGAGTGATCTTACGCTCTTCAGGGTCCAGCAGTTTGATCAGCTCTTTCAGCACATCACTATGTAATTCACCCAGGAAGGCGGTACGGTCATCCGCCGGCAATTCATTAAGCAGTTCAGCTACCCTGGCGGCAGGCAGTTCCCTGATCACGTCTTCCTGTATATGAAACTCCAGGATCCTGAAGGCCGCTGCAGCACGTCCTATAGACAGGTGATTCATGATCACGTCAGCATGGTCGGGCATCTCGTGAATGAGTTCGGCGATATCCGTGATAAGCTGATCATCCAGATACACTTTCAGTTCCGGTAAGTTCTGCTCAACGACCAGCGTCTCAAATTTTTCCTGTAAAGCTTCATTTTCCATATTCCTAAATGCTGTCAGTGAGGCGAAAATAAACAAAGTTGGTGTGCTGCGTTACAATATCTCTGACACATGTTTTCGGATATTAGCAGAAATCGTGTCCGTAGGCAGGTCATTCGCATCTAATCCGAAAGGGTCTTCAATTTCTTCAGCGATCAGCTCAAGGCTGGCAAGCACGTAAAAGATGAATACCACTACAGGTATCACGAGGTAATGTAAGGTAAACACATAGCCCAATGGCAGTGTCATTACAAAGAAGAAGATGAACTTCTTAATGAATACACTATAGGAAAAAGGGATCGGTGTATTCCTGATGCGTTCACAGGCACCGACAATATCCGTAAAGGATTGCAGCTCCAGGTTGATCGTCAGCAATTGTTCGCCGGTGAACTGGCCCTGGCGGTATAATTCGTGTACATGCGCCAGTATCAGGCCTGCTATCTGGTTAGGAACGTGTTTATCGGGATCTAACTGAACACCTGCCACAGGCAGTAACTCGTCTGCTTTATAAGTATTACGCAGATGGTTCTTCATGGCGAAAGCATAATTAGGTATCATGATCCGGAAGAACTCACGGGAAGCAGTATTGGAAACGGGTAGCATAGCTCCCAGTTTAATAGCAAGATTACGGGAGTTGTTCACAAGAGAGCCCCATTGCCTGCGTCCTTCCCACCAGCGGTCATACGCAGTATTAGTACGGAATACCAGCAGTAAGGATATCACAAACCCTAGTAATGAATGAATTAGGGTGATCTGTTTCAGATCGCTGTTAGGTGATAAATGTAACAGCTCAAGTTCAAGGAAGGCGATAAGTGCACAATAGGCAGACAGGGCTATAAACATGGGGAACAGCTTCCTGACGGTATCGGCTTTATGAAATCGGAAGATGAACGTAAACCAGACTTTTGGGTTGTAATCTATCATATCTTTAAAAAGAGATTTCCGCAAACCTAAAAATTTTACACATGATTTTGATAACTTCCTGCTTTACCTTTATTTTACGCTTCGTTTACATAACATTATGATCAAGCCATATTTATTCGTCGACAAGACAAAAGGCAAGGGCCGCGGTGTATTTACCAAAGAAAGAATACCGTCCGGTACCCGTATAGAAACCTCTCCTGTACTTGTTCTGTCTTATGACGATACCGAGATTGTCGATAAAACTAAGCTGCACAATTACATCTTCCTTTGGGGCGCGCGTGAAACCCGTTCCTGTATTGCACTGGGTTTTTGTTCCATCTACAACCATTCCTATGAGCCTAACTGCGAGTATGAAATGGACTTCGATGCAGAAACCATGAGCATCATTACCCGCCGGGAAATCAAGAAAGGTGAAGAACTATGCATTAACTACAATGGTGAAGTCACCGATACCTCACCAGTATGGTTCGACGTCAGGAAGAAATAATACTGTAAGGAAGTAAGCACTGCTGCTTAATAAAACCCTACTGGCCCGCCAGGAAAGAAGTTTAATCAGCCGGAAAGCCAAACTCCCTGAAGAAATTAATAAGGAATTGAGAAATTCCTTATTATTGTATCAAAATATATAAGTGCTTATATAATTCACGGTATGAGTTTTTATGCTTCTCTAGGATACCTGGTCTTTGGCAGCCGTTTAAGACGGTTGAGTGAATACTTCCTGATGGAGGTCAATAAGGTATACGAGCAGTCTGGTATTGCCTTTGACGCCAGCTGGTTTCCCGTTTTCTATATACTTTCACGTCAACAGAACATTCCCTTAATAGATATTGCAGAACAACTGGAGGTCTCCCATTCCGCTGTCAGCCAGCTTATCACCGGCCTTAAAAAGAAAGGACTGGTGATAACCGCGCCTTGCCCGGATGATGGCCGCCGGCAACTGGTCATGCTCAGTAAGAAAGGAGAGGAACTGCTGCAGCAGGTGCAGCCTGTATGGACAGCTATCACAGCGGCCATGCAGGAACTGACTGAAGAACATAAACAAAGCAGATTACTGCTGGATGCAGTTTCGCAGGTGGAAAGCGCAGTACAGGAAACGCCTTTATCTGCGCGGATCCTGGCGTCTATGAAGAACTAATCGATTCAATCCAATCAACAATGATACACCAATTCAAGTACGGAATTGATCAGCTTACCGTAGG
Source organism: uncultured Flavihumibacter sp. (assembly GCA_902168105.1). Classification (GTDB taxonomy): domain Bacteria; phylum Bacteroidota; class Bacteroidia; order Chitinophagales; family Chitinophagaceae; genus Chitinophaga. Next base: position 523,445 of record CABHOY010000075.1, read on the forward strand.
GAAGGCGCTGGATATAGCGGCTGGCCGCCTTCCCGGCGTGCTTGTACCCGAAGTGACTGAACGCATAAAGACCAGTGCTGCTCATGTACAGGCCATCGTAGCGGCACATAGTACCGTATATGGTATCAACACTGGCTTCGGACCCCTTTGTGATACCAAGATCTCCGAAGAAGATACCCGCGCCCTGCAATACAATATTCTCCAGAGCCATAGCGTAGGTGTTGGTAATCCTATCCCTGAACTGGTGGCCCGCGTAATGCTGATCACCAAAGTACACGCACTGGCGCAGGGTTATTCAGGTGTGGCGCTGTCTACGCTTGAACGCATCATCTGGCATATAGAACATCACGTTACACCGGTAGTACCTGAAAAAGGCTCCGTAGGTGCATCCGGCGATCTTGCTCCTTTGTCGCATCTCTTCCTGCCTTTGATAGGCCTCGGTGAAGTATATTATAAAGGCCAGCGGCAGCCTGCCGTCGCAGTTTTGCAGGCCGAAGCACTGGAGCCGGTAGTGTTGGGGCCTAAAGAAGGACTGGCACTCATTAACGGTACACAGTTTATCCTGTCTTTCGCCGTAACAGCCCTGCAACGGATGCATAACGCATTGGAAGCGGCCGACATTATCGGAGCTTTATCGCTTGAAGGGCTTATGGGCACTTCCCGTCCATTCGATCCCCGTCTGCATGCTATCAGGCCGTTTGCAGGTAATCAGCTGGTAGCGCACCGTTTGAAGACAATGCTGGAGAACTCCGGTATCATGGCCGCCCATGTGGATTGTGGCCGTGTGCAAGACCCTTATTCCCTGCGTTGTATGCCACAGGTGCACGGAGCATCCCGCACCGCATGGCTGCATCTTTGTGACCTGACTACGATAGAGTTGAACGCTGTTACGGATAACCCGATCATCTTCAGTGCAGACGATACGATCAGTGGTGGCAACTTCCACGGACAACCACTTGCGTTGCCGCTGGATTACGCCACTGTAGCGGCTGCAGAGCTAGGCAACATCTCCGACCGCCGTTGTTATATGATGATAGAAGGCCGTTATGGATTGCCTAAACTGTTGATAGAAGATGCCGGTCTGAACTCCGGTTTCATGATTCCACAGTATACTACCGCCGCACTGGTAACGGAGAATAAGACCCTTTGTTTCCCCGCCAGTGCAGACAGCGTACCCACTTCCCTGGGACAGGAAGACCATGTTTCCATGGGCTCCATCAGCGGGCGTAAGCTCCACCAGGTGATCGATAACCTCGAATACATACTTGCTATAGAGCTGTTGTATGCCGCACAGGCAGTGGATTTCAGACGACCATTAAAGTCCGGTCCTATCCTGGAAGCTGTGCATGCGCATGTGCGTGAAACTGTTTCCTTCGCAACGAAAGACAGGATCTTTGCCAACGATATACAACTGCTGCACAAGCTTGTCACCAATCAATCTTTAGTCAAAGTAGCCAATGATGCTGCGCTTGACAATCAATTAACACTAAACGGTATTTATCATGACCAGTTCGGAATTTATTAAAACATACGCGGCACATCCGCACTATAAAGCTCCCCGTGGTAACCAGCTGCATGCACGTTCCTGGCAAACGGAAGCGCCCTTGCGCATGCTGTTGAATAACCTGGATAGTGAAGTAGCTGAAAACCCTGATGAACTGGTTGTATACGGTGGTATTGGTCAGGCGGCACGCAATAAGGAAGCATTACAAAAGATCATTGAAATATTGCTTGAACTGGATGAAGACCACTCTTTACTTGTGCAGTCAGGCAAACCTGTAGGCGTGGTGCGTACACATCCGCAGGCGCCACGTGTGATGTTGGCTAACAGTAACCTCGTACCTAAATGGGCTACCTGGGAACACTTCAATGAACTGAGAGCAAAGGGCTTGATGATGTATGGTCAGATGACAGCCGGTAGCTGGATCTACATTGGTACACAAGGCATCCTGCAGGGTACTTATGAAACCTTTATTGCCTGTGGCCGTCAGCACTTTAATGGTGATCTGAAAGGTAAACTGCTGGTTACTGCCGGTATAGGTGGTATGGGTGGTGCACAGCCATTAGCGGCTACAATGGCCGGTGCAGTATTCCTGGGTGCGGACGTGGATGAATCACGTATTCAGAAGAGACTCGCTACCCGTTATATCGACCGCATTACGCATTCCTATGAAGAAGCTATTGCATGGGCGATGGACGCCAAAGCCAAAGGTGAAGTGCTTTCTATAGGTTTGGTGAGTGACGCCGGTGATATGCTGGAACGTTTGCTAAAGGATAACATTATCCCCGATATATTAACAGATCAGACGTCGGCACATGATCCTATCAACGGTTATGTACCTAATGGACTGTCTTTACAAGAGGCGGCAGATCTGCGTAAGAAAGATCCCGCTGTATATAAACAACGTTCGCTGAAAAGCATGGCCCGTCATGTAGAATACATGCTGGCATTGCAGGAGAAGGGCGCTATTACTTTCGACTATGGTAATAACCTCCGTGAGTTTGCACGTGAAGGTGGCGCACAAAATGCCTTTAACTTCCCTGGTTTTACTCCTGCGTATATACGTCCGTTGTTCTGCGAAGGAAAAGGCCCTTTCAGATGGGTGGCTTTGTCCGGCGATCCCGAAGATATTTACACCACAGATCAGGCATTGATAGAAGCATTCCCGGAGAATACAGCTTTGCTCAATTGGCTGAAGAAAGCACAGGAGCAGGTAGCATTTCAGGGCTTACCTGCACGCATCTGCTGGCTGGGATTGGGGGAACGTGAAAAAGCCGGTATGATCTTCAATGAACTGGTAAGAACAGGTAAAGTAAAAGCGCCTATCGTTATAGGGCGTGATCACCTGGATTGTGGATCAGTAGCGTCTCCCAACAGGGAAACGGAAGCGATGAAAGATGGCTCTGATGCAGTGTCTGACTGGACACTACTGAACCTGATGGCTAATACCGGTGGTGGTGCTACCTGGGTGTCTTTCCATCATGGAGGTGGTGTTGGTATGGGATATTCACAGCATGCAGGAATGGTGGTGCTGGCCGATGGTACCGACCGTGCAGCCGCATGTTTGCAAAGAGTATTGTTCAATGACCCGGCTCTGGGCATCTTCCGCCATGCAGATGCAGGTTACGAAGAAGCAAAGGAAACAGCCAGAAAATTCAATATCTGATATATGGAACTGACAGGTCCTTTTTCACAGATATTACCGCTGACTAACCTTTCCCTGAAAGGTGCATTGCATGATGATCAACTGGTCATCATTGAACATGGCGGTATTGTAACAGACGGTGGTAAGATACTGGCAGTGGGCGATTTCAAAGCATTGCAGCATGAGTATCCTGATTGTGATGTCACGCATATCACAGCACCTGCTGTATTGTTGCCCGGCTTTATTGACTGCCATACGCATATCTGTTTTGATGGTTCCCGTAACCGTGATTATGCTATGCGCATAGCAGGTAAAACTTATCTTGAAATAGCCCGCGCAGGCGGCGGTATATGGGATTCTGTCACGAAGACACGAAGTGCAGATCAGGAGACATTGATGAACAATACTGCAGCCCGTGCTAACCGGCATTTACACGAAGGCGTTACGACCATCGAAGTGAAAAGCGGTTATGGTTTGAACCTGGAAGGCGAACTGAATATGTTACGCGCTATCCAGGATGCAGCCAGTCACACAAAGGCTACACTGGTCCCTACATGTCTTGCTGCACATATGAAACCGAAAGACTTTGAAGGATCGGAAGAAACATATCTTAACTGGATCATCGATACATTACTGCCCGTTATTCAATCTGAACAACTGGCACAGCGTGTTGATATCTTCATAGAGGAAACTGCATTCACACCCGGTCCTGCAAAACATTTCCTGCAACAAGCCGCTGATATGGGTTTTACAGCTACTGTACATGCCGATCAATTCTCTACAGGCGGTACTGCTGTAGCAGTAACAGCGGGTGCGCTTTCTGCGGATCATCTTGAAGCCAGTGACGATGGTGCAATTGCATTACTGGCAGCCGCAGATATTGTTGCAGTTGTGTTACCGGGAGCTTCACTGGGACTTGGTATGCATTATGCACCGGCAAGACGTTTGCTGGATGCTGGTGCTGCTGTTGCAATTGCGAGCGACTGGAACCCAGGCTCCGCGCCAATGGGCGACTTATTGTTACAGGCCGCAGTATTAAGTGCTGCAGAAAAGTTATCTACCGCTGAAGTATTTGCTGCACTTACTACCCGTGCTGCAAAAGCATTACAACTGAAAAATATCGGACAACTAGCTCCCGGGTTTGTTGCTGATATGCAGGCGTATCCCTGCGCCGATTACCGTGATATCCTGTACTACCAGGGTAAGATGAAACCCACAAGGGTTTGGAAGGAAGGCGAACGGGTTAAATAGTATCTTTCTTACATACTTCTGATTTACCTGGAAGCGACTTCATTTTCCTACGTTTTAATGTAGGGAAATGAAGTCGCTTCCGCATTTGTATTATTGGTTATAACCGGCTCAGGTTCGCTACAGCAGTACATCTACTATCCTTATCCTCCCTTTATCTTCCCTTCTGAAGGGAGGATAAAGGGAGGATAAGGATAGTAGATGTACTGCTGTAGCAAACTTGAAGCGAAGGTGAAGTGAAGTTGGCTAAAAAACCGGAATAACATGAAGTGCTCTCATGAGCCCATTTTGGGCCTTTATGAGCGATTTTCCTGCTCTTATGCCATTTGTTTTGGCCCTGGTAGATCTCTTGTCTAACATCGCATTGTGAAGCACATTAAGTGAATACCCGCAATAAGGTTATTCCCTCAAAGTGTTTCCGTAAAACGTTCATTGACATATGAGATCTATAATCAACAGAGACAAATTTCAATAAAAAAACCGCCTCATTTCTTGATGAGGCGGTCCTTTCGGTTTGGCAAATGCTGATGAATATTATTGTTTTACAACCTTACGTGTAATTGCTTTCTCACCATAGGTCAGTTTCAGCGTATACACACCTTTAGGCAGATGGCTGCCAGCGAGGCTGCTGTTATATTGTCCGGCGTCGAGACGGCCCTGTTTCAGTACAGACACCTGTTTACCATTGATGTCAAATACAGCTAGTGTAACGATGGACGGTTTCTCCAGGTAGAAACTAACTGTGCTGTTATCACCAAACGGATTAGGATAGCTTGTCAGGGAAGTGGTCAATTTGATAGGCTCTTGCAAAGGAGCTGCTGCTGCCAGTTTCGACGCTGTTGTTGTAGAAGTGATCTCGAGCAATGGTGCCGTCAGACCTGCTTCTTTTGATCTCCACACAATGCGTGGATCTGCGATGGTGCCACTCACCAGGGCGAGTGAAATGCTGTTACGACCAGCTGCTTTTTCAGTCTGCACATAACTCGTGATATCCCAGGTATAGTATCTGCCGGTGGAGTCAGTTACTGTTGCAGTCTGCAAGGCAGAAGTACCTGCAGCTGGTTTGTTATTCCATGTCAGGGTTGATTCTGACCAGGTGCTATTAGCTACGGCATAAACACCCACAGGAATGTTGAACACGCGGTTATCTTCGATCTTACCGAATACTTTCAGTACGGCAGAAGAGATGTTGCTCACGCTGCTCACATCAAAACGCAGGAAAGACTGACGATCATAACCCGGAGTGGTAGTAGCGTTCAGTTTAGACGATAATATGGTAGGGTCAGTAGTGCCATAAGTAGTAGATGCAAAATCACCGTTCCTGACGTAAGCGTCCTGTAAAGGCGCCAGGTTTGTTTGCAATGAAGAAGAGGAAGAAACGATCCTTACTTCAGTCAGACTGTTCCAGGCACTGGCGCTGTTACCATGACCTACGATCCTTACATATTTGGCGCTGCGTGCGGAGAAAGTGAAAGACTCCAGTGCATTGGACGTACCGCTGCTTTGCAGACCTGTAGCGGCGTTGTTCCAACTGCTACCATCGGTGCTTGTCTGGATATCGAAGAATGTTCTTCTTACTGCACCGCTGTAGAATGCGATATCAACACGGGAAACAGTAGTAGCTGTGTTCAGACAGAATTGTATCCACTGGCCATCGCCTTCTGCAGACCAGCGGGTGTTGTAATCATTGTCCTGTACGTTAGCTGGTACGTTACCATCATGTGTGCTGGCCGATACCGGTTCGCAAACAGGACCAGTACCACCACCAGGAAAATCATCCGCAGGAACTAACATACGCTCACGGATCCACGCGCCTGCTGGCTTTAAGCGGGCCAGGGTCCACGGGCCATTGGAGCAGGTGCCTGACGTCCATACTGCGCCGGAACGGAAGTCGTCAGAATAGTTCCAGTTAGTCCAGCTGATCTTTTTAGTACGCATCAGGTCCATGAACTGCTGTGCCATAGCGAAGTCGTTTGCACCATCGCCACTAGCTTCCTGTGTGCCAAACTCGGTTACGAATACTGGCAGTCTATCGGATGCTGTATTCAGCTGGTTCAGATATTCTGTACGGTGATCCCTCGCATAGAAGTGGAAGGTGTACATGATGTTCGGGAACTGCAGTGGATTGTTGAAGATGTCCTGCAGGGAACCATCGCCGGAAAGGCCCATAGTAGACCATCCGTGTGTGCCTATGAGGATCACCGCATCGTTATCGATAGCACGGATGAACGGGATCATCTGGTCTGCATAGGTTTTGATCTTTGCCCAGGTAGCTCCTGAGTTAGGTTCATTACAGATGTCGTAGATGATGTTGTTCTTATTCTTGTGCGTGTTGGCAATAGCTGAGAAGAAGGTCTTGGCACGTGCAAGATTGAAGTTGGGATCACCAGGTGTTAGCTGGTGCCAGTCTACTAATGCATACATACCACGTGCAGTAGCTTCTTCAATGAGACGGTTCACCTGTGCGGTAAAACCAGCAGGATCGGTTTCGTAACCGCCTTCCTGTACATACAGTGAAATACGCAGTACGTCTGCACCCCAATCATATGCAAGTGCATCGAGAGAGGCGGCTGTCAGACAGCTTCCCCAGCCGTACCACTGGATACCATGAGTGCTCATGCCTCTGAGCTGAATAGGGTTGCCGTACTGGTTGCAAAGTTTGGTGCCGATCACCTTTAGCTGGCCATTTTTGGCTACCGGTGTCTGGGCCTGGCTTTGCGTTGCAAGGCCTAACAGGCATAACAGTAATGCCGCCAATTTGAAAGAAGGACGTTTTCCATTCTTTTTCATTTGGATAGTTGTTTTGAGGGTGAGAAAATAAAGGAACTGATATGATGTTTGTAATGGTTACATAGGTGGATATTGATATGGTTAATTGTGTAATAGGTCTATGCTACAGATCTACAGGTCTTTATACTACAGTCGCTCTAAGGTTGATATATGCTGGCCGCAATATAGGTACAAATTTTTAATACGAGCTAATTTTAAGCAACAATACTAACTTTACAGCTATGAAGAAGCCAGATTTTTACCGGCCACCTGTGGCCTGGACGGGAAGGATAGATGGAACGGATGAAGAATTACTACGTTGGCACCAGCGTGTTACTCCGGTGAACCTGCTGACAGGCGGATTGCCGGCACTGAAGTCTCACCAGCAAGGCATCGTATTCCTGGGGTTCGCCTGTGATGAAGGAGTACGTCGCAATCAGGGCCGCACAGGAGCTGTAGAAGGGCCTGCCGCATTAAGGCGCGCATGCAGCAATTTCCCTGTGCATTTTGAAAGTGAACTCATTTTTGCTGATGCCGGTGATATCATATGTAAAGACAATTTACTGGAAGATGCACAGCAGGCTTTGACCGATACTGTACTGGCTATACGTAAGTCCGGTTATCTGCCGGTGCTGCTGGGTGGCGGGCATGAGATCACTTACGGACATGCAAAGGGAATTTATCAGCATTTGCAGCAACGTAAACGCAATGAAAAACTGGGGCTGCTGAATATAGATGCACATTTTGATCTGCGTATAGCAGGGCAGGAGGGAAGTACCTCCGGGACCGGTTTCTGGCAGCTGGCACAAGATTGTAAACTGGAAGGTGTTCCCTTTCATTACCTGGCGCTGGGCATCCAGGCCAATAGCAATACGCAGCAGTTATTTCGCATAGCAGGCGACCTTGATGTACAGTATGTGGATGCAGATGCTTTCCATCTTCAGGATAAAGTGCTTTTACAGGCTGCTGTGAGCCAGTTCTTGAGGGATGTGGACCATATCTATCTCACGATAGATCTGGACGTTTTTTCGGCCGCTTTTGCCCCTGGCGTGAGTGCAGTTGCCTACAATGGTATCCGGCCTGATGGTTTGTTCCTGGAAACTTATCGTAGCATCCTGCAAAGCGGTAAACTGGCGGGTATTGATATAGCGGAATTAAATCCATCGCTGGATATTGATAATCATACCGCAAGACTGGGCGCGTCTCTCTTGTTTGAGATGGTGGGTAACCTCCATTATCATTAAGCCGGTTATTATTACGTTTTAGCCATAAAATAGTATCAGTGTCCTTCGGAGAGAAGTGCGTAGTTCCCGCAAATCTTACCGGAGGACATCTTTTTTTAGGCAGCTTTTCTATCTTTGCTGCATAAAACATTATAAATCATGGCATTCCTCCCCAAAACGGCAATCATCGCCGCAATAGCGCTATCTTCCACCTACATGGCAGCAGCCCAGAAGATCAAAATTACAGAAGGCAGTCTCTCTGCATTAAAGGGACAAACAGAAGTTAACACCATGTATGAGTATGATCATATCAAGGTTGGTGACTTTAACAATGAAGATGATTATATCCAGAAGAAAAAAGACGAATATAACAAGAAGGAGTCCGGCAGGGGAGATACCTGGGCGGCTGACTGGAAAAGCGATCGTGCCGGCCATTACGAGCCTAAGTTTGAAGAACTGTTTACAGAGCATGCAGGTATTAAGGCTGGTAAATTTCCACAGGCAAAGTACACGCTGATATTTAAGACGACCTTCATTGAGCCTGGATTTAACGTGGGCGTAGTTCGTAAGAACGCCTATGTCAACGGTGAGATCTGGATCGTGGAAACTGCAGATAACAGCAAGGTAGTAGCTAAAGCAACAGTAGATAAAGCTCCCGGCAGACAGTTCGGTGGCTTTGATTTCGATAGCGGTACACGTATCAGTGAAGCGTATGCTGCTACCGGTAAGGTTTTCGGACGGCAGGTGAAAAAAGAAGCTGAGTAAAATATATTCATATCTGAATAAGAAATGGGAGATATCCGCAGGTCACTGCAATATCTCCCATGCTATTTAGAATACGATCGTCTTGTTGCCGTGAATGATGATCCTGTCTTCAACATGCGCTACCACTGCTCTTGTGAGCACTTGCCGTTCTATGTCACGTCCCAGCGCAACAAGATCACTTACATCATGCCTGTGGCTGACACGCGCTACATCCTGGTCAATGATGGGGCCTTCATCCAGATCATTGGTAACATAATGGGCTGTGGCGCCTATCAGTTTTACACCGCGTGTATAAGCGTTCTTATAAGGATTGGCGCCTGCAAATGCGGGCAGGAACGAGTGATGTATATTGATGATCTTCCCCGGAAATATGCTTACAAAATTGGGGGATAATATCTGCATATAACGGGCTAATACTGTAAAGTTAGCTTTCGCTTCCTGTATCAGCTGTATCGCTTCCTGCTCTTTCTGTGCTTTGGTAGCAGCAGTGACAGGCAGATAGTGAAAAGGAATGCCAAAATCTTCCGTCAGTTCTCTCAGATCTTCATGGTTAGAGACGACGAGTGGAATATCCACAGGTAATTCGCCGCTGCGCCAGCGCCAGAGCAATTCCATGAGGCAATGGTCATATTTGGAAACCATGATGGCCATCTTCTTACGATGCATAGTGTAGTCAATATGCCAGTCCATTTTTAATGGTCCGCCTACTTTTTCCTGGAACTGTTTTTCCAGTTGTTCACTTGTAATACCGCTGTTCTCCAGGTGGAATTCCATACGCATGAAAAAGACCCCTTCTTTAGGGTCTGTACTGTGCTGGCTCGCATCAAGGATATTAGCGCCGCAGGTATAAAGGAACTGGGATACGCCGGCAACTATACCGGGCCGGTCCGGACAGCAGATCAGTAACCTGCCGGTGATATCGGTCTGCATAAATCGAAATATATTCTCAGTAAAATACTAAATGTTATTTTACTTTTGGCCCAATTTTGAAGCATGAAGAAGATTGGATTGATGTCAGATACACATAGTTACCTCCATCCGGATGTGTTCAAATACTTTGATAAGGTAGATGAGATCTGGCACGCGGGAGACCTTGGTAACACTGAACTGGCGGATAAACTAGAGGCTTTCAAGCCCTTCCGTGCTGTATATGGGAATATCGATGGAGCAGATCTGAGGGTACGTTATCCGCTAAACCTGCATTTTGAGCTGGAGCAGGTAAAAGTTTACATCACACATATAGGCGGTTATCCGGGAAAATATGCCCCGGGTGTTAAGGAGGAGATATTGAAAAACGCTCCCAAACTGTTTATTTGCGGTCATTCCCATATTTTAAAAGTAATGCCTGATCCGGCGCTGCAATTGTTGCATATCAATCCCGGAGCCTGTGGTATACAGGGGTGGCATAAGGTTAAGACATTGTTACGTTTTGAATTATCTGAAGGAAATATCAGCCAACTTGAAGTTATTGAGTTGCCAAAGTAATTGTGGAAGAAGTGAATTGTGAATATTATACAACTGTTAGGATAATGCTGAAATGGCTCACTCTTTTGTCGGGATGCCTTTTTTTATGTCTGGCTGTTTCAGCACAGAAAACTTCGTTGTTCAAAAAAGTAAGCGGCTGGCTGGAGGCTGAAAATGATTCGAATTATATCGAAGAGCATACACGGGATATCACTTTCCGTGTGTTTGGTTCCCGTAAATATAACTATTACGATATCGTCGATAATAAGATCGTGGATGATGGGATTGTTGACAATAGCATTATCTCGAATACGAAAAGTTCAAAGGAAGTGCTGTACAGGCCCAATACGCCGTTTAACATTGGAGTGGGGTTTAACTATCGCTTTATAGCTTTTAACGTCGCCTTTAACCTGCCTGTTATTAATAAGGAAGGAGGGGAATATGGTAAAACAAAGGTGCTGGACCTGCAAACGCATATCTACACCCGTAAGCTGGTAGTCGACTTTTACGGGCAGGTGTATAAAGGGTATTACATTGCTAACACCAGAAGGTTGATCAACAACTTTGGGTCTGATAATGTGGAGATGATCCGGCCTGACGCCCGGAATGTGAATGTGGGGCTGGATGTACAGTATGTAGTCAATGCAAAACGCTTTTCATACCGGGCGGCTTATCTGCAGAATGACTATCAGAAAAAAAGTGCCGGGTCCTTTCTGTTCGGGGGAGGGATCTTTGGTATGAGGATGAAAGGTGACTCAGGATTGATCCCTTCATATCTGCAGAAAGCTGGGTTCTTTAACGGTGAGAACTTCTATCGTACACGTGTTATCAGTGGAGCAGCGACCGCTGGTTATGCCCACACTTTTGTTTACAAAAAACACTGGTTCGCTACGCTCTCCTTCACGGGCAGTTTAGGGGCGAACTACACAACATTGAACAGGGTAGAAGCAACGGATCTGAAAAAAGTAGGCTTACAACTGAACAACAATATCCGTGTTTCTATAGGGTATAATTCGGCGCGGTATTTCGCAGGTATACACTATGTGGACCTCACCACCAGGAGCCAGTCGCCGGTGCCAGGAACTTATCAGACCATGGGCGCGGGCAATTTCCGTATCAGTTTTGCCAGAAGATTTACGTTGAAGAGGCAGCTGTTTTAATGCGGTATCATCCTGAATAATGTGTTTTTCAGTAGATAGTTTCAACCGGATCACGGTCCTACCTATACATCAGCAAACATTCTTAACTCTGTATCCAGATTTTCCCGGGCAATTGCTTCCCGTTCTTCCCTGAATATGGCTGTTTTATAAATGGCCGGTAGCGCCAGAAAATGAGCTAATACTTTCTTCCTGCCAGTTTTATATTGAGTGTCTGAATACATGCGATATTCATACCTGATTTGCTCGGCATAGGTAAAATATTCTCTGTCGTCTGTGCCAAGGATAGACAGATCGAAATCAAGAAAATAATCCAGGTCAGTATTGTTACTGGTATTCAGATGTGTCTTAGTGGCGCGGATGAACGCCATTACCTGTGCTATGCGCTCTGCCGGAAAGTTGGTCCGTTGCAGGAATGCACGTGCCGCTAATGCGCTCAGTTCTTCATTATCCGACTGCTTTACATCATAGACGATGTCGTGGAAAAAGATCGCAAAAGACACTGTATCATTATCAGTGATGTGATGGGCATGTACCTGCTGCAGGTATATCATGATATCCACATGTTTCAGGTTGTGATAACGGCGGTGTGGTTCCGAATAGCGGGCGTCAATCGTCTGGTAGCCTTCATCTATCAGGTCCTGGTTATCTGTATATCGTTCCAGCAGTTGCTGCCAGAAATTTTGCAATAGGAAGATCATCGGCATAGGAATAAAGTTAAAATAAAAATCCCGCCTACGGGAAGCAGGCGGGATCTCTTTATCGTTTATAGCCGGAGGCTATTATGCTTTTGCAGCAGCAAATTGAGCACGGATCACGTTCAGTGCACCACCTGCTTTGAACCACTCGATCTGTTGTTCATTGTAAGTGTGGTTAACCACGATCTCGTCCTTGCTACCGTCTTTGTGGTTTGCCACAACAGTCAGTTGTTTGCCAGGAGCGAAAGAGGTCAGACCAACGATATCGAAGGTGTCATCTTCCTGGATCTTTTCGTAATCTTCCTTATCAGCGAAAGTAAGACCGAGCATACCTTGCTTTTTCAGGTTGGTTTCGTGGATACGTGCGAAAGATTTAACCAGGATAGCGCGAACACCCAGGTGACGAGGTTCCATTGCAGCGTGTTCGCGGCTGGATCCTTCACCATAGTTTTCATCGCCTACTACGATAGAACCGATGTTAGCAGCTTTATAAGCGCGTTGTACAACAGGTACGCCTGCGTATTCGCCGGTCAGCTGGTTCTTAACGGTATCAGATTTATCGTTGAATGCGTTGATCGCACCGATCAGCATATTGTTGGAGATGTTGTCCAGGTGACCACGGTATTTTAACCATGGACCAGCCATAGAGATGTGGTCAGTGGTACATTTACCTTTTGCTTTGATCAGCAGTTTCAGGCCTTTGATGTCAGTACCTTCCCATGCAGCGAATGGAGCCAGCAGTTGCAGGCGGTCGCTGGTTGGAGATACAACTACCTGAACACCGCTACCATCAGCAGCAGGAGCCTGGTAACCCGGATCATCTACCGCGAAGCCTTTTGAAGGCAGTTCAAAACCAGTTGGTTCATCCAGCATTACTTCTTTACCATCTCTGGTTTTCAGTTTATCTGTCAGCGGGTTGAAGGTCAGATCACCTGCAATAGCGAAGGCAGTAACGATTTCCGGAGATGCAACGAAAGCATGTGTAGCAGCCAGACCATCATTCCTCTTAGCGAAGTTACGGTTGAAGGAAGTGATGATAGAGTTCTTACGGTTAGGATCGTCGATATGACGAGCCCACTGACCGATACAAGGACCGCAGGCGTTAGCCAGTACAACACCACCTATCTGGTCAAAAGTATTTAACAGACCGTCTCTTTCGATGGTATAACGTACCAGTTCAGAACCCGGTGTGATAGTATATTCAGCTTTAACGTCGAGGTTCTTGTCAACCGCCTGTTTCGCGAGGGAAGCAGCACGGGAGATATCTTCGTAAGAAGAGTTGGTGCAGGAACCGATCAGGGCTACTTCCAGTTTTTCAGGCCAGTTGTTTTCTCTTACAGCCTGTGCGAATTTGGAGATAGGCCATGCCAGGTCCGGAGTGAAAGGACCGTTTACATGTGGTTCCAGTTCGTTCAGGTTGATCTCGATCACCTGATCATAATATTTGGTAGGATCAGCGTATACTTCAGTATCCGGACGCAGGTGTTCTTTTACACCATCAGCCAGCGCTGCGATATCAGCACGTTCAGTTGCTGACAGGTAAGCAGACATTTTGGTATCGTAAGCAAATACGGAGCAGGTAGCACCTATTTCCGCACCCATGTTACAGATAGTACCTTTACCGGTAGCGCTCAGATTATCAGCACCTTCACCGAAATATTCAACGATGCAACCAGTACCACCTTTAACGGTCAGTACACCGGCTACTTTCAGGATAACGTCTTTAGGAGAAGCCCAGCCGCTCAGTTTACCGGTCAGTTTAACACCGATCAGTTTTGGCATTTTCAGTTCCCATGGCAAACCTGCCATTACATCCACCGCGTCAGCACCACCAACACCGATAGCCAGCATACCCAGACCACCAGCATTTGGCGTGTGAGAGTCAGTACCGATCATCAGACCGCCTGGGAAAGCGTAGTTTTCCAGTACAACCTGGTGAATGATACCAGCACCCGGTTTCCAGAAACCGATGCCGTATTTATTAGAGATAGATGAGAGGAAATCGTATACTTCCTTATTAGTGTCCACAGCAGTCGCCAGGTCTTCCACGGCGCCTGTTTTGGCTTGAATGAGGTGATCACAGTGTACGGTAGAAGGAACAGCTACTTTGTCACGGCCGCAGGTCATGAACTGTAGCAGGGCCATCTGTGCAGTGGCATCCTGCATAGCTACGCGATCAGGCGCAAACTCCACATAAGACTTTCCACGCTCATAGGCCGCAGTGGTAGGTGCATATAAGTGAGCATATAAAATCTTTTCTGACAGTGTGAGCGGGCGTCCCAGCATTTTACGGGTAGCTTCCACCTTACCCGGCAGTGCCGCATACACTTTTTTAATCATTTCAATATCAAACACCATGGAAAAAAATAATTTAAGACCGGTTAGAAAATGCACCGCAAAATTAATTAAATTCAACAAGTTTTTAAAAGATATGTAGGCTATTGTCTATAAATGATAAGCCAGCGAAAATACTGGTTACCCGGCCGGTGCTCCCTGTAAAATACCGCTAAATCACTGCCAGCTTAGTATTAGTGTATAATTAAACACTTGTTTTTAACCCGGAATTGTAATAAATTTGATATATGAATAGATTTAAAGATTACGTGGAATGGCAGGCCTTTGGGGTTTGCACGGCTATCGGCAATAAACTTGGGATAGCTACCTCACGTATCCGCCTGTTTTTTATCTATACCTCCTTTATCACCATGGGTTCCCCACTCATCGTGTATATGATCATGGCCTTCTGGGTAAACATGAAGAATTATATTCTCAACGCCCGCAGGAACCCTCTCAGATATTTATAGCATATTCAGCATCATTTTTGATATTCAGTCATTTAGAAAGAATGGCCAGGAAATTTATTCCCTGATAACAGGGATACAATGCATTATTATTAGTTTGTATGTTTGTGCCACGATAAGGAAGCAAAATTTTAACCAAAATACACTTACAAATGAGAATGCTCTCACTGAAACACCTGACAAATGGTGTGCTGCTTTTGTCTACCGCGTTATTTATGGCTGCATGTTCGAAAAATGAAAATGAAGGCAAATCGAGAATTCAGGTCGCGCTTACCGATGATCCCGGAGATTTTAAAGCTGTTTACATTGATGTTCAGGAAGTAAATGTCAACTACAACGACAGCGACGACAACGGCTGGCAGGCATTGCCCGGCGTAAAAAAGGGATCGTACAACCTCCTTACGCTCGTTAATGACAAAGACACTGTACTGGCAGACGCGGAAATTGCGTCCGGTACTATTAAGGAAATCAGGCTGGTGCTGGGCGACAACAACTGGGTAGTAACCAACTCTGGCGACTCTATTAAACTGCAAACGCCAAGCGGTCAGTCTTCAGGTGTAAAACTGAAGATCAATATGTCCGTATCTGAAGGTATCCTTTACAAGTTATTGCTCGACTTCGACGTGGCTAAATCTATTCATGAAGCAGGAAATGCCGGTAAGTATATCCTGAAACCAGTTATCAGAACTGTCCTTGAAGCACAGGGCGGCAGCATCAAAGGAGTGGTATTACCAGCGGTATTGCCTTCTGCCGTATTAGTGCTGAACGGTACTGATACAGTGGCCAGCACCTATTCCGGTTTAGGAGGCGCTTATCTGTTGAAAGGTATTGCGGCCGGTAGTTATACGCTGCACTATATTTCAGTAGATTCTACACTGCAGTCTGCAACAAAGCAGAGCGTAGTAGTGGAGGCGGGTAAAGTGACGACAATAGATACGCTGACATTGGTGAAATAATTCCATCAATTACGAAATTAAAAGATCCATTCGCCGCAGGCGAATGGATCTTTTTTATTGACTGTTCCCGGGGAGTTGGTCCGTGCGACCTAAAAATGAGCATCATTTTTGTTACACAGCTGTTTTTAAAAATGACAGCGGATCTATTGTGTAAAATGTTGATTCTTATTGTAAAAAATTCATATGCATAGGGGCGCTTTGTCTGTCGTGGGATGCGAAATTTTAACCAATACATATAGTCAAATGAAAATGCCTTCACTGAAACACCTGGTAAATGGTGTGCTGCTTTTATCTGCCATCGTATCAATGGCTGCATGTTCGAAAAACGATCATAATGGAAAATCCACGATGCAGGTCTCACTTACAGATGCCCCCGGCGATTTTAAAGCTGTTTACATTGATATTCAGGAAATAGATGTCAACTACGATAATAGCGGAGAGGGTGTCAATGGCTGGCAAACAATGCCAGGCGTAAAAAAAGGGATCTACAACCTGCTTACACTGGTTAATGACAAAGACACTTTATTGGCAGACGCAGAGATCTCGTCTGGCAATATTAAAGAAATCAGGCTGGTATTGGGAGATAACAACTGGGTAGTAACCAACACAGGAGACTCTGTTAAATTGCAGACGCCCAGTGGCCAATCTTCCGGTGTAGAGCTGAAGATCAATATGGCTGTATTCGACGGCGTTCTTTATAAACTGCTGCTCGACTTTGACGTAGCGAAATCTATTCATGAAGCAGGAGACGCCGGTAAGTATATCCTGCAACCTGTTATCAGAACTGTTCTTGAAGCAGCATTACAGGGAGGCAGCATCAAGGGTGCGGTACTACCGGCAACATTACCTACAGCCATATTACTGATGAATGGCACCGATACCGTGGCCAGTACTTATTCTGGCACAGACGGCGGTTATCTGCTGAAAGGCCTCGTAGCAGGCAGTTATACGCTGCAATATATTCCTGTTGATCGCACCTTGCAACCAGCAACAAAACAGGGTGTGGCAGTGGAATTTGATAAAGTAACCACATTAGATACCCTGACATTGGTACATTGATCTTATCAATTACCGTATAAAAAAATCCATTCGCCTACAGCGAATGGATTTTTTATTTTGAATGTATCTTAATCGAGATGGAAATTCGTCATTTCCTGGTAATGGTTCTGCAACTGGTTCACCGTGATCGAACCTTTGATCTCGCGGTGTTCATCCCGGTAATCCAGGCGGGTAGCGGGAGCCCCATTTGACTGGGTGTGCAGTTTTACTGAGAATGGTCCGCGTACATAGATCTGCCCACCGCCATTAACAGAAAGGGATTCGTCCTTTTTAAATTTGAGTCTGAGTAACTGATCTTCATTTAGTGGAATCGGGTAGAGCGCTTCCAGGTCGTACCAGAATTCCTGTTCTCCGGTTTGTACGCATACCTGTTTGTCCTCGCGGTTAACTTCCAATACCTGACCTTCCACAGTGTTTCCTTCATACTCCACTAATACGGTATCTCCTGCTTTTACATCATGTAAATTGATCATGGAATAAAATTTTGGGTGTTTAGTGTTATAGTTATAGTCTGTATAAGAGCGGTCGTAGTCTTATCCTAAGATAAGAAATAGTCCATAGACTACAGACATTTTCCTGACTTCTATTTTAATACAAAAGGCAGGCCATCTGATCGATCTATGGACTATAATTATAATCGTCTTATTAACAACTAAAAACACATGCCCCTAACGGGGCCGGACCCTTATTTTACTACTTCCCGCAGTCTTACGAGCTGCTCAAGCAGGCCTTCCAGCAGGTCAAGATGTAACATATTGGCGCCATCTGACTTGGCCTTAGAAGGATCAGGATGGGTTTCGATAAATAGTCCGTCTGCTCCTGTTGCAATAGCAGCTTTGGCAATTGTGCTGATCAGTTTCGGATTTCCGCCGGTAACACCGCTGGTCTGGTTAGGCTGCTGGAGGGAGTGGGTGCAATCCATGATCACAGGCACGCCATGTTCCCGCATGATAGGAATATTGCGATAGTCTACTACCAGGTCCTGGTAACCGAAGGTAGTGCCGCGTTCGGTAAGCCATACCTTATCATTGCCAGCCTGTTTTACCTTTTCAACGGCAAATTTCATAGCCTCGCCACTTACGAACTGGCCTTTTTTCACGTTTACGAATTTGCCGGTTTCCGCTGCTGCGATCAGGATATCTGTCTGGCGGCAGAGGAATGCCGGGATCTGCAGTACATCTACATAAGCGGCCGCCATAGCAGCTTCTGCGGCAGAATGAATATCTGTGGTAACTGGAAGATTGAAAGTTTCGCCTGTCTTCTGTAACAGGTCCAGCCCTTCCACATCACCTACACCGGCGAAGGAACTGATACTGGTACGGTTAGCTTTGCGGTAGGAGGCTTTAAAAATGTATGGAATGTTCAGGCGTTTACAAATGCCTGATACTTTTTCAGCTACATGCATCAACAGCGCTTCATCTTCTACTACGCAAGGCCCGGCTATCAGAAAAAAGTTATCTGGGTTATATTGATCCTTAAAAATTGACTTCAGGTGTGTTGTTGCTGACATGATTTTTGTATTTGAGAGTGCAAAGTTATGTTATTCTAAGGGATTACTTTTCAGTAGCAGAAGTGGCCGCAACTCGCCTAATTGTCATAATATTGTAACTCGTTACCGTGGAATGTTCGCTGGGCTTGTGTCTATTCTGAAGAAACTTTCGGGATTGTTACCGCATTGTCATGCGCGGAGGCAGTTTGTTCTGAATTATTGCGGAACCCGTTAATATTACGTCTGAATTAAAAAAGCCATTCATTCGAGATAGCATGAAGAAAGACAAAATACTGGTAATCGGCGCCTGCGGGCAGATTGGAGTTGAACTTACACTGGCATTAAGGAAGATATACGGAGACGCCAATGTACTTGCTTCGGATCTTCGGGAAGAACACGACCTGCTGAAAGGAACAGGCCCATACGTATCCCTGGATGTCATGAACAAAGAGATGCTGCATGTACTGGTTATCCGTCACAATATCACCCAGATCTATCTGCTGGCGGCCATCCTCTCTGCTACCGGCGAAAAGAACCCGCTGCTGGCGTGGCATATTAACATGCAAAGCTTGCTGAATGTACTGGATATCGCGAAAGAAGAACATATTGATAAAGTGTACTGGCCAAGTTCTATCGCTGTATTCGGACCTAATTCCCCTAAAGAATCTACACCACAACATACTATTATCGAGCCTACCACCATTTATGGTATCAGCAAATTTGCCGGTGAACGCTGGTGCGAATATTACAGCCATCGTTATGGCGTAGATGTGCGCAGCCTGCGTTACCCTGGCCTGATCAGCTACAAATCCGCTCCCGGCGGTGGTACGACCGACTATGCTATTGAGATCTTCCACGAAGCGCTGGAGGAAAAGAAATACACCTGTTTCCTCTCCGAAGGTACCTATCTGCCGATGATGTACATGCCGGATGCCATCCGTGCTACCATTGAGCTGATGGAGGCCGACAAAGAGAAAGTCAAGGTACGTTCTTCCTATAACCTCGGCGGGATGAGCTTTTCTCCTAAAGAGATCGCTGCGGAGATCAAAAAACACATTCCTGAATTCACTATTGGTTACGAACCGGACTATCGTCAGCAGATCGCCGATGGATGGCCACAGAGTATGGATGACACCCTTGCCCGTCAGGACTGGGGATGGAAACCTGAATTTGACCTGGAAAAGATGACGGCAGATATGCTGAAGAACCTCCAGAAATAAGCAGTTATTCCTACATTTGGCTTAACGCAAACACATCGCGTATGAAGCTGGAGAATGGGAAATATCTGGGGAATAACAGCCGGACTTTTTACAAGGACGGGCTTATCATAAGTAAAACCACCTATCAGGAAAAGGTATTTGAAGGATGGCATTTTCACGAGAATAACCATCTTTCATTTATACTGGAAGGAGGGAACCGGGAATACCGTAAAAATGGCGACAGGGCCGTTATTCCCGGGAATATTATGCTATATCACAGCGGTGAATGGCACCGCAACAACAACACCCAACATCCGTCACAGAATATCAATCTCGAAATAGAAGATAGTTTTTTAACTCATTATGAGGCCAGCTTTCCAACTGGTCCTTATAATGAGTTAAAAACATTTCAGACCCACGCTCCACTGACAGCTATAAAGATCTATCATGACTGCCTGGTGGCAGATCAGCATAGTTCCCTTTCTATCCACCAGCAGTTACTGTCGCTATTGCAGACAGCCCAAACACCGCTTCAATCCGAAAAACAATTGTTTGCAGGTCGCGCTTTCAATGTAGTTGAATTGTTACACGACCGCTGGAATGAAAATATATCCCTGCACGACCTGTCAGCCGTAACCCAACTCCATCCCGTAACTGTTTCCCGGCATTTTGCAGCGTATTTTAACTGCTCACTGGGAGAATATATGCGGAAGATCAGGATAGGAAAGGCGCTGTCATTAGTACGGCAAACAGATGATCCCCTTACGGATATCGCTTATCAATGCGGGTTTTTTGACCAAAGCCATTTTACAAGGACCTTCAGAGAGCAGACCGGTTTTTTGCCCAAAGACTTCCGGAAACTCTGATCATTTCTGTATTTAGCGCTATCTCGTGCGCTTGCTAAATCCATACTATTTTATGTATTAAGGATGCCTGACCTTTGGAGAAAAAGGATATGACCTGCCAAACAATATGGCTGTCAGTTATTTGCAGCTTCATTTTATCCACAGTTAAAGCCCAGGTGCTCCCAAGATCAGTAGTATCATCTGCTATCGGCAAGATGGCAAAGGAGCTGAAGGAGCATTACGTTTATCCGCAAAAGGGCGTTGCTATTGCAGCTCATTTAACGGACAGTTACAAAGCCGGGAAATTTGTTTCCGCCAGCAGCTGGAAAGAGCTTGCGGACACCATAACAAAATGCCTTCAGGACTTTAGTCATGATGGACATCTGTACGTTCGTTACGACACTGCCTTAAGCCGGGAACTATCAAAACAACAAAGGGACGCGGGCAAAGAAAAGCTGGTATCAGATGCTAATGAGGAAAAATCTGATCCCTTCTTTTATGGTCCATCCGCAGCGGACCGTAAGTATGGTTTTGATAGCATAAGTATAAGCCCGGACAATATTGGTTATATTCATTTATCAGAGATCAACATCTCCCGTAAAAGTTTAGCAGTTCTATATGCAGCGATGAACGCTGTAGCTAAAACACAGGCATTGGTCATTGATCTGCGCAACAATGGTGGTGGCGGCAGTGACACTGGTGCAGTGTTGGAAAGTTTCTTTCTACCGGAAAAGACGCCGCTTATAACGTTCATCAACAGAGCAGGGAAACAATCCACAGATAGTACAGTCTCCTGGCTGAAAGAAAAGCGTTATGATCGTCCTCTCCTCATCCTGATCAACAAGAACACCGCATCAGCGGCAGAAGCTTTTACTTTTTCCATGAAAAAAACAGGAAGGGCTATTGTAATTGGTCAGCCATCTGCAGGAGCTGCGAATATGAACGCCTGGTTTCCTGTCAATGAGCATATCTTCATCTCTGTATCTGAGATGGCACCGGTTTGGCATGGAACAACAGAGACGTGGGAACGTCAAGGCATACAACCTGATTGCAGCGCTGTGACTGAAGATGAAATAACAGCCTGCATCCAAAAGAAGATCGGATTGTTGGAGTCAAAGAAATAGCTTTCATATGTAATGAATGCTAAAGAAAAATGACGAATGCAGATGCATCCGTCATTTACCAAAAAACACTAAAATATTTTATTACGCCACAAAGCCTACGGCCACGGTTGAGTTGCTAAATTCATCGATCAGGATGAATGCACCATTCGCCGGATTCACATCATAGCTATCTGCGAATATTGGGTGTGCTGTCTTCAGCGTGATTTTACCTATATCGTTTAGACCCAGTTCTTTTTTGTCTTCCAGGATCTTATTTGAAGTCACGTCGATCACATGTTCTATCAGCTGTACTTTTGCCTTTACACGGTTAATACCATGTTGGAGCAGATACGCTTTACCCGGTACAAGTTTCTGCTGATCCATCCAACATACCTGTGCAGAGATCTCTTTCAGCAGGGAAGGCGCATTTTCTGGTTTGGACAACATGCTACCACGGCTGGTATCAATTTCATCTTCCAGTGTGATCACGACACTCTGACGTGCTTCTGCTGTCGTCAGTTGTGTTTCGAACTGTTCTATGGTTTTGATCTTGCTTTTCTGCTGGGAAGGGAGGGAGATGATCTCATCACCCACATTGAAATGACCGCTCACAACTTTTCCGGCAAAACCACGGAAGTCGTGGTAAGCTTCAGTTTTCGGACGGATCACGGACTGCACTTTGAAGCGGGCCGGATGGCTATTGTCGGCGTGGTCAAACGTGATCTGTTCCAGGTATTCCAACAGTGAATCGCCGGAGTACCAGTTGATCTTTTCAGAGCGGGCAGCTACGTTCTCTCCATAGAGGGAGGAGATCGGAATGAATTTAATGGAAGGCGCTTTAAACGTTGCACTGGCAATCATCTGCTGGAAATCTTCCACGATCTGATTGAAACGTGCTTCGCTATATTCTACCAGGTCCATTTTGTTTACGCATACCACCAGGTAAGGAATACGCAGCAGACCAGCGATAAAGAAGTGCCGGTAAGTTTGTTCTACGATGCCTTTACGCGCATCGATCAGTATCAGAGATACCTGTGCATTGGAAGCACCGGTCACCATGTTACGGGTATATTCGATGTGTCCCGGTGTATCGGCAATGATGTATTTACGGCTGGGAGTAGAGAAGTAGATATGTGCCACATCAATGGTAATACCTTGTTCGCGTTCAGCTACCAGTCCGTCTGTCAGCAGTGACAGGTCAGTAAAATCAAGTCCCTTACGTTTGCTGGCGGCGTGCAGTGCCTCCATTTTATCCTGTGGAATAGAATGGGTATCGTAGAGCAACCTGCCTATCAGGGTGCTTTTTCCATCATCTACACTGCCGGAAGTGGTTATACGTAAAACCTCCATGTTATATTTTTTGAGCGGCGGAAAGCGGGGCTATCCGCAACGATTTTATACTAATTGATTGAATCCTGTAAGCAGAAAGAAAGTGATAGTAACCGGAGATCACTAAAAATAACCAGCCTGTTTTCTTTTCTCCATTGCTGCTTCAGAGCGTTTATCGTCGATACGGGCGCCTCTTTCAGAGATTTTGGCTTCCAGTATCTCGGAAATAATGTCTTCCAGTTTATCTGCTTCGGAGATCACTGCAGCGGTACAGGTCATATCACCAACGGTACGGAAGCGTACTTTCTGGCGGAAAGGCGTTTCTTCCTCGGTAGTATTGAGGAAAGGAGAGTAAGGCCAGTACATACCATCACGTTCGATGATCTCTCTTTCATGGGAGAAATAGATGGACGGAATCTGCAGGTTTTCCCGGCGGATGTAGTTCCATACGTCCAGTTCTGTCCAGTTGGAGATAGGGAATACCCTCACGTTTTCGCCCAGGTGTATTTTACCATTGAGCATATCGAATAGTTCAGGGCGTTGCATTTTCGCATTCCACTGACCAAATTCATCTCTTACAGAGAAGATCCTTTCTTTGGCGCGGGCTTTCTCTTCATCACGGCGGGCGCCACCGATGCAGGCGTCAAATTTCAGTTCTTCGATCGCATCCAGGAGAGTTACAGTTTGCAGGGCATTTCTGCTGGCATATTTACCTGTTTCTTCCTGTACTTTACCCTGATCGATGCTGTCCTGTACATTTCTTACAATAAGATCAAGACCCAGTGATTCTACCAGCCAGTCACGGAATTGGATGGTTTCAGGGAAGTTATGCCCTGTATCTATATGCAATAACGGAAAGGGAACCTTACCCGGATAGAATGCTTTCTGCGCCAATCGCACAATGGTGATAGAATCCTTACCACCCGAGAACAGGATGGCGGGGCGTTCAAACTGTGCAGCTGTTTCACGTAAAATATAGATGGCCTCGTCTTCCAATGCCTGCGGAAACTCCCACTGTATTTTATTGGTCATAAGTCGTTATTTAAGATGTCCCTGCGGACCAGTTTAATCAATTTAATTTAATATACAGACCTCTTCGTCTGTCGTCGTTTCCCGTTATCCGTGCAGTCCGCACTCTTTTTTGGAAAGTTCCCACCACCATCTGCCGGCGCGCGGGTGTTCTCCGGGTTCGATCGCACGTGTACACGGAGCGCATCCAATGGAGATGAAGCCTTGATCGTGCAATTTATTGTAAGGTACGTTCTTCTCTTTCAGATAGTTGATCATTTCGTCATACGTCCAATTGATCAGGGGGTTGTACTTATACATTTGCCTGCTTTCATCCCATTCGAGGGCGTGGAGAGACTGACGGTTTTCGGACTGTTCAGCACGAAGACCGGTGATCCATACTTTAACGCCTGTGAGTGCTCTGTTCAGTGGCACGACTTTACGGATATTACAACACTCTTTACGGTTCTCCACGGATTCGTAGAAGCTATTCGGTCCTTTTTCCAGCAGCAGTTTTTCTACTGATGCAGTTTCCGGAAAATAGACTTCAAAAGGCTTTTTATAACGGGCGCGGGTGAGGTCCATTAAATCATAGGTCTCCTGGAACAAACGTCCGGTATCAAGCGTAAATACCCTGATGGGTAAGTTGGCACGCCAAATCATATCGGCAATCACCTGATCTTCCTGTCCAAATGAGGTGGAGAAGGCCACCGCTCCGGGGAATTGTGCTGCCAGATATTGCATGGCAGCGATTGGATCTAGCCCTTCCAGTGCTGTAGTGATATTATCCATGTGAATCTGTCTCAAATAGCCTGGCATCTATCTATAGTTGCCTACAGATGCCAGCAATACTTCCTTTAGTTAAATAGCAACTTCTGATGCATACAAAAATACATAAACTCTATAAAAAGGATAGACTTTTTTTGATTGCGGATTGAGTGTGTTGTTTTGTTTTGATTATCAGTTGTTTAAGTGATTTTGAGTGTTTTGATGCGTGCTCGGTTCTTTCATTTATTGCTGGGCTTACTTTATTGAACGCTCCCATTTTGACGTCTGCTGGTTTCAGGTAGGGATACCGGGCTGTACCCCTTTTCGAGCACTATCTATTGGGCATTATCAATCGTATGGGCTTTGGGAATATGGATTTAACCCCTATCAATCGTATAGAGGCTCTCCAAGGGCTAATGCCCGGTATCTCCTCCTGAAACCGCTGGAGATCAATTCTCTCGCTTATCGACAGGCAGGTAATATCCAAATGTTTAATCTCCTTAAGAGAGTTGTGATATTATTGACTATCAGAAGAGGATAGAGGATAGGGGATAGAGGATAGAGGATAGAGGATAGAGGATAGAGGATAGATTCAGGAGAATGACGTGAATAGCAAGAATAGGAGAGAATAGGTCCAAAATATCTGCTACTAATTCATATCCTATTGTTAAGAAGAAATACAACCATATAAAAGCAAATAACTATCTCGAAAGGGAGGAGGGCCGGGTTTGTATTCAATTATCATTATTCGACATCTACTCATTGGACGCCCTTTAGAGATTGGAACCCAAAACCGCCCTAAATTAGTTGGGAGCCGGGAAGTAGCGGACGGTTTCAGATGGAGATCGCGGGCCTTCGGCTCTTTGACACACGATTGATAAGGTTAGATAAAGATCCAACTGCCCATACGCTTGAAAAAGCCGAATGGAAATCCAACCAAAGAGGCGCCGACCGCGGTCCCATCTGGAACCGCAACGCGTTTCCTCCTCTCAACAAATCCCCCACAAAACATCATTTCCACTTGAATATCTGAACTCCGTTAATAGAACACCAGCTTAAATATCTAAGCTAAAGCAATAAAAAAGCCGGAGATCAACCCCGGCTTTTAAAAAGATTATAATATCGAAACATTCCTTGTTAATATGTCCTTCAGCGTCTTATTCTCAAGGATCTTCAACGTCGCATCCCGCACCTTGCTCATGACATCATTCAGCCCGCACACTGCTTCATCCCGGCAATTCTCGCATCTTTCATAGTAATTGAGACTTACACAAGGAAGCAGCGCAATTGCACCATCCAGCAAGCGGATAATCTTCGCCAAAGGTATTTCCTTTGGAGTCTTTAGCAGGTAATAACCCCCGCCTTTTCCTTTCTTACTTCCCAAAATTCCCGCATTCTTCAACTCCAGAAGAATGTTCTCAAGGAACTTGATAGAGATACTCTTCTCCTGGGCTATTTCCGAGATGAGAATGGGACCTTTATCTGCATTTTCTGCCAGGTGTATGAGCGCGTGAAAAGCGTATTGCGTTTTTTTAGACAACATATCGATTGATTTGCATCCCTCCCAGATGTTCTTATTACTGCAAAGATAACAGCTTTTTGCGTCTTACAGGCTCAGTACATCTTTCATACTGAAGATACCCGTTTTGCCTTTAAGCCATTCAGCAGCAATGACAGCTCCGGAAGCGAATCCTTCACGGGAATGGGCGGTATGTGTAATGGTAATATCGTCAATAGCAGAGGTATAAGTGATGCTGTGCGTACCCGGAGCCGGATCAATACGCTTTGAAACGATAGAAAGCTGTTCAGGCTGAGCGGTCTCACTATTTACCCACTCCTGTTTGCGGCGTACTTTTTCCATCAGCTGTTCTGCCAGGGTGATAGCGGTACCGCTTGGAGCATCCCTTTTCTGGGTATGATGGATCTCTTCCATGTTTACTTCATACTGAGACTGGTTCGCCATTAATTCAGCCAGGCGTTTATTGACCTCGAAGAAGATATTCACACCCACACTGAAGTTACTGGCATAAAGGAACGCCTTTTTCTGTTCCAGGCACAAAGACTCTACGGTAGGGAGGTGCTCCAGCCAGCCGGTGCTGCCACAAACGACAGGGACATTAGCAGCGAAGCACTTTAATATATTATTATAGGCAGTTTCAGGGCCGGTAAATTCAATAGCAACATCTGCCTTGCTGAGTTCATCTTTTTCCATCAGGTGCTGACTGTTCAGGTCAATACGATGAATGATCTCATGTCCTTTGGCAACGGCGATCGCCTCAATTGCCTTTCCCATTTTTCCGTAACCGATAAGCGCTATTTTCATGATATATGATGTACTATTAGTAGAGGGGAGGAATTACCACTTGTTGCCAAGGGCGATTTGATTGCTGTATTTCTTCTTGCCACCAATGGAGAACCGCAAACTGAGACCCAGTGCCTGGTTATTGATGACTGTCGGCACGATCTTCATACTCAGGTCGTCAGACATATTGAAGTCCTTCAGGTGGGCAAATACCGTAGCATCCACAATATTCAGCCCATAGGCCAGTACAAATACAAGCACGGAGTAATCAACATATTCCCGGTAAGCATCACGCAGGAACTTAAGACCGTTGTCACTGTATAGTCCAACGTAGTCATCCACAGTATCAGCATTACCGTCCAAACGGATACGATAGGCGTTCCGGAAGGTACGGTAGTTGTCCATATTGATAATAAATGTACCGGTAGTGATGCCCAGGGCGGCATATACCAGGGGGATCTTCCAGTATTGCCTGTTGTAGGCCTGTCCGAGACCCGGCAGTACAGCTGAATAAAACGCTGCCTTCCGCGGACTGTGGATCGTTGGCGCGACGGGTTTTACTGAGTCTCTTTTGACGTAAAGTTCTGTTGTGTCTTTCCGGCTGTCTGGCTGCTGTTTCCGCAGATATGCAGCTTTCGTGCTGTCCTGGGCCAGCAGGGTGACAGGCAGGCAAATAATTACCGGTAATACCAGTAAACAAAGACGTAATAAATAAGAAAATCTATTCCCGGACTGTTTAGCCACCGTATAAGTCTATTTTTTCTAATATGCTATCAAGTTCCTCGTCAGAGTAAAACTCGATGGTAACGCTACCTTTGCCGTTCTTACTTCTGTCCAGCTTCACCTTGGTGGAGAAATGACTGGCAAGGTTATCTTCTATCTTCTGATAGGCCGGTGGCAGTCCGCTTTTGGCGAGCTTTTTCACGTTCCCCTTGTCTATATGGGTGGTCTTGCGCACCAGGTCTTCCGTTTGGCGTACGGAAAGTCCGTTCTGCATGATCTCATTGAAAATAAAGAGTTGTTTCTCGACATTTTCTACGGCAATCAATGCTCTGGCGTGTCCCATGCTTATTTGTCCGTTGCGCACAGCTACCTGGATATCAGGCGGCAGTTTAAGCAGACGTATATAGTTGGTAACGGTACTTCTTTCTTTACCCATGCGGTCAGCTACCTGTTCCTGAGTGAGGACACACTCGTCCATCAGGCGTTTGTAGCTCAAGCCGATTTCTATGGCATTCAGATTCTCCCGCTGTAAGTTCTCCAGCAGGGCCAGTTCCAGCAGTTCCTGGTCGTTCGCCTGGCGAATGTAGGCCGGAATATCCTTCAGACCTGCCATTCTACTGGCACGTAAACGCCGCTCACCTGCTATCAGCTGGTATTTGTTAGGGCCCACCTTCGACACGGTAATAGGTTGTATTATATCGTGTAGTGAGATGGACATACTTAGTTCCTGTAAAGCTTTCTCGTCAAAGTCCCGGCGCGGCTGCTTCGGATTCACCTCTACCTGATCGAGCGGGATACGCTCAATGCCGGTAGCCCTTGCCACGACCTGTTCTCCCAGTACACTGGTAGTTTGCTTCAGGTCAGTATCAATATTTTGCAGCAGCGAGCGGATACCTTTACCCAGCGCCTCTTTCTTATTAGGATTCCCTTTACTCTGATTGCTCATTGTTAATTGCTAATATTTTATCTTCCAGGTTAATACGTGTAAAGTTATTCTTTTGCAGAATTTCTTTGGCCAGGTTGAGATAGTTGATCGCACCGGTACTGGCGGCATCG
>CABHOY010000076.1 GCA_902168105.1 uncultured Flavihumibacter sp.
CAATCCTGCACAACGTTCAAATAACTGGGGGAACTCTACTAACGTGGACATGGTAATTGAGTTTGGTCACTACAATTTACCACTTTCATCCCCGTTGGTGAATTCCCCCTTTCATGATTGTTTTATTACAGCTGGTCAAACACACTGTGAGATATATCTTATCAAGCCGGTATTTAGTTAAGGCATGGGAACGTTCCCGGCTACTGTAGACTAAAAGGCCGCCCGGAAGAACAGCCTTTGTTTAACAATTGGTTTTTGCTTATGAAAAAAAGATTAATTCAACTTTCGTTTTCAAACAATAACTTATAATAATACATGTTGGTAGCTTCGTCAAATCCCCGCTCGATCATCTCTCTGTTACCGTGAATGTAAACAGAGAAGTTCCTGTCCAACTTCAATATGCTCTTAAATACTTTTTGCTGTTTTTTTACTGCAGGAGATGAAATGTCAAACTCGTCGGGGAACTCTTGCTGAAACTCCTGCTGAAATTGCTCTTTGTACTCCTTGAATGATGCAATAGCATCGGGATGTCCCAATACCTCCTGTGCAAAATCATCCAATTGGAATTGCTCTTTTTCCTTGAAATAGGTTGCTGATTTATTAAGAAGGTCCACCTGATCTACACGGCTCATCTCGTATTCCCCCGGTAGCTTGTCGTGGATAAACTTCTTACACATGTTCACCGCCAGTTCTGTCTGGTGATAACTATCCTCCCGGCGTTGTACCTGGAGAAAAGCATCCTTCCAGTAAACGGCTTCATTCTGTTTACTTATGCTATCTATTATGCTGACTTTGTACCCATTTTCTTCTTCGGTGTTAAAGACCAGGCAACCTTTATCAAGCTTATTGATATTGATCCCATCTTCATAATTCACCTCGTAATTGTCGTTGGCCAGAAATACCTTGAGATATGTATCCCTGTTCTCAGATTTAAAAATGCCTAAGGCCTCGACCTCTTCTCCATCCACCTGACATTTACTAAAGTAGGCAATATATATTTCTCCTCCTTTGATCTTTGGATGAGTGGAATGCTTATACAGATGCCTGGCAA
Organism: uncultured Flavihumibacter sp.; assembly: GCA_902168105.1. Taxonomy (GTDB): domain Bacteria; phylum Bacteroidota; class Bacteroidia; order Chitinophagales; family Chitinophagaceae; genus Chitinophaga. The sequence goes on from CABHOY010000076.1 coordinate 1,052, forward strand.
TATTTACTGATTGCTCGTGAAAATTGTCCCTGTTTTCAAAGATACGGCGGCAATATTGAAATATCTCATTTAATTGTAAATCAGCCTCATGATAAAAACGAAAGTACTCCGCACTGTTTGTAAACGGCTGTATAAAATACGTTAGTAACAGCTGACTGATTGCTTCATCCTGCAACTCAAGCGGCGCCTGAGAGCAAATCAGCGGTTCTTCCTGTGAGGCATTCCCTACCTTATGTATTGCAAGGTGTTCAAGGTCTTTAAATTCTGAAACATGTATCATGGCCCGGCGAAAATAGTGAAAACTATTTCACAAACTTACCCCCTGGCGTAATGTGCAGTTCCTTACCTGTCAATTTGATAATCGCCTCGCAGGTCAACCTTCCACGCCGCTCATTGTAATCATCTTCCCTGTTCTCCATCTGCTTCGCCTTTACGTCGTTCAGCTTCTGTTTCTTCAGGCTATTATACATAGTATATCTGTCGATGATCTTATTATCCTTATTCACCGTTAAGAACTCCAGGAAGTTTTCCCCATTCTTGCTAAAAGCATGTAATCCCACCAGGATATTATCCTTCGCCCGTATGTGGAATAGTGAAGCATAGTGGTGATTACCCCGCTTACTTTTGAAATACTTAATACAAGCCTTCTCATTGTACAGTTTTGAACTATGCACGATAGACGTGGCCTGCCGGCCGATGATCTTTCCTGAGGGCAGCACCTCATATTGCATATTGTACACCGTCTTAAACCGGAAGCTGCTATCCAGTTCCCTTGTATCTTCTTCCTGCAGGTTGATACTGGCGTCTTTGTCCACCATACACTTTCTGTATATAGTCTCCGAATGCTCCCCTAAAGTACCCCCGTATACCACAATTCTGTCAACTTCTTTTCCTTTCTTATAAGTGATCAGTTTTACCTCCGGATAGTTCAATCCCTCATCCAGGTAGATGGTATCTCTCGCATACAACAACGCAGTCGCCCTTCCTGCTATATTCAGCCGCCCCAGTGCATACAACGGGTCCTGGCTTTCTTCCTTAAAATCATAATATGGCGTTAGCCTCGAAACAGGCTTTAGCTCTTTTGTGCTGACTGTATCCAGCGTGGCAGGCAATTTCTGTTCAGGAAAACGATCGGCATACTTCTCGAAAGATTCTTTATCACGCGGCACTTCTTTGATCGTTCCTTTTCGTCCTATTTTATAGAAACGCAGAGAGCTATTTACTTTCTGACTGCCCTGTACATAAGTAGAATGACGGGCTCTCACCTCGATCAGGGAGTCCAGTCCTATATAAAACCATTGGTTGGTGAATTCAGTGGATGTCGTATCCTTCACGGCAGTAACGGCTTCTTCATCCGCTTCCTCCCGTTCCCCGCTCATATTAGCCGCTATCTGCAAGCGGGACTTCTCCGTCCCGTTGTCATTATACACTACCAGGAAAGTCCTCTTTTCATGGTCGTTTATCTCACAGGCGTAAATAACCGGGGTAAATCCGTTTACTGTAGCAAACCGGCCGGCGGTAACCCGCTGGAAAGTATCGGTACCGAGATAATGACTGTAGTCTTTTATTTCCTTCAGCTCATAGGCATTCGGATAAGGTAACTTTAACTGCGTCAGCCCGTTAATGAAGTCTAAATGCTTCATTACACTATCAGGCACGATAGGTGCAATATTGATATCTTTGTTCTGTTTAACGGCAGCGGGTTGGGAGCTGTTGTTACATGACGAGTTAAGGACCAGCCAAAGAAGGCAAACAATAGGTATAGCTCTAAACATAATAGGACGTTTACACAGGACTAATAACGCTACAAATATATAAGTACTTCTGTAATATATTAAGGGTTTGATTACCAAATTTTTGAACGGTAGTTATTTGGCATATTTTTACCCCGGAAAGCGTAGTAACGGTCAATTTTGTCTTAATAACCTTGATAACGGCTTATCTTTTCTTAACTTGATATCTCAACGTTAATCATTTATCATGAAGCAGCATATATGTTTAGCACTGGCATTAACAGCCGGTTGTGCAGTCATGGCACAAGGCAATTCCGCAGCATTGTATCAGGCGAAGGATCTTACGAAGGAGAATATGTTCTCCGTTAACATTGAGGGCCCCAACTTCGATAAAGCAGGCAATCTCTATGTGGTGAATTACCTGCGGGATGGCACCATCGGAAAGATCAGCACAAAAGATGGCAGCGGGGAACTATTTGTAACATTGCCCGATAGCAGCATTGCCAACAGCATCCAGTTCAACAGCCAGGGCAACATGTACCTGCCCGACTTTAAGGGACACAATGTGCTGGAAGTGGACATGAAGACGAAAAAGGTAAGTGTGTATATGCACTCCGATAAAATGTCCCAGCCGAATGATCTCTGTATTAACAGGAAAGACCAGTTATTCGCCTCTGACCCTGACTGGAAAAACTCAAAGGGACAGATCTGGCGTATCGATAAAGGTGGTAAAGCCGTGCTCCTGCAGGCAGACATGGGTACCACCAATGGTATTGAACTGAGCCCTGACGAAAAGACCCTGTATGTGAATGAAAGCGTTCAGCGTAAGATCTGGAAATTCGATGTGGACAAGGATGGAAATATCAGCAATAAGAAACTGTTCGCTGAATTCTCAGACTATGGATTTGACGGAATGAAATGCGATAAGGCAGGCAATCTGTATGTGGCCCGCTGGGGTAAAGGTACTATCGTGGTATTGACACCAGGTGGAAAACAAGTGCGTGAAGTACCGCTGAAAGGTAAACATTGCAGTAACCTCACCTTTGGAGGCAAAGACGGCAAAACTGTGTTTGTGACATTGCAGGACAGGAAGTGTATGGAAACGTTCCGGGTGGAGACAGCAGGAAAACGATATTAGAATAGTCAGGGACCAGGAGCGATAACTCTCTTCTGGTCCCTGATGAGAAAATTACATATTCAGACCACCGCAGGCGCTGATCACCTGGCCGGTTACATAGCCGCCCATATTGGAAGCCAGGAACAAACACACATTGGCGATATCTTCAGGGCTACCGAAACGGCCCAGCGGAATCTGATCCAGATATTTTTTAGCACCTTCCCCATCTTTCAGGTAGTGCGTCATGTCAGTTTCTACGAAACCTGGCGCCACCGCATTACAACGGATGTTACGGCTTCCCAGTTCAGCAGCGATAGATTTAGTAAACCCAATAATACCGGCTTTAGAAGCGGCATAGCTGCTTTGACCTGCATTACCTTTCATACCGATAATGGAGCTCATATTGATAATGGAACCGCTCTTTGCTTTCATCATCGGGCGGATCACATGTTTAGTCATGTTATAAACACTCTTCAGGTTGATGTCCATTACGTCATCCCACTGATCTTCGCTCATACGTAACAACAGGTTGTCTTTGGAAATACCGGCGTTGTTCACACAAATATCTATTGCGCCAAATTCCTTGAGTACATCATTTATCAGCGTTTCACTTTCTTCGTAGCTGCCTGCATTGGATTTATAGGCCTTTGCCTTTACTCCCATTGCCTCCAGCTTTTGTTCCAGTGCTTTGGCCTTTTCATCAGAACTAAGATATGTAAATGCAACGTTTGCACCTTCCTCTGCAAATTTGATGGCGATAGCTTCACCTATACCTCTGCTGGCTCCTGTCACAATAGCTACTTTGTTCTCCAGTAATTTCATATAGACGTAATAGTTGTTAGATAATGATTATTAGATTTTGCCTGTGATGCCGGCGAATTTAAGAATTTCTTCCACATGCTGCCGCTCATTATTAAGGCGGGGCACTTTATGCTGACCTCCCAGCTTACCCTTACTTTTCAGCCAGTCTGTAAAGGTCCCTTTGGGTAACACATGTACTACCGGGCGACGCAACGCCATATCCTTATGACGTTTGGCTTCATAGTCTGAGTTAATGGCCTTAAGGGTATGGTCAAGTATATCGATAAATTGCTCCAGGTTTCCAGGCATCACGTCAAAGTCCAGCAGCCATTCATGTCCGCCGGCTTCGTTACCGCTGAAATAGATCGGCGCTGCGGTATAGTCGTTCATTACAGCTCCTGTCACCTCGCAGGCTTTGGCGATGGCCGTATCTGAATTCTCTACGATCAGCTCTTCCCCGAAAGCGTTAATGAAAGACTTGGTGCGTCCGCTTACTCTCACGCGGTAAGGCGCAAGTGACGTAAACTGGATCGTATCTCCCACCAGGTAACGCCATAAGCCACCGTTGGTGCTAATGATGAGGGCATAGTTCTTACCCATCTCCACTTCCTGCAGTTGCAGGGTTTGCGGGCATTCCTTTCCATATTCCTCCATCGGCATGAATTCATAGAAAATACCGTGGTTAAGGAATAACAGCAGTCCCTCCTCTCCTATTACATCCTGTGCGGCAAAGAAGCCTTCGGATGCATTATAGGTTTCCTGGTAATACATATCCGGTTTACGGATCAGTTTTTTAAACTGTTCTCTGTATGGTGTGAAACTCACACCGCCGTGCATGTATAACTCCAGGTTAGGCCATACGTCGGCCAGGTTATCTTTTCCGGTTATTTCGAATATACGTTTGATCAGTACCAGCGTCCAGGTAGGCACCCCTGCGATGGAGGTGACATTTTCATGTATCACGGCATTGGCCATACGCTCTATCTTTTCCTCCCATTCGTCCATCAGGGCGATAGAGAGGTCGGGCGTACGGATCATGTTGCCGTAGAAAGGCATATTCTGGAGCATTACTGCACTGAGGTCTCCGAAATAGGAATCACTTTCAGCGTCCAATTTGTTAACCTGGTGACTACCGCCTATTACGAGCGATTTGCCGGTTAGCAGGCGGGAATCAGGGAAGTTGTTATAGTATAGTGATAATACATCCCTGCCGGCGCGGTAGTGACAATCATCCAGGCTCTCGACGGAGACAGGAATGAATTTGCTCTTGTCGGCGGTGGTGCCGCTCGATTTGGCAAACCATTTAATAGGTGTATTCCATAAGATGTTCTGCTGCCCTTCCATTAATCGCTGGATATAAGGCTTAAGGGTGTCATAATTATGTATGGGCACCCTTTGCTTGAACTCTTCTATCTTATAAATCTGTGAAAAACCGTATTGCTTGCCAAACTCGGTGTACTGAGCGGCGCTGATGAGGTTCTGGAACACCTGCTGCTGCACCTGTACGGGGTATTGCATAAAATATTCTATGCGCCCCATACGCAAACGTGCCAATTGTGATATTGCAGGACTTAATATTCTCATAATAGGATCAGGAACGTAGTAGTTTATTGTTGTTTAGCAGCTTCGTCCAGGTAATTCTTACGACGTAAAATGAAATTCTGGCCAAGATACACTTTTCTTACCTGTTCGTCTTCGGCTAACTCTTCTGCAGTACCCGCTTTTAATATCTTACCTTCAAAAAGCAGGTAAGCGCGGTCTGTGATGGAGAGTGTTTCCTGCACGTTATGGTCTGTTATGAGGATCCCTATGTTCTTGTATTTAAGGCGGGCTACAATGGACTGAATGTCCTCCACGGCAATCGGGTCGATACCGGCGAATGGTTCATCCAGCAGGATGAACTTAGGGTCTACCGCCAGTGCGCGCGCTATTTCAGTACGCCGGCGTTCCCCTCCGCTCAATACGTCTCCCGGGCTTTTACGTACGTGGGTAAGACGAAACTCCTCCAGCAGGCTTTCCAGCTTTTCTCTCTGTTCTGCCTTCTTCAGATTTGTCATTTCCAGTACGGCGGAGATATTGTCCTCCACACTTAGCTTACGGAACACCGAAGCCTCCTGTGGCAGATAGCCAATACCCATCTTTGCCCTTTTGTACATTGGCAGCTTTGTGATATTCAAGTCATCCAGGTACACTTGTCCGTCGTCAGGCTTGATCAGCCCTACTACCATGTAGAATGTAGTTGTCTTTCCTGCTCCGTTAGGACCAAGCAACCCTACTATCTCTCCTTGTGTCACTTCAACAGATACATGATTGGCTACGGTTCTGGCTCCATAGCGCTTTACCAGCTGATCTGTATGTATTTTTAATGCCATATGTTCAAACTTAGCAAAAATACACTTTTCATTTAGCTTTCAACAGCTAACTGTCGTCAGCCCCTTACTTTATGCAAGATCGCTACATTTTTTATCTATGAATGTTGTACATTCTATTAAAATATTCGGCCTTTTCGCGAAAAAACAGATGATAATTCTAACGGATGTATTATTTTTGCCCGGCATTAACTTAAGCTCACTTTTATTTCTATTATGAAAGTAACAGAACATATTGCGCAGGCAAAAGATACGTTGATCTCCTTTGAGATCCTACCTCCCCTTAAAGGTAAGAGTATCGAATCGATATATGACCATCTTGATCCATTAATGGAATTCAAGCCAGCCTTCATTAACGTTACTTACCACAGAAGTGAGCATATGTTTAAGAAAAGGGCTGACGGAACCTTTGAAAAAGTAGAGATCCGCAAGCGGCCCGGTACTGTGGCCATTTGTGCGGCATTAATGAACCATTATGATGTTGATGCGGTTCCACATCTCATCTGTGGTGGCTTCAGCAGGGAGGAAACAGAAAACGCCCTGATCGATCTTAATTTCCTGGGCGTGGACAATGTGCTCGTACTGCGTGGAGACGCCCCGAAAAATGAAACTTTCTTTGAACCCGAAGCGCATGGGCACCGTTATGCAGACGAACTGCTGCAGCAGGTAATGCATATGAATAACGGCATCTACCTGGAGGAAGACCTGCAGGGTGGTGTCAAAACAAACTTCTGCATCGGCGTGGCAGGGTATCCTGAGAAACATTTTGAGGCGCCTAATATGCAGACGGACATGAGCTATCTGAAGAAAAAGGTGGAGAACGGCGCTGACTACATCGTTACCCAGATGTTTTTCGACAACCAGAAATTCTTCGACTTCGTTAATAAATGCCGCGAAGCAGGTATTACCGTACCTATCATTCCCGGACTGAAACCAATCACCAGCCGCAAACAACTGACGGTACTGCCTCGTACTTTCCATGTTGACATCCCGGCGGAATTTGCCAATGAGATCCTGAAATGTAAAACAGATAAGGAAGTAGAAGAAGTAGGCACCGCCTGGCTGATACAACAGTCAAAAGAACTGAAAGCTTTTGGCGTACCTGTGTTACACTACTACACATTGGGCAAACCTCACGTGATCCGTAAGGCTGTCGAAGCAGTGGTATAATAATTATCCAGCGACAAAATCGTCTATAAAGCAAGCGGTCCGCCAATGGCGGACCGCTTTTATTTAAATGGCAACCGTTTTTCTTATTAAAAATGCCATTACGTGGAAACGTAGTAGCATGTCCGAATAACTGTCACACTTTTTGTCTTTTCTTTCGGATAACTCACGATGAATTATCAATCCCTTAGACGGACATCTCCGGCATTCCCCCTATTGTACCAAGAAAAAATTAAGGGAGCCCCTTTTTAGGAACTCCCTTTTTATAGAAAAGTGTCATTGCGATCTAGTAATCCTCTCTGTCCAATAAGATACCCAGGCTCAAAGAGAAATAACTGTTAGTGATCCTGGCGGATGATGTACGGTCAAGGTTGAGAAATCCCCGGCTTAAATTGGCGCCAAACACCATCAGATTGTTAAACTCTATTCCCAGCGCCAGATTAGCGCCAGCGTCAAACCTGCTCAATTGCGCGCCCGGAGCAATGCCTTTGTCCTTATAATTAAACTCGACAGGCCGCGAATCGGAACTTACAACAGACCCGTTGTACAACACATCCAATTCATAGGTCCCTCCCAGGCCATAAGCCATATAAGGGCCGCCGCCCACTACTATTTTACCCAACGTACTGGGGAATTTGAGTACCACATTCATTGGTATCTCCAAATAACGCAGCTTAAGCTGGTTAGCTGACTCCACAAACACACCCGGTGTGGCTGGCAGTGGCCGGAGGTAGGCTCCTTTGGTAATGTATCTCACCAACGGCTGAAAATAAAGACTTTTGTAGATAGGCACGTTAACGATCAGATCAGCATGCAGATTTGTTAACTGGCTACTGGTACCAATGCTATTACTCTTATATCCCTGGCTATTTTTTATCTGTGTGGCAGATAAAGTATAACCGCCCCTCAGTCCCAGACTGACCTGGGCATGCAGCGCAAATAGGGGAGTTAACAGCGTTAAAATGAAGAGTGTAAAAAATTTACTCATGCGTTTTACGTTGTGTTGTAATAAAGTTGCGGTATTGTCTCTCAATAGGGTATTCCAGGGCGATAACATGGGGAGCTTGTCCCATTTAACATTCTGCTATAAAAATAATCTAAATACTCAAAATTTTTGTTTTAAATAAAGGTTACGTGGTAAAACCGGTAGCCGGTAAAATGAAGCGTCCTCCTCGTCATGAAGACGGGAGGACGCTTTATTAAATATTGCTTGCCTTAGAATTTATAACCTACATAAACACCGAAAGACGTGTTCTTCCAGCTACGATCGTTATCTGTATTATCATATGCGTTTACCAATCCCAGGTCGGCATTGATACCAAAGTTAAAACCGGCTTTCAGTTCGTAACCAGCTACGATACCGAGACCTGCGTCGAAGCGTTTCAGCTTACCGTTGATGATATTAGATTCATCATCAAAAGCTTTCCATTCTGCTGATACGTTACTAACAGTCCCTTTGTGTTTACCACCAAGACCGTAAGCTACATAAGGACCAGCGCCCAGGTTCAGCCAACCGTTGCCCACTTCCGGTTTGAACAGGAAGTTAATAGGCAGTTGCAGATACGACAAGGTCGTTTTGAAGTTGTCACCTGCCTTATTGCCTTTACCAGTAAACAACAGTCCTGTTCCAATAAAGAATTCATCTGCCAGCGGTAGATCAGCTGTTACACCAGCTCTTACGCCAACTATCAGATCGCCGGTTTCTTTGTCACCAGCACTTTTTGTAGTTGCACTAGAAAAGTTAGGACCAGCCACGATACCGAATTTTGCCTGACCAAAAGTAATGCCTGCAATCATCAGCGCGGCAACGGATAATAATACCTTTTTCATATAGGTGTTTTAATTTCGGTATAGCATCCTACAGGCGTTGATGGATGCTATACCTATTTCTTAGCTTTTGTTTTGTTATTAGCAGGTGTTGCCTGTTTACACCCTGGTTAAAAAAGTGAATGATCGATTGTTGTTACCTGGATTAGAACAAATAACCTACAGATACACTGAATACACGGTTCTTGTTCTTATCATTCCTACTGTCATCTCCACCGGAGTTGATCTTACCAAAACCAAGTCCGTACTGCGCTGATACCAGGAAGTTATTAAACTCGGCACCTGCCTGTAGGTTACCACCCCAGTCAAAGCGTTTGTACTTGTTCAATCCCTGGTCAGGATCTCCGTCATTAAATGGAGTATCATCGTCCCATTTAATATTAGACTCTGTGCTGGTAGTTACACCGGCAACAGTAGTCGATACCTTGTTCTTGCCTGCTACACCAAAGGCGAAGTAGGGTCCAATACCGGCAAACAGCCTTGTGTTGGCGCCAACAGGGATCTTGCCAATAAAGTTTAAAGGAACTTCAATGTACTGGGGCCTTGTTGTAAACTTCCTGTAAGGATTAGTAGTACTATGGTCCTTATCTCCTGATTCCAGTTTTGCACCTTTGGTTGTGTAGAACACACCAGGCTGGAAAGAGAGGACTTTGGGTACCAGCGGGAAATCCGCAATTAAACCGACATGATAACCTGATAATGACTGGTCCTTATCAACTGAACCATCATTATCAACAGAAATTGAGGAAAGGTTCCATCCACCTTTAACACCAACCCGCACCTGAGACATTGCTCCGAAAGAAATTGCAAGGGCCGCAAACGAAAGGATAATTTTCTTTGTCATAATCTTAACATTTTGATTACAATCATGAATTTCCAAAGACTATGCCAAAGCAAATTACAGCAGCCTTATCTGATTGCAAACAAGTGAATTACAACAAGAAATAATTTCTATATTAATTTATTTACGGACTGTTCCCCCTTTTGTTTCCATTTTTTCGAGGAATTCATTGAGCTGTTCCACCCCCAGCCTTTTAGCCAGGATCTTCTTTTTTTCATCCAGCAGGTATACTACAGGAGTACTGTATACATCATACAGGCGGCGGTAATTGCTCTGTGCATCAGGATCCCATGCATGGATCCATCCACTGAGCTTGTGCTCTTTAATGAAGGATTGCCATTCATCTTTTGTGCCTTCTGTTTTGAAGCCAATGAGGGCTACACCCTTATTCTTCCAGCTGGCATTGAAGGCAGAGTCGAGTCTGGGCACCTCGATCTTACAGTGTCCACAGGTAGGATCCCAGAAAACAAGGACGGTATATTTTGCTTTTGTGGTATAAAGGGAAACATTTTTCATGGAAGAATCTTTCACTTCCAGCGGAGGCGCCTGTTGCCCTATCAGGTTAGGCGCCATAGAATAAGCCCTGGAGATGATCTTGTTCAGTTGCTCATCTTTCAGCCAGTAGGCTTCTCCGGAAACGTAGTATTTCTCGACCATGTGTACGAACACGGCGTCCATACCCATATATTTTGAAGTCTCGTATGTATAGGTCAGCCACCACACAACGAACTTGAACATCTCCTTATCTTTCCGCGATTTTGCAACGATCTTGTCCGCCTCCGTGATGATCGAATCCGGGTCCATCGCCACCAGCTGCGTAAAATAGCGGTTCAGTTTTTTCTCAATGATATCTGTTCTTACCAGCCTGCCGTCGTTTAAATTCACGCTATCCCAGTAATGGGCTTTATAATAGCGGTACCCGAACGTAGAGTCTTCACCGGGAGGAGTTGGCGGTACTTCAGGATCTTTCATCGCCCGGAAAATACTGGTGAGCAAACTTTTGGGGTATTGTCCCACTACATTGCTCCGGAAATCCGTCAGCCTTTTACCCAGTTCCACCTGCAAAGGTTTCGCTGCAGCACTGTCAGCGGCCGTACGTTTAGCAAACAGGGCATTGATCTGCCTGTCCTGTGGCGCCACTTCTTTTGACAGGAATTTATTGTATGACTGGAAGATCTCGTTCTCTTTCGAGGTTTTGAACACTGTCTTGTTGATCAGATCAGTAGTATCGATGGAGACAGAGAATTGCTGGTCTTTATTGTCAAGCAGCATTTCGAAATAGCGTTGTCTGCCGGGAAGCAGTACAATATAGATCCCGCCTTGCAAAGGCTCCTTATTCTTCATTACGGCAATACCCTGGGCATTGATCTGGGCAGAATCAGCCATGTAAAAGCTTTTCCCCATATAATGAGCCAGGCATATCTGGCCTCCGGTATATTGTTTCAACTGGAAAGTAAGCTGGTAGCCCTGCGCCTGTAGCTGCCAATGGCAGAAAATGCAGGCGAGTAATATCATAAGTTTACGCATAGGATATCGGTTACTGTAAAAGTAGCAAGGAAAAGGCAATTTGAAAAATCAGTGATCAGCTAAAATCCTACCTTTGCACCCGTGAGGAAAAAAAATGTTATTCTTGAAAATGTTCCTGTAAGCGCTTATGCAGCAGAAGGGAAGGCACTGGCCCGGATAGATGGCAAAGTGGTATTTATTGAAGGCGGTGTTGTACCGGGCGATGTCGTTGACGTACGCCTCGGTAAGAACAAAAAAGACTGGGCAGAGGGAAAAGCTATCCGCTTCCATTCCCTGGCACCTAACCGTGTTGATCCTTTCTGCGAACATTTTGGCAACTGTGGCGGCTGCAAATGGCAGATGCTGCCCTATTCCCTGCAGCTGGAATATAAGCAGCAGCAGGTGGCCGACAACCTCCAGCGCATCGGTAAACTGGAACTACCACCTATGCAGCCTATCCTCGGCTCCAGGCATACCACCCATTACCGTAATAAACTTGAATTTACCTTCAGTAATAAAGCATATCTCCCGGCAGAGGAACTCAACGAAGATGGCAGCATTCCAAGAAAGAACGCTCTCGGTTTCCATGTGCCGAAGCTTTTTGACAAGGTGCTGGACATCAACACCTGCTACCTTCAGGCAGAACCGGTGAATGCCATCCGCAATACCATCCGCGAATATGCACTGGCTAATGAACTTTCGTTTTACGATATCCGCGCCAAGGAAGGCTGGCTCCGTAACCTGGTGATCAGGATCTGTACAACGGGAGAAGTGATGGTGAACCTGGTGATCCATCATGAAGACAAAAAAGCCAGGGAAGCCCTGTTTGAACACCTGCTGGCGGCCGTACCGGGCATTACGTCTGTATTATATACCATCAATCCGAAATTAAACGATACCATTTTCGACCTGGAGCCGAAGGTTTATTTTGGAAAAGGATATGTGGAAGAGAAACTGGAAGACTTTACCTTCAAGATAGGGCCTAAGTCCTTTTTCCAGACCAATACCTACCAGGGTGAGGCATTATACCAGGTAACCAGGGAATTTGCCGGACTAACAGGAACAGAAATTGTTTACGATCTCTATTGTGGTACAGGCAGTATTGGTATTTTTGTGTCCCGGCAGGCCGGCAAAGTGATAGGCATCGAACTCATAAAAGAGGCAATTGATGATGCTATCGAAAACGCTGCCCGCAATAATGTGAACAATGCACAATTCTTTGCCGGAGATGTAGTCGATATTTGTAATGACGCTTTCTTTGCCCAACACGGGCAACCGGATGTTGTCATTACCGATCCGCCAAGGGCAGGCATGCACGAAAAGCTGGTCAATAAGCTACTCGAAATTGCCGCCCCCCGCATAGTATATGTAAGTTGTAACCCAGCTACACAGGCAAGGGACCTGGCACTGCTGGACGCGATGTACAGTGTAAAAAGGATACAACCGGTGGATATGTTCCCACACACGCATCACATCGAGAACGTTGTGTTATTGGAGAAAAGAATTAATCATTAAAGAATAAGGTAGAAATGAGCGAGTTCAGGCCCGGCAGATTTGAGATACTTCCTACGGTGATCAAAAACCTACTGATCATCAATGGCTTAGTGTTCCTTGCACAAAACACACTGGGAAGCAGCTTTGGAGTTAATAAGATTGAGGACCTTTTCGCATTGCATTACTGGGGATCTGATCTTTTCAAACCTCACCAGTTTATTACACACCTGTTCATGCACGCCACTTGGGGGCATTTGTTCATGAACATGTTCACCCTCTGGATGTTCGGCGCAACACTGGAAAACATCTGGGGGCCTAAAAGGTTCCTGATTTTCTATATAGTATGCGGGCTGGGCGCCGCACTTTGTCACATGGGTGTACTCACCTACGAGAACGTACGGCTGGCACACGATGCCAAAGCCTTCCTGAGTGATCCTTCCATTACCAATTTCAGGCTGCTGGACGACCGCTATGACCTGGATTCAGGCCGGTATCTTGTAGAAGGCACTAAAAATATTTTCTACCAGTTCCCGAACGATCCAGGTGTTATTAACGATACCAAGGCTTTCGTACGGCAGTTTGCTCATGACTATCCCGATAGCGCCACCCTGGGCGCTTCCGGAGCCGTATTTGGGCTGCTGTTCGCATTCGGGTACCTGTTTCCCAATAATCTCATTTACCTTTACTTCCTGTTCCCTTTAAAAGCGAAATACTTTGTAGGGATCCTCATCCTTCTGGAACTGTATTCAGGTATCCAGAACTCTGCCGGAGATAATGTGGCCCACTTTGCACACCTTGGCGGTGTTCTCTTTAGCTACCTTCTCCTCAGGATGTGGAACAGACATAACCGTCAGCATTTTTATTAACATTAAAGATCTTGTGACATGATGCACGTTGAGGAAAGGAATAATACTCCCCTATCCCTGGGAGAAGAAAAGAATATGGTTATCCAGCTGCTGCTGATAAATATTACCGTATTCATCCTGCTGTTTTTCACAGAAGTCATCTACCGAATGGAGGGCAATCCGCTATCACGCTACCACAGCGATATATTATCGCGCATAGTACTGCCAGCCAATTTTGCAACATTACTAAACAATCCCTGGGCATTGATCACCTCCATGTTTACACACAATAGTTTCTGGATGATCACCAGCAACATGATATGGCTGGCCTGCTTCGGCACCATGCTTCAGAACCACGCAGGCCGGGATCGGATACTGCCACTGTACCTGCTGAGCGGAGTTGTAGGCGGCGTATTTTACCTGCTGGGTATGCAATTCATCCCGGCTTTCAGGGAATTACAACCATTTGCTACCATGACGGGTGCTGCGGCACCGATTATGGCGTTCGCTATCGGCGCTACCGTAGTAGCTCCCGGGTACAGACTGTTGCCTAATCTGCCCATCCCTTTCTGGATCATCACAGTTATATTCCTGCTCGTGAATATCTATACGCATGTTATCAACACACATGATATGACGATGCTGCCACCGCTGATCGGTGGAGGATTAACTGGCTTCTTTTATATGCAACAGTGGAAGAGAGGCAATGATCTGGGCGCAGGCTTTAACAAGTTTATACACAGGATCACGCATCTTTTCCATCCCAAGACCCATTTACATATTGTCAAATAGCCTATTGACATTTGAATATATTAAGCCCTCCGGTATACTAAACCGGAGGGCTTTTCTTTTCCCGGTTTTATCATTATTTTTAATAAAACCCCTATGTCGTGCCGTTTGTAGCAAAACTTCTACCCCGATTTCTGTTCTTATGCAATCTGCTGGTAACTATCAGCCTTCTGCTTTCTGCCTGGCTTCCCTATCTCGATCCGAGGCAATATTGGCCCAGCGGGTTCGCAGGATTATTCTTTCTGATCTCCTGGACCATTAATTTTCTCTTTATTATCCTGTGGCTGATCTGGAAAAGGCATTATTACTGGATCTCTCTTCTCGGTGTGGCGCTATCCGGAAATGCCCTGTATAACAGTGTTGGCATGCACATTTCTTCCGAGCCGCCAATTAGTGATCCGGAAAAGAAACAGTTCACCGTAATGACGTTCAACACCAGCAATATGGGCCTGAAAGACTACCGGGAAGACACATCTCTGCAACTGTCCATTTACACCACCTTGCAGCATGCCTCTCCAGATATTCTTTGTTTGCAGGAGTTCTACACAAATGAAGGTCCCGGCTTTTCCAATCATATTGATTCTATGAAACGCGTGTTACAATATCCTTATCACTTCTTTACAAGCGATAAAACACATTGGAATTACTGGCATTACGGCATTGTATTATTCTCGCGTTACTCAATTGTAAGAGCTAGTAGAATTCCTTGCGGATATAGCACCGCGGGTAGCGGTAGCAGTATTCTTCAGGCAGATGTAGTGTTGTATGGAGACACTGTCCGCTTCATTACCGCACAACTGCAATCATATATGTTCCGGGACGATGATTATAAACTCCTGGAGGCGGGAGAAGGATCATTCAGTGCACTGAGAACGCTTGCATCAAAAATGAAACATACTATTTACAAGAGAGCCGGCCAGTCGCGGCAACTGGCGGGACTGATCCTGGCAAGTCCTTACAAGGTCATTGTTTGCGGTGATCTGAATGATACGCCTGTTTCGTATACTTATTACACCGTAAGCGCTAATTTACAGGACGCTTTCCTTCATAAAGGATACGGGGTAGGCCGGACCTTATCCTTTCTTGCGCCCACACTGCGGATTGATTACATCCTGGCGCAGCCACCCTTAAAGGTCCATGCTTATACAACGTACGCCAGGAAAGGCTTTCAGCATTTCCCTGTAATGGCAAGCTTATCATTATAATGTATGAATTCGCCATTTCTCCTATCTTTAACCTAAAATGCGATAGGCGTTGAGATTTCTGAGGCTATTTACAAAAGGTTTCTTTTTATCGGTGAACACCATTGTAGTGCTCCTTTTTTTGGTGGCCTGCCTGGCTCCCTATGTATCGCCGGAGCAGTGGTGGCCTATCAGTTTTATTACGCTTTTCTTTCCTTTGCTCCTGCTTGCGCTGGTGCTATTTTTTATCTGCTGGCTGCTGTTCGATTTTAAATACTGCCTGTTGCCCATGATGCCGATCCTGATCGGATGGAAGTCTATTTCAGCTTTTATTGCTTTTAACTATCCAACAGCAGGTAAACAATTCGCTAATCCTGCAGGCAGTCTGAATATCATGAGCTATAATGTGGCCCAGTTCGGACTATACCGCGAAAAGGACAGTAAATATAACAGGGAGGCCATGTTCGCCCTGATCAAAAAACAGGAACTGGACGTACTCTGCATCCAGGATTTTTATACCTCAGAAAAGAAGAATGATTTCAATAACCGGGAAGATATATCCCGGGAGATGAAACTCCCCTACCGCTTCTTTTCCAGCGATTTTAACCGGGATGGCATGCAGCACTGGGGTTCTATTATTTATTCCCGGTACCCTATTATTAATACTGACAAGGTGAAACTGTCACAGGGGCCTCTCAGCGAAAGTCTGATCTATGCTGATATAGTTCGTGACAAGGACACCTTCCGCATTATTAACATGCACCTGGCTTCGTACCGGTTCAACGAAAGGGATTACCGCTCCATAGAGAAGATCAGGAAACAGGAAGATACCGGGCTGGTAGCCACACGCAATATTGTTCAGAAAATGCGCGATGCCTATGTGGGTCGCAGCAGACAGGCAGATATTGTAGCGGCATTTATCAAGACAAGTCCCTACCGGGTGATAGTGTGCGGAGACTTTAATGATACGCCGGCATCTTACACCTATTTCACGATCAGAGGACCATTGCAGGATGCCTTTTTAAGAAAAGGAAGCGGTATCGGCCGGACATATGCCGGACTGGCGCCTACATTGAGGATAGACTATATATTTGCTGATAAATCATTCAAGATCAACTCATTCCGGAAGATAAACTCCGGGCTTTCTGATCATTATCCTGTGATAGCCAATCTTAGTCCTCCCCAGTAATGCCACTCACGAAACAATAATTATCTTTGCAATCCAAACAAAAGGAAGTGTAGCTTACACTACCCGAAATTATCTGATATGTCTGAGCTTAAAATATACAATTCGCTACAGCGGCAAAAGGAAGTATTCACATCTCTCTATCCCGGACATGTCGGTATGTATGTATGTGGTCCCACCGTATCGGGGGAATCACACCTGGGTCATGCCCGCCCATATATCACCTTTGACGTTGTTTACCGGTATCTCCAGTTCCTTGGATATAAGGTCCGCTATGTAAGGAATATTACTGACGCCGGCCACTTTGAAGAAGAGGGCCGTGAAGCAGAAGATAAAATTGCCAAACGCGCCCAGCTGGAAAAGCTGGAGCCAATGGAACTGGTGCAAAAATACACCAACCTGTTCCACTGGGCATTCAACCAGTTTAACTGTCTGGAGCCTAGCATTGAACCTACGGCCACCGGTCATATCATAGAGCAGATCGAAATGATCAAGACGATCATGGAAAAGGGTTATGCCTATGAAAAGAATGGCTCTGTATACTTTGATGTAAAGAAGTATGCGGAAACCCATGACTATGGAATTCTTAGCGGACGTGTACTCGAAGACATGCTGGAAAGCTCTAACCGCGAGCTGGAAGGTCAGGATGAAAAGATAAATAATGTTGACTTTGCCCTCTGGAAAAAGGCCCCGCCTGAACATATCATGCGTTGGCCCAGCCCATGGGGAGAAGGCTTCCCGGGATGGCATATAGAATGTTCCGCCATGAGCAACAAGTATCTTGGCAAACAGTTCGATATTCACGGTGGTGGTATGGACCTGCAATTCCCGCATCATGAATGTGAGATCGCACAAAGTGAGATCGCTCATGGTGAAATGATGGCCCGTTACTGGATGCACAATAACATGATCACCATCAACGGCCGTAAGATGGGTAAGGCTTACAACAATACCATCAAGCTGACAGAACTCTTTACCGGCAACCACCATTTGCTGGATAGAGCATATAGCCCGATGACCATCCGTTTCTTTGTGCTGCAAACACACTACCGCAGTACGCTCGACTTCTCAAATGAAGCCCTGCAGGCGGCAGAGAAAGGGTTACATCGCTTATGGTCAGCCTACGAAGTATTGCAGAAACTTACCTATGCTCCACTGGATGGGCAACCGGTAAATGAGGAACTGGACAAACAGGTACGTGACTGGTGCCATGAATGCCATGAGTTTCTTAACGATGACTTCAATACTGCCAAGGTATTGGCCAACTTATTTGAACTTGCTCCTGTAATTAATTCGATCAAGGGTGGACAGATAAAGATCCATGAGTTGAGCGAAGAAACATTCCAGCTACTGCAGAAAACCTGGACGACTTTCCTCATAGAAATACTTGGACTACAACCAGAAACGCTTAACACTGACAACAGTAAGCTGGATGGTGTAATACAACTGCTAATGGAAATGCGCAAAGAAGCAAAAAGCCGTAAAGACTATGCCGCTTCTGACAAAATACGCAATCAGCTG
Organism: uncultured Flavihumibacter sp.; assembly: GCA_902168105.1. Lineage (GTDB taxonomy): Bacteria > Bacteroidota > Bacteroidia > Chitinophagales > Chitinophagaceae > Chitinophaga. The sequence continues at coordinate 19,429 of CABHOY010000076.1, forward strand.
TTATCTGTAGGTATACAACTGAAAGATGAAAAAGACGGTAGTATGACCTACTCCATACAGTAAAGCAGTTATGACAAAACAGCCATTTCTCAATATGTACAAGATATTCAGCATTGCTACAGGCGCCGCTATATTAATGTTTGCCTGTAAGCAACCGGGAAAAACCAACCAGCAGGAAGAAGATAAAAATACTCCGCAGGCCACCACGTCCAATGTAAAAACACCTGTATTCCAGGTGGACAGCGCGTACGCTTACACTGCCAAACAGGTAAGCTTTGGCCCGCGTATTCCTAACACTCCTGCCCAGAAAAAGTGTGCTGATTGGTTGATCGAACAACTGAAACCATTGGCAGATACCGTATACATACAGCGTACTACTGTAATTGGTCCTAAAAAAGTATCGCTGCCGTGCATTAATATCATTGCTAGTTTCAATCCTGCAGCTAAACAGCGCATCCTGTTACTCTCTCATTGGGATACGCGCCCGCATGCAGATCAGGATGCATTTGATAAAACAAAACAGCTGGATGGCGCAGATGATGGTGCAAGTGGCGTAGGCGTATTGCTGGAAACAGCCCGTCAGCTTCATGCCCAAAAGCCACAGGAAGGTATTGATATCCTACTGACAGATGTGGAAGACTATGGGGTAAGCGAGGAGGAGAACAGTTTCTGCCTTGGTACACAATACTGGGCCAGAAATCCGCATGTTGCAGGGTATAAGGCCAACTACGGCATCCTGCTGGACATGGTAGGCGGCCGCGCATCACAGTTCTTTATGGAAGCCGGCTCTCAGCAATATGCATACGGCCCGATGAAGATGTTCTGGGACGTAGCTAACCGGCTGGGATATTCCGATTACTTCCGTTATGAAAATATCGGCGCCGGTATTACCGACGACCACATATACGTCAATACGATCGCCAACATCCCAACATTCGATATCATTGCCCTGCAGCCAAACGGCAACTTTGTATCACACTGGCATACCACCAATGATAACATGACGGTGATCGACAAACGTACGTTACAGGTAGTAGGACAAACAATACTTGAAGTTATATACAGGCAACCTTTCGAGTACTAAATATTCCGGAAGTTCCTGGTGCGGCAATGCTCCCGATGATGCAAAATTTAATACCTTGCTTCATCAGGAGCATTCCTTTTTTAAACGTGACCTTATGAGACAGTCTGCAGAAGAATATCTGATACATCTCAGTAAAGATAAAAAGCTAGCGACCATCATGGCAGAAGCACTTCCGGTGCTTTCAAAGCGCAAGAATATTCCCTTAAGGCTGATCGCCTCCATTATGAGCCAGCAATTAAGTGTAAAAGTGGCCAATGTGATCTACGAGCGTTTCCTCGCATTATATGATGGAAAAGAACCAAGCCCACAACAGGTACTAGATACACCGGCGCCAACTTTGAGGGCTATTGGCTTGTCCAATGCCAAAGTGAGTTATGTACACAATGTAGCGCGGTTTGCAGTAGAAGAAACGCTGACCGATAAGAAGCTGGAGAAAATGGAGAATGAGGAAGTGATCAAATACCTGACGCAGATCAAGGGTGTAGGTCGCTGGACCGTAGAGATGCTGTTGATGTTCTATCTGTGTAGGGACGATGTTTTTGCAATTGACGACTGGGGTTTACAACAAGCGATGATCAAAGTATACAAGCTGGATAATACCGATAAGAAGGCTTTCAGAGAAAAGCTGCTGAAGATCTCGGGCAAATGGTCGCCGTACAGGACTTATGCCTGTCGTTATTTGTGGGCCTGGAAGGACATGAAACCTACTGCAGGTGAATAATCTCTTTTAGCAAAGACCATTTAATCCCGAAGCACCTGCTGAACAAATTGCAATCTATACCGGTATAATTACCTTTTAAATTGGCAAAAAAAAACAATCCCCGCCCAGGAGAAGGCAGGGATATACGTTAATACTAACTAACCCAATGCTTATATCTAAAACTAAAACAACTCTTTTGAAGGCGGCAGTACTTAACTGCTTATTCAGTGCCTGTTAAGCCTGTGCCTGTTGCTCTGCTAATTTCGCCTTGATCTTTCCTTCAATTTCTGTAGCCACTTCAGGATTATCAGACAGCAATTGCTTCACGGCATCGCGGCCCTGGCCCAGCTTGTTGGTATCATAACTGAACCAGCTGCCGCTTTTTTGGATGACGCCATATTCAACACCCATATCGATAATTTCACCCATCTTGGAAATACCTAGTCCAAAGATGATATCGAATTCAGCCTGGCGGAAGGGAGGTGCAACTTTGTTCTTAACTACTTTTACTTTAACGCGGTTACCTACAGCTTCATCACCATCTTTGATCTGGGTCATACGACGAATGTCCAAACGTACAGAAGCGTAGAACTTGAGCGCGTTACCACCGGTAGTAGTTTCCGGATTACCAAACATCACTCCTATCTTTTCACGCAACTGGTTAATAAATATGCAGCAGCAATTTGTTTTTGAAATTGTGGCGGTCAGTTTACGCAGCGCCTGCGACATCAGACGGGCTTGTAAACCCATTTTGCTTTCTCCCATTTCACCTTCCAGTTCCCCTTTTGGTACCAGGGCAGCTACGGAGTCAATTACAACTACGTCCACCGCTCCGGACAGGATCAGACGATCCGCAATTTCCAGTGCCTGTTCACCATGGTCAGGCTGGGAGATCAGCAGTGCGTCCACATCTACACCCAGTCTCTGGGCATAGGAACTGTCAAACGCATGCTCCGCATCTATGATTGCGCAGATACCACCCTTCTTCTGGGCTTCTGCAATTGTATGAATAGCCACGGTTGTTTTACCAGAAGACTCAGGTCCATATATTTCTATGATCCTTCCTTTAGGTAGACCTCCGATACCGAGCGCAATATCCAGACCCAGTGAGCCTGTTGATATTACTTCCATCGGAACTACACCTTTTTCCCCCATCATCATCACGGATCCCTTTCCGAAATCCTTGTCAATTTTATCCATCGTAAGGCGTAGCGCCTTGAGTTTGTCAGTATTGGTTGTAGACATATTAGTAAGTTTTTTACAAATTTAATGGTGTGCTAAGTTATGATCTAATTTTCTATTATCCTAAATTTTTTAGCATTTTGGCCGCAAATACTAAATGTTATAGTAAATAAAATCAACCTTTCACATTTATTGTTATGTTGTTTATAAAAAGTTTAAAGGGCTAACGCACAACAGAAGCATATGTCAATGTTCAAATAACACTACAAAGATGAGCAGGCTGCACGCACTGGATGTGCGTAGCGAAAAAAAGTTTTTCAGGCTGATTTTATCCTGCTATACCATATCCTATCAGTTGTGCAATAATCCCCAATATAAAACCGGCATAGATTTCCGCAGGGGTATGCGCTCCCAGTATGAGCCTGGCAGTACCTACGATGCCTGTGATCAGGAGCGCCACCATCAGCACCAGGCTGATATTCATGTTCATTCCTATCATCAACATCAGCAGGAAACCAACCACTCCTCCCCATCCTATGGTATGCATACTTATCTTCACATAGGTGTTAGCCACCATGCCGATCACGATGGCAATAAAAATTCCCAGGAAGAATGCATTGAAAAAGGGAGGCGCTACGGCTTCACGCTTAAAGGCGAAATAAGTCCAGAAGTAAAAAGTAGTGCAGGCTATATAAGGAATGATACGGTCCTTTTGTGACCGTAACTGGAAAGACGTTACAAAACCCAGCGCCTTGCAAAGGGCTACCACAAATAAAGGCAGGAACAATGTTGAGAACAGTACCCTGATAAACAGCTTGTCAAACGCAAAACGAACGCTGTCCTGTTTGAATAGAACAAAATATTCGGGCATCGCGTTCGCCAGGAATACGGTCACCAATATCGGCAAAAATAAGGGATGCGACAGATAAGAGATCACCTCTGCTGCCTTACGCAATGCAGGTGAAAATACCGGCTTTTCCTGCCGTGCATCATCAGTTGTGGGTATAATTACTTGTTCCATTCACAGATTTCCGTCGCTTTAGGGCAGGACCGGGTGCCACGTCATTAAAGTTCTTTTCTCAGCCTCGCTACCGGAATATTCAGCTGCTCGCGATACTTGGCCACCGTACGGCGCGCAATGTTGTACCCCTTGTCCTGCAGCATTTTAGTCAGGTTCTCGTCGCTGAGCGGCTTCCGCTTATTTTCCCCCTCTATCAGGTCGGACAATATCTTTTTTACCTCACGGGTAGATACTTCCTCCCCGCTATCGGTCGATAAGGATTCACTAAAGAAAAATTTCAGCTTAAATGTACCAAACTCCGTCTGCACATATTTACTGTTTGCCACACGGCTGACAGTAGAAATATCCAGCTGGGTAATGTCCGCAATATCTTTCAGGATCATCGGGCGCATCGTTGTCTCATCCCCTGTCAGGAAGAACTCCCGCTGATATCCCATGATAGATTCCATGGTTGATAGCAGGGTATGCTGCCGTTGCTTGATCGCGTCAATAAACCATTTGGCTGCGTCAATCTTTTGCTTGATGAATAAAACTGCTTCCTTCTGGCGCTTATCCTTTTTGTCACCACGGTCATATTCTTTCAGCATGTCCCTGTACCCTTCCGAGATCCGGAGGTCCGGGGCATTTTTGGAATTCAGCGTCAGCTCAAGTTTACCATTATTGTTCAGGATAAAGAAGTCCGGCACTACATAACTTTCCGCTTTATTCAGCGTGGCAAAGTTCCCCCCTGGCTTCGGCGTCAGCCTGATGATCTGACCAATCGCCTCTTTCAGGGTTTCGTCACTCATATTCAGCCCCTTCTGGATCTTCTCATAATGCTTCTTCGTAAATTCATCGAAGTAGTTCTCCAGGATCAGGTAGGCTCCCAGAACTCCCGGATCATCCTGCGGCTTCCGTTTCAGCTGCAGCAGCAGGCATTCCTTCAGGTCTGTCGCACAGATGCCTGGTGGATCAAACTCCTGGATCCTGTGGATAAGCTCCCTGATCTCCTCTTCGTCCGTCGCAACATTCTGGGAAAAAGACAGATCGTCCACTATCGCACTCACTTCCCTGCGAAGGTAACCATCGTCGTCAATACTGCCGATGATCTGTTCTGCAATGCTGTTCTGCCTGTCATCCAGCTCCAGCATTCCCAACTGGCCCAGAAGATGCTCGTGGAAAGACGTTTCCACCCTTACCGGGATAGTTTTGTTCTCATCCTGGTCGGGGTAGTTATCATCCCGTAGCTTATAGTCGGCTATATCATCATCTCCCTCACTTACATATTCGGAAATATCAATATTATCATATTCGTTCTCGCTCCCATCAGGCTCAAACTCATCTTCCCCCTCTTCGTTACTGTTAAATTCCTCCTGAGGGTCCTTAAACTCATCTTCATGCGCCTCTTCCCCATATTCCAGGGCAGGGTTTTCCTCCAGCTCTTCCTTGATTCGCTCTTCAAGAACGGCAGTAGGGACCTGCAGCAGTTTCATCAGCTGAATCTGCTGCGGCGACAATTTCTGTAATAGCTTCTGCTGTTGTGTCTGCTTTAACATAATCTAATCCTATCCAAGGGCAAAATTAATAAACAATAGTTTTTACCTAATCCTGTGTTTCCTCCGGGGAAACCACTCTTACCACCGTATATTCTTTTACAGGAGCATCAAAATCCAGTTCGAGCTGCTCATCGGGCAACAATCTAAATGATTTCCTGTGAAATGGCGTGTCACCATGTTCACGAATAGCGTCCCTGTGATATTGTGTTGGATATCCTTTATTCTCCAGCCAACCAAAATGCGGGTACTGTTCATGCAATTGCTGCATATACTCGTCCCGGTAGGTTTTTGCCAATATGGAGGCCGCTGCTATGGAGGCATATATGCCATCGCCCTTAATGATACAGGCATGAGGAATATTTCCATAGGGTATAAACCGATTCCCATCCACTAATATATAACCCGGTTGCTGCTTCAGTTGTTCCAGCGCCAGGTGCATTGCCCTGAAAGAAGCCTGAAGAATGTTGATCTTGTCAATCTCCAGATTATCCACACTGGCCACCGCATAGGCTAAAGCTTCCCTTTCCACTACAATACGCAACTTGTCCCGGTCGGCAGCTTTCAGCTGCTTCGAATCATTCAGCAATTTATTCCTGAACTTAGGCGGTAATATTACCGCCGCCGCAAATACAGGTCCGGCCAGGCACCCTCTTCCCGCTTCGTCACAACCGGCTTCAAAAGCAATATCTTTTTGGTGATAAGAACGTAACAAGGCTTTTTAGTATGATTATTGTGGTAAAGGTATGGAATTTCATTTCTTATCCCTACCGGAATAATTCTTTGAAATCCGCTTTAAATTCCTTCCACTCCTTGTCTGTCTTCTTCATTAGCACATTAATATCTTTACGTGTACTGTCCCAGGTACTGGCACTGCTACTTTTTAAGTCGGTCAGTTTACCATCGATCTGATCTCTCAGATCTGCCAGTTTAGCCCTTGCTTTTTCACTTTTTCGTGAGCCGTCTTTTTTTAGTTCTTCCATTTTAAGATCTATTTCCTGTCTGCGTTCCTCCAGGTCTTTACGCAGACTGTCCCGCTGGGCATCCATATATTCCCCGGCGGCGGCGGCAGTTTCCCTGACATCCTGTCCAATTTTCTCCACACCCTCTTTCATTTCTTCTTTCTTTTCTTCCTGCCGTGGGCCTTCCTGGCAAGCCATGAAAGCCAGTACTGTCAGCAAAAACAATATTCTTTTCATAAGTAGGTTTTAAAGTGAGCTTATGTATACCGAACCCGTGAACTACCTGTTTTGCAAATGCCATTCCAGTTTTCCTCCAATATTACTTCACCATTTACCACAGACAGTATGGCGCATATTGAAAAATTAGCTAGGTTTGAGCCTGCTTTTTTCTAAAAAACAAAACCAATTATGAAAAAAAATCTCCTGATCCTTCTGTTACTGCTGGCGGCACAATTCGCCAAAGCAGATGAAGGAATGTGGCTGCCCTATTTATTGGGACAGCAAGTGTACAATGACATGGTGAAGAAAGGACTGAAACTGACGAAAGAACAATTGTACAGTATTAATAAAGCGTCTCTGAAAGACGCCATTATCATTTTCGGCGGTGGCTGCACGGGAGAAATAGTGAGCAACCAGGGGCTGATCTTTACCAATCACCACTGTGGCTACGATGCCATCGCTACTGCCAGTACAGTAGAACACAACTACCTGAAAAATGGCTTCTACGCGCTTGACAAGCAACAGGAAATCCCTGCAAAAGGCCTGTCTGTGCAATTCCTCGTACGGGTAGACGATGTAACCAAACAGGTGCAGGACGCCCTAAAAGGCATGAACGGCCAGGAAAGACAACAGCAACAGCAGAAAACCCTTGCTGATATCGTTAGTCAGGCCATCAACGGCACCAACTACGAAGCAAAGGTGTTACCTATGTTCAAAGGCAACCAGTACCTGCTCTTTGTCTATGAACGTTATAAAGATATCCGCCTGGTGGGCGCTCCTCCCGAAAGCATCGGCAAATTTGGCGGAGACACCGACAACTGGGAATGGCCACGCCACACCGGCGACTTCTCCATCTTCCGCGTATATGCCGACAAAGAAGGCAAACCGGCTGAATATGGCGCAGGTAACGTCCCTTTAAAGCCTAAACACTTCCTGCCTGTATCTATCAAAGGCATCAAAGAGAACGATTACGCCATGATATTTGGCTATCCCGGCGGTACCAACCGTTACGAAAGCTCTGAAGGCGTAAAGTTGAAAATAAATGTGGAAAACCCTGCCGTAGTAGCACTACGCAGCGTTCGCCTGAAATATATGTTCGAGCAGATGAAGAAAGACCCGGCTATCAAGCTGAAACTGGCCTCTTCCTATGCAGGCATTGCCAATTACTGGAAATTCTTCGACGGCGAAACAAAACAGCTTGAGAAGTATCACGTGCTGGAAGATAAACAACAACAGGAAGCCGCTTTTGAAAAGTGGGCGCAGGGTAAAACCGAATATGCCAATATCTTCCCTGAATATGCTACTTCATACAAAGCATGGACGCCATACGCCAAACACCGCGTATATATAAACGAAGGTATTATGGGCTCTCCGCTGGCTGCTTTTGCAGGTAGCCTGCAGGCTGTAGAAAAAGCGCTGGTAACGGCGGGCACTTCCACCGACGCTATCAAACAAAGCATTCAGGCGGCAGATAAAGCTCGTACCGCCTTCCTGGAAGAGGAAGACAAAACCAGCGATCAAAAAATACTTGCGGCTACCTGTCACCTGTTCTACACAGATATTCCCGTAGCACAACATCCCATCGGATTCTATGATGCTATCAAAGCGAAATTCGGTAACCTGGACGACTCCAACACCTACCGCCTCTGGTCTTCTGCGCTGATGTCAGGCTCCATGATCCTGAACGATGCCCGCTGGAAAGCTTTCATCGCCAATCCCGATGCAGTAACCCTGCAAACAGATCCGGCTTTCGCTTATTCCAGTGCATTCATCAAGAACTTCACCGGCAAATATTTACCGCTGTATAACCAGTTCGTGACTAAAAATAATGACCTGGGCCGCTCTTACCTGAAAGGAAGAATGGAAATGGAACCAACCAAAAAATGGTACCCTGACGCCAACTTCTCTATGCGTCTGACTTACGGCCAGGTAAAACCATATGCTCCACGTGACGCCGTTGCGTATGACTACGTGTGTACTATGAAAGGTGTAATGGAAAAATATAAACCAGGCGATTACGAATTCGACCTGCCGGAAAACTACGTTTCCCTGTACAACAAGAAGGACTTCGGTCAGTACAAGGACCTCAGGAAAAATGACATCGTTACCTGCTTTATCACGACCAACGATATCACCGGTGGTAACTCAGGATCTCCGGTGCTGAATGCAAACGGAGAACTGATTGGTCTCGCCTTCGACGGCAACTACGAAGCCCTCAGCCACAAGATCCAGTTCGACGCAGTATATAACCGTACCATCTGTGTGGACATCCGTTATGTGCTGTGGTGTGTTGATAAACTCGGCGGCGCAAGCAATATCATCAATGAACTGAAGCTGATTAAATAATTATCTCAGGATTCATAATTCGTGAATCAGGGATCTTCAATCAGGAATTTTTGCAAAACAATACTGCATCAATTCCTGATTAAAGATCCCTGTTTTTTTTTAAGCACCTGTACTCAATTTTCATCTTCAGGTATTAATACGTATTGTTAACCCGTTGATTATCCTTATCTTTGCGTCCGATTTAATTGAAATAACCAACAGTCGCTGACATAGACTCCATGCACTAGATGCGCTGTTTTAACCCTGAACCCCAAAAAAGAATAATGTATGTTTTACAAAAAAATGAATCTGGCTATTATAGCCATGGTGATGTGCTGTCTGTACAGTTGTCATGTAAATCCTTCCGCCGAAAAAACAGCCTTACGTATACAGGATACGCTTCCCGCAGGTACTGATATCGTATTGACCATAAAAGGTAAAGGATTCAGCCATGTTGCAACTGATAATAAAGTAATCATAGATGGAGTAGAAGCCACTATCATCAGTGCATCCGACAACCAGTTAGTAGTAAGCGTTCCTGCAAGAAAGGCAGCTAAAATAGCTGTAACCGTAAAAGTAGGTAATGAAGTATCTGATACTGTTCTCGTGGACAATCAGATCATAATGCTGGCCGGTAGATAATATGAAAATGCGGCGTATATCCCTGAAAGCATTTGCTTCTCACGGTATACGCCGCATTAATTTATAATCGTTATTATTTTTTTACTGCTACTTTCTTGAATCCTTCAAACAACATCGCTATCCTTCCGCTATCACGGAATTGTATTTGCTGCCCTTCAAACTTCACTGTATAGGTCCTGTCGCTCAGCATGCGCAGGAAAGCGCTTTCCCTTTCATTGGCCTGTGCATCCATACAAGCCATCCGGGTGCTCATTACTTTACCGAATGAGATCTCATTTCCTTCCAGTTCATATTCACCGCCTACCTTGTTACAACCACCATTACCACTAAAGCGATGTGTCGCAGTATCAAATTCCAGCCATATCGGTGATCTTTCCTGGACAGTGCCGTTCATGTTGACAAGGCTCCATCTTTTGTCCTGTATACTGCTTATCTGCTGTTTTACAGCCTTTTGCTGATTGCAGGTATTGGCAAGGAGTACAAGAAGCATCGCTGTTAATCTGATCATGATCATGAGGTTTTATGGTGTTACGATACATGCAGAAGAACAAAAACCACTCCATATAGTTTACAGCTTGCTGATCTTTCGTAATACCTCTTCGTAATACGCCCGCTTATCTGCTGCCGTAATTTCAATCACTTTTACATCATTTGCCGCCAGCATTTCCAGTTTAAACTTGGCGTTCTGTACGAATTCAGCAGGGATATAATAATACAGTGCATTCCTGACAGGGATGGTATTTTTTTGAAATTTCTGCCTTGCACGGTACGTCAGCAACCACCAGAGATCTGTCTCTACGAAATCGAGCGAAAGACCGAATATGTGAATATCCTGCATAAAGAAAAAGTCCAGCCAGGAATCTTCGTTTACCGGCAAATGCTGACTGATACGTTGCACCAGCGACTGCCGTGGCGCCTGCGGACTGGTATACGTTGTGCCGGACACAACGTAGTTCCGCATCTGCTGCAGCTGTCCGCCATAATGTTCAAAACCGAGGTTGATACTCAGCGGATTCAGGCAATCTCCATGGATATGCCAGTAATCTGTATTCCCTATTTTATATTTCCGGAAAATGCTGAAGATCCTTTCCAGGATCAGGCCATCATTCTGAGACGGCAACTCACCTTCCAGCGTGAATTCATAATTGGTGGTCAGAATATGCGCCGGCGCCAGGTTCCGGATGGCCGCATGGATATCATTTTGTTCTATTTTCAGCGTTTTCTTGGCAATAAAGGACTTCAGCTCTGATTCCCTGATATGTTGCCGGCGGATAGCCGTCAGGAAGATCTCTTCATACAATAACGGGAATGGTTTTCTATCGTCCAGTTGTATACAACCGTCCGGCAGGCAGAACGTAACAATGTCATTGAGAAGATCTTTCCAGCTTTGACCTTTCGACATGTTATTGATGTCATTGCCAATGAGTAAGATGGGGTTTTTCATGACGTCGTCTTTTTGGTTATTCTATCGCACTCTCTGTATCACCCTGAATGTGAGATTTATTCTTTCTCCTGATACTTTCGTTGTTTTGGGTACCTGATGTTGCCAGTGATGTTGCAGGGCGCCTTTCATGATCAACAGCGATCCATGCTGTAATTCCAGTTCGTATTTTAATCCTGCTTCCTGATGGCGTAACATAAAACGGCGGGTTGCGCCCAGGTTAACGGAGGCAATGACCGGGTTCTCTCCCAATTCCGGTTCATCGTCTGCATGCCATCCCATGGAATCGTTTCCATGACGGTACCGGTTCAGTAAAACGCTGTTAAACTGTACGTCTGCTGCTGGTTCTATTTGTTCTTTTATCTTCAGTAGTTCGTCTGTCCAGCCTTCGGGTGCATATGTTTTACCCGAAAAGGCATAAGTGCTGCCGGTATCTCCATACCATGCCATCAAACGGGGAAACAGCACAGGCTTTCCATACATCAGCATACTTTCCTGCTGCCATTGGATCTTTTCCATCAGTGTATGCAGGTATGAAGTCGCGTCCTGCAGGGAGAAGAACTGCGGATGATACACCAGTTCACCATCTTTCAGGGTAATATGCTGACTGGCGGGATCACTGAATAATGGTATTTGCGGCTCCATCAATACAAATATACAAAGGGGCTGCGCATCTAACATGCGTGCCGGGTCAACAAAAAAGCCGCCCCGTTATTCACGAGGCGGCTTATATCTTCAGGACGTTTCTGCTTACGCAACACCGTCTGCTTTCATTACTTTAGAATTTCTCTTTCTGTCTTCCTCATCCAGGTAAACTTTACGCATACGGATGTGGTTTGGCGTAACCTCGATACACTCGTCATGCTGGATATACTCCATACATTCTTCCAGTGTCATCAGTGTTTTAGGCGCAATGCTGGTTGCAGCATCACTACCACTCGCACGCATGTTGGTCAGTTTTTTACCTTCATTAGGGTTTACTACCAGGTCACCAGGTTTGTTGTTCTCACCGATGATCATGCCTTTGTACACTTCTTCTCCCGGATCTACGAAGAAGAAACCTCTGTCCTGCAGTTTATCCAGGGAATAACCTGTAGTGCTACCAGCTTCTTTCGCGATCAACACACCATTGTTACGACCAGGGATTGGTCCTTTCCATGGTTTGTAATCGTTGAAACGGTGTGCCATTACAGCTTCACCAGCAGTGTTGGTCAGCATCTGCGTACGCAGACCGATCAAACCACGGGAAGGAATTTCAAATTCCAGATGCTGCATTTCGCCTTTGGTTTCCATGATCAGCATTTCACCCTTACGACGGGTTACCAGGTCGATCACTTTACTTGCAAATTCCTGCGGAACGTCTACCACCAATGTTTCGTATGGTTCAGATTTCTTACCATCGATAGTTTTCAGGATTACCTGAGGCTGACCTACGGTCAACTCAAATCCTTCACGACGCATGGTTTCTATCAATACACCTAAGTGCAGGATACCACGGCCATATACCAGGAAGCTATCAGCACTGTCTGTATCAACTACACGCAATGCCAGGTTCTTTTCAGTTTCTTTTACCAGACGGTCACGCAGGTGACGAGAGGTAACGAACTTACCGTCTTTACCGAAGAACGGAGAGTTGTTGATACTGAACAGCATGTTCATGGTAGGCTCATCCACGCTGATAACAGGCAATGCTTCAGGAGCATCGAAGTCAGCGATGGTGTCACCGATATTAAAATCTTCGAGACCTACTACTGCGCAGATATCACCTGGCTGTACTTCAGTCACTTTCTTTTTACCTAATGCTTCGAATACGTACAGTTCACGTACACGGGATTTCTTGATGCTGCCATCTGTCTGTACCAGGGAGATCGGCTGACCTTCTTTAATGGTACCACGTGCTACACGTCCTACGGCGATACGGCCCAGGAAGGTAGAGTAATCCAGGGAAGTGATCTGCAGCTGCAGGTTACCTTCTGGGATCTTTGGTTCCGGAACATGTTTCAGGATACCATCCAGCAGTGGAGTGATATCTTCACACTGTGCCAATGAATCGTTGAACCAACCGTTCTTACCGGAACCATAATAGGTCGGGAAGTTCAGCTGCTCTTCGGTTGCATCCAGGTTAAAGAACAGTTCGAATACCGCGTCATGCACTTCATCAGGACGGCAGTTCGCCTTGTCAACCTTGTTGATCACAACAATTGGTTTCAGGTTCAGCTGCAATGCTTTCTGGAGTACGAAGCGTGTCTGAGGCATCGGACCTTCAAAGGCGTCTACCAGCAGGATCACACCGTCTGCCATTTTCAACACCCTTTCTACTTCACCACCGAAGTCGGCGTGGCCTGGGGTATCGATCACGTTAATTTTCACCCCTCCGTATTCAACGGATACGTTCTTACTGAGGATGGTGATACCACGTTCCTTTTCCAGGTCGTTGTTGTCCATGATCAACTCACCTGTTTCCTGGTTTGCCCTGAAAACATTGGTGTGATGCAGGATTTTATCAACCAGGGTAGTTTTACCGTGGTCTACGTGCGCAATAATTGCTATGTTACGGATATTCATAAATCTTGTTCAATTTGTTCCGGTTGGTCGACACAGGTCTGCCAAAGAAGGCGCAAAGTTACAATAAAATGTGGAAAAAGTGGGGATACGCTTTTAAATAATTGTGATCATTTCTCCAAATGATTCACCGAAAATTTAAGCTCCTGGTTGGTAATACGCTAAATAACAACACGTTATGGCTCAACATCCCGAATTCCTGTTCACCTGTTCCTGGTACAAAAATACCACTTAAGATCCATAGATCTCACTTTTTAACGTCCGTGCCCAGTTCGCTTTCCATACATCACATTCTTTACCTTCCCCCTTTGTTACAGGCACTACTTTTGCGCAGTAACCCATATTTACTCATCAATTTGTGAATAATGACACGAAGATCAATTTTTGTTACCTGTTTCCTGGCTTTCACATTTCTTTTAAACAACGCTAACGCACAAACAATTACGCCTTACGACGCTGAACTGGCGGGCTATCAATACCCTTACCCCGTTAGCCATATCACACTGAACGTACAAGGTCAATCCCTCCAGATGGCTTATATGGATGTACAACCCGTAAAACCCAATGGCAAAGTGGTGATGCTGCTGCATGGCAAAAACTTTTGTGGCGCCTACTGGGACAGCACTGCTGCTGATCTGAGTAACAACGGCTACCGCGTGATCATTCCCGACCAGATAGGTTTTGGAAAATCTGCCAAACCCGCACACCTCCAATACAGTTTTCAACTACTGGCACAGAATACCAAAGCATTGCTGGATAGCCTGAAGATCCCTAAAACAGCCGTATTAGGTCATTCCATGGGTGGTATGCTGGCAACACGTTTTACCCTGATGTACCCACAGATGGTTGAAAAACTCATCCTGGAAAATCCTATCGGGCTGGAAGACTGGAAAGTGAAAGTACCTTATCAGTCTGTCGATAAATGGTACGAAGGAGAATTGAAGCAGAATTTCGAAAAGATCAAACAATACCAGCTGAATAACTACTACGCCGGGCAATGGAAACCTGCATTCGAAAAATGGGCTGTTCTGCAGGCCGGTTGGACGGCAGGTGCTGATTATCCGCGTGTAGCATGGAACTCCGCTCTCACATACGACATGATCTTTACACAACCTGTCTTCTACGAATTTGAAAATATCAAAGCCCCCACCCTATTGATCATCGGTCAACGGGACCGCACTGCGCTTGGTAAAGCCAACGTGCCTGAAGATGTAAAGAAAACAATGGGAAATTATCCCGAACTGGGACTAAATGTCAGCAAACGTATTCCAAATGCGAAACTGGTACCAATACCAGGAATAGGCCACTCACCACATATCGAATCCTATCCGCAATTTATTCAGCCGCTGTTGGACTTCCTGAAGTAATTAATTCAACTACTGATCTAAGCATAATTTTAGTGCGTTTCTTCTGTCAGCAATGGGCGGCCAACATTGTTCATCACGCTGTCGAAAGAAGCCTGATTGGTAGGATTATCCAATGCTCCGGCAATGTCGATCTTTTCACGGGAAGTCAGGTGCCAGCTTAATGCTGCCGCCTTGTCTTCCTTCTGAGGAACATACTGGAAAATGACACGATGGAATTTACCGGGAAAATATCCCTCGAGGAAAGTCAGTTCATTATCCTGCACAAAATCCTGCATCGCGCTCCAGTGCTGCTGCATGGTGAACAGCGGGTCAAACATCATGTCATTCAGTTTCATCGACTGTTTGATAGACTTAATATCGTTCTTGCGGGTATCTCTCACCTGGATAAAAACAACGCCATCCGTATTCTCATTGATCCAATCGCGGAAGGTGTGTAGAAAACGCATAGACGCCTCCTGCCCGAAGTTATCCCTGATGCCCGCGTCCATTACATCCACGATCGGTGTACTGGGCAGGAATACATTAGGTAACACATAAGGGAATGTAGCGCACATCCTGATGGCGCTTGTTATACGCAGATTGCCGGCGTCCTGGTTAGCAAAATACTGGGAGAAATCAACACCATCCACATCGCGTACGTTTCTCACTTTAGGTGAATATTCCGGCGCACACAAATAACTGACAGGTTGAGGCGAAATGATCAGACGGCGGCCATCAGCATTAATGGTCGCATTCCAGACCAACATCGGGATCTCCGCTTTCTGCTCCGGCTCTCTGTAGTCGCTAATAGTGCCATCAAGTACATTCCCCGTATTGCTGTTCAGCTGCATTTCAAAAGCAAATCCCCTGTCCTTTGCATAACGGTTATTGCCGATCTTGAATGAACGGAACGGCGTAATAAAATCATTCACCGCCATGGATGTGAACACACAGTTCAACAGGTCACGGGAAATACGCTCTGTATACGAGCTGTCCTGCATATTGATAGCCCGGCCATGCTGTTTTTCCATGTACAGTGCCCGGAAATAAGACGCTCCCATCATCCCGCCCGAAGCACCCGTCATCAGGAAGGTATTATTCATCAATTCACCCTTCATCAGTTTGTCCAGCCGCTGTAATACATTCATACTCCAGGTAGCGGACCGCAAACCTCCTCCACTGAAATTAATGACGATCATTTTCGGTTTGCCGGGACCTTTATGTTTGGCTTTCCAGTTTTCCAGGATCTTAACCGTTTGTTGCTTATCCCGTTCCGCACGATCCCAGGTAAAAAATTGCTGCAGCGCCGTTACACTATATTCCGGCCGTTCCTTCCTCGCCTTATAGTCAAGCCCATATGCCTTGTTACGATTGTCCAGCAGATCGTTTTCCACCATCCAGTTCAGCGCTGACAACATTACCAGCACCATCGGTATAGCCCAGCTTTGTAACAGGTACGCATATGCGCCGGCCACGCCTATCAGGAACGCAAAAAAGATCATCACACTTGCACCTGCAGGAATCCTGAATACCGGATAATCCATCAGGAACGCCAGGATGACCAGGAAGATAAGTGCACATCCCACCGTGATCATGGCCGCAAAGTGATGCTGTTTCAGTATACTGTCGAGATAATGTTTGTTGTAGTGATCCACATTCCTGGCCCGGCGGATCTTCCAGGGAGAATTAAAATAGTTATGCACCGGCAACGCATTCTCATCCTTCTCCTGCGTTGGCTTCAGCACCAGTCGCAGGAAATTACGGGGATTACCGAACTTCTTTTCCAGCCTGCGGCCGATATTCCTGTCGGCATTGAAAAAATAGAAGAAACTGAAGAAAACGATGAAAAGATATCCGCAGATAAATCCTTCCGTAAGCAACAATATTTCAGGCACGGAGCTTAACTGCTGATAACGCTGATATTCCCAGCCACGGAAAAGCAGGTTCACCATAAAGGCTATAGGAAAAATCGAATTGTTCAGGCAGTATTTGAAAAATGGTTGTGCAGTAGTTGCAAGAAATTTAAACCGGCCCGTGTGAAGAATGAATGTGGTAATATTCCAGCTCATCACAAACAGGCCTGTCGCCAATCCCAGAATGGATGTACTATAGAAGTTCACGTCGCCCAGATACTCGGGTGCGAGATATAATGCGTCTCCCCCAAATACTTTGGCGAATTCCCCATTGATAGTGCTGAAAAGTATAGCCCAGAACACCAGCAACACCTGGTACTTGCGAAAATGAAGCAAGAACAGTTGTATAGGAAAAGAGTAGAAGAGCCTGACCAACAATGATTTCACTTTCATCCGTTACGCTAATTACACTAAACTTACGAAAAAGTTTAACATGTTCTTAGCCGGATCTTTGATCTACTATACTAAACTGCTTTATTTCTGCTGAGATACAGGGTCCATACCAGGGAGAGCAATAACAACATACCTACGCCCTGGTGTAATATGGCCTGTAGCAATGGGATCTTTACCTGGCTACCCAATAGGGTTAGCACGCCCAGCATTACCTGTAGCAATACCAGCAACAAAGGTAGATAGCGGATACGCCGCAGCAGGCTGTACTCTGGCGCTTCGGAAGCTTTCCACCACCAGATAACAATGAGAATGGTGATGAGATAGGCCAGTCCGCGGTGAATGAACTGTATGGTAATTGCATTATGCGTTATATCGGTGAGCAGGCTTCCCTGGGTGAACATTGCCGACGGCCACCACATGCCATTGATGTCAGGCCAGGTATTAGCCACCAGTGCTGCATGTAAACCAGCCATAAAAGCACCGAATATCAGTTGCAGCGTCAATACGCCCAGCAGCCAGAGATTAAGCTTACGCATGCCCGGTGCCTTAACGATCTCCCGCTTATCCGTACTTAATTTCAACGCAAACCAGTAAGTGTAGCACAACAGGATCAGCGCTGCAATAAAGTGAACAGCAAGCCGTATGTGGCTTACATACAGATCTTCCGTATTCAGGCCACTCTGCACCATGAGCCATCCGATAGCTCCCTGCAGGGCTCCCAGAAGGAACAGGATGATCATTGGCTGGACCATAGAGCGGTCAATCTTCTTTTTAATGAGAAAGTAAACGAAAGGTACGGCAAATACGACCCCGATAAACCGGGCCCAGTTACGGTGCAGCCATTCCCAGAAATAAATGGATTTGAAATCAGAGAGTGTGAAATGCCGGTTCACATACTGATACTGAGCGATCTCCTTGTATTTGTCAAAAGCGGCCTGCCAGGCTGCTTCTGTCATCGGAGGCAGTGCACCCATAATAGGTTTCCACTCAGTAATAGACAGCCCGGAGCCTGTCAGCCTGGTAATTCCCCCCAGTAAAACCTGGACAATAAGCATTCCCACACCTATATAGAGCCAGATAGCCACCGGCCGCTGCTGTTGTAATCTCGATTTTTCCATAAACGCCAGCAAAGTTAGGTATCAATTAACAATTAAGAATGACATTCGTCATCTCCCCTTCCCATTTTCATAATCCTATCTTAACCTACACGTAACTTTCCGTTAATGTATCCCATCGATCTTTGCGGCGATTTAAGGAACCATGTATTAGCTAATACAAATAGACAACATCATCTAACAAAAAAAATCATTTTTGTATGAAACGTACAGCGTTTTTATTAGCCGCTATACTCATTAACATATCTTTTGCGAACGCACAGGAATCTACCTATGCATACAATAATATCAAAGTAAGCACGGTAGCGGACAATGATGAAACCCCATCTCCGGTAACGGCGTTTAAACTCAAAGTCGCGCAGCTTGATCCTGAAGCGCTTGTGTTTAAGATCACCGTTGAAAATCCCGGCATCGAAAGAGTAACCCTGAGTATTAAGGATGCAAACAATTACACCCTGCACCAGGAATCACTGCCTGTTACCATGCTGTATGTGGCAAAATTCAACATGCAGGAATTACAGGATGGCGCCTATACCTTTGAGATAAGAAGAGGCAGGAACAGATTAGCAGAAAAGATCGTGAACATCAGAACGGAAACAAGCATCAACAGAACAGTATCAGTACAATAACATCCGTACAAAAAGATATTGCTACCATAAAAAAATAGTGCCAGATGAATGGCCGCAATGGCATACTTCACCTGGCACTATTGCCTATTTCTCCCTGATTATACCTATTTCTTGCCCATTGCTTCGTACAGCACTTCCATTATATTCTCCCTCACATGCATTGTCATGAGCTTTTTGTTATTGCCACCGGCCGGGCATACACGATTACTGAGGAAAATGTACACCAGCTGTGACTGTGGATCTACCCATATACAAGTCCCTGTAAAACCGGTATGACCATATGTCCGTGGCGACGCGCTCTTAGCCGGATACGCTTCTCCATGTTTGCCATTATCTTTTTCCGGCTTATCGAACCCAAGTCCGCGGCGGCTCAATGAGCTGTTATAGCCCGTGAACAATTCCAGCGTCTCCGCTTTGATATATTCCTTTCCATCGTATTTACCTCCGTTCAGTAACATCTGCAGGAGAATAGCCAGGTCTTCCGCATTGGAGAACAGACCGGCATGTCCCGCTACGCCACCAAACATTGCTGCTCCCGGATCATGAACATCCCCTCGGATCCATTGACGGCGGAAGATGGGTTCACTTTCCGTTGGCGCCAGTTGCGATAACTGGAAACGCTCTCTGGGACGGAACCCTGTATTGGCCATGCCCAGCGGTTCATAAAATGTTTCCCGTACATAACGGTTCAGTTTTTTTCCGGTAAGCTGTTCTACTATTTCTCCCAGGAAGATATAGTCATTGTCACTATACACATACCCCTGCTGTGGTTTCAGGTTACTTTCCAGGATACGGCGATGCATTGTATCCACATAGTCACGTCTCATATACATACGTTCCGCCACCCTGACAGAAAACATAGAATCCGGATAGGCATGGAACAATGCTGTATCCGCGAGACCTTTTGCATCTACCACTTCTTTATAGAATGGGATAAACGCTACTAATCCGGCCTGGTGCAGCAGCACGTCACGAATGCGCAGACCCGCCTTGTCAGAACCTTTCACCCATGGCAGGTAATCGCCCACTGTAGCGTCCAGACTGAGTTTCCCTTCGTCGTACAAACGCATCACAGAAATTGTGGTAGCACAGATCTTAGTTACAGATGCGAGGTCGTATACGGCGTTGGTGGTAACTGGTTCCCGCGTGCTGTAATCGAAGTGACCAAAAGTTTTATCGTAAACGATCTTCCCGTCTTTCATTGCCACTATTTCACAACCCGGAGCTGCGCCTTTGGCGATCATTTCTTTCGCCAGTATATCTATCTTCTGCAATACCTGGCTGCTCATACCCACTGTTTCGGGTTTTACATGCTGCAGTTCAGTTTTCACCACCGGCGGAGGCGGCGCCTGCACGATACCGGTACCATATGGGAAGTTCGCACATACAGTTACGGGCAGTTTGCCTTTTGCCGCCTGCTGACCGAATAAAATAGCTGCTGCAGTGCGTTGCGTAATATCATCGTCCTCATAAGCTGCAATGATGGTGGGGGCATCACAGAAATACTGGATAGCATAAGGATTTCCAAATACTACCGTAGCCGAAGGCATTTCCTGCTGCAGCTGCTGAATAAGCAGTCGCTCGGAACTTGTGATACCAAAATTGTTAGCCGGACGGCGGGAATAATTATGCAGGCTGATGATGACTGCCTGATAATCCCGCTTCAAACGTTCAACTACCTGTCCTACCTGTGCTTCCGACTGACGGGCCGTGAAGATGAAGGGGCTTACGTCCGGGCGGATAGCTTTGATAGTTTGTAAGAACGCATTATTTACATCCGCACCCACTGCAATTACAGCCACCTTCCCAGGCGTATGTTGAGTGAAGGGAATAAGATTGTTATCATTTTTCAACAGGGTGATAGCATGCTGACCTATACTTTTGGTCAAAGAATCTGTAGCCGCATTCAGATCACTGGTCAGGTTATTCACATCTACGAACTGCGGTTTGTTCAACCCCAGTTTATATTTAGCCAGCAGGACCTTTTTCACTCGCTGGTTCACTTCGTCCCAGGAGATCTGTCCCCTTCTGATAGCGCGTTTAATGGCATCTACACTGCCGGAAGCGGTGGATGGCAGCATCATCATGTCATTTCCTGCCAGTAATGACTGGGCGGCTTCTTCCCCACCAGTATAAAACTTGGCTATTCCCTTCATTTCCAGCGCATCTGTGATGACGATACCCTTATATCCTAGCTCCCCTTTCAGGAAGTCAGTAATAGCTTTACGTGAAATGGAAGTGGGGGTATTTGGCGTACTGTCGAGGGCAGGAATATAGAGATGCGCCATCATGATACTCTGAACACCGGCCTCTATGGCACGGCGGAAGGGGTACAACTCCAGCGAGTCAAGTTCCGCCCTGCTTTTACGGATCACCGGCATATCCAGGTGAGAGTCCACATCCGTGTCTCCATGACCGGGAAAGTGTTTGGCGACCGCCATTATGTTCTGGTCCTGCATCCCTTTGATGATCTGCACACCCAGGCGGGCAACCTGGAATTTATCCTGTCCCAGTGAGCGGTCATTGATCACCGGATTGTTAGGATTGTTATTCACATCCATATCGGGTGCATAGTCCACATGAATGCCCAGGCGGCGGCACTGCATTGCCAGCACCTGTCCGTACCTGTAGGCCAGTGTGCTGTCCTGCATGGCGCCCAGCATCAGCTGGCGTGGCAGGGGTGTTACGCTGTCCAGGCGCATACCCAGGCCCCATTCCCCATCTATGGCGATCATCAGCGGGGTTTTGGAGATAGATTGATAGTAATTAGTGAGATTGGCTTGTCGTACCGGCCCTCCCTGGAAGAAGATGAGGCCACCGACCTTGTTATTCTTGATATCTTTTAAGACTTTTCTAATATGATCTTCGCCGAGGTTGGAATGCGCCCTGATCATGATCAGCTGGGCGATGCGCTCCTCGTCGTTGAGAGATTCGAAGACACTATCTACCCATCGGGCAGCGGCCCCATCATCCTGCATCAATTTCCTCGGTTTGCCACTTTTCACTTCCTTTTGCGCATGTTGCTTTGGCTGCCCGGGTCCTGATCCGGGTCTTTTTCCGCCCGCGGCGGATCCCCTGGGCATACTGCCCCCTAAACATAAACAGGAGAGACCTAAAATCATTAATTGCTTCATCATCATCGACTAAACTTACAAATTATTACTCCATAGTACATAGCTCCGGACTACGGATGTGAACATTTTTATGTTTAAACAGCTATATTTTTTTACATGACAATTTCAACTACGGATATGTTACGGCAGTAGAATTGTTTATATTTACGTTAACCTGTGATATGATTTATTAAAATAATGCCTGTAAAGTCGACGCGTTGACCACCTTACATCAACAGTGAACTTCTTAAAAATAATCCATTATTTACAGCAAATCATTGAAACATATCTAGTATATTTCTTAAATATTTTACATTATTCAAGCAATTGCAATTTTAGTTACCAATACATTCAATTGTTTGCTATATTTGCAATCTTGCTAAAGTCTTTTTAAACACATGGTCAATATCATTTTATTTGGCCCTCCCGGTAGCGGAAAGGGCACTCAGAGTGCTAACCTGATTAATAAATTTGGACTCATCCACCTGTCCACCGGCGATCTATTGCGCAGTGAGATCGAAGCCAAAACACCATTAGGCCTCGAAGCCAAAAAGGTGATGGACCAGGGTATACTGGTACCGGATGAAGTGGTGATCGGCATGATCAGCTCCAAACTGGATGCCAACCCGGATGCAAGAGGTTTTATTTTCGATGGGTTCCCACGTACTACCGCACAGGCAGAAGCACTGGATAAATTACTGTCCCTGAAGAAAACTGCTATTTCTAACGTGCTGGCGCTGGAAGTACCTGAGGATGAACTGATCTCCCGTTTGCTGCACAGAGGGACCACCTCCGGCCGTACAGATGATGCCAACGAAGATGTTATCCGTGCCCGTATTGTGGAATATCACAATAAGACCGCACCTGTCGCCGACCACTATGCCAAATACGGTAAGTTCAAAAAGATCAAGGGAGAAGGCTCCGTTGAAGAAATTTTTGAGCGCCTGAGCAAAGAGATCGAAAGCCTGCTGGTAGAGGAAAAAGTATAATTTCCCACTCTTACATATTTCAAACGCAAAGATTGTAAGTAAGCATTTTAGCGCGTTATGCGTAGTTAAAATGGCTGAACTTAACGATCTTTGCGTTTTTATATTTAACGCTCCCCTCTTTTGGGGGTGTTAATATTAAGCATAAATCAAATACTTTGGAAAGAGGCAACTTTGTTGATTTCATAAGAATCTTCGTTAAATCCGGTAAGGGAGGGGCAGGTAGTGCACACTTCATGCGTACTAAATATAACCCGGAAGCAGGCCCTGACGGCGGTGACGGCGGACGTGGCGGGCATATCATCCTGAAAGGGAATTCCCAGCTATGGACCCTCCTGCACCTTCGCTGGTATAAGAACGTTGTGGCGGAAGATGGCGGTAACGGTCGTGACAATAACAGTACAGGCCGTAACGGGGATGATGTCATCATTGAAGTACCACTGGGTACCCAGGCATTTAACGAGGAAACCGGTGAAATGGAGGTTGAGATCCTGCACGACGGAGAAGAAGTGATCTGGATACCAGGTGGACAAGGTGGACGTGGAAATAACTTTTTCAGATCTGCTACTAACCAGGCCCCTGATTACGCCCAACCAGGTATGCCGGCCATAGAAGGCTGGAAAGCACTGGAACTGAAAATGCTGGCTGATGTAGGGCTGGTAGGATTCCCGAATGCGGGAAAGTCGACCCTGCTGTCAACCATTACTGCTGCAAGGCCTAAAATAGCCGATTACGCGTTTACCACCCTGACCCCTAACCTGGGTATGGTGCCTTACCGTAATGACCGCTCATTTGCCATTGCCGACCTTCCGGGGATCATCGAAGGAGCCCATGAAGGAAAAGGTCTTGGACACCGTTTCTTACGTCATATTGAAAGGAATTCCGTTCTCCTGTTCCTGATCCCGGCAGACAGCCAGGACCATCGGAAAGATTTCGACATCCTTCTGAACGAACTGGAGCAATACAATCCTGAATTGCTGGATAAACAATTCCTGCTGGCC
Organism: uncultured Flavihumibacter sp.; assembly: GCA_902168105.1. Taxonomy (GTDB): domain Bacteria; phylum Bacteroidota; class Bacteroidia; order Chitinophagales; family Chitinophagaceae; genus Chitinophaga. Next base: position 43,595 of record CABHOY010000076.1, read on the forward strand.
ATCAGTAAGAGCGACATGCTGGACGATGAGCTGAAAGAAGCGATCGCTGCAGAACTGCCGCCTAATATACCACATGTGTTCATCTCTTCAGTGACCCAGCAAGGGCTGTCAGAACTGAAAGACATGTTGTGGCAGGCACTGAACAGTAATACAGAAGGTAAAAATTAAAAAAAGGACCCGGAGTTGAACAGACGATTGTCACATTCAGCTCCGGGTCCCTCATATATCGTTTAGGACGTTCCGTTAGGACACGATTAATTCTTTAGCCCCAGATATTTCTGCACTTCCTTATAGTTGTTCCAGTCGATCTTAGCCTTACGCGCTGCGGTACCACCCGGTATCAAAACATACCTGTATTGCTGGAATTTTACACCGGCCTGATTCTGTACAGTACTGGCGTCAACATTGGCATAAAGGTCAATGGTATTGAGATAGAACACCGGACTCACACTAAACAAGGTATAGACATCGAAATACGGTAAAGGGGCAATAACCGGGTCATCTGCACTATTGAGGTTGAAGTACACTTTGATCTCACCGGTGGCCAGCATATCTGCATCAATGCCAGGCACGTCTATAGTGGTAAAGTAACCGATGGTATCAATACTTTGATCAGCATTGTGAATGGTATCAGGCTCGTATGCCACATCCAGCCAATCAGAATAGATCACATTAGCGGTACCTTCAGGACCACCGGGACCAGCAGGACCTCCAGGACCAGCGGGGCCGGCAGGGCCAGCGGGACCAGCAGGACCTGCATCTCCATCTTTACCACATGACACGGCTAATAGAGTAAAAGCCAATAGAAGGCAGGAAATAATGTTTAAGGACATTCGTTTCATAGAGTGATTTTTTCGTTTTATGAATTGGATACTGTTTACTGCATGGTATAACTAGTGCTCAAAAAAGAATAGACAGTGTAAGCGCTACAGGGGCCGCAAATCTAACAATATATGTTGCTACACTTTACAGAATTATTACGTTACACTAAATATACAAAAGAAACGGTGGTTTTAAATATCTTAGGGAATAGAAATTATTCATGTCATGAATGAACGTTCTATGGAAAATCCCCTACCGGAAACTAACCCGTTAAATGCCCGCCTGCGGGAGAAACTGGAGAAGACCGGCTCCCTGAAAGGCCGGTTGAAAGCTGAATTCACTTCTACCCTGCTTCTTTCTTTAAGCTGTATCAGAACGCGTGATAACAGATCCATGTTACTGTGGGACTTCGATTATCCGTTACAGAAAGCCATCAGGGACTACATGGAAGTATGCGCTCCTGATACGGCCGTTCTCGAAGTGGATATAGACCTGACCACAGATACTTTTCACTATTCATACCTGAACAAGGCCCAGCAACAGCAACTTAAACTAGCAGCAGCTAAGCAGGCGGAAAAGGAAGAACGCCAGCGGCAGCTGGACCGGAAAGCACTGCTGGCGGCTGATATTGAACCATTCGGCACTGAACTGGCCACTAAAGTGGCGGATGCCCTTCATCATGGCAGCATAGGACACAACCACCGGGACTATTGCGGGATGGGCCTGGAGTACCGGGATGGGCTATACTGTTATGGCTCTTTATGGGATGGTGGTATGGATAAACCAACACAGTCGTTTGCCGACAAACAGGCTTTTATCAACTGGTTAAGTAAACAATCCAATGCGTCCCTCGCTAATCTTAATGCAGAACAGTCGATCTACTGGGGCAACCAGGTTATTACAAGGGACAGGCTTCAACAATTTCTCACTTTCGGCGGAGCATAAATCTCCTCTATACTTTTCATCCGGTGCCAACGGATAAGATACCGGTTCGAATTAATGCCAGAACAGGTTCCACTGCAATTTGTCCCGATCAGTCGCGCCACTCAATGCAGCCGTAACAGTACGCTTAAAATCATACATGAAACCCCTCACGTACGATAGCTCTTTATCCTCGTAGATTCAACTCGTCCCTTCTCCGCAGTTGTTTGTCCTGTCTTTGTAGTAGAGTTCGTTGGGCATTGCAGGCAAACAAGGTAACTCCTGCCGCCAGCAGTATTGCATATCGCATAGGAATATTCTCTATCAGATAAAGAAAGATATATATATCAGCTAACCCGTCACTCATTAAGGCCCCGATAAGTGCGTGAAAAGGCAGACGTTTTTCGAATAACCCATATATAACCCGTATATAAGCCATATATAACCCATACCTTTTAGATATGGGTTATATATGGCTTATATACGGGTTATATATGGGTTATATATGGGTTATATACCTTACAACACACTAGTAGTAAGCCTTTCAGGCTATTACAAAAACGGCTCTATTTTATAGCTGCTTGCTTTTAAGGTTATTACGTATTAACTATGTAGTATATGTCAAAAAACGGACAGGGAGAAACGGAGAGATCCGGTGAGGTTAGTAGGGGTGGGGAAACAAAAAGAAAACCACTGGCAATGTTATTACCAGTGGTTCAATTACGTTTACATGGAGCCAACCATGGGATTCGAACCCACGACCTACAATTTACGAAACTGTTGCTCTACCGGCTGAGCTAGGTTGGCAATACAGTTAACGCAATAATAGTCCTTTTACCTGCAAGGTAGCAGCGGTACTGTTATAACAGTCCGCCTAAAGGTCCCAGCATGCCGCCGGCGATTCCCTTCATTTCAGATTCCCAGGCGTTTTCTGCATTTTTCAGGGCACGGTTCAATGCTGTGATCAGCAGATCTTCCAGTTCTTCCTTGTTATTTTTTTCCAGCAGGCGTTCTGCTATGTCAATACTTTTCACCTCACGATTACCGGTCACAACTACCTTAACAGCACCGTCTCCAGACTCGCCGTCAACGGTGATAAGGGCCAGTCGTTCTTTACTTTCTTTCATTTTTGACTGCGCTTCCTGCAGTTTTCCAAATAGATCTCCGAACATGGTTAGTTGATTTAGGCCGCGAAGATATTCCTCTTTTCTTTATCTTAACAGCTTAAATGTACAGGATGTTGGAAACAAAAGTATGTATTGTTGGCGCCGGCCCTGCCGGAGCTGCGGCAGCCCTCCAGCTGGCGCAACTTGGTATTGAATGTATCGTAGTTGATAAAGCCGTATTCCCGCGTGATAAGGTTTGTGGAGATGGACTAAGTGGAAAAGTAATTACTGCTCTGAACCGGATCGATCCTGCCATTGCAACCCGACTGAAAGAAGCCAATTTCAAAGTGAATAGCTGGGGCGTTACGTTTGTTTCTCCGGGCAGACATAGCCTGGACGTTGGCTATCGCCCGGACTATAACAGCAATAACAATGGCCATAAGGAAACTCCCATTGGCTATGTATGCAAACGCATGGACTTTGATAATTTCCTGGTAGATGAGATCAAACGCCGGCCAGAGATCAAACTGCTGGAAGGTGTGACCATAGATAAGTACGAACTGAAAGAAGACGGCTATATCGTATCTGGCAGTAACGGTTTCCAGGTAAAGGCACAACTGCTCATCATCGCGAATGGCGCGCATTCCTCCTTTACAAAGGAAGTGGCTAACATCACAATGGAACCGAAACATTATGTGGCCGGCATCCGCGCTTATTATAAAAATGTAAGCGGCAATAATGCTGACAATTTCATTGAACTGCACTTCCTGAAAGGCCTCCTTCCTGGCTACTTCTGGGTTTTTCCACTGCCGAACGGAGAGGCGAACGTGGGTGTAGGCGTACTTAGTGAAGCGGTACGCAAAAAGAAAATGAACCTGAAGAAGTCCATGCTGGACATCATTGCCAATGATCCTGTATTCAAAGAGCGTTTCAAAGACGCCGAACTGGTAAGCAGCATCGATGGTTATGGCCTGCCGCTGGGTAGTAAGGTAAGGGTCATTTCCGGTGAGCGTTATATGCTGGTAGGAGACGCTGCTTATCTTATTGACCCTTTTACTGGCGAAGGTATAGGCAATGGCCTGTATTCCGGCCGTATTGCTGCATTACAGGCAGCAGAAGCACTGAAGGCAAATAACTTTTCTGCTACACAGTTTGCGACCTATGATGCAGAGGTATACCGTATCATGGGGCCAGAGCTGAAACTGAGCCACAGACTGCAGAAGCTTATCAAATACCCATGGTTGTTCAATATGCTGATGAAAGTGAGCAGCCGTAACAAACAATTGCAGGAGTTATTGTCTTGTATGTTCTATGAGGTGGACCTGCGCAAAAAGCTGGCAAAGCCCTCGTTTTATGTAAAATTGTTATTAAACCGATAGTGAAGAAAACACTTATTCTTATATCCCTGGTAACTGGTTTCCTGATGTCATCTGCATCCGCACAACAGGCTTTTTATACACGCAAGACCAATGGCTTGCTGGACCTCACGCCCCAGGGCGCGGCCCATCTTGCTGAACTGCCCCTACGTTGCATGCAGCAGGAATTTCCATATAAAACGGGCGTCGTCTTTTCAGACAGTACACTTGTTACAAGTCCGAAAAACTATCATCCGGCATTCTACGGCTGTTTTGACTGGCATAGCAGCGTACATGGCCACTGGATGCTGGTCCGTTTGCTGAAGTCATTTCCTGGTATGCCAAAGCAACAGGAGATCATTACCAAACTATCGCAGAACTTAACGGCAGAAAATATCATTAAAGAGCAACTGCTCTTTAAGAATAAAGAGAACAAAGGTTTTGAACGTATCTATGGCTGGAGCTGGCTGCTACAACTGCAACGGGAGCTTCTCACCTGGAATGATCCGCTGGGTAAGCAACTGGCTGCCAATGTACAACCACTGGCTACTCAATTCTCTAAAGCCTACATAGATTTCCTGGAGAAACTCGTGTATCCCATTCGCGTGGGTGAGCATACCAACCTCGCATTCGGGTTGTCTCTTGCATGGGACTATGCCGCTACCGCGAATGATACTGACTTGCAACACGCTATCCGTAAGGCGGCTATGCGCTTCTATGCAGCAGACAAGAACTGTCCTGTAGCATGGGAGCCTGGTGGCTACGACTTCCTCTCTCCCTGCCTGGAAGAAGCAGACCTGATGTGGCGTATTCTGCCCGCAAAGGAATACCAGACCTGGATCAAGGCATTCCTGCCTGAATTATTCGCAAAGGAGCTGACCGTATTCAAAGTTGCTGAAGTGAAAGACGTCACTGATGGTAAACTGGTACACCTGAATGGTCTGAACCTGAGCAGAGCATGGTGCCTGTACGGTATTGCACGGCATGTAACGGAGAACAGGACAGCGATCCTGCAGTTGGCAAACCTGCACCTGGAATCGGCCATTCCACATGTAGCCAGCGGCGACTATGCCGGCGAACATTGGCTGGCATCCTTTGCTGTGTATGCGCTGACCACAGAAAATAACTAACTGTCTTTTTATCTCTATGTACCGTATACTGCTGCTCATTCCCTTACTTGTATGTTGTTTCTCTGCGGGTTCAAATGCTCAGCAAAAAAACTTTTCTATTACACCAGCGCCTACCTGGCTGGTTCCCTATAAACCGGACCTGCGTCAGCAACCGGACGACCGTGATGTTTCCAATGGTTACTATACACTGTTGCTTGAAGAACAGCAACATGTCGAGCAATCGGCCGTATACCATCATGTGATCAGACAGATCGTTTCCGAAGCCGGTATTCAAAATGGAGCTGAAATAACGGCCGACTATGATCCGGTATACGAGCAGCTGCATTTCCATAAGATCCTCATCAGGCGTAAGGGGAAAGTGATCAACCAACTACAGGCATCCAAATTCAGGATCCTGCAACAGGAAGATGATCTCTCCCGATTTATTTACAGTGGCTTGTACACCGCTTATTTTATCATGGAAGATGTGCGGAAAGGAGATCAGATAGAGTTTGCCTACACCATTGAAGGCAGCAATCCTATTTTCGAACATAAGTTCACAAGCCTCTTTTATCTAAGATCACCCAATCCTGTTGTTAACTTTCATAAAAGTATTATAGCATCTCCCGACAGGGAGATCCGGTTTAAGACTTTTAATGGCGGCTCTATGCCAGACAGGCAAATAGTGAACGGCATGCAGGTTTACAAATGGGAGATGACCAATACCGGGTCTATGGAATTGGTTGACGACGTTCCCAGCTGGTTCGATAACTTCCCTGCCGTACAGGCTACGGAATATAAAGACTGGCAAGAGGTGATCCAATGGGGCGACCATGTGAATACAGTACCACCTCCCGGTGCAGCGTTGAAAGCGAAAATCGCAGAATTTAAAAGAGAAGCGGGCAACAACAAGGAGAAATACATGTTGAAGGCCATTCGTTTCGTACAGGACGATATCCGCTATATGGGTATTGAGATGGGCGAATATTCGCATCGTCCCAATACCCCCGACAAGATCCTGCTGCAACGTTTTGGAGATTGTAAGGATAAGTCGTTACTGCTGGCCACTATCCTGAAAGCTAACGGCATTTACGCCAACATGGCCTACGCGGATACTTATAACAAAGGTCATGTAGCCGATTATCTGCCGGCGCCGGACCTGTTCAATCATGCTATTGTTTATGCAAAGCTGGACAACAAGGAATACTGGATAGATCCGACCATCAGTTATCAGCGGGGAAACCTCTCCATGCTAACCGTACCCGATTACCAACAGGGCCTTGTTATAGACCCGGCGGGAAAGAATGGTTTCACACCTGTAACAAATACAGGTAGAGATAAGGGTAAGACTGTCATCCATGAACATTTCCAGCTACCGTCTGACAAGAAGAACAAAGGCTCACTGACAGTTAACTCTGTCTTCACCATGCAATATGCAGATGAGCAACGTGATGGACTGGCCAACACCAGCCGGAAGGACAAAGAAAACGCTTACCTGAACTACTATAAGAATTTCTACGGCAGCATCAGCATTGACTCTCCTATGCGGGTCACAGATCTTTCTGATAGCAACCGTATAGACGTACGTGAGCGTTATATTCTTCAGTCGCCGTGGAACACAGACAGTACAAAGCAACATGAGGCTACCTTCGATATGAAGGCGAATATCCTGATAAATGCCTTGCCTGCCAGCGTAGAAGATGACAGGGAGCCTGCGCCGCTGGAATTGCGTTATCCTTTTTCACTGGATTACACGATCACAATAGAAATGCCGTCACAGGTGGCTATCGAGGAAAAAGAGCTGCATATCAAAAACGACTACTACTCTCTTCATTTTGTGCCCTCGGTGACTAACAACGTGATCACTATGCATTACACGTTTGATACTTACCAGGACCATATCCCGGAAAGTTTCCTCGACACGTATACCAAAGACAGGGAGCAGATCGAGGAAACGCTTGTATATCCTTTCAGCTGGGACACAAACGAAGGAATACAGGGAGACGCTCCTTCACAGGGATTGAACTGGTTGATCATTGGTCTGGCTGTTTTCTTCACCACGGTCTTCGCCCTTCATGCCCTACGTTTTTCCAGGGTATCTATAATGCCGGTTAGTGCCAATCTGTATGGCCCGGGCATTCAAGGATGGATCGTATTACTGGCAATCGGTGTGTTCACCAATCCGCTGCGCATCTTCAGTAACCTGATAAAATCGCCCGTATTCACTAACGGTGTATGGCTACAGCTTGACAAGGCCGCTAACGCCACACATAATGTTACTGTATTACAATTGTTGCTGGTGGTTGAGATTGCGTGTATCATCGCGCTGTTGGTTTACAGTCTGCTGCTGGTATCTCTTTTATACAAAAAACGAGATACATTCCCTAAGGTAATGATCATATTCTTTCTGGCTAACCTAGCCTTTCTTGTGGCAGATAATCTGGCGTGTTACTACATATTTGAAAAGGCAAAACTGGAGGATGACGACGTGAGGGATATGGTAATATCGTTTGTTTCGGCTGCTTTGTGGATCCCTTATCTGATCAGGTCAGAGCAAGTGAAGGAAACGTTCATTATGCCACATGAGAAAGACATCCCGAACAGGCATTGATATTTTAAAAAAACAGGAATTAAGCATAAGTCTTAATTCCTGTTTTCTATTCTCCTAGATCGTTTCTGAATCGTAGATCAGCACTTTTTCCCAGAGGTGTTTGCAGTTCTCCACAAACGCCAGGTGTACAGGATGTTGCTGATATACATCGTGACCTGCTTCGTCATTGAAAACGGTCAGTTCACAATAGCTGTAACTCCTCTCTATTACCGGACGATCAGTAGATGCAGGTTTGCCCACATTGAACATTACCAGTGATTCTATCACTTTCAGCGATTGTACGCCTTCTTCGAACTTCTTGATATCAGCTTCTGAAAGACCTGGCTTCAGCCAGAAATTTACGACGTGTACAAACATCTCTATTTAATTTAAGTGTGTAAAACAATGTTGTTAGCTAATGGCGTTGATGTATCTGCTTACACTGCTCCTGTTTACGATATACACCAGTACGATCACCAGCAAGGCTGCACAGGCAGTACCTACGGAAAGCCATTGCGAAATGAACATGTCATGACCGGCGAGTTTGGCAGAAGCAAGCCATTGAAGGGCGGCTACCAGTAGCAATGCCACTATTCCAATTGTAATATATAGCGGAACGAACTGGCGCATCAGGTATCGTTGTAACTGACGCGGGGCAGTGCCCAATGTTACCAGCAGCTGTATTTCCTTTTTACAACTGGCTATTACCAGCTGTATGAACATGCTGAATACCACCAATGCAAAGGCCAGTAGTACCAGCCCAAAGAAGCCTATTACAGATACGATCATTTGTACGATCAGTTTTGTCTTGCTGTATTTGATCTTATCCTGGTTCGTGGTATATCCTTTCTCTTCCAGGTACTTTGACAGCAAAGGATTGGAAGGGTCTTTTGTTTTGATGATGACCCGCGAAGGAGCAGCAACCTGACCGCTACCAAACTTACTGTTAGCCCAGTCCATAAAACTGCCGGGAACCAGGAAGGATGAGATGCGGTCGGAAAATCCGACAATGCGGCCGGTGAACTCCTGTGTCATCAGTCCCTGGGAAATAGTGACCTTCATCGGTAGGGCTTTCACTGTTTCCTGCGATATCTGTGGCAGGTCCTGGCTCAAAGCAAATCCAAAGTTATAGAGGTTTAGAAAGTCGTTAGGAAGGATAATAGGAATTGTATTATCAGCAGGCGTCCATTTCCACTCGTCATTCTTCACATCGATGAAAGAGTCGGGCACTGATTCAAAGAACATATCGGTATAGAAGTGCAGCTCTCCGGGAGCGGCGGCAGTCACTTTATACTGATTGGAAGTGATAAAGCCGAAGGCTTCGGTGAAAGGCTGTTGCCTTAGATCGGCTATTTCCGCTGGTGTAAATTCACTTTTGGCATTCTGCCCCATCATGGCATTAGTGATCTTCTTGTTGATAACCAGGAAGTCCGCGCTTTCATTTGCATTACGCTGGTTGTGCAACAGCTGGTCAAAGTCGGTATGTGCCTGAATAGCGATAAGCAGGAGTATCATGGCAATGCCCAGTCCACCGGCAGCCATGAACAGGCGGGCCTTACCGATGCCTGTCTGTATGATCTTTTTGAGTAACTGGTAGAAGGATGGCATCATAAGTTATAGTGTGTGTCATATGCAAACCTGTTATCATTGTCCAGGTCTGTTAAAATGAACCCTGCATTGCGGGCTTTACATTCTTCGGCGATCAGCAGGGCGGCGCGTTGTGCATTCTCTTCATCAAGATGGCTGAACGGCTCGTCCATGATCAGCCATTGGAATGGTTGTACCAGTGCACGGATAATGGCTATACGCTGGCGTTCTCCGTAAGATAGCGTTTTACCGCTCTGGTTCAGTACATGGGTGACATTTAGCCGGGCTGCCATTTCCTTCACTTTTTCTGCAGTACAATACGGCGCGGCGTTCATTACCCGCTTCAATTCGATATTCTCCAGGGCCGTCAGCTGTTCAAAGACACGCAGGTCCTGGAAGATCACGCTGACCTGTTCCTGCCTCATACCGGCAATAGCATCTTTGGAATAACTGTCCCAGGTCTTTCCATTCACCAGTACCTGACCGGTATAATCTGTCCTGATGTGGTACAGATAGTGGACAAGGGTTGTTTTACCGGTGCCGGAAGGCGCTTTTATTTTAGTGAAGCCACCTGGGGTGAAGGTGACCTGCCTGTTCCAGATATCGGAGGAACGCTGCATGATCTTATCGCGCAACGGAACAGGCACCAGGTTTTCTAACTGTATCTGCATGTAACTGGTGTTCTTAAAATGATGACCCAATATAGAGCTTTTTCCAAATGAAAATGTCCATGACGGTTATACTCCGTCATGGACATTGACTATTGTTATCTGAAAGATTAGTGTTTATCTTCTTCTACAGGAGCAGTCTCTACTACCGGTGCGGCAGCTGTATCAACAGCTACTTCTCTGGCGGCATCTGCTTTTTTCTTCTCCTCCAGGTATTTGGCAGCCTCGGTACCGAGGTTTACCAGTTGTACCAGGCTGTTCTCATTTTCGTTCTTGAAGTTCAGCACTATTTCAGAATGCTGTGTTTTACCGTCGAATGATTTGCTCAACGCAGTCATATCTTTCAGCAGGTTCTTGAACTTTCCGGCCAGTACACGGCTATCAGCAGGGATCTCTTCGTCAGGAATGTTGTTAACGATCTTTTCAAAGTTTACATAAGCGCCCATCGGGTTGCCTTTGATCTTGCTTACGAAATCATTGTCCAGACCACCTGCCTTGCCTTTGCCGGCCAGGTATGCCTGCAGTACTGCGGAGTCAGAGGCGCTGGTTACCAGTTTATCGGTAATAGAGATCGCTGGCACGCCAGGCAGGTTCTGTTTCATAACATAGTTATTTCCTTCTTTGGTAAAGACACCTTGCACCATTGGAGAGGACATTACTTTATCAAAGGCGGCTTTATCCCCTACTTTCATTGCGAACACCCATTTGGATTCTGGTGTAGTGGTAGAATCTCCCTCGATGTATAAGCTTGGCTTTTTCTTCACTTCGAAGTCAGAAGCAACAAATACCAGCTGGCCTTTGAAGGCGTTCAGGATATCGTCCAGGGTCAGGCCGGAGCTTTGCAGGCCCATGTTAGCGATACCATCCAGACCGGTACTTTTTACGATATCACCGATCATGCGGAAATCAAAGCCATATACTACGAAGCCGGTAATATTCTGTGAAGGATATTTTTCCAGCATTTCGAGGTCGGCTTCCATATTGCCATATTTCTTATAGATGCCTGCGAGGTCTTTCCCTACGTAAGAAACACCATCCACAACTATTTTACCTTTCTCAAAGTTTACAGCGCCGGTGTAAAAGCAACCAGCCAGTAATGTTTTAAGATTAGCTGGCATCATGCCTGCCTGGGCGTTGTAGACAGGCTCCGGGTTCACATAAACGCTCAAGTCTGCGCTGTTTTTCAGCAAGTCGTTGAATGCTTCTATTGAACTAGCTGTTTCATCTTTCTTGAGATGGAACAGGTGGTCTACTTCAGCGATCCAGGGCTGCATATCATCCTCCGCAGTTACCAGGCTTGCCGGCTGGGCGTTGTTTGTATCAGGAGCTGATTCCTCATCACTCCCAGGTACCGGAAGACCGCTTGGAGGCAATGCTTTCTGCATAGCATCTCCTTCAATACCTTTCAGGTAGATCACGGTTTCCTTGTTCCAGGCTATTACGCCACCTTGTTTGTCTTCCAGGATATACTTGAAGTCAGGTTTTGTTTGCAGGGAGAAGTTGGCGACATTTTTCTTCAGGTACTCTTCAAATTTTGAAGCGTCTTTCAGTCCGCCGGTCAGCGTAACATAAGACTGGTTTTTACCGTACACTATAGACACGAAAGACTGTGCCTGCAGGTCCAGTCCTGAGTTTTCGATGTCTTTCCAAAACTTCTGTGCTTCACTGGCAGTATCCTTTTCCTGTACTGCAGCAAAGAGCTTATCCATTGTTATACCATTGGTAATCAGTTTTTTGCTGATCTGTTTGCTGTTTACGCTAAGTACCAGGCTGGCTGTTTTGGGAATATATTTGCTCTGCTCCGGCACCTTTGAACAGGAGGATAGCAGGATAGCTATAGCTGATACAGCTAGCAAAACCTTTGAAAACATTTTTGTCATAATTAGGGGATCAAAATTAAAAATGAGTGAATAGGACGCTAAAATACTTCCTTTTTCGTTTACTACCTTATAAAGGCATACGATAAATTAATGATTTTATTTATATATTAGCGTTTGGGACGTTTTTGCCGGCTTATACGAGAGGGCTACGATAAAACATTCATTTCTACGTTATTATTATAAAAATAAAAGCTGCAATAGTTTTATACCTTTGTATAAAGAGGTCAACATGATTATAAATCCTATTATTGAAGAGCTGTTATGTACTTAATCCTTTTGCAATACATCCGTCCGGTAGCTGCCGTAGAGCATTATATGGAGCAACATAGAGCTTTTCTGGAAAAGTTTTATAAGAGCGGGCAATTTATTCTGGCAGGACGCCGTAAGCCCAAATCCGGAGGGTTGATCATTTGCAAAGCTTCGAGCCGTAAAGAAGTGGAGGCGATCATCGCCGAGGACCCGCTGGACAAATACCAGCTGGCGCTCTATGAGATTATTGAATTCGAGCCAACATCCTACGTTAACGAGTTACAGTCTTATCTTTCGTAGTCAGGGTGCCTGATTACGTATGCTGTTGTTACAGGCACATCCGCAATCAGGCATTTACCTGTTTAATGTTTTTCCTTAAAGTTTTTATCGGCTTCTTTGGCTTTCTCGAAGTCGAGTATCACTGAATTGATACAATAGCGCAACCCGGTGGGTGGTGGGCCATCATCAAATACGTGACCAAGGTGTGCCTTACAGCGGCCACACATTACTTCGGTACGATGCATACCGTGCGTATTATCGGGTGCATAGATCACACTTCCCTTGGTAATTGGCTCGAAGAAACTCGGCCATCCGCAGCTGCTTTCAAACTTAGCATTTGATACAAACAGCGGATTACCACAAGCAGCGCAATAATAAGTACCAGCGTCTTTGCTGTTCCAGTATTTTCCGGTGAATGCCCATTCGGTGCCTTTTTCACGTGCGATGTTGTATACTTCCGGCGCTAAGCGCTCTTTCCATTCCTCATTAGAAAGGCTTACTTTGCCGGTGTCCGTTCTTGAGTATACTTCACTCTTTTTCTGTTCCTCCATAGACTTATTTTTTGGCTCCTGTTGAGAGTAGGTGCAGTTGCTAACTAAGATGGAAAGGCTCAAAATTATCAGATTCCTCCACTTCATGATTAAAATAATTTATGATTAACGTCTTATTAACAAGACTGTCGTGTGAATAAATTATATTCCTACGCCATAGATAAAGATACGAAATGGCGGTTAGTACAGTTCAGATGCAGGCCTGTAGAAGCATTCATTTAACAATTCTATAGCAACTGTTTTTTATATAGGCATTGTATTCTATACTTCTTTACCCCCACTTTACCCCCACCACCGGTATCAAACATTAAACTTTCCTAACTTTACAGCAAAAGGCACATAATAAGTGGCGGATATCATCAATCTATTACCAGACAACATAGCCAATCAGATAGCAGCAGGGGAAGTGATACAAAGGCCTGCGTCAGCAGTAAAAGAGCTGTTGGAGAATGCCGTGGACGCAGGCGCCACGGAGATACAGCTCATTATCCGGGATGCCGGTAAAGAATTGGTACAGGTGATCGATAACGGGAAAGGGATGAGTGAAACGGACGCACGCATGTGTTTTGAAAGACATGCTACTTCCAAGATACAGACCATAGACGACCTCTTCTCGATCCGTACAATGGGCTTCCGTGGTGAAGCGCTGGCATCTATAGCCGCTGTTTCACAGGTTGAACTGAAAACCCGTCTGCGTGGTGCTGATATTGGCACATATCTAGAGATAGACAATAGTGCAGTAAAGAAACAGGAGATCTGCCAGACAGCAGAAGGTACCAGTATCGCGATGAAGAACCTGTTCTTTAACGTACCTGCCCGCCGTAACTTCCTGAAAAGCAACGCTGCCGAGATGAGGCATATCGTGGACGAATTTATCCGCGTAGCCATGGCTTTTCCACAGGTCCAGTTCACCCTTACGAACAATGCACAACAGCTGTTCTACCTGGAAAAAGGTTCCCTGAAACAACGTGTTATCTCCATACTTGGTCAGCACTATAACGCCCGGCTGGTTTCTGTCAATGAAACCACCGACTATATGGACGTACACGGCTTTGTAGGCAAGCCTGAAACAGCTAAAAAGACCAGGGGAGATCAGTTCTTCTTTGTGAATAACCGCTTCATCAAAAGCCCCTACCTGCATCATGCTATCATGAATGCTTTTGCGGAAATGATACCGGCCGACAGCTATCCGTTGTATGTCTTGTTTATAGATCTTGATCCTGGTCACGTGGATATCAACGTACACCCTACCAAACAAGAAATCAAGTTTGATGATGAGAAGGTGATGTACGCATTTGTACAATCTGCCGTGAAGCACGCACTGGCGCAGTTCAACATTACGCCTACGCTCGATTTTGAACTGGACCCGGGTATCCAGCAACTGGACGCAGTAAGTAAACCTTTCACCGAACAACAGCAGGCGAAGTCAGTCAATACTTCTTTGTATAAGAGTTTTACACAGGCTAACCAGGCGCATACGATCGATACAAACAACAGTAATCTGAGGCACTGGAAGGACCTGTATGATATCGGCACACCAACGGCTACTACCTATACCGGCGATGTTATCGGCAGAATACCGGAAGATATCTCTGCCTCCACTTCAGCTCCTGTCGAAAACCGTCCTTCAGCCGCATCTGTGATAGATGAGCGCTGGCAGGACACAACCATTGACCAGAAAGTCCCCGTACAGGTACATCAGCAATATATCTTATCACAGATCAAATCGGGCTTCATCCTGATAGATCAGCAGGCGGCACATGAGCGTATCCTGTATGAACGTTATCAACGCGCATTGCAGGAAAGTCCCGTACCTACCCAGCAAAGCCTGTTCCCGCAAACATTACCGTTACTGCCAGCAGATGCAGCATTGATCACAGAGATGCTACCTGACCTGCAGATACTGGGGTATGACCTGGAGCCTTTCGGCAATAATACATTTGTTGTAAGAGGCACTCCGGCCGACATCCAGAGTGGAAATGAGCAGGCTAGTATAGAAGGGTTGCTGGAGCAGTTCAAAAACTTCAGTCATGAGCTTAAAATTCCCCGCAGGGAACAATTGATCCGCTCTATGGCGCGCAACAATTCCATTCCGGCAGGGAAGTCATTGTCTACCCGCGAAATGCAGAATATCATTGATGAACTGTTTGCCTGCACCATGCCTAACTCAGCACCGGGAGGCAAGTACACATATATTTCCTTTAAACTGACCGATCTGGCGAAGATGTTTGGATGATCTTTACAGCGCGGGGAATATATCTTTCAGCGCTGTATATAACTTTCCATGCACCGCATACCCTTTCTTATAAACATCAGCGTGTTCCTGCGCCGGGGAGAAAACCTTTTCCGTTACAGCCGTAAAGCTGGTTTCAATTCCCAGTGCCTGAAATCCGAGCCGCACCGCCCCCATGGCAGAAGCATCACTTTCCTGGCGGAGATACATAGGCCGTTGAAATACATCTGCCATTAGTTGTACCCATTCCGGCGAATGCGTAAATCCTCCGCTGACAGAGATCTTTTCCACCTTACCGGCAGTTTCTTCCAGCGCTTCGGTAATACTAAGCAGTCCGAACGCCATACCTTCCAGTAATGCGCGCATAAAGTGCCAGGTTGTATGCTGTGGTTGTATACCTATAAAAGCTCCTTTCGCATGTCCGTCCCAAACAGGCGCCCGTTCACCATGCAGGTACGGCAGGCATAACAGCCCTTCGGCACCGGCGGGCGTGCTTAATGCCTGTTGCAAGCCGGCGTCCACCTGCAGCGGCTTTTCTGTCACTGATTGCAGGAAGGAATCCAGGTACCATTGCAATACCACTCCCCCATTATTGATCGCACCACCTGTTACAAAATGGCCAGGCGTAAGCACATAGGTAAATAATCTGCCCTGTGGATCGGTTAGCGGCTGGTCAATAGCCATACGTACCGCCCCACTTGTTCCGATGGTTAGTGTGGCATGTCCTTTATCCAGCGCATTACTGCCCAGTTGTGCCAGGCAACCATCGCTGGCCCCCGCCACGAAACGGGTACCGGGAGGAAGCCCGAGATCATGGGCTACATTCTCTAATAATCCGTCAATAAAACTATCGCTGCTCACGGCTTCCGGCAGCTGCGCAGGGGTAATACCGGCAGCTTCCAGGGAGGCCTGATTCCAGCTTAATTCATGAATATTAAACAATCCCGTAGCCGACGCGGTGGAATGGTCAGTAATGTACCGGCCAAAGAAATGATAGAAGATATACTCTTTGATACCGATGAAACAGCTGGCAGACTGATAGACGTCGGGCGCCTGCTCTTTCCACCAGATGATCTTACACAGGGGAGACATTGCATGCACCGGTGTACCTGTTTGCTGGTGCAAGGTGGCCGCCAGCGGAGTATTCCGTATGCGGTCGGCCACTGCCTGGCTCCGGTTATCTGCCCATATGATCAACGGAGTTAATGCCTTACCATCCTTGTCCATTGCCATAGCGCTGTGCATAGCGGTACTGAATGATACGGCTGCGGGGGGATCTTTCATGATAGTCGCCACACTTCGTATGCCATTCTTTACTGCTTCCAATATCTGGTCAGGGTCCTGTTCACTATGCCCGGGCTCCGGCTGGAGGATGGGATATTCCTGCTGTGAATGGGCCATCACTTTGCCATCTTTCCTCACTGCGATCACTTTGGCGCTGCTTGTTCCGAGATCCACTCCTATTATATATTCCATTACTATGATTTTATAACTTTCCTTTTATACTTTTTTACTATTAACCTTAGAAAATAATTTATAGATTTAAAACCACTTTAGGTCAAATAAATTATCCACGATATGGCTTTTCAGATCAAACAGAAGGGACCTGTATATGACATTTGCATTGTTGGTTCAGGTGCCGGAGGCGGTATGGCTGCTAAAATTCTTTCTGAAGCCGGTCTTAAAATAGCCCTTTTGGAAGCAGGGCCAAAGTATGATCCGGCAGATCCTCAACAAATTACTCAATTAAAGTGGCCTGATGCCTCACCACGCAGAGGCGCTTCGACAACCCGTCCCTTTGGTGATTTCGATGCTGCATATGGCGGCTGGGAAATAGAAGGGGAACCTTACACAGCGAATGCAGGTACTAAATTCGACTGGTTCCGATCCCGTATGGTGGGCGGAAGGACTAATCACTGGGGACGTATCTCCCTGCGTTTCGGTCCGCGGGATTTTAAGCACAAAAGCTATGATGGTCATGGGGATGACTGGCCACTGAGCTACGAAGATGTGGCTCCTTACTACGACCGTGTCGACAAAATGATCGGCGTATTTGGCACCAAAGAAGGTATTCCCAATGAACCGGACGGGCATTTCCTGCCACCTCCCAAGCCGAGGCTACACGAACTGATGCTGCAAAAGGCGGGAGCAAAACTGAACATACCGGTTATTACAGCCCGTATGTCCATGCTGACCCGCCCTGTGAATAAAGAGCGTGGCGCCTGTTTCTTCTGCGGACAGTGTAACCGCGGCTGCCAGGTATATGCCGATTTCTCCTCTTCTTCCGTACTGGTAAAACCAGCGATGAAAAGCGGACACGTAGATCTGTATGATAATGCTATGGCCCGCGAAGTGCTGACCAATAAAGAAGGTAAAGCGACCGGTGTAGCTTACGTCGACAAAACCGATCTGCAGGAATACGTGGTACAGGCAAAGGTGATTATACTTGCAGCAAGCGCCTGCGAGTCTGCCCGTCTGCTGCTGAACTCAAAATCTGCACAACATCCTAATGGCCTGGCCAACTCCAGTGGCGTGGTAGGTAAATACCTGCACGACTCCACTGGTTCTTCCCGTGCAGCTTTCCTGCCGCACCTGATGGACCATAAACGTTACAATGAAGACGGTGTTGGCGGTATGCACGTATATGTGCCATGGTGGGAGGATAATAAGAAACTTGACTTCGCCCGTGGCTACCATATTGAATTTGGCGGTGGTATGCGCATGCCTTCCTATGGCGGATTCACCGGCGTTGAACGTTTCAACGGAAAATATCCCGGAAAAGATGGTAAGCTTAAACCGGCAGGCGGCTATGGCGCTTCGCTGAAAGATGACTACCGTCGTTTTTATGGTGCAACTGTGGGTTTTGCAGGTAGAGGAGAATGTATAGCGCGCGAAGACAATTACTGCGAGATCGATCCGAAGGTGGTAGATAAATGGGGTATTCCCGTATTGCGTTTCAATTACACCTGGAGTGATCACGAGATCAAACAGGCAAAACACATGCAGGATACTTTCGAGCAACTGATCCATGAAATGGGCGGCACACCGCTTGGCACCAAACCAGGAGCAGATACTATGTACGGTCTGGAAACACCAGGCAGGATCATTCATGAAGTGGGCACTACCCGTATGGGCGATGATCCTAAACGCTCCGTGTTGAATAAACACAATCAGGCGCATGATGTGAAAAACCTGTTCGTTGTAGATGGCGGGCCGTTTGTGTCACAGGCAGATAAAAACCCGACCTGGACAATCCTGGCCTTATCCATGCGCGCATCAGAATACATCATGGGAGAACTGAAGAAACAAAACATCTAACACGACTTAACTCATCAAGATATGGACAGAAGGGAATCACTCAAAGCGCTGACCATCGGCTCCCTCTCGGTAGGCGCCATTCTAACCGGTTGCGACGATAAAAAGCCGGCAGGAAAAGAAAAGGACACGGCAGGAAAGCTGCCTTCTTATGGCCGTACCGAGCCAGAAGCCGCCAGAGATGCCGCCCTGATGGCAGAAACATTCTTTACTGCCGCAGAGATGAAAACGATCACGGTACTTTCCGACATCATTATTCCGGCAGATGATCGTTCCGGAAGCGCCTCTGAGGCCAAAGTGCCTGAATTCATTGAATTCATGGCCAAAGACCAGCCACAGTTCAAATTACCGCTGAGAGGCGGTCTGAAATGGCTGGATGTGCAATGTGCCAAACGCTATAACAACGCTTTTACAGATTGTACCAAACAGCAACAACTGGAGCTGATCGATCAGATCGCCTATCCGGAACTGGTAAAGCCCGATATGGTACAGGGAGCAGCATTCTTCAGTCTGATGCGCGACCTGACGGCAAATGGTTTCTTTACCACACAGGCAGGCATTAAAGACCTTGATTACAAGGGGAATACGCCAAATGAGTGGGATGGTGTTCCGGCGGATGTATTAAAGCATTACGGGCTGGCTTATGATGAAAAACTGCTGCCTCTCTATCTCAAGATGGAGGACAGGAGCAAGATCATGACATGGGATTAATTTTCCGCACATAATTTATTAATAATATTTTCTCTCATTTTCTTTTATATTGATCGGTAAATTTTGTTACATATGGTCCAGGAAAAAAATAATCAGGGAAGTCATGAATCCCGTAGATCATTCTTAAAGAACGGCGCCCTGGCGGCTGCCGGCTTTATGATCGTTCCACGTCACGTATTAGGAGGTAAAGGTTTTATAGCCCCCAGCGATCGTTTACGTGTAGCCGGTATAGGTGTAGGTGGTAAAGGAGAAAGCGATCTGTCCGAGATCGCAAAAGGCCCTGCAGACATTGCATACCTATGTGATGTTGATACCCGCAGAGCAGCTATGTCTGTTAACCGTTTTCCTAAAGCGAAATTCTACAAGGACTTCCGGGAAATGCTGGATAAAGAGCATAAAAATATAGATGCCGTTACCGTATCTACTCCAGATCACCAGCATGCTGTAGCCGCTATGGCCGCTATGCAACTGGGTAAACACGTGTACGTGCAGAAACCGCTTACCCACGATATCTTCGAAGCGCGCGCATTGACCGCTGCCGCCAAGAAGCATAAAGTGGTGACCCAGATGGGTAACCAGGGTGCTTCCGGCGATGGCGTACGCAAGATGATGGAATGGTACAATGCCGGCCTTGTTGGCGATGTACACACTGTATATTGCTGGACAGACCGTCCGGTATGGCCACAGGGTATTCCATGGTCTTCTATGAAAGCAGAAGTGCCTAAAGAACTGGATTGGGACCTGTGGTTAGGAACAGCTCCTTACAAAGACTACATTGACAAACTGGTTCCTTTCAACTGGCGTGGCTGGTGGGATTATGGCACCGGTGCGTTAGGCGACATGGGCTGTCATATCATAGAACCTCCGTTCCGTATCCTCGGCCTGGGTTATCCTAAGTCAGTAGAGTGCAGCGTAGGTAGCGTGTATGTGGATGAGTTCAAACGCGGATATTTCCCAGAGAGCTGTCCTCCGTCTTCTCACGTGATCCTGAAATTTGATGGCAAGAACGGTAAAGAGATCACCCTCCACTGGATGGATGGCGGTATCCAGCCTGAACGTCCGGAAGAACTGGGTCCTAACGAAGTAATGGGCGATGGTGGCAACGGCGCTATCCTTATCGGCGATAAAGGTAAAATGATGTGTGGCACTTATGGTAGAGATCCTCAACTGTTACCTACCAGCAAGACCAAAACAGACACTACGCCTCAAACTATCGAACGTGTACCGGAAGGGCACTATGTACAGTGGGTGAATGCAGCCATTGCCGGTCATAATAGTCCGAAGAACAAGCTCATTAGCTCTCCGTTCTCTATTGCCGGTCCGCTGACAGAAACACTGTTAATGGCCAACCTGGCGATCAGAAGCTTTGACATCAAGAAAGAGAAAGATGGCAAAACCAGCTACCCTGGCCGTTACATTAAACTGCTGTGGGATAGTAAGGAGATGAAGATCACCAACTTCGACGATGCTAACCAGTTTGTAAAGAGAACATACCGTCAGGGTTGGAGCCTGGGTGTATAACCTTTTACAACCAAATAATAATCAAAGGGAAAGGCCGTATGGCCTTTCCCTTTTTCTTTGGAAACCAGTCATTTAAGTGCTATATTTAGTATGTGGACAATAATCCCAGTCCATGTACGTATGCATTTGTTAAGATTGTCCCCAATATTGCCAGCTTTACTGTTGTTACTGACAATAGGCGCCTGTAGAAAAGAACATTCTGAGGAAGGCACACCTCCTGACCCAGAGCCACCTCCCACAGTAATAGTGCAAACCAGTGTTGAAGGCAGGGTACTTAATGAACAGTTACAACCGGTACAAAACGCAACAGTAAGCGGTGGAGGGGAAAACACCACAACAGACGTGAACGGGCACTTCCTGCTGGAAAACGTCGATCTACCGGATAATGCGGCAGTAATAAGCGTGGAAAAGAACGGCTACTTCAAAGGTTACCGGACACTCATGGTACGGAAAGATCAGACACAGTATATCCAGGTAGAACTATTGCTCGAAAACCAGGCTGATATTAACGCCGCTACTGGCGATATAATAGCATTTCTGCAAGGTACGCTCACCTTTCCGGCTAATGCTGTCCTTTCCGGAGATAATCAGCCTTACAACGGCCAGGTAACAGTACGCTCCATCTACATAGACCCCGAAGGCGGTACCGTGGCCGACCAAATGCCCGGAGACCTTCGAGGCATTGGCACGAACCAGAAAGAAACGGGGCTGCGTGCATTCAGTATGGTCCTTTTCACTATGGAAGACGGCGCCGGTGCAGCTGTTTTCCCCGATCCCAATAAGCCCGTCGCCATCCGGATCATGATCCCCGCAGCATTAGCCGCTAGCGCTCCGCAGGAGATCCCGATGTGGCATTTCGACGAGACGACTGGTTTCTGGAAAGAGGAAGGCGTGGCCACCCGTCAGGGCACTGACTATGTTGGTAACGCCTCTAAAACGGGATACTGGTTATGTGCCACGACCGTCCCACAGATCACGTTGACAGCCAAAGTAACAGACCAGCGGGGATCAGGCGTATCGAATACGCGTGTTACCCTGCTCACTAAGAATAACTTCATACCCGCCTACGGATTTACCAACAGGGACGGCACCTATTATGGCAAAGTACCTTCCGGCAACCAACTGATCCTGGTTATTACAAGTAACTGTTCAACCGTGCTCCATCAGCAGGAAATTGGTCCCTTTAATGCGGCTACAGAGATCGATAATATAAGTGTCACGCTTCCCCAGAACATCACACTCGTGATTAATGGTAAGGCCAAAGACTGTGATAACTTCAACGTGGTAACAGGTAACGTCATCGTTAATGTGGATAACCGGAATTATTCAGCTAACATAACACTGGGGAATTTCTCACTTACTGTTCTGCGCTGCAGCGATCAACCGGCCAACCTTACATTCATTGCCACAGATGCGCGGATTAACCGGACATCCACTACGACAATGAATGTAACCAGCGGCACGATCACCCCTACACTGGACATTTGTAACTGACATTAATCTGGCAGTCAATAATTTATCTTTGCATCTCCCGTAACTTTTTTTACTACATTTACGGCCTTACGATCCTATTCCCCCCTATACCACTATTAACTATTTCATCCGTATATGCTGTATAGGTTACTATTTTTTACTGGAACTCTGACCATATTGTCTATGTATGCCTGCAAGAAAGAAAAGAGTACGGAAGGGCCTGTGGCAGAAACTCATTGTGGATATTCTCCTTACTCCGACGCATCTTTCTTTAACTATCTGTATACCAACAGCAATGGCGACAGATCAGAATATAGTGTCATTGTAAATGGAGATACCACCATTAACGGACACCAGTATTCAGTTCTTTACGATGGTAGTGCTAACCAGTTTATCCGTTGCGATAATGGCAGCTATTTCCTGTATGAGCAGGGGGTGACTTTACCGGACTATCAGCTGGAACCAGGCGACAGGTTATTTCTACGCGACTACTACAGCACCGGGGCAAGCTGGGAGGACACAGTATCTGTTACCATTTCAGGAGTAGCACAAAAGGGATTATTACAGTATCATATACTGCAGCAACAGGCTGTTCATACCGTAATGGGGAAAGAATATAAAAATGTCATTGTTGTAAGGCAGGATGCCGCCATTTTAGCCGGGGAGACAGTTTTCCCTGCCGGTACTATTGCAACCTATTATTATGCTTTGGGAGTGGGACATATAGAAACCGATTCTCCTACTGACACTATCCGTTTGCTGAACTATGCGATCCGTTAATATTTTTCCCATACCTGTGTCAGGAACCGCTCTACCGTTCTTCTTACGTTTGTTGCACTGTTGTTATGGTTATTGACCAATACGCTGAATACAAGCGTCTTGTTCTTCTTCGTTACAAGATAGCCGCTCAATGCAACACATCCGGATAATGTGCCCGTCTTGGCGTGTACAAACTGTTGCTTGTAATAATTTTTCAGCGTGCCTTTACCACCTGTAGGGAACAGTGCGTACAGTCTTTCTGAAGGATATGTTTTATACATATCCGATAGCACACTAACAAAATCACGGGGCGTGAACAAATTGTATCTTGACAGGCCAGAGCCATCCACCCATTTAGGCGTATCAGGCAAATTAGCCAGAAAACCTTTCTCCATAAAGGCAATGGTACGCTCAGTACTGATCGTATCCCAGAGTCGTGCCGCACACATCATCAACGTTTGTTCTGCAAAGAAGTTATCACTACGGTGCATCATAGGTTGGAACAGGGAATCCGCGGGAATACCTTTCAGCAGCGTAAAGTTCCCCTGTGGCAAAATAGCCGGATCAGACAGTACGGTAACTGTTTTATGCAGCGTGTCCTGTAAACGATAAGCGAGATCGGTCGCATGGCCTGTAATAAAAGGCACTTCGGCGTCCTGTACACTTTTGTCGTTACCGTTAAACGCCAGTGAAAAGCGATTGCTTCGCTCATCTCTTTCTGCGAGAAGCTCATCCAGTGTATCATCTCTGCGATAAGAGAAATGCGCAGTGTCACTGAACATCCGTGGAGAGATCAATGTTGAGTCTCCATGATGACGGATGCGGGCTACGTTGCCGTACATGGGCCATTCATTCAGTTCCGGTTGATAATAATCTGCATAGTCGCTCCACGCCCATCCACGTCCGAAACGTTTATTTTCTGACACCGTTGGTACTATCGCAATCCGCTTCGAAGTGTTTTGCAGTAGTTGCCAGGCAGGTTGCGCGGTATAGTCAGGATGCAGGAAGGCCGGATCAGCAGTGCCTTTTACGTACAATACAGAGTCTGTTTCCAGGTATCGCAGTGCAGGCAATGAATCTCCCAGCAGGCGAAGGGCAGTATACAGCGTAAATATTTTTGTATTGGATGCAGGCGTGAAATAACGGTCGTCCTGATAACTATACCAGTATTTCCCGGTAGCAGGTTCATAGATACAGATACCTGTATGGGCCTGACGTAAAGCGGGGCTGGTCAATAATTCTTCTTCCGCCCATTTTTTGATCTGGCCATATTGTGCGAAGGAGGTCTGCGTGGTGAGGAACAGCAGACAACCGGACAAAACAATCCTGAATAGTCTCATATGCATCCTATAAAGAGGAGGCCCCTGAATGGAGGCCTCCAATGTATTTCTAATTATAATCATCTCAATATACTACGCATTAGCTAAAGTA
Source organism: uncultured Flavihumibacter sp. (assembly GCA_902168105.1). Lineage (GTDB taxonomy): Bacteria > Bacteroidota > Bacteroidia > Chitinophagales > Chitinophagaceae > Chitinophaga. The sequence goes on from CABHOY010000076.1 coordinate 68,155, forward strand.
TCTAGTGATACCAGGTTTTGCGTAAGCGTAATTCCCTGTTGCATCCGGCACTACCGGAGGTGCTGCATCAAAGGCATAAGTCGCCGGCTGAAGATTAAGTCCGGAGTTAAGCGCTTTATCAAATGCGATCGTCTGTCCGGAATAGGTGGCCAGTCGGCCGATAATAGCTGTCAGCGTTGTTTTAGCACCTCTTTCCGCATCCCAGAACTTGTATTCACCTTTTGCAATGGCAGCAAACAGTTCATCGTGTTCTGCCTGGTAAGGCTGGTTCTCGGTTTTCTTATCAAACTGGTAGAGCACTTTTCCCTTATGATCTTTGATCAGACCTTTGTCCATCAGCATACGACCTTTCGTACCAACAATTTCTTCATCTACCCTGCTGTCCGCATCTTTCCAGTGCCGGCACTGGGCGTTCATTACCACGCCATTGCCATAACGGTACTCTACGAAGTGATGGTCATATATTTCTCCGAACTCTTTGCCGGTACGTACGGAACGTCCACCCATACCAACTGCTGTTACCGGGTAATCGTTCATAAACCAGTTACCTACGTCAATATTGTGAATATGCTGTTCTACGATATGATCGCCACACAGCCAGTTGAAATAATACCAGTTACGCATCTGGTATTCCATTTCGGTATATTCAGGTTTACGAGGTCTCACCCATAAAGCGCCCTGGTTCCACCATACCTGCATGGACGTTACATCTCCTATAATACCGTCCTGGAAGCGTTTATACATTTCCCGGTAAGAAGTCTGATAACGGCGCTGCAAACCAACTACTACGTTCAGTTTTTTTGACTTCGCTACTTCGGCAGCGTCCAGTACTCTTTTGATACCGGCAGGATCGGTTGCTACCGGTTTTTCCATGAAGATGTGTTTCCCCTGTTTAACCGCTTCTTCAAAATGGATAGGACGGAAACCCGGAGGAGTGGCCAGGATCACAACATCGGCCAGTGCGATCGCTTTCTGATAAGCGTCAAAGCCGATAAATTTATGTTCTTCCTTTACGTTCAGGCGGCCTGGCTTATCGGTCATCTCGCCTTTAATATCCTCATAACTGTTGTTCAATCTGTCAGCAAAAGCATCTGCCATTGCTACCAGCTGAACATTCTGTTTTGTACTGAGCGCTTGTACAGCAGCGCCGGTACCACGACCACCACAGCCGATCAGCGCTATTTTGATCACTTTGTCTGCGCCTGAAAAGAAATTTGCCTGAGAGAGCATAGGTGCTGCCAGTAAGCCGCTGGCTAGAAGAGATGATTCTTTTACGAAGTCTCTGCGGGTTTTTCCGTGGAATTGATTTAGTTCTTCCTGTTGCATGATAGAAGTTTTTTTATGTTAATGTGGGGGGAATGCTATAACCTGTATCTGTTTACGCCCGTTGTTATCTTGATCCTTTATACCGGTCTACGACGCTTTCAAAAAACTGCTCTGCTTCTTCCTTAGTCGGCTGTTTAAGTGGACGTACAAGCCGGAAGCCAATAAATGGAGCGTCAGCGTTCCACCAGGAGCTCTTAGGGATCTGCGGGTCACGGCGGTTCCAATCCGGATCAGACTTCAGGCGGTTGGCGCTGCGTAATGCTGCCGCCACATCCTGATAGTTACCACCTTTGATCGTCCTGGGTGTTTTTGCCGTTGGCTTATTCCAGGGGTCAGTGTCCGATACATGCTGCAGGTATTGTTCGTCATACTGGTCAAGTGTCCATTCGGCAACATTACCCAGCATATCATACAAGCCCCAGGCATTGGGTTTTAACTCACCGACCTTATGGTATTTATTATCGCTGTTACCTGCGTACCAGGCATAGTCTTTCAGTTGTGCAGCATCATTTCCGAAGGGATAGGCTGTAGCAGCTCCCGCGCGGCAGGCATATTCCCACTCAGCTTCTGTTGGCAGACGGTAGAAAACACCGGTCTTTGCATATAACCATTTGCAGTACATCAGTGCTCCATACTGGCTCATACTGTTAGCCGGATAACCTCCTACTTTTCCCATGCCCAGCGTCAGGTCTATATAAGGAGGGCTAGGCCTTGTCATACCGTCAGGGATGGGCGTTTTATCTTTCTCCGGATCTGAATATACATCATATTGCTCAAAGGTTACTTCATGAACACCCATCCAGAAAGCCGCGAGCTTCACTTTCTTCTGCGGACCTTCATCAGCGTCCCTGCCTTTCTCGTTCGCCGGACTACCCAGCGTCACTTCGCCGGCAGGAATAGGCACCATTTTAAAAATATAAGTTGTTCCAGGTAACTTTTCTTCATACGCGGTAAACTGCTGGTTTGTAGCGTCCTGTGCGAATGCCGTACCTGTAAGCATACTTCCCAGCGATAACGCCAATAGTCTGTTTTTCATAACACTTCTTGAGAGATAATACCCGTGAATTTATTAAATCAAATAATGGAATGCAACGTTTTTTCCATAAATACGCGTCTCCAATACACTTTTAATTGCTCCCCCTTGCAATAGAATCAAAAAGCGATTACATTTAGTATTCATGCAATCAACCCTTTAACGTTATGGAAAGAAGACAATTCCTTCAACAAGGCACATTAGCAGGACTATCCACACTGGCAATGGGCAGTGCAACTGCTGCGGTAACCAATGGTCTTACAAAATCCGGATCTGCCGCGAAAACCTTTAACCTGAACTATGCCCCTCACGACGGGATGTTTAAAAACAGCGCCGGCGCCAGCTTTTTAGATCAGATACAATTTATGTATGATCAGGGTTTCCGTGCCATAGAAGATAACGGACTGATGAAACGTGACCCTGCAGAACAGGAAAAGATCGGGAAGCTGCTCAGTAAACTCGGTATGCAAATGGGCGTTTTTGTGATCGATGCGGGCGACAACTGGAAGGTTTCCCTCACTACGGGTAAACAGGAATACAAAGACAACTTTGTAAAAGTGTGCAAACAGGCACTGGAAACTGCCAAACGTGTGAACGCAAAGTGGGCGACGATCGTACCTGGTTATTTTGAAAGGAATCTCCCTATTGGCGTGCAAACGGGTAATGTCATTGAAGCGTTCCGCATGGGAGCCGACGTATTGGAAAAACATGGCCTTATCATGGTTATGGAACCACTGAGTGACAATCCGGACCTGTTCTTACGTACGGCAGAGCAGAGTTATGGTATTTGCAAAGCAGTGAACAGTCCCAGTTGTAAGATCCTTTACGACATTTATCACATGCAGCGCAATACCGGTAATCTTATCCCTGTCATGGACCTTTGCTGGGATGAAATAGCCTACATACAAATAGGAGACAACCCTGGCCGTAAAGAGCCGACAAGCGGTGAGATCAATTACAAGAACATCTTCAAACATCTGCATAAGAAAGGTTTTAAGGGGGTATTGGGAATGGAGCATGGTAACGCCCATCCGGGTAAAGAGGGAGAAGAGGCCCTGATAAAGGCTTACAGGGAAAGCGATGATTTTCTGTAAGCTGGTATAACATCAATTTTGTTACCTTCCCGGAAAATTCGCCGTCATGAACTTTTTAGTCCGTTTACTTGTAACAGCGCTGGCAGCCATGCTTTCCGCATACCTGCTACCCGGTGTTACGATCAGGGATTTTATCACTGCACTTGTGTTAGCATTAGTATTGGCTATCTTGAACATGTTGGTTAAACCGATACTAATAATACTCACACTGCCGGCAACAATATTTACATTGGGGTTATTCCTGCTGGTGATCAATGCCATTATTATACTGCTGGCATCCAAACTGGTAGGCGGCTTCTCTGTAGATGGGTTCTGGTGGGCGCTGATCTTCAGTCTCGTCCTGACGGTAGTAAACAGTATCATGCATAGTATAGCGGGAAAGGATAACAAATGATTGAGCTTTTATACCATGTATTTTGAACGTGCACATATTAGTGATGAGGAACTGCTGACTTTTTACAAAACATTATTATATCCCCGGTTGGTAGAAGAGAAAATGTTGTTGTTGCTACGACAGGGGAAAGTAAGTAAATGGTTTTCCGGCATTGGGCAGGAAGCAATTTCTGTAGGCGCCACTTTAGCGTTGGATACAGATGAATGGGTCCTGCCCCTGCACCGGAACCTTGGCGTATTTACTGCACGGCAATTACCATTACAGCAGCTGTTCCATCAATGGCAGGGCAGTCCGCTGGGGTTCAGCAAAGGACGGGAACGTTCTTTTCATTTCGGTAGCCGGCAACATCACATCTGCGGCATGATCTCCCATCTTGGTCCGCAGTTATCTATTGCAGACGGGATATCTCTCGCACATAAATTAAAAAAAGAAAATAAGGTATCTCTTGCCTTTACCGGCGAGGGTGGCACCAGTGAAGGTGAATTCCATGAAGCGCTTAACGTAGCCTCTGTATGGGGCCTGCCCGTCATTTTCCTTATAGAGAATAATGGTTATGGATTAAGCACCCCTGTAGAGGAACAATACCGTTGTGAACAACTTGTTCAACGTGCCACCGGCTATGGTATGCGTGGTATGCGCATTAACGGGAACAATCTTCTGGAAGTATACCATGCGGTAAAAGAAGCTAAGCGCCATGCTATACAGGAACAGCAACCGGTATTAATAGAAGCGATGACCTTCCGTATGCGCGGGCATGAGGAGGCCAGCGGCACCAAATATGTGCCACCTGCCCTATTGGAGGAATGGGCAGAACAGGATCCGATCCTGCACTTCGAACGCTTTTTACTTTACCTGCAACTTATAGATGAAGCCCGTATACAGGAGATCCGGGAAACACTGAAACAAGAAATAGAACTGGAGATAAATGCAGCCCTGGCGGAAGTATCACCGCCTGTCAGCGAGACCGATGAATTAAAAGATATTTATGCTCCTGCCCCCGCCCCTATCTCTCCTGCAACCGGTATAGCTACCCCTGAAAAAAGATTTATTGACGCCATTTCGGAAGGATTAAACCTGGCGATGCAGCAATATCCCAACCTGATATTGATGGGACAGGATATTGCGGAATATGGCGGCGCGTTTAAGATCACTGACGGGTTGGTGGCAAAGTTTGGTAGAGACCGGGTGAGAAATACGCCATTATGTGAAAGTGCGATCGTAGGGACTGGACTTGGACTTTCCCTTATGGGTTTTAAGAGTATGGTAGAAATGCAGTTTGCAGACTTTGTGACCTGCGGTTTCAATCAGATAGTAAATAATCTTGCAAAGATCCACTATCGCTGGGGCCAGACGGCTGACGTTGTGATCAGGCTTCCGGCAGGAGCCGGTGTTGGCGCAGGTCCCTTCCACTCTCAAAGTAATGAGGCCTGGTTTACACATGTACCGGGATTAAAGGTGGTGTACCCTGCTACTCCGGCTGATGCAAAAGGTCTTTTACTGGCTTCCTTTGCAGATCCTAACCCGGTGCTGTTCTTTGAGCACAAAGCGTTATACCGAAGCATAAGCGGGCCGGTACCGGAAGGATTGTATACTACGGAGATCGGCAAAGCCCACGTAGTACAGGCCGGGGAAGATATCAGTATTATTACGTACGGCAGCGGTGTACACTGGGCACTGGAATATGCACAACAGCATCCGCAGTTATCGATGCACATACTCGACCTGCGTACGCTACTCCCGCTGGACTATTCCGCCATCCGGGAAGCGGTGGCAGCTACCGGAAAGGTGTTAATTCTTCATGAAGATACCCTTACGGGTGGGCTGGGCGGAGAGATCAGCGCCTGGATAGCAGAACATTGTTTCTCACTGCTGGACGCCCCCGTAATGCGTTGTGCTGGATTGGATACGCCCATTCCATTCGCAGCAGCGTTAGAGAAAAATTTCCTGGCCAAAACACGTATGCATCAATATATAGAGCAACTAATAAACTATTAGACGGATATGTATGTTGGGATTTTCAAAGAGAATGCGCTAACTTGCAGCCCGGACCACTAAACATTTTTATTATGTTACTTGAAATAGTTAACAACGTAGAGACTACCGATTTTTACAGAGCTGGAGATAAGTTTATGCACACAATGACCTATGTTGTCATTGCTCTGTTTGCTTTAATGTTCCTCTACGCTGCTATCAAATACGCTAAGCGCTAGTATCCAATCAATTAAGATATTTAAAGGCTGTTTTACTCCATAAGTAGAACAGCTTTTTTTATGTCTTATTTTACCCTGACATATACCAGTTTTCCCATCTTACGGCTGCTTTCGCGGATATCTATTTCGAAGTCCTCAAAGCTCTTAATAAGCTGTACCAGTTTGTTATATCCATAGTTACGGGCATCGAAGTCGGGTTGCTTCTTTAACAGCAGGTTTCCCAACTCTCCCAGATAAGCCCAGCCATCTTCGTCCGCAATATCATTGATGCTTGATGCCAGAATGTTCACCACATCCCTGTCGGCCTTGCTGATCGCCTTTCCCTTTTCTTTGTCCGCTTTTTCTTTAGAGGAAGATTTTTTATCTGCACTGGCCAGGATCTCAAGGTAAATAAACTTGTCACAGGCCGCCCTGAAAGCGCTTGGTGTCTTCTTCTCCCCTAGTCCGAATACCCGCATACCAGCTTCCCGCAAACGGGTGGCAAGGCGGGTGAAATCGCTATCGCTGGTGATGAGGCAAAAACCATCAACTCTGCCAGTGTAAAGAATATCCATAGCATCGATGATCATGGCGGAATCTGTGGCATTTTTCCCGGAGGTATAAGCGTATTGCTGCACCGGTGTGATAGCATTATCCAGCAGGACTGTTTTCCAGCCGGTCAGGGTGGGTTTTGTCCAGTCTCCATATATCCGTTTGAAAGTCGGGATGCCATACTTGGCCACTTCTTCCATCATTGCTTTTACACTGGCGTAGGGGATATTATCTGCATCTATGAGGACTGCCAAACGGAGCTCTTTGTGTTCCATAACTGGTAATTTGGGGGGTTCATACAAAGTTACTACCAAGCGATTGATAAATGATATAAGTAGTATTTTTCCCATTAATCAACTGGGGTTCTGCCGTTTGTCTTAACTTTGCTGCATGGACCAGTTGCCCGGGAGAATTTACACCTTCCATTTTATCATGCTATGCCTCAGCAATGCACTGTTTTCCGCCAGCTTTAACATGTTGCTTCCGGAATTGCCCGCTTATCTGACCCGGATGGGAGGAGAGGATTACAAAGGATATATTCTTGCGCTTTTTACATTGATGGCAGGATTGTCCCGTCCTTTCAGCGGAAAATTGACAGATACTATTGGTCGCCTCCCCGTCATGATATTCGGATCACTGGTATGTGTGGTGTGCAGCCTCCTATATCCACTGGTCAGCTCTGTAGGAGCATTTTTACTACTCCGTTTCTTCCACGGTTTTTCCACAGGTTTCAAGCCAACCGGCACTGCTGCTTATGTATCCGACATCGTGCCTGCTACCCGCAGGGCGGAAGCAATGGGCATGATCGGTCTGTTCAGTACAATAGGCCTGGCTATGGGGCCTGCCATTGGCGGTTACATCTCTACCCGCTGGAACATCGGGATCATGTTCCAGGTATCAGCAGTATTTGCGCTCTTGTCCGTTGTAATACTGGCAGGTGGAATGCGGGAAACACTAGAGAACAAACAGGGCTTCCGTTTGTCCACATTAAAGATCTCAAAAAATGAAATATTTGAGCCGCTGGTACTGGCGCCTGTTATTATAACATTCCTGACTTACCTCAGTTACGGGGTGTTGTTCACTATCATTCCCGATTTCAGTACTTATCTCGGCATTCAGAATAAAGGTCTATTCTTCACATTCTTCACCGCCAGTTCCATTGGTATCAGGTTACTGGCAGGCAAGATCTCTGACAAGTATGGCCGTGTACCTATCCTGAAGATCTCTGCAGCAACCATGGCGCTCGCAGTATTCCTGCTGGCGATCTCGCACACACCGGCGATGATGCTGACCGCTGCTGTTATTTACGGTATTTCTGTAGGGATGAACTCTCCGGCAATCACCGCCTGGACAATTGACCTGGGCCATCCGGAGCATAAAGGTCGTGCACTGGCAACGATGTACATTGCGCTTGAAGCCGGCATCGGTCTGGGCGCCTATCTTTCTGCGTTCATCTATCATAATGACGCCCGTTTCTTCGCGCTCACGTTCTACTGCACCGCGTTCGTGACACTAATGGCATCTTTTTATCTCCTGTTTATTTATCACAATCGCCGCCTGCAGATCATGTGGCGTTTCGTTCATATGCGGGTACCGATCAAACGGTTCCTTCGATAACTTTTATAAAAAGCCCCCTGCAAAAACAGGGGGCTTTTTATAAGTAATTTATTAATCTTCTCATTATAGTTGCTCGTACAATGCACGAAGGCGTTCACGTGTCATCTGCTCTTTCCAGTCTTTGCCGAGTGCATTTTCCCACAACGGAGCCATACCCAGGGATACGTCGATCATGATATTGAACTGTTCGTCGGTCAGTCCTTTCGTGATGCCCTGCGGGATGTCAATATTGTGTTTCTTCACCATCTGCTTGAACTCCTTCACTCCTTCCGGATAGAATTCTTCCAGTTTATCAAACACGATACAGTTACCGATACCGTGTTTAGTGCCCAGGAGGTATGCCAGTCCATAGCTAACAGCATGTGCTACACCTACCTGTGAATAAGCGATGCTCATTCCTCCGGCATAAGACGCCATCATCAGTTTTTCATCCGCGTCATCATCCCAGGTAGCTTTCTCCAGGAATATCTCCTGGCAGAGGCGAAGTGCTTCTTCGCCGTAAGAACGGCTGAATGCGTTCAGGTAAGTACCCGTTAAGGATTCAATACAGTGAATATAGCAGTCCATTGCAGTGTAGAACTGTTGATTTACCGGTACACCTTTTATTAACTCCGGGTCCAACACGATCTGATCGAACGGTGTGAAGTCCGAGTTCATTCCCAGTTTACGCGTAGGCCCAGTCAGCACGCAGGTGCGGCTTACTTCCGCACCCGTACCGGAGATCGTAGGAATACCCACTTTATATACACCGGCAACCTTTACGAGGTCCCAACCCTGGTAATCAGCAGAAGAACCAGGATTTGTCATCATCAGGGCGACGGCTTTCGCCATATCCATAACAGAACCACCGCCAATACCAATGATGCCGCTCACTTCACCAAATTCTGCCTTCAGCTCGTCTCTTACCTTATCCACATATTTGGTCTTCGGTTCGTCGGTAACGTCGATATATACGATCTTATCTTTACCTCTTACAGGAACACGTTTGGCAAATGCCTCATTACCCTGGAAGAAATGGTCTACGAAAAATATCATCGGCGCATCGCCTTTACGGCGGGGAGCGAGTATTTCATCAAGCTGGTCAAACGCACCACGGCCAAACACCACGTAATCGACCATTTTAAAGTTCCTGAATTTCATCTCAGTCGTTTAATTGATTTTAATATTAGAGTAATTTTTCCGCCTTAAGCAGATCTTCCGGCGTATCGATCTCTACCCCCATATATTCTGTCACCACCATTTTCATGGAGATGCCATTTTCCAGGTAGCGCAGGCATTCTATTTTTTCTGCAGCTTCCAGCGGACTTACCGGCATTTTGGTAAAGTCCATCAGCGTTTGTCTGCGGAATGCATATATGCCTATGTGTTCGTAATATATGGTTTGAACATTTTTATCGCGTGGATAAGGAATGACTGAACGGGAGAAGAAGAGCGCATTGAATTTTTTATCCACTGCAACCTTCACATAGTTCGGGTCTTCAATTGACTGCGGATCTTTCAATACCTGCATCAGGGAAGCCACCTGTACCTGTTTACCTTCTTCTCCTTCAAATACTTTGAGCAGTTTTTCCAACGGCTCTTTCTGGGTAAAAGGTTCATCTCCCTGCACATTCACAACGATATCAACATCCGTACGGTCTTCAATAGCTTCGGCTATACGATCGGTACCGCACTCGTGTTCTTTTTTGCTCATCACGGCTTTACCTCCGTTATTTACAATTTCATTGTAGATGATCTCATTATCGCACACCACCATTACTTCATCAAAAACACCTGTATTAACGGTGCTTTCATAAGTACGCAGAATTACGGATTTACCTCCTAGTTTGGCCATCAGTTTACCCGGAAAACGGGTAGCGCCGTAACGGGCAGGAATCAGGGCTACTTTCTTCATGCTTGTTATTATAAAGCGCTCTTTACAGCATTCACCAATTTTTCAGCACGTTGCTGTACTTCTTCTTCACTCCATCCAAGATTGATAGGCGTACAGATACAACGGCTCATGATAGCATCTGATACAGGGAACTGCTTCACCTTGTACAGTTCCATTGCCTGCTCCAGGCCTGGTGCAAAACGGGAAAGTACCGTGCCTTGCTTAAAATGCTCCCAGTTACGGATGTAGTGCCAGTTATTGTCAAACCAATAGAATGCAGCCAGTCCCGCAGCTTTCATGGCAGCGGCAGCAGCTCTGGCCTGCGTTTCTTCCGGCAGGAAAAACGCCAGGAAAGTAGCGCTATCACCATCAGCATCAGGTAGACGACGGAAAGTTACACCCGGTACAGTTGCCAGGGCATCTTTGAAGATCTTCTTTGTTTTACGGTGGATGCCGAGGAAGGTATCGAGCTTACGTACCTGGGCAAGACCCACGGCAGCATGCAGCTCAGAGATGCGGTAGTTGTAACCGATATATGGGTGCAGGTCAGCACCACGATCTACGCCCAGGTGGTCGTGACCATGATCTGCATAAGCATCACATTTAAGATAAACATCCTTATCGTTTGTTACAACAGCGCCACCTTCAGCACAGGTGATCGTTTTTACAAAGTCAAATGAAAATGCACCGGCATGACCAATGGTTCCCAGCGCTTTGCCTTTATAAGTACCGCCAAAAGACTGGCAGGCATCTTCCAGTAAGATCAGGTTATGTTTTTCGCAGATGGCTTTCAGCGCATCCAGGTCTGCCATTGCGCCACACATGTGTACCGGCATTACCGCCTTGGTACGTGGAGTAATAGCTGCTTCTACCGCTTTAGGATCCAGTGTAAGGGTATCATCTACATCTACCAGGACGGGAGTCGCACCAACGGAGAATATACACTCAAAGCTGGCAACAAATGTAAATGTGGGCATGATCACTTCATCCCCGGCGCCTATACCCAACGCTGCCATTACGGTTGTAAGGGCGGCGGTACCACTGGATACCAGGTGAGTGTGGGCTACATTCAGTTTTTCAGAAATGGCCTGCTCAAGCTCTTTAGCTTTCCAGATGCCTTTGCGGGGACCGTCAAAGCCATAACGCATAAAAATGCCTGTTTCCAGTACATCGTTTACTTCCTTGCGTTCTTCCGGGCCAAAAAATTCATATCCGGGCATAAGTTGTTGATTTTTGCAAAGGTAGTATAATCAAATTGCCCTGCCTCGCAAAAACTGTTTATCTTTTACTAAAAATTACCATGCGTTTTTTGTTGTTCCTTATTCTGTTGGCTGCTCCATTTACTGTATTACGTGCACAACAGCCGCAGTCTGCCATCAGGGCATTATTACAAAAGCAAACAGCATCCTGGAATAAGGGTAACCTGGAAGAGTTTATGACCACTTACTGGCAGTCCGATTCCCTTATATTTATTGGTAAAAGAGGGCCGACCTATGGTTGGCAGGCGACCCTGGATAATTATAAAAAGTCCTATCCTGACACGACCGCTATGGGGAAGCTTGCGTTCAATATATTGGAAATGAAGCCACTCTCGGCAGACGTTTATTTTGTAGTAGGAAAATGGCATTTGCAAAGAACAGTGGGCGATCTACAAGGTCATTTTTCGCTGATCATTAAACGTATCAGGGGCAACTGGAAGATCATTGCCGACCACAGTAGCTAAAAAAAAACCATCCCATGAATGGGACGGCCTGCTATACACCACAACATTAAAGAAGAATGTTCACTAATCGTTTTTCCTCGTGGAATACCATTAAGAGGTCAATCAATAAATAAATGGTAACGAATTAGTCTTTAGTATCCTGATCGCGCACCGCTTTGTTTTCCTTTTCAGGCTTCTCTGAGAGGTCTCCATGCAGCGGATTCCGCGAATTATCTGCTTTATCTGTTTTTAAAATCTCAACGGGATGCTGTTCTTCCTGATGATACTCTTCCAAAGGTTTTTTATCCTTATCGGACCCTTTTTCACTTAGCATATCGTTTCTGTTTTAGATGATCAATGTGTCATTGTCTTCTTTATACTTTGCAAAGTCTGTTCCATCCCGTAAATCCTTGCTAATTACGCATTACACAGCAGTTATGAGTAAAGCATTCCACACAACACGCCCCAAACCGTTGTAATGGATGTGCAGACTTTCCACAAAGGCATCAGAGGTAGTGATTGGTGCAATAGATTGCAATCATGGCATCTTTTGTACATTTAGCTTTTTTTTAGCAGAACGTCCATTTATAACATCATAACACGCTTTACTTAAACCCAATACTGTTAAGGATCTGCACTCAAAAATCTTAGATTTTATTTAACGTTCGTCCAATTGTAAATGGCATAAATATTGAACTTTATTCCGTCCAGCCGTGTTGATAATATGGAAGTTAAACCTCAGCAGCAATCACAGCTACCCTGAAGCATAAACACGGAAAGGAATCGAAAATTGGCAACTTTGGATATCTACATAAATTCTTTAACAAAAAACAAAAAAATGCTACTATGAACATCCGGGGATACCAGTGGTCGGTACTGAAGAAACTGCTCAAGCAGCGTTTCACCGAACTTTCAGACGAAGATCTAGTGTTTGAAAGAGGTAAAGAGAGGGAGCTGTATATCAGACTTGAACGTAAAACCGGTAGGTCTGAAGAAGATGTTGCCCGCATAATCAAAGGTATGCAACAAGCATATTTGCAGCAGACAACATTGCTGTAAGGATCGTAAGTGATCAATTATATGTTAGCGCACAGGCAAAAAACCTGTTGTGAGAACTCTTATAATTGATCACTTCTTTTTTATTTGTAATTGTCCTGCACGTTTTCATTCTTTCTCCACATCCTTATTACGATTAAGAGATAGCCTGCCAGTGAGAGCACCAGCCAGCTGTAGAAAAAGATCATCCTGCCCGGCGTAGATTCCTCCGGTATGGCAAAGCCGAGATACAACCCAAGAAATACATTTATTATCATCCAGAAGAACCCCAGAAACACTGTGCGCATGATCCGCACAAAATATTGTACGATCCTCATGTCAAAAGGTTCCTTTCTGTCTTGTTGTGGTTCCTGTGTTTCCATATAACCTTATTAGTTTAAGGAAGGCATAATTTACGAAGGGCCAGACTGTCTCCTCTGAAAACGTTGAAATCAACCGTCGTAGAGATCCCGTTCACCCTGCCAATATCACTGTGTTGCCAGAACAACCAGTGCCGTTGTGTAGAAGGCCGCTCTTTCTGGTAATAGTGCGCTACCCACAATGGATAACGGTCAAATTCCTCTCCAAGATACGTCTCGTAAAAATGCATATTGGTATAAATGATCGGCTTTACACCATATGCCTTTTCCATTTCTTCCAGCCAGATCCGGGCAGTAGATCTGATCACGGCCGCTGGCTGGTTATTATGCACTTCTATGTCAAGTACCGGTGGCAGATCACCAGGCTCCAGCTGTACTACATTCTGAAAATTGATCACCTGTTTCAAGGGGTCGCGGGTAGAATAAAAAAAATGATATGCCCCACGCACGATACCTGCTTTTTTGGCTCTTTGCCAATTCTGCTTAAATGAGGCATCCTGACGGGTAATACCCTCTGATGCTTTTATAAACGCGAAAGAGATATGGATACGGTCCACTTGCATCTGCTCCACAGCAGACCAGTTAATATTCTTCTGGAATCTTGATACATCAATTCCGTGGATAGCATAATTAACCGGCATATCGATCCCAAATTCTTCATACCTGACAAAATTCAGGGCTTCCTCTCTCTCCCGCCACCACAGCCATGCTCCAAATGTCAGACATAGGAGGAATAACAGGGCGGAAATTAAACGCCTGGATTTCTTGATTCGGAGTTTTGGCACTTTTTATTTATTCTGCTTTCGCATTAGGATGAAGGCTTTTAACGCTCACATTGTCAATCTTATTCCCCAATTTCACAGCAAGTATAATTATTATTATACATAACCCACATAGATATCTTATTTTTACAACAATAAGTGATGTTGTTATGCCAGAATTCAATCTAAATGATACTCTTAACCTGATCTCCAAGTTTACACTGCGCCGTGGCTGGAATGCCGCCAAGGTGTTAAGCAGCTACTTTGTAAGCAAGTGGACAGGTAAACCTATTCAATGGGGATACCCCATTTCGGTATCATTTGAGCCAACAACATCCTGTAACCTGAGATGCCCGGAATGCCCCAGTGGTCTGCGCGCCTTTACACGTCCCACAGGCATGCTCCAGCAGGATTTTTTCAGGAAAACGATAGACGAGATCCATAAAGAACTGTTATACCTGATCTTCTATTTCCAGGGAGAGCCGTTTTTGAACCCAGGCTTCCTGGAGATGGTTAAATATGCACATGCAAAAGGCATCTATACCGCAACCTCCACTAATGCCCATTACCTCACAGAAGAGAATGCCCGTAAAACCGTGGAAAGCGGTTTGGACAGATTAATTATTTCCATTGATGGCACCACACAGGATGTTTATACACAATACCGTGTAGGTGGTAATCTCGAGAAGGTAATACAGGGAGCAAAGAATATTGTTAAATGGAAAAAGGAACTCAATTCAAAAACACCGTTTGTTTTTTTCCAGTTCCTGGTAGTAAAACCGAACGAGCATCAGATTGAGGAAATAAAGCAACTGGCGAAGGAGATCGGTGTGGATGAAGTTCGCTTTAAAACCGCCCAGGTATATGATTATGAAGAAGGCAACCGCCTGATCCCAACGATCGATAAGTATAGCCGTTATCACAAAAATGAGGATGGTACTTATAAGATCAAGAATAAAATGGGAAATCACTGCTGGCGTTTATGGCATTCCCCGGTTATTACCTGGGATGGGCTTGTTGTTCCCTGCTGTTTCGACAAGGACGCACAGCATAAACTGGGTGACCTCAAACAGGAATCACTGAAGGAACTATGGCATAATGATAAGTACATCCAGTTCCGGACGAAACTTCAGACGGGGCGTAAGAATATTGATATCTGTGCTAATTGCAGTGAGGGAACAAAGGTTTGGGGATAACAAACCTTTAATCTTCATCATTTTCAGCCGTAGCTCTCGTCCTTTTCTTCTTCTTGCTACGGCTTTTACGGAATTTATCAAAGAGGTTGATGCCCATGCGGACACCTGCAAACTCCAATGCTGTCATTAGTGCGCTGGTGGTAAATGATTTAAACTTACCGCTCTGCCAGGCGATCTTTGCAATGCGGCCCGCCATTCCCATAACACCGCTGTGTTTAGCACTGCCGGGAATCACGGAGTTTAACGCCATTTTACCATAATTGCCCTTGAAATAACCAACCCTGTCTCCTAATTCATTTTCCAGTGCACGCGAGCGTTTTTTCAAACGGCTTATTTCCTTATCCAACAGCACCGTACTTGTTACTTTCACCTTTGGCATGTGTAGAGGTTTATCAATAAATTCTTTCGATATTATAGTTGTTCGTACAATTCTTCTTCCTCTTCTTCAGGCGCTTTCCTGTCTGCTTCCTTTTCTTCCTTTTTGTTATTCTTATCCTCTTCATCATCAATATCCATTTCGCTCATTAGTTCCCTGACAAGCATATTGGATAAAGGGATTTGAATAAGTGGCTTGCGGAAAATGAGCAGGATGGCCAGCAGTACGACAAATAGCGCTGCAGAGCAAGAGAAGCCTAACGTAAAACTGTTAGTCATCTCGCCTATCCAGAAACCGAGTACCATTCCCAGAAATACAATAACAAAAAAGAACAGCAGGAAAGCCAATATCAATGAGAAAAATAGCCCTAAAGCCTTTGAAAGCTTTCCTGCTGCCTGGAGCTTAATCAGGTCCAAACGGGTTTCCAGGTATTCCTTGGCAACCTTGCCTGTCTGATTGAAGTAACTGCTGAAATTATCTTCCATGCAAATGTTTTTTGTGACACCGTGCTTTATGCCAACTCGTTTTCTAATGCATCTTCATATTGTTCCTTCCTCTTCTTGAATTTGTCTTTCAATTTATCCGCCTGGTATTTCAGCTTTTCTACCAGTTCGTCCTTTTTATCAGAATTGAGGAAATAACCTACCGCTACGCCTACCGCAGCACCAACAATGAATGATACAACTGCTTTTGAACTGTTGTTCGCCATAAAATAAAGTTTTAGAAAGATGAGTAATGGTTTTTGAATCGTACTGTACAGGGTACAAACACTATTCCAATAATTTTAATCTTTCACGAATACTTATTAATGAAATATTATTTATTGAAGGAAGTAGTTTAATAACCTACACTGATTAAACACTTTATGCAGAAGATTAGTTTACTTTAGTATGATTCAACACTATTGCAGGGAACGGTACCCTTTTTGTAGAATGATTGTAACATTAACTGACAGAATAACCTTTCAACCATATGGCTGTAATAGATAACGAACGCATAAAACAGGTCAGCTTTCTATTGATCATTGTACTGCTGGCCTATGTGCTCTTCAGAGAGCTGTATACATTCCTTCCCGGATTTCTTGGCGCTATCACCATGTATATCTTAAGCCGCAAATATATGTTCCGGCTTGTGGAAGAGCGAAAGTGGAGGAAAAACCTAGCCGCAGCCCTCCTGATGTTTATGTCGTTTATCATAGTCCTGATGCCTTTCGGGATCCTGATAAACATGCTGACCAATAAGATCAGTTACGCCGTGACGCACTCTTCCGAGCTGATAGCGGGGCTGAAAACCGTCAACGACCGTATACGGTCTTCCACAAATATTGATGTCCTTTCACAGGTGCGGCTGGAACGCCTCCAGGGATACCTCACATCGGTATTGCCAGGACTGCTGGGAGCTACGTTTAACATACTAACTGCCATCGCTATACTTTATTTCATCCTGTATTTTATGCTGGTGAAGGGAAGAGAGATGGAGGCCTGGTTATATGAATACATTCCGCTGAAAGATGAGAACGTATTGCGACTCGGGACTGAATTCCATAAACTGGTGATCGCCAATGCGGTGGGAATTCCCCTAATTGCGATCATTCAGGGTATTGTATCGCTGGTCGGCTATTTTATTTTCCAGGTGCCTCAACCCTTTTTCTGGTTTGCCGTGACCTGTTTCACTGCCATGCTGCCAGTAGTTGGCGCCGCTGCCGTCTATGTGCCTATGGGAATTTATCTTATTGCCATCAATATGACCTGGCAGGGTATCGGTGTGCTGGTATATGGTTTTGCCGTAGTAGGTACTTCTGATAATTTATTCCGCTTTATACTCGCAAAAAAGATAGGAGATGTCCACCCTTTAATTACCATCTTCGGCGTGTTGATAGGTGTGAACCTTTTTGGGTTTATCGGGTTGATCTTCGGGCCACTGCTGATATCCATGTTCATACTCCTGCTGGATATCTACTCAAACGAGTTCCTCACCAAAAAACGGGAGGTACGAGTACAGCGTTGAGTTACCGGTAGTAATTATTTTCCGCCATATAGGCCACTACATTGTCGGGTACCATGTAACGGATTGATTTCCCTTCCAGGATCCACTTACGTATATCGGTTGACGAGATATCGAGCATTGGCGCTTTTAAGACTTCAACCTGGGCGCCATATGTTTCTGTTACTTCATGCCCCGGACGCAGATAAACATAAATGGGATAGTGCTTTATAATCTGCTGATAGTTACGCCAGCGGGTGATATTCTGGAAACTGTCGCTACCCATGATAATTGTAAACTGCTGTGTGGGGAATTTTTCTGTCAGATAAGCCAGTGTATCGATCGTGAAAGATGGTCTGGGCAGGGAAAACTCTATATTACTGGCCCTGAGTTTGGGCTCGTCCTTAATAGCTAATTCTACCAGGTGAAAACGGTTATGTTCGTTTAATAATGATCCTGCCGGTTTTAAAGGGTTTTGCGGTGATACCACCAACCATACTTTATCGAGGTCCGTATTGTATGCCACATAGTTAGCTATAATCAGATGCCCGGTATGTATAGGATTAAAGGACCCAAAATACAAGCCTATCTTCATGCCCCTGTTTTTTGAGCGTGAATGTAATCAATAATGGGGAAATCTGATATATGTATGCTATGAGAGGGGTTTAAACTGTTCGAACATCATGCCGCATTGCCGGCAGAAATGTAAGGCCCTGCAGAGCGTAGATCCGAAGGGGGAACGTAAATAGGTGTTTTCACTTCCACAATGAGGACAGGTCGTTTTGATCAGCAGGTCCACACTTACCTCGCCTTCATGCCTGGCGGGCGGAGCTATCCCGAAATCGCGCAGCTTTTCTTTCGCCGCACTGGTCAACCGGTTACTGTTCCAGTTCACCTCTTTATCTACCATTACAAATGCCGGCATCTGCAGGTCCCTCTCCACTGCATTTTTAATATTTTCCTTAATAATGTCTACTGCAGGGCAGGCCGCAAATGTGGGGATCATCTTAATGTGTACTCCCTCAATATCCACCTTTACGTCTGTGATCATCCCCAGTTCTAATACGCTCAATACTGGGATCTCAGGATCCATCACATGTTCCAGCGAATTGTATACTGCCTGTAATGTTGTTATAGTTTGCATAGTCTTTTGTTTCTACCAGGTTGCTTCGGGGTCCAGGCGGAACACTTCGCCCATTTCCTCCAATAATTGTTGTAAATACTGCGTGTGCTGCCCCTTACGACCTCCGTATACAGGCGCTGTCAAGGCAGGTAAGATCAATCCTGCTTTCTCTATTACGGGGGAAATATTGTTCAGCCACTGCTGGTATAAGGCCGCCTCTCCCGGATAGATATGCTCTGCTATCAGCAGGTCCTCTCCTTCTCCTGGTTCAAAGATGCCGCCTGCCAGTTGAAAGCAATTGTCCAGCGCTGATTGCATACGCTGACGGCTATCTGCTCCGGCTGTACAAAGTTGTATGACCCAGGCGTCAGCATGCAGAGTGTGGTATTTTAACTCCCCCTTTACCTTTCCCGCCAGATGTTGCAAAGCAGTAAAACTGCTTCCTGAAAGAGACTGATACCGCACGGTTTCGGCATGGTCAAATAAGAAGTGCCGCATCAGGCTAAACTCATAAGAGCCTATCGGCATTTCCACGAAGTGGCAGCACCTGAAGTCCTGCGCATTCCTCAAAAATGCGAACTGGTCCGGGTCTGAGCCTCCAAAAGACTCGTGCAGTATGCGATAGAGCGCCCATGCATGGCCGATCTTATCCTGGGCCATGGAAGAGAATGCGATATCTTCCTCCATGACAGGGCCTAAACCCGTCCATTCAGAATTGCGATGTCCGATCACCAGTTCATCATCTGCCATTTTCGTGATCAGCTCCTGTATTGCTTGTTGTAATTGCATTGGGATATGTGGGTACTATTTTGTCTGTGCTTTAAACTTGTTGATCTTTTCCATGACTTTAAATCCGCTGGCATCCCGGTATGTTTTGTCCGGGTTGTTGGCAAACATGTCTTCATCTTCCAGGTCGAATGCAAGGATGTCCGCGCTACGTACCACCCATAGGTTCACGCATTTCTTCCGGCGGCCGAATTGTTCTTTAGCAAAGATCAGTGCAAGGCTTGCGTCCGGGGCATGTACACAGCCTACGTGTTCGTGATGCGCCCCTCTTTTTTCCTGATGAAATACTTCAAATACATTCCAGTTCTCTCCCTCTTCTACTTTAAAGGAGCCGTCGTTTTTATCCAACCGGAGCCGGTTGACACGTGGATCAAGTGAGTCATTCATAAATCGTGGTACTTACTTTATTATATAAACAAGGGAAAACAATCCTTATGCAACAGGAAGCGCACTGCGTTCCATTTCATCTTCGCGCATGAGCGCTTTTCTGATCCAACGGCCATTTTCTTCCGCCCATTTCCTTACATCCAGCCGCTCTTTATTACAAGGGCCATTTCCTTTGATCACTTCAAAAAAGAGATCCCAATCCGGGTCAGAGTATTCCCATTTACCTGTATCTGCGTTCTTTTTTAACAGCGGGTCAGGAAGCGTCAGGCCTAGTTCCCATATCTTAGGGACATACGCATCCAGGAACTGGTTACGCATATCATCGTTGCTCGCCATTTTAACTTTCCATTGCATCAGCTTTTCGCTGTGACTGGAAGTTTTATCAGGCGGACCGAAGAAGTGCATAATTGGTTGCCACCAGCGATTAAGGGCATCCTGTAACATAGCTTTCTGTGCCGGTGTACCGGTAGCAAGCTCAATGAATGCATCATGCCCTTGTTTCAGATGAAAGCTCTCTTCATAACAGATCCTTTCCAGCGCCCGGCAATACGGTCCGTAGGAGCCTTTTGAATTGGCCACCTGGTTGACAATTGCCGCCGCATCGATCAGGAACCCGATCACAGTAACATCCGCCCAGGTTTCCGCCGGGTAATTAAACACGTTGGAATACTTTGACTTGCCGCTAAGCAGGTCATTGATCATCGCTTCCCTGGATTTACCCAGCGTTTCCGCCGCGTTATACAACAGCTGTCCGTGCCCCACTTCATCCTGTACTTTGGCAATCAAGGCCAGCTTACGCTTAAAGCCTGGCGCCCGGGTGATCCAGGTACCTTCCGGCAATGCGCCGATTATCTCAGAATGTGCATGTTGTTCTATTAGCCGAATGAGCTGCCTGCGATATTCGACCGGCATCCAGTCGCCTGGTTCAATTTTTTCCCCTCTGGCAATACGCGCCTCAAACGCGGCCAGTTTTACAGGATCATCATGCAACTGCTCTTCCCGTTGCTGCTTCCTGTTGGGTTCGTCGAAGATATATCCGCCACCGTACATAGTGCGATTGTTTTGGTAGCTTGTAAGTTACGAAAAATGTACCTTTAACCCAGAACGGGCGCTATGTTTTTATTACTTACGTTCATATGGTGCTGTCTCCTGCTTCCTGTCAGGTCACTGAAGGAAACACCACCTGCTACAGTTATAAAAGTTGTTTTTACGCCGGACCGGCGGCCGGAAGATCCGGAATCCGACAGTCTTTTTTATCAGCCTCACCGAAAACTCCGCTGGTCTGATTTCAAAGCTACACCTCCTCTACGCGGCCCAAGTGCAGCGGTCTCTTACACCAGCTTTGCCTATGAAGGGAACAGCCTCCACAAAAAAGATACTTTACAGATAAACCTGACGCTGCAGGTCTTTTTCGTCAAAAGCTCTTCCTGGGTCAAATCCTTCGCAAAGGATAATTATTCTCTGGAACATGAACAACTGCATTTTGATATAACCTGGCTGGTCGCTCTCAGGTTCCAGCAACGCATCAAAAATATGGAACTGACTGCGGAAGATTTCGACAGCATTATTCAGTATCAGTACATTGAGTCATTCCGGGAAATGAACAGGTTGCAGGACGCATATGACCGTGAAACTAATCATGGACAGAGCCCTTCTGCCCAGCAAAACTGGAAACGATCTATTGGAGAAGCTTTGGCAGCGTTAACATTGGAGGGGGCGCTTACCCCTTATTTCAGGCCCTTATCAGCAGATTGCAGTACCGTCAGTACTTTCAATACCGACTGGTAATAAAAAGATGGCTGGATGCCTGAGAACTCATCGCTTAGCTGATGATAATCAGGATGATCCTCCACACCAAAATAAAGTATGGGGATCTTTAACTTATGAAATTCGTAGTGATCACTCTGATTGATCCAATTATTTGAGCCTTCTTCTTTTTTATCATGGCCGGAAAGCACTTTGACAGCCCCTCCGGTACTTACCGCATCGTCAACATATTTTTTTAGCTCCGGATATGGTGTTAATCCGCAGACATATAACTCGTTCTTATCGTTCCGGCCGATCATATCCATATTGATATTCAGCACAATCCGCTCAACCGGCACTGGTGGTTGCTTCACAAATGCCTTCGCTCCCTGTAACCCCTCTTCCTCTCCATCAAATGCCACAAAGATCAGCGTATGCTCGGGTTGATTTTTCTTAAAGTAGGCCATCAGTGCTAGTAATCCTCCAGTTCCGGAGGCATTGTCGTCCGCCCCATTGTAGATACTGTCAGGCGTAGCTCCCTTCTTTATTCCCAGATGATCATAATGCGCAGTAACAACAATAGCTGCATCGGATCTACCCTTGATATATCCAAAGAGGTTGGTACCCATTATCTGTTTTTCGCCCTGTTTAAAATAGAAAGGATACTCGTAAGTATTGTGGTAGGCTGATAATCCGGCATCTTTAAACCGGCCCATAAGGTAAAACTGCGCCTGACGGCTGCCACGTGTACCCGCCATACGCCCTTCGTATTTATCCGAAGAAAGTGTCTGTATATCTTTTATTAATTGGGTTGAGTCAATGGGCGACTGCGCATATGTGCCGGCAGCCAATAAGAGCAGCAAACTGTGGATGACTATTTTCATACCTTGATCTGGTTATAATGCTAATATAAGCTATTTCACCGCGTACGATCTATCAGTGGGCTATTTGAGCAGCTGAAATGCGATCAGGCCAGAGATATAAGCCAATGCAGTCATATACGCAAACTGGATAATGGGGAATTTCCATGATTTTGTTTCCCTTTTTACAATCGCGAGGGTACTCATACACTGCATGGCAAAGGCATAGAACAGCATAAGAGAAATGCCGCTGGCCAGGGTATATACCGGACGTCCATCCCTCCAGGTAGCGTTACTCATTTTTTCCCGCAACGTGGCGTCTCCATCCTCGGGGGATTCTCCCACACTGTATAAAGTAGCCATCGTACCAACAAACACTTCACGTGCTGCGAAGGAGGTGATCAGTGCTATGCCGATCTTCCAGTCATATCCAAGGGGGCGGATCATCGGCTCTATGGAATGCCCTAATAAACCAGCATAGGAATTCGCCAGTTTTTCAGATTGCATTTCCATATCCAGTTTCTCACTCTGTTCAGGATGGGCTGTTTTCAATTGTTCATAGTGGGTTGTTACCTGTTGCATCTTATTGCCCGGACCAAAAGAAGCCAGGAACCAAAGGATGATGGATATCACCATGATCACTTTACCGGCATCTGTAACAAAGATCTTGGCTTTCTGCACCATCGTAGTACCCACATTAGCCCAGCGAGGCGCTCTGTATACGGGCAGCTCCATGATGAAGTAGCTCTTTTCTTTTATGGAAATGAACAATTTCAGTATTGCGGCAATGACCAGGGCCATAACAAAACCTAATAGATATAAACCCATCATTACCAATCCCTGCAGGTTCAGGAAGCCAAGTATAGGTTTATCCGGAACAACCAATGCGATCATTACCGTGTAAATTGGCAGACGTGCAGAACAACTCATGAGAGGAGTGATGAGGATGGTAATCAACCGCTCCTTTCTGTTTTCGATATTACGGGTCGCCATAATAGCCGGTACTGCACAGGCAACGCCACTGATCAATGGCATAACCGATTTACCGTTCAGTCCCACCTGTCTCATTAACCGGTCTGTCAGAAAGCTGATCCTGGCCATGTAACCGGTATCTTCCAGTACGGTGATGAAGGCGAATAAGATCATGATCTGGGGTATAAACACCGCGATCCCTCCCAGGCCGGCAATAATTCCATTCACCAGGATGTCGGTCAGCCGGTTGGCAGGCAATACATCTGTCAGCCAACCACTTAGTGCGCCAAATCCAGCCTCGATCCAATCCATCGGGTAAGACGCCAGCGAGAATATGCTCTGGAACATAAAGAACATGATCCCCAGCAGGATTACATATCCCCAGAAGCGGTGCAATAGTAAATTATCCAGCTTTTCGGTCTGCAATTGTTTCTGCAGTGGATCGGTCTCCACTACAGTGTTCTTCATGATATGTTTGATCCTTGCATAACGCTGCATGATCTCTTCCGCCTGTACCTTCGTCTTATTAAAATGGTGCGTTTGCAGGCTATTGGTAATAGCCAGTTTCTGTCCACCGTTCAGAAATTGCAGCTCATGGTGATTTACGGCCACGTGCAGAGCAGCATAATCGCTCTTTACCTGTACGTACTTCCTGATCTCTGTCACGACTTCCGGCGCTAATGCCAGGCTGTCAATAAAATCGCGGGGGGTGACTGACTGCTTTTCCTTCGCCACCAGTTCTATCATCTTCTTCAACTCTGCTAAACCCTTATTCTTCCGGGGATTGATCGTCACAACCGGTACCCCTAACTCTCTTTCGAGACCCGCTTCATCAATTTCGACACCTTTTTTCCGGGCGATGTCCATCATGGTAAGACCTATGATGACAGGTACCTTCAGGTCCATAATCTGGGAGCAGAAGAGCAAATTCCTCTTCAGGTTGGCGGCGTCCGCAATGATGAGGATCATATCTGGCTGATCTTCTCCGGTGGGATTTACGAGCACATCGTAGGTTACAAACTCGTCGGCGCTTTTAGGATATAGGCTATAGGTGCCTGGCAGATCGATAATGTTGGCTTGCAGGCTGGGAGAAATAGCTGCCGCTCCCGTCTTCTTGTCGACGGTAACGCCCGGAAAGTTGCTAACTTTCTGATTCAGACCTGTCAACGCATTAAAGAGCGAACTTTTCCCACTATTTGGATTACCTACCAGCGCAATGTTGATCGTTGCTTTTTTTGTTGCCTGCATTCCTTATCCTTGTCCTGATAAACGTTAAAAAAGCAAAACTATGAATTAATACGGCAGGGCCGGTATCGGATCGGGAAAAAAGATGGTATATAAAAAAACCACGGTAAAAACCGTGGTTGTGTTTCTTTAACTATTGAACTTATTGTGATGACAAAGTTTTATCTATACACACTATCCCATCACTTAATCAGTTTATATAAACTGTAGCCGATCACTGCGAGTCCATCCATTGCGGCGGCTTCGCCAACCTGGGCCGCAGGCTTTTTACTGGAATCGGTATCATCTACAGGTGTTTTATTTTCTTGCTTACCACCCTTGTAGCGGTAATTTCTTTCCAGGGAATCCGCCCTGTTTTCAGAATTGGTATCTGGCGTATTCTTCTCTTTATTGAGATCTTCAGGATTGCCATCTTCGTTCATTTTGAGCTCAATATGACCTCTTTCACGATGATGTCCCCATTCATCCCATTCATAATCATCATCATAGTGCCAGTTATTGTTATAGTAGCTTAGATTTTTGTCCATTACTACATTTTTGTTGGCAGGCACTTTCACGATCACTCTTACGTGCTGACCTCTGAATTTTGAGTTAGTAGGGATGGATATTCCACTGGGCACATAAAGAATGGAATCCTTCTGAACGATCTGGTATTGTATTTCGCTGGCTAGTTCCCTGGCCTGCGCCACTCTTCTACCCCTGGAATAACGTTCGATATACACCTCGAAGCTGTCGGTATCGCTCTTTTCGAGTTTTATCCTGGCGGTGTTGATAATAACTGTGTCTTCGGCTACCCTTAAAATATCATCGAAAAATTCTATTTCGTCGATACCGGTAAAATCTTCCGCCTGTTTAATGACTAACTTTCCACCAGAAGGTTGCACGAGTGCAAATTTTTCTTTTACAGGCGTACTGCCGGTGCGGAAATCTTTTATCACAGAAACTATCAATATGATAGCGGATATTAATCCTGCGAACCAAAGTAAACTGAGGGTATATCCTACATAACGGCTGGCTTCTTTAATGCCTGTCGCCTTGCGGACAAAAAATATGATCAATGCGACGATAGGGATGCCGATCAGGAAGAAAATGGACACCCACAACAGCAGGTTCTGTAAAGGACCAGCCAGTATCAGGTTCTTAAGAGGAAAAAGGGCCGCAGAAGATGCGGTAATGGCGATACCTGTACCTATCAGGGCAAACAGGATCACTACCGCAAGAAAATAAAAGAATCCCTTGGTCAGCAACAGCAGGATTTTCCCTAACACTTCGAAAATATTGCGAAAAGCCCGCTCCAGATCACTACCAACTTGTCTTCCGCGGCCCTGAGAAAAATTTCTCACGTCATTTCCGATGTTCTTCAGATGACCTTTTGCCGCGTTGATCTCGTCCTGTACGGTAGCTCTGATGTTATTCACATCCACCCTTTCCCCTCTCATCTGCAGCTTTTCAGCTGCAGTGTTGGCTTCAGGGGTTACCACCCAGAGGATGAAATATACAAGGATACCGGTGCCAAAGCCGCCAATGGCCAGCAAGGCAAATATGATACGGAATACTACCGGGTCAACGTTCAGGTACGCGCCCAGGCCACCGCACACACCACCCAGCACTTTACTATCCGGATCACGGTATAATCTTTTGCGTGGACGAATGCTTTCATATGAAGGATCGTTCGCCGGCTGTTGTTGCTGGCTTGTATCTTCCACCTGATCAAACTGCTCGGGAGTACCCATAGCGGCTTTTACAGATTGAACATCCTCGTCGGTGATACAATGTGTTGTTTTTAGTCTATTCAGGAACAGTTCAGCTATACGGCTCTCAATATCACTCACAATCTCATCCCCACCCTCTTCCCGGGCGAAATACCGCGCCAGACTATCCAGGTACTGCCGCAATATCTCATACGCACTATCTTCGATAGCGATAAGGCGGCCTGCCAGGTTTATATTAATAATCTTTTTCATTTCGAGTCTCTATTTTAGGTTTTGGTTATTGGATGGTAGTTGTTAGTTACTTGTGAGCTGCGTGACCGCATTTGCCAACTCGTTCCATGTCGCCTCAAGTTCTTTGTAGAATAATTCCCCCTTGTCGGTCATGGAAAAATATTTCCTGGGAGGGCCCGAACTGCTTTCAACCCATCGGTAAGAGAGTAGTTCTGCGTTTTTAAGTCGGGTGAGTAAAGGGTAAAGGGTGCCCTCCAGGATGTCCAGCTTTGCTTCTTTCATTTTTTCTATAATGTCTGAAGGATAAGCTTCTCCTTGCTTGATGACCGAGAGGATGCAAAATTCAAGCACCCCTTTCCTCATCTGTGACTGCGTGTTATCTATATTCATGGCAAGTGAGCTTTATGAATAAAATGATACTTGTACATGTTATAATGGTGGTTTTTGATGATTACGGTGTAAAGATAGAGAAAATATACTACTATGCAATACACAATACCATATAAAGCAAAATAACTTGCTTAAAATATTACCGTTTTCGGCCCCCTATTTCAGCCACAGGTAGGTATTTCAGGTAATTTTAAGGCTCCAATTTTCACTTTTCCTCTTTATGATGAGCGGTATTTACCCGGTATGAATGCAACCGGAATGTCCCCTAATTGCGCTCCCAGATCTCGGGAAGGGTTAAACTCGCTCTGGTTAAGGGATTCCTCAGAATGTATTATTAGAGATGCCCTCGTGTAGTGTGTTTTCTCGTTCCGTCCATATCACGTCACCGGCATTTCCATATCATTTTAGGCTCATCTCTATATCGAAGGGATATACATATGAGCCTAAAGTGACGGCCAGATGACGGTAAGGCGATATGGAGATATAGGGAACGAATGCTACCAGTAACGGTATCCATAGAATTTAAGGTGCTTAAATAAGGTAATTAAACGAGGACCCTGGCATTTTTAAAGACGGGCACGGTCAGGCTGGCAGGGTATTATAGCCTGTTACATATCATAGTGTTCGGTTATAGACCATTCATCATAAAAGGGGATTTAACATTTTTTTAAATAGTATATTTGGAAACTAAACAAGCGCTAAGCTATTTTTGTAGCGAACGATGAAAAGAATTATCGGCATATTCCTCCTGGCACTGATGTGCATGCAACTCCTTCCAATCAAGGAGGTCGGGAAGATATTGTTCAATAATCAGATCGTTGAGGAGCATCCGGTAGAAGATGGTAACTGTGGTGACCATCTGAAATTATGTAAGGAATTAAAATTCCTGAAGGATGATTCTACGCTCCAGTTTGCGCCTTCACTATTGGTAAAGAGCCTTCATTATAATTTCTTCGCTGAAATTCCTCAGGGCCCAACCCGTGAGATACATTGTCCTCCACCTAATTGTTAATATCTTTTTTGCTTTAGTATCCACCTTCTGTCTGTATTGGGCATGTCCGGTATTATGCTATAGCAAATGCTGCTTTTCTCTTTGACGCGTTACACTGCGTTTCATTCACTATTGTAATTATTTATTCACTTGACAGGAGTAACTATGCCGCGTAGTACATGGCATTTTATTCTCTGTTCCTGACGCTTGGCGTTTCTTAAATCCTTCTGACTATGAGCAGGCAATCTATATTTTCCAACATGAAAGGTGACCTCTCGTCCGGCCTCGTTGTGTTTTTGATAGCGGTACCTCTTTGCCTGGGTATTGCCCTGGCATCCGGCGCTCCTTTGTTTTCTGGTATGATAGCCGGTATAATAGGTGGTATAGTGGTCGGTTCACTAAGTGGCTCTCAATTGAGTGTAAGTGGTCCTGCGGCAGGTCTTACTGCCGTTGTACTTACGGCCATTACCAAGTTTGGTGTATTTGATATATTCCTGATGGCAGTTGTCATAGGAGGTGCGCTTCAGTTGATACTTGGTCTCTTAAAGGCAGGGGTTGTTGCAAACTACTTCCCTTCTAACGTCATAAAAGGAATGCTGACAGCTATCGGTATTATCATTATACTGAAACAGCTGCCGCATGCATTCGGTTATGATGCTGACTCAGAAGGCGACTTCGCATTTATACAGGTAGATGGCAATAACAGCATTACCGCTTTACTTTCGACATTAAACCATATTCATCTGGGGGCGACATTAATTACCCTCATATCAATACTGATCATCCTTTACTGGAACAAGATCCCGAAAGCGGGTGTAGTTCCGGCGCCACTGGTGGCGGTACTTGTAGGTGTAGGTTTAAATGCACTTTTTATTGCAAGCGGTAGTGTGCTGGCGGTGTCTCCAAGCCACCTGGTTAGTTTGCCCGTAGCAACAGACTTCAACTCTTTTGTCGGCCAGTTCAGCCTTCCTGATTTCAGTTCCATTACCAATAAAGAGGTGTGGATCGTTGGCGCTACTATTGCAATCGTGGCTTCTATTGAAACACTGCTGAACCTTGAGGCGACAGATAAACTGGACCCGTTGAAAAGGTACTCTTCACCAAATCGCGAGCTGAAAGCCCAGGGTATCGGTAACATCATCAGCGGTATGATCGGTGGATTACCTATCACTTCGGTGATCGTACGTTCATCTGCGAATATCAATTCAGGCGCGCGTACAAGACTTTCTGCTATTGCACACGGTACATTATTGCTGGTTTGTGCGGCAATGATCCCATCCATATTAAACAAGATCCCACTCGCTACCCTGGCGGCAGTACTGCTTGTAACAGGTTACAAACTGTGCAAGATATCCATCTTCAAAGAGATGTTTAAGAATGGCAAGTACCAGTGGGTGCCTTTCGTGGTAACTGTGGTCGCCATCGTATTCACTGACCTGCTGATCGGTATCGCCCTTGGTATGGCTGTAAGTGTGATCGCCATTTTACGTGGTAACATCCGTAGTTCTTATTTCTTCCGTAAGGAAAAATACAAAGCCGGTGATAGCATTATACTGGAACTGGCACAGGAAGTATCCTTCCTGAACAAGGCGAGCATCCTCCTGACGCTTGACCACATGCCGGAAAATTCTACGGTAGTGATAGACGCGAGCAAAACTACTTATATAGACTTCGACGTTTTAGAAATGATCCGTGAGTTTAAGGACGTAAAAGCTCCGCAGAAGAATATTACTGTGATCCTCACCGGATTTAAAGACCAATACAAACTCCCAAACACGGAGAATATCTCCCCTGAACACCAGGAGAAGATTGCCAGTGGGCATGTTCACACCATTACCGGTAATCATGAACAATTGTTGAAAGAGCTGCAGCTGAACTAATAAAGATGCAGTAAGAAGAATTAATTAAACAAGTAAAAGTTGACAAAGATGAAAACATTAAATAAAATATCTCAGGCTAGTATAACACCCGCTCAGGCACTCCAGCTTCTCAGAAATGGTAACGAACGTTTTGTTGACAATCTGAGATTACACCGTAACCTGCTCGAGCAGGTGAATGAAACCCGTGACGGACAGTGGCCAATGGCTGCTATTGTAAGCTGTATGGACTCCCGTACTTCTGCTGAATTAATTTTTGACCAGGGTTTAGGAGATGTTTTCAGCATCCGCTTAGCTGGCGCTGTGATCTCCGACAATGTGCTGGGCAGTCTCGAATATGCCTGTAAAGTGGCAGGCTCCAAATTTATCGTTGTACTGGGTCACTCGAAATGTGGTGCTATTAAAGGCGCATGTGACAATGTGGAAATGGGTAACCTGACCGGATTGCTGAACAAGATCACTCCGGCAGTGTATGCAGAAAAAACGATCAAACAAAACAGAACTTCTTCAAACCCGGATTTTGTGGACGCAGTGACACATCTCCATACAAAGCGTTCCGTACAGGCGATTATGGACCAGAGTCATATCCTTCGCGAAATGATCCTGAATGGTGAAATTGGTATTATCGGCGCTATGTATAATGTGGAAACTGGCGTGGTAACCTTCCAGGAAGATACCCTGGTAATAGGCCGTGAAATGTTTATGGAATCTCCTGAGGCGGTAACTGCCTGAGGACCTGCAACTGTTGACAAGCCATGCTTGTAGTCATATACAAAGGAAAAGCCGCTCCTCTTCAGGAGTGGCTTTTTTCGTTATATGCTCTTTATATCTTTCTTAATCTTTCCGCTGCCTGTTCGAGTGTCTCCTTCTTCTTTGCGAAGCAGAAACGTACAACATGGTCGTCTTTCCCATTCTCGTAAAATGCTGATACCGGGATACTCGCTACACCGAATTCCTTCGTGATCCGGGTGGCAAATTCTTTATCTCCCTCGTCTGAAATACGATCATAGCGCATCAGCTGGAAATAGCTACCCTTCGAATGTAGCGGCGTAAATCGTGTATCTCTCATTAGTTCCAGGAAATAATCCCTTTTCTGCTGATAGAAGCCCGAAAGGGAAAGATAGTGTTCCGGCGTTTGCAGATAACGGGAAAGCCCGTATTGCATAGGCGTATTTACCGAGAAACATAGATATTGATGCACTTTCCGATACTCCGCCATCAGGTGAGCCGGTGCGACACAATACCCCATCTTCCAGCCGGTATTATGAAATACTTTTCCAAAGGAGAAGGTCACAAAACTATTACGCAGTAACTCCGGATAACGAAGAATACTGAGATGCGCTGCACCGTCATAGATCAGATGTTCATAGACTTCATCAGATAATACGAGCAGATTATATTCCGTCACGATCTTTTGTAATTCTTCAAGGTCCTTTTGGGTAATAATGCTTGCGGTAGGATTATGAGGGGTATTGATCATGATCATTTTGGTACGTGCCGTTATCTTACTACGCACCAGCGCCCAGTCAATACTATAGTCAGGATAAGAAAGCGGTATCAACACCGGTACTCCTCCGTTCACCAATACGTTTGGAATATAACTATCGTATGCCGGCTCAAATATGATCACCTCATCGCCAGGACCAATGCAGGTTGCAATAGCGGTGAAGATCGCGTATGTACCTCCGGGAGTAATGGTGATCTCTGTATCCGGATTCACCTGCTGCCCGTACAGGGCATCGATCTTTTGTGCAATCACTTCTCTCAGCGGCGTGATGCCCGGCATAGGGGCATACTGATTATATCCTTCCTCCATGGCCTCATTCACCAGTTTCTTCAAAACGTCATCGCAATCAAAATCGGGGAATCCCTGGGAAAGATTAATGGCCTTATGCTGCGCAGCAAGTGCGGACATGACAGAGAAAATGGTTGTACCTACATTTGGAAGTTTCGACATAAAAAACGGATGATCAATTACGGATCAATGTCTGAAATTAAAACATGTAATCCGTAATTGATCATCCGATCCCTGCTTTTATTATTAGAGGAATTTCTCTCCTTTGTTTCTTTTCACTTCCGCGACATACTCTTTGATCTGTTGTTCATTTTCTTTTTTGCAGATCAGTAATACATCTGAAGTATCTACTACAATGAATTCATCAAGGCCCTGTATAACCAGCAACTTTTCCTGAGGGGCTTTCACCATACAGTTTGTTGCATCTACCAGCATGACATTTTTTCCCTGTACAGCATTACCATCGTCATCCCTATCCAGGTTTTCATATGCAGAAGCCCAGGTACCCAGATCGCTCCATCCGAAGTTGGACGGGATCACATATACATTGTCTGCTTTTTCCATGATAGCATAATCAATGGAAATATTGGTACACTGCGGATAGATATTTTCTATTACTTTCTTTTCTTCCGGCGTATTAAATACGTCTGTACTTTGTTGGAACAGCTCATCTATTTCCGGAAGATATTTATTGAACGCAGTCAGTATTGTTTTTACGTTCCAAACAAAGATACCGGCGTTCCAAAGGAAGTCTCCGCTTTGCAGGAAAGTCTTTGCCAGTTCCAGGTTGGGCTTTTCTGTAAATGTTTTTACGGGATATACATTATCCGCCACCTGTTGTGTTTCAAACTGAATATACCCGTATCCGGTGTCGGGACGGGTTGGCTTTATACCAAGCGTTACCAGTGCACTGTGTTTCTGTACGAACATCAATGCATTCAGGCAGGTGCTTGCAAAAGCTATCGGATCCATGATCAGATGATCTGCCGGAGCACAAATGATGCTTGCCTTAGGATCCTGCTTGTTTATTTTATGAGAAATATAAGCAACGCAGGGAGCTGTATTTTTCCTTGAAGGCTCGCTCACGATATTTTCTACGAGCAGCTCGGGCAGCTGCTCCTTCACCTTTGTTACATAATGATGATGTGTGACTACAAAAATGTTTTCCTGTGGAATAAATTGCGCGAACCTTTCGAAGGTCCATTGTAATAATGTTTTCCCGGTATTCAGAATATCCAGGAATTGTTTGGGGTGATCAGTGCGGCTATAGGGCCAGAAACGGCTACCTATTCCCCCGGCCATAATGGCCACGTAAAAATGCCTATTCACAGCTGTCATCTTATATAATCCCTTCCCTGATTAAGTCATGTAAATGAATGATGCCAATATATCGTTTATCTTTCAAAACCAATAGTTGAGTGATATCATGCTCTCTCATCATCTCCAGGGCATTGATAGCCAATTCATCGTCCTGGATCGTTTTTGGGTATTTTGACATGATATTTTCTGCTATGACGCTTTCTGCCGGTATCCCTTTTTCAAGCATACGGCGAAGGTCGCCATCTGTAATAATTCCTCCCAGTTGCCCATCTGGTTCCAGTACGGCGGTCACGCCAAGCATACCCGAAGATATTGCGACGATGATCTCTTTTAAAGGGCTATCTTTTTGTACCTGTGGGGCCTGGTGAAGGCGACTCAGGTCTCCTACCTTCAGATATAATTTCTTACCTAAAGTACCCCCGGGGTGGAACTTCGCAAAATCAGCAGCCGTAAATCCGTGCCATTCTATCAGGCACACCGCCAACGCATCTCCCATTGCCAGTTGGGCAGTGGTACTGGTTGTCGGGGCCAGATTATTCGGGCAGGCCTCCTGGCTGACTGAAGTATTAAGTAAAAAGTCCGACTCTCTCGCCAGGTAGGAATCTGTGTTTCCTACCATGCCAATCAGTTTATTCCCAAAGCTTTTAACCAATGGGACCAATACTTTTATCTCTGGAGAGTTACCGCTTTTTGAAATACATAAGATAATATCATCCTCCTGGATCATACCCAGATCCCCGTGGATAGCATCAGCAGCATGCATAAAAATTGCGGGAGTGCCAGTGGAATTCAATGTAGCTACAATCTTCTGACCGATAATTGCGCTTTTGCCAATACCGGATACTACTAACCGTCCGGCGCAATGTGCAATCAACTCTACCGCCTGCTCAAAATCACTATTGATGTATTGCTTCAGGTCTGAGACCGCTGTCGCTTCTAGGCTAAGCGTTCGTTTCGCCACTTCGGCAATATTAATAACCGTTCTATTTTTCATGGGCAGCCACAAAGTTAACTAGGTTTCAGCAGATTAAGCCTATGATATTGCCTTATTTTATAATAAGGAGCCGTCCTGACCGGATTTTCTTCTTTTTGTTCCTTACTTCCTCTTAAGCCTGGCGCCCCTGCGCCTCGCAGATTCAATAAGAGTGCGCATTTGGGAGAACTTTAACACGCTATAACACATAAAATAATTGCCGGTCACCTCATTTTTAGTTAACTTCGTGTCCCCTAAAAAACACATAAACAATATCCATAATTTGTTACTTTCTTTAGAGTTTATTTGTTTTAAATTTGAATGCAATGGCTGTTGTAAAGGTAAGTTTGATCGATGCATTACGGGAACACTTTGGGTTTGATTCCTTTAAAGGAAACCAGGAAATCATCATCAAAAACATTCTTGCCGGTAAAGATACTTTTGTTATAATGCCAACCGGCGGAGGCAAATCTTTATGTTATCAATTGCCGGCTCTGATGAGTCCCGGCTGCGCGCTCATAGTATCCCCTCTTATTGCTTTAATGAAAAACCAGGTGGACCTGGTACGTTCATACAGTAGTAAAGATAACGTGGCGCATTTTCTAAATTCTACCCTGTCAAAGGCACAGATAAAAAAAGTAAGAACGGACCTGCTTGCCGGCAAAACCAAGATGCTCTATGTAGCACCGGAAACGCTGACCAAACAGGAAAATCTGGACTTTTTCCGCGAACTCGAGATTTCTTTCATCGCTGTAGATGAAGCGCATTGTATCTCTGAATGGGGGCATGACTTCCGTCCTGAGTACCGTCGCCTCAAGGAAATGATAGATCAGATCAATGGTGATCTTCCTATTATTGCCCTGACAGCTACCGCTACACCTAAAGTGCAGAGCGATATTGTAAAGAATCTGAACCTTCGGGACCCAGCGATCTACCTATCTTCTTTTAACAGGCCCAACCTCTATTATGAGATCCGTCCTAAAAGGAAAAAGGACCAGACTATCCGGGAGATTGTCAAGTTCATACATCTGCATAAGGGTAAGAGCGGTATCATATACACGCTAAACCGTAAAACTACCGAGGAACTGGCGGATATGCTGGTGGCTAACAATATCAAGGCTGTTGCTTACCATGCAGGCCTGGATGCCGGTACCCGCGCTCAGCGTCAGGACATGTTCCTGCACGAGGATGTTGATGTTATTGTGGCTACGATTGCCTTCGGTATGGGGATAGACAAACCTGACGTTCGCTTTGTTATTCACTATAATATTCCGAAAAGCCTGGAAAACTATTACCAGGAAACAGGACGCGCCGGTCGTGATGGCCTTGAAGGTATCTGTGTATGCTTCTATTCTTATAAAGACGTACAGAAACTGGAACACCTGATGCGCGATAAGCCATTGAGTGAACGGGAAATGGGCGCTCAGCTCATTAATGAAACGGTGGCATATGCAGAGAGTTCTGCCTGCCGCAGAAAAGTGATCCTTCACTACTTCGGGGAGAAGTATGAAGAATCACAATGTAATAATGCCTGCGACAACTGCCGGAACCCGAAAGAAAAAATAGAAGTTAAGAACCGCGTCGTAATCGTTCTTAAAGCCATAAAATCTTTAGAAGAACGTTTTGGAAGCGACTATGTCGTAAATATCATTACCGGCAAAGTAAACCCTCAGATCACTACCTATCAGCATAATCAACTGGAAGTATTTGGAGAGGGAAAAGAATTTGATGCTCATTTCTGGAATTCCCTCATCCGCCAGATGATGCTGGAAGACCTGATCGAAAAGGATATCGAGGAATATGGTCTGCTGAAGATCACGGAAAAAGGACACAAATTCCTGAAAGAGCCATACTCTATCATGGTCTCTCTCAACCATCAGTTTGAAGAGGAAGGTGGAGAGGAGGATGATATCGCCACAGAAGCACAGGCATCTGCAGATACCGTACTATTCGAAATGTTGAAGGAGCTGCGTAAGAAAGTTGCGAAAGAAAAGAATCTGCCTCCTTTTGTGATCTTCCTGGAAACATCTTTGGAAGATATGGCCACTCAATACCCAACTACTGTTCAGGAATTAGAAAAGATACAGGGGGTAAGTAAAGGTAAAGCCATCCGCTACGGTAAACAGTTCGTAGATGTCATCTCCAAATATGTGGAGGAGAATGACATTGTAAAGCCGGACGACTTTGTCATGAAGAGCGTGGTGAACAAGAGTGGTTTGAAAGTCTTTATCATTCAGAATATCGACAAGAAAATGCCGCTTGAGACCATCGCCCGCAACAAGGAATTAACAATCCCCCAGTTGCTGGATGAAATGGAAACGATAGTTGCCAGTGGCACCAAACTGAATCTGGACTATTGTCTGGATGAAGAGCTGGACGACTACGCGCAGGATGAGATCATGGAATACTTTAAAGGTTGTGAAACATCCAGCCTGGCACTCGCCCGCGAAGAATTGATAGACAGCGATTACACCATCGAACAGTTAAAGCTGATGCGTATCAAGTTCCTGGTGGAATATGGCAACTAATAGCTCATCAGAATAGTACATGACTGGAATACCACACATTAAGGCAACAATTGCTCCCATCCGGGAGCAGATCATACAGCATCCTTTATATTCCGAAATGCAGCGTATGGAAGACATCCGCTCTTTTATGCAATATCATGTATTTGCTGTATGGGATTTCATGTCATTACTGAAATCATTACAAAAGCATCTTACCTGCACAGATATTCCGTGGGTGCCTAAAGGCAGCGCCGCTACCCGTTACCTCATCAATGAGATTGTTACGGGAGAAGAAAGCGATGTAGACCCTGACGGTAACCGTGTAAGTCATTTTGAATTATACCTGCAGGCAATGGAGCAGGCAGGCGCGGATACATCTGCTATCGACGATTGTATACTACAACTCGAAAGAGGCAAATCACTGACAGCGGTACTGAATGGTTTGCCACATACTGTACGTCCTTTTGTAAAATACACTTTCGATCTGATCCATAACTCGCCCGTGCATGTTCAGGCGGCGGTGTTTACCTTTGGACGGGAAGATCTTATTCCCGATATGTTCCTCGCATTGGTTAATGATCTTGATAAACAATTCCCGGGACAGATCAGTCTTTTCAAATATTACCTTGAAAGACATATAGAAGTTGACGGAGATCATCATAGTCATTTAGGCATAGAAATGGTGGAGGAATTATGTGGCAACGATCCGGTGAAATGGGAAGAGGCAGCGCAGGCATCAAAGACTGCTCTCGAGCAACGAAATGCTTTGTGGACGGGGATCTTTGAAGAAATTAAAAGTTTTGTTGCATAAAAATTTGGAAGTTATTTTTTAATTTGCTTATCTTTGCAATCCCTTCGAGAGAAGGACACAGAAAAAAAGGATGGTGCGGTAGCTCAGTCGGTAGAGCAAAGGACTGAAAATCCTTGTGTCGGCGGTTCGATCCCGCCTCACACCACCAGAAAAGCCTCTGATTAATTCAGAGGCTTTTTCATTTATGTACGATATGTATATTCTCTATTCTACAAAGGATTCCCCACGATCTCACACATAGATAACTGGGATCAAGACCAAAAGTTGTGGAGCAGAACAAATTTTCTAGTTTTGTGGTAGAATGAAAGGAACCATACAGGACGGCTATTTCGCATTAGTAGAATTATTGTTGCCAGAGTTTATATTAGAACACT
>CABHOY010000077.1 GCA_902168105.1 uncultured Flavihumibacter sp.
AGCCGCCTTCTTAACGGCAATGTAATCCAATTTAATTTGGTCTTTTTCATTGGTACCTCTAGAAATAATAAGAGTATTAGAAGAGGTCGTTAATAATGTTTTTTCCATCGCATAATAGTTTTAAAAAATGATGAAATGAAAGGGATCAACGGACAGTAAACCCATAGATTGTTAGAAAACAATAACCGGGTATCGATTTATACAAAAATATAATATTAGTCGTAATAAAAAAAACTTCTATACCTTATTTTTTAATATATGGATGCCGTTTACTTGCCAAATAAACATAATTTGACACTTTTATGACACAAATTGACATAAGCGTAGGGATTACGCTTCTTAATAAGACATAAAAAGCCTGTTATCATGGAAATGGCCGTCATTTTTTACATTACAAATGACTTATTTCTTCATTGTAGAGTGGAAAGGTTTGAGGTAAAAAGGACTGAAATAGGCTACATCTTCAAATGCTTTTCGTGTATAAGCAGCAGTTGCCAGCGGCACCATATCCGCAGCATTTAATATATAAGGAACAAACAAGGCGTTTGCATGTGGCGGCATCAATTGTTGCCATTTATCACTGCCATTGCCAAAGAAATAAGTCTTCTTCTCTGCTATCTGCTGGCTGAAAGCATCTGCTGTGAGTATTAACGCATGCGGGGCTACAACAATATTCAGTGAAGCATCATATACTGCAGTATATACTTCCATTCTTCGTGCATCCAGCATTGGGCAATACAAGGCGTCAGCGTCTTTAACTTGAGACAATATACCCTGCGCCATCATCTGCAATGTAGATACCGCTATCAATGGTTTTTCCCATGTATAACACAGCCCTTTTGCAGTCGCCACACCTACTCGTAATCCGGTGTACGAACCCGGCCCTGCACTAACCGCAATAGCGTCGAGGTCTTTCGGTGTTACCTGCTGCTGCCGCATGATCTCCTGTACAAACAATACCATACTGGCAGCATGGTCCTGTTGTTTGTCATTCACCAATGTCTGTAAAGGCTGCCCGTCTTTTGCCAGGCAAACAGAACCAACTGTCGTAGCAGTATCGATATGCAGTATTAAAGACAATGTATACAGTTTAATTATTTCACAGCGGTTACGTCTATACCCGCCTCCTGTGCCAATAAAGCACTTATTTTATACCGTTCGTTGCCCGTCGCATTATACACAGCATTCAGCACGCCATATACTTGTCCGACGCCGATCTCTTTGCACCATTCGAAAGGTCCCTTAGGATAGTTTGTTCCCAGCTGCATCGCGATGTTGATATCCTCTCTGGAGGCGGTACCTTCTTCCGCGGCCATGTATGCTTCGTTGATGATCATACATACTACTCTGGGTGTAACTAACCCTACGCGGTCTTCCACTATTTCATATTCCCAGCCTAATTCGTTCATGAT
Source organism: uncultured Flavihumibacter sp. (assembly GCA_902168105.1). Lineage (GTDB taxonomy): Bacteria > Bacteroidota > Bacteroidia > Chitinophagales > Chitinophagaceae > Chitinophaga. The sequence goes on from CABHOY010000077.1 coordinate 1,413, forward strand.
ATACGCCAGCCGGGGCTTTTGCTCTTCTTCTATTACTGATACTTCCGTAACAGGCATGGCCACAAATCCTGGCAACCAGTTACAGCCTATCAGGTTAAATCCCTGTTCAAACGCGTAATTGTTCATCACATCTGCGAGGGACGTTTTTACAATTGCCGCCAGCACCGGCACCTGCGAATGTTTTGCATAAATGCGCGCCCGCTCCGTATGTTCATCAAAATCCAGGTCAATGACCAGCCCGAAATCTTCCAGCGTCGCTATGCGTTCTGCCGTAGTAACCTGCTGCACCCGGTGCCCACTTAAACCACCCTTTTGAAGGAAAGCAGCATAATGTTGCTCCTTTCCTATAACGAGGATATTCATGTGCAAAATTTTCGCAAACCTATTAATTAATAACTAATAATAAGACCCTATTTTTACGTCCATGGAAAAACATATCATCAACACAAAGAATGCACCTGCACCTATCGGTCCGTACAATCAGGCCATACAGTCAGGTAAGCTGCTGTTTGTATCCGGGCAAATAGCACTGAATCCGGACACCAACCAACTGGTACTGGATGATATCAAAACCGAAACGCACCAGGTGATGAAAAACCTGAAAGGTATTCTCTCTGAGGCGGGCATGGACTTCGATAATGTACTGAAGACGACCATCTTCATTATGAATATGAATGACTTCGCACAGATCAACGAAGTATACGGTTCTTATTTTTCCGGCGACTACCCTGCCCGTGAAACCGTTCAGGTGGCAGCCCTCCCTAAGGCTGTGAATGTTGAGATCTCTGTGATCGCCAGTAAATAATTCAGGAGACAGATAGCCTGTGTACAGGCTATCTGTCTTTATATATCAAGCAGGCGGCTATTTTGAACCAAATAGCGTGGCCGCCAGCCGTGCGTCGTGCCCATACACATCGTCCCTGAAATTCAGCCGTCCGTTACTGTCCACGAAAGCTGTAAAATAGCCTATATACACAGGTACCTTCTCTTTCAGGCTGATGAACTTTTCCTTGCTTCCATTCATTGCAGTCACTATCTTCTGTTGCGTCCAGGCGGAATCTTTACGCAACAACCATTCCGCCAGATGTTGAGGTTCTGACACACGTATACAGCCATGGCTGAAGGTACGTTTGTTTTCACCGAACAGCCCTTTGGAGGGCGTATCGTGCAGATAAATGTTGTACTCATTCGGGAAGAGGAACTTCACTTTACCGAGTGCATTCTTTCCTCCAGGTTTCTGACGAATGATATAAGGGAAGTTGCCACCTGAATATTTAGCCCAGTTCAATGAGCCTGCATTTACAGGGCTACCGCTACCCGTTACTACTTCCATATTCTGACGGGCCAGGTAACCTGGGTTCCGCCTCATGGCAGGTAATACCTCATTTACCAAGATGCCGGGAGGCACATTCCAATAAGGACTGAACACCACATACTTCATTTCATTGCTGAAAATAACGGTATTGGCCCCGGGTTTACCTACTACTACGTTACAGCTCCAATCCAGTTTATTGTTATCGTAAACGTACAGCTTGAAAGCGGGAATATTTACCAGCAGGTATTCAGCCGGTGACTCAGCCGGCATCCAACGGATGCGCTCCATATTGATCAGGATCTGCTGAATACGTTTCTTTGGCGATATATTCAGTGTATTGAGCAATGCAGGCTGAATGGTGCCATCGGTCTTCAGGCCCATACGGTCCTAGAAGTTGCGTATAGCCGTATCGAGTAAAGGTGTGAAGAGTTGTGAAGTATCGGCCGCAGTAAGGTCGCCCAATATGTGCAGGCGCTGTTTTACCTTCGCAACGATAGTGTCACTTTCCCCTTGTTTATACAGTTTACGGGATGCTTTTAGCGAATCCCATGGAGCTTTCTCCAGCACGGCCAGTTTCTTCAGCTGATCCCTTAGTAATTTATATTGTCTGTTCACTGGTTCTTCGAAAGCGTTGGCCGGTTTATTGACCATAGAATCCAGCAGACTTTGCATATTTATTTTCTTACGGGGAATGAACCATTCCAATGATTTGGCGCTGTCGGAAGTCAGCCCGCTCCAAACCTTATTGCCATAGGCAAAGAACTGGGCGGTGAGTAGCAGTTCAGCCCTGGGTATAGCCTTATCTCCCCGGCGAAACTTTTCTCCTTCCATCAGCAATGTATCATAGAGTTCGCGCAACGGTCTGCTGATGACAGAGCTATCATTCAATCCATAATCAGCGTCTGCTTTCATCATATTGATGAAGTTACCTGCCTGTTCGGTAAGTTGCCCATCGTTACCTACCCATGCATAGTGAAAGTCCCGTTGCCTGTAAAAGTCCCTGATATATTCACTATAGGCAGTATCTCTTTGAAGGAAGCCGTTTACGAGATTGCTGTCCAGTTTAAGATCTATATATTCCTGTTGAGTATAATGGCTGGTATCTCTGTCCTGGCCTCTTCTCTTTTTGAGGCCTTCGCCACAGGAGGAAAGCAGCACAACCGCTGACAATAGGAAATAACACGTGTAACGCAAAGACATAAACGCGATGGAGTTTTAATGATTCTGTTAGATTGTCCCCTTGCGGGTGGCTCGTTTTGTAGAACAACAGCCGTTCCCGTAAAATGTTTGAAGCCACAAATGTAAAACGCTTAACACAATATTGTGTTAAGCGTTTTAGATAAAGCAGTTAGGATGGAATTATAATTTGATTTCTTCTTCGTTGGCGTCAAAGAAACGATATTCTGTGAGATGGTAGTTGGAGTCAGCTTTGATCTTGACCCATTTCTTGTATTGGAAGTACCATTTCCACCGGCGGGAGGTAAGGAATCCTTTGGCCAGGTAGGCATAAAATATAGGGTGTACCCTGATAGTAAGACCTTTGTGCTGATGATTGATCAGGTATTGCAGGTTCTTTTCGATCTCGTCAATGATCAATACTGAAGCGCCGATCTTACCAGTACCATGGCAGGTAGGGCAATCTTCCGCAACGGAGATAGTGACTTCGGGTTTCACACGCTGGCGGGTGATCTGCATCAGGCCGAATTTAGAAATAGGCAGGATGGTATGTTTAGCCCTGTCCTGCGACATGAATTTCTCCATGGCTTCGTAAACTACTTTCTTATTCTCCGGCAACTTCATATCAATGAAGTCGATGATGATGATACCACCCAGGTCACGCAGGCGTAACTGGCGGGCTATTTCTGCTGCAGCTTCCAGGTTGGATGCGAGGGCATTTTGTTCCTGGTTATTGCTGGAGCTTTTATATCCGCTGTTAACGTCTATGACATGTAATGCTTCTGTGGCCTCTATGATAAGGTATACGCCGCTATCCAGGTTGACGGTCTTCCCGAAAGAAGCTTTCACCTGGCGGGTAACGCCATAGTGGTCGAAGATGGGAGCGCCGTTGTGATAATGCTGAACGATGTCCTGTTTTTCAGGGGCTATTTTCTGAATATAGGCCCTGGTATCAGTGAACATGTTCCTGTCATTGATCACGATCCGGTTAAAGCTCTCGTTAAGAAGGTCACGTAATATGCTGGTTGTTTTAGCCTGTTCACTCAGGATCTTCTGTGGTGGCTGAGCCCCGCGCAGATTAGCCTGAATATTTTTCCAGGTTTCCACCAAAGTGGTCAGGTCTTCATGCAGTTCTGCCGTTTTCTTTCCTTCAGCCGCCGTCCGGACGATAACACCGAAATTGGGTGTTTTGATCGCCTCTACAATCTTTTGCAATCTCTTTCTCTCTTCGGAAGAATGTATCTTTTTAGATACAGCAACAATGTCATTAAAGGGTGTTAACACGATAAACCTTCCGGGTAGAGAAATTTCGCAACTAAGACGGGGACCTTTAGAAGAAATAGGTTCTTTTAATATCTGCACCAGAATATTGGGCTTTCCGCCCAGCACATCTGTGATCTTGCCGGTCTTTACGATCTCCGGCTCATTCTTAAACTTTGTAAAATCAAACCCTTCGGGGGTTTTATCTGAAATAGCCTGCTGGGTAAATTTTAGTATAGAACGTATATATGGGCTAAGATCTGTGTAATGTAAGAAGGCATCTTTTTCAAACCCTACATCAACAAAAGCCGCATTAAGGCCGGGGATTAATTTTTTCACCCGTCCCATGTATAAATCCCCTACAGAAAAGTTGGGATTGCCGCTTTCGTGATGCAATTCCACCAATTTCTTGTCTTCCAGCAACGCTATTTCCACACCAGTAGGTGCCGCATTTATAATAAGTTCCTTGTTCAAGCGTCCAAAATTTTAACCATTATAACTTCACCTTTGAGTTATGCACGGCTATTTAACAACAGCTTACTGCATACCAGATTACAGCTGGCGAAATACCAGCGTACGTGATGATGGATTGCTTAAGGGTTTAGCGATCAGCAGGTAATATCCGGAATTCTAAGCGGGATTTGTGGAAAAACCTGCATGACTCCAGCAATTTAATAATAATCGCTAAAATCATGCAGGATATATAAAAATTTTTGTCCGATCACCGCGCCGTAAACAAAACCTAGTTAGTATAAATGGCGGGAAACAGGAGAAAATTATTTCTTATTCTTCTTATGCCGGTTCTTTCTCAGTCTTTTTTTACGTTTGTGAGTGGCTATCTTATGTCTTTTTCTTTTCTTACCGCAAGGCAT
>CABHOY010000078.1 GCA_902168105.1 uncultured Flavihumibacter sp.
ACGGCTGAATAATCGGCCAGGCTCCCTTTGATGATAAGGTCGTTGTACCATTGGGAATAATCCTGCGCGCGCGATGTGATCTCTTTGCTCATAATATTGTTGTTTAGGCAACTTTAACAGCGGTTTCACAGGCACATTTGGCCGTTTCACCGATAAAAAAACTTAATTTTATATGTGTCTGAAAACCGGAGTATCCAAAATTTCAGCACGCAAAAGTAGGAACTTCAATTTTAAAACATTAAACCCTGCTATATGATTTCAAAATATTTCCTTCTGGGCGCAATTGCGGCGATCAGTTTGTCGGCCTGTTCCACTGCGTACAAGGCCGGTCAAACGCCCGATGACGTGTATTATTCTCCCGGCAGGGAGGGTGATGCTTATGTGGTGATGGAAAACCGCCAGAATAACCAGTACAATAATTATGAGGACCCGGATGACCGTTACCTGCGTATGATGGTGCGCAACAGGAACAGGTGGTCTACATTGGATCCTTATTATTACAACAGCATTTACGGTATCAACAATCCCTATTTTTACGGCAATAATTTCGGGGTAGGTTTCAATTCAGGTTGGAATAATTACTGGTATTGGAACAACTTCTACAATCCATATATGCCGCCGGTACTGGTAATGCCCTATTATCCTGTTTATCCGGGGAAACCGGGATCTGGAGGAACCGTAACGCTGCCCAAAACCAACGTAAGGGCGCAGCCGTTTAATCCTTACAGTTATAAGAATGGGTACACCAATGGTAATACCAGTCCTACCTCACCTTCCAACAACAACAATTATAAGGTGAACAATGGCTTCAGAAATGGTAATACCAATGCCAACAGGGGCTACAACAATTCGAATAACACACAATACAGGCAGAACAACAACAATACGTACACTCCTCCGGCCAATAACAACAGTTATACGCCCACAAGAACTTATAACCCGACCAATACCGGATCATCGTCTTCCGGTTCCAGCCGCAGCAGTGGCGGATCAACAGGTGGCGGTGGCGGTGTAGCCCGTCCGGGAAGAGGTGGAAACTAACACAGGAATGATTTTTTAGACCATATAAGGAGCCGGCATACCACCGGCTCTCTTTGAAAGCACTATTTTCAGCAACAGACATCCCATTGAAATGAAATATACACTCCTCCTATCAGCAGCAGGATTGCTGACAATGAATGGTTTTGCCCAAACACCGGAAGATGTACTCAGGTATTCCGGCACCAACCCCAAAGCCAGTGCGCGTATCATGGCCATCGGTGG
>CABHOY010000079.1 GCA_902168105.1 uncultured Flavihumibacter sp.
TGTGCCAATGTAACATCCTCTATCTTCTTATTGCCATGGTTCTTCACGAGGTCCTTCACTTCCGCATTGAGCTCATCGGCCTTTACCTTGAATTTTTCTTTTATATACCCCATTTTAAACTGTTGATTAGGTAATGATAACAAAAAATCGGATCAATTGTCAAAAGTAATGATTTGTTGAAAACTTAGCAGCTTACAATTCATGGAATTACAGGTAGCAATAACCTTCATAACTTTGAACCAATTGATTTCCAATATACAAATAAGTAAATATTAATGTTAACGCAATAAATTAAAGAAATGTGAAATTTTCTATTTCGGAGCTCTCAGGTAGAGCCAGAAGGCCAGTCCGCCGAACAGGAAATTGGGTATCCACACTGCCAGTAACGGATTGAGGTCTGCCTTAATGGAAAATACCGTGGAAAACTGCAGGAAGATAATGTAGCTGGCGCTGATCACTATCCCAACGGCGAGGTGCAAGCCGCTTCCTCCCCTTACCTTTTTTGAAGCAATGATGCCACCGATCAGCGTCAGGATGATCACTGCCCCGGAAGAAGCCGTACGTCTGTATTTTTCAACGTAGAATATATTGAGGCCTTCAGCTCCCCTCAACTCCTCCCTGGCAATGAACTTGTCCAGCTCGGGTGTGGTCATGGCCTCCTGCATATTCTTTTCTTCATACATCTCTTTGGGATTCAGGGCGATCTTGATCGAAGTATCCGTTTTTGTCCACCAGTATTCTTTCAGCCCGTTAATACTGCGCATAGTCACATAGTCCAGCTTCCACTTCCCGGTGATGGAATCCCAGGTTACCCTGTCTGCCTTCATTTTGAACATGATGTTCTGTCCACGTACGTCTTCCAGCAGGAAGTTACCACCACTTTTATAGTTAGGGTCGTAGGACCCGAAAGTTACATAGGTGAAACTGTCCACCCGGATGGTCTTGTCGTACATGTTCACCTGGGTCTTCTTTTTATGTACGTAGTCAGCTTCAAATTTGGTCCTGATCTTATTAGCGATAGGCACGGTCCACCTGTTTCCCAGCCATAACAATCCTCCGAACAGTATAGCGCCCACCCAATACGGACGTAAAAAGCGGCGAAAGCTCACTCCACTGCACAAAATGGCGACAATTTCCGTCCGGTAAGCCATTTTAGAAGTAAAGAAGATCACGGATATGAAAATGAAGAGCGGGAACAGCAATGCGGCGATATGAGGAATAAAGCCGAAGTAGTAGTCGACTACGATCGTGTAGAAAGACAGGTCGTTGCTCATGAAGTCGTCTATCTTCTCCGTCACGTCTATCACCACGGAAATGACGAGCAGGATCATGAGGGAGTAAATAAAGGTACCTATGAACTTACGCAGGATATACCAGTCTATCTTTGTCATATAACGGCAAGATAATATAAATCTAAAGTCTTTGTTTCAACTGTGGCACCATACTATTTTTCCAG
>CABHOY010000080.1 GCA_902168105.1 uncultured Flavihumibacter sp.
AAAACAATGAAAGTTGCCGTAGTAGGAGCTACCGGGCTGGTAGGCTCAAAAATGTTACAAGTATTGACCGAAAGAAATTTTCCGGTTACAGAACTGATTCCCGTGGCTTCTGAGAAGTCCGTTGGTAAGGAAGTAACATTTAAGGGCAAGCCATATAAGGTGGTGAATGCCGATACGGCGATTTCCATGAAGCCGGATGTAGCGCTCTTTTCTGCTGGCGGAAGCACTTCCCTGGAATGGGCTCCCAAATTTGCAGCAGCAGGTATCACTGTTATTGATAACTCTTCTGCATGGAGAATGGACCCTACCAAGAAACTGGTAGTACCTGAGGTGAATGGTAAAACACTGACACCTGAAGATAAGATCATTGCTAATCCAAACTGCTCTACGATACAGATGGTATTAGTGCTGAATCCTTTACATGAAAAGTACAAGATCAAACGTGTGGTAGTATCTACTTACCAGTCGGTGACCGGTACTGGTGTGAAAGCGGTAGATCAACTGATGAATGAACGTAAAGGTGTTGAAGGTGAAAAAGCGTATGCGCATCAGATAGACCTGAACGTTATCCCTCAGATCGATGTATTCCTGGAGAATGGTTATACGAAAGAGGAGATGAAGATGGTGAAAGAGACCAACAAGATCATGGGAGATGATAGCATCCGTGTAACGGCAACTACAGTACGTATACCGGTAATCGGCGGTCACAGTGAATCTGTGAACGTAGCTTTTGATAAAGAGTTTGAACTGGCTGACGTGCGTGCGGTACTGGAGAACACATCTGGTGTGATCGTAGTGGACGATCCTTCCAAACAACAGTATCCGATGCCGAAAGATGCGCATGACAAGGATGAAGTGTTTGTAGGTCGCCTCCGTCGCGATGAAACACAGGAAAAGACACTGAATATGTGGATCGTTGCAGATAACCTGCGTAAAGGGGCTGCGACAAATGCGGTTCAGATAGCGGAGTACCTGCATTCACAAAAATGGATCTAAGTGGCAACATCTAACGGAAGGAATGACCTTTTATTGGATTTTTCGCGAACGAATAAACGATTTTTTTAAAATATCCAAGAGCAAGTGCGTGGCACTTGCTCTTTTAGTATCAATTTGAGGAGAATTAAGTATCACTTTGACAAAAATTACACAGAAGTAGTATTGCTTTCTGCTAGATAAAATCCAATTTTGGTATCAATAATCCTATGCCAACTTACTTATTCCAAAAAAAGTTACTTTTTAAGAAAGTAAGGTGCCGAAGAACTAAAAATTCACAAATCCGTAAACACCCTTAAGTCCTATGAAAACCAACGCCAATCGCGAGCTTTTACTGATGCACAAATTTACTGAAGAGTGGAGTTCTAATTTTTCTTCACAGGTGTCCCGCATCATGAACATTGTGGATCAACATGATACACTGGACGGCATTATCCCGATTATTGAGGTAGCCAACGTGTA
>CABHOY010000081.1 GCA_902168105.1 uncultured Flavihumibacter sp.
ACAGTATTCCTGGCCGGGGGGTTTGAAACAACACCGTTGATTGGCTCCAGAATCAGCGGAACACCCAGGTTTGTCTCCGGGCTTTGATAGTAAGGCAACCCATATATCCGCACGAGGTTGAAGTAAATGAAAGCACGTAGGAACAGGTTCTCTGCCCTGGCCTGAAGGATTTCAGGATTGGTTTCGCCTTCTTTCACATTTTTCAAAAGCATATTTACACCCAGCAAAGACTGATAAGAAAGAGACCATATCTGGTGAGACAGGCCAAAGTCTTTGGACTCGTTGTTGGTAAAGTTAAAAGCATCAACATCCTTCTCATTCGTGAGGTTGTTGGTAGATGTCTGGTCAATGAACGTCACGTTGTTGCCTCTGAACTCACTGATGTTGAACCAGGGTGTTTCCATATCAGCGATTTTGGTATAATTGCCGATGGTAACTTTTGTAAAGCCCTGGGGCGATGCAAACTGCTGGCTTTCAAAGTTCACATTATGCGGTTTGATGTCGTCCAGTTTCTTGTCACAGCCGGTTGTCAGCATTAAAATTGCTGCTGCAGCTATGCCGGCGCTGTTTTTATGTTTTTTATTTAAAAAAGTCATTGTTCAGTTTTTTTAATTAGAAGCTAACGTTAATACCAAATATCAGTCTCCTTGGCATTGCGCTATAAATGCCGGTACCTGCATAGGAGTTAGAAGTAAGGCCTATCGTAGCGCCCTCCGGATCGGAAGCATACAATTCGCTGCTCTTTATTACAAAAAGATTATCCGCGCTTACATAAGCAGTTAATGCCGACAATTTGAGTTTAGACAGAAGATCGCGGTTGAAATCATAAGCCAGGCGAATATTCCGCAGGCGCAGGTAGCTTGCGTCCTGATAGATCAGTGAAGAGTTGATGTTGGTTCCGCCACGTTGTGCGAATGCCGGATCGTACCAGTTCGGGAAGTTGGCATTTGTATCGCCGGGGCCCTGCCAGAAACGTTGGTTCGCCGTGGGTGCTGCAGTATTGAAGCCTTGCTGCCAGGTGGTGGGGCTCATGAAATTACGCAAGGCGTTGTTCATGATGCGATTTCCATAAGAGTAATTAAACAGCATACTCAGCGTAAATCCTCCATACTGAAGCGTACTGCTAAAGCCTCCGAAGAATTTAGGTGTGGCAGATCCCATTACCTGGTAACTCAGCAGGTTGCTTGCTTTAGCGAGCGGGATACTATCTACAATAGTCACACTTTTGTCGGCATTAATGCGTTCAAAAAGCGGGCGGCCATTGTCGGCATTAACACCTACATAGCGGATTGCCTTCAGCACATTAATATCTTCCCCGAGGTTCCTGTAATAAGCATTTGTGAACCC
>CABHOY010000082.1 GCA_902168105.1 uncultured Flavihumibacter sp.
GGCATACGAGATTCGCCTTAGTCTCGTGGGCTCGGAGATGTGTATAAGAGACAGCCCCCTTCCAACCCACCACCCCCAACAAGAGCTTTGTAGGTATGCATAGCTTTGGTTTACGTTGTCCGACACTTATGCTACGTAGTAAGGTTAGCTCATTTCATTTAGTAATTAGGACTAGGCACGAGTGTGCGTGTAAAAAATGGGATCCAACACCGCGGTCTCCAAGACTGAATGCTAGCATTTGTAAGACGGCATTTATGCTAGTAATAGAGTCCACCTTCGTTATGTCAAGCCTAAGGCGGCCAAAACATGTTTGAGGCCGAGAGATTAGCGGTGTAATCTTGCCAGCCCGCATCGCAAGGTAAACTAAATACATCACACTCGTCTGGCCCTTTCCAACTTTGCCATCACCCTTCTCCTCGCCTTGTTGTTTTACGAAACAGATACAAGCCCTGACCTCGTTGGCAAGCTGGTTTTTTCTACTTTATAAAGTAGAATGGCCAAGACGGGATTACCAGGCTACAAGAGCTGTACTGGTACTAAACTGGAGCTCGTAGTATGCCAACTCTTTTCTTCTCTTAACAACAGACTAGAGAGCCCATCGGTCTTAATACGCCACAGCCGGGGATTTATCGCCATTTCACTTGGCATTTCGCTCTACTCTTTATATGACTTTTTACCTCTATCGATAATAAGATATAACGCTCTATGTCATCTGTAATTCGTAGACTCTTACCGCGTCTGGGATAGGCTGTTCGAAAGTCGCTATTCCCTCTTAATTTTACGATGGTGATCGCGTTTGACTTGCGATCCTATGCGCAATAAACATTAATCTACGTACGCCTAGAACGTCTGCTGTGGTTTTGGAATGCCGGTAACTGGTCAAACTGAGGTCCTTTGGTGAGCTGCCCCTTGGTGCGGATGTCCGAGTATAAGTAGGCGTTGTGCCGATGATCTGACAACATGCAAACTGGAGTGATCTAGCGAGGTTTTAGTGACCCCTTACCACCTTTTATATTAGCTCTAGAAGGAGCGCTATGTTCCGGATATCATCACCTAACACTGCTTTTAACCCACTTTAACAACAGCTGTGGTTGTGACCGTCGTGATCCATCCACGACGATCCGCCGGACTTCACAAGCAACGTGTACGAAAAAGCAGTACCCTCTTAAAATGTTAACGAAGCTCGGATGTAAAGTTGGTATATTTATTTCGAATAAGCGATTCAATCTGCTCTGGTCTATTTACACCGGGCAGAATATCATCTGATTCTCTGGTTTCTGTGCCGGGGCAGTGATTGGTGCTGCCCCGGCACAGAAACCAGAGAATCAGATG
>CABHOY010000083.1 GCA_902168105.1 uncultured Flavihumibacter sp.
CCCTGAAAATAGGACGGTTTAAGATTAGACGAAAGTCTTTTAACTTTAAACTGTTACATATGAAAAAGAAACGCTTTACAGAAGCCCAGATTTTCAACATTCTCAAGGAGTTTGATGCTGGCAAAAACATTCAGGATATCTCTCGTGAGCATGGCGTATCGAAAGCCACAATCTATAACTGGAAGGCTAAGTATGGCGGCATGGAGATGAATGAACTGAAGAAGTATAAAGAGCTCGAAGAGGAAAACCGAAAGCTCAAGCAGATGTATGCTGATCTTGCTCTGGATAATAAAATGCTGAAGGACATACTAGGAAAAAAGTTCTAAGGCCCTCCGAGAAGCGAGCACAGATTGAGTATTTGCAAAAGAGCTATACAGTAAGCCTTGGACGGGCCTGTCGTGTGGTCAACCTATCACGATCAGTTTATTACTATAAAAGCCATCGCGATGATCATATAGTCATTGACAAACTCCGAAGCTTAGCGGAGCAGCGACCAACAGAAGGATTTTGGAAAATGTATTTCCGCATTCGCAAAGAAGGTTTGTTATGGAATCATAAACGCGTTCATCGGGTATATAAATTGTTAAAGCTAAATATGAAACGCAAGAATAAGAGAAGACTTCCTGCGCGTATACTATATCCACTGGAAGCAGTGAACACAACCAATATCAGCTGGTCAATGGACTTTATGAGTGATGCACTCCTCAACGGGAGAAAATTCAGAACGCTGAACTTACTCGATGACTTTAATCGTGAAGCATTAGCCATCGAAATTGATACTTCGCTACCAGCAGAGCGCGTGGTGCGCATACTTGAACAAACAATTCAATGGCGAGGTAAGCCGCAAAGAATTAGGGTTGATAATGGTCCTGAATTCATCTCCAGCAAGCTTGGCCTCTGGTGTGAAGAACATCAGATTAACCTTCAATTTATTCAGCCCGGAAAGCCATCACAAAATGCATACATCGAACGCTTTAATGGAAGCTTCAGGAAAGATATACTTGATGCTTACTTATTTGAAACGCTCAGTCAAGTAAGAACCTTGGCTGACGAGTGGATGCATGACTATAACTATGAACGTCCGCACGATGCGCTCAACGGGCGAAGTCCAGTGGATATGCTAACCGTGGATTTATGGAAAACTCCGGAAGAGTTTCCCACAAATCCACAGCGGATTATAACTACAACTATAAATGAAATTGTCTAATTTGTGGACGTCCTAAATATGGG
>CABHOY010000084.1 GCA_902168105.1 uncultured Flavihumibacter sp.
AATCCTGCACAACGTTCAAATAACTGGGGGAACTCTACTAACGTGGACATGGTAATTGAGTTTGGTCACTACAATTTACCACTTTCATCCCCGTTGGTGAATTCCCCCTTTCATGATTGTTTTATTTTTAGTTTCTTACATTTAAGTACCACGTATTCTTTTTAGTTATTAAACCGTTCTGAAAAATGAAAAAACTCTTTTTGCTGGCTGCGGCCGTGTTCATGGGTAGTCCTTTCCTCTTCGCGCAGAAACAATCCCTCTTCAATGGTAAAAACCTTGACGGATGGAAGGTATATGGTACCGAGAAATGGTACGTTGAAGATGGTAACCTCGTTTGTGAAAGCGGTCCCGATAAGGAATATGGTTACCTGGCTACCAATCAGTCATTCAAGAACTTTGAACTGACCGTACAATTCAAACAGGAGGCTAATGGTAACAGCGGCGTGTTCTTCCATTCCTCTATTGAAGGTACAAAGATCACCGGTTGGCAGGCAGAAGTTGCACCGAAGGGCAGCCATACCGGAGGCATATACGAATCTTACGGCCGCGGATGGCTGATCCAGCCTTCAGCCGATAAAGAACAATACCTGAAAGAGGGTGATTGGAATACCATGAAGGTGATCGTAAAAGGCAACAGCGTCACTACTATCCTGAATGGTCATGAAATGATACAGCTCACCGACGACAAGATCGGCGGCGCCAATGGTCAGATCGCACTTCAGATCCACTCCGGCGGAGGCATCAAAGTAAGGTGGAAGAATCTTTCCATTACGACTTTAGACTAAGACATCATACTTTAACAGCGGCGAGGCACTTTTCAGACTGTGTCTCACCGCTGTTTTTATTTATGGCGGATGCCTATAAACGTTCCTGATCATCCCCCCGGAAATAACCCGCCTATACTATTTGACGAATGTCAACCGGCAATAGCGAATTACCTGTTACCTTCGCTGCTCTAACTGTCATTGATAATTCGTAATTGATAAAACCATGCTTCAACAGCAAATAAAAGACGCAGCAGCCTTTCTGAAAGACCTCCAGCCTGTCCGTGTAGGCATCGTGCTGGGAACCGGCCTCGGTCAACTGGTCAATCATATCAAGATCCAGAAAAGTATCCCGTATCACCAGATCCCTCACTTCCCGGAATCGACTGTAGAATCACACAAAGGACAACTGATCTACGGACATATAGGCGATACGCCGGTTATTGCTATGCAGGGCAGGTTCCATTACTACGAAGGCTATACTATGCAACAGATCACTTTCCCGGTCCGTGTCATGAAAGCCCTCGGTGTTCAATACCTGTTACTGAGCAACGCTGCCGGTGGCATAAATAAAGCCTATTCTAAAGGCGATATGGTACTCCTGGATGATCATATTAATCTTCAGACAGATAATCCGCTTCGTGGTCTTAATTCGCCTGAATTCGGGTCTCGTTTCCCTGACATGAGCCGCCCTTACGATCCTGCACTGGGGGAAGCGTTATTGTCTGCTGCATCCTCACTCGGTCATAAGATGCACACCAATGGCGTATACGCCGCCGTTACCGGGCCTAATCTGGAAACAAGGGCAGAGTACCGCTATCTGCGTATTATCGGTGCTGATATTGTTGGTATGAGCACAGTGCCTGAAGTGATCGTAGCCAATCAACTGCAATTGCCATGTGCAACTGTTTCTGTTATTACAGACGAATGTGATCCTGATAACCTGCATCCGGTGTCTATTGAAGAGATCATTGCTGTAGCGGGAACTGCGGATAAGAAGCTGAGTGAGATCTTTGCGGCGGTGGTGAGTAAATTATAATCCTGATCTTAATAATTGAATACTCTCGTGGTGATAATAACTATGAGAGTATTTTTTTGTTCTATATCTGTAGGTTTGTCCTGATCCCGGACAAAGGATTGTGAAGGATTTCAACTTCGAGAGCATGCACAATACCATACAGCCATATGGGTTTACCACAACCACCTTTTCCGGTACAGTAGCTGTTTTTATTGCTTTAGTCACGGTAAGCTCCCAGGCAGCCAGAGCGGCTTTAACTAATCCGGTTAAGACATTGAAAGCGGAATAACACTGCACATTCTATAACTTAAAAAGCCGGTCAATGCATCTTAGCAATGACCGGCTTTTAATATCTAAAAAGTTATTCTTTACTTTCTGTCGTTTTCATCTTCGTCCTCTTCATCTTCATCATCACTGAAATCATCGTCTTCGTCTTTATAGAAACCCTCATCATCCACCTCTTCCTCTTTTTTATTACCATCCCCGTCTACCTCATCATCATCATCTTCTTCTTCTTCTTCTTCTTCTTCGCCTTCTTCATCTTCCTCGTCTAGCTCATCTTCATCACTGTCCTCGTCATCTTCCTCATCTTCATCTTCCTCCTCATCATCATCTTCATCATCGTCTTCTTCATCTAAATCCTCGTCATCACTGTCCTCATCTTCATCTTCATCATCTTCATCTTTAGGACCTAGATCTGAAGCAGCTTCAAGGAAAGCGGTTATATCATCGTCTGTCGCAACAGCACTATCATCTTCCTCTACAGGCTTGTCGTCTTCATCACTGGCATCATCAGTAGTATCATTATCCTCCGCATCTTCTTCTACGGATTCCTCTTCTGTCTCATTTACTGCTGGAATACCGCCTATGATCGTCAGTCGGGCGCCTTCTGCTGCCGGTTCATTCTCTTCAGCATCTTCCTGGTCTTTAACCGGTATATCCTCATCTACAACAGGAATTTCTTCCGGTGTGTCCACATGATGACCATTCAGTCCGGCATTAGGTCCCTCACTATCAGGCACGTCTCTTTCCACCAGTTCCCCTGTTTCAGATACGACCATGTTCAGTCCATCGTCATCAGGTGATTCCGTATTCCCGCCCAGGCCAATAAGCGTTGGCTGTATGCTTTCATCATCAAATACTTCTTTCAGCTTTGGCAGGTCTTTCGGAGAGTTCAATCCGAAGTAGTCCATAAAGGCTTTGGATGTAGCGTATAAAAGTGGTTTACCCGGCAGCGTTTCGCTACGACCGGAGATCACAATCAGTTCTTTTTCAAGCAGTTTCTGAATAGAGTAATCAGTACTTACACCACGAATGTGTTCTATTTCCCCTTTAGAGATCGGCTGTTTATAAGCAACGATCGCCAGGGTCTCCAGCGCTGCCGTAGAAAGGCGTTTCAGGAATTTCTCCCCGTTCAGCTGTGCAACGGTCTGATAATATTCTTTTTTGGTCAGGAACTGGTAGCCTCCACCGCTTTCCCTTACCTCAAAAGGATAGAATTCAGTGCTGTATTTCTCCTTGATAGCCTCCAGAGCGGTCTCCACCTGTTCCAGAGAGGCACGGTCTTCCAGGAAGGCCAGCGCATTGTTCAACAGGTCGAGTATTTCCAGCAGCGGCAAAGGTCTGTCTGCAGCAAATATCAACGATTCTACGTGCGGTATGATCTGTGAGATTTCCATTATCCGGTTTTCGGTATTCAGGTGCGGGAAGGCCAAGCCATTACCACGTCTGTAAAAGAAAAAAGTCAAAGGCCGAAAATACAGCCTTTGACCTTTATGAAGAAATCAAAATATTCTGATGTTAATTCGATGTGTATAAGTTGCTATGATCAGCCTTCCAATGCTGCAGCACCGCTCACTATCTCAGTCAGTTCGGTCGTAATTGCGGCCTGACGTGCACGGTTGTAAGAGATCTTATAGCTACGTAACAGTTCGTTCGCATTCTCAGTAGCCTTATCCATTGCTGTCATACGGGCGCCGTGCTCAGAAGCGTTGGCATCCAGCATTGATTTATACAGCTGGGTGTTCAGGATCTTAGGCATCAGTTCCGCGATCAGGGCCTTCTTCTCCGGTTCGAAGATGAAATCTGCACGGTTAGCGTTCTTCTGGTCAGTGCTGCTTTCCACGCGGGCTACCGGCAGGAACTGCTCAGATACATAACGCTGAGTAGCAGCGTTTTTGAATTCGCTGTAGATGATCTCAACTGCATCGTAGTTACCTGCGATGAAACCTTCCATTGCAAAAGCTGCCGCCTGCTTAACGTGTTCGAAATCCAGGTGGGCAAACAGGTGCCAGAAAGTATCGTTCAGTTTGTAACCATTCTTTAAGAAATGCTCGTAGCCTTTTTTACCGATAGGCAGTATCTCTACATGACCTTTGGCAAACTGCTCTTCATATTTCTCACGGATCACCAGTTTGGTCAGCTTGATCAGGTTAGAGTTGTAAGCACCACATAATCCCCTGTCAGAAGTGATCACGATCAACAGCACCTTTTCTACCGGGCGTTGTGCGGCCAGAGCCAGATCAATGCTTCCTTCACTGTTGGAAACGATGTTTTGCAGCATCTCCTGGAGTTTCAGCGCATAAGGACGCATCAGCAAGATAGCATCCTGTGCACGACGCAGCTTGGCAGCACTTACCATCTTCATGGCTTTTGTGATCTGCAGGTTAGACTGTGTTGACTTTATACGGTTGCGAACTTCTTTAAGCTGACCGGACATAATGTTTTATGTATTACTTTATTTTGAATGATAATTAGGCCCCTGGGGACTTTTCAATTTGGCTGCAAAGGTAATAAAAAACATGTCTATTTGAGCATGTCTTACAAAACATTCCCCCAGGGAACTATAAACATAAGGCTCCTGGCGGAGCCTGTCGGCGGTCAGATCACTATCATTTGTTGTTGGCTGCTTCGGCTGGTTCCAGGGGGCCTGCCTGTGCTTCCGGCCAGGACTCCTTACCATCTTTATCCACATACCCGATACGGCCGTTCAGCCGGATGATACCTCTGCCTTTGGAATAAGTATATGCCTTATCGTATTTCTGGGGTATAACCAGTCGATTCTCTTTATTGATGAAGCCATATTTATGATCGGTAGCCACGGCTACCATGCCTTCGTTAAAATTACCAACCCAGTCGTATACCAGCGGGATGATCAGCTCTCCCTTTATATTTATAAACCCGAATTTCTTTCCCTCTCTTACCCAGGCCATTCCATCCCTGAAAGGACCCACTTTTTCATAAGATGTCATTACCACCTTACCTTTTGCCAGGTCTGCCCTACCACATTTACCGCCCATGTACACCAGCATACTGCCATTTGTTACGAAACCAAGACGCTCATATTCAGGCTTTAACACTGTCTTACCCTTTGCATTGAGCACACCATATTTGCCACCTGTGAATATGGAAATGTAACCATCCCGTAGCCCGGTCACGTCATCGTATTTAGGAGATACCAGCTCTTTGCCCCGGTTGTCGAGCATACCGGTCTTACCATTGAGCCTTACCATGGGATGACCTTCTTTCAGCCATACAGAATCATATTTCAGGGAAGAGGTCTTGCCATCGGGTAACAGGAAACCAGCCTTTTTATTCTTTTTCACAGTGGCCAGGCCATTGGTGAAAGGTCCTATAAGATCATATACCGGTGCTATAACAACTTTTCCTGCCGTATCGGCAAATCCGTACTTGCCGGCTTTTTCAATTTTTACCAAGAGAAGAGGATCTCCTTCTGTTTTACCGGGAGGGGTCAATGACTGGGAATAGCCCATAACAGCCGGCAACAGCAGGGATAGCAGAACAAGACACTTTTTCATAGGTAGCTGATTATGCTACCAAAAGTAACAAAAAAAGAGGCATTTCAATATAATAAATATGTAAACACCTCACTGGCATCGCACAAACAGATCAACAACAAGTCGGTTATAACTGGATCTTTGTACCTAATACCTTCAGGAAAGCGGCGATCCACTGCGGGTGGGCAGGCCATGCAGGTGCTGTTACCAGGTTACCGTCGGTTACTGCTTCGTCAATGTTCACGGAAGCATAATTTCCACCTGCCAGTGTTACCTCGGGAGCTACGGCAGGATAGGCCGTCAGGGTCCGGCCTCTTACCACATCCGCGGCCGTCAGGATCTGTATGCCGTGACAAACAGCGGCAATGGGCTTCCCGGCAGCAGCAAATTGTTTTACGACGTCGATCACCTTTGCATTCAGCCGCAGATACTCGGGAGCCCTGCCTCCTGCTATCATTAAGGCATCGTAGGTAGATACCTGTATATCTGCGAAAGAAGCGTTCAGCACAAAGTAATGTCCGCGCTTTTCACTATAGGTCTGATCTCCCTCAAAATCATGTATAGCCGTGATGATCTTATCTCCTGCCGACTTATCCGGACAAACAGCATGAATAGTATGTCCGACCATCTGCATCATCTGAAAAGGCACCATTGTTTCATAATCTTCTGCGTAGTCTCCTGTAATGAAAAGGATCTTTTGTTGTGACATGATTAGGGGATTTTTTGGGTGTCTCTAAAGTTAATAAAAAAAAGGCTCCGGTAGTATTAACTCTATACTACCGGAGCCGCTGGATTTTCATGAGGGAAATATTTGCGCGCGTATGTACTACATCCGGACTACTACAACCAGTAACTCAATAGCGATACACGGTGAAAGAGCCTTTGTTGATGCAGATCAATACTCGGGATTCTGCGGGAATTCATTGCTTGTCCTGTCTATCTGGTCCTGCGGAATAGGACGCAGCATATGTTTAGGTTCAATGTTAGGACCAGCCTGCGGATTGTGTAAGCGTACGCGTTCCAGCAGTTTGTTGGTACGTACGAGATCAAACCACTGTTGCTGTTCACCAACCAGCTCACGACCGCGTTCATCGAGGATGAAGTCGATATTCAGTTGCGCTTCCGATATCTTCATAGCTTCACGGTGTGCGGCAGTTTCTGCTTCGTTAGCACCGACACGGGCAGCACGCATACGCAGTGTGTTCAGGTAGTCTACTGCAGCGCCTTTTTCTCCTTTATACATCAATGCTTCTGCTGCGATCAGATAGTCTTCCGCCAGGCGGAAAGCGATAAAAGGACGTACGCCCGAAGCCTGGTTATCTGGTCGCAATGCATCTGCAAATTTGTTCAGTGAAGGGTACAAACGTTCGGTGTAATTACGTGGAGGAACCAGCTGATACTTTTTACTTTTGATCTCCTCCTCAGTCACACTATAACCTGGCATGAAAACAGACGTATCGCCTATTTTCAGATTATCCTTATTGTCGTTAGCATACCATACTGAAGTAAACAATTTCTCATAACGGGTATCATGCAAACGCTCGGCAAACAAAGTATCCAGCAGGAACTTTGTAGGACAGAAGCGTTTCCATGGTGTGCCATTTGCGATGTCGCGCTTCATACCTCTCAATACATCGTACTGCATAAGGAAGAAACGGCAGGCATTATTGTCCGGATAATTATATAAAGCATCTGTAGTGAATTGTACGGCAAAGACAGTTTCCATATTATTTTCTTTCCCCTGCGCCCACACCTGACTTACATCGGGCAGCAGCTGCAAACCGTACTGGGAAATCACACGGGTAGCATATGTAGCTGCACTGTCGTAATCAGTTGCGCCTTTGGCGGCAGAAGTAGCCCTGGTCAGGTATACTCTCGCCATCAGGTGTTCAGCAGCAGGTTTGGTAGCCCTTCCCCACTCTGACTGTGTTACGGGTAATGTTTGTGCTGCATATTGGAGATCGGCCAGGATTGCAGCATAGATGTCGGCAACCGGGTCACGATGCGCTTCACTAACGATCTCTTTATTCTCTGTTAATCTCAGTGGTACAGCACCGAACATCTGAAGAAGCAGAAAATGATAATTGGCCCGGCAGAAACGCGCCTCCGCCATACCCCGACGCTTTACAGTACTGTCCAGGTCAGGGATCAGGTCTGCCCTGTCAACAACTATATTACAGGTATTAATAGCCTGATAAAAAGCGTTCCAGATTTCACGCAGATGCGCGTATCGCGCGTCCAGCTGTGAAGTATATTGGTTGGTGAACTTGAAATCGCCATCAGAACCATTTGTGTAAGTATCCGTACCGAACACACTTACTGTCATTCCGCGCTCTGTACTGTAAAAGGCGCGCAAACCGGCATAGCCGCCGTTCACAGCGCTCTGGAAACCGGAAGTTGTATTATAGAAATCATCAGTAACCGATGACACCACCTTTTCATCCAGCATTTTATTGCACCCTGTTACAATGCATGCGCATAAGAACAGGTACCAGCATATATTTCTCATAAGATTTTTTTTGAAGCATTAAAAAGTAGCATTAACACCAAACTGTAACATCCAGGTTGCAGGAGCATCTACACCGATCGTGTTCACATCTTCAGGATCTATCCCTTTATACTTCTGCCTGTAAGGAGCGAGTATCAACGGCTGTTTTACATCGACTGAGAAACGGAGCGATTCCATATTCCAGCGTTTCACCGTGCTTGCCGGCATAGAATATCCCAGTGTGATGTTGCGGATCTTGATGAAGTCTCCATCAAAGTAGCTCAACGTATTGTAGTTGTTTGGACGCTCCTGGTTGTAATTCGGAAGAGGGAACCCATTGGTGTGATTTGATGGTGTGAAGTAATCTACATCCAGGTTATTGTAACGACCATAGAGGGTATTAAACGTAGAGTAGAAATCACTCTTTACCATACTACCCATACGGGCAAACGCAACTACAGTAAGGTCAAGGCCTTTGTAAGCAAAACGTTGTGTCATGCCTCCAGACCATTTAGGTTGTGGTGAACCGAGGATTGTACGATCTTTATCGTCCAGTTTCTTATCATTGTTAATGTCTGCCAGCTGGATCTCTCCCTGATGCTGTTTATATACCTGTGCGGCGGCTTCGTCCTGCCAAATGCCTACTTTTTTATAATCGTAATACACATAAGTAGGCTGTCCCACAAACCATCCGTTACCAATGTCCTGTGTTTTACCTTTACCAAGCGCAAGGATCTTTTCACGGTTCATGAACCAGTTAACATCTGTAGACCAGCGAAAGCCACCTTTCGTTTCGAGGATGATAGCAGATAATCCCACTTCCCAGCCTTTGTTCTGTGTAACACCGGTGTTCTCTAACACGGAGTTAAAACCGTTACTGAAGGGCAGGAAACGCTGTAACAACAGGTCGGTTGTTTTCTGTTTATAATGATCGATGCTACCGCTAAGTCTTCCTTTGAAAAAGCTGAAGTCAATACCATAATTGGCAGAGGCAGTAGTTTCCCAGGTGAGATTAGGATTACGTAACATGATAGGAGCAAAGCCTATCCCTCCCTTGTTGCCGAAGGAATAAGGAGCACGCCCCAACAAGCCTTGCGTAGCATATGGAGGAATACCTGTGTTACCGATACGGCCATAACTGACACGTGCTTTCAGGTTTTCAATCCATGATACACTTTTCATGAATTCCTCACTGGTAATGTTCCAACCTGCTGCCACGGAAGGGAAGTAACCCCATTTATTTCCTGCTGCAAATCGGGAAGATCCATCTGCCCGTAAAGTGAGTGTAAGGAGATAACGATCGTCGTATCCATAGTTCAGACGTCCCATATAAGACAGGATGGTCCATGTACCGAGCGAGCTTCCAATCCCGGTCACGGTGGCGGCCTGTCCTAAGTTGTAATATTCCTGCCATTCTACGGGAATACCTCTTACTGAAGCAGTGGAACTGTCTTCACGCTGACGTTGTACACTATACAATGCAGTCAGGTTCAGCGAGTGCTTTTTAATCGTTTTATTATAGGTCAGGAGATTTTCTATGGTATAAGCCCATACTAACTGACTTTGTTTGCTAGCTGTTGCGTCCCCACCACCGATAAGCAGGTCTGTGTTCTTTTTCCCCTGAAAAAGACCATTATTGTCCTGTAGTACATCTGTACCTAGATTGAGCCGGTATTTCAGCCCGTCAAGAATATTTACCTCACCGTACAAACTATTGAAGAAACGGAGATGGTACAATCTTTCAACACGGTTACCATCTTCGTAGTCCAACAAGGCATTCGGTTGCTGGCTATCTCCCGTCGGATAAGTGATCAGTTTACCTGAAGCATCATATGGTGCAGCAATAGGCAGCATTTTCAGGGCCGCCCCCATACCGTTGTATGTAGCGCCTTTGCGGGTACTAAAGGTAGCTAATGAAGAAACGCCTATCATCACACGTTTACCTATCATCTGGTCAACAGCCACATGCAGATTATAACGCTCGTAACTTTGTAATTTCAATACACCCTGGTCTTTAAAATAGCCTCCGGTCACGGCATATTTAGTATTTTCAGTACCACCGCTTACACCTATTGAGTGGCGGGTTTGCCAGCCCTGGCTCAACATGAGGTCCTGCCAATCGGTGTTTACACCCTTTTTAATGTTTTCCAGTTCGAGCGCAGTGAAGATAGTCGCATCAGATGAGTCAGGATTATTGTCGTTGTAACGTTTGGCGGTGCGGTTTGCCTCTCTTTTCATCGCAAGGTATTGCTGACTATCCATCATGTCAGTCTTGCCAAGCGTGTTAACAATACCGTACATGCCGCTATAGGTCACCTGGGGCTTACCATTTTTTCCTTTACGGGTGCTTACGAGGACTACACCGTTCGCACCACGGGAACCATAAATAGCAGTAGCGGAAGCATCTTTCAACACGTCCATAGAAGAGATATCCTGTGGATTGATGTCGTTAAGATTACCGGCAAATGGAATTCCATCTACGACATAAAGAGGGTCATTACCTGCGGATAAGGAACGGGTTCCTCTTACCCTAACACGGGGCTCATCGCCAGGTTTGTTACTGTTATTTAACACGTCAATACCCGGTGTCCTACCCTGGAGCGCCTGCTGCGCATTAGTTACAGGAACTTCCATGATCGTTTTACTGTTAATAGAAGATATAGCACCTGTTATATCTTTTTTCCTTTGCTGGCCGTAACCAACAACTACTACTTCGTCCAGCTTCTTCTGGTCTTCTGCCAGTTTCACTTCAATGTCTGTCCGGCCGTTCACAGGAACTTCCTGTTGCAAGTAGCCGATAAATGAGATTGTCAGTACAGCATTTTTTGGGGCGTTCAATTTATAGAGGCCGGAAACATCGGTCACAGTTCCGGTTTTTTGCCCCTTCACGGAAACAGAAGCACCGATAATAGGGCTGCCGTCCGGTCCGGTCACTTTACCTTTAATTGGAATGGATTGGGCGCTCAAAAATGTCCCATAGAGGAGCAGGCATAGCAATAGCGCGCTCGCCTTCGATAACGTGTTCTTCATACGTAGAATTTTAATTTGTATCACAATACACCTCCCTGAAAATCAACAGTTTATTTTTTTCATCAGGTTTTTCTTAAACATTTTTCAGAGGATGGGGTAGTACAAGTTAAGTAGATTAGTCATAAATTGCAAACGATTGCATAAAATCAACCCGAAATAATACCGCTTATCATAAAATTTGTGCAATCGGTTGAATAAATAGTTATCATTATTTACTTTTAAGAGTACTTTAGGTCATGGTTATGAAAAACACGTTATTAGTATGCAGTGCCATACTTATAAGCAGCTTCGCTGTTGCCCAGCAGAAAAAAGCAGAATGGCAAAACCTGTTCAATGGCAAAACGTTGGATGGATGGAAAGAAGTAAACGGGACAGCAATTTATGATGCGAAAAACGGGATGATCAATGGCACATCTGTGGCCGGTAGCCCGAACTCCTTCCTTGCTACAGAAAAACAATACGGCGATTTTATTCTTGAACTTGAACTGAAGCTGGATGCTCCTATGAATTACGGCATACAGTTCCGCAGTGAAAGTAAACCTGAATTCAACAATGGCCGTGTGCATGGGTATCAGATGGAAGTGGACCCGAGCGACCGTGCATGGAGCGGTGGCATTTATGATGAAGCCCGCCGTGGATGGTTGTATCCGCTGGAGTTGAACCCTAAAGGTAAGACTGCATTTAAAAAAGAGGGCTGGAATAAATACCGTATAGAATGCCGTGGTCCGGAGATCCGTACCTGGGTTAACGGTGTTCCCACTGCTCACCTGATCGATGAGATGACCCTGAAAGGGTTTATCGCTTTACAGGTACACCAGATCTATAAAGAAGACGATAAAGGAAAACAGATCCACTGGCGCAATATCCGCATCATGGAAAATCCGGCTCCTTCTCAATATTCCTCATACGATGATATATATGTTGTAAACGATCTTGTTAACAACGTATCTGCCCAGGAAAAAAAGAACGGCTTCGAGTTACTCTGGGATGGTAAAACCGGCAATGGCTGGCGCAGGGTAAACCAGGACAAATTTCCGACCACCGGCTGGAGCATGGAGAACGGCGAACTGTCCATCCATCAGTCTAACGGTGACGAAATGGGTTCTGGCGGCGACATCATAACCACTAAAGAATATGGTGCTTTTGAGCTGGAATTTGATTTCAAGCTTACTGAAGGTGCTAACAGCGGTGTGAAATATGATGTAAAAGAAGACTACGACACAAAAGGTAAATCAGCCATAGGTTTGGAATTCCAGGTACTGGACGATGAGCGTCACCCGGATGCAAAACTGGGCCGCGATGGTAACAGGACCCTGTCTTCCTTGTATGATCTGATTCCCCGGAAAAATACTGATCTGAATAAGGCCGCAATAAAGAAAATTGGAGAATGGAATAAAGGGCGTATAATTGTATATCCCAACAACCATGTTGAACATTGGTTAAATGGTTTCAAAATGGTCGAGTACGAAAGGGGTTCCAAAGAATTTAAAGACCTGGTAGCGATCAGTAAATACAAAAATTGGAATAACTTTGGATTGTGGCCCGAAGGACACATTTTATTGCAAGACCACGGCAATACAGTGTCATTCCGCAGCATAAAAATCAAAAATTTAAGATAGGTTAACAAGTTCTGTTTGTTAATTAAGCTAATTTTGCATTCGCCTGCTGGTCTATCCGGTCAGGCGGGTTGATAGAAGTAAGCTCCGTATTGTTCTGGTTTATGCAACAAAGTATCACGGAATCAATTACTTGCCTTTATTATAAAACTATAATAATGGCTTATCAACTGATGAAAGAGTTTTCATTGTTCACTGTTCTATATAAAACATTCCGATTCTTCGGAGTGTTTTTTTTATGTTTATTCTTCCCGAAAAGCTATTAATATCAGGAATATATACTTTACCATCATCTAATCGCAACACATGCCCAAGACAAACTACGCCCTTTTGCTGGCAGTGACGCTCTTTTCAGCATCCTGCTCGGGACCGCATAAACAGGCGGAAAACAATGCCCTGGATTCTCTGCACCACCTTGTTCAGCATTACTATGATGAAAGAATGGAGCTCTTTCCCATGGAAGCTACCATGAATGGGGAACATCAGTATGACGGTTCGCTCCAGATCGACATCAGCGATCGTTTCCGTTTAAAACTGGACAGCTTTTATAACCGCTATCAGGAGGCCTTGCAGGGAATTGATACTGCAGTACTAAATGATAATGACCTGATTAGCTATTCCATGTTGCAAAGGGAAATATCCGTAGGTAAGGAAGGTCTCCGCTTTCCGGACAACCTGATGCCTATTCAGCAGTTCTGGGGACTTACCCTCACACTCCCCCAATTTGGTTCGGGTACAAGCGCCCAGCCGTTTAAGAACAAAGCAGACTACGAAAAGTTCATTCTGAGAATGAAAAGCTTTGCAGAATGGAGCGATACAGCTATTGCTAACATGCGCCGCGGTATGTCTCTTGGGTATGTATTACCGAAAGCGCTGGCATTAAAAGTAGTCCCACAACTTGCCGACCTGGCGAAGAAGGATAGTAACAACGTGTTTTATACACCGTTAAGGCTACTTCCGGCTGATCTCGATAGCACAGGCAAACAAGATCTGCGCACCGCCTATAACGCCGCTATTGAGCAGTATGTACTTCCCTCCTATGCAAAATTGCATGAGTTCATAACGAAGGAATACGTTCCCAGGACGCGAACAAGCACCGGCATTGATGGCCTGCCCCAGGGGAAAGAGTGGTACACTTACCTCATCAAATTCTGGACTACCACCAGCCTGACGCCGGATGAAATATTCACTACCGGTGAAAAAGAAGTGGCCCGCATCAGAAGGGAGATGGACTCCGTAAAGAACAGCACCGGCTTTACCGGCGACCTGCCTGCTTTCTTTAACTTCATTCGCACCGATAAACAGTTTAAAATATTCACAACGCCTTCTCAGGTGCTGGATTCTTTCAGGGCTATTGAACAGAAGATCATGCCGGCCGTAAACCAGTTGTACGGTCACCTGCCCAGGACAAAATTCGAGGTACGCCAGACAGAAGCCTTCCGTGCAGCCTCCGCAAGCGCCGAATATATGCAAGGTAGTTCCGATGGTTCCCGTCCGGGTGTTTTCTATGTACCGATCCTGAATGCAGCGACATTCAACTACACAGGGATGGAATGCCTCTTCCTGCATGAAGCCATTCCTGGTCACCACTTCCAGATCTCCATCCAGCAGGAAAATGACTCCCTTCCGAAGTTCCGCCGCTTTAACTGGATAGGCTCCTATGGAGAGGGATATGCCCTTTACTGTGAAAGTCTGGGTAGCGACCTGGGGCTGTATACCAATCCCTACAGTTACTTCGGTCACCTGTCGGACGAGATCCACCGTGCCATCCGTCTTGTAGTGGATGTAGGGATGCATGCTAAAGGATGGACCAGGGAACAGGCCATAAAATATATGATGGATAATGAACCAGTCAGTGAACCGGAAGCTGTCGCCGAGATAGAACGCTATATGGCGATACCAGGCCAGGCCCTCTCTTATAAGATCGGTGAACTCAAGATCCGTGAACTAAGGAATAAATACAGCCAATCTCCTGGATTCAGTATTAAAAATTTCCATGATGAATTGTTAAAAGATGGCTGTGTGCCGTTGAGCGTGCTGGAGGAAAAGATGGCCCGGCGGTTTAAATAACTCATCCATAATGGGTAGTAGTCCATAGATGATAATCACTAACTTATTTTGTTTTTTTAAACTATAATAAATCCGGTGATCATCGTCTGTGGACTACCTGTTTATAGAGTTGTCGGTATCAGTTGTTAACAAAAAATATACATCTGGCTTTGCGAAAAGATACTTAAATTTATAGTAGGAATAACGTCAGGTAACCTCGAGGGTTTAGGTTAGTTGCCATATCAGTTATACACAACAGAAAACAACATATCCGGAACAGACCTGCATGTCTGGCAAAAGCTGGAGTAAGAAGACAATCAACGACCTTTTACCATTACTTGTTGTTTCAAATTTTTGATTGCTTTTATATTTTCCACTCTAAGATTTTTTTAACTTTTAAGCTGCCAGTATTATGTTTGACATGACCCTTAATTACTGTCTTGCATTTCCTGCCGTAACACAGGAAGAAAAATGGGACGAAGATCTGCGCTTCTCCGTAGGAGAAAAGCTATTCTGCATGGTTTGTAAAACGCCTCCTCACCAGGTTTCGTTAAAATGCCGACAGGAAGATTTTCACCGTCTTATTTCGCAACCAGGCATAGTCCCTGCACCATACCTGGCGCGTTACCACTGGGTACAGATCAGATCACTGGATACGTTACCGGTATCTGAATTGCAGTCGCTCCTTCAAAATGCGTATGATCTTGTGGTAAGTACATTACCTCCGGAAGAACGGGCGAAAATCCAAAAAGAAAGAGTATAAACGCAGTAATGCATTGGTGCTATTGACACACAGGGAGTATCTGCGTATAGCGCCTGGCAGCGTCTATAATATTAAAAGGAATGGCTCGCATTGCGAGCCATTTATGTTTCACTACATCTAGCGTGTCCCCGTGTCCCCTTGTAGTTTACTTCCAGAGTGTATAAATGATATCATATACCCCAAATATGATGAGAGTGCAGGCAAACAATTTCTCCAGCAAAGGAGATTTCATTTTCACAGCTGTTTTAGCGCCCAGATAAGATGAAGGGATCGCGGTCAGTGACAACAACAAGGCAATAGTCCAGTCAATATGCCCCAGCCACCAATGTGCCAACGCTCCCGGTATCGATAACAATGCTGATAATACAATAGAACAAGCCAGCGCCTGTTTGATAGGCATGTGCAGTTTTTTAATGAAAAAAGAACTGAACAATACCCCGCCTGCATTTGCCAGTAGTCCGGACAACAAGCCAATACCCAGAGAAGCCATAACGATCATCGTATGATTGCTCTGTACTGATGCTGCCGTGCAAGGCACTTCCTCATCACCTCCTTTCTTCCGCAAAAAAGAGTACAACAAAGAGCCCCCTATTGACACAATGAATAATGCTGTCAGGATCATCAATGTTTCTCCCGGCAGGAACTTACTAAACCATGCCCCCGCCAGCGTAGCCGGTACTCCAAACAAGGCGCCGGTAATGATAACCTGCCTGTTGAATAGTTTCTGCTTGCTGTAAACGGTCGTTGCTGAAATGGTACTGGTAATAGCTGCCGGCAACGGAGATGCCAGCGCAAAGAAGGGGTTTACACCTGCAAAGATCTGCAGTGCCGGCGTACTGACTGCGCTACCTCCTTTGCCCAGTAAACCAGACAGATAGCCTACAATAACGCCAATAACTAAAACGACCAGATAATCGGTCTGTTGCAATAATGTGATCATAAAACTTCCTTCAGCAAACAGGCCTGGTGCTAAGCCAATGCTGCTTTATTAATGGTTGGTAAGCGTGAATTACAGGTATCCTCTTCAGTTTAACATCGATGCTTTAATTGGAAGGACAACCCAAAACTACAGTACTGGTACGGGTTCAACAAAATTCCGGACAGGGTGTCACTATTACTAAAAGTTATCGCGGATAACCTTAGGTAATAATTTCGACAGTAGCGGTTTACACCCGTGTATAATCTATCCAGCCTACTAAATCTATGATTTGAATAAGTTCACTGTAATAAGGTAAAAAGAGAAGATATGGGGGAATATCACCAACTATAGACCATGCCTATGCCACCTGGCGCAACACTCAGTTGCAGTTCATCAAACCGTTGAAATAGTTTCCTGCCATGCGAATGATGCAGTGTAAAATTAATTCCGTCAAATAACAACAGGAAAGCTCCCTGCATAATAAATGAATTGCCGTATCCCTTCCAACGGTCATGCCCCGTTCCGATAAGTTTTCCCTTTCCATGTTCCCGCAGGTACAATCCGCCTGCCATATAAGCCAGGTCCAGAGCACCATTGATCAGGAAGATCTTTTCTATTTTGTGTTGTTCCTGTACGCTTCCCTGCCAGTTGTATTTACCCGGATCCAACTTCCTGTTACCAAAATAACTGGCAGCCGCGATCCCCAGGTTTACGGCTCCCCATACAGCGTTCATCTGGTGAAAGTACTTCGCTTCTCCACCGGCTGTGCTGTTGCCGATAAGGCCTGTAGCCATGTTCGCCACTCCCCAGCCTCCAAGTACCAGCATGGCGGTTTTAGTCGAGTTGATCCGTTCTTCGTTGTGTTGATAAAGGAAGGAGTTCTCCTGTGCTGACGATACGAGTACATGCAAGAGCATGCTTAAGAGCAGGAAGAGTTGTTTCATGGGGTAGTGTTTTGGTATATATACGGAGGAAACGGATAATCCGGGACCGGCATCTTAAGTGAAATCTTTTAATTGCCGATCCCGGATTTTCAGGTGGTTATTTCGTCAGTGCATTCCAGATCACCCCGTAAACGTCCGTAGCGGCCAGTTGCTGCCCGGCAGGCACACTGCCTGATATCAGTACAGGATGATTGGCCGGATCCTCAGAAATACGCCCGTGAGAGCCTTTTATGAGGGTCGCATCCAGGGGTATCACATTCATGAGATACCGGAAGCCCAGTTTTTTCTTCAGCAACTTGAACCCTGCTTTCAATTTGATCAGGGGATCAGCGGGGTTCATGAACATTTCTACCGGATCGTATCCAGGTTTCTTGTGGATGTCTACCAGGCGCGCAAAGTCAGGCGCTCTGGCGTCGTCCTGCCAGTAATAGTAAGTGAACCAGCTATTGGCGTCAGCTACGAGCACCAGTTCTCCGCTACGGGAGTGGTGCATTTGATGCTCCCGTTTTCCGGCCCTGTCAAGTACCAGTTCAACGCCCGGTGTATTCTCTACAATGCCGCGCACTTTTTTATAAACAGAAGGATCATTCACATATACATGTGCTATCTGATGATCTGCTACTACGAATGCTTTTGAAGCACCCGGGTCCAGCAGTTCCGTACCTCTCTCCTCCCTGATCTGTAACAGCCCTTCCTCGCGGAAACGACGGTTCAGATGAATAGGATTATTGACATTGGTAATACCGTATTCAGATAAAATGATCACTTCACAACCTTTCTTCTCATAAAACTCAACCAACTGCTTACATACCGCATCGACTTCACCCAATTCTTTACTGATACGCGTGAAGTCCTGTCCGAATTTCTGCAGACAGTAATCCAGGTGAGGCAGGTAGATAAGTGTTAATGTCGGATCGTATAAGTTATCTGTAAGCATGGATGCATCAGCGATCCATTGTGTTGATTTGATATTAGCTCCTGGTCCCCAGAACTGGAACAGCGGGAATGTACCCAGTTCCTTCTGCAGATGGTCGCGCAGGTCGGCCGGATGAGAATAGCAGTCCGGGGCCTTTCTGCCATCGGCCAGGTATTGCGGACGGGGAGTGACTGAATAGTCGGCGGTGGAATACATATTATACCACCAGAACATTTTCGAGACGGTAAAGGAAGGGTCAAGACGTCTGGCTTTATCCCATATTTTAGGAGCTTCTACCAGCTTGTTTGATTGCTTCCAGAATTTAATTTCACTGTCTTGTCTGTCGTACCAGCCATTGCCGACAATACCATGTTCCGCCGGCCATTGGCCTGTAACATAGGTGCTCTGTACGGCTGTGGTCACAGCTGGCACCATTGGCTTTATAGTTGACAAATGCTGCCGCTTGGCATATGCCTGCAGGAAAGGTGTGTGCGCACCTATGAGGGAAGAAGAGAGCCCTACTACATCAATTACTACTGTCTTTTTCATGATTGTGGCGCCGTTAGGATATGTGGGTCAAAACTAGGTCTCAGAAATTATTCAGCTCAACTGTTGCAATACCCAGTTCAGCTCCCTCGAAATGGATCTGTCCATGGGTAGTTTCAGATCAGCCGGTAATACATCCCAGGTATAAGTCTCGACTTCCATGTGTTGTGTAAATGGTTGTTTCCGTTGTAATTGTAATACTTTTTCTATGTCGGAACGGGTAGATGACAACACCCCGTAACTATCGATAAATACCGGCACATGAAAGTGAGAGCGCCATTCTTCTACCGCCGGATTGGCAGCGTCTTCCAAAGCCTGCGGAAGGTCGGGATAATGCACATAACCGTCTGCCTTGCGTGCTACTACCTGATGAAGATAGGTCGTTTCATTAAATTCCCGGAAGGCGTCGATCAATGGTTTTCTGGCAGTCATATCCGAAGGCAGCAGCGCTTTTACCGCTGCGCTGATCTGTATCTTGCCTACTTTCAATCCATGCTCGTCCAGTTTCTTCAAAACACTTTCTGCTGATTCATATACCAGTGCAAAATGGCAAACATCATAACACAGTTGCACATGCGATTTTATACTGGCTGTTGCCTCCTCTTCACTCATACCGAATTTATCCTGCAGATAAGGCACGCCATACGGCAGCAGATAATTCAGGTACCAGTGAATATATTCCTGTGAATTCTCCATTAACCCATCCGGCTCCGGTTCAACGTCCAGGTGCATCAGCGGGCCACCGCCACGCCGGGTCCTTACCAGTTGTTCTACCACCTGCAATACTTTGAGGGTAGTGGTTTCCATGATCGCATCCCGTTCTGCTTCACAACGTACATGCCACAGTTTATAGGTGAGTGGTGAAGTAGAGATACCTCCCTCCATACCTTCCGGCAGCAAAGCTGCCAACAGGCGGAACAGGCGGATGGTGTAAAAAACCCTGTCAGCCGTCGTCCAATCGGGCGTATGTACCTGGTCTTTCACTACTGTATGATGGAACCCGCCATAGGGGAATCCATTCATCGTAAAGACGTAACAGTCTACTTCCTGCAGCCACTGTTTAAATTCAGTCAGCGCGCCTTCTTTGCTCAATTCCAGGCTGGCGGTGTTCGATAAGCGTAATCCGATACCAAAAGGTTTGTCCGGAGATACTTCCCGTTTTACTGCCGGAATAAACTGTTTGAGCTGCTGAAAGTGCGCACTCCAGTTTTCACCTGGGTGAATATTCGTACAATAGGTTAAATGAGAATGGTCAGTTACTTGCATAGTTCACTTTTATATGCTCCACAGCTTTATTCAGTAACACTTCGTCTATTACGTGCACTTCTGCGCCGAGGCCTATTGCCTTTAGCAGACAGATGGTAAGGCGTCCGCCCAGGTGTTCCCTGAACTCCTGTAAGCCTTTAACAACGGGCGATGAAACGCCGTTCTGCATTTCCAGCAGCGGATGAAAGACTGGCAGTTGCAGTTTCACCAACAAACGGACAATTCTTTCAGCAGCGTTTTCGTCAATCCACCCCAACAAGGAAGAATATACGCTATCAACAGCAATACCTATTGCTACGGCTTCCCCGTGACGTAATTCAAAGTCTGTCAGCTGCTCCAGCTTATGTGCGCTCCAGTGGCCGAAGTCCAGCGGACGCGAAGATCCGCTTTCGAACGGGTCGCCGCTTCCACCGATATGCGCCATATGCAATGCAGCACATCTGTATACCAGTTCCTGCATTACAGGCAGATCATTATCCACCAGCGCCGATGCATTTGCTTCCAGCCATTCAAAGAAGGAAGCGTCTTTAATTAACGCCACTTTTACAGCCTCTGATATACCAGAACGCCAGTCCTTTCCCGGTAATGTGGTCAGGAACGCTGCATCATTAAAAACTGCAGCAGGCGGAGCAAACGTACCGAGGAAGTTTTTCTTCCCTTTGTAATTGATCCCGTTTTTCACTCCCACACCTGAATCATTCTGTGATAATACAGTGGTCGGTATACGGATATGGCGAACGCCTCTATGCGATACAGCGGCCACCATCCCTACCAGGTCAAGTACGGCACCACCGCCGATAGCTACCACAAAAGAATGCCGGTCGATACCCTGAGCATCTATATGGTCTATCAGACGATAAAAAAGTTCTTCGTCATTTTTGCAGGCTTCGCCACCGGGTACAAGGATCACATCTCCTGCTATCTTAAAACCTTCTATCTGTTGTAAATAAGCTGCTATTTCTGTAGTAAGCGCCGGATGGGTCTTAGCTACACCATCATCTAAAATAAACAGCAGCTTTTTGGTAAGCCCTTGTGTCGTCTGGGATGCCAGATAATTCCGGAATTCCGGATTAGATGGATTGAAGAGGTACTGGGTAAAAAAGACCTTAAAAGAATAATCTACACTAAAAGTCTGTTGAATACTCTGCATGGATAATCGCTCTGGTGTTTCGTTTAATTAATCGTCAAAACAGGCTGTTAAAGTACAAAAATTTAATTGCTATGACGAATTACGAAGGATGAGCGGGCAAAGGATCAGGTCACTGCAAACGCCCGGGCCATCAGTAATGAGAAAGGCAACAAGATCAGCACCAGTAGGGCATGCGGCAAGGTCGAAAAAGCAGCTACCCATGCGGCATTCATGGCGATCAGGGCAATAATCCCACCTTTTACGGCCTTTCCTATGTTTGGCCCTGAAGGGTCTTTCATAGCCCGGAATAAAGGCAGATTGATCATGAAAACAAACAAAATGACAAACGGCAGGGCTATCATAATATGCCCGTTCACAGCCGCTAAAACTAATATGGTTGCGTATACCAGCGCATAACAAAACGCGGAGATACGTAATATCCGTTTGTTTCCACCATGCACTTCCCCTCTGCTGATAGCAGTCACTGCCGCAATGTACAGTACCGGGATCAGCCCCAGCCACCAATACTTATTTAAGGCAGGCGCTACCATACTGATCCCCATCAATAGGTTCAGCCCACGGCACAGTCCCATGTTTACAGGCCCCCAGGAGCGATGTTTTCCCCATTTATCATATACCAGGGCGCTAATAGCGATGCCCAAGGCAAAATAACCGGTAATACGCCCTACAGTAAAGGCTGCCAGCACTCCTACCAGCAGCAGGTAACTTCCCAGTACGATGGCTTCAGTAAGAGAGATAACGCCACTTGGAATAGGGCGTTCAGGCCGTTCCTTTTTATCCAGTTCTGCGTCCATGACATCATTAAATACCACTCCGCCTCCGTATAAACCGATAGTCGCCAGGCACATACATACCACAGGCAACAGATGGTCCAGGTAACTTGACACCTCAGAACCCAGAAAGCCGGAAATAGCAACCCCCGCCAATATATCTGCCACAGATGTGACTATGTTGGCGGGCCGCATTAAACGTAAATATCCTAACAACTTGCTTATAATATAATTCACCGGGCTCGGGTTTTCTCCAAGTAGGCAAAACGAATGGCCGAACATGCGTGACATACACCAATGTTCTGCAGTTCACTACATAGTAACCGGCACCCGTAGTACAGACTTGTAATTGTTTATCTAATAATATTAGATTGTTTATCTATTCTTGGCTGTTGGCCACCGCGCAGTACGGTACTTCCATTAAATTTCAGACTTTGATCCACGTCTTTGACCGTGTCAAAATCAGTTTCGTCCATCTGACCACTTTGAGCGAAAGCAGTTATAGCATTGCGGTAAGTTACCAAATGAATGTCATTCAAGTCAATACCACTTTCGTGCATGAGCGCCGCAGTTTTCGGTACAGCGAGGGGGTCACTTATGCCCCAGTCGGCCGCTGAATTCACCATTATGCGCTCACTACCATACTGTTTTACGATTTCGACCATGCGTTCATTACCCATTTTAGTAAACGGATAGATCGTGAATGCCGCCCAGAAACCGCGATCAAGTACTTCTTTGACTGTTTCTTCATTGTTATGGTCCACAATGATCATATTTGGCTCCAGACCATGTTCCAGCGCAATGTCCATGCTGCGCTGCGTCCCTTTTTTCTTGTCCCGGTGTGGGGTATGTATCTGAACAGGTAGCCCTGCTTCTTTAGCGAGTTCAAGCTGTGCACGGTAGTATTTCTCCTCTGCCGCCGTCTGATCGTCAAAGCCGATCTCTCCTACGCCTACTACGCCCTCTTTGTAAATAAATGACGGCAGTATTTCCATCACCGCCTCTGCCAGCTTTTCATTATTGGCTTCCTTTGAGTTAAGTCCAATAGTGCAATAATGCTTAATACCAAATTGAGAGGAACGGAACCTTTCCCAGCCTATCAGGCTGTTAAAATAATCCCGGAATGTATCGACTCCTGTGCGTGGTTGTCCCAACCAGAAAGCCGGTTCAATGATCGCCACTATTCCTGCATCCACCATTGCCTGATAATCATCCGTTGTACGGGACGTCATATGTACATGAGGATCAAAGAAACGCATGCCCTTTATACGTTCCATATAAGAGGATGGCGTGGTGATAGGTTGAAATTCTTTACCTGTTAACTCATAACTGCTACACATGTCTTATTCGGTTTAATTGAGACCTGTAAATGAACAACCTGCTTCAGCCGGCTGAGATTCCGCCGTGCAAGTTAAGATTATATACACTGAAGGTGTGATACACGTTTATGCTATTCGTGCGGCAATTGTATCCCATGTCAGACGATGGCCGGCGATTTCTTCTCTAAGTGTGGCGGACTGCTCCAGTAATGATTGTGCGGGAGCATATGTACTTGAGGCACAGGCAAGTCCGGCGGCCTCTTTCTCGACATTCAGTTCAGAATGCCATATACGTTGTATATCCGGGAAATTGTCAGCATTAATAAATGGCCCCACCAACCTCCATAACATAGGATGTACCTTCCGGCCGGCAGCCCAGCGCTCGTGTGCATAGTCCGTGAGCGTAGCCGCCAGTTTCTGATTAGCCCGTTCGTCCAGGCCAATGATAAGATGAATAGGCTTGTCTGTAAAGAACGCCTTCATCACCAGTTGATTCCAGGCAGGTTCTTCCAGGTTACGTGCAGGATATATGTTATATAACATCACTGCTTCCTGCACAGGCCCTATGTTGGAGCGGATACCTTCGGTAGTACGGAAGATCCATGCCTGCGGCCAGGCCAGCAAAGGCAAAGCAGCATATAACGCGGCCTGTTCGTTCATATCGGCGGCATCAAACAGCCCTTCGATTACGTTTATATAAATATCTTTATCGGCCGCAGGCAATTGCAACAACCACCAGATCCTCACCAGTTTGTCTAACGTTGCTCCCTGTATGAAAAAGCGATCGCCGGCCGACAATTCAATAAACGGTGCAGCCGGCTGCACGGCCTGTTTCCCCATGAACCTTGGTATAGCAGTAAAAGTAAGATTGAAGCGTTGCACACTTACCGGCTCTCCCAATTTTTCCTTCTGTTGCTGTAACCAATTGAGTGCCTGTTCTGTACTGTTTTGCTCAATGATGTGGTATAATGATCCTTCGAATTTATTCCTGTCGTAATAGTAGGCATGTTCCATCACTCCGGCTAATTTATCCGGGTTAAAGTTAGCAGAATAAGCATTAAAAAAAAGAGAAAACTATGATGGGTGGTGCTGTAAATAAAAGAGAGGCACGGTGTGCCTCTCCTTCCGCCATTCTAAAACCTGATCAGTTCAATCAGGAGTATCTTGAAAAACAATAATACTGCGGCAGACTATTGTCTTATAAATTCGTACTATTTACAGGGAAAAAGAAACGCTACACAAGTGCTAAACTGAGAAGTTTAAGCAGCATAGATTTAGATTTTTGCCTGACATTGTTAATGCAATATAATAATTTATTTGTTACAACTGCAATCGAATGTTCAAAAAACTATTCCAGCAATTACTATTTTTAAACTGAGCAAGTGTAATTCGCTCATTTTGATACATTTCTGAGCAAAATCAACGGAGTGTTAAGATTCCAACCGGGCTTAAAATCATCCTGAATAATGAACCCTTTTGAGTAGTTTCCAAGCACAATATCGGGGTCGCCATCCCTGTCGTAATCACCTGCATCCATACAGATCCATCTGCCTGCTCCACTCAATGCCGGCGTCACATGCGGCATAAATTTTATAGGCCCTTCCTGTTTGAATAGAATGAACTTCTCCTCCGGATGACCCTTCAGGTCAGCAAAAAACGCGATACTCGCAATATCCAGGTCTCCATCAAGGTCGAAATCTGCCGCGATGGCTTTTGTGCAACCATTCACCGGGTAAAACCAGGCTTGTTCAAAACTGAAATCTCCTTTATTTATGTAAAGATATACACCATGAAAGGGCTTCAGTTCCATGGAATAATCCCCGTTATCGCCAGCCGTATATAAGATGTCGGGCAGTCCGTCTTTATTCATGTCCACCACCTGAAAACCGGTGGAGCCTTGCACTGGCGGGAAACGTAGTAACGGTTGTTGTTTGAATCCGCCTTTATGGTCATTCGTGAACAACCAGATCCCCTCATCACCATAAGCGAATAATGCCATTACATCCGGCCAGCCATCCTTATCAAAATCATCCACCACTGCATGGATAGCTCCGGGCACTTCCCACACAGGCTGCCTGGTATATTCTTCGTCTGCCGTTTGCTGCAACACGTACAATCCTCCGTAATTATGTCCAAAGCCGCATACCAGATAATCTGTCCTACCGTCTTTGTTGAAATCTGACGGTATACTCTGCACAGGACGGGGCAATCCCATCCCGATCGTTTTCACCTGGCGGGATTCTTCTGCTGCCGGATGCACTTCCCATAGTACACCTGTCGGCACGTCCACAGCCCGCATATTACCAATACAGGTCAGTGAGGCTGTATCTGCAGCACGCCAGCTCATGTTTACTGCTGTTGATTGCAGCTTTATGGCCGGCGAAGCCTTTAACTGCCTGTCCCATTTATACAGTGTAGCACCGGCCTCCGTCGAAGAATAAATATCACCAGTGAAGGGATTAACAGATACCATTGTAGTCATAGCGGTCTGCAGCTGACTATCTGCAGTTGGTTGTAACAACTCGAAAAGCTGCAGGTCTTCTCTTAATGGTTGAGGTGCTTTCGCAGGTGACAGTGTATCGGGCGACAGCTCCTTATAATATGCAACAATATTTTTCCAGTCTTCAATACTTACATTGTTAGCCCCATTAACGGGCTTGGCAAAGTATTGGTTTTCCTGCCACACACCTATTCCCAGTTTAGGCGCCATTGCAGGCAGCACATGTTTTGTCCAGGTTATTTTGTCCAGCATAGCCGGCGCTACAGGCAAATGACAACTGCCGCAATATTTTTCAGTAAGGAGTTTACCTTTCTCCTGCTTGCTTAGTGTGCAGGAAGTGTAAATGGTGGCGGATACAATAATGAGAATGAAAGGGAGTAGTGTTTTCAAGTCTAAGCAGATTATGCAATGGTAGAAATATTAAAAAAGAAAGGCCCCGTTACCAGGGCCCTTCCATTTTTCTCTTCGATAAAAATAACAATATTTTTAGTACCCTTCATTCTGTTCAAGCGTCTTTGTACCGCCTTTGAAGCTCAGGTCAATCTGACGCTGAGGAACAGGATAATGTTCGTTACGGCCGGTAACGAACTTACCACCATTTAGGTCAGTAGTGATCGCAGACTCATAAGAGAAGAATCTGGTCAGTTCAGTTGGTGCAGTTCCCCAACGAACAACATCAAAGAAACGATGACCTTCCATAGCCAGTTCCAGTCTACGTTCAAAGCGGATAGCCTTTAACGCATTGTCTTTTCCCATTCCGGTAAACGCACCTGCAGGGTAATTAGCCACTACGTATTTTGCCGCAGGTGTGGTAGAGAAACCAGCCATTGGAGTAGCATCGTTCAGATATTTATATACGATAGTAGCTGGGTTTGCGGCTCTGGTACGTACCAAGTTAACGTAATTCTGAGCTGCATCCAGGTTACCCGATTCAGCTTCTGTTTCTGCTGCTAAAAGCAATATATCTGCATAACGGATCAACACAATATTGATCGCAGATCCTGGCGCCCAGGAGTTAGCATCTTTGTATTTATCCTGATTATACTGCCAGTAAACATTCTTTTTAGGTGCGTAAGGACCGGCATAGTTCTGATCACGTACCCAGTCACGGCCGGGATGATTACCCCAATCCAGATAGGGAATACCACGACGTCCAACTGTCCAGTCCAGACGTGGATCCAGGTTACCGTCGTCCGGTGTGAATGGAGAAGCAGAAAGGATCTTCATGTCACTTTTTACAGCATGGGCATTGTAATCATCCAGGTAAGGAAGACCATTCACATCTGTACGGTAAGCGTTCACCAGCTCCTGTGTAGGCTGATAGAATCCGCAGCAACCGAATGGGCTGTTATACGGGAAGTTCAGCATCTCACCCTGGTTACCATTGGAGATCTGACCGGTACCGTTGTTAGCTGACATCTGAATAGCAAATACAGACTCACTGTTATTTTTTTGCTCAGAGTCAAAATTGTCTTCAAACCTGTTTGTTAACGCATACTTTGTGCCTTTGGCATTTACCCCCTGAGTAGTGATCAGATCAAACAGTGGTTTAGCATCTGCCCATTTCTTCTCATAAACAAAGGTTTTCGCGAGGTATGCTGCAGCAGCCCATTTATTGGCGCGGCCCACCTGAGACTGTGTAATAGGCAGCTTCTCGTAAGCGAACTGGAAGTCTGCTTCGATATTAGGCCAGATATCTACATTATTAGGTTGTTTGTAATCGCCGATTTGAGTTTCATCCACCCAAGGCACTTTACCAAACATCTTTTTCAGTTCAAAATAATAATGTCCACGCAGGAACCGGCATTCAGCTTCAACTTGGGTCAGTTCATCTTCATTCATATCCTTTACATCAGGTAATAAAGACAGAATAACATTTACGCGAACCACACCGTCAAACAGTACTTTCCATTTTGTATTGAAGAAACCATTACTCGCATCAAACTGTCCGGTCGCGATCTGACTGATAGGAGGCTGGTCAGTCGCATCACTACCTTTGTGTGCATCACCACCGGCTACGCTACCGTAAATCCAGTTACTAGGTGCAGCTTCCCATGGACCACCAGTACCGATGGCTGCTACGTCCTGTTGCTGACCATCCAGCGCAGCGTAAGCGCCTATCAATAAAGCAGATATACCATCTTTTGTGGATACGTCCGCGCCTGTCAGCGTTCCTTGCGGTGCACGTTCCAGGAAGCTTTTGCTACAGGAGTGAAAGAATAATCCTCCTGCAACTACTGCTGCAGCAAGTATATATTTTGATCTTATTAAAGTCCGTTTCATTTTTAATATTTTTGAAATTCTCCAATTACTTTTAACATAACCATTTACGTTAGCTAAAAAATCAGAAGCCCACGTTAACACCTACCAGGAACTGACGCTGGTTTGGATAAGCCCCTTCATCAATACCGAAGTTGGTTGTACCACCGGTAATTTCCGGATCGATACCAGTATATTTCGTGATGGTGAAGAGGTTAGCAGCCTGTACATAGATGCGGAATTTCTCAATACCGATGCGTTGCAGGATTGGTTTAGGCAGTGTATAACCTAACATCAAGTTCTTAGCTCGCAGGTAAGAACCATTCTCAACCAGGAAAGAGTTAGGTACGATGTTAGTACTGAAGGTACCTACGTTCTCCTGGATTGGCGCCTTTGCGTTCAGGTTATCTGGCCTCCAGGAATCATAGAGCGCAGTTTTACTTTTAGCACCTGCGAAAGATGGATAGAAGTCTGTCCACCAACGTACCTGATTCCAGATATCGTTACC
Organism: uncultured Flavihumibacter sp.; assembly: GCA_902168105.1. Taxonomy (GTDB): domain Bacteria; phylum Bacteroidota; class Bacteroidia; order Chitinophagales; family Chitinophagaceae; genus Chitinophaga. The sequence continues at coordinate 28,623 of CABHOY010000084.1, forward strand.
CTGTACACCGTAGAAGAATACAGTAAAGTCAAAATTCTTATAATCCAGTTCCAGGTTCAGACCATAACTGAAATCAGGGTTCGGATTACCCAAAAAAGTACGGTCAGCTTCTGTAATGATGCCATCTTTATTGGTATCCTGATAACGGAAACGGCCCATTCCGATTTCTGTCTGATATATTGCAGCAGGATTGTTTGTTGCTTTCTGAGCCTCCTGATTTGCCTGAGCAATTTCTTCTGCACTATCCCAGAAGCCGTCGGTCTTGTAACCAAAGAAACTGGAGATCGGTTGGCCAACTGCATTACGGATAATGAAGTTACCGTTAAAACGGCGGGCTTCCTGATCAAAGTAAGGTGCATCCGCAGAAACGCTCACGATCTTATTCTTATAAGTGGTCAGCGTAGCATTCGCTTTCAGCACAAGTTCCTTCGTAAGATGAATATCGTTGATACCGAGAGAGATGTCTATACCATGGTTCTCCATTTCTGCTATGTTCACAGTCGGAGGATCTGTACGACCGGCAGTACCAGAGATCTCAGGTTTGTACAGCAGGTCCTTTACTTTTTTCTTGTAATAGTCTGCAGTTACTTCCAGTTTGCCTTTAAACAGTGTCGCGTCTATACCAATGTTCATGTTGGTATTGCTTTCCCATTTAGCATTCGGGTTACCGATATGTGTTTTGAAGAAACCGGAAGCCAGTGAATTTGATGTACCTCCGATATCATAAAAGGAAGAACCTTTGTTCAGACCATACTGAGTAAATGCGTTAGATGCTTCTACGTTCAGTTGATTACCCATTACACCATAACCTCCCCTGATCTTTAAGTCAGAGATCCAGGCTACCTGTTTCAGGAAAGCTTCCTGTGAAATACGCCAGCCTGCGCTCACCGCAGGGAAAACACCATATCGGAAGTTCTCACCAAATCTGCTGGAACCATCACGACGGATAACAGCACCGAGCAGATATTTGTCTAACAGGCTATAATCTAAACGACCAAACACAGAATACAAGGCGTCAGTGAAAGTACCACTGCCATTTGTCATTGTACCAGTACCTGTACCGAGGTTAGCGAAGTTTGGATCGAAGATGAAATAGTTCTGTGTAGTACCGGTCAGTGTGCGACCACGGTTGTCAAACGCTTCAGTACCTACCAATACTTTTATGTCGTGCACTTTATTGAAGTTCTGCGCATAACTCAGGGTGTTAGTCCATGTCCAGTTATGTCCGTTGCTGGACCCTTCTGTAAAGGAGTTCACTTTGTTATTCTCTACGTTCTCATATTCCGGATAAGTAAAGTTATGAGTAGAGGCAGAATAAATTTCACCACCAAAAGTTGTACGGAAAGTGAAATGTTTCAGGAAGTCAGCTTCTCCATATACGCTACCTAACAGGCGGTTACCGAGACCACGGTTTGAACGGGTACGGTCCTGTATTGCAACAGGGTTACGGGCATTACCCAGCTGAACGCTGTTTGTACTGAAGGAACCGGCAAAGTTGCCTTTGATGTCATTTACAGGGATGATCGGTTGCTCACGGAAAGCCATACCAATGGCACTACCTTCTGTCAGCGGATCGATCTGTGGGTTGTCAATTACAGAGAACTCGATATTTTCGCCTATACGTACATGTTTACCTACGTTAAAATGGCTGTTGGAGCGGATGGAATAACGTTTCAGGTAAGTATTCTTCAATGTACCTTCCTGGTTGAAATAATAGAAGGAGAGATAATAAGCGCCCTGATCGCCACCACCACTAACAGATACGTTGTGGCTGGTGATCATTGCAGGTTTGAATATCTCATGGAACCAGTCAGTACCTCCTTTATTTGCCTTCGTAATACGGTAGAACTTATCCAGGTCAGAAGGGCTTTTGTAATTAGGATTCACAAAATATTTGGAAGGATCTACTAACGGATCTCCTTCCATCAGCCCACCCGGAGCTATATAATCAGGCAGTCTTGGGTTAGCGCCGTTACCATACAGAGGATCATCATAAACGATATTCGGATCTGTATTCTTCAGCGCCATCCATTTAAGATTACCCATTTCCTGTGGAGTAAGAATATCCCAAACATTACCACCTTTAGGACGCTGTGTACCATAGTAACCATCGTAACTAACTCTTACTTTACCATCTGACTTACCTCTTTTGGTTGTAACAATGATCACACCATTTGCTGCTCTCGCACCGTAGATAGAGGCAGAACCTGCATCTTTCAGTACCTGCATAGATGCAACGTCATACGGGTTCAGGTCAACGATGTTTTGGGTAGGTACTCCATCAATAACGTAAAGGGGAGTATTATTTCCGAAGGTGTTCACACCACGGATACGTACCTGTGGCTCTTCACCCGGCTGACCAGATCCCAGTACGGTAATACCGGATACCTGTCCCTGTAACTGGTTACTTACCTGCGCTGTCGGCTGGCGGCTGATCTGGTCTACGTTTACAACAGATACAGCGCCTGTCAGGTCCTTTTTACGTTGCGTAGCGTAACCCGTTACTACTACTTCATCGAGTGAACCTATTTTTTCACTTAAAACTACACTAACAGTTGTGGCATCACCCAATATCACATCCTGTTGCGTGTAACCGATAAATGAAAATACCAGGGTCTCGCCTTTTTTAGCAGTAATGCTAAAATTTCCGGCAGGGTCTGTAGCCGTACCATGGGACGAATTCTTAACTGCCACTGTTACTCCTGGCAAAGGATTACCGGACGACTGGTCGGTGACCTTTCCGGTAAATTTAGTCTGGGCGAATGCGGCACTGGCAAATAACAACAACAGCCAGCAGCACGCAAAGGTGCGGTAGACATGTCTCTTCATAACGTGAAACGTTTTTTTGGTTAATAAAAAGCCTGTTCCGGTCTGCATACTGCGCAACTGGCAGGTACAGACACGAAAATTGACCGGGTAAATCAATATCCTGGTCTTAGAGGGACACTATAATAACTCCTTACTCTCGGGCTAAAATCCATATTGATACTGTTCGCAGCATCAATGCAATAGTATTTCCGGGCATCAATTGTTAAAAAATGGGAATGGCGTACACAAAGTTTTTTAAAGCCTACAGTTTAGTTTTCTCATACACGTGTTAACATTAAAATTTAGGGAACTAGGATTAGATCTTGGTTACATTTAAACACACACTAAAATTTCAATTGTTAACTGGCCGACAAGGTAACACATTCGTTTAATTTAAGCAAGCCAAGTGGCAAAATTTTAATCAGTCTTTAATAATTTACTATCAGCATTTAAATAATATTCAAAAAAAAGGGGGGTGATCACAGTTTTTCTGTGATCACCTTTATTGCCCTTCCTCTTTCGAGTTCATTATGTTCCTGCCACTGGTCTTGCTGACGCGCCAGTAATTGTTCCATCTGCCACGACATGAACTTAGCTTCCAGCCTTTCCAGGCAAAGCTGTTTGTTCTGCAATTGAGAACGGCTATCCATTGCCAGTACCTGGATGCCTGAAGGAAGATGTGTGCCCCGTACTGCCGTCTCCACTTTGTTGACATGCTGCCCACCAGGCCCTGAAGCCCTGCAGGACTCCAGCTTTACATCCTTCATGTTCCATTGTAACTGCGCTTTCACATCAAATACCTCTACGCCCACAAACCAGTTCTTACGTTTATGGAACTTGCGGTAAGGGCTTTGCGCAATCCACTGCACCGTACCCCTCCACTCTTTTATAAAGGCCTCGATTGTGGCTCCCTCTCCTTTTAGTAATAATACTGCTGATAATAAAGTGCCTTTCAGATCTCCCTTTTTACTTTCCAGCAACTGAATATCCAATGCATGCCCCCGGGCAGATCTCATTATTAATTCCACCACCTTTGCGACTACCCGGGTACATTCCACGGGGCCTCTTCCGGCAGTTACCTGTATGATAAACTTGTTCATGTTGTTACTCTTTATACATTCTTACGATCCGCGGTAAAAACCGCCCTTCAATATTGATCAGTTCCTGCTGTGCAGTGATCACGCTCTCTATATCTTTATAGGCAAGCGGATTTTCTTCTACACTACCACCGATCAGTGTAACACCGGCATCTGCCAGCATTTTCTTCAGTGCTGATACCGTCATACTTTCCCTTGCACGCTTCCGGCTCATCATACGGCCGGCTCCATGCGATGCAGAAAATAAAGACTGCTCCACTCCCTTTCCCGTTACCAGGTAGGCTGCCGTTGTCATGCTGCCCGGAATAATGCCCGGCTCGTTCTCATGAGCCGGCGTGGCACCCTTACGATGCACGATCACCTTACGACCGTCCGCCAGCTTTTCCTCCCAGGCAAAATTGTGGTGATTCTCAATTGTGATCAGGCGCTCAAGCCCCAATGCCTTGGCCATATTAATATGGATACGGTCATGACAGGCCTTTGCGTAATCACCTGCCAGCTGCATACTGAGCCAGTATTCCTGTCCGGCTTCACTGTTCATGTCCAGCCATGCCAGTTGCTGCGCTTCTCTTGGCAGCTTGCAGGTATCCATCGCTATCTTCGTATAGTGCATCGCGACATTCGCACCCAATCCACGACTGCCGGAATGTGATAACAACGCTACGTAGTCTTTCGCCGGTAGTCCCAGGGAATTGTCTTCAGACAGACTGATCATACCAAACTCCACGAAGTGATTACCACTGCCGGAACTTCCCAGCTGCCTGGCAGCTTTCTGCTGTAACTTCTTCAGCAATGTCGTAGCCTGAAAAGCGGGATCATCCAGTACCGGATGCTCCTGTTCTACTTCCAGCCCCCCTTCCATACCGAAGTGCGTCCACTCTTTCAACGCCACCTTCATCTGGTAACCGAAACGTTTGATAAAACTCTCTCCTTCGTCAAAGATGGACAATGCCATACGGCAGCCAATATCCACACCTACCGCATAAGGTATAACGGCGTTATCTGTAGCCAGCACTCCTCCAATAGGAAGACCATAACCCGTATGCGCATCTGGCATCAGTGCTCCCTGCACCGTTACTGGCAAGGACATAGCGACTTCCATCTGCTTCTTTGCACTATGCTCAATTTCCTTGCCTCCATAGATCTTTAAACGTCCTGTTTGCTCCAGTAACGTGAATTCTTTATGATGCGTGACTTCCTCTTTCTCTATAAAAGTGGCTGCGATCTTACCCACTACTTCATCATTAATATATTGTTCAGGTCTCTCTTTGATACCTGTCAACAATGTGATGAGCTCTTCTTTGGTATGATGCTTAAAATGTTTTGAAATAATATTAATGACCAGACTTCTTGCACGGTCATTGGTGTAACCGATCTTACTCAGTTCTTTTATACGTATACTGCCCATATAGGTGCGTAATAAATTGTATAGTGATTTGGATCGTTCAAATAATATCGAACGACAATTAAGGCATGTAATACCCTTTCCGCAGGCGCAGAATATCCAGTCTATACAGGCATAGTAATGAGTTGCATAAATGATGAATGCTCATCAATGCTTACTCGCTTCCGGTAAATGAAAAAAGGAATAATGCCTGGATCAGGCAGCGGGCGAAAGGGGCGATATGTGAATACGTTCTGTCATGATTCCTTGTGTTTTTAGAAGTGAACAAATAAAGGAATTCGGATGCAAAGGTATGTATTTTCAATAATATATCAAGTATCTTCGTTCTATCGCTGATAATTTTTTTTCTATGAAAATATTCAACATCATCTGGGGGATCTTGTTCATCATCTTTGCAGGATTACAATACAACGATCCGGATCCTTATATATGGGGACCAATTTACCTCTTTGGCGCAGGATGCTGCCTGCTCGCTGCACGTGGCCGATTCTTCAGGCGCGCTTATATCTTCGGTATATTCATCTACTTAGCGTATGCCGCTTACCTCTTCTTTGATAAGAATGGTGTAATAGACTGGGCTACTGAACATCATGGTGAGAACATTGCAGGAACTATGAAAGCTGCAAAACCATGGATAGAAGAAACACGTGAGTTCTTTGGATTATTCCTGCTTATTATAGTATTACTGATCAACTATTTTTATGCAGGCAAGCGACTTAAGAAAGGTTAATTGAATACCAGTATAACGTATAACATTACACGCTATACCAGGTCTGAATTCAGACAATAAATATTCAAATAAAAAAGCGGGGCGTCTCATGTGAGACGCCCCGCTTTTTTATTTGAATCACTTCGTGATATTATTTACTCATCAACTGGAATGTCAATATTCCCAGACCAGTTTTCTCGGCCGGATCAGCTGCTTTGATACGCACGTACAACGTATGTTTCTTCGCATCTGTCACCGGAGGGAAAGATACCATTGCATTGCTTTGCGCCATTCCTTTTGCACCTACGCCAATAGTAGCTTCTCCGAGTTTCTGACCGTCTGCTTTATCCAGTAATATCTCTACGATATAACCGTGTTGCAATGGCTCCTGTGTAAAGTAGATAATATTGATGCCATCCACAGCTGTCAGGTCCAGATCTTTATAAGTCGCCCATCCGCTACCGGCAGGGATCAGCAGTTTCTTACCATCAAACTCGAATGTAGAAACACCATCTGATTTATCGAAGCTGGCTGCAGGTATTTTCGGACTTCTCAATGTGATCGCATCAGTGCCTGTAATAGGCTTGATACCAGGACCGCCTTTATCAGTGTAGCTGGCCATCACGTATAACATACCATTATCCTTTTCAGGTTTGCCGGTGGTAGGATCAACAGTACCATTTGCTGGTAATGACGGCGTGGCTTTGTTATTACCTCCCAGGGACATGATATATTCTACCAGCTGATGTGCTTCTGAGTTTGTAATGGTCGGGTGTGCAGACATTGCTGTCTCTCCCCATACACCACCACCACCTTTGATGATCTTGTCAGCCAGGTAATCTGGCGCTTTCTCATCGTCTTTATATTTCTCAGCTACTTGTTTGAAGCTTGGTCCGATCGATTTCTCATCTACCTTATGACAGGTTTTACAATCATTGGATTCAACCATGTTCCTCCCTGCGATAGCACCGGTAATGATCTGGTGACCGCGTTGAGGAATACCAGCTTTATCATTGCCTTCCATATAATCGGCCCTGATATACAGGTTAGCGGTATTGATCTTTCCATCCTCCGTTGAGCCGTCCTCTTTGTCTTTTACACTCACATTGTAAGCAACTGGTTTACCGGAGAAGTAGAACATCGTATTACCGGTTATATTCACTTTCACTTCAGGTGTTTCATTACCTGCATACAGCTCTATACCGCTACTACGTGTGCTTGTACCGTGAGCATCCACTACTTCCACTGATACTGCGTATTCACCTGCGGTAGTAAAGGTCACTTCTGTTTCCGGCTCTTTGGTTTCCTGTTTATTGCCATTGCCGAGGTACCATACATAGGTCAGCTGATCACCATCAGGATCAGAAGAACCTTTGGCATTCAGTTTTACTTTAAATGGCAAACCACCGGACAGTTTATCCACATGGATCTCCGCCAGCGGTGCACGGTTACCACCGTTGTAGTCTATGCGTGACAGTGCGGCGTCTTTATTTTTGCTGAACCATCCGTTACCATATTCCAATACGTAAATGCGGCCGTCAGGTCCCATTTCCATATCGATGAGGGCATTGAATTTTGTATGCGGCATGAAATCTTCTGTCTTTGACAGATTGAAGTCTTTGTCAAAGGTAGCAACCTTGATCCATCCGCGTACCCAGTCGTAGAAGAAGAACTTGTTATTATAGTAATCCGGGAGGCGTGTTTCCTTCGGATAGAATTCATTGTAGTACACCGGTCCCGCCATTGCGTTACGGCCACCGCTACCCATTGACGGGAAATCGGGAGACTTCGCATAAGGATACCAGATAAAGGCTGGTGTTGCAGGAGGCAGATCTTTAATACCGGTATTGTTACGGGAGTTATTCACAGGTTTAGCGGGATCAAAAGCAGCGCCGCTCTTACCCGTTTCATAATCGTACAGGTGGTACGGATAGTTGTTACCAACGAACATCGGATAACCGAAGTTACCTGGTTTCTTCGCCTGGTTGATCTCATCATAACCACGTGGGCCACGGTTAGGATCGTCGTTGTTAGCATCCGGCCCTACTTCACCCCAGTATACATAACCATTCTTACGGTCAACAGAAATACGGTAAGGGTTACGTGTACCCATCGCGTAGATTTCAGGACGTGTATTCGGCGTGCCTGGTTTGAACAGGTTACCATCCGGAATGCTGTAAGTACCATCTTCTTTGATCTTAATACGCAGGATCTTTCCACGCAGATCATTGGTGTTACCGGAAGTACGGCGGCCATCATATTGCACATGCCCCGGACGATCGTCCAGTGGTGCATAACCGTTGCTAACATACTTTTGGTTCGGCTCATCAAATGGTGTGCTGTTATCGCCTGTAGACAGGTATAACAGGCCTCCCGGACCGAAAGAGATCGAGCCGCCGGTGTGGCAACAGATGTTACGCTGGGAGTATAATTGAAGAATGATCTTTTCTGAAGTAGTATCTAATACATTATTCTCGAACTTGAAACGGGACAATCTGTTTACAGAAGTATCCGCCGGAGAATAATAAATGTAAACGTAATGGTTATTAACAAAATCAGGATCAGCACCAATACCGAGCACACCTTCTTCTGCATTCACATTGGGTGTTTCTGTTTTATAATACACACGCAGGAATCCCACCTGTGAAAGCTTATGGCTGGTTTGGTTGAAATACATGATCTCTCCCCTGCGTTCTGCAACCAGGATATTGAGGTCAGGAAGGACCGCCATTTCGGTGGGCTCAAAGAACTCACCTGTAATGAGTGCATTTTTAGTGAACCTGTTTTCTTCAGGCACACGTAATGTTGTAGCCTGTGCATAATCCAGCATGGTATTTTTGCCGATCGCGTATTTAATACCACCAAGAATATGTGTCAGGTAATTAGCTTCTGTATAAGATTCGTTGGTATGACCTAACTCTGTATAGAAAGCGCGGCCGCCGTCAAAATCGTGGTACCAGCTGATAGGATGATCAGCGCCATTGGTACCGCCTTCGTAGGTTTTCTCGTCTACGGTGATCAACACGTGTGTGTTCTTGCTGATCTTTTTGAAGTTATACCATTCGTCAGTATGTTCCCATGTATCAGGCAGTGTAGCTGTGGCCTGGAATGTTTTGTCCTTCACCGTCAGTTTAGCCTTGTGTGTACCGGCTGGATGATTATCGAAATAAGCACCTACCAACTCTCCGTACCAACCCCATTCGTATTCGGTATCGGTTGCAGCATGTATACCTACGAAGCCGCCGCCTGACTGAATATATCTTTCGAAATCCGCTTCCTGGAAGTTGTTCAGTACATCACCGGTTGTATTCAGGAAAATAACCGCTGCATATTTCTGCAGGGTATCTTCTGTGAAGTAATCGGCATTTTCTGTCGTATCTACTTCAAAGCCATTTTCTTTTCCCAGTTTTTGAATAGCCTGGATCCCTGCGGGGATAGAAGCGTGCCTGAAGCCAGCAGTTTTTGAGAACACCAGTACTCTAGGGTTACCGGGCCGGGTTTTCTTGGAGCAACCGGACATTACTGTTCCCAGTAATACCAGCAGCATCATTACGTACCTGATTTGCATGATAATTTTTATGTTGATTGATAATGCGGGATACGGTGCGACTGCATGCCGTATCCCGCAATAGGGACTATGCGTTTATTTTTTGGCTTTTACGTTCATCGCGTAGCGAAGACCGCCCAACACATGCTGCAGGTATACAGGGTCGGCATAGGACTCTTTCGTATGACCTAATTCTGTATAAAAGGCTCGGCCGCCTTCAAAATCATGGTACCAGCTCATAGGATGATTGTCTCCGTTCTTACCACCTTCGTAGGAGCTTTCATCAATTTTGATCAGTACATGTACATCTGGGTTGAGGTCTTTAAAATTATACCACTCATCCCAGCGGGACCATTTTTCTTCCAGGTGACGGGTTGCATCGTTGTTACGGTCTACCACCAGCAAAGTAGCCTGCTGCTGTTTAGGATGGCTGGTGAACCAGGCGCCTGCCAGCTTATTGTACCAGGGCCATTCATATTCTGTATCAGTGGCTGCATGGATGCCCATATAACCGCCACCGCCATGAATATATTTCACCATCGCCGCCTGTTGCTCATCGTTCAGCACGTTGCCGGTTGTATTGAGGAACAATACAGCCGCATATTGCTTCAGATTTTTATCATTGAACACGCTGGCGTCTTCAGTCGTATCTACCGCAAAACCATTTTCCTGTCCCAGCTTGATCATTGCCACTTTGGCGACAGGGATACAATCATGACGGAAACCTGCAGTTTTAGAGAATACGAGTAAACGCGGTGTTTTTTTGAATAATGCGGCATGGCTGTCTGAAGTGACGATCAATGCCAGCAGAAGGGCGATAAAAAAGCATGGTCCCTTCCTGAAAGGAACCATGCTTAATATACCTGCTTTGTTAGAAGCCAGGTTATGATGTTCTTCCGTCTGAGACGAAAGTGTTGTTTTTCTTACGTGGATATTGTTCATGTGTAAGAGATATTACAGTACACGGATTTTAACATTACGATACCATACGTCGTTACCATGGTCCTGCAGTGCAATATGACCTTTGGCGTATTCTCCAAAACCTTTCCAGTTTTTGAATTTGCTGCTTGCGATCAGTGCTTTCCACTCTTCGCCAACCATCGTAGTTTCTACGGTTTTAACACCATTCAGCCAGAGGGTCAGCTTACCGTTCTTCTTCATGATCTTTGCTGTGTTCCACTCACCAACAGGTTTTGCGGCATACTTCACAGATTTCTTCATGTCATACAGGTCACCTGAATTATGTTTGGTGATCTTACCATCAGGATGTTTAGCATCATCCAGCACCTGCATTTCAGGGCCTGTCAGGTAAGTCTGTTTAAACTGCGGATCTTCGTGAACGCCGAAAATGATACCACTGTTACCACCTTCAGAGATCTTCCAATCAATTGACAATTCATAATTTTCGTACTCTTCGTTGGTCACCAGGTCACCACCGGGAGCGCCATTTTTCTTGGCTTCCTGATCGAGTGCCAGTGCACCGTCCTTGATTCCCCAGGCAGCACTTGGTTCTGTTCTCAGGTAGGTGTGCCAGCCTTCGGTAGAGGTACCGTTGAACAATAATTTCCAACCCGCTTTTTTCTCTTTAGCGGTGAGGGTATTCAAATCTTGTGCGGATGCAGAAATGGAGAGCAGGCTGAGTGCCAGAACGGGAATAATGTGCTTCATTGCAAATTGAGTTTTTTAAATAGCCGGCAGTTGCTGTACTGCATCGCCATAGGCGATCAGGCAACTACCGGCTATATATGATAGTTAATTATAGAAAGCTGAGAGACCAATAAAATACTGGCGACTATTTCAGTGACAGTATGTATTTCACCATTTCCTTTGCATCGTCTTTAGACAGGTCAGGATGTGGCGTCATCGCTACTTCACCCCAGTTACCGCTACCACCAGCGATCACTTTACCTGCCAGTGTCTCGATGTTTGCCTCCGTAGCTTCATATTTCTGAGCTACTTCTTTGTAACCAGGACCTACCAGTTTAGCATCTACTTTATGGCAGGTTTTACAGTCTTTCTGCTCAATCAGGGCAGCGCCTTTAGAAGCCGCAGCTTCAGCCGCACCCGGAGTCACCATGGAATTATCCGCCGGTGTTTCGCTGACAGTTTCTTCTTTCTTTTCAGTTTTGCTTTCATTGCTGCCACCACCGCAGGAGGCCAGCACTACTGCACACAAAACAACAGGCGCCAAAAAACGCATTCTCATTTTACAATCGTTTATAAGTTCCTAAATACAAATTTGACTTCTATAAAAAACGTGAATTATCTTCTATAAACGTGCCATATTATAAATATTGGCATTACTACGACTAAGCAGCATAGTATAACTCTTTCTGAACCATTAAGAGGTAATATACTCATCATTATACAACGATGTATATATTATATGATGAATAGTGCCCCCCCTTCTATTTCGTTGTTTGTTACCAGCGGCCTGTCGTTATTTCTTACAGTCCTAATACTTTCCTGTTCAGGGTTTCATCAGCACCACCGCCTGCAAAGTCATCAAATGCCTTTTCAGTGACACGGATAATATGGTTCTGGATGAACGGCGCACCTTCTTTAGCTCCATCTTCCGGATGTTTGATGCAGCACTCCCATTCCATTACTGCCCAGCCGGCGTAATCGTATTGCGTCAGCTTGCTGAAAACAGATTTGAAATCTACCTGACCATCTCCCAGTGAGCGGAAGCGCCCCGGACGGTCGATCCATCCCTGGTAACCGCCATAGACACCGGAGCGACCGGTAGGATTAAACTCAGCATCCTTTACGTGGAACATCTTGATCTTCTCGTGATAGATGTCGATGTATTCCAGGTAGTCCAGGCACTGCAAAACGAAATGGCTTGGATCGTACAGCAGGCAGGCGCGGTTATGATTGCCGGTAGCTTCCAGGAAGCGCTCGTAAGAGACACCATCGTGCAGGTCTTCACCCGGATGGATCTCATAACAGAGGTCTACTCCGTTGGCGTCAAATTCATTCAGAATAGGCAGCCAGCGGTTAGCCAGTTCTTTGAAACCTGTTTCCACCAGTCCTGCAGGACGTTGTGGCCAGGGATATACTGTATGCCAGAGCAGTGCGCCACTGAAAGTAGCGTGTGCGTCCAGTCCCAGGTTACGGCTTGCCTTTGCGGCATATTTCAGCTGATTTACCGCCCATTCGGTACGTGCAGCTGCATTACCTCTTTTATCGGCGGGTGCAAAACCGTCAAACAGTTCATTGTATGCAGGATGCACTGCTACCAGCTGTCCCTGCAGGTGCGTGGACAACTCGGTGATCTCCATACCGGCAGCATTTACGATACCTTTGATCTCATCTGCATAGGTTTTGCTCTCAGCAGCCTTCTGCAGGTCTATCACACGGGAATCCCAGGTAGGGATCTGTACCCCTTTAAATCCTAATCCGGCAGACCATTTACAAATACTCTCCAGGCTATTGAAAGGCGCAGCATCTCCGAGGAACTGCGCCAGGAAAATTCCAGGACCTTTTATTGTTTTCATAATACGTGCTGTTATTAATTAGATTTCAAACGTCGTCCATTTTTCAGTGCTCTGGCTGGAACGAACTACGTTATCAATGAATGCCATACCACGGATACCTTCTTCTACCCCAGGGAAATCGAGTGATTCCGCAGCAGGGGTCGTTCCGTCCAGTTTAGCCTGTAATGTTTGCGCGAAGTTGCGGTAAAGGTTACCGAAAGCTTCAAGGTATCCTTCCGGATGTCCGCCTGGAGTGCGGGTATTATGAATAGCGTAGCTGCTCTGGTAAGCACCATAGTTACCACCGGCACGATATATTTCTGTCGGTTTGTCCAGCCATTTTACCAGCAGGGTATTAGGCTCATGTTGCGCCCATTCCAGACCGCCTTTTTCACCATACACTCTGATCTTGAGCGCATTCTCTTCACCCGCAGCCACCTGGGAAGCCATCAGCACACCGGCAGCACCGTTATCGAAACGAAGTAATACAGCACCATCATCATCCAGTCCGCGGCCTTCTACCATGATAAGCAGGTCAGCACAGAGTTTTTCGATCTTCAGTCCGCTGATATATTCAGCCAGGTTAGCAGCGTGGGTACCGATATCACCGAAACAACCGCTTTTACCGGAACGTTTAGGGTCAGTTCTCCAGGCAGCGCCGGCGCTATCTTTTTCTGTCGGTTTGCTTAACCAACCCTGTGGGTATTCCACCCATACCTTACGGATCTTGCCCAGGGCGCCTTCAGCCACCATACGGCGAGCCTGTTTTACCATTGGATAACCAGTGTAAGTATGTGTGAGCAACAGGGTCAGACCGGTCTGTTCTACCTTTGCCTTCAGTTGTTTGGCTTCATCGAGGTTAAAAGTGATCGGTTTTTCGATCACGACGTTAAAGCCTTTGTCCAGCGCCATCATCGCAGGTTCGAAGTGTGCGAAGTTGGGCGTAACGATGGTGATAAAATCCAGCTTTTCACTCTCTGGCAAAGCCGCCTCTTTCTCCAGCATGGTCTTATAGTCGGTGTATGTACGGGCAGGGTCCAGGAATAACATCTTTCCGGATTCCAGGGCCGTATCAGGATGTACACTCAGGGCGCCAGCTTTCAATTCAATCAGGCCGTCCATGTTGGCAGCGATACGGTGAATTGCTCCGATGAAGGCATCCTTACCGCCCCCGATCATTCCCATTCTTAACTTACGGTTCATTGGCAAAACGTTTTATTCTTTATAGGTTTTGAGTTGTCTTCTTAGACCATTTAACGTGGAATAAGCCGGAAAAGAGCTTTTCCGCCGTCTAATATATAAAAAAGTACAGGCAACAATCAATATAATACGTAAAAATGCAGCGATCCTGAGGGTTTCTCCATAACCTTCTGCATTAAAAGTCAGACCTGTATATTTTTTCTATATCTCCGGATGCTCACCACGTTGCAGCCCTCCTGTGTCAGCGCTCCACCTGCGGCAATGGAGCGCCTTATGGACTGTTCACGATGGAGGCCCTGCCTCGCTTGCTGGCAAAAACCTTAAATGTAGAAAACTCCCGCCACATTTTTGTGTGATATTTTAATGAAGGAAGTAGGTAGTAACCCCTACAAAATTGACTACTTTTATCCTACGAAAGTGTTACAATTAACACCATTTGGTATACGAAAAGCTATAGTTTCCGGCTGCGCGAGCGGGTAAGAGGAGGAGAATTAAGTGACTTAAATACAAATATTTACAAAAAAGAAAGAGCCAAATAAGACTATCCGGCTCTTGTTTTACTATCCTATGAAAACCCTAATAATGTAAAGGTAAAGTGTTGTAACAAATGATAGTGTTAAATGGTCGTTAATAACGAAAGTTTTTTTCCAAAGGAGCTGGCTATTAATATTTTTTTTTTACATGCTTTTTTTGCTTCTTTGCACCCGCTTACAGCAATATAGCTGCAGAGAATCTGAAAATGTCATTATGTCGCAATATCTCCTTTCCGTAATTATTCCAGCTTACAACGAAGAACGATATATATATAATATACTTGAAAAGGTTCAGGCTGTTACATTAATTGGTGATGTACAGAAGGAACTCGTTGTAGTGGATGATCACTCTAAAGACAATACAGGCGCTGAAGTGACTCGCTTTCGCACAAATTATCCGAATGTCAAGATCCAATATATAAGGCATGAAGTGAACAAGGGTAAAGGAGCTGCGCTGCGTACAGGTATTCAACATGCCAGCGGCGATTTTACCATTATACAGGATGCTGATCTTGAATATAACCCTGAAGAATTTAACCGTTTGTTGAAGCCCATGATAGATGGCGTTGCAGATGTAGTGTATGGCTCCCGTTTCATGGGAGACGGTCCTCACCGCATCCTGTTCTTCTGGCACACCATCGGTAACAAGGTACTGACGTTTCTCTCCAACGCCCTGACTAACCTGAACCTTACTGAT
This sequence comes from uncultured Flavihumibacter sp., assembly GCA_902168105.1. Taxonomy (GTDB): domain Bacteria; phylum Bacteroidota; class Bacteroidia; order Chitinophagales; family Chitinophagaceae; genus Chitinophaga. The sequence continues at coordinate 44,098 of CABHOY010000084.1, forward strand.
ATGGAAACCTGTTATAAGCTGTTCCGTAGCAGTATCATCAAGCAGATCGATCTGAAGGAAAACCGTTTTGGCTTTGAGCCGGAAGTTACCGCTAAGATCAGCCGTGTTGGGGGCATCCGTATATACGAGGTAGGTATTGCATACTATGGCCGTACTTATGCAGAGGGGAAAAAGATCAACTATAAAGACGGATTCCGTGCTATCTATTGCATATTGAAGTATAATATCTTTTCCAGGCAGAAAAGCCGGATTAATCTCCAGTAAATATTTACCATGCTATTCCTGTTCGTTAAATTCCTATATATAATAGGACTATCTTTTATATATGGGCATTCTTTACAGCGTTTCCTGCAACGTAAACTCCTGAAACAGGAACCGTTCCCTGAACATTTTTCGTTAACGACAATTACAGGTCTGGCGCTAATTGCGGTGCTGGCATCCTTTCTTTCGATCGTTATGCCTCTTGCAGCCATGGCGCACAATATAGTCCTGGCGGGTGGCATTGTGTTATACGTGGTTAACCGTAAAGCTGTACATGAACAACTGTCGGCAAATATCCAACAGGCCCGTTCAGCAGGAATAGCAACCAAAGTTTTCTTCCTCATTGCCATCGTTTCCATGTTGTACCTCTCGGCACAACCCCATGTTTCATTTGATGAAGGGCTTTATTACGCTCAGTTCGTCCAATGGATGAAACAGTACAAGGCTGTACCGGGACTGGCAAATTTGCATACCCGGTTCGGGTTCAACTCTCAATGGCATGTGCTGGCTACGTTTTTTGATATTTCCTGGTTAACCGGATTTAATAGCAACCACCTGAACGGAGCATTATACCTGTTAACCGCACTATATCTTTTTCCAAAGGAAAAAGATAACAACTTTATCAAACTTATGAAAGCAGGACTTCTCATACTCATAAGTATGCCACAGTTCTGTGTTTATAACATTATAGCTCCGGCGGCCGATTCGGTGATATTCTACGTTGGATGTCTTATAGCGCTTATCTGGCTGGAGAAAAAGGCCAATGGCGAAACACCGGTAGAAGGACATGGTAATATATTCCTGCTATTTATACCGGCCTTCCTTATTACTGTCAAAATATCCTCCATACCAGTACTGATCTTGAGTGCTATCATATATTTTGAAGCATTACGCGCAAAGAAATACCTACAGCTTACTGCAATGCTGGGTATCGCCCTGTTTACAGTAGCACCGTGGATCATACGCAACATCATCCTTACAGGTTACCCGCTGTTCCCAATAGAACAACCGGATCTCCTGCATACCGGCTGGGCGGTGGATATGTCAAGATTACGGTCCACCCGTCTTGATATTACGACCTATGCATACTATCATGTTGCTGATTATGCACGATATGCTTCAGACACATTCTTCCAGCGAATGAGCTTTTGGTTCCGCAACTGCCTGAAGTATTATGAGAAGATGGTTGTCCTGTTCGTATTAATTTCCCCAGTAATTGTATTGATCAGGCGTAAACATTTGCCAACGGGAGGTTTATCATTATACTTATTCCTGCTGGCGGGTTGTTGCTTCTGGTATATACAGGCCCCTGACCTTCGCTTCGGATACAGCTACATCGCTCCTCTCATGACCATTACAGCAATTATCTGTGTTCCAAAAGTGCAGGCACAAAAGCTCTATGCACCTATTTTAGGATTGGTGGTTATCTTTCATTTGATCACAGTCAAGCTGGAAAAGGGTCTTTGGCAGCAATTTGTAGACAAGAAAATGACAGCGGTCATAGCGCATCCTCAATGGTGGTTAACGCCTACCCCGTATGCGCCTGTACCTTATACAACTCATGAAACGCCTGTGCGGGCACATGTCGCTACTTACTGGGGACTTTGCTGGGACTCTCCCATACCATGTACGAACGAGTTGCCACCGGATATCAAAATGAGGGGGCAATCGCTTGGAGACGGTTTCGCACCTGCTAAATAATATTTCTCACGACGGCCAACCCCTGGGTTGGCCGTCGTATTTATAAACGGCAATTAACCCCGGGGTGGTGTTCTGATAAAATCGGGATGTCATTCATATTAACCCGGGGTTGTCCCCCAGGCTACAAACAGGGAACTCCTTCGGAGTCCTATTTCGTTTTGTTGATTTGATATGCCGGAACATAGCGAGTGGATCTATTCAGCCATGTTATAAACAAGGGTCACATCGTGGCGGCCCATCCGGTTTTGTTGATCTGATATGCCAGAATATAGCGAGTGTATTTATTCGGTCATGTTACAAACAGAGATAGACCTGGGAGATCACAGAGCGAACTGTGCTGCCTCTCAGGACCAAATGGCCGGGACATAATACGCTTTATACATGACGTATACATGCCTTATCCCCGACGCATCCATGACGTATAGTTGGACTTAACCCGTTTTACTCTCTTAAAGGCAGGGGCAGCTCCGGTTTCCTATTTAAGCATCTCCGTCTCTGAAAGCCTCTGGATTCGGTACAAACAGGCATATTTATATAGTGTACAGGCCTTCTACTATAGTATTACAGGCCATTTTATATACCAAACACTATACAAAATGGCCTGTAATACTATAGCAGAAGGCCTGTAGATAGAACAAACAAGGCTATTTCAGCCCCTGTCGCGGCTTTCATGCACTATTCCTACAGGGAACCGCCAATAACAGGAAGACAATTGCGGGAAACGGTTTCAGTAGGAATGGCGGGCCTTCGGCTCTCCGACACACGATTGATGCGGCAAGATAGCGGCCAAAAGCCTATACGATTGATAACGTTCAATAGCATTCCAACCGGAGAGGCGCCGACCGCCATCCTATCTGAAACCGTGCAGACGCAAAACAAAGCCATGCAGACGAAAACCAACAACAGAAATTATCCAGAAAAAAAATAACATCCCTCAAAAGCGCCCTGCAAAAGCTAACTGACAACGTCAACTAAAATACAATGAGTAGTCGCATTTCTACTTCAGCCCGCTAAAGAAACATTTTGTACTTTTATTTAATATTTCAGACAATCCTATGAATAGAATCCTATTATCCTTATCACTGGCAACCGTGATGTGTAGCTGTAATGCGACTGAAAAACAGAAATATCCCTCATCAAAAAGAGACTATGCACTGGCAGATGCAATCCACTACGATCACGCAGTTATTGATGCACTAAGAGAAACTGTACCGGGAAGTATCAACAGATTAAAACCAGCAGTAAGTGATGCTGGCGGATTAGAAGATGCACTGCAATTTGAGTATGATGTGAACACAGAAAATACGGGCGATTATGAGCGGCTCAAAACATTATTAAAACAAAAAGGATATTTCCTTTTTAAATCGGAAGAAAACTTCGGTACCACACCCGACAAATTCGCAGTTCTTAAAACAAAAGATCAGTTTGACATTGTAAAATTCAGGGCCACCAGCGGACCAAATTATAACATCAACAACGACAGCATTATGTTGAAGTTACACCAGTGGTACAAGTTGCAACCGTTTGAAATAACCGGCGCCGACGCCGACTGGGTAGAAGTCCATCTAAGCAAAATAAACGCCGCCACGGCCCAGGAATTTGCAAATGAAGTATATGAATTCTGTCCGGACCTGACAGAGCAGGGGGCGGAGAGCGTGGAGAACCTGGCTGCCGAAATGCTGGCAACCAAACGGTTATTCCTGTGGTGGGATTAAATAACAGTATTTTAACATTTGAAGCCGTCCCAGTCACAAGGGGCGGCTTTTTTGCACCGTTAACCGGATCCGGCATATTCTAAATACCCCTACCCTGCTGCTTTCCCCATAAAAATCCCTTAACTGCTGCTGTAATACGGCATTTAGCCTTCACTATGTGCAAATTATTCCTAATTTTACAGGCCTTGCCAAAACCCGGTAAAGTCTGACAGCTTGTCATCGGATGCTGTATAAGCACAATATTTGGGTAAGGTAGTCAGACATGATAGGACTAATCGTCTTTGACTGTTACAACTGTTTTAACAATCATTCGTAATAAACACAACATGTTAGGTTTTTTAACTAAACTTTTTGGCGGTCATAAGTCGGAGAGAGATATCAAATCCATCGAGCCTATAATCAGGCAGATCAATGAAGCGTTTGAAAAACTGCAATCCCTTCCTGTAGACCAGCTGCGCAACAAAACGCAGGAGTTCCGCCTGCGTATCAGTACGCATCTGGCTAAAATTGACGGTACTATCGCCGAAAAGAAAATTTCGGCTGAAAATGTACATGACGTATCGGAGAAAGATATTATTTACCAGGAGATAGATAAATTAAAGAAAGACCGTGATGCTCAACTGGAAGAGGTCCTGAAGGACATTCTGCCTGAAGCTTTTGCAGTTGTTAAAGAAACAGCATGCCGTTTTTCACAGAATACTACCATTACGGCTAAAGCTACCCCGCTTGACAGGCAGTTGGCAGTGAGAAAGGAATATGTGACTATAGAAGGTGACAATGTGACGTGGAGTAACAGCTGGTCTGCTGCAGGTAGCACTGTTACCTGGAACATGGTCCATTATGACGTTCAGCTCATTGGTGGTACTGTGCTCCATCAGGGTAAGATCTCCGAAATGGCAACGGGTGAAGGTAAAACCCTCGTATCTACATTGCCTGCTTACCTGAACGCTCTAGCCGGCGAAGGTGTGCACGTGGTAACTGTGAACGACTACCTGGCCCGTCGTGACTCCGAATGGAACGGCCCTATATTCGAATTCCTCGGTATTACTGTTGATTGTATCGATAAACACCAGCCTAATACTCCCGAGCGCCGCAACGCTTATCTCGCGGATATTACTTATGGTACAAATAACGAGTTCGGCTTTGACTACCTCCGTGATAACATGGTGCATAGCCCGGACGAAATGGTACAACGTAAACACCACTTCGCAATGGTCGATGAGGTGGATAGCGTATTGATCGATGACGCGCGTACGCCGCTCATTATTTCAGGTCCTATCCCACGTGGGGAAGAACAGGAGTTCTACAACCTGAAACCACGTATCCAGGCATTGGTCGATGCACAACGCAGAGCTACCAATCAGTTCCTGATAGAAGCTAAAAAGCTGATCGCAGAAGGTAAAGACGATCCGAAAAACGGTGGTCTGGCCCTGATGCGTGCATGGCGCGGTTTACCAAAGAACAGTGCACTGATCAAATACCTCAGTGAACCTGGTATCAAGGTATTACTGCAGAAAGCTGAAAACTACTACCTCGCCGATCAGCAACGTGAAATGCCGAAAGTAGATGAAGAACTGTACTTCGCTATCGATGAAAAGAACAACAGTGTTGATCTGACTGAAAAAGGTATTGGTCTCATTACTAAAACAGGTGAAGACCCACACTTCTTCATCATGCCTGACGTTGGTTCTGAGATAGCAGAGATAGAAAAAAGCCTTGAATCCGCAGATGAAAAACTGCGCCGCAAGGAAACTCTCCTGGCGGACTTCGCTCAGAAATCCGATCGTATACATTCCGTTCAGCAATTGCTGAAAGCATATACCCTCTTCGATAAAGATGTGGAATATGTGGTAATGGAGGGTAAAGTAAAGATAGTAGACGAACAGACGGGCCGTATCCTTGATGGACGCCGTTATTCAGATGGTCTGCATCAGGCGATAGAAGCAAAGGAAAATGTGAAAGTGGAAGCCGCTACACAGACCTTCGCTACCGTTACCTTGCAGAACTACTTCCGTATGTATCACAAACTGGCGGGTATGACCGGTACGGCTACCACAGAAGCCGGTGAGTTCTGGGAGATCTACAAGCTGGATGTGGTAACCATTCCTACCAATCTGCCTATCACCCGTAAGGATTCGGAAGACCTCGTTTACAAGACTAAACGTGATAAGTACAAAGCAGTTATTGAAGAAGTTAAGATATTGCAGGCTGCCGGTCGTCCGGTACTGGTAGGTACTACTTCTGTAGAGGTATCCGAACTACTGAGCAAGATGCTCACTTTCGAAAAGGTACCACACAACGTACTGAACGCGAAGCAACATGCCCGTGAAGCACAGATCGTAGCAGAAGCTGGTCTGCCCGGCGCCGTGACCATCGCTACCAACATGGCGGGTCGTGGTACGGATATCAAACTCGGGCCTGGTGTGAAAGAAGCAGGTGGTCTTGCCATTATCGGTACAGAACGCCATGAAAGCCGCCGTGTAGACCGCCAGTTACGTGGTCGTGCGGGTCGTCAGGGAGATCCGGGTACATCACAGTTCTTTGTGTCTCTGGAAGATGATCTGATGCGTATGTTCGGTTCTGATCGTATTGCCGGTCTGATGGACCGTATGGGCTATAAAGAGGGAGAAGTGATCCAGCACAGCATGATCACCAAATCTATCGAAAGAGCGCAACGTAAAGTAGAGGAAAACAACTTCGGTATCCGTAAGCGTCTCCTCGAATATGACGACGTAATGAACAAACAGCGTACTGTGATCTACAACAAACGTAATCACGCTCTGTTTGGCGAACGTCTTGCTATTGACGTAGACAACGCCTTCTATGATGTGGCAGAGAACATGGTGACCAATCACAAGACCACTGGCGATCATGAAGCATTCAAACTGGATGCGATCGTAAACTTTGCTATTGATACAGACATCACCCAGGAAGAACTGGCGCGCGTAGATGTTACTACACTTACCGGCCGTCTCTATCAGCAGGCAAAAGACAATTACGAGCGTAAAACAACTGAACTCGCACTTAACACACTGCCTGTTATTGAGCAGATCTACCACGAACAGGGACAGCATATCGAGAACATTTCCATCCCATTCACTGATGGTAAGAGAGGAATGAACGTACTCGCCAATCTGCAGAAAGTAGTAGACTCCAAAGGTTTCGAAACGATCAATGCACTGGAACGTAGTATCACTCTTTCACTGATCGATGATGCATGGAAAGAACATCTGCGTGCGATGGATGATCTGAAACAATCCGTTCAGGGAGCTGTATACGAACAGAAAGATCCATTGCTGATCTATAAATTCGAAGCGTTCAATCTCTTCAAGGAACTGAATGCTGATACCAGCCGTGAGATCGTATCCTTCCTCTGCAGATCAGGTATACCCGTTCAGGAAGAGAACCGTCCTCCTCAACAACAGCAACAACCGCAGGCTCCGCAGCGTCCTCAACAACAACCACAGATCCGTGAGGGACATGAAGAGAAAACTGACATGAGCCGTTTACGCGCTTCTCATCAGGAGTTTGAAACCAGCAATGGTCATACTGCTGTAGAAGAATATGCAACGAATGCAGAACAGGCAAAACAAGAGCCGGTGAAAGCAGGTCCGAAAGTAGGCAGGAACGATCCTTGTCCTTGCGGAAGCGGTAAGAAATACAAGCAATGTCACGGAAAAGATTTCTAATTCCGTAACGATATAATCTTAGAAGGGTGTCCGATGAGGGCACCCTTTTTTGTTGCCGTATGATATCATGACAAGTTGCTACGATAATTTTTTCGACGGCTTTGACGGCGGAATAAAAACTTTTTCGTTAGATTTGATTACTCAACTTATTTATTGTTTTAAGGAGTAAACAGCAGGGCACTAAGAGAGTCGCAATATCAACCTCAAAAAATCATATTCGACCCCTAACTATCAAAAGTTTTTGTTTTCTAAGTTGATTCCATCATGCAGTAAACATTGGTTGCTGTTAATATTTGTTGCCTTTCAGCGGCGGGACTACAGACACAAGACTACTTATAATTCAAGGATACAATTCACTGGTATTATCTGTTTGAATACTTGATAACCTCTTAATGTATGACCTCCAAAATCATCTTGAGCTTATTTAGCCTGATAGCTATTTATTCGATGTTCTCGTGTACTAAAGAAGGAGCTCCAGGGCCACAAGGGCCTCCTGGCGACACGGGACTGTATGCCCCGCTGATGGGCGATATAATAGGGAAAGTCATTGTATATGACACAATGGGACACCCCTTGTCTGATTACTCCGGCGTGCAGGTGATCATCGATTCTACGGGCATCGATACTGTTACTGATGCCACCGGCAATTTTCGTTTTAACCAGGTAAAAGCAGGGCTGTATAACTTTTCTTTTAAGAAAGAAGGTGGATATGGTACTTACCGTATCGTCCATCAGTTACATCCTGGTGGGCCTCAGCCTACCAAACTTGCCAACGCGGATGTAGGACAGATCTATAATGGTCCTCCGGTAACCTACTTCGAAGTTTTTGATCTGGGAAGCCCTCAAAATCCCCGGGTTATGTCGTACATGGAATTTGCGTCCCCAATGCGGATTCCGGTAGCCTCCGTATTGTATATCAGTAATACTCCTGATATGTCTAAAACGAACTTTAAGGCCAATATCAGGTATTATAGCCCATACATTGTGGAAAACATGTGGTATCAGACGCCGGAGGTTGACGCTAACGTCATAAGGCCGGACAGCACCCTGATCAACGCAAAAGATCTTTACTTCTATCTGGCATTTGACAACCTCAGAGACATTCATTACATAGATGAAATAGGCCGTGTTGTATACCCTTGTACAGGTACAACGTTGGGGACGTTTAAACTCTATGGACAAATGTTTTGGCGTAATCCATTTAGCAGTAACCGGACAAGCAATGATGGTGTTTATCCGTTGTTGCGGAAGTACCGTTTGAAGTAAGACGTTATTTCTAATGAAGACGCTTATCATCAATATAATTTACCCACATGAAAAATATTGCATTCCTCTCGATCTTTTTATGCCTGATCATGGCATGTGTCAAGGAAGGACCACCAGGCCCCAAAGGACCGGATGGTCCGCCATACGCCTGGCCTCCCGGAAATATTACCGGTTATGTTGAGCTGCGGGATGAGTTTGGTTCCTTAATGGAAAAAAGGGATAGTGTATTGTTGCAGACTTATAACGCTGACAGTATTTTCAGGGCTTATACCGACACGAATGGGTTCTTCAATCTAAAGGCAATTCCACCGGGTAATTATGATATCAGTTTATCAAAACCAGGATTTGATTCTATCCATACGTTTGTACAACATGCAGGCGGACAAATAGACAAATTCATAGGTAATGTCCCGATGAGGCAGCATGTAACTACAAAGCTTATCTCTTTAACAGCCACCGCATACAAGGAGGACAATCTTATCCGGATACCGCTGGAACTGGTGTTTAACTGGCCGGCGCCTCCACGTAAATTAGTATCCGGCTTTGTGATTTCAGTTGATACATCATCGGTACGACGCGAATTTCTTGGCTTCGAGGGCATCAGCACAATAACTGATATAGATGGTGTAAGAGGTAAAATGTCACAAATAAGATCGGTGTCAGCCAATATAGTGCCATCGGGGACTACGCTATATATCTCAGTCAGAGTGCGGCCTGCGGAGCCCAGCATACTGTGGTATAGTTACGCCACAGGAACCCAGGTATCTTATCCTTATCTGGGCGATTCAATAAGAACACAAATTACTTACACAGAATAACCTCATATGAAACAGCTGTTATTAATATTATGCTGCTGCCTGTTTCTGGGCGCCTGCGTAAACTGGGACGTTACAGGTCCGGCTGGCCCTGAGGGGCCACAAGGTCCTCCAGGACAAAAACCTGATGGTGCGGACACCTCAACAATCTACGGGCGGGTGTTCACGTATAGTGAATTCACGGCACCCTGGTGGCCGATAGACAGTGTAAAGATAACCTTACATCTCAGCCTTGATTCAGTACTTGAAACAATGGCTGATACTGCCGGCTTCTATCAGTTTAATGGTATATCTACGGGTACTTATAACCTGACCTTCAGCCGCGACCGGTTTGGAACTATGAAAGTTTTTGGCCTGAGTCATATGCCTGGTAATCTGAACACGGAGGTGCAACGGGTGTCTCTTGTCGAGAGGCCGGTACGCATCGTTCCGGATTCAGCTATTTTCGACAGTTTCCGTGCAAGCTTCTACCTGAAATTATACTTTAACGTACCCCCAGAGTTAGATTTTCAAACATTTGGCCCTGGCAACTTTGATATTTATTTTTCCAAACAGGCAACAGTAAGTGAAAGCAACTACCTTTTCGTGTCACGTGTTCCTTCCATCGATACAACAGTAATGAATCAATATTTCTCCCATGGGGACTCGGTCTACGCATTGATCTATCCGATACAGAGGTTGTTTTATTCGGAACAGATGCTGTGGTATAGTCCGCTCGACCTGGGCGTTACTTATCTGGACCCTGCAACCGGCGAGATCGTATATCCTTACAGAAGTACAAGAGCCACATTGGCTAAAGGAATCTACCCGTGATATACATATTGAAACCTGATTTATTTAGTGACATACCCGTACAGCAATATTCGTTTTAATACTATAACCTCATCATGTATGACATCTAAACTTTCATCTATCGTATGCTGCTTTGCAGCAGTGTGCTTTATCATTTCCTGTAAAAAAGACCCGCCAACGGAACCCAAAGGGGACATCACCGGCAATGTGATCGTGTACGATTCAACCGGAACTGCCCTGACTGATCATTCTGGCGTGATAGTGACGATAGATTCCCTGGGACTGAAAGACACTACTGATGCCAGTGGATCATACAATTTCAGCGAGGTAGCTGCCGGGACGTATAACTTTTCCTACAGCAAAGCAGGTTATGGTACTTATCGCATTATCGGTAAGCTTCATGCCGGCGGGACACAGGCTACCGAATTACCGGATGCAGATGTTGGCCAGATCTATTATGGCCCGCCAGTAGATTATGTAACGTATATGGGCTTTGGTAGTCCGGACAATCACCAGATATATCCTTACGCAGTGTTCCTGGCGCCTATGCAGGTACCAACAGCATTCGTATTGTATTTCGGTATTCATGGGGCATCCAAAACGGACTTTGTTACAAGCACAAGGGATTACCTGCCAACGAACGACTATCCTACTGAGTATTTCAATTTCAACATGGAAATTTCTCCCAGCATTATATACGGAGACACGATGTTGCTCAATGCTAATTTAATTACGTTCTCGCTGGCATTTGACAACCCGAGGGATATTCACTACGTGGATGAAACCGGCCGTTTCATATACCCCTGTACCAGTCCGATACTGGGCTCCTTTTCGCTGTCACCGTCAACATTCTCACCTCCCGGAGGTGGTAGACAACGCATCAATACGATGAGCAATTAATATTTCAACACTTTGATTAACCTTTTAGTATATGACTTCCAAAATCTTTCTTAGCGTATTCTGCATTAGCGCCATGTGTTTGATGGCCTCCTGCACAAAAGATCCACATTGGCCCCCCAGCCATGCGACAAAAGGAGATATCACCGGTAAGGTGACCATCTATGATTCACTGGGAAGAGCCCTGTCTGATCATTCGGGAGTGAGGGTAACACTGGATTCCTCCAACCTGAGCACCATCACTGATGCCAGTGGCGCTTACACTTTCAAAAAAGTGAAAGCGGGACGATATAGCTTCACTTATGCAAAACCAGGTTATGGTACTTACCGGATCATCCGCCAGCTGCACGCCGGTAGTGCACAGGCTACACAGCTTCCCGATGCGGACGTAGGTAAGATCTATGATGGCCCGCCGGTAACTTCCTTTGCTTATTTTGGGCTTGGCGGAACGCCTGATAATCCGAGGACCGTAATACTGATAGACTTTGCGTACGACATGCGGCTACCTACAGCTTCTGTGTTATATATGGACTCCAGTTCTGCTCTACTTCCGGATACCGGCGCTGCATTTACAAAAACAAATTTCAGGGCTAATATCAGGTATAATGCGCAGCAGGGTTATCAGTTTCCCACACAGTATCAGACGCCTGAAATTGACCCCGAGGTTATAAGAGCGGACAGTGTATTGCTCTATTCACGCTTCATCAATTTTTATTTGGCATTTGATAACATAAGGGATATCCATTACATAGATGAACAGGGACGGACGATATATCCCTGCACAGGAGCAAAGCTGGGTCAATTTAACATACAGGGCTCAATATTCCAATGGGACCCCAATAATCCAAATGGTAACTTGAAAACTGTTGAGAAAATTAAACCGTGACCCCGGCATCAGTAACAGATCATAGTTTATATACGGTAAAGATCAATACAGGCAGTACCAATGTGTGCTGCCTGTTGCTTTAATATTGCGGGCACACCTGTTAGCCATTTCCAGATTTCCCTTACTTTCGTGGCCGAAACCTGTTCACAATGAACCTCAACAGATACATAGACCATACGGTCCTCAAGCCAACTACCACACTGGAAGACATTAAAAATCTTTGTATGGAAGCGGTGGAGTATGATTTTGCAGCGGTATGCATTCCACCTCCGTTTGTAAAGCTGGCGAAGACCTTCGTCGGCAACACAACTACAAAGGTGGCGACTGTTACGGGCTTTCCATTCGGTTATTCGGCTATAGAGGCAAAAATAGCTGAAACGGTGCTGGCCATCGTAGACGGAGCGGACGAGATCGATATGGTCGCCAATATCCTGGCTATCCGGAATAAGGACTGGGAATATGTGGAGAAGGAGATCGCGACCATCATGCCGATTATCCGTAACCATAATAAGGTGATCAAGGTGATCATTGAAAGTGGCATATTATTGGAAGAAGAGATTGTGCAGTGCTGTCAGCTATATGCTAAACACCAGGTGGATTTTGTAAAGACATCTACCGGGTATGCTGAAAAGGGGGCGACCGTCGCCGCCGTACAACTGATGAGGGCCAATTTGCCGGCAAATATTCAGATAAAAGCTTCCGGCGGTATTCGTACCTTCGCCTTCGCCAAGGAACTGATCGACGCGGGCGCTACCAGGATAGGCACAAGCAATGGTGTAGCACTCATGAAGGAATAATTACGGATGGCGATCATTCGTAACTATTGTCTAAACAGATGAATATGAAACACTTAATATTATTATTCTCCGGATTGCTGATCGGAGGCCTGGCCATGGCCCAGGATGCACCTATAGCCAGCACGGGCGGCGTGAAAGTCGTAAAAGACCCTCGCCTCGACCTGTTGATCAGGAAACAGATCTACATTAATACCCTTTCCATCCGTAATCAACCGGGCTTCAGGGTACAGATCATCTCCACCAACAAAAGGAATGAGGCCAATGATATCAAGGCCCGTGTAATGCAATTATATCCCGATTACCGTACTTATCTGGATTACCAGGCGCCTTATTTCAAGGTACGCGTGGGTGACTTTAAGAACCGGGAAGAGGCAGCTGAATTAAGGGAAAGGCTTACCAGCAGTTTCCCGGGTGGTGTATTTGTAGTACCAGCCATCATTAATGTGTCACCAGAGAAAGAAGCCGGGAATGAAGAATCTTATTAAAGAACTGGCGCATCAGTATGCGCCGGAGTTCGTTGCTATCCGCCGCCACATCCACTCCCATCCTGAGTTATCCTTCCAGGAATATGAAACATCCAGGTTCATACAACAGAAACTGGATGAATTTGGGGTATCTTATACAGCAGGTATTGCCGGAACAGGCATTATTGCTATCATAGAAGGAAAAAATCCATCTTCCAAAACCATCGCCTTACGGGCCGACATTGACGCCCTTCCCATTACGGAAGCCAATGACGTGCCTTATAAATCACTCAATACCGGTGTAATGCATGCTTGCGGGCATGATGTACATACTACCTGTGTATTGGGTGCAACCCGCATCCTGCAGGAACTGAAGAATGAATTTGAGGGGACTATCAAAGTTTTATTCCAACCTGGCGAAGAGAAACATCCCGGGGGCGCCAGCCTGATGATACAGGAGGGAGCGCTGGAGAACCCTCGCCCTGATGCAATATTAGGTATGCACGTGCAGCCCTCAATGGAAGCAGGTAAACTCGGTTTCAGGGCAGGTCAGTATATGGCCAGTGCAGACGAGATCTATATTACGATCAAAGGTAAAGGCGGTCACGCAGCCCTGCCCCACCTCACAGTAGATACCATCCTGGTGGCATCTCACCTGGTGGTGAGCCTTCAGCAGGTCATCAGCCGTAATAATAATCCTTTCTCTCCTTCCGTATTAAGCATCTGCGCTTTTAACGGAGGATATACTACGAACGTCATCCCCAGCGAAGTAAAGCTAATGGGTACCTTCCGTGCAATGGATGAAACATGGCGCTTTAAAGCCCATGAGATCATCAAAAAACAGGCTACGGAACTGGCCCATGCCATGGGTGCTGAAATAGATATTGAGATACTTGTGGGCTATCCCTGCCTGTATAACAATGAAGCGGTGACGACGACGGCGCGTTCCCTGGCAGAAGACTACCTGGGATTGCCTAATGTGGAAGATACGGAGATCCGTATGGGAGCAGAAGACTTTGCATTCTATTCTCAGATCGTACCTGCCTGTTTTTTCAGGTTAGGTACTGGTAATATCTCCCGCGGCATCACTTCAGGAGTGCATACGCCTACCTTCGATGTTGACGAAAGCGCTATTGAAGTAGGGATAGGCGCAATGGCATATCTTGCTACTCAGTTTTAATCTATCAGTACGATATAGACAAAAGGCCGTGATACGCATACGTATCACGGCCTTTTCGTTTAATAAAAGAGGCCCGCTGGAAAGCGGGCCCCTATCAACATAGCCTTTTTGTCTTTCGTTATTGAAAAAAGTTTATTTGATCTGTTTCATGCTGGATAACGATTTCCCTCTCAATTCCAGATTCTCCAGATTGTCCACGTCCATTGACACATGTTCATAAGGCACATCGTAAGACCTCAACGTACTGTACTTACCCAATTGAAGATGGATAGAATCAATCTTGCTATACTCGCCCATCGCAAAGTATTCCGTCTCTTCTCCTCCTTTTACATTCAGGACATTTGCCTTCAGATTGATCAGCTCTATATAACTGGACCTATCTGCCGATATATTCATTTCGTGCACGTCAAAGTTTTGAAGGGATACCCCTCCGCCGTCAGACAAGATCACTGTTTTTACTTCAGGGCATCCCAGCATAAATTGCCCGCCACCTCTCAATTTGATAAACATCGTATCATTTTGAACAGAGTATACGAACTGTGTGCTATCTCCCAAAAAGGAGATCTCATATTTTTCCTTTCTCAGCACATCTTGTTTGCGGTCTCCGTCACCTTCAATTTTCAATACCTTGAATGCGCTTACGGGGATTGTCTTTGTCCTTGTATAATTCCCATCGGCGCCCAGGTCGCCATCTCCGCTTTTTCCTCTTTTATAGTTAGCCCACATCACCGTATCTGCGAGTAACATCAGCAAAACGATCAGTCCCACAAAAGAGAGTAACAGTTTATTACTGGTCTTCATAATTATCGTTTTAATAAATTATCTGAAATGAGATTTTTTATATTTCTCGTAATGTCCTTTTAATTCGTCCAGTTCTATATCAAGTAAATAGATATTGCGGAAGAATTGCGGCAGTTCATTCGCGAGGAAACGTTCTTTCTTCAATTGTTTTATTTTCTTTCCTGCGTTAGGTGCAACAAAATATCCGATCCCTCTTTTATTATAGATGATCTCATATTGCTGCATGTATTCACAGGTGCGCATTACCGTATTGGGATTCACTTCCAGCTGTACAGCCAGTTCCCTCACCGAAGGAATTCTATCCTCCGTTTTCCATTTATCAAGTAATATCTGCTCACACATATGATCTGCGATCTGGAGATATATAGCTTGTGACTCTTTGAATTCCATAAACAAGTTTTTTTAACAGGCATCGCCCGGATTACATCTCTTTATCTCTTAACCGCATGTATGCTAATGTCCAGATCATAGGGGTTACCAGGTATTTACCGAAAAACAGGAATACATCTCTGATATTTGACGGTAACATCAGGAATTGATGCGTTTGAGGATCAAACTCCGAAGGACGTTCTCCTAACATTACATTGATACCGATAAAGGGGAAATGAGCGTTCCATTTCGGCAGGCGATGACCAAAGAAACCCAAAGCGAACAAAGTATTGATGAAGTACAATGCCAGGAGAAATACCGCGAACAGAAATATGGTTTTTATAAAACTGAATTTCTGGAAATAGATAGACCCCAGTAACATGATCGCCTGCGCGATAAACCATCCATAATAGAAGTATTGCATTGCGTCATGTTTAAATGCATCATCAAGGTCATTCTGCATATGTGTACCTGTTTGTGATGCTATGATGGCGTCCAGACCAAGATAAGCAAGGTAAAAAGCAAAATGATAGATCAGCAGGAATCCTACGGTAGTGACAAGTAATGTGCTCAGGTATTTTTCCAGCTGAGACGAGGGAAATAAAAGATAATCTATTCCCTGTGGTTTATTTGACAGTTCCCTGAAAGACAAGCTGGTGAAGATGAGCCCCGTCAGGAACATACCAATAAAATACAATGGCAATAACCTGCTTATCTGGGGATGCACTCTGAAGTTGTCGGATAAGTTCAATAGCAGTGTGGTTAACAGTAACACTGTCAGAACGATAATAGACATACCATAAATGCGATAATTATCTACCAGGTGCTTTCTCATATACAGGCTGAAGCGGCCTGCACTAAAAATATTATTTGCTTGCATAAGGAGTGTACGGTGGTTAGTTAAAAATTTGAGAGATGCTATCCCGTTTTTCGAGCACGGCATTGAATAATAGTTCCATATCAATGCGGCTGTGTTCAGATCCCCCGTTCTGCGTAATGACAGCATGACCGCGGATAGAACTATCTGCAAACAGCACATTCTCTACTTCTGCAATGTTTGTTACATTTTTAAAACAGAGCCTGTCCGTTACTGTTTCTACGTTTTGCCGGAAGATGATCTTATGGTCGTCTATGATCACAATGCTATCGATCAGGTTATCCAGATCGCGCACCTGGTGGGTAGATATGACGATGCATTTCTCATCACTAACAGCAGCTGCAATTACCTTACGGAACTGGCTTTTGGAAGGGATATCAAGACCATTGGTAGGTTCGTCCAGGATCAAAGCTTTTGTATTAGCAGCAAGGCCAAAACTGATCAGGACTTTCTTTTTTTGTCCGTAGGACATTTCCGTCAATCGCTGATCTACAGGAATGTGAAATTCTTCCAGGTAGTTGTGAAATGCCTTACGGTCGAAGTTGGGATAAAAAGGAGCATAGGTGGTTACATAACTTTTGATATGCACCTGGGGTAAGTAAAACTCTTCAGGCACCATAAACAGGTTCTGCAAAAAAGCTGGCTGCCGGTAACGTGCTTCAAAGCCCATTACTTTACAATGACCTTGTTGTGGAAATAGCAGACCGGCCATGTGTTTCAGCAGGCTGGATTTGCCGGCTCCGTTCTTTCCCAGTAGACCATAGATGTGACCAGCTTCCAGTTGCAGGTTGAGATGTTCGAACAGGGGCTTGTTCTTCCGGTAGCTGAATGAGAGATTCTGGATAGATATCATGCTTAGTGATTTAGTGTACTACCTATCTAGTACACTGTAAATGTATGGTACTTTTTCTTATAATTCCAAAAAAATAATTCAAGGAAAATCAGTGTGCACCATTCAGGCATTGATTTTCAATCATTAATTAGAAAAAGAATTTTAAGTGTAGAAGCATTTCTACACATTAGAACTTTTTAATAGGTTATATTTGCCTGTGGTTTAAACTAAAATATAACTCCTATGAAAGGCCCTATAGCAGCCTTGCTTTGTTTAAGCCTTTTATTTTCAGCGAATACGGTATCCGCGCAGTTCGTGAAGACGAAAGACCTCGAGAAGATGAAAAAAAGGACAAGGATCCTTGTGGTGAAAGAAAAACCTGATAAGAAGATCTTAAAGCAACTCGCCCGTACCTCCTCTGAAATGGCAAATGCTTATAAGCAGGCTATCAAACAATTAAACCAGGATTTCCCTGAAGCGGTCCGACAATTCTGGACGGCAAACGGTAGCGCTACCATTGAAGTACGTACTGAAAAAGAAATTGAGAAGATCCGAAAGAAGAATGACAGAACGAGTATTGTACTGGATTGCCAGTCGTTACACGTCAAAGGTATCAAGAGCCGGTACTCCAAATTTACACGCACCTATACCTCTTCCCTGGTATGGCAGAAGGACAGCAAGGACCTCAGTGTACCGGTCATTAATATGACCTTCATAGAAAACGACGTTCAGTATCCATTTTACATCCAGAACATGTCGGATAAGTTTCCGGACTTTATTGATCTGGCTGTGGGCCTGCGCCTGGCAACCTTCGTATTCAATGAGCAACTGGAAGGCCGGTCTTCCACTGTTCTGCAGAAAGAGATCAAACACAATGCGGTACTGATGAAAGGCAAAACCCTTGTATTGTGCAAGGAATGGCTGGACGAGGCGTTTGAAACTGCTATTGCGAAAAAGGACTACCCCTTCCCTATCCGATATGTGAACCTGGAAGAACTGGAAGGACTGATCCGGAAAGACGTTTTTGACAGTACGGTAGTGGCCTATATACCGGCCGGCGTATTCTCAACTTTCGACCGCAACACACCCAGCATGGAAGTACATGTACCGGTTGTTTTTGACCCGGTGAACGGGATGCCTCTCTGTCATTCGGATATAAGCGATGAAATGTTCCAGGCCTGGGGGTTTTCACTCATTCCCCGGATGGGGAAAACGGTGGTCGGGTTTAAGAAGATCCGGAATGAGGATATCAGGAACTTTGCGAAGTCGATCAATGAAGGAGAAGAGATAGATATTACCCAGAGTATAAAATAAGAAAAGCGCCTCACGAAAGGCGCTTTTCTTTTATCGTTGTGACTGACCTGATCATAATTCAGGATACAGTACAAATTGCTTCATAAAGTCATTCACTGAACCTCTTACTTTGGTGATAAGCGATTCATTGTCAGCATCCATCAGCAGTTCGTCGATCCAGGATACTACCTGTGGCATATGTTCTTCTTTCATACCACGGGTAGTGATAGCAGGAACACCTATGCGGATACCAGAGGTTACGAATGCAGATTTATCATCGAAAGGCACCATGTTCTTATTAACAGTGATGTCGGCCTTTACCAGCACCTGTTCAGCCTTTTTACCGGAGATATTCTTGTTACGCAGGTCGATCAGCATCAGGTGGTTGTCTGTACCGCCAGACACGATCTCATAGCCTTTCTCAACGAATGCTTTGGACATTGCCTGGGCGTTCCTGATGATCTGTTTTGCGTATACATCGTATTCGTCAGTCAGGATCTCGAAGAAGGAAACTGCTTTAGCAGCAATTACGTGCTCCAGCGGACCGCCCTGGATACCAGGGAATACGGCAGTATCGATCAGAGAGCTCATCATACGGATCTCACCTTTAGGTGTTTTAAGACCAAATGGATTTTCAAAGTCTTTACCCAGGAGGATCAGACCACCGCGGGGACCACGTAAAGTCTTGTGGGTGGTAGTGGTCACAAAGTGACAATGTTCAAACGGAGAGTTCAGTAACCCTTTAGCGATCAGACCAGCAGGATGTGCGATATCTGCCAGTACAAAAGCACCTATCTGATCAGCGATCTGGCGGATACGTTTGTAATCCCAGTCACGGCTGTAAGCGGAAGCGCCGCATACGATCAGTTGAGGTTTTTCTTTCAGCGCGATCTCTTCCATTTTATCATACTCTATCAGACCGGTTTCTCTGTTCACACCGTAAGAGAAGGGCTGATATAATTTACCGGAGTAGTTTACAGGAGAACCGTGGGTCAGGTGACCGCCCATGCTGAGGTCCAGTCCCAGGATCTTATCGCCTGGTTTCAGGATAGCCAGCATTACGGCTGCATTTGCCTGTGCACCGGAGTGCGGTTGTACGTTGGCATATTCTACATTAAAGATCTGCTTAGCCCTGTCGATGGCCAGTTGTTCGCTCTGGTCAACGATTTCGCAGCCACCATAATATCTACGTCCAGGATAGCCTTCCGCATATTTATTGGTCAGAACGGTTCCCATGGCCTGAATTACCTGCAGACTGGTAAAGTTTTCCGATGCAATCAATTCTATGCCATGACGCTGGCGCTCCAGCTCCTGGCCGATGATATTAAATATTTGCAGATCTCTTTGCATTGTATGATACTTTGAAAATTTGCTGCAAAGGTAATCGAATTTGCGAATAGTGCATAGTGAATAAAGGATAGTAGATAGTTTTTTTTGCTACAAAAACACATTAGTATAGTTATAAATACTATAAAAGTCTGTCGTTCATAGACGATAGTTCAATGACGCTAAGATGGAAACTGTTTCCACTATGGACTATTTTCATTTTTTGTTCTACCTTCACGCCCTCGGTACAATAACGATTACGAGACGGATCATTTAAACTAACCTGCGTACATGAAGGCCATTATACCTGTAGCCGGTGCTGGCACCAAGCTACGTCCTCATACATATACACAGCCAAAAGCATTAATACCCCTTGCGGGCAGAACTATATTAAGTATTATCATCGATCAACTGGCAGAAGCGGGTATTAACGAATTTGTTTTTGTTATCGGCTACCTGGGAGAAAAGATCCAGCATTACGTTCAAAATAAGTATCCACACCTGACCTGCCACTTTGTGCAACAGAACAGTCGTGAGGGTACCGGCCATGCTATCCTGCTCACCAGACAGGTGGTACAGGACGATGAAATACTGATCGTGCTTGGAGACACCATCTGTGAAGGCAACTTCCAGGAACTGATCTCTGCTCCTGTATCTATGCTCGGTTTGAAAAAAGTGGATGACCCACGCAATTTCGGTGTAGCGGAATTGAATGATGAGAACAACATCATCCGGGTAGTGGAAAAACCACAAATTCCAAAATCCAACCTTGCCCTTGTCGGGGTTTATAAAATAAAGGAGACCGCGCAATTATACGATTGCCTGGAACAGAACATCCTTAATCAGAAAAAGTCGCACGACGAATTTCAGCTGACGGATGCACTGCAGTGTATGATAGAACATGGTGTTACCTTTAAGACCTTCAAGGTAAGTAACTGGTTTGACTGCGGCCGGAAGGAAACGCTGCTGGAAACAAACGCGATCCTGCTGAGTAAATATAAAATGCCCGGCAATCAGGGAGCGCCATATGAGAATACGATCATTATCCCTCCTGTGAGTATAGGAGAGGGTTGCCAGATTAAAAATTCTATCATAGGACCGAATGTAGCGATAGGTGATAATACTGTTATCAACTATTCGATCGTCAAGGATTCTATCATTGGGTCTTTTAGTAATTTATATGAGGTGGTGTTGAAGTCATCTCTAATTGGCAGTGATGCGAATATCCGCGGATTAAGCCAGAGTTTGAATATCGGGGATAATACGGAGATTGATCTGGGTTGAAGGGATAGGTCAAAAATGTAATTGGTAAAAATATAAGGGACTTCTAACGGAGTCCCTTATATTTTTATTCGGGTTGTTCCCCGGGAATGGATAATTGCAATCCCTATTTATTATTCATAATTCATAATAACATATTCAACAAAACACAATAGGACTCCGTTAGGAGTCCCTGTTTGTAGCCCGGGGTGTAAACCCCGGGGAACCAAAACAGCATCCCAACAAACATTACAAATCCAGACGATATCCCATTCATCATAACGTATTCAACAAAACACAATAGGACTCCGTCAGGAGTCCACATGTTTGTAGCCCGGGGTGTAAACCCCGGGGAATCAAAATGGGTATACCAACGAATAACCCACGTCATAAATACACACCGATATTTCGTTCAGTCCCACGTTCATATTTTGTTCATTTTTATTATGCATGCCTACATACACAACCATATCATATTTTAGCATTAAACATACCTATACCGTTTGTTAAACCGACCATTTATGGCTCATACATATTCGCAAATTTATTTGCAATTCGTATTCGCGGTTAAGCACAGGGACTGCCTAATTAACCGCAAACACAAAGAAGAATTACATATATACATTACATCACTTGTTCTTGCCAGGAATGCTAAAATGCTTGCCGTACACTGCATGCCTGATCACCTGCATTTATTTGTGGGATTTAAACCCAACATTCATATCTCGGATTTTGTCAAAGAAATTAAATCAAAAACTAATCTCTTTATTAACACGAGAAAATGGGTTAAAGGCAAATTCAATTGGCAAGAAGGGTATGGTGTATTTTCATATTCCCATTCTCATATTGGCAATGTAGTGAGATACATTCTAAATCAGGAGAATCACCATAAGAAGACTACGTTCCGGGAAGAGTATCACAAGTTCCTGGAAAAATTTGCAATTCCGTTTGATTCAAAATTTGTGTTTGAGTTTGTGGATGAGCAATTGAACGATCGTTTGGATGTAGGAAACGAATATGGGAGACAAATATAGATTCCAGGATACATGCGGATGACAACCACGGAGACAATGAAATCGCATAATCCTATTGCAGTTTTTGCATTGCAAACGTAAATAACACCGGATGGCATTGCGTTTTATAAACGTGGATTTCGTGGCGGTATGCAAACACGGATTCCGGGGGGCATATCCGCACATTGATGTCCCCGGGTTAAAAACCCGGGGCTACAAACATCGGGACTCCTGATGGAGTCCTATTGTGGTTTGTTAACTACAAACGTAGATACTAGATGGTATCCTATTACAAACGTCAATTTCCCCGGGTGGATCCCCCGGGTTAAAACCCGCGGTTATAAACTTGTGGACTCCTAACGGAATCCATTGTGGTTTGCTATAATTTCAACGAAACATCCTATTTTCATTCCATGAACCGTATCACCCAATTATTCCACATACAATATCCCATTATCCAGGCAGGTATGATCTGGGCCAGTGGCTGGCGTTTGGCTAGTGCAGTAAGTAACGCAGGCGGTTTAGGCCTACTCGGCGCAGGCAGCATGTACCCGGAGGTATTAAGAGAACATATTCAAAAATGCAGGCAGGCCACAACGCAACCGTTTGGTGTTAATATTCCGTTGCTATACCCGGACATCAATAAGCTGATCGATATCGTCATTGAAGAGAAGGTGCCAGTGGTGTTCACTTCTGCCGGTAATCCTAAAACCTGGACGCCCACACTGAAAGCCGCAGGTATCACCGTCGTACATGTAGTATCAAGCGCACTGTTCGCAGCTAAGAGCGAGGCTGCCGGAGTGGATGCTGTCGTGGCTGAAGGTTTTGAAGCGGGTGGGCATAATGGCCGGGAAGAGACAACCACTATGGTATTGATCCCTGCGGTATGTGAAAAGGTGCATATTCCTGTTATTGCCGCCGGCGGTATAGGATCAGGAAAAGCTATGACAGCGGCATTTGCATTAGGAGCGGAAGGCGTACAAGTAGGTAGCAGGTTTGTAGCATCGCCGGAAGCATCATCCCACCCTCACTTTAAACAGGCGATACTTGATGCGAAAGAAGGGGATACCATGCTGGCCATGAAAAAACTTACTCCGGTAAGGCTACTGAAGAATACCTTTTTTGAAGCAGTTAAAGAAGCAGAAGATAAAGGAGCAGATCCTGAGTTACTTAAAAACCTGCTGGGACGTGCACGCGCCAAAACAGGTATGTTTGAAGGAAATATGGAAGAAGGAGAGCTCGAAATCGGGCAGGTAAGTGCATTGATACATACACTTAAACCTGCCGGAGATATTGTCAGAGAAATATGGGATGAGTTTAATGTTACACGAAAGAAGTTAGGTCAGTGACGCTTACGACTTCCTCCCGATCCATTTAATCGCTTCTTTCCACGTGATCTTCTTACCATACAGCAAAATACCGGTACGGTATATTTTACCCGCCATCCATGTGGTGAAGAGGAAGCCTAATATCAATAAGCTCATTGACAAGCCAAGTTGCCAGTAAGGTACCGTACCCGGCACACCATAAGGAATACGCGCCATCATTACCATGGGAGATGTAAAAGGAATGATACTTCCCCAGAAAGCCAGGGGACCTGTAGGATTCTGTACAGAAGATATCATCACCATAATACCTATGATAATGGGTAATGTGATTGGAAATGTCAGCGCCTGTGCATCTGTGGGATCTTCGTTTACCAGGCTACCAACGGCAGCAAATAAGGCTGAGTAGAAAAGGTATCCTCCCAGGAAATAAAATATGAAACAGGTAATGATCACAGTCCAGTTTATGCTACCTACAACGAACTGGATCTTTTCCATGGCTTCTATGACAGCAGCATTACTGCCGCTCTGCATCATGGCGCCACCTTCACTCATTGCAGCCACGGCATCTGTGGGCAGGAACAATGGCAATATCAACTGCACGCATACAATAAGCACTACCCAGATCAGGAATTGTAACAATCCGACAGCGGCTATGCCGATGATCTTTCCCATCATCAGCTGGAAAGGTTTTACGCTGGAGATCATCACTTCAGCAATACGGCTGACCTTTTCTTCCATTACTCCGCGCATCACGGACATACCAAAGAACATCAGGATAATGTAGATAATGAACCCGCTGGCATATCCAACACCGTAAGCTACTGCCGAACTTCCTTTCTTTCCTTCTTCTCCCGTTTTGAAATCAATGCTGATATCAGATTTAACAGCCTTCAACTGAGCAGCGTCAATGTTTGCTTTTTTCAGACGTTCTTCCTCAATCAGATTATTCACCCTTCGTGTAAGACGGCTTTCAACAGCAAGGCCAGGTTGTGCATTGCTGTAATAGGTGATCCCACCGGGACGGTCGATATCCAGTTCGGGAATGTAGAGCAATCCGGCGTAGCCATAGTCTGCATATTTGTGCTGGAATGTGTCAACGCTGGTATTGATCAGATATTTATAATAAACGCCTTTATCGTCAGAAAAACGGTTCATGAAAAGATGACTGTCATCTATTACCGCAATACGTTTTTCTTCTTTTGTATTTGTTGCTATCAGTATAGGAACAACAACCATTGCAGCAAAGAACAGAGGCACCAGCAAGGTCACTACCAGGAAGGAGCGTTTCCTCACGCGGGTAGTAAATTCTCTTTTTATAATGAGCCAGATCTTGTTCATAGAAATTAGGAATGATGGGTTAGAAATAACGAATTTAAATCAGTGGTCAGGAATGAAAGATCAGGAATATGCAGGTTGACTTTCATTCGTAATTCCTATTGTTTCATTCGCAATTGAAGTCACCTGTTGAATGAATACCTCATTAATAGAAGGCAATATTTCCTGGAAAAAGGTGACTGGTATTTCATGCCTGATAAAATGCATCAGGATATCGTTAGTAGTACTGCCTTCACTGAGCTTTACGGTATAAGCCAGTCCTTCCTGTTTAATGATCGAAAAATGGTAGGTCGCCATTTGTGCGAAGTTCGGCATTACACCCACTTCAATACGGAAGAGGTGTTGCTTGAAGCTCTGTTTGATCTGTTTTACTTCACCGTCCAGCAGTTTCTTTCCCTGGTTCACCAGTACGATACGGTCACAGATCTCTTCTACCTGTTCCATTCTGTGTGTAGAAAATATGATGGTGGTACCATTTTTACTGAGGTCGAAGATCTCTTGCTTGATAAGGTTGGCGTTGATCGGATCAAGGCCGGAAAATGGCTCATCGAGGATCAGGAGTTGCGGGCTGTGCATGATAGTGGATATGAACTGCACTTTCTGATGCATCCCTTTACTAAGTTCTTCTACCTTTTTATTGTACCAGTTATTGATCTCAAATTTATCGAACCAGTATTTGATCTTGTCCTTTGCATCCTTTTCTGACATTCCTTTCAGCTGTGCCAGGTATAAAGTCTGCTCTCCTACCTTCATTTTCTTATACAATCCTCTTTCTTCAGGCATGTAGCCAATGGAATGGATGTCTGTACGTGCATCGAAGGGGCGTCCGTTGAACAATATTTCTCCCTGATCAGGATAGAAGATACCGGTGATCATGCGCAGTAATGTTGTTTTACCGGCACCATTGGGGCCAAGCAATCCGAAAATACTACCCTTGGGAATAACAAAGCTGATATCGTCTACGGCCTTGTGTGTGGCATAGTCTTTACGCAGATGTTTTATTTCTATGAGGTTCATAGAATAAATGTAGAAAAATAATATGAGAGAAAAGAAAATTACCTCAATATGCTCTCTGCTGCGTGCGCATAGGCTGCGCCAATACTGACGGGCACCTGGCCGATATAAAGACAGTTCCTGTCGGCCTTTTCGATCTTGTTATTAGCCACTATAAATGACCGGTGTACGCGGGTGAAACGATCTGGTGGCAGCAAGGCCAGGGCTTCCTGCATAGACAGGCGGGAAAGGATGCGTTTATCTTTCAGTATAAAATTGATGTAGTTACCGGCACTCTCCAGGTAAAGGATGTCATCAAACGGCACCTTGTGTTGTTCATAACCGCTTTTTATCATGATATGAGCAGGCACATCTGATTTCTGACGTTGCTGAATTAACTCCTGCAACCCTTTCGCCTTGTTGCATGCTTTCAGAAACCGTTCGAAAGAAAATGGCTTCAGCAGATAGTCCAACGCATCCAGTTCAAAACTTTGTACTGCATGTTCGGAATAAGCGGTTGTAAAGATCACCATTGGCCCACCCGGCAAGGTGGTCATCAATTCTAATCCTGATATATCTGGCATACGGATGTCGAGAAATAACAGGTCTACTTTTTCCGCTTGCAGATAATCCAGCGCTTTAAATGGATCCGTAAAATATTCCCTGATCTCCAGGAAAGGGACTTGTGCAGCATGTGTACGTATTACTGACAACGCCACCTGTTCATCATCTATCGCAATAGCAGTTAATGTCATACTATTTCAATGGTAAGATGTACAAAATATTCTGTAGCTGTTTCGCGGATGTTCAACTCATGTCTATTGGCGTACAACAATGCCAGCCGCTGCCGTACATTATGTAATCCGATTCCCATGCTGTCTTTTTCTATTTCTGTAGCCCTGTTTGCATGAACGGTATTATAAACATCAAAATAGATCTTCTCGGGCGTGCATGACAAAGATATTGTAATGCGCGATCTGCTACGCAGACTGATACCATGTTTAAACGCATTCTCAACAAAAGGGATCAACAGCATAGGTGCTATTTCATGTTCACAGTGTGTATCATTTATATTGACCTCGATCTGTATATCCGGCACACCCTGTACACGCAGTCGTTGCAGTGCAATATAGTTTTCCAGGTAAGTTATTTCCTTGGTGAGAGATATACGTTCCAGCAAATTGTCATGCAACATGAACCGCATCATATCGCCCAGCTTTTGAATGCCTTCGCTGGTAGCGGGCGCCTTTTCCATTAATGCAGTACCGTATAAAGTATTCAGCGCATTGAACAGGAAATGCGGATTGATCTGCCAGCGCAAGAAGTCCAGACCTGTTTCAGACTGATCGAGTGCTTTACGTAAGCCGAGGATGGTATTGCTACGGGACTGGCGCGTATTAAAGATCCAAATGGACAATGGTAATACCAGGAAAAGATTAGCTACGAATAAAGTGAAGCACAGCGCCAATACACCAGAAGGCTGAATATGCCTGTCGATGATCCAGAATAGCGGAACAAATATGAGAACTGTCAGACTGATAAAAGCGGTATCTCTTATCAATACACGGAGGTTCTGATGGAAGCGGTAACGGGGAAGCAAGCGATACTGTAGTATCAGGTAAACAGTACCGAGATACATACCGATAGACATTACAATAAGCACCTTATCGAAACCCCGGCCTGGTGTTATTAATGTAAATGCCACCAGGAATAAAGCCATAACGATCAACTCTACCATCACCTGATTAAACCAGGGCTTATTGACAATCTTTGGATGTAACTGATGAAAATATAAATACTTGATCGCATAGTATAATGCATACAGTGTAGCATAAAATATTGTAATGATAAAGGCTGATTTTATGCAATGCATATGTACTCCACGCACAGTTTTGTATACACCGAACAGATAACCGTTATACCATGTCGAAGCGACCATTACGACCAGGAAAACAGTTAACGCGGTAGGAAGCAGTAATAAAGAGCCTATCTGCCATCGTCCGCTCTCAAATTTTTTAGGTACTACCCAAAAGTTCACCCACAGAAAGGCGAGGTATACAACAGTGATATGCGCGAGCAATGGTAACAGGTAATGTTTATAGTAATCAAATACCTGATCATATCTGGCGAACTTATAACCATACTCATGTTGCAGCTCAAATACGTTATAGGAAACGCTCTTATATAAAAGAGAGAATATAATTAACAGGAAAAGTCCTGTTGCAACACCTAGTTCTGTTTTTCTTAACTGGTTCATAAGGATAAAACTTTCGGCAATGATAGTTATCCCTTTTGCACTTTTTAAAAAAGTGTGACAAAACGGACGCTACGCGTGATAGAAAGCCACGATCCGCTCTGCTACACGTTCTCCATCCATGGCGGCAGACACGATCCCACCTGCATACCCGGCTCCTTCACCACAAGGGTACAAGCCATTGATCTGCGGATGCATCAGCGTATCATCTTCACGGGGAATGCGCACGGGAGAAGAAGTACGGGACTCTGTGGCGACGAGAATAGCCTCGGCCGTATAGTAGCCTTTCATCTTACGGCCAAACGCTTTAAATGCAGCAGCCAGTCTTTGATGTACACTAACGGGCAGGACTTCACGGAGATCGGTACTGTTTACACCAGGCAGATAGGAGCAGGAAGGCAATGTTGTGGAGACCTTATTGTGTACAAAATCCGTCATCCGTTGAGCGGGCGCTACAAATTGTCCGCCTCCGGCTGCAAAGGCATCGCGTTCTACCATTTGTTGATAGTACATTGCTGCTAGCGGGCCTTTATCTGCAAAAGGTAAAAAGTCAGTTTCATCAACAGTGACTACCATTCCGGAATTAGCGTAAGGGTTATCACGTCTGGAAGGAGACCATCCGTTCACAACCAGTTCTCCGGGATCTGTTGATGCAGGAGCGATAATACCACCCGGGCACATACAGAAAGAGAACACACCTCTTCCTTCCACTTGTTCTACAAGGCTGTAGCTGGCTGGGGGTAAATACTCATTTCTTACAGGGCAATGATATTGTGCGCTGTCTATCAATGCCTGTGGATGTTCCACGCGAACACCAAGTGCAAAAGGCTTGGCGGTGATCAGAATATCTTTCTGATGTAACAGACGGAAGATGTCCCTGGCAGAATGGCCGGTGGCGAGTATTACCTGTGAAGCAGAGAAAGTATCTCCGCTGGCAGTTTTTACACCTGTTACCTGATTATTCTGAACTGAAATATCAGTTACTTTTTGTTCAAATAATACCATCCCCCCACTATTGGTGATCTGCTCGCGCATTGCTACAATAATATGTGGCAATTTATTGGTACCTATATGAGGATGTGCATCATACATGATCTTTTCGGTAGCGCCGAAATGAACGAAGATGCTAAGTATGCGGTTGATGTCGCCACGCTTATTTGAACGCGTATATAATTTACCATCTGAATAGGTACCGGCGCCACCTTCACCGAAACAATAGTTGGAATCAGGATTAACAATGCCTGTTTTATTCAACGCGGCCAGATCTCTCCGTCTTGCCCGTACGTCCTTACCACGCTCTAATACAATAGGTTTGATACCTGCTTCTATGAGACGCAGTGCAGCAAACAATCCTGCAGGGCCCGCACCTACGATAATTGCGTTTGGTGCATCAGCAGGCAAAGTATCATATATAGGTATGATGCGTTCTCTTTCCTGGAAAGGCTCATTGACAAACACTTTGATGGTAAGCATGAAGTACGCCTGACGGGAACGTGCGTCGATAGAGCGTTTGATCAGATGGAAGCCGGTGATGGCTGAAGGCATTACACCAAGCGCTGTAGCTGCCTCCCCGATAATGGTGATATCGGAAGCTGCCTGTGAAGGCAACAATTTGAGAGAGAGTTGTTGAATCATATAAGTATGGTTGGGTAGTTATCCCAACAATTGAAAACGGATACCCGTATTTCAGGTATCCGTTTTCAGTTATTTTGTTAACGAGTTGTTATTGTCGGAGCATTAAAATGGCAGATCATCAGCCTGACCACCTCCGGAAGAAACTTCCTGGGAAGCATTATAATTAGGCATTGAATCTGTAGAAGATCCGCCTGCTACAACAGATTCCATGCGCCATGCATCAAGGTTTGTGATGTAATTCACCCTGCCGTCTTTCTCCCAGCGGGTACCTTTGATATTGAAGTAAACCTTAACGGTTTCACCTTCATTGAAGCGATCTACGATAGCAGTTCTGTCCTGTACCGCCTGGAACTTGATGTAGTTATTTATAACGCGGCCATTGATATCATCAGACTTTTCGATAACGAACTCCCTGGTTTTAAAGGTTTCGCTACGCTGCATCGTATTATACTTCACGATCAGTTTTCCGGTTATTTCAAAACTCATATAAA
>CABHOY010000085.1 GCA_902168105.1 uncultured Flavihumibacter sp.
TAATGCGAAAATAAAGGCGTTTAGGAGTCAGTTTAGAGGTGTAAAGTGTATCGAGTTCTTCTTATTCAGATTAACTAAGCTATATGCATGATTCCAACAACTGCTCCACAACTTTTGGTCTTGATCCGATAACTGAACACAACTTTAAACAAAAGGAGGATCTATCCTTCGCCATCTGAGCATTAGTTCACTCAGAATAGTTTCAACACAAAGCAGAGACTATAAATCATGAAAAATCTACAAGAGTTCCTTTGGAAATTATACAATCAATAAAAAAGACTTTGAAGTATTTTCTCTTCAAAGCCTTTTACAAAATTCATGTCTTATCCACGCCTACGCTCCTATAGCAACAGGCCTTTCCGGATCAGTGATCCACTCACTCCACGATCCTGCATACAACTTCGGCAATGGATATCCTGCATACGCCGACAGCAATACATTAAATGCAGCAGTCACACCTGATCCACAATAAAAGATCACGTCTTCCTTCGCAAAATCAGCGGCAAAATAGCCTCTTACTGTCTCCTGTCCTGCTACGAGACCCTCGGGTGTAATATTCGCGTTAAACGGCCTTGAAATCGCTTCTGGAATATGACCGGCAACCGGATCGATCGTTTCGTTCTGACCAGCATATCTATCTGCCGTTCTGGAATCTATTACACAACTGCCATGTTTTTCTGTCGCCTTCAACACTTCTTCCGCAGTCGCCAAAAGTGCGTCGTTAAAATGTGCTGTGAATGCTCCCGTTTCCGGAACAACAACTCCCCCTTCCAACGGGAATCCCTTTTCACTCCAGACCTTTTTGCCACCGTCCAATACAGCTACCTGCTCATGTCCTGCCCATTTCAACAACCACCACAATCTGGCGGCAGCCATAAATCCAGCACCGGCATCATAGACAATTACCTGCGTTGTTGGCGTAATGCCCCATGCAGAAAATTTTGCCTCCAGGTCACGCTTCTCCGGAAGAGGGTGGCGTCCGGTTACACCGGATATGATCGTTCCCGAAAGGTCTTTATCCAGGTCAGCATACAATGCCCCCGGAATATGTGATTTCTCATATTCATTTCTACCCCACTCCTTATCGTTTAACGCAAAACTGCAATCAATAAAAAGAACGTCAGGAGTACCAACAAGCACCTGTGCCTCTGCTGTCTTTACAAAATTTGTGTAACTCATTGTGTGTCTTTTAAAGTAATGATATGGTTCTTATCAATTAGGCTCAGTAAATAAATGGGATCAATCGCCACGTTCCTCTCTTATAGTCAAGATATTCTTCTTCGAAATTCGAGACCAGCAGTTCTTCCTCTATTTTCATTCTGTAAAGGAATACAGCCAACACTGGCAGAAACCCGATCAGTACTGCCGCCCAGCTGTTAAATGCCAATGCGTTGCCCAGAAAAGAAACTAATACGCCCAGGTAAGACGGATGTCTCAGATATCTGTACAATCCTCTCTTCACTATTTTATGGTCTGAGCGGATAGCAACATCCACCGTAAAATATCTTCCCAGCGTATATACAGCGATCCCACGAAACACCATACCGGCAACGATCATAGTTAATCCAATACGATGCACTGCGGGCGTTGAACTGATAACCCAGTTCAACTGCAAAGACAGAAAATGCGCCAGCGGTAATGCGATCATGACCGTGATCCAGATAATACGCAGGGACTGCTTGTCAGCCTGTGTCTTATCTGTTTGTGATGATCTTAACAACCTGCTTAGCAATATCTCTGAGATTACCCAGATAGCTGCAATAATTAGATGAAGACTGGGGTACATAGGAAAGTGATTTCGCTTATCAGATGGTCTTTACTTCACCATTTTCGTAAGCGATGATGACAGTCGGTTTCATGTTGATGAATAGGCCTGTCTCCACAACGCCGGTGATCGTCTTCAGTTGATGATGCAATTGCTCCGGATTTTCAATTGCGCCAAAAGCGCAATCGAGAATATAATTCCCGTTGTCAGTGATATATGGCTTATCTTCTTTCGTTCTTAACGTAGGACCGCCTTTCAAGGACTGAACAGCTCTGAACACCAGTTCCCAGCCAAAAGGAATGATCTCTATCGGCAAAGGGAATTTACCGAGGGTCTTTACATACTTACGCTCATCCGCGACAATTATTTTTTTTCTGCTGGCCATCGCCACTATCTTTTCACGCAGTAATGCTCCTCCTCCTCCTTTGATGATCTGCAGGTCATAGCTAACCTCATCTGCTCCATCTATATCAATATCCAATTGTTGTATTTCGCTGAATGATGTTATGGGAATCCCTAACTCCTTCGCCTGCTTTTCAGATGCCAGAGATGTGGCTACTGCACGGATATTTAATCCGCCTTTAACCATCTCTCCTAACTTCTCTATGGCCCAGTAAGCCGTTGATCCTGTTCCTAATCCTACCAGCATGCCGGGCTGTACCAACGCGGCAGCTTTTTCTCCTGCTGCTTTCTTTGCTTTTGTGATCGTGTCCATGATTATCCA
This sequence comes from uncultured Flavihumibacter sp., assembly GCA_902168105.1. Classification (GTDB taxonomy): domain Bacteria; phylum Bacteroidota; class Bacteroidia; order Chitinophagales; family Chitinophagaceae; genus Chitinophaga. Next base: position 2,490 of record CABHOY010000085.1, read on the forward strand.
GTTAATTGTTTAGCAATATAATACTATTGGCCCGATTGTATTATTTTTGAAAACCACGCTCCTTTCAATAATGAATAGTTATCAAAAAAGTGATACCGCCCGCCGCATAAAAGCCATCTTTACCGGCTCTGTCGGCAACCTGGTTGAATGGTACGATTGGTATGCATATGCTGCCTTTGCCCTGTACTTTGCACCCGTGTTCTTTCCTAAGGGAAATCCAACAGCCCAGCTGCTCGATACGGCTGCCATCTTTGCCGTAGGCTTCCTGATGCGTCCTATCGGTGGTTGGTTATTCGGTAGTATTGCTGACCGTAAGGGCAGAAAAGTTGCCATGACCCTCTCCGTGTTGCTGATGTCGCTGGGAAGCATGATGATCGCCCTGGCGCCCACTTATAACAGTGCGGGTATCCTCTCTCCGATTATACTGCTCACAGCACGGCTCTTGCAGGGTTTAAGCGTTGGCGGTGAATACGGCACCTCCGCAACGTATCTCAGCGAAATAGCCACGCCGGAGAGAAGAGGGTTTTATTCCAGCTTTCAGTATGTAACGCTTATCGGCGGACAACTCACCGCCCTTGGTATACAACTGCTGCTTCAAAAGGTCTTCCTCACTTCAGAACAGCTGCACGAATGGGGATGGCGTATCCCTTTTGTAATCGGCGCAGGATTGTCCCTCTTTGCACTGGTGATCCGTCAGCATATGCAGGAAACGGTCGCTCCTCAAAAAGAGAACAAAAAGCGGGGGTCTGTGCTCATTTTACTGAAAGAACATCCGAGAGCTGTGCTAACAGTTGTAGGGTTAACCATGGGGGGTACATTGGCCTTTTACACGTACACCACATATATGCAGAAGTTCCTGGTAAATACAGTACATCTTACTAAAGAAAGATCTACCGTACTTACTTTCTTTCTCATGCTTATTTATGCATGCATGCAGCCGCTGTTTGGGATGCTGAGTGACAGGACCGGCCGTAAACCTTTGCTGCTTGGTTTCGGTATCCTTGGAACCTTACTTACCGTTCCTATTCTCACCGCTATCAGTCACGCCAGCAGTGAATGGGCCGCTTTTTTCCTTATCCTGGCGGCACTGATCATTGTGAGTGGTTATACTTCCATCAATGCGGTTGTGAAAGCGGAAATGTTTCCTTCCGAGATCCGCGCGCTTGGTGTTGGTCTCCCTTATGCACTCACCGTAGCACTATTCGGTGGTACGGCGGAATACATCGCACTATACTTTAAGAAAATAGGCCACGAATCCCTCTACTATTGGTATATCACTGGTTGCATCTTCATATCCCTGGTCGTTTATGCCCTCGCGAAGGATACAAAACACACTTCCTTTATGGATAAAGAACAATGAAAACACCTGCTATGTTACCTTATGCAAATATGCCTTACGGTTTCCCTCCCGGGTTATGTTATCCGGTCACAGAATCCTGCATGATCATATTATTCGTCCTTTCCATTCTCTATGCCTGGAAAAGAGGGACCGGCCATGTTGCTTACCTGCTGGGCGGTTTTGGCTTTGGTCTGCTGTTAGAATATGTTAACGTCGTTTCCAATGCCGGTTATAAATATGGTCAGTTCTTGCTGATGCTTGGACGCACACCTGATAATATCCCCGTTTGTATAGGTATGGGTTGGGGCATTATCATTTATACTTCCAGGCTTGTGTCGGATAACCGGGGGCTACCGCTCATTGCTGCCGCGGCATTCGATGCATTACTGGCGCTGAGCATAGACTTCAGCATGGATGTAGTTGCTTACCGGCTGCACATGTGGCATTGGGACTGGGAAAGCCACCCTGAAGCTGGTACAGCTCTTACCGCACAATGGTTTGGTATTCCTTATGGTAATTTCTTCGGTTGGTTATGTGTTGTATTCTTTTATTCCACATTTGCCCGCACCCTCGAAAAGATCCCCATCAACGGCCGCAGAGGTAAACGTGTCTGGCAGGCAGTAACACCGTTGTTATCCATCCTTATCTCACAGGTGGCATTATGGATCACGCTCTTTCCAATGTCTACCTGGCTTCGCGAAAAATTTGGCATTGCAAGCAGGGAAAAGCTGATCTTCCTCCTGATCTTGTTCCCAATACTGGCGATACTGGGATTCAGGAAAAGACGTGTACTGCAACAAGGAAAACTTCCCGCTATTACATGGCTGGTTCCTGGCTGGTTTCATCTCTACTTTTTTGCCTGGTTATTCCTCGGTGGTTTCTCGGGTGAAAGTTCCTGGATGACTTTCTTTTGTGTGCTAAATCTGATGCTGGGCATATTTATTCATTGGTGGACCCACCTCCGCAAACCGGCAATAGGTTCATAATCTTTTAATCCCGAACTTAGCACCCGGATGTTTAAATCTTGAAGAATAATGCAACAGGAAAATAAGAATCAAAAAATCAGCAAAACAGCGGCGAAGACTGCTATCAGGATATTTATTATCATTCTTTTTATGGGAATCCTTCCTTTCGTTGCCGGACAGGATCAGCCTTGGGGAGAGAAGTTGGCGAATGCCCACCTGGTCATTACCAATAAATGGACATTAGTCTTTCCGGCAATCCTTTTTGTTGGATTTCTAGCCCTCACAATTCTCTGCCTGAAAAATAAATATAGCCAGACAGATATTAACTGGTTGCTGGTGTTAAACGCGGTGATCCTTGTTACTTACCTGGTTCTGTTATATTCCAGGATTTACAAAGCACTGTTTGTATAACATTGTTTGTATACGGACTTCTAAAACTTATATCCATTGCGCCTATCAGAAGAACAGGTGCTAACACTGGCACCAGATGAATCTTCCATGAAAGCCGGGAAGGCTTTAGCCGGTACTGCCAAATGGGTCAGTAAAGGGGCTAATGAGCAGGCTTTATGGGGAGAGTGCCAGGGAAGCGGCAGCAAACCTTATCAAACACAGATTGACCTTTCCAATATCGCTTTTAAATGCAGTTGCCCCAGTCGCAAGTTTCCCTGTAAACATGGCATCGGATTGATGCTGTTGTACGCGCGGCAATCCGAATTATTTACAGATAATATCCCTCCCGCATGGGTAGATGACTGGCTGCAGAAACGGTCTCAGAAGGAAACAAAACAACCCGGTAAGGAAGAAAAATCTGTTGATGAAACTGCGCAGGCAAAACGGCAGCAAGCCAGACAACAGAAAGTTGAAGATGGCATCTATGAGCTCTTATTGTGGATGAAAGACATTGTGCGCAATGGCCTTATCCAACTACCTGAGAAGGGCACCTCCTATTGGGAGACCATGGCCCGCAGAATGGTAGATGCACAGGCGCCTGGATTAGCAGGTATGGTTCGCGGACTTTCTGAGATCAATTTCTATAGCGAGGGCTGGCAGCATCAGTTTATGGACCAGTTTCTACGCATTTATCTCGTAGCGCAGGGCTTCCGTCAGGGAGAAGCGCTTTCAGCGCCTTTACAACAAGAACTTCGCTCCCTGATTGGATTCACGCAAAGTCAGGAGGTATTAAGACAACAACCCGGTACAAAAGATACCTGGTTGATACTGAATAAACAATCTACAGAAGAAGATAATCTTACTACAGAAAAATACTGGCTATATGGCCTTCATTCCTTTCAACCGGCACTGGTACTACAGTTCTATGCCAGGGGGATGTCAAGGCCGCAATTACTGTTAACACCGGGAATGTCGATTGAAGCAGAGCTTGTCTTTTTTCCTTCGAATGTTCCCCTGAGGGCCATCATTAAAGAACCTGTTACCAACAATTCTTTGCAGGATACTTACGGGCTACCCGGCTGGCAGGAACTGGCAGCCGTAGAAACCTTACTTTCTGAGGAGATGCCTGTCCGCAGTGAAAGGCCTTATATTGTACAACAACTTACTCCTGTTCAGCATAATATGAAATGGTGGCTGAAAGACCAACGTGAACAGATCATGCCATTGAAAAGTGGTTTCAGGAATATCTGGAAACTTTTGTCATTAAGCGGCGGCCTTCCTTTAGATATGGCATTGCTCGGAAAAGAACAGGAATACGAACCATTGGGCGTATGGCATAACGGGACGTACAAATTGCTATAGTAGGATCATGTGGAATAATATTATCAATACCGCTTTACTAGGCATAGGGAAAAAGCAGTTAACTGCTGCTGATCTTCCAACGGAACTATTTCCTGTAGCCGAAAAGATCATGACAGATAAAAGCCTTGATGCAGAGACCCAGTTCCTGCACCTGGCGGCAGTTATGCTGAATTACAGGCAAAGCGGCGTAACCCCGGTTAACAACAGTGGTGTTCCTTTGGAACCTGCTCCTCCGGAAGAAAGTCCTTATTGCAGTACGCAGGCAATATATGCGCTGCAGGATGCCCTCGACATGGACCTCCTGCCATTGGTCACTTATTGGCTGGAGGCCTGTCACGATAAAGGACAGATCGTTCTTCCCGAATATATTCCCGTACTGCTGGACACTGCCGTATCTCAGAAACGTATACGACATCTGGCTATGACTGTATGTGGAAAACGCGGACAATGGCTGGGTAGCATGAACCCTGACTGGCAGTTCCCCTTTGCTGTCAGTAATGAGGACCGCTGGCAAACAGGTAGTGCTGAAGATCGCAGGCAGGTATTACAAGAGATCAGACAATCCTATCCCGGTATGGCCCTCGAATGGCTGCAGCAAACCTGGGCCCAAGAGAACATTTCAACCAGGACTGAATTCCTGAAGATCATGCGGATCAATATTTCCGAGGATGATCTTTCCTGGCTGGAATCCCTGCAGGAAAAAAACCAGAAAGTAAAAGATGAGGTCTGGGCATTGCTGAAACAGATCCCCTCTTCTTTTATTGTACAAGCTTACTGGCAGATTCTACAACATGCTGTTTCACGCGGACACGATCAGTCGCTGCGCATTTCGTTACAATTACCGCTGGATAAAAGGATTATCGACTCTGGCATTGCTACGCTAAGCAACGAGAAAAATGTAAGCGAAGAAGCATATATCCTGTTTCAGTTAATGGGCTGTATTCCTCCCTCCTGGTGGGAATCTCTCTTTAATACAGATAAGGTAGAAGTATTACAGATCTTTGAGAACGATGATCTCGGAAAACGTTTCATTCCTGCGCTAATACTCGCAGCCGGCCGGTTCAAAGATGCCGTATGGTTACGATTGCTCCTGCAAAAAAGTAACGCCTTCTATCCAGATGTAATACCGCTGCTGCCTGCAGCCGAACAGGAAGCATATGCTTTAAAACTGTTCAGTAATCATCCACAGGATGTTATTAACTACCTAAGTAACCGCACGGATGAATGGGGACTGGAAATTACAGGCGAAGTGTTAAAATGGATGGCCCGGAACCCTTATCAGTATACCCGGAATTTCTTTGACAAGCACGTTTTACAACTGCCTCCGGGCATAGTTGATGAACTGGAAAAGCTTGCTCCGGAAGAACCGGCGTATCAGGCCACCTGGAGAAATACCAGTGAGCATATACGAAGGCTATTGGCCTGTAAAATACAGATCAATAAAGCTTTCAAATAACTATAAACGATCACTTTTCAAGCATATAAAGATGTCAAACGTATTACGTCAACATGCCGAACAACTGTTCATTGAAGAACTGGAAGAGCTGAAAAAACAGGATACTGAAAAGCGGCCCTATACCTGGCAGTTATCCCCACAGGCTGTGGTGACCTATCTGATGGGAGGACGGCTCAACAATGGTTTCGAAGTACAACCTAAATATATAGGCAGCCGCAGACTTATTGAGATTGCCGTTGCAACACTTACCACCGACAGAGCATTGCTATTGTATGGTTTGCCTGGTACCGCCAAAAGCTGGGTAAGCGAACACTTAGCTGCTGCTATTAGTGGCGACTCTACCCTGATAGTGCAAGGGACTGCCGGAACGGGTGAAGAAGCTATCCGTTATGGCTGGAACTATGCACGGTTACTAGCTGAAGGGCCGTCAGAAAAAGCATTGGTGGAAACGCCTGTAATGAGGGCGATGCAAACAGGTAAAATAGCCAGGATCGAGGAACTGACACGTATCAGCGCAGATGTACAGGATACACTGATCACAATATTATCTGAAAAGATCTTGCCTGTTCCCGAGCTAAATACAGCTGTGATGGCGCAGAAAGGTTTTAATATCATTGCTACTGCCAATAACAGGGACAAAGGTGTAAACGACCTTTCCAGCGCCCTGAAGCGCCGTTTCAATACTGTTATATTACCTGTACCAGATTCCATTGAAGAAGAAATAGACATCGTTAAACGTCGCGTGGAAAGCTATGAAAAGGTAATGGAGCTCCCGGTGGAAAGACCGGCCCTGGAAGAGATCCGTCGTATTGTAACCATCTTCCGCGAATTAAGGAACGGTGTGACTGCTGACGGTAAAACAAAAATAAAAGTTCCCAGCGGTACGCTTAGTACAGCAGAAGCAATTTCTGTTGTGAACAACGGACTGGCAATGGCTGCTTATTTCGGTGACGGTCAGCTGAAAGCGGATGATCTTGCCGCAGGAATTATCGGCGCCGTATTGAAAGATCCTGTTCAGGATAAACTGGTATGGCAGGAATACCTGGAAACAGTAGTGAAAACCCGGGAAGACTGGAAAGATATTTACCGCGCCTGCCGCGACCTATAAATCTATCATATGTCAATACACGTATTAGGCATACGACATCATGGGCCTGGTTCTGCAAGAAATGTGAAGGAGTACCTCGAAAGGATCAAACCCGACATTGTATTAGTAGAAGGTCCTCCCGACGCGGATGGCATCCTGGAATGGGCAGGCAATGAACAACTGGTTCCTCCGGTCGCCATTCTGGTCTATCAGCCGGAAGCGCCACAGAAAGCAGTTTTCTATCCGTTTGCCGAATTCTCACCTGAGTGGCAAGCCATTCTATATGCGCGTAGGAACAAGATCCCTGTGCGCTTCATGGATCTGCCTATGGCTCACCAGTTCGAATTAAAAGCTACGCGTGAACCGAAAATAGATGCGGAAGAAGCTCCTTCTCTCAATAATACGTTAGCACCCCATATTCCTGATGCGCGTACTGTGAAGTATAATCCTATCGCTTATCTGGCTGGTGCAGCAGGTTTCGACGATGAAGAAAAGTGGTGGGAACATATGTTTGAATACAGGCAGGACCCACAGGATGTGTTTACTGCTATTGCCGAGGGGATACAGGCGTTACGCCAGGACCTGCGCCTTCCTTACGACAGGGAAGAACAGTTACGCGAGGCGCATATGCGAAAAACGATCCGTCAGGCAGAAAGGGAAATGTTCACGGAGATCGCTGTGATATGTGGCGCCTGGCATGCACCGGCGCTTATCAACATGCCAAAAGCCAAAGACGATAATGATCTCTTAAAGGGATTACCAAAAGTAAAAGTTGGAACCACCTGGATCCCGTGGACGTATAACCGCCTGAGTTATAGCAGTGGTTATGGCGCCGGCATTAATTCACCGGGATGGTATGAACATATCTGGCGCTACCCAAACGATGATGGCTCCCGCTGGATGTCGCGCGTAGCAAGTCTATTCAGAGGACAACAAAAAGATATTTCTGTTGCACATGTACTGGAAGCTGTTCGTCTTTCTTCCGCGTTAGCTGCATTAAGACGATTACATAAACCAGGACTGGAGGAGTTAAATGAGGCGACACTAAGTGTGCTTTGCAATGGCGAAGACTTCATGATGCAGTTGATCAATTCCGAATTGATCGTGAGTGACAGGATCGGAGAAGTTCCCTCCGATATTCCCCGTCCTCCCCTGCAAACAGATATCGAGAAACAACAGAAAAGATTAAGACTTCCTCAAACTGCCGACTTTAAAGACTATGTACTTGATCTCCGTAAGGAAACAGATCTTGAGCGCAGCATTTTATTACACCGGCTGGATATGTTAGGAATTCAATGGGGAGAACGTTTCGGTGCATCCGGCAAGGGAACCTTTAAAGAACAATGGCGTCTGCAATGGGATCCTTCTTTTTCTATCGAGATCATTGAGAAGGGCAGCTGGGGTAATACCGTTGAAGAAGCCTCTTCCCAATATGTGCAACACCAGGCACGTACCAGCACATCTCTGAAGGAAATAGTTACATTACTGGAAACAGCCATTCCGGCAGAATTACATGCTGCAGTAGAAGTATTGATACAACAGGTGAATAACCTTGCTGCCGCCACCGGAGATGTAATGCAACTTATGACTGTCATACCTGGTCTGGTACAGATCAGCAGATATGGCAACGTGAGAAAAACAGATGCCTCATTGGTTGAAAATATCACCGGCGGTATGATCACACGTATCTGTATCAGTCTGCCCGCCGCGTGTATTTCTATTGCAGATGATGCAGCAACAGAATTACTCGATCTCATTTACAGCATGAACGATGCTATTCTGGTGTTACAGGAACCCGAGCTTACAAACCGGTGGCAACAAACGTTGTTTCAGATAGCACACAATGATAGCACAGCCCCTATCATTGGTGGTTACGCTACAAGATTGCTTGCAGATCATCGGCAGGTTACGGGTAATGAATTGGTAAAGGCATTTAGTTATGCTATGTCATCCGCTACATCACCTGCTATTTCTGCAGCATGGCTGGAAGGCTTTCTTAAAGGGAGCGGCACACTACTACTTGTTGATAATGATCTGTGGACCGTTGTATATAACTGGATGCATCATCTGGAAGAAGATGCTTTCAAACAATTACTTCCGTTGCTACGCAGAACGTTCTCCAACTTCAGCAAGGCGGAAAGAAGAAAGTTGGGAGAAAAGGCGAAAGGCGGTGTTACCGGCAACGCTGGTATTCATCAACAGGGAGCAGATAATATAGATGTTGAAAGAGCATTGAAAGGAGTTCCCGTAGTATTGAAAATGTTAGGTATTAAATAGTATTGTATGGACGACTTGAATAAATGGCGTCTTGTGCTGGGAGGCAAAGATGCGGATGGTACCGGCTTCTCACTCAGCGGGCAGGAACTTAAAATGGATCAAACACTTGAAGCTCTTTATGATAGCGAGAAGAAAGGTGGTCTTGGTCCTTCTTCTCCTAATGTAAGTCGCTGGCTTGGTGACATCCGTACTTTTTTCCCAGCATCCGTTGTTCAGGTGATGCAACGTGATGCTTTGCAACGTCTGAACATTACACAAATGCTGCTCGAAAAGGAGATGCTGGAAAATGTAGAACCTGATGTACACCTCGTTGCTACATTACTAACATTACGACATGCTATTCCTGATAAGACAAGAGATACTGCTAAACAGGTTGTAAAAAGAGTCGTGGATGAACTGTTGAAAAAATTGACACAGCCCACATTACAGGCAATAACAGGCAGTCTTCATAGAAGTATTCGTAACAGAAGACCGCGTCATAATGAGATCAACTGGCACGCTACTATATTAAAGAACCTGCAGCATTATCAACCTGAGTACAAAACTATTATACCTGAAACCCGTATTGGTTACGGGCGCAAAACAACATCGCTGAAAGATGTCGTACTCTGTCTTGACCAGAGTGGTTCAATGGGCACTTCTGTCGTTTACTCTGGTATCTTCGGGTCCGTAATGGCATCTATTCCTGCAATCAAAACCCGCATGATCGTATTTGATACTGCCGTCGCCGATCTCACAGAAGAGTTGAATGATCCTGTTGACCTGTTGTTTGGTGTGCAGTTAGGTGGAGGTACTGATATCAATGCAGCACTCTCCTACTGCCAGCAGATCATTACAAAACCTGCTGATACCGTACTCGTACTAATTACCGATCTGTTTGAAGGTGGTAGCGATGATAACATGCGTAAACGAGCGGCTGAATTGACAGCCGCGGGTGTACAGGTCATTGTATTGCTTGCACTGAATGACGATGGAGCACCCGCTTATGACCATGCCAATGCACAATTCTTTTCAAATCTTGGTATTCCAGTTTTTGCCTGTACACCCGACAAGTTCCCTGATATGATGGCTGCTGCATTAAGCAAACAGGATATCAATAGCTGGGCGGCCAGAGAAGATCTTGTATTGAAAAAATGATCACTTTACTTTCAGCCATTCGTCATCCTGATAAATGATCCCGTTTACCAACGCCATTTCAACAGCCTCTTGCAGATCAGTTCTGAGATCTTCTGTTACACGCGCAAACCCTAAAGTTTTTGCGATAACAGGTATGGCGGCTGCTATAGTAATGGCGATGGCATCCCCCACTACTTTTTCTATTACGGTCATTAATTCTTCAGGTGCTATATAAGTCATCTTACGTGATGCAGAAGGCAAATTAACACGGCTTCGTACAAGCGGTTTCTCCATAGTTGAATCCCATAGGAATTCATCTTTCACCACCACAGAATCATTTCCAACAGCATCTGCGATAGCCTGCTTCAACACCTCCCGTATTCTGTTTCCTATACGGGAAACATCAGCAGCGTCCAACATCCGGCGGGTTGCTTCTTCCACATGAATAGGGCTTTCCACACGTACAATCATTTCTAACCATGAGCGTAATTTATCAGCCGGATGCTGATGCAGATCTTTTGTTGCTATTTCTGCAGGCAATACTGCCATCTCGTATAAAGGCACATCGCTTCCCTCTCCTTCATCCTCTCTTACCATCGTATAATCTTCCTGGCGGTTTGAATTTATATCATGATCATTACGCACTCCTTCACGTGCATCTTCAATCGCAGCTATCAGTCTTCTCAATTCGCGTGCAGGATGGCGGAACCAATCTGTGCTCCATACATTATAAATGTTCCAGCCCATATTCTCCAACACCTGCTGACGCAATCTGTCCCTGTCTTTTGCAGACCGGGCAGAATGATAAGCAGCTCCATCACAAGTAATACCAAGAATGTATTTGCCCGGATGTTCCGGATCCACTACCGCCAGATCAATATAAAACCCTTTACTACCGATCTGTTTTTTCACATTATAACCTGCTGCTGTTAAATGTTCAGCAACCAGTGTCTCAAAAGGAATATTCGTGGGCATGCCATCAGCATATCCACTCTGCATTGATCCATGTTGTGCGAAGTACAGGAAGTTCTTTAAAGCACGCACGCCTTCACTTTCTGTTTTGTTCAGATCTATATCGTCCGCTGTCAGATTTGTAAATACTTCACAGCGTTGTTTTGCACGTGTGATCAATACATTTAATCTCTTCTCTCCACCTTCATTATTTAATGGTCCGAATGACAGGTTCACCGTTCCTTCCGGCGTACGGCCATAACCAATACTGATAAATATTACATCCCTTTCATCTCCCTGAACATTTTCAAGGTTCTTCACAAAAAATGGCTCGTGAGGGTGTGCTTTGAAGAACGTCTCTACTTCAGGCATTTTCTTTCTCGCCGTTTCCAGTGACTGTTGTATTGCCTGCATTTGTGCAGTGCTGAATGCAACAACACCAAGGCTCATCTCCGGATGTTTCTTTGCATGTTCTATTACAGCTTCTGTAATAGCATCTGCTTCGCGTTGATTCGTTCTTGTCTTACCTCTATCATATGTTGCATCTTTCAGATGATGATATACCAATCCCATTTTATGTGCCGCACCAGGGCTTGGGAAGATGACCAGCTTATCTTCATAGAATTCATGATTGGACATCTTTATTAACGATTCATGTCTGCTGCGGTAATGCCAGCGTAGCATTCTTTGTGGCACCCCTTGTGCATCACACATACCTAAGATGCTAGGCATATCTGCTGTTACATTTTCTTCATCATCCACTTCTTTCATTAGTGAATCAAAGAAGGTACTGGGTGGCAATTGTTTACTATCTCCTACAACAACGAGTTGCTTTCCTCTCAGCAACGCACCCAGTGCATCTACTGGCCTTACCTGGCTTGCTTCGTCAAATATTACGAGATCAAACTGTAATGATCCTGGCGGTAAAAAGTTAGCAATAGAAAGAGGGCTCATCATGAATACTGGTTTGATAGCCTGTATAGCTAATCCCGCTGCCTGCATCAGCTTTCGTATAGGCATGTGCCGGGCCTTCTTATTGAATTCTGTACGTAACACATTTACCTGTCCGCCAGCTTCCAGCGGCGGTACGCCATCCCAATGTTTTAACGCAGCCCGTGCTCTGTTATATTGCAGATTAAGTGTATCAAGTTTTACAAACTGTTTCACTGCAGCTTCATGGCTAGACCGTTCAAACTTGCGTAATGATGCATGTGCAGTTAATGCCTTTTCCCACAGATATTCATACCACGTTTTTTGCAATGCACCTTTCAATGCAGTCACGCCTTCCGGCCAATAGGATACTGCATCCGTCAATGTTTGTAAGCCCTCTGCAGTTGCTGTTTCTACAAGATTATTCCATGAAATAACATGATGTATTTCAGGTAACCCATTGATCCATGATTGCATTAACAGGATCTGTTCTTCATAAGGACGTTGCAGTAACGGTGTAATATCGCGGAAACGTCTCTGTTCATTCAATGCGAATGCAGCTACCACAGCATCTATTGCCGCTCCTTGCTGTTGAAGATTTTTCAGCAATGTATCGTAATAACGCTTAGCTATTTCTACAGGTTCGTTCTTTTCGAGATAGTCTAATATCACAGCTGAACATGCGCCAAAGCTGATCTGACGATGTACTTCCGTTAGATAATTTGTGATGGTTTCAAGTAGCTCCCAATTGGTCTGTCCTTTCTGCCAACGTTGTGCAAATAATTCTTTCGCCAACATTTCCTGTTCCTGCAATTGTTTCTCCAATCGCTTTGCTTCAAGAATGGCATCGATGCAGGAGAGCTTCCCTTGCAGATCATCCGGAGCACCTGCTTTACATAAGGCTGCCAGTTGACGGTTTGTTCTGTTATAATCTCCCTTCAGAAATTTATACCATTTGTCACCGTAAGCCAGTAAGTTCTGTCGTATTTCAAGTACCTGCTGATCCCATGCTTCAGGGATAAGAATAGCATCATACAACTGATGGATCTGACGCAGTCGCTTTCCTGTTTGTAACAACTCTTTAATGTCTTCTTTCTGTTGTAACCATGCCGGATGACGCAACTGCACGCCTGTTATATCAGGACGTATAGAGGCGAGTTGCACAAAGAAAGACAGGTCCATACTATACTTTCTGGTGAGTGGCATCGGTATCCCTACCTGGCCTGCTATCACAGCACTTTCATGTTGTAACGATACAGTTGTAGTCTCTGCTTTTTGCAGTATCGGAATTAATCTATCCTGTTCTGCTGGCACCATTATCGTTAACCCACTTCCCCAGAATAGCAATGCCGATGGTATTCCTGTTTCTGAAAGCCTGTTCTCAATCCGCATAGCCATTGCCTCCGCACGTTGCATGTTGAGCGCATTCCAGGTATCGATATTAGGTATGGGTATACGTTGTAACTCTATTGCTGCGAATTGTTCTTTCAATTGTAACAGAGATCCCATTAACTGATGCGGAGTAAGACCACTTTCACCAACAGGTGTATTTACTGCAATGCTATAGTCATTCAATTCTTTTCTATAATCATTCAGTAACGTTACTTCTTGTTGCAGCTGCAGGATAGCAGGTTTTCCAAGTTCCAGTGTTCTTCTTAGCTCCTGATGTAATTCTTTCTTATTCGCTTTATGACTGTGTAACTCAAGGCACGCGTCTCCCAATTGAATACTATCCAGTCTACGTTTAACTACTTCAAGCGCCGCCATCTTCTCCGCTACGAATAATACCTTCTTTCCTTCTCCTACTGCATTCGCAATAAGGTTAGTAATCGTCTGCGATTTACCTGTACCCGGAGGACCTTGTATCACAAGGTTGCGCCCTTCCTGCACAGCAAGCATTGCCAGCAATTGAGAACCGTCTGCATCTACTACCTGATGTAATTCATGAGCAGTTGTTTCATTATCGATGAATACATCTTCCGGAATGCTCGATGTATCTTCTTTAAATCCTTCTCCAAAAAGACGCTGCAGAATAGGATGATCAACAGGTTGTTCATCAACAGGCCAGCCATCACTATCAAGATCATGATACAGCATTAATTTTCCAAAGGAGAAAAAACCAAGTTCAACTGCATCAGTAACCACTTCCCAGTCAGGCATGCCGTTTATAACATCTGCTATCTTTTCTATGTAGTCAATTACTGCTATCTCATCTACCTCCGGCATATCAGGTAAAGCAATACCATACTCTGCTTTGATCTTAGTTTGCAAACTAAGGTTCATTTCTACCTCACTACCGGTATAGCGTAAACGAAATCGTTCTCTTGCACTGGAACGTTCAAGAGAAACAGGTATTAATATTAATGGTGCCTGCCGCTGTTCCTTACCATTATCTTTTTCATACCATTTCAACATACCTAATGTCAGAAACAGAATATTCACACCCTGTTCTTCCAGACTGGTACGTGCAGCATAATAAGTATTTAATAGTCTGTTCTGTAATGCAACGGCAGTTTCCGTTGTTTGCATACGGGTATCATATACGATATCCTCCGGCTCCTGTAATGGCAACGGCGGGTCAGTAACTTCTCCCTCTTTTTCTTTCTTTTCTTTTGGATCGGTCTTAGGCAGGAAAGTCATTGCCTTTCCCTGTTTCACCAACACATCATATATATTGGTAACACTCTCCTGTTCAATATGCACGCCACGACTAAGGGGTAAACGATAATTCAACAAGGGGTTACGTAGTCCCAGATCAAGCAGTTCCCTACGGGAAGCTTCCAGTTTAATAAGGATTGATTCCTTCATGTACAGTTCGTTGTAAGAACAAAAAAAATGATAATTTATGTTAAGAACGATTGATGGGGATAATTTATTCTAATTGATATTACCATTACCTTTATTCACATAACTATTTAGCAACTACGTGTATCAGATATTATATTTTCTTTGGGGTTCAGATTGGCACATAGCGCTGAAAATCACAGGTTATGTGCTTATCTCACTTTCCTTTATCGGGGTAGTAGGCACGATCCTGCTGGAAAATCGCAATCCGGTCAAGGCAATGGCTTATATCCTGCTTTTGTCCTTCGTTCCCATACTGGGACTAGTAGTATATTACTATCTGGGGAGAGACCTTCGCAAGAAACGTCGTTTCACACTCAAAGGAAGTAAGGATGAAACCCTGATGTTGCGTTACTGGGAATCTCAAAGAAAGGAAATAGAACAACTACAGATCCAGCTAAGACATCTCGTAGCCAGCAAGCAGGAAATATCTGCGATGTTACTGAACACAAGACACTCTGTGCTTTCCCGTAGTAATCGTGTTCAACTTTTACTGAATGGAGAAGAGAAATTCCCGGCAGTAATGGAAGCGTTGAAAGCAGCAAAACATCATATACATATAGAATACTACATTTTTGCAGCAGATGATGTAGGAAACGAGGTGGCCAATATATTAGTAGAAAAATTAAAAGAGGGAGTAGAAGTCAGATTCATATATGATGATCTGGGAAGTGATGATATTGGTGACATCCCGGATATGCTGGAAGAACATGGCGCTGAAGTTTTTTCATTTTCTCCGGTGTTGATCAATTTTTATCTTAACGCCAACTATCGCGATCACCGGAAGATCATTGTCATAGATGGTGAAGTAGGATTTACAGGTGGTATCAATATGGATGGTCGTTATCTAAATAATGACAAACATCCTGTATTCTGGAGAGACACACATCTTAGACTGGAAGGAGATGTTGTAAATTTATTGCAGCTACAATTTATGATGAGCTATCGCTACTGCAGCAAAAAAACTTTTGATTTCGGTCCCCCTTACTTTCAACGTTCTGAACTCCGCGAGAATTGTTTTGCAGATATTGTCGCCAGCGGTCCGGACTCAGAATTTCCTATGGCCATGCAGACCATACTGATGGCGATTAATGTAGCTAGACGCTCCATCCGAATAAGTAATCCATACTTCATTCCGAATGAACAAATACTAACTGCATTACAGATGGCTGCACTCGCAGGCAAAAATGTGCAATTGATTTTACCTTTCCGGGGAGATTCTTTTTTTGTTCAACACGCAGCACAATCTTACATCAAGTCGATGCTTGATGCAGGAGTAAAAGTCTATTTTTATCAGAAGGGTTTTATACATGCTAAGTCAATTGCAATAGATGATAATCTTGCAATCGTTGGTTCTGTCAATCTTGATTACCGCAGCTTTTATCTGAACAGCGAAATTGCTGTCGTTGTTTATGACAAACAATTTGTGCACAAATTAAATGCTGCTTTCGAGCAAGACTTACACGACTCTGTTCACATTGAACGCCGGCTGTGGAGAAATCGCTCCATCTGGCAAAGGTTCATTGACGCGGTATGTAGATTATTAACTCCCTTGTTATAATGTATGATCAGACATCATCATCGTTGGTCTCTTCAAGATCTTCATGTCTGTCTCCTCCAAGACTATAATAGTTATTTTCTTCGTCCTCTTCTCCAATCCGTTCATTCTCATCATCAAGATCAGCACCCGGAACATCAAGTCCTTCTTCTTCCAATTCGTCCAGATTGCCTGCTGCATCTCTGGCCAATTCATTATTGATCCGCGAAGACCTGGTTACCTGTTCAACATCCAGATCTTCCTGTTCACCTCTTGAGGTAATATCTTCACTTGCCGGATAAGCAGGATAACCCGGGAACTTTTCATCTTCGTTCAATTCGGATTTTTTATCTGTCGGTTTTGCCACTTTCTTTTTCATAGTTCTTCGTTTAAATTTTCTCTGAAAAAGTTATGCCAATCAAATGCGCGATAATTTCCTTTCCTTTTAGTTACTGCCGATCATTTTTAAACACACTGGTTTTGGAACTTTAATTTCCTCACCCGTAGCTTTCAGTAATCCTGTAGCTTTATTTCTTTTAAATACAACAACGTTATCAGAATCCTGGTTTGCCACTAACAAAAAGTTACCATCCGGTTCGATCATAAAATTGCGCGGCGCTTTTCCACCAGTTGACTGTTCTCCTTTTTTAACCAGCTGTCCATTTTTACGATCTATACTATAGATGACAATGTTGTTCAACTTATCTCTGTTCGAAGCATACAAAAATTTTCCATCGGGAGAGATATGAATATCTGCTCCCGAGATGGGTCCTTTATATGCAGCGGGTAAAGTTGATAATGTCTGAAAAGGGATCAGTCTTCCTCTCACATAATTGAAGGCTGTAACTTTTCCGTCAAGTTCATGAATGACATAAGCCCATTTTCCATTGGGATGAAAAGTGATATGTCTTGGACCAGATCCCGGAGGTAGCAGGGCATATCCGGTATCGGCGGGAATCAATGGTAACACATCTCCCTGCCTGTACGAATAAATGACCACCTGGTCTATTCCAAGATCTGATACATATAATGATCGATGATCAGGCGCAAATACAGTACAATGTACATGTGGTTTTTCTTGGCGGTTTTTATTCGGTCCTGTCCCTGTATGTTCGATCGTCTGCACCGGTGCATCAATTTTTCCATCTGCCCGAACCGGTAAGACAGACAAACTTCCTCCACTGTAATTTCCTACGATCACATATTTTCCATCCTGGTCGGTAGTGATGTAACAAGGAGCAGCTCCCCCTGAAGATTGCTTATTTAGAAAAGTCAATGCTCCACTTGTAGTGTCCCATTCAAAAGCGCTTACTCCACCTTCATTATTTTCATTGACAGCATATACATGTTTATGATCAGGTGCAATAACCAGGTAAGAAGGATTGTTTACATTTTTGGTTGTGCTTACATAACGCAATGCTCCGGTTGTGTTATTAAATGCATAAACATTAATACCTTCTTCCTCACTTTTTGTATAAGTGCCTATCAATAAATATTTCTCTTTAGTGGTATCAGTTTGTGCTGCTAACATAGTTGATAATAGTAAAACCGTGGAGGTGAGTAAAATATTGAGCATACGCTGGGACTTTTTAGGTAAGACAAATTACTAAATATGATATAAAGTAGGAAAAAGCATTTAAAGGCCTCTTTTTCTCATTAACCCCCTTTTTGAAGCAATCATATTACCCAATATAAGATCGTTGAAATTTAGGGAGATAATGAGGTCGATCTAAAAATACATAATCGATTGATAGTCAATAAACTAATAGCTTTAGTGATAAAAAAGCCCAGTCCGAAGAAACGGACCGGGTATTATATACTTCTAATTTAACCTTAACTTTAATCGTTAGTTATTTATGTTGAATGCAATATTATTAGGAACAGTGACACGTTACATTTAATGCAACGTCACACTTATCCGAATAGTTAGAATAATGAAATAGTTTGTTAATGAAATTTTCCAGGAAATCCGGTGGTGAATAAATTCATAGATACACTAAATAGTCATTAGTGAAAATTGGCTATAAATAAATTTCAACCTGCTTCGTTAGAAATTCTTCGTGGATGAAAATTGTGTCGGTCGTGTCATAGGTTCAATCTCATTCATCTTCTCAGGGTCCAGATATTTTGGTCGACAAACGAATATAGACAAAAAAAATACATGCCCATAGAAAGCATGTATTTTTATTTTCTATTCAATAAAATATTTTTACTACCTCCCCATATACACCATCAGGATTTGTACATCACTTGGATTTACTCCACTAATTCGACTCGCCTGACCTAATGTACGTGGACGGATTTTATTAAATTTCTGTCTTGCTTCAGTACTCAATGAAACAAGTTTTGCATAATCAAAACTATCAGGTATGATCAGATCTTCCATCTGGCTCATTCTTTTTACCAGATCATTTTCCTTTTCTATATATACTTCATACTTGATCTGAATTTCTGCTTGTTCCAAAACTTCGTCACTAAATTCAGCAAGTGCTTTTCCAATTTTTGCTACACTGTTCTTCATGGAAAAAATATCCAAAGTTGGTCGAAGTAAAATCTGGTGAGCACGCATTCTTTGTGGAAGTGGTGAACTATTTTTTTCAACCAACAGGTGATTGATTTCTTCCGGATCGATCGGCAATTCTTTCAGAATACTTTTTATCTTTTCTACCCCTTCCCTCTTCAATGTCACTTTATCAAGCCGGTTTTGTCCGGCCAGTCCCATTTCAAAACTTCTTTCTGTCAGGCGGAGGTCTGCGTTATCTTGTCTTAACAAAGTTCTGAATTCAGCTCTTGAGGTGAACATACGATAAGGTTCATCAGTTCCTTTATTAATCAAGTCGTCGATTAACACTCCGATATATGCTTCACTTCTTTTCAATACAAATGGCGCCTGACCT
The DNA here is from genome assembly GCA_902168105.1 of uncultured Flavihumibacter sp. Lineage (GTDB taxonomy): Bacteria > Bacteroidota > Bacteroidia > Chitinophagales > Chitinophagaceae > Chitinophaga. The sequence continues at coordinate 21,641 of CABHOY010000085.1, forward strand.
TTTGCTTTCAGATGAGCATTGATACCTGCCATTAATCCCTGGCAAGCTGCTTCTTCGTACCCGGTCGTTCCATTAATTTGTCCAGCAAAAAATAAATGCTGGATGTGTTTTGTCTCCAGGGAGAACTGTAACTGGGTTGGTGGGAAGTAATCATATTCGATAGCGTAACCTGGTCGGAACATTTTCACATTCTCAAATCCTGGAACCAACTGAAGCGCTTTATATTGCACATCTTCCGGAAGAGATGTCGAAAACCCATTGACATAAATTTCTACGGTGTTCCAACCTTCCGGCTCAACGAATAATTGATGTCTGTCTCTTTCCGCAAACCTGTTGATCTTGTCTTCAATACTTGGACAATACCTCGGTCCTACTCCCTGGATCCTTCCTTGAAACATCGGTGATCTGTCAAATCCAGTCTTCAACATTTCATGTACCTTGTCACTGGTATAAGTGATATGGCAACTTCTCTGTTGTTCAGGTTTAATCTTTTCAATATCCAAATAAGAAAAACCAGTGATCACATCGTCACCAGGTTGTTCTTCCATCTTTGAATAGTCCAGACTCCTTGCATCGATTCTCGGAGGTGTTCCTGTTTTTAAACGATCACTTTCGAAACCGAGGGAAACAAGTTGTTCGGTGATTCCAGTGGCCGCTTTCTCTGCAACTCTTCCCCCACCGAATTGTTTATCTCCGATGTGCATTACCCCATTTAGAAAAGTACCATTGGTCAGTACTACTGATTTCGCTTTTATTTCATGACCGAGCCCGGTTACTACTCCATAACAAATACCATCTTTAACAAGTAATCCTTTCACCATGTCCTGGTAAAAGTCCACATTCGGAGTTTGTTCCAATGCTTCTCTCCATTTTGCAGCGAAGAGCATCCTGTCGTTTTGGGTACGTGGGCTCCACATGGCTGGTCCTTTTGAACGGTTCAGCATGCGGAATTGTATCATTGATTGATCTGTAACAATACCGGAGTATCCACCCAGAGCATCAATCTCTCTTACTATTTGTCCTTTCGCGATACCTCCCATTGCCGGGTTGCAGCTCATCTGGGCTATAGTTTGCATATTCATGGTCACCAATAACACTTTGGATCCCATATTTGCAGCAGCTGCCGCCGCCTCGCAACCGGCATGTCCGGCGCCTACCACAATAACATCGTAAGATGGAAACATAATTTTGTTTAAATAGAAATGCAAAAGTACATAGAAGGAAGGACAAATGATGTTCCACGTGGAACATCATGATTATTGTGTAAAACACACGGGAGCGTCGTACAAACTTATGGATTTCTTTTGATCAGATCAGGTGGTTCTTTATGAAAACATGTCTGTATTCAAATTCCTCCTTTTATAAAACAGCGCAAGTAATTACTAAAAGCCGCCCCACCCACATGTGTGAAAGACAACTAACAAGCTAGGACTCCCCTCCCCCAAACACGATTTCTTTCTCGTTCCATTCCAATTTCTTGTTAAAAGACACAAACACTAATATTACTAATTGCTCGGAAAACAAACTGGATTAGGTTTACATGCAGTATAAAAGCCCAAGTATGATTGGCGAAGGCCATCTGAGATAAAAAAACTGGTAGGTAATAAGTAATGTTATATGATCAACAAGATGCAAGATGGCACACTATAATACAACGTTGGCCAGTTTATTTAGCAGCAAGTTACCAGATACAATAACTCATCTACCATAAATTACGACTCACCACAATTATTTAAGACCCCAAAAAAAAGCATAGGAAAAGACTAGATTGTATCCCCTTTGTCCTGTTACTATTATTATCTAATAAATATCGAAATACGAAATACAATATCAACTGTATTTGACATACCTCCTCACCCCTTATGGATGCCAAAAGATTAGAAGCAGAGAATTCAAGAATCCCCAGAAAAGAACTTCATACCCCACGTAACTAAGAGTTAAAGCAGGACTAGTTAACACAAGAAATGAAAGTTGTTAAAACAAGAAGCAAGAAGAGGTATGTCTTTCAATAAATATCTAACAAACATCCTGAGAATAATGCCTCAATATCTGTTAACTCCGAGACATGCATCCGTATGATCAATTCAAACATAAATCCAAGAAGATCCTGACTGGAGGAATTCCACTTCCGGGATGTTTTCCAGTGTATATACTCCTCGAATTTATAAGGGCATAATTGTTCACAGATATCGTCACTAGGAACAGAAAAGGTTCAGCTTACTGAAGTTTTCGACTTCTTCGATGATGACCGTTTTATAATTCTATACTAATAATATCAAAGTATAAGTGTATCGTAGCAACAAATTATTAAGCATGTGAATGAACTTACGTTTAGGTTCACCTTCAACAATATCACTTCCAATTTAGTTTTGGGGCGACCTGGGCCCTACAAATATGTGAGCCAACAACAGCGCAGTAGCAAGGTTGGGTTCCAATCCCAGGACGTCTAAAAGTTTATTAGTACCCCTCTATCAGTATATAACCGTTTAGGAAGTTATGTAAAGGTTAACCATGATCTATGAATAAGTTAGCTTACCGAGGTATGACCATAGAGATCCATATCAAAGTCTTTTTAAACCCAGACATAACCAGGATATAACGTGCATATAACGTGCATGATCTTCCGTTCATCCTCCGTTCGGAACGGAAGATGAACGGAAGATCATGCACGTTATATGAAAGCTGTATGTAAATCAGAACGGGGGTATAACTTCTTCAATTCGGACAAGCGCTTACAATAAATAAAAAGGTCACTTAACTCTGGGTGTGACACCTAAACGGCGCTACTTGACAGATTTGGTTGTGTCACATCATTCAGATGTACCTCGATGCGCCCAAATCGAAGATTCACCAGCTAGACGAAAAATATAGAACTCCTCCAACAATTGGCTATCAAAACCCTCTCATTTTTATCTATCAGATATTCAAAAGTAGAAAACCCAGACCGTAAGGGGTCCGGGTTTCACAAATGTTCCACGTGGAACATAATAACGATTCTATCCAAAGTAAAGCTCAAGACATTCATTTTCCTTCTCTCTCATAAGAACAGATTGATCCTTTGTCTTATCCTTGTAACCACATAAATGCAAAGCACCATGAAAAATTACCCTGTGTAATTCCTGTTCTTCCGCTACATTGAACTTCATAGCATTCTCTTTTACCCGATCAATACTAATATAAACCTCCCCTTCAGTAACATCCGGATCCTCTCCCAATTCAAAAGTAACGATATCTGTCAGCGTATCATGTTGTAAAAACTCCTGATTGATCTGCAATAAATACTCATCCGTACAGAAAACATACTGTAAATTTTTAAGCCCCTGCCCTTCCCTGGCAAACAAATCCTTAATAAAAGTCTTCAACTTGGTCCGATTCTTCAGATTTAACTTCACCTCGTGGGGGGCAAAATTGATAGCCATAAGCAGTATTCTATGTTTTATAAGTAATTGAGAATGTAAAAATATGGTGAAATTTCGGTTTCACGCTACTCTGTCTTTGTTCGATTGATACCCAGCCTGTACCTTTGCTCCGTCAGGAAATCGAGACCTTAGTAAGATATACAATTTATCACCTGCTAAGTTTGAGAAAGAAAGCACCAGGCATTAAAGATTAAATTACAACGGATGAAAAAAGGAGTGATTAAATTGTCTTCGCTTGCTATTGGTAAAAGTGCCGTGATAACGTCTTTCGAAAAAGATGAACTGCACATCAAATTAATGGAGATGGGGTGTGTACCCGGAGAAACCGTGAAAGTAGAGAAAATTGCCCCTCTCGGAGACCCGATCTCAATCATGGTTGCCGGCTATAATCTCTCCCTCCGCAAAACAGAAGCTGACTTTATATGGGTAGAAGAACTTGTCTAATTCACAAATACGAATGATCCATTTCTGTTTGCGGCATTTGATGAACAACGGATCATTCGTATTTTTGATAGTATGAAGCTGCCTGATAACATTCCAACCCATCCACTATCCTCCCACCACGCTAAACTCCACCGGGAGACTTCCTCAACAAGCCAATTCGGATACCATCAACTGACAGAAAGTAAAAGACTTAATGGTTTCGAAATCTATTCCACTGAAGGGATGATACCAGACTATGGTCCAGCGAAATCAGATTTCTATAGAATAGGAATAGTCATCAAAGGTATCCTACACATGCAGCTCGGGCTTGAACATTTTGAAGTTACCTCCAATACCCTTAATTTTTCCATTCCCGGGCAGATACATGCAAAGTCAAACGTCAGCGAAGATGTATTTGGATATTATATCCTTTTTGAAGAAGCATTCATTGAAAGTTTAATACCACATAACAACCTTAGAACACAATTTCCATTCTATAATTATGAAGGGCACCAGGTTTTTCAGTGCGACCCAATAGAGATTTCAGAGATAACTTCATTGCTTCTGAAAATAGATCGCGAACTGGAGGAAATGACCACAGATAGAAATATGGCCATAAAAATGTACCTATATCTAATACTGTTGACGGCAAAAAGAAGTTACGAAAGGCAGGATCTGGGAAATAATTTACGGGTTCATGATACAAACGTTCACCTGGTCACACAGTTCTACAAACTGGTGGGTAAACATTTCCTCTCATTAAGACAGGTTACTGACTATGCGAACATGCTTCATGTTACCCCAAATCATCTGAATAGAGTAGTAAAAAGCGTCACTAATCAGACCGCATCAGACGCGATCAGTAACATGTTGGCCCAGGAAGCAAAAGTCTTGCTCAGATCTACCGCGCTCTCTGCAGCAGAAATTGCGTACCGGTTAGATTTCAGCGAACCAGCTGCATTCAGCCGGTTCTTCAAGAAAATAACCGGATTAACGCCCCTTGTATATCGTCGGCAGGAAACTACGATCCGGATTGCAGGGTCCGATCAATCATCTGCTTCCTTTGAACAATAATCCTGCTCCCAGACTATTGAACTTTGTACTGCAAACAAAACAGTAACAAATGATCAAAGATCTTCAGAATCAAAAAATAGTTATTGCAGGCGGTACTTCGGGAATTGGATTAGCAACTGCAAAAATGTTGGTTGAATTATCCGCAGATGTGACAGTAACCGGGCGTGATCCAAAAAAAATTGAAGCACTCCATGTTTCAGACCCTAATTTGAGCGCAATTGCGATAGACAGCAACGATAGAGATCAACTAACAACTTTCTTCTCCAAATTCGGCTCATTCGATCACCTGATCATTACCCTGAGTGGTGCAAAAGGCGCCGGCGCATTTCCAGAGCTATCGCTCGATGATCTAAGAGAGGGTTTTGAAAACAAATTCTGGCCATATCTCCAAACTATTCAAACCGCCGTCCCCTTTTTGAAAAAAACTGGAAGCATTACCATCCTTACCGCATCGTCAACTGCCGCCCGTCTTCCAGGCACCGCCGGTCTGGCAGCCATTAACGGCGCACTCGAAATAATGGTTCCGATCCTTGCAAAAGATCTCCAACCACTTCGCATCAACGCTATTTCACCTGGAGTGATTGATACACCATGGTGGAACTTTCTGAGCGAAAATGACAAGCAGGAAACCTTCCACCAATTCTCTAAACAAATACCCATTGGAAGAATAGGTATGGCCGAAGAAGTCGCACAGGCAATTGTCGGAGTAGTTGCGAATAACTATTTTAACGGAAGCGTGATCCTTTGTCACGGCGGACTTTCATAGAACTCAAACAATTTTCTTCCGTAAAAGCCTGAACGACTTAAAATTCCAATTATAAAAAAATAAAGGCCCTTAGAATTTAATGGCCTGGTTATACTCCCGGTAACAGTTTTCCGCTGCATTCATAACGCCTTCAAATATGAAGGCCTTACATTTTTAATATATCCTTATTTACTGTAGGCCCCCACGGTAAAAACTGCTCCATCGTGTTCCTAAAGGCTTCTTCTGAACTGTCCAGGAGAAAGATATCTCCCTCCATACGTCAGAAACAAATCTTTCATTTCACTCACAAGCCCTTCAAAAATGAAGGCCGTATATTTTCATTCCAGAGCAATCTCCTGTAGGTCCCTACGGGAATTGTCGGAAGATTTAACCCTTGAAGCTTTCATTTTAGAACGTTGACAGTAGCATATATCTGCCCCTATCTACATACTTATACTTCCATTACATGTATAAAGCCTTCATTTTCGAAGGCTTTATATTTTAAATACAATAAATTTTCCTGTAGGTACCCACAGGCTAAATATTTATATCGCAGCTATAAGGCATTCAAATGGAAGGGCTTTATGATCGAACGGCATTGCCATACTCCCAATACTATAATATCCATCGCAACTATAAGCCGTTCAAAAGCACAAAAAAGGCCCGGTTGACATTTCAACCGGGCCTTTTAAACGAAAATATAAACCTATATAACTTATAATCTATTAATTATCAATTGATTATCTACAATCCATACTGCGCACTAATCTCTAACATCCGTTCTATCGGTTTCTTTGCAGCAATCCTCAATTGTTCATTCATTGTGATCTCTGGTTCCTCGTATTCCATGCACAAGTACAACTTTTCGAGCGTATTCAACTTCATATGCGGGCAATCATTACATGCACATGCATTATTTGGCGGAGCAGGAATAAAAGTTTTGGATGGATTTTCTTTTTGCATTTGATGAAGGATACCCGTTTCTGTAACTACAATATACTCCTGGGCATCGTCTTTCTGGGAAAACTTCAACAAGCCCGTAGTGGATCCAATGTAATCTGCTATTTCGAGCACAGCTGCTTCACATTCCGGATGGGCTATCACCTTGGCTTTTGGATGACGGACCTTCAACTTGGTTATCTTTTCCAGGGAGAAGATCTCATGAACCATGCATGCTCCATTCCACAGCAACATATCCCTTCCCGTTTTTTTGGCCAAATAAGCCCCTAAATTCCTGTCGGGGGCAAAAATGATCGGTTGGTCGTTGGGGACGCTATCGATGATCTTTTCGGCATTAGACGACGTGCAAATGATATCACTGAGCGCTTTGATACCTGCAGAACAATTTATGTAGGAAATAACGAGGTGATCCGGATGTTTTTCTTTGAATCTTCTGAACAGTTCCGGAGGAGCACTATCGGCCAGAGAACATCCGGCCTTCAGGTCCGGTAGTAACACCTTTTTTTGTGGGCTTAGAATTTTTGCCGTCTCAGCCATAAAGTGCACGCCGGCAAAAACGATAATGTCCGCATCTGTTTTTGCAGCCTGTTGACTTAACCCTAAACTGTCCCCGATGTAGTCAGCCACATCCTGGATGTCGGGCTCCTGGTAATAGTGTGCCAGGACGATCGCATTTTTTTCCTTCTTAAGCCGTTCGATTTCTGCAAAGAGATCCAGACGCACGTCAACGGGCAAATCCAGGTATCCTTTTTTTTGCAGTTCGCTTTTTGCAATTTCCAGCTCCCTCATCATAATTATATATATAGTTTATTATTTAAAAAGAAAGAACCCACTACTATTAGGGCTGTGAATATGTGAGAACTAATTTTGACCATCGTGTACAAATGTAGTTGTTATTATTTTGGTCTTAGCTATCCACAGGAAATTAACAATGAAGAACGGCCATAGTATTGGAAAACCCTAACTTCATCCACATAGGTGGATATCGTTTTCCGTGAATATTTTTTTCGGGACCTACCTATTGAAAACATGTGGACAGTTGTTCAAAACAATCCCCAAAACTGACCTTCGGGTAACCCGACCATTTTCTTCGGGATTAACAAAATTAGTTTTCAGGTACCTGAAGTGAGGTTTTTACCAAGATATTGGACAAATCCGGCTGCTTTCTTAACACTCAATGTGGATAAACTACAACTAAAAAGTTATATCAGGTTAAGATTGCTTTTTTAGCTTTACACTGATCTTTGTACACACTTTAATGTGAATGAAGATTTTGCCGTCCGTGAAATGTGAATAACTAAGCACACGTTTTTGAGAAGGCAAAAATCCTGAAATAATGGCTGATAGCCGTATTGAAAAATCCCCGGGTGTTACGCACAACCTGGTACAAAAATTATGACAAATGTGGATAACCTGTGAATGAAACCTAAAATACCTTTCCCGGTAAATTGCTTGAAATCCTTTCCTGTATTGGGTTTGGGGCAATAAAAACTGTTTTGCAGTTACAGTTATTTTATTCTATTTTTGCTTTCCTTAAAAAATTTAGACTATATAATATATGTCAGTTATTCAGAAGATCAGGGATAAATATGCTGTGGTGATCGTTGTAGTGATCTGCCTGGCTATTGTCAGTTTCCTGTTACAAGATGCCTTTTTCGGCAAAAACTCTCTCATTCGCCGTTCCACGACTGTAGGTAAAGTAAATGGTGAAGAACTCGAATTCTCTGATTATCAGCAGATGATCAAAGCCACGGAAGACCGTATGCGCCAGGGTAATAATATGCTCGCTGAGCAGATTACTGAACAGGCACGAGAATCCGCATGGAACCAGTTCTTGAGTAAACAGATCATGGACGCCCAATACCAGAAACTTGGTCTTGCCGTAACAGACGAAGAGATTAAAGATCAGTTTACCGGTAAAAATCCTAGCCCGGTTGTTGCCCAACAGTTTACTGACGAAAAAACAGGACAATTTGATCGTGCCCGTATGCAGCAGGTATTAGCAAACATCAGCCAGGATAAAACTGGTCAGATGCGCGCTGGTCTGTTACAACTGGAAGATTATATTGCTCAGTCAAGAATTTCCGAAAAATATCTTTCCCTGGTCAAACAAGCGGTATATTATCCTAAATGGTTAGCTGAAAAGCAAATTGCGGATAATGGACAGCTGGCATCTATCTCCTATGTGTCAGTTCCTTACGCTACTATCGCTGACTCCACTATTAAAGTGACAGACAACGAACTGAATACTTATATTAATAACCACAAAGAACTGTTCAAAACTGAAGAGTCCCGTAAAGTAGATTACCTCTCCTTCAACGTGATCCCTTCTGCTGCTGATACAGCTGCGGCACTGAAAGTGCTGTTCGAAGCTAAACAGGAACTGGATACTATCAGCAATGCTGATGTAGCTGCTTTCATCAACCGTAACTCCGACTTACCTTTCTATGATAGCTATGTTGCAAAGAGTGCGCTGATGGTTCCTCAAAAAGATACTTTACTGAGCTTACCTAATGGTGCTGTGTTCGGACCTTATTATGATAATAACCTGATCGTTTTCGCAAAAATGATCGATCGTAAGTCATTACCAGACAGCGTAAAGGTTCGCCATATATTAGTAGCTACACAAAATCAGCAAGGTGGCGGTTTGCCGGATTCAATTGCTAAAGCCCGCATCGATAGCATCGAAAGAGCTGTAAGAGGTGGTGCTGATTTCAAAGCGTTGGTTGAGCAATATACAGATGACGTAAGAAGCAAACCGACCGGCGGTGAATATGATGTAACTCCTTCTACTGATTTCCTGAAAGAGTTTAAAGATTTCGCACTGGAAAAAAGTAAAGGTACTATCGGTGTTGTGAAAACACTCGCTGGTTACCATCTGATAGAAATCATGGATCAGAAAAATATCGGTCAGGCAGTTAAAATCGCTTACCTCGCTAAACCGGTAGCGCCAAGCCGTGAAACTGATAGCAAAGCTTACGCTGAAGCAAACGAATTTGCTTCTAAAAACCGCGATCAGAAAACATTTGAGAAAAATATTCAGCAGAATGGCCTGAACAAACGTATCGCTGACAACCTCCGTCCTATGGATCACATGATCCCAGGTATCGGTCAGGCACGTGAGCTGGTTCGTTGGGCTTATGAAGCTAAGAAAGGAGACGTGAGCAACGTATTTACCTTCGATAATAATTACGTAGTAGCTGTACTGACAGCTGTACGTGAAGAAGGTGTTGCAGCCCTCGAAGATGTAAGACCTGCTGTAGAAGCTGAAGTAAGAAAAAGCAAAAAAGCAACACAAATCATTGAGAAATTACAATCTCCTGCGTCCCTGGAAGCCGCACAGAAAGCAACTAACCAACCGGAACAAAAAGCTGAGAGCATCAGCTTCGGTACTCCGTTTGTTGCCAGCCTCGGTTTCGAACCACGCGTAGTAGGTGCTGCATTCAATAAGAGCTGGGGTACCGCAAAAGTATCTGCTCCAATAGAAGGTAACGCTGGTGTATATGTGATCAAAGTGGATAACTTCCAGGCATCCGGTCAGCCACAGGATCCGAAAAGTGTAAGCCGTGCTTATGAACAGAGCCTGCTCTCTGCATTAGATCAGCAGCTGTTCTCAGTACTGAAGAAGTTGAGCAAGATCGAAGACAACCGTAGCAAATTCTTTTAAGGAATAATCATCTTCAAATAACTGATAAATAAAAGCTCCGGAGCACATGCTCCGGAGCTTTTTGTTTGTACCCTCGTCTGTTAACCAATCCCTCTACCCCATAAAACCTTCCCCAGGTACTTTTTTAGTAACTTTGTAAAGTAAAAAGTGGTTTATGGAAGAGATTGTAAATAAGGTTGCACAGAGTGGGCTCATTACCCTTGACCTGGAAGATTATTATCCAAAGGAAGAAATTGTTGAATTTGATCTGAAGCAGTATCTCTTTATGGAGATGATCCTCAAAGAAAAGGATTTCAGAACAGCCCTTCAGTCGCTCGACTGGGAACAATACCGTAATAAAAATGTAGCCATCATCTGTACCGCAGACGCCGTTATACCGTTCTGGGCATATATGCTCGTAATGACTTACTTATCCCCCGTTGCCCATTTCGCGGCCTTTGGAGATAAAAAGCATGTACACCAGGTACAGTTCATGAAGAACCTGAACGCTATAAATATCAACGAATACGCTGATAAACGTTTGGTTATCAAAGGTTGTGGAGATCAGGGCGCCGGAGAAGCCGCTTATGTGGAAATTACCCGCTTACTGATACCCGTAGTGAAAAGCCTCATGTATGGAGAACCTTGCTCTACTGTGCCTATCTATAAAAAGAAATAATCAGAACCATTTCTTCTTTCTGAAAAAGATGATCATGCCGATTAACATGACCAGCATGAATAGCATCGTTAGATAATAACCGTTTTTGGTATGCAACTCTGGCATATTGTCGAAGTTCATGCCATAGATACCGGCTATAAATGTTAATGGAGCCATCAAAGTGGTTACCACCGCCAGCACTTTCATGATCTCATTCATTTTGAGATTGATCTGTGTATGATACAGGTCCTGAACAGTTAATATAACGTCGCGGTAATTTTCCGCAAGGTCATTTGCCTGTATGATATGGTCATACACATCCTTATAATATTTGGTAGTCCGTTCTTCCAACAGCTCACTTTCACTTTTGAGAAATCCGTTGACCAGTTCGCGTACAGGGGCTACAGCTCTTTTGAACAATAACAGTTCCCTTCTAAGGAGGTTGATCCGGGCTTGAGTACGGGTATTGGCCTGGTGTTGTACCGCGTCCTCCATTAACTCTATCCGTTCCCCTAATTTTTCGATAATACTGTAATAACTGTCTACAATTACATCAAGGAGGGAATAGCAGAGGTAGTCCGAGCCGACAGAACGGAACCGTGAATGGTTGATCCTTAGTTTGTCCCGGGTATGGTTGAATACATCCCTCTCCGCGTCTTCCTGAAAAGAAATAACAAAGTTTTTTCCCAGTACGATGCTTACCTGTTCCTGCTCTATTGTACAGGTCTCGCTATTAAAGTACATCATTGGCAAAAGGCAGAACAAGTGGTCTCCTATCTCATCCGTTTTCGCACGTTGTCCGACGCTCATAATATCATCCTCCAGGAGAATATGAATATTCAGGCGCATACATATGTCATGTACCGTCTCCTTATTGATTCCATCTACATTTACCCATACGGTGCCATGATTATCATCTATAATATGATGAAAGACCGGCTCCACATTGTTTCCTATTACAGTTTCCTCTTCAAAATGCTGACCACTGTAGTTGAAGATCGTGATCTTCTCACATGCGCTCTGTTTCCGGGTAACCGGCCCCTTTGCGGGGTTGTAATTCATTAAGCGTTGCTTCCTGACCTTGAACGGGTTCAGTGTTTCCAGTACATCATGTATGGGTAATATGCGACCTGGCTTGATCATTCTGGGCTGATTTGTGCTGATTATTTTAAAATTAACTTAAAATTGGCGTAACGAGGAATTAACAGCCGATGATTAACTTCGGCTGATTACTACCTGCAACTGTTCACATAATAAATTGTCTTTCAAGGACAATTGCTCCGCTTGTCTGCCAACTAACCCGGTTACACAATGCCGTTATTATGCTGCCATCAGTTTATATAGGTAAAATTAAAAATGCTTTTTAAACAACTGGTGAATTTTAAGGTTTATGCGTATACTTATTTTTGTTATAGCTGCTCTCTTCCTGCTTATTTGTGCCTACAGCATTTATGAATCAGCGAATAGCAAAAAAATTGCTGAAAAGAACGTGTTGGCCTGGTATGAACCATCTGTTAAGCAGCTGCAGGCCAAAGTGGAAAAGTTATGTACCGCCCTGGCCACACATCAGTCGCCGGAGCACGTACAACAGGCATTCCGCGAATCAAGGCTGGCATATAAGAAAATAGAAGTGCTTGCGGAATACTTCAATCCTTACACCGTACAGTTGATCAACGGCAGAGGTGATGATACCGTTTCAAATAAGAACGGGCAAGCGTTTCAGACGCTCGAGCATTTAATATATCCAACTATACAAACAGTTGATACACAAACGGCTTACATAGAATCACGTAAACTGGCAACAGCCGTAAACAGCCTGGGCCAGCTGGAATTCAGACCAATGCCGACTGATGCACAGTTATTTGATGCAATGAAGCTGGAATTAGTGAGAATTATGTCCCTGGGCCTTAGTGGATTCGACTCCCCGGAAGCATGTTATAGTTTAAAGGAAGCAGCCGCCGCTTTAGAAGGCGTCAGAAGTGTCTGGCATTTGTACTCGGACCGTGTCAATATCTATAATCCAGACCTCGTGAAGTACAAGGAAGAATTATTGACTGCAGCAGGAAGACAGCTTGACCATGTGCAGCCAAATAATTTCGACAGACAGGCATTCATTACCGAGTATATAAATCACCTGTCAGTAAACTTTAAATTGTCCAGGGAGGCGCTGAGCATCCCTTATGACAATGAACCATATATCCTGGACCCCGCCGCATCCAACGTATTTGCAAGGAATGCCGTACACCCCTTATATTATTCCCCCGACGCGCTGCAGGATTCCGCTGGCAGCAATGATCCATTATACAACATCAATGGTCAGCAGTTCAGAGCTAGTTACATATACACATTGTTACAACAGAATAGTGCCTTAAATGCAGTAGCAGAAAGGAAAAGATAAAAGAAAGACTGCCGGCGAAGAGTATCACCGGCAGCAGATTGGCTATTTAAGACTAGGATATGGAAGACAATTTATCAATAATGTTGTGGTCAACATCAGGCCATGCAAGATCGACACCGCAAAACGCTACGGGGCAAAAAATGCTGTACAAAAAAGGGAATTAATAGAGATTGGATATATAACAATTATTCAGCTTTCTCTCACATTATACTTTCAACTATTGCCATTGCAGCAAACCGCGTATAAAAAAACATGCATTCTCAGATGCCTGGCAAATAGCGTTTTCTCATGAGAATATGGTAAAACTGATTGCGGTGCAAATAACAATACTGCTATAATAATTCCAAAAAAAATACCCCAAAAGGCCTATAAATGTGAGATAAATGAGTATTGTCGACGTAACTATGAGTAAAAAAATGCACAGAAGATAAATTGAATATCAGTGAAAGAACGTCTATAACCTCACCGTGATACGGAAATCACTGTTGGGAATTGTTTTTGTTGTGAGTAAGTAGTAATCCTAACAGTTAATTACCAAAAACGAAAAACGGAATATCATGGAAAACAAGCTCAGTAATAAGAAAGTGGCCATATTGGTGGCTGACGGTTTCGAAGAGGTTGAATTTACAAAACCACTGGAGGCACTTCAGGAAGCAGGGGCCAATGTGGAGGTTATATCTTTACATGATGGTGAGGTAAAGGCGTGGGCAGAAAAAGACTGGGGAAAAACATATCCTGTAGATAAAACCGTGGCGGATGCCAATGCAAAGGACTACGATGCACTCGTGCTGCCCGGTGGCGTAATGAATCCAGATCATCTGCGTGAAAGCCAGGAAGCAGTTAATTTTGTATCGGGCTTTTTTGATGACAGCAAACCAATTGCTGCTATTTGTCACGGCCCGTGGACATTAATAGAAACAGGGGAATTGAAAGGACGCTCCGTTACTTCATACCCTTCTCTGAAAACAGACCTTATTAACGCAGGTGCAAACTGGATTGACCAGGAGGTCGTTGTGGATAAAGGATTAGTTACCAGTCGTAACCCTAATGACCTGCCGGCTTTCTGCAGAAAGATGGTTGAAGAAATTGGCGAAGGCATCCACGCCTGATATCCCAATATCTTAGCATAAGAAAAGCGGTCCGCCTTTGGCGCGACCGCTTTTCGTTTTATCTGACGGATCAGTTTACTTTTTCTTCTTCTTATATTTTATTTCTACAACGGCTACTCCCGTACTGATCATACCTATACGTTTGGCCGCCTTTTTTGAGAGATCGATCACTCTTCCCTGAGAGAACGGTCCACGATCATTTACACGTACGGTTACAGACTTGCCGTTAGAAATATTGATGACCTTTACTTTAGTACCAAAGGGTAGTGTACGGTGTGCCGCTGTCAATCCATTCTGTCTGAAGGTCTCTCCACTAGCGGTTTTACGGCCTTCAAACTTATCGGCGTAATAAGATGCTTTCCCGTTTTCGGTGATCTTTCTGCTGCAGGATGTAAAGCTAAGCAAGCCGCAAAGCAGAATGACGAAGATGCGAATATAGTTTGTTGTTATCATAGGTCTGGTTTTTAATAAAGGCGGGGTTTCGCCCGCCCAAGGTAAAAAAATCAGAAAGGATATCCAATTGCTATATTTAATATGAGATTTTCTCTGCGCCAATCGGGATCGCCAAAATTAATATCTTTTATTACCCATCTTTCGTCAGAAGGTAACCACGGTTTACGTAACGGAAACGCCAGGTCAAGCCGTACCACTATGATAGAGGCATCTACGCGCAACCCTACACCGGCATCCACTGCCAGCTGACTGCCAAAAGTACTTGCCTTGAACTTACTGCCCGGTTTAGTTGGAACATCCTGTTTCAGCCAGATGTTGCCTGCATCCAGGAAGAGGGCCGCATTAAAAATGCCGGTGAGACGTGCACGTAGTTCTGAGTTATATTCCAGCCTGATATCACCGGCTTCATTTGCCAGGAACTGACTGGTAGTATCTTTATATCGTCCGGGACCGAGTGTCCTGGCCCTGAACCCGCGAAGGCTACTACTACCTCCTATAAAGTATTGCTTTACAAATGGTAATGTCGTGGAGTTCCCATAAGGAATACCAAATCCTGCATATATACGATTTACCCAGGTCAGCCTGCGCGTAAATTTCCAATAATGTCTTATGTCTCCTGTTAATCGTACATATTGAGCAAACGGAGCTCCCAGCAATGTCCTGCCGGTATCTTTTTTAGGAATAACCAGGCCTGCCAGATTACCAGAGTAGTCCAGATCTCCATTTAGATAAAAACTATGTTCCCTGTTCTCCGACTGATTATTGTAGGTAATATTATAGTTGCCGCCAAGAATGAATTGTTTTTCAATAGCAGCTCGTTGACTTGGATCATTCCGCAGAATACTGTCATAACCGGGAGTCGTGCTGGTAGGCAGCACATAGGTAATGGCAATCGGCGACCACTTATGTTCCAGGTATTGTGTCTGACGCCAGATATACTGGAACTGGAAAGAATATGCGTTAAGGTTATATAACTGGCTGCGACTGAATAATTCATAGCTTAAGCTGATCCTCGTACGGGGTACATAAGGCGTCCGGACGTTAAAGTTGAAAAGAGGTTGCCAGAACCGTGGAATGGTAACTGCTGCTTCTGCCTTCAGATTGTAGGAGTTACCCCCTCTCAAAGTAGTGTTGTTAGCCGTTTGCCTTCCTCCTACCTGCCATTCCATACCACCGGAGAGTGTGATCTCCAGCAGATTGGCGGCATGCAACCAGTTACGGTTACGGGAGGTGATCCTTACTTCAGAGCCGACAAAATTGTTTGACTTGGATGTTCCTCTCAATTCGGCCGATAAACTTCTACGTGGATAAGGCGTAAGGAAGAAACTGGCGTTTAGTTTAGAACTGTCTCCCCTAACCTGCCTGAATTGCCCCTTCACAAATTTGAAAGTACCCAGGTCCGTCAACCGGCGAAGGGTAACATTATGTGCACTAAGGGTATATAAACTATCCGGTTTCAGGAATACTGAGCGTCCAAGTACGCTGGGCCTGAACTTGTTGGTAGAATCAACGATCCTTATATGTTGATATTGTACAGGAGTGCCTCTACGCGAAAGAGAATCATTATCCAGCGAGTAATTAGGATACACCGTAATGTTCTTCATCCGGTATTGCTTACGTGCAGCCAGCGGGGTTTCTTCTTTCATTTTAAGATAGAGGTCAACCATACCTTTATTCGTGCTGTCTACTTCCACAAGCAGATGGTCTGCGGTGAAGTAATAATACCCCTGCTCCTTTAAAATTTCGTGTACGCGATTACGTTCTGCTACCACACTATCTAGCCGGAATGGGCGCCTGAGGCGGAGAGAGCTGCCCTTTTGCGCAGCGGCGATCGCTTTGCCAAGTACAGTGCTGTCTGTTTCGTAAGTGACACTTCGTATGCGATAACGGTTATTAGGAGTAGCTGTATAAGTAATGGACGCTTTTTTCTTTCCCTGGTACTTTATCTCTGAGGCGACAGCAGCCTGAAAGAAGCCGTTATCCACCAGATACTGTTCTAATACAGTGGCCGTATAATCCGGTTTGGCACTGCTGAGTAAAACCGGAGGTTCGCCCCATTTGCGCCTTAACAGGTAATTCAATCCCTTCCCTTTAGGTTCCTTTCCAAGATTGTACAACCAGAGCCGGATCGGCATTCCTGCAAATTTCCGGTTCGGTTTAGGTCTCGTGCGGTTACTCATTTCTGCGACAAGCGTACCGTAGTCCCTCCTGGGCTTTTTCCCATCCCACTTTACGTTCGTGCCAGTATATAAACGGTCATTTTCGGGGACGGTTTTGGTGGTACTACAGGCACTTATGCACAGTGCAAAAAGCGCTGTAATAACAGTGGATGATATATACCTGTTTCTTCTGATCATTTTATTTCTTGCTGACAGTTTTCTTATTGCGGAGCCTTTCTTTTTTCTCCTGGGATTTGGCACGGCGGAATATTTCCCGGAATTCGTCATAGTCCATTATCAAGGCAAATGCTACCCCGGTTTCTACTACCTGTCCTTCGATGACAGTACTGTTATCATTCCGTTGGTATACCCTTACACGGTAACGGCCGTCTTTCGTCAGTTTATATTCTATGGAAATATCACCTACCAGTGACGAAGGATTCGCCTGGTTTTCACCCTGCAGCATTACATTCGAACCAACAGAAACAGACAGTCGTTCATTGAACAGTTTCTTGGATGCTCCCACCTTCAGATTGGTAGTTTCCTGTTCGGCTCCAGTGGAATAGTCTTCCCTGGATTCCACGTCGAAATTCAGATCCACGCCTTTAATAATATTGCCTGCCAGGTTGTTCAACTGTTGAGAAAGGATCTTACTCACACTCTGACGAGCCATATTACGTGCGCCAAAGTCGCTGCTGCCACCACCATCGCTTGCAAATGGATCTTCAGGTATGAAACTGTTGAGTACCAGCAATCCCATTACCTGTTTGTTCAGTTCAGAAGGGATCTGGTTGATCTGTTTCAAACGGTTATACACACTTCCGCTAAAGGCGTTCTGTTCTGCCTCAGGCATGTCGAGCTCAAAGGATATCTCTGGTTTCATCATCTGACCCTTGATACGGAGGTATACGTAGAATGGTAATTTTTGTCTGTACCTGTTCCTGTCAATTTCTGACATATTAGTCAGCTGGTCCTGTACGAGGTCTGCCGCCGTTGCATTGACCGTATAACGTGCGGTAATGTCCAGATCTGCTTCCATCGCCTCTCCGCTAAATGTGATCGTGCTGCCTTTTTCTATACTGAAAGAACGCTTGATCAATTGATTAAGAGACATTTCATACTTTCCCTCAGTTATTTCATAACGGCCGGTCAAGCTCATTTTTGTGCTTGCATCCAGTGTAGCATTGATATTAGCGGTTCCTTTTGCTTCAACAAAGTCTCCATTTATAGGGTCGATGATAATTTTGATAGTAGACTCCGGGGTAATCTCGGCATTACCGGATAGATTGATCCCTTTCAGGCGCGGATTCAGGAACTTGGTGCTGTCAACTGCTTTAATGAGACTGGAGTCCAAAGGATTAGACTTATCTACAAACACGATCACCCCTTCCCTGTTGGCGATGCCTGGTTCTTCTGATGGTAGTGTAACAGTAATGTTTGATTTATCCCGGAGTTTCACATTCGCGTCGATCCTGGGGAGGTCCATGTTTCCTCGTACGCTGATACGGGTATCGATAAATGCAGGACCATAATACAACTGCTGGGGATCCTGTTGTTTACCCAGTATCATAAAGTTATCCGAGTTGATATTGAGGTTGAAGTTATACCGGCTAAAATCCCGTGTGTTGATACGTCCGTTCACGACCAATTCATTATCAAGACTATCGGCAATAACAAACTGGTCAAATGCGATACCTCTCTCATCTATGTTGATCGTTTCATCCGGCAGGCGCAAAGGCGCGCCAACATAAGTGATTGTACCACCGGCATCATTGAAATGCAGCATCCCCAATACTTTTGGTTTGTCGGTCGTGCCGGTAATAGTGAATTGGCCATCCGCGCTACCGTGCATACGTGTCACATTCCCGAATGTGAACGATTCGAGAGATGCCATGTTGATATTATTAATATCCACCTTCGCATTGATCGTGCTATCGTAAGTACCGTCTACTTTCACATCATTCTGATTGCCGGTCAGATTAGCAGTGAGTTTATATTGATTAGGCTGTGGTGTTTCCACATTAGCTTCCAGTGTGCCGACTGGTGTTCCTCTGAAAACAAGGGAATCTATTTTTAATGAGCTCTTTACCAACGGAGAATTATCCAGGTTACTGACCAGGGCTTCTGCATTCAGCAAGCCGCTTGCCAGCAATGTATCCGATGACAGCAGCGCTGTTATGGTAGACAGTTTGAAATCTTTGATGTTGGTTTTTAACGGGGGCAATTTTCCCTGGCTGGTATCTCTAAGTGTCTGTATCTGAATGGATTGGTTCTGATATGAAAGCGTGAGTTGCGCTGTATCCGGGCCTCCGTTGACGAGATGTATCCGGTTGCCTTCATCCACTTTCCATTGTTGTTTATTCAGTAACAGGTCTGTTTTCAGAGAAAGGTCCATTGCATTGGCAGGGAGGAAGGTCACATAACCACCTATTTTATATTTAGGATTACGTTTGATATCATCCAGGAGCAGGTCCCAGTCTACCTTGCCGCTAGTGGCATTCGCTTTCAATTGTGTATGATACAGCGGTGCTATCTGATGATGCAGCCTGGCAAGGTCCACAGATGCATTCAGGGTAGTATCCTGAATCCGGGCCACCAGGTTCACACTGTCTACACGCAAAGAATCATAAACAAGTTTGAGCAGATTGGCGTTCAACACCAGTAGACTACTGTCTGTATTCAGCCTTCCGTCAATCACCAGGGGCTGTTCCATCCGGAGGCCGGGCGCCATATTTTTAAGACTGCGTGGCCAGGACAGGGCCGCGTTCCACTGTAGGGTTTGTCCTGCAGGTAATTGTACCAGCCTGGCACTATCGTATGGTTGTAGCGGTTTGTTGATCAACTGACCAAATGCGCCGCCTACCTTTGTATAATCAATATTACCGTTAGCATGTATGAACCCGAAAGGACCTTCCAGTGCAAGATATTGCTGATCTTCATATCTGGCTGTGAGGGCAATCGTGTCTAAAGGAAATACCTGTCCATTCGTAGCTACCTGCCAGTTATGAAGGAAAGCGGCTCCAACCAGCCGTTTAGGGTCAAGGCTGCTGAAATCTGCTGCCAGGGCGCCTTTCAATACCATTGGATCAGCGTACCAGTTGGTAGCATACAGGTCTGCCTTGTCCATCTGAAGATTTGCCTGTAAAGATTGCACACTGGTATCGCCTAATAAAGCATCGACGTCAAAAGTTAATGTAATACTGGTATCTGTACTTTGGCCTTCTGCATGTAACTGGTTCTTATCAATGTTACCGTTTACGGAAATGCCATGATAGGTATAGCGATTGTAAGTAGCAGCATCGAGGTCTATTGCCGCTTTAGCTACCATACCGGGAAACGTGTAGCCCTGGCCGGAGGCAGACATTCGTCCGCTGATCCAGCCCATAGCGGTGTCGTACATCAGTATGCCGGGATGTACTTTAAAGGATGCCACGTTTACATCATAACGGGCACGGATGCTGTCTGTAATATTGACCAGATGTGCGGATAGCTGTGCATTCGCGGAACTGCTGGTCAGGTGTAATTGTGTTTTGAGGTCCTGCATACCACCAAGCATATTGCCGGTAATGAGCATATGCTCCGGTAACCGTGGTGTATCAGGTAGTGTACCTGCCGGTAACCAGGACCTTAATGGTTTATTGCCTGACTGAATATATATCGAAGGAAGGTTGGCCCAGAAACGTTCTGCATCTGTAGCATGCTCAATTTCTCCATTGGTACGGATATGATTACCAACATTGTCTGTTATACGCAGTGTTTCGATGATCAGTTTACCCATACTTCCCTTTAATTCCGCAGTCACATCTATCACCTTGTCCCACAGTGGTTTCATGGAAGGGTTCCTGCGTGAATCCGGTACAAAAGGCAGGAACTCTCCTAATGTGATACGGGAAGAGTCAATGTCAGCGCGAAGCTGTAACTGATCCATCTGTTCAGAAATTGTGGACCAGGAAGGGACTGTTACGGCGATCTGTTTTCTGAGCAGGCTTTTATTTGTTTCCAGCAGCAGGTTTTGTAAAGCCAGTGTCTGAGGAGTAAACAGTACATTAAAATGTGCCTGTTTCACCACAAAGCCAGACTTCTCGCTAACTTCCAGTGATTTAAGTGCAGCACTAATGGTATCGGTCTTATAAAGGATATTAGAAACAGTAGTATTAAAGTTGTAAAGAAAAAGATGGTTATAATCCGGATCGCTGCCCGCGCCTCTTGGCGGTGGCGCAGTATTATTATCGAACTTAAGATCCACATGCTCCAGTTCTGCTTTGGTGGCCAATACTTTCCACGTGTTGGGCACGCTGTCTGTTGGGAGTGGAGCAGAAGTGTCTTTCGCGGCGGATAATGTAAAGACGCCCACAGTCCTGCTGATCTTTAAATCGCCGATCTGTACCAATGTGGAATCCAGGTCTATGTCAGAATTAGTTAATTGCAGATTGCTGATACGCCATACGGTCGAAAGACCACTTGCTTCGTCTGAGTATAAAAATGCACTGTTTTTTATCTGGAGTTTCTTTAACAGCAGGTGAAATGGCGTACTGGCGGTATCCACTGGTAGGGGCGGCGGTGGCGCATTATTCAGTGCTTTCGCGCGGTAGGTGGTTGTGTATATGCCTTTCATGCCGTTCAGCTCAATTCCCCGGAATGCGTACAATCCTTCATCCAGCAAGAGGTCATCCGGATCGACGTGCAGTTCCTGGAAACGGACAATAGCGGTCATCCCCCCTTCCGCATCCGCGAAGCGGAGACGCACATTTCTAAGGGTTACATCTTTGATATGGAATTGAAGCGTTGTGCCTGTCTCTGCAGCGAGAGTATCCGGTATGCTATCTTTAGTGATAAAGGCGTCCTGGATGAACTGATAATTATAGACGCTATCCCCCTCGTTACGATAGATATTGACAAGCACCGAGTCCCATTCGAGGCCGTTGACCTTTAACTCGTTGTTGAGAAAAGCCAACAGATTGTACCTGACCTTCAGTGTGCCGGAAAACAGCAGGGCCTTTGAGCTGGTGTCGGCGACATAAACGTTCCTCAGTTCCAGGTATTTCCATCCACGCATGCGGAGATATCCGATACGCACCTGGGTATGCAGCTTCTTTTGCAGATATTGTTCTCCCTGCCGGCGTATATAATCCTGCACTGGTTCCAGTTGCAAAAGTAATACTGCCATGACAGGAAGTATCAGCAGGACGACAAGCGTCCACAATAACCATCGCCACCAGGGACGACCATGATGCTTTTCTTCGTTCGTAGATGGATCTGTCACTATGAAAAAGGTTACTTATACAGTAATTTACTGAAATAAAACACTTTAGGGTATTTATGCTTACATGGTTAAACAAACAAATACTATACCTGCTGAGTTGTGATACACAAAAAAAGTCCTGTCCATGACAGGACTTTAAAAATAGAATGCCGGATATTGATATTACCAGGACGGCGTGTTCCGTTGATTGAACTTCTGGATATAATATATCAGTTTGCTCTTGTTGTCTTTGTCTTCGTTAAACTCTCTCAACAGGACGGTGTCTTGTGGGAGAATATATTTACGCATATTAAACAGGGTCAGGTCATAAACATCTCCTGTTATCAGGTTCAAGACCCGCTTGTCTGCCGTTGGCGGCGGCGTATTATCAAAGACCATTCCCGCTGTGGCTCTGTTGCCTGTGCTGGAGGTAATGGCCCGGATACGGTACAGGCAATAGTATCCTATTTCTTCCAGTTTATTCAGACCGTTATCTTTAATGTAGATCGATGAGCCATCTGAATACCCCCAGTATTTTTTCACTTTCTGCTCCTTCCCGGTTGAATCGACCAGGTTCAGTTCATTGGGAGCTGACAGCAGGTAAACCTGTGCCGCCGGGGTCCTGGTCTTCACAGTAATTGTTCCCGTAACGGATGGATTATTCGCCCTGAACTCCCGGAAGGTTTTATAAATGCCTTTTTTATATTGATGGGTATCGTAAACCGAAGTCCCTACCTGTGCTGACGTAAATTGCACAAACGCTGTGCATAATATAATAGAAAGTACCAACTGCCTCATAAGGTTACAAATGTACTGCTTTTCAGGGTGTTGAAATTAGTGAGGAAGGACATTCTGTTTCTCCATATTGTTCAGAATGACTTGCCGGATCCTCTTATAAACAGTAATTTTTCCAAATTCGATAATGGTATGAAGTTTCGCCGACCAGATAGCTTCCGAGTTCTCTGCAAGTACGATATCAAAGTCGTTTACCAGGTACTGTTGCAGCATGGTGTTCCCGACCACACTTCCGGAAGTTTTACCCACTACTCTTGAGGCGCCCATATTATTGATACCAGTTTCGGTAGAGCCGGGGCTTACGTCTGTGCTGCGAACTCTCTCAAAAGTGGCTAGCGGAGTAAAACGTAGTATTGCGTCATGCGACCAGGTCTTTGCTTTCTCCAGAGCAACGTCGGTATCTACCTTATGATGGTCGCCGAGATATTCGTACTTACATTCGATGTGCTGGGTTTTCAGTTCCTTGATCAGTTCTGCTGAAAGATTGTCCATGTACATGCGTGCCTGCATTCCTCCTTCTCCGACAATGAGGATCTTATGATAGTGTTTAACACTATCCAGTTTATTGTCAATAGGGTGAAGCTCGATTTTTTTCTGGGCAGATGCAGGTAGCAGGAACAGACCGGCCATTAATAGGGACAGTAAAAGTGCTCTCATATAGTATTTAGGGATAATTACGCCGCAAAGATAACAAAACAATTTCCTGATTTACAGGCACGCAAAAGGCCGGGTAAAAACCCGGCCCGGCTGAAGGTTACAACAAAATCTAAACCTGCTTATGAGACTCTTTGATATTTTTTATAAGCTGTCAGGCATGACGTTATTAAACTGCCAAAGCCTGCAGAGAATGATCTTTACTTTCCAATTGTGAAGCACCCATCAGGAACTCGTCCACCTTTCTTGCACACTCACGTCCTTCACTGATCGCCCATACTACCAGGGATTGTCCGCGACGCATATCGCCGGCAGCAAATACCTTTGGTATGGATGTCTGGTATGCTCTCTCACCGGCTTTCACATTGCCACGCTCATCTTTTTCCACACCCAGTTCGTCCAGCAGGCCGGTATGTTGAGGATGTAAGAAGCCCATTGCCAGGAAGGCCAGTTCACAAGGGATCTCCTGTTCGCTACCTGGTACTTCTTTAAAGCCGCCTGGTCTGCCGTCAGGCCCCAGCGCCCATTCGAGGGCTACTATTTTCAAACCTTTCAGGTTTCCTTTTTCATCCCCGACAAACTCCTTGGTACCTATAGCCCAGTGACGTACTGCACCTTCTTCGTGAGAAGAGGACGTTTTCAGTACCATTGGATAGGTAGGCCATGGCATATATTCTGTACGCTCTCCCGGAGGTTTAGGCAGTAATTCCAATTGGGTTACTCCTATTGCACCATGACGATTGGAAGTACCTACACAGTCGGAGCCGGTATCGCCGCCGCCTATTACTACAACATTCTTGCCGGTTGCCATAATATCATGACCTGATACGGGAAGATCGCTTACGCGTTTGTTCTGTTGCTTCAGGAAGTCCATTGCATAATGTACACCATGGAAGTGACGGCCAGGGATGTTCAGGTCGCGGGGAATAGTAGATCCACCCGCCAGTACGATAGCATTGTATTCACGCAGCAGGTCGTTCACACTTACATTCACACCCACGTTTGCATTACACATGAATACAACACCTTCTTCTTCCATCAGTTTGATACGACGGTCTATTACCCATTTCTCCAGTTTGAAGTCAGGGATACCGTAACGTAACAAACCACCCGGAGCATCGTCTCTTTCAAATACAGTCACATTGTGGCCGGCATAATTTAACTGAGCGGCAGCAGCCAGTCCAGCAGGACCAGAGCCGATCACAGCTACTTTTTTACCAGTACGTACCCGTGGTGTTTTGGCCTGTACCAGACCTTTATCGAAAGCTACCTCTATGATGTGACGTTCTATTTCTTCGATAGCCACAGGAGGCTGATTGATTCCCAATACACAAGCACTTTCACACGGAGCAGGACAGATACGGCCTGTAAACTCAGGGAAGTTGTTGGTACTGGTCAATATTTCATAAGCTTCTTTCCAGTCTTTCTGGTATACGGCGTCGTTGAACTCGGGGATCACATTGCCCAGCGGACAGCCACTGTGACAGAAAGGAACTCCACAGTTCATACAGCGCGCAGATTGTTCATTCAGTTTTGATTCTGAATACCTCTCTACGAATTCGTTATAGTGTTGGACTCTCTCCTTTGCAGAAGTTTTGCCCGGCAGTTCCCGTGTAAATTCAAGGAATCCTGTTGGTTTGCCCATTTGTCTCTTTTCTTAGATGTTAGAATGTTACTACTTCCCTACTTTCTGTGCACCTGTTTTGCTCGCGTTGAGTACAGCTTTGTACTCTTTCGGGAACACTTTCACGAAGTGACGCAGCTGGTTTTCCCAGTCTTTCAGTATGAATTTCGCCACGGTACTGTTCGTATATGCATGATGCTTAGTGATCAGGTCCTGTAGTTCGGCTGCATCTGCCTGCTCCAGCGGATCCAGATCGATCATCTCCTTATTGCAACGTCCTGCAAAAAGACCTTTTACATCATATATATAGGCAATACCACCACTCATACCCGCACCGAAGTTGCGGCCGGTTTCACCCAGTATCACTGCTTTACCTCCTGTCATATATTCACAACCGTGATCGCCAACGCCTTCTGCTACAATGGTAGCTCCGGAGTTACGTACACAGAAACGTTCACCAGCTTTACCACGGATGTAAGCCTCACCGGATGTTGCACCATAAAGAGCAACGTTACCTGCGATGATATTTTCTTCCGCTTTAAAGCCTGCTTCAGGAGACGGATACAGGATCAGTTTCGCACCGGATAAACCTTTACCAAAGTAGTCGTTCGCTTCTCCTTCCAGTTCCAGTGTTACACCTTTGGTATTGAAAGCACCGAAGCTTTGTCCGGCAGAACCTACAAACTTGTAGTGAATAGTATCTTCCGGAAGGCCAGGACCTGCATAACGTTTGGATATTTCGTTACTGAGGATAGTTCCTACTGCCCTGTCGGTATTCTTTATATTAAACTGCTGGAATACACGTGATTTCTTCTCCAGTGCCGGCTGCGCTGCTTTCAGCAACTGCCAGTCGATCACTTCACCGATACCATGATCCTGTTCTTCCTGTTTGAACAGCCCTGTTTCTTCAGCAGCAGGTTCTTTGTATAATATAGGAGACAGATCAAGTTGTTTGTATTTCCAGTGACTGAGGTTTTCACGTACCTGTAGGTTATCTACCTGACCAACCATTTCGGTTACTTTACGATAACCAAGTTCCGCCATGATCTCACGGAATTCTTCTACCAGGAATTTGAAGAGGTTCACCACATTCTCAGCGTCACCATTGAAGCGCTTGCGCAGTTCAGGGTCCTGAGTGGCTACGCCTACAGGACAGGTATTCAGGTGACACTTACGCATCATGATACATCCTTCAGCTACCAGTGCGGCAGTTGCTACACCCCATTCTTCTGCACCCAGCAGTGTGGCGATCGCAATGTCACGGCCTGTTTTCAGCTGACCATCAGTTTGTACCACTACGCGGCTACGCAGTTTGTTCTTTACCAGTGTCTGGTGTGTTTCGGCCAGACCCAGTTCCCATGGCAGACCAGCATGTTTGATAGAGCTGATCGGAGAAGCACCTGTACCACCGTCATAACCGGAGATAAGCACTACATCCGCTTTTGCTTTGGCAACACCGGCAGCGATGGTACCAACACCTGCTTTAGATACCAGTTTTACACTGATACGTGCGGCACGGTTAGCATTTTTCAGATCAAAGATCAACTGAGCAAGGTCCTCGATGGAATAAATATCGTGGTGCGGAGGAGGAGAGATCAGACCAACACCTGGCGTAGCGTGACGAACCTTTGCGATCCATTCATCTACTTTATGACCTGGTAACTGTCCGCCTTCTCCAGGTTTAGCACCTTGTGCCATCTTGATCTGGAGCTCGTCCGCGTTAGTTAGATAATTACTTGTTACACCAAAACGTGCGCTTGCTACCTGTTTGATAGAAGAACGCATGCTGTCGCCATTGGGCAGCACTTCGTAACGGATCTCGTCTTCACCACCCTCGCCGGTATTGCTTTTCGCACCAATACGGTTCATCGCGATAGCCAGTGTGGAGTGTGCTTCGTGAGAGATGGAACCAAAGCTCATCGCACCGGTAGCAAAACGCTTCAGGATGCTCTCAGCTGATTCAACTTCTTCCAGCGGAACAGAAGGACGGGTACGTTTGAATGAGAAGAGGCTACGCAGGGTGGCTGCTTTCTCGCTCTGGTCGTTCACTGCTTTTGAGTACTTCTTAAAGATGCTGTAATCGCCCATACGGGTAGCATACTGTAAGAGGTGGATAGTGGTCGGATTGAAGAGGTGGAATTCCCCTTTTCTCTTCCACTGGTAGATACCGCCGGTTGTCAAACGCTGAACAGGAGTTTCCTTACGGCCATAACCCATCCAGTGCTTAGCAAGTGTTTCGCGGGCTATTTCATCCAGGCCCATACCCTGTATACGGGATACGGCGCCAGTGAAATATTTATCTACTACGGTACGGTTGATACCTAATATTTCAAATATCTGTGCACCCTGGTAAGATTGCAGGGTGGAGATACCCATTTTAGAGAATACTTTCAGCAAACCGTCGCATACAGCCTTGATGTAGTTCTTTTTCAATTTATCTACATCCAGGTTAGTCTCCAGTTTGTCGGTCAGTTTCATATCACGGATGGTGCTCAGTGCCAGGTATGGGTTGATGGCGGTTACGCCAAAGCCCAGCAAACAGGCAAAGTGATGCACTTCCCATACATCCCCTGCTTCTACGATCAGCCCTACCTGGCCACGGTATCCTTTGCGGATCAGGTGGTGGTGTACAGCAGATGCAGCCAGCAATGAAGGCATAGCAGCGTGTTCTGAGTCGATCGCCCTGTCGGACAGGATGATCACTTCGAAACCATCTTCTACAGCATCTACCGCATAACGGCACAGACGCTGGAGGCCTTTTTCCAGTGAGCCGGGTTTACCGTCTGCTCTGAAATAAGTGTGGAGGGTCTTGGCCTGGAATAAGCCGGTATCTATACTACGGATCTTTTCCAGTTCGAAGTTGGTCAGGATCGGGTGACGGAGCGCCAGACCATGACAGTGCAGCGGATCTTCGTCCAGCAGGTTGCCATTGTTACCCACATAGGTAGCAAGTGACATTACCAGCTTTTCACGGATCGGATCAATTGGCGGATTGGTTACTTGTGCAAACAGCTGTTTGAAGTAGCTGGTCAGATGCTGCGGCTGATCACTTAAAACGGCCAGCGGAGCATCTGTACCCATAGAACCTACAGGTTCTTTACCATCCAGGGCCATTGGCGCGATGATGGTGAAAAGATCTTCAGTAGAATAACCGAATGCGCGCTGGTATTTAAAGATCTGATCGTGTTCCAGGTGGGTGAAAGTAACCCGTGGTTCAGACAGTTCTTCCAGGCGGATCTTATATTTATTAAGCCACTCGCCGTAAGGTTGCTGGGAACAGATGTTCTGTTTCAGCTCCTCATCGCCGATGATGCGGCCCTGTTCCATGTCCACGATGAACATTTTACCAGGCTGCAGGCGGCCTTTTTCTTTTACATTCTTCGGATCGATCGGCAATACGCCAGCTTCTGACGCCATGATCACGCGGTCATCTTTAGTGATGACAAAGCGGGCGGGACGCAGACCGTTACGGTCAAGGGTACCACCAATGATCTTACCGTCAGTGAAGGAGATACATGCAGGACCATCCCATGGCTCCATGAGGGAAGCATGGTATTCGTAGAAGGCTTTCTTCACAGGGTCCATGTCGTCGTTACCGTCCCAGGCTTCCGGGATCAGCATCATCATAACATGAGGGAGAGAACGGCCGGTCAGCATCAGTAGTTCCACTACGTTATCCAGGCTGGCAGAGTCAGACTGGCCTTCTTCCACGAGTGGCAGCAGCATATCCATTTCTTCCTGTGAGAAGTATTTGGAAACAAAGTCCTTCTCTCCTGCCCTTAACCAGTTCAGATTCCCTTTCAGCGTATTGATCTCACCATTGTGCGCAATATAGCGGTAAGGGTGAGCCAGGCGCCAGCTAGGGAAAGTGTTGGTAGCAAAGCGGGAGTGGATCAGTGCAAACGCAGATACCATCTTCTCATCGCTTAAGTCAGCATAATAATGACGTACCTGGTAAGTTGTTAACTGACCTTTATATACAATAGTCTTTGTAGAAAGGGACGGAATATAGAACAGCGCTTTCTCTTTCGGAACGGTGTTGCGGACGGTTTTGGAAACGTAGTTACGCAGCACGAAGAGTTTACGCTCAAAAGTGTCATTGTCCGTAATGTGGTATGGACAGGCAATAAACACCTGTTCAATTTCTGGTTCAACAGAAAGGGCGCCTTCTCCAATGCCGTCAGGACGTACTGGTACCTTACGGTAACCCAGTATTTCTAATCCCAGTTTCTCGGCCGCTCGGTTCAGGATCTCACGGCACTCTTCGCGCCAGCGAGGCTCTTTCGGAAAGAAAATCATGCCTACCCCGTATTTTCCAAATTCAGGGAGGCTAATGCCAATCTTCAGGCATTCGTCGTACAGGAACTCGTGTGGCAGCTGGATAAGGATACCAGCCCCGTCACCGGTGTTTTGCTCATAACCACATGCACCGCGATGTTCCATGTTTTCCAACATGGTCAGCGCATCCCGGACGATCTGATGCGATTTACGGCCCTTAATATGGGCGGTAAAGCCTGTTCCGCATGCATCATGCTCAAAATCCGGGTGATACAGTCCTTGCAATTGCTTCACTTCATGCATTCGTTTAGATTTTTTGACCTTGGCACACCTTCCCCGCTTACTCTGGGCGGCTGGAGGTACCGTAATTTTTTCGGGAACGGTATAAAGATACTAAAGGAAACCGGTATTTTTTACGAAAGCGTTTGTATAACCCAAAAAATTTAGAAAAGATTAAAAAAGTACGGGCTTTCGTTAGAATTAAATAAGTGGGCTGGTGATATGTGCCCGTATTTGGGCCCGAAGCCGGGTTTTGGACTGACAAAAATGTTTAATGTGTTGAGCGGAAGGTTTGTGACAAGCTACCGGTAATTACCTCCATTCTACAAGTAATGTAGTTCGTCTTCCATTCATTTATGCTCATATAAGAGGTAAACAGGCTCGCAACAATAGCGGATTTTTTTCTGTAACTCGTCTACAACCTGTTATCAACCCGTATATAAGCCATATATAATCCATATCTCTTAGATATGGGTTATATATGGCTTATATACGGGTTATATATGGGTTATATATGGGTTATCTCACGTAATGCCCTATAGTAGCGCTCTTACAGCACTAGTATAAAAAGTTTGTTTTGTTATACTATAACGATGAATGCTATTTACATTAATCTATTTTTATATGAGAGGATTTTGAAACAAAAAAGAAGCCTGTTATCAAATGGGCGGCTTTAGGTTAAGCGCTTCATAAAATGTGCCTGGAAACTACCTGGATCGTTTACGCTTATACAGGTGGGTGGGCTGTTATAGCCAGGCGGCACCAGCTTGTTAGATTAAGCGCTACAGCGGAATGAGGACATGAGGAGACGCCTGCATATAGCAGAGCTGTTCAAAAGTGGAGGGCAAAAAAAGAGGGAGGCATCTTTCCTCCCCCCAAATGATATATATAATAACGCTTCCTCTGCTTCAGGAATAATGAGCTCAGCCCTCAATATGGTCCTGGAAGAAAGAAACGATATAATCTGTTAGGAATTAAACGATAGTGACATTTATCCCCATCTCTTCCAGCGCTTTCACGATATGTGCAGAGATACCGCTGTCCGTGATGATCTCATCAACATCTTCCAGATCACAGATCTTTCCGAACCCACGACGGCCGAACTTTGAAGAATCCGCCAGTACGATAGTCTTCTGTGCAGCAGCTACCATACGTTGATTCAGCTGTGCCTCCAGGAGGTTCGTGGTGGTCAGGCCAAATTCGATATCAATGCCTTCCAGTCCCAGGAATAACTTGCTGCACGAGAAATCTGCGAGGATCTTTTCAGCATAAGTGCCTGTCACTGAGGCCGAACTGTTGCGCACAATACCCCCTAGCTGCAATACTTCGATCTCCGGATGGCGCAGTAGCTCCTGTGCTACGTTCAGCGCCGGAGTGATCACCGTCAGATGCCCTTTCGGATGAATATTCCTGGACAAAGCGAGCGCCGTTGTTCCGGAAGAAATGATAATAGCATCATTCGGAGCGATCATAGCAGCAGCAGCGATAGCAATATTGTTCTTCTCGTCCCTGCGCAGCTTCTCCTTTTCATTGACAGGTTTATCGTTGATGTAGGGATTATTAATTGTAGCGCCCCCATGTGAACGGAATAAGAGGGACTTGTCTTCAAGCAGTTTGAGGTCTTTACGGATGGTTACGCCGGAAACATCCAGTTCTTTGCAGAGGTCCACCACATTCACATACCCTTTCTCGGATAAACGATCAAGAATGAACTTGTGTCTTTCCGCAATATTGATCATTGACATATGAGCAAAAAATTAGCAGTTGTAGAAAAAAGTATTACATATTAAAAACAACTTTGGAACAAATACGCCTATACTTTCTTCCAATTCGTTACAAAAGTACTTTCATGTTGTTGAATTTAACACATTGAATCAAAATAAATATTTAGTAAAAAATGAAGAATATCATGTATAAATGCCAGTTTATGCATTAACTTCCTGAAAAGGAAGCCACAAAACATTTATTTTCGGCTTACGGGACTGCCAGCTCCCGACAGTTTTTCTTCTTGTATTGAATGAAATAAACTGAAACTATTTAAAAGAAAATTAAAGCATATTCCTCGCAATGAACAGGTTAACCTTTAAACAACAGATGGGTAATACGGCTACAGTCGTTTGGGATATTATTGTGATCGGCGGTGGCGCTACTGGCCTGGGAATAGCTATGGACGCTGCTCAACGGGGCTTTCGTACATTGCTGCTGGAGCAATCTGACTTTGCAAAAGGAACGTCCAGCCGTAGCACAAAACTGGTACATGGCGGTGTACGTTACCTCGCCCAGGGAGATGTCGGACTGGTGAAAGAGGCCCTGCACGAAAGAGGATTGTTGCTGGCGAATGCTCCTCACCTGGCGCATGACCAGGAATTTATTATCCCGTATTACAAATGGTGGCAAGGTCCCTTCTATGGCATCGGCCTGAAATTATATGACTTCCTTTCCGGACGGCTCAGCCTCGGACCATCCAGAGTTATTGGAAAGCAAAAGGTTATCAATGCGTTACCGGCTATACGCCGCGAAGGTTTAAAAGGGGGCATCGTGTATCATGACGGACAGTTTGATGATGCCCGTCTGGCTGTAAATATCGCCCAGACCGCGGCTGAAAAAGGCGCAGTGCTGCTGAACTATTTCAAAGTAACAAGTTTGCGGAAAGCGGAAGATGGAAGGATAAACGGGGTGGCGGCTACCGACCTGGAAACAGGAGAGACATATGAGCTGCAAGCCAAAATTGTGATCAACGCTACGGGCGTATTTGCCGACGATGTACTGCAAATGGATAAACCGGGTTCCCGGCCTACCATCCGCCCCAGCCAGGGTGTTCACCTGGTGCTGGACGCATCCTTCCTTAATAGCTCCAGCGCACTAATGATCCCGAAAACGGCCGACGGGCGTGTACTTTTCGCGTTGCCCTGGCATGGGAAAGTGCTGGTAGGCACTACAGATACTCCTTTGAATAATCATAGCCTTGAGCCGCAGGCGCTGGATACGGAAGTCCAGTTCATCCTGCAAACAGCGGGCAGTTATTTGCAAAAGGCCCCTACCCGCTCCGATGTGCTGAGTGTGTATGCAGGCTTACGCCCATTGGCTGCTCCGCAAAAAGATACTGACAGCACGAAAGAAATTTCCCGCAGCCATAAGATCATAACAGCGGCTTCAGGGCTTATTACTATTACCGGCGGCAAATGGACCACCTTCCGCAAGATGGCGGAAGATACCGTTGATGTGGCGATTGCCTCATCCGGTGGCGGACTGGCGGCAGTTCCCTGTGAAACAGAACATCTCCACATCCACGGATATACGACAGCCCCACTGGCTCCTGCCCCGCTGGATGTATATGGCAGCGATACCAATGATATCAATGCGCTGATTAAAACAGAACCGGCTTTGGCCGGACAACTGCATCCCAGGTTACCGTATATTAAGGCACAGGTGATCTGGGCCGTGCGGGAGGAAATGGCCCGTACCCTGGACGATGTATTGTCCAGAAGATTACGTGCACTGTTGCTCGACGCCCGTGCTGCTATGGAAATGGCCCCAGCCGTAGTTGCGCTCCTCGCGGCCGAGCTGGGGAAAGATAAGATATGGGAAGAGCAGCAACTGGATACCTTTACCGATATCGCAGAGAATTATCTGCTTGATTAACTGTAGACAGACAATATCAATCATAGTTCCATACCCGTAAATTTCACGTTAAGCTATATGAAGGAAAAGGAAATAACCCAGTACGTCCTGGCGCTCGACCAGGGTACTACCAGTTCAAGGGCGATCATCTTTGATAAGGCGGGCGCCATTGTATCCGTGGCCCAAAAGGAATTCAGACAGATCTTCCCCTCTCCCGGTTGGGTAGAACACGATGCCAGCGAGATCTGGTCCAGTCAGCTGGGCGTTGCAGCGGAAGCCGTTGCGAAGGCCGGACTGAGAGGAGCAGACATTGCGGCGATCGGGATCACTAATCAACGGGAGACCACCATCGTATGGGACCGCCGTACAGGAAAACCTGTTCATAACGCTATCGTATGGCAGGACCGGCGAACCGCTGCCTATTGCGATGAGCTGAAAGCGGCAGGTCATGAACAGATGATCCGGGAAAAGACCGGGCTTGTTATAGACGCATACTTCTCTGCCACTAAAGTGAAATGGATACTGGACAATGTGGAAGGCGCGAAAGAAAAGGCTGCCGGTGGCCAACTGGCTTTCGGTACGGTAGACGCCTGGCTGGTATGGAACCTGACGGAAGGGAAAACGCACGCCACCGATATTACCAATGCATCGCGTACGATGTTATTTAATATACATACACAGCAATGGGATGATGAGCTGTTGTCGCTATTTGATATTCCCGCCTCCATGTTGCCGGATGTAAAGCAGTCCAGTGAAGTGATCGCAGCAACAACACCGACCATTTTCTCTGTAACCATTCCTATTGCCGGTATTGCGGGCGATCAGCATGCAGCCTTGTTTGGACAGATGTGTACAAGTCCAGGTATGGTGAAGAATACCTATGGTACCGGATGTTTTATGCTGATGAATATCGGGGAGCAGCCGATCATTTCGCAGAACAACCTGGTTACGACTATCGCCTGGAAAATAAATGGTAAGGTCGAATATGCGCTGGAAGGCAGCATCTTCATTGCCGGTGCCGTGGTGCAGTGGCTGCGGGATGGGCTGGGGATCATCCGCTCATCTTCTGAGGTGGAAGGGCTGGCCGCAAAGGTAACGCATAATGACGGCGTGTATCTGGTGCCTGCTTTTGCCGGACTGGGTGCGCCCCATTGGGAACAGCATGCCAGGGGAACGCTTGTGGGAATGACAAGGGGAACAACGTCAGCGCATATAGCGAGAGCGGCCCTTGAAAGCATTGCGTACCAGACCATGGAGGTATTGAAGGCGATGGAGGCCGACGCTGGCATTAGCATCAAAGAATTACGTGTAGACGGCGGCGCTACTAATAATAATCTGCTCATGCAGTTCCAGGCGGATATACTTAATACACAAGTGATCCGCCCTAAAGTGACCGAAACAACGGCTATGGGAGCGGCATATCTGGCAGGACTGGCAACAGGTTTCTGGAAGGATAAAGAAGAGATAGCCCGCCAGTGGCAGGTTGATCATTCTTTCACTCCGGCAGGTAAGGAAGAAGATGTGCATAAGTGGATCAAAGGCTGGAGCCACGCGGTGAAAGCGGTGAAGGCCTGGGCAAGATTCTCCGTCCAGGAAGATGCCGTTGTAACAGAGTAAGACCTTTCGCGGGATGGTCTGTAATTCCGCACCACGACCAATGACAAACTGATAAAATAACTATTCAATGCACCCTTTATTAGCAGAATTTCTGGGAACCATGTTATTGATACTGTTGGGAAACGGCGTAGTGGCAAATGTGATCCTCAATAAGACAAAAGGCAATGGCGGCGGCTGGATCGTGATAACGACCGGCTGGGCGCTGGCAGTATTTGTAGGTGTGGTGGTAGCCACTCCTTATAGCGGCGCTCACCTGAATCCTGCCGTAACAGTGGCACTGGCTATAGCCGGTAAGTTTGCCTGGATACAAGTGCCCTTGTTTATCGCAGCCCAATTGTTGGGCGCCATGACGGGGTCCTTCCTTGTATGGTTCCATTATAAAGACCACATGGACGCTACCGCAGATCCCGGGCTGATCCAGGCCTGTTACTGCACTGCTCCGGCCATCAGGAACGACGGGCGCAATTTCAGCAGTGAAGTGATCGGCACTTTTGTGCTGCTGTTCACCATCTTTTACTTTACCGGAGCTGAACTGGGAGAAGAGAAAACACCCGTAGGAATGGGCTCTCTGGGGGCTTTGCCCGTTTCCCTGTTGGTACTGGCCATCGGGTTATCCCTCGGAGGCACAACAGGGTATGCGATCAATCCGGCGAGGGATCTGGGACCCCGGATCATGCATGCGCTGCTACCGGTGAAAGGCAAGCAGGGCAGCGGCTGGGATTATGCCTGGGTACCTGTAGCTGGCCCGCTTATTGGAGCGGCTATTGCGGCAGCACTGTATTTATATTTACAGCCAGTGGCGATTTAATGATCAATTAACATTGCCCGGACAGCAAAAGCATGCACAGGATAGTACTTTAACAGCCGGAAAAAGTTAAACGATGAAACCATTTCAACAAGCAATGCTCGCCGCAGGCTTACTGCTGGCGGCTGCAGGTATGGAAGCCTGTAAAACCACAAAACCGATGACAGCTCAACAGCCACTGCCTTCTTTTTATAAAGTAGGACACAGAGGCACCCGCGGCCTGATGGCGGAAAATACTATTCCTTCCATGATCAAGGCAATAGAGACCGGCGCAAATACCATTGAGTTTGATGTGCATATCACGAAAGACGGACAGGTAGTAGTATATCACGATCCTTCTTTCAACCCGGCATATACCACTATGCCCGATGGTTCGGACATTCCGAAGGAATCACGGAAAGACTACATTTTCTATAAAATGGAGTACAGCCGTATCCGGGAGTTTGTGATCGGCGAAAAACCTTATCCCGAGTTCCCTGAACAGCAACGGGTAAAGACATACGCTCCTCTCCTGTCTGAAATGATCGATTCAGTAGATGCCTACACAAAGGCCCACCATTTACCGCCGGTATTTTATTT
Source organism: uncultured Flavihumibacter sp. (assembly GCA_902168105.1). Lineage (GTDB taxonomy): Bacteria > Bacteroidota > Bacteroidia > Chitinophagales > Chitinophagaceae > Chitinophaga. The sequence continues at coordinate 58,179 of CABHOY010000085.1, forward strand.
ACTGGAAATAAAATCATCTGCAAAAACAGATGGAACAGAACAACCTGCGCCGGAAGAGTATATCGACAAACTGATGGCTGTAAAGAATTTACTGCCCCTGGGCAACCGCCTCATTATTCAGTCTTTTGATGCCCGCCCACTGCAGGTTATCCACAGAAGATATCCACAGGTCGCGCTTGGGTTCCTGGTATCTGATAAAGAGATCAACCCGGCGAAACAATTGGACCTGCTGGGCTTTACGCCACAGTTCTACAACCCGGCATATCAGTATATCACACCGGAATTGATAACGCATTGTCATAGCAAAAAGATCCAGGTTGTGCCGTGGACAGTACAGGACCCGGCAGAAATGAAGAAGTTGAAGGGAATGGGGGCTGATGGTATCATTTCAGATTACCCCGTACGTTTCGCACAGGCCGGATTCTAGCAAGAGGCCGCCTCCCGCTTTAGTCGAAGAAGCGTCGAACAAACAAAATAATAAAACACAATGGGACTCCGTCAGGAGTCCACATGTTTGTAGCCCGGGGTGTAAACCCCGGGTTATCAATAATATGGTGAAACCGTGTTATCAATACGATCCCGCCCCCGTATTGTCAATTCGATGAAACCCCGTATTATTAATGCGGGTTGAAACCGTATTATCGATACGATGTTGACCTGTGTTGTCAATTCGATATACCCCTATAATATTAATACGATTGCAATCCCCGCATTAACAATGCACTGTAGTTTATCCTATTATATTCCCGTTGGTAATATTTGTACAATTTAAATTTTGAAAGGATAGATAATTTAACAACCTTAAGTAACCGAAAGCGTTAATAGTCAGGTCTTATTTATTGTAGAAATTATCTATCATGAGAAAAATATGTAAATCACTGTCTGCGCTGGTGCTTACCGGCGCTATGTTGCAGACGGTTGTTGTTTCGGCCCAGAAGCCGGTGGACCGTCCCAAACTGGTAGTCGGTATCGTTGTTGACCAGATGCGCTGGGATTACCTGTACAGGTATTACGACCGCTACGAAGCAGGTGGATTCAAACGGATGCTGACAGAAGGCTTCTCCTGTGAAAACACGTTCATCACTCATTTACCATCTTTTACGGCTGTAGGGCACAGTACTATTTATACCGGTTCCGTACCTGCTATTCACGGTATTACCGGCAATGACTGGACAGACCAGGTGACCGGCCGTCATTGGTATTGCACAGAAGATACTACTGTGAAAGCGGTAGGTACTACCTCTGATGCTGGTAAAATGTCTCCTCGTAATTTGCTTGCCTCTACAATTACAGATGAATTAAGGATCGCTACAAACTTCCGCTCTAAGGTAGTGGGCGTGTCCCTGAAAGACAGGGCGTCCATTCTGCCGGCAGGACATGTCGCCAATGGTGCATTCTGGCTGGACGATAGCAATGCGAGTTTTGTGACCAGTTCTTTTTACATGCAGGAGCTGCCGGAATGGGCGAAGGCATTTAATGCCCGGCAGCTGCCGGCACAGATGATGTCTAAACCATGGCAGACGCTGTACCCGATCAATACCTACATACAGAGCACGGAAGATAATATGAAATGGGAAGGCACTTTCGGCGGAGAAACAACGCCGACTTTTCCACACAACATGCAGGACATCTACCAGAAGGATAAAGGCAGCCTGCGCACCTCTCCTTCAGGCAACACGCTCACCCTGGAATTCGCCAAAGCGGCTATTGAAGGATATAAGCTGGGCAGCAATACGGTAACAGACTTCCTGACTATTAACTGTGCTTCAACAGATTATGTAGGCCATAAATACGGACCTAATTCCATCGAGGTAGAAGATACTTACCTGCGACTGGATAAAGACCTGTCTGCGTTTTTCCGCTACCTGGATCAGCGTTTAGGCAAAGGCAATTACCTGGTGTTCCTCTCGGCAGACCATGGCGCCGCCAACTCCGTAGGATTTATGAAAGAACATGAGATCCCTGCCGGACTGCCGGATGGAAAGATGCTGACAGGATTGAATGCATTATTGAAGGAACGTTTTGGTGCGGACAGGCTGGCAAAGAGTGGGGAAAACTATCATATCAGTTTTGATCTGAAAACGATCTCCGCGCAAAAGCTGGATTACGATGCGATAAAGAAAGTGACGGTTCAATATTTGCAAACGCTGCCAGGAGTTCAATTTGCGGCAGATGTGGATAACCTGGGTAATAGCCCGGTACCCGAGCCGATCAAAACGATGATCGCAAATGGTTATAATCCTAAACGTTGCGGGGCTGTAGCCATTATTCCTGAACCAGGCTGGTATTCCGGTTCAGATAAGGGCACGACCCATGGTAACTGGAATCCGTACGACACCCACCTGCCATTAGTGTTCATGGGCTGGCACGTTAAACACGGCGCTAGCAACGACGTTGTGAGTATGGCGGATATAGCGCCTACTATTGCGGCCATGCTGCATATCCAGATGCCTAATGGCGCGGTAGGTAAACCAGTGCAGGCAGTATATAAATAACAGATCGCCAGGATATAAAAAAAGCGGGGAGCCAGTTTCAACTGACTCCCCGCTTTTTTGTGGATAACATCATTGATATCTGTTGGCCGGTTCGGGATCGAACATGAATAATGTATTCTTTCCCGACTTCTTCATGTATAACGGATCGCTTGCCCAGCTTTCTGTTTGCAGCCGGTTCAGGGCCGTTACCACGTATGTATAAAGATTCCCTTTTACATAGGAATAGTCTATGAACTGGGGATCAGGCATCTGCTGTATAATGGCCAGGATCTTTGTAGGATCATTCAGGTTGATGGATTCGCTGGCGTTGAAACGGTATAGTACATACTGTTGCGTACGACCGGAAGTGTCATCATCCGCCCAGTAAAGGTGCAGGCCATCCGCTCTTTCAAACGCATCTATGAAATAAGGCGGTAAGGGGGCCGGTAGCTTTATCCAGGGCATTGCAGGCCGCAAGGCCGGGTAGCGGTAAAAGTGGTTGCGCAGGCTATCCTCAAATCCTAAGGGATTGCCGTTAAAGGACTTAGCGCTGTAGTAGGCGCTTCCCTGAATAGTGTTAAGCGTGCGTGCTTCTGTGATCTGTATGGGCAGTTCGTACGGAAGGTTCCAGGCGGCATTACTGCGGATGCGGTATACGCCATGACCAATATAGACATTGCGACCGTATCCATGTTGCGCCCACCAGTTTAGCAGTAACTCGTAGTTAGCCACACGATGGCCTCTTTCCCAATACAACTGCGGCAGTACATAATCGATCCATCCATTCTGGAGCCACTTGCGCACGTCTGCATACAGATCATCGTAATTGGAAAGTCCTGTTGAATAGGAGCCGTCCTGGTCTTTGTTTTTATTCCGCCAGATGCCGAAGGGACTGATCCCGAACTTCACCCAGGGTTTTTCTTCCTTGATCATTTTGCTCACCATCTGGATAATGGTGTCAACATTCCAGCGGCGCCAGTCGTCTTTCAGCATGTTACGGCCATACTGGCGGTAGGAGCTGTAGTCGGGGAAATCTCTGCCGGGAACGGGATAAGGATAAAAATAATCGTCGAAGTGGACTGCATCAATATCATAGCGGCGTACAACGTCACGGATGATCTGGGTCACATATTCCCGTACCTCGGGAATACCCGGATCAAAATATTTCTTGCCGTCAAAGTTGACGAACCACTGGGGGCGCATACGGGTGATATGATTGGCGGTAACCCGGTTAGCACTGATAGCTGCGCGGTAAGGATTGAACCAGGCGTGAAATTCCATTCCACGCTTATGGGTCTCTTCCAGCATGAAGCGAAGCGGATCATAATAAGGATTGGGCGCAAGACCCTGAGTGCCACTCAGATACTCTGACCAGGGCTCGAAAGGAGAATCGTAAAAGGCGTCAGCTACAGGACGGACCTGAACTATAACGGCGTTCATGCCGTTACGCTGTTGTTTATCGAGGAGGTTAATAAATTCCTGTTTCTGTATTTCTACCGGCAAACCTTTCCTGGAGGGCCAGTCAATATTTTCCACCGTGGCAATCCATACCGCACGAAATTCCCTTTTGGGTGGCAGTTGTGCTTTGGCCTGGCTGAAGATGCCCGTAATCGCCAGCGCAACTCCCAATATATACTTCACCATCTAGTATGTAGGTTAAGACCTGAAAAACTGCGAAAATAACAAAACCATTCATTTAAGCAACCTTGTCTAAGGGGCTGCTGGCCATGAAGGTCATTATGCAGCACAAACGGTGCCGGATTGGGAACAAACCGGGCCGGGAAGACATGTGAAGTAAAAATCGTCTATATCCCTATTGTAAAATTCGATATGGAAAACGGCTGATCCTACTGGGTATGTGGACGAAAGTTGCTACCTTTGTTCCATCAAAAAGTTTAGAGTACCATGATTAAAACAGGCAATCCCATTATCAGCATATATACGGAAATGACGCCAAACCCGGAAACAATGAAGTTTGTGGCTAACAAACTGTTGTATCCAGGTAAGCACATCGATTTTCCGGATGAGGCCAGCGCGAAGCCATCTCCACTGGCCGTTGAGCTGTTCAGCTTTCCGTTCATAAGGGGCGTTTTTGTTATGGCTAATTTTATTACGCTGACAAAGACTCCTGACACTGATTGGAACGACATTATACCTACTATAAAATCCTTCCTGAAGGAATATCTGGAAGATAACCGTCCCGTTATCAACGAAGAGGAAATAGTGGTGACAAAAGATACCGCCAGCAATGAAGTAAGTGCAGATGACACTGATGTGGTAAAACGTATCAAGGAATTACTTGAGAACTACGTTAAACCGGCAGTTGAAATGGATGGCGGTGCAATTCAATTTAAAGATTACGACGACGGTACTGTGACATTGATGCTGCAGGGTTCCTGTTCAGGTTGCCCATCTTCCATGATTACGTTGAAAGCCGGTATTGAAGGCATGATGAAGCGTATGATCCCGGAAGTGAAGGAAGTGGTGGCAGAAGCAGAATAAGCCATAGTTGAGAGAATGATAGTGTTAAAAAAGAGCGCAGTCTTTTGACTGTGCTTTTTTATTGTCCCTGGTTTATCTTTAGCCATTATTCCGAAACACTTTATACTTATGAAAAAATATGCATTGCTCTGGATGACCCTGGTGATTGCCGGAGGTATACAGGCACAATCCGGAGGCGGAAAGCCTGGGGCTGAAATCACCTATGGGTTTAAATACAACGGGAAAGACGTTCCCGGAGGAGGTTTGAAAGTGTTCATTCAGGGAGATAAAGCCAGCTACCAGCCGCTCGACGCTGTTGCTCAGAAGGAACGGAAATTCCTGGACAACAAGGGAAAGGCCACCTACCAGGTTATCACCAGCAAGCAAGGGGAACAGCTGGCATTCAAAAAAGCGTTCGCGGACTATGACAAACCTGAACTGCTACCCGGTACTGATACTGTGCTGGGATATCTTTGTAAGAAGGCCAAAGTAAAGGTCCGCTCTAACACTATTGAGATCTGGTATACAGATGCGTTGCCTGTAAAAGCAACCCCCGTTTTGGAGTTTGGCCCAGGTCTGGGGTTGATATTGAGGACATTGCGTAACGGCACATCCGAATACATTGCTACAAAAGTTGATCTCCGGAATATTAAGAACGAAGAGCTGAAATGGCCGTAGCCATGGGAACCATGGTGGACGATGCCACTTACCTGCGCCAGGTGATCGAAAACAGGTTCACGACCCTGAACATCTTTAACCAGGAGCAGATCAGCTGGGGTAATAAATTCAACGATCCTGCGAACGATCAGGAGAATGTTACTTACCACTATGCCGGAGGAACAGTTATTCTCAAAAAAGTGAAACTGCCGGAAACCACAAATGTGACCCTCTTCGCAGAAGTGGCGGAACAGTCGAACGGAGATGCCTACGACCGTACAGGATCAGTATTTGTGATCCCCGTCGATAAGAAAACCTCTTTCCTGGATGGTTTGAAAAAAGGAGTGAAAGAACTGCCTGCATATCGTGAGAAATACCGTGGGGTTGTGGCTACCGATAATTATCTGCCTACCCTGGAACTGATGCGCTTTTTCACACCGTTCGGGATTAAATTCTATAATGAAAAAACGAGAATAAAAGGTTACCAGTGGGCTGATTCCGCTGTGTACCGCCAGGATATCACTGAATTACTGCCCCGTTTACAGGGAGAAGTATGGCTCGGAATCTATATCGGGAACTACGACAAAGGCGGTCATAAAGTAAGCCTGCGCCTGAAGTACTATCCGGCCGACAATGACCAGAAGGAAATAAAAAAAGAAGATTGGGTAATGCCGGTATTCAATACCACCAACCTGATGGAAATGGCAAACCAGGAATATGGTACCATGTTCGGGAAAGATTCTCTGGAAGTGACGGTGAATATACCTGCAGGATTAAAGAACCTGCGGATGCGTTATACCACTACCGGCCACGGTGGCTGGGGTGGCGGAGATGAGTTCAACCAGAAACTGAACGAGATCTTCGTGGATGGAAAGAGAGTATATCATTTTATTCCATGGCGTACGGACTGTGGTAACTTCCGCTTATCAAATCCGTCAACAGGTAACTTCGTGAACGGTCTCTCCTCTTCTGACTTGAGCCGTTCCAACTGGTGCCCTGGAGGCGTAACGGAGCCGGTAACCATTCCACTGCCCGATCTCACACCGGGTGTGCATACCTTTAAGGTAGCGATCCCATTAGGAGAGCGTGAAGGAAACAGTTTCAGCGCCTGGAACGTATCGGGTTGTTTATTAGGAGAAAAATAGGACGGTATAAATTTGGGACATGAATTTTGATGCATTATATCAGGGATTACAGGAAGGAATACATGCAATGAGCTGGCTGGAGATAGTAGCGGCACTGTTTGGCGCCATCAGTGTCATCTGCAGTAAACAAAACAGCATATGGCTGTACCCTACGGGATTGGTGAGCACAGGTATCTATGCTTATCTCCTGTCCAGGGAGCAATTCCGTTTGTATGCAGAAGCAACACTGAACGTCTACTATTTTATCATGAGCGTGTATGGCTGGTACCATTGGGCTAAAAAGGGGGACAGTGAACCGGAAACACCGGTGGAATGGGCTACGCGCAAAGATTGGACGGTAACGGTGTTGATAACGCTCATCGGTTGGGGCCTTTTTGCCTATCTGCTCAGCCATTATTCCAACTCTGATGTTCCATTGATAGACGCATTTGTTTCTGCCACTGCTTGCAGCGGTATGTGGTTGCTGGCTAAGCGGAAGATAGAGAACTGGCTGGTACTGAACGTGTCCAACCTGGTAGCTATCCCCTTATTGTTCCATAAGCATTTATTGCCGACGGCTATACTGACGATATTCCTGTTCATTGTCGCTGTGTTGGGCTATTTCAGCTGGAAGAAGATCTGGCAGCAACAACATGCGGCAGGACTGGCAAAGTAGTAAAGCGTTGGGCGTTAAGTAGATAAAGCAGGAAAAGTAATAGTAGTATATGTTGAAAGTAGTTGTAATAGGGCCGGAGTCAACCGGAAAGAGTACACTGAGTGAGCAGCTGGCAACGCATTACCAAACGGTATGGGTACCAGAGTATGCACGTCAGTACCTGGAGGAATTGCCCCGGCCCTATGAACAACACGATCTGCTCACCATAGCGAAAGGTCAACTGGCACTGGAAGATCAACAGGCAGCACAAGCTAACAAAGTGCTTATCTGCGATACTGACCTGCATGTGATCAATTTCTGGAGTGAATTTAAATACAAGACCACTGACCCATGGATAGTTGAACAGATTAAAACCCGTCAGTACGACCTGTATCTGCTGACTTATATTGACATTCCCTGGGAAGAAGATCCGCTACGGGAATACCCCGATCCTCAGATGCGTGAATACTTTTATAGCGTCTACAAAGATCTCGTATCTGCATCAGGAACACCCTGGGTAGAGATCAAAGGAAGTTTTGAAGAAAGGAGATCATCGGCGGTAGCCGCTGTGGATAACCTGCTGAAAAAGCAAAAAGCAGGATAAGCATTAACCATTATTTGCTGCTCACAAGTTCTGCGATATCCGGATCAGGAGCAATAAACCGCATCTGCTGGAGTATTTTTCGCTGACGATAAGAAGTAATACGGTTAGGAGGAACAACAGTGTACTTTATAGGATTCGGAAGAGAGGCTGCGATCATGGCGGCTTGTTCACGATTCAGGCTCGCTGCACTTTTATGATAATATTGTTGTGCTGCGGCTTCAACCCCAAAGATGCCATCACCTGTTTGCGCAACGTTCAGGTACATTTCCAGGATCCGTTCTTTCCCCCATATCTTTTCGATCATAAAGGTAAAATAGACTTCCAGGCCTTTGCGTACCCAGCTGCGTCCCTGCCATAAGAACACATTTTTTGCTACCTGCTGGCTGATGGTGCTGGCTCCCCGGATCTTTTTACTTTTCTGGTTATGCTTCATAGCCTTCTCGATGGACTTAAAATCAAAACCGTTGTGATCGGGGAATAGCTGGTCTTCGCTGGCAAGTACGGCCAGCTTGGCATGTTGAGAGATCTCATTATAATCTGCCCAGCTTTTATGGAAATGTTTATCCGTTCCGATGAGACTAAACCAGGAAGAGATCATGGTAAGGGTGATCGGAGGATTGACCCATTTTAATATTATAATGTAAACGAATTGAGCAATGAATAGAATGAGTACAATCTTTTTCAGCCGTCTCCAGGTTCTCGGAACAATCCCTTTTAAGTTCATCCAGATTGGTTTTGCAAATTGGCTGGAAAGATAGTAAGATTATTTAATGTGGAAAACGTGTTGGCCTGGAAATTGGGGCTGCTTCCCACAGGACTTTCGTAAATTTGTAATATGCTCTTAACCTTACATCCGGACAATCCGAACCCGCGACATTTGAAAACGATCGTAGAGTGTTTGAAAGACGGCGGCGTGATCATCTACCCTACCGATACCGTGTATGGTATGGGGTGTGACATCTGTCAGCACAAGGCGGTGGAAAAGATCTGTCAGATCAAGCATATTAACCCCGCTAAAGCGCAATTCTCTTTTATTTGTTATGACCTGAGTCATTTGTCAGACTATGCAAAGAGTGTGGACACTCCCACTTTCCGTATGCTGAAGAAGGCGTTGCCAGGTCCATATACGTTTATCCTGCCTGCCAGCCGGGCAGTACCTCGTATGCTGAAAGCAAAAAAAGATACAGTGGGTATCCGCGTACCGGATAATAATATATGCAGGGCGATAGTTAAAGAACTGGGCAACCCGGTGATGAGTACATCTCTTCCCATTGAGAAATACGTGGAGGAATATACGGACCCGGAGATCATACATGAGAAGTTTGGTAAAATTGTGGATATCGTAGTGGATGGTGGATTAGGAGGACTGACCTTTTCTACTGTCGTAGACTGTACCGGTGATGAGCCGGAACTGATCAGGGAAGGTGCAGGCAGTTGGGAGGCATTGGTTTAGACTTTTAAATGAATTGATTATGAAGAAAATGGCGTCCATAGTGGGATTACTGTTAATTACTTGCCTGACGCATCTATCTGCCCAGATGCGGATAGCGGTCGCGCCGCTTTATCCGTTGACTAAGTCAAGCAAGTTATGGTTCACTGACAAAAAAGAGGTGGCGGCGCCTGTATATTTATCCTCTTTCCAGGTTACCGATAACCGTGCCTTACCAGAGGCAAAATCTCCTCTTGCAGCGAATAGTTATTACCAGCAACATTTCGGTTTTTTCTGTAAAAAAGAGTGGAATTGGGAGAAGCAAACGCAGTTACCTGTGAAGGTGCGATTGGGGAGTTACCAGGAGGCGCAGCGGCTGGAGGGGAAGTGATCCTAATGCCGATCTACTCAATACAGTAGGACGTTTCCTCGCTTATTAATGACTCTGTCAATTAAATTGTTTGCTTCTGTCAATCAAATATTTAGGAGGTCTGAGTTCTCTTTTTTAAGTGTTAATACTCCAAATTTTATCGCCCCGTATTCTACTCATTCTAGTGTATTTTCTGGTACTCGCATGGGTGTGATGTAGCGTTTAATTTCTTGTTTGTTGATTAAGTCAAGTATGTGTTTGATGCCTTGTTTTTGGGAGTAGGAATGAGGTACGACGGTTTTCAGGTGGGACCACTGGCTGCAGTTCTTTGAAGCTACGGTCGATTGGGCATTGGGAATCGTGTTTGGCTTTAGGATAATTATTTAACCCCTGTTGCGTCGTATCGGCATGCTTCAAATAACTGAGGCCAGTGGTCTCCACCTGAAACCGTCCGGCGATTCAGTTGTTCCAATTGTTGCAGGACGCTTTTTCAAATAGCATCTTTCAAGAGCAATATTTTCGACTATGCATAAACGAGAAGGGAAGTGTATCCCTCATCATCTTTCATGATAATACTCCATGGTCCATGAAAGAATACATCCTCGCTACCAATAGGGAGAACATAAACGGCGTGGTTTCAGGAAGGGAATCGCGGGCCTTCGGCTCTCCGGGATACGCTTGATGCGGTCAAATAAATATCCTACAGCTCATACGCTTGACAAAGCTTAATAGCCATCCAACCGGAGAGGCGCCGACCGCGATCCCATCCTGAAACCGAAGCAGTGTGTCTCCCCCAAAAAACAAAACGGCTGCCCCGGAAAGAGACAGCCGCTAGTATCAAGAGTAGAGAGAATTAAGATTGTTTGATCCCCAGCTTCTTTGCAATATCCGCAGGAATTGCTTTTTTGTTCAGCATGATGCTGGTGGTTTTGTAAGCGAAGAACGGCTCAGAAGCGTAGAAATATCCGTTACCCGGATTGGCAGTACCCCAGGAATTCTTCACACGGAAGAAGACTTTCCCGTCAACATCTTTCGCCATCCCTACGATGTGCATGCCATGATCATCCTGTGTTTCGTAGTTGTCAAAAGCCTGCTGACGAAGTTCAGGAGTAATAGTTAATTCCTTTACCGGCTCAGTGAAAGCTTTTCCTAATTGTTCAGGAGTCAGGCTGGCAACATCAGGAACGATCGCCAGACCTTGAGCGAAGTTGAAACCTTTTTCACTTACGTCAGAAGCCCATGCGATAGTATAACCATTCTGGATCGCATTTTCAGCAATAGTGGTCAGGTCGTTCAGAGGAACGTTGTACATCTTGTCCCAGTTCCAGTTGTCAGGAACTTCCAGTACGAACTGCTGATAATAAGGGTGGTGAGTGAAAGAGCTGATCATCACATAATCATCTGCATTGAGACCCAGTTCCTTTGCAAAGGTTTGAGGAGTATAACTCTTGCCTTCGTACTCAAATTTTTCAGGAGCATCTCCAATGTAGGCGTTCAGCACACCATCAACAGCTTTATTCCAGTTTGGGTTGATAGTAGATTCAGTAGCACCGATCTTTTTAACCATACCATCCAGGATGGCGGTCATTTCTGCATGATTGTATGTTTTTACACGTTTGCCATCATAAACACTTTGCGGAACGAGACCATATTCACGGAGGCAAAGCAGATCGTCAGGGAATCCACCACCTTCGCCGAAATTGGCTTTACCATGCATACGTACATAGTTGGAGGCTTTCAGTGGGTACATTTTTCTAACCACATACATCTCACTGAGGTTGATATTTTTACCCTTGCCTATACGTAGAGCTTCGGCCTGGAAGAAGGATAGTCCGGAGAAAGACCAGCAGGTGCCGGTAGCGCCCTGGTTTTCCACATCCCCTGCGTCGAGGTTCTTAATAACGGTGAATTTGTAGTTGCTTCCTTCTTTGTTGGTTGTTTGTGCGATCGCCGCTGTTGAACAGAACACGGCAAGGCATAGCGCCCATTTCTTCATGGTGTTGATTTTGTTGACTTTTCAGATTGTTTTATAATATAACCGGCCGAATCTAAGTTAAAACCGCCATTTTCAAGGGAGAAAGAATGATGAGCGGGGATAACAATAGATTGCAGTAGCAGGGAATACAAAAATGCGGTTGCTCCGTTCGGGAATTGGTTTAGGGAATGCTATTACTCAACGCTTTGAATAATGTATTCTTCCCGGGAGATTTCCCATCGCCACAACTGTTCAGGGGCTTCTCCGACAAAGTGCATCCCTGATTTCTGCAGCACTTTTACGGCGGCATTATATTCTTCTTCTGTATGTGCAATGACTTTATTCACATACGAATGATTAAACGCAAAGCGTACCAGGGCCTGGGTTAACTCCGTGCCATATCCTAGTTCCCGGTAGTCGGCAGAGATCTCATACCCTATTTCAACAATACCGTGGCGGTCGGGGCGGCCTTTAAAACCACCGGCGCCCATGAGGCATTTGTTCTCCTGGTGTATCACCAGGTAGAAGAACCAGCCCAACATGGAAGGATCGTTACGGAGTTTGTCGTATGCTACGAGTATTACTTCTGGAAATTCTGTCCAGGATTCGGGGATATGGATGTCGAGCAGTTCACCCAATACCTCTTCCCCCTGTAACAGTGCTTCGAAGTACTGCAGGGTACATGGTAATAATTGAAGACGAGGTGTTAGGATCATGGGCGAAAGCTAGTAAACGATTTTGGAAAACGCAATAGGGCAAACAGGGTAAAAATTACTAATTATCAGCAGGAAATACAGGTACTGCGATGACGGTTCGGGGCGGGTTAAATCAGCGGGCGGCGGACTTCGGATAATGGACTTGTTTATAAGGATCGGGGGCCGGAAATGGCAATACAGTGATTACTCATTGTATGGCTATTCCCGGCCCCCCGATAGTATAATGGCAGATCGTTTTAATGGGCCTGTAGCCAGTTGTGGCCAACGCCGATTTCGACTTCAACAGGGACGGTCAGCGGCAGGGCATTGCGCATACCTTCCTGTATCAGAGGTTTGATCAGTTCTACTTCATCTTTATGTACGTCGAACACCAACTCGTCATGTACCTGGAGGATCATGCGGGAGCGGAGGTTCTCCTGTTTCAGCGTTTTATGGATCGAGATCATGGCCAGCTTGATCATGTCGGCAGCTGTACCCTGTATTGGCATGTTGATGGCGTTCCGTTCAGCATAACCCCTTACCACTGCGTTGGAGGAGTTAATGTCTTTCAGCCAGCGTTTGCGGCCCAGTAGCGTCTCTACATAACCATTCAGCTGTGCGGACTTTATCTGGTTGTCCATATATTGTTTGATAGATGGATACTGTGCAAAGTAGTTATCTATCAGTGTTTTAGCCTCTCCCCTGGCAATGCCCAGGTTTTCAGAGAGTCCGAAGGCGCTTACGCCATAGATAATACCGAAGTTCACGCTCTTGGCATTACGGCGCATTTCAGGAGTGACATCCGCGAGTTCTACACCGTATACCTTGGCAGCAGTGGCAGCGTGAATATCCAGTCCTTGCCGGAAGGCGTCAATCATGTGCACATCCTCACTGATGGCGGCAATGATGCGCAGCTCGATCTGCGAATAATCGGCAGACATCAATACATGTTCCTCATTCCTGGCAACAAAAGCCTTACGCACCTCACGGCCTCTATCGGTACGGATAGGGATGTTCTGGAGGTTCGGATTGTTGGAACTGAGACGACCGGTTACCGCAACTGCCTGATTGTAAGAAGTATGTACCCGGTTAGTCCGTTTGTTCAGCATCAGCGGCAGTGCATCCACGTAAGTAGATTTCAGTTTGCTCAACTCACGGAATACCAGGATGTCTTCCACGATCTGATGTTTATTGGAGAGCTTCGCCAGCACATCTTCCCCGGTAGCATATTGTCCCGTTCTGGTCTTTTTGGCTTTAGGATCGAGCAACAGCTTTTCAAACAGCACTTCTCCCAGCTGTTTGGGAGATGCGAGGTTGAAGCGGACGCCAGCCTGTGAATAAACACTCTCTTCCGCACGTTTGATCTCTGTTTCGAGTTCGCGGGAGTAGTCAGAAAGTGCCTGTATATCAATGGAAATGCCCTCGTATTCCATGTCGGTAAGTACTTTTACCAGCGGATTCTCTACTTCATAGAATACCTTTTCTACAACCTTCTGCGGCAGTAATGGCGCAAATTTCTCTTTCAGCTGGAGGGTGATGTCGGCATCCTCTACTGCGTATTCCTTGATCTTGTCGATCTCCACATCCCGCATGTTACCCTGTCCTTTTCCCTTTTTGCCGATCAGGGTCTCGATAGACACTGGTTCGTATTGCAGGTATTGGGCGCTGAGCAGGTCCATTCCACGACGGCCTTCCGGTTCGATGAGATAGTGCGCGAGCATGGTATCGAAAACCGGCCCCTTTATTTCCACACCGTACCACTTCAATACGATCATATCATATTTGATATTCTGACCGATGAAGAGAATATGGGTGGAATCAAACAGTGGCCGGAAGCTGTCTACTATTGCCTGGGCCTGGGTCCTGTCGGCCGGAACCGGTATATACCAGCCCTCTCCTGCTTTAATGGAGAAGCTCATACCTACAAGATCAACAGCGTTAGCGTCGGTACCGGTTGTTTCGGTATCGAAGGAAATTTCCTGTTGCTGCAACAGGGTAGCCAGGAGTTCGGCCCTCTTCTCGGGTGTATCAGCCAGCTGATAATTATGTGGCGTATTGTTGATATTCTTTTCGGCGATCAGGATGCTTGGAGCAATTTCCTGAAGCTCTTCGGAAGGAGGAGGTACCGCGCCCTGGATCTCATTACCGAACAGGTCCAGCTGTGCTTTGGCAGGAGTGGCTGGTTCAGCGGTGGCGGTAGCAAAACCATCGCCCAGGATACGTTTTCCAAGAGTCTTGAATTCCAGTTCTGTAAAGACCTCTGCCAGTTGTTCCTTGTTGGGCGCTTTGATGCAGTAATCGTCTTCCTGGAACGTAACCGGCACATCGGTGATAATGGTGGCCAGTTGTTTGGACAGGATGGCGCTTTCCGCACCAGCCTTGATCTTTTCTGCCATCTTTCCACCGATCTTGTCTGCGTTGGCAATTACTTCTTCAACAGAGCCAAACTGTGAAAGCAGCTTCATGGCCGTCTTCTCTCCCACACCGGGAATACCGGGAATATTATCTACCGCATCTCCCATCAGCCCCAGGATATCTATTACCTGGTGCACATCTGTGATCTGCCACTTTTCGCAAACTTCTTTAGGCCCAAGGATCTCTTCCTTGTTGCCCATATAAGGGGGTTTGTAGATAAATACGTTCTCTTTTACCAGCTGGCCATAGTCTTTATCCGGTGTTACCATGTACACATCATATCCTGCTTCAGCCGCCTGCCAGGCAAGTGTTCCGATCACGTCATCCGCTTCATAGCCATCCAGTTCCACGACAGGAATATTGAACCCGGTGATAATACGCTTGATATCGTCCAGGGAATCGAGGATGTCTTCAGGAGCATCCATACGGTTCGCCTTATAATCGACAAAGGTGGTATGTCTTTCAGTAGGGGCATGCGTATCAAAAGCCACCGCAATGTGGGTGGGTTTTTCTTTATTGATAAGGTCCAGCAAGGTGGAAGTAAATCCGAACTGAGCGTTGGTGTTCCTGCCAGTGCTGGTAAGGCGTGGATTTCTGATCAATGCATAGTAGGCTCGATAGATCAGCGCCATTGCATCCAGTAAAAACAATTTCTTTTGCATCCGCCAAAAGTAATTATGAATGATGAATTACGAATGAACAATTGCAGAATATCTCTCTGGATAAGATCGCTTTCCGGGAGAAGGCGAAGAAGGATATTTTGGAAGTTGCGTCTACCGGCGGATATTTGCGTGGAAAGTATAACGACATGAAGAAAATATATCATTTATCTACCTGTAGTACCTGCAAACGTATTCTGGAAGAGGTCAAGGCGAAAGAGAACGGATTTGTACTGCAGGATATCAAAACCGAAAAGATCACGCCGGCACAACTGGAAGAGATGCATAAACTGGCGGGAAGTTATGAAGCGCTTTTCAGTCGCCGGTCAATGAAATACCGTCCGATGGGATTACACGAAAAGCAGCTTACCGAAAAGGACTATCATGACCTGATACTGGAAGAGTACTCCTTTCTGAAAAGGCCTGTAGTGATCGTAGGAAAACAGATCTTTGTGGGCAGTGACAAGAAAACGGTGGAAGGATTGCAGGCGGTAGCGGCGAAGTAATTAACCTTCATGGCAAAAGAAAGGTAGCGAGAGCTACCGGGGTAGTCCTACTTCATAGACTAGCTCCATTCAGACTTAATATGAATATACAAAGGGAACACTTTACAGTCGTTTCGCTTAGTAAAACGACTGTAAAGTGTTGACTGTCATTAGTTTTTTAACTCTTCTACAAACTTCCTCACCACACCTTTATACTGCTCCATATCCTGTTCATGTTCAAATGATTTGAACGCAAACTTATCGGCAGCCTCCAGCGCATCTTTCAGATTGAAAATATGTTGCGGCACATTGTAGAAATAGCCTTTCTTCATTAGGAACTTACCCAGGTACTCCTGTTCTGATTGTCCGGGAGTAGGGATCAGTATCGCTTTTTTATTCAGCTTCACCAGGTCCATCAGGGTGGTATAACCGGAGCGGCTTAACACCATTTTTGACGCCAGCATGGCTTCGTTAAGGTCTTTAGCGTTCATGTGGTTCACCTGCTGTACCCGGGGAGTGATCTGTTGCTTTTCCGGGGTACCCGGTTTACCGCTCACGATGAGGGCGCTGATTGGGAGGGCTTTGATCTGGTCAAGGATCATTTTCTCCAGGTTAGAGCGTTGCGGCTCCGGACCGGATATAAGTACCAGCAGATCATACTGTTGTGCGACATTGGGCCGGTCTTCAAAACGACTCAGGCAGCCCAGGTAGGTAGTATTGGGAGGCAATACTGAAGGGTGTGCCAGTATGCCGGAAAGATTATGCTTGTCAGCGTAGTCAGGGATCCAGCAGGCGCTGTACCGGCGTATATAGCGGTAATTGAGCGACTGAAGGAATTTTTCGGTGATGCCACCGAAAGGGGTCTTGATAAGTAGCTGATGAGAGATGAAAACCGTAGGGATCTTACTATGATATAGACCGAAACGGTTGTCGGAAATCACGGCGTCAATGTGATGCTCCTCTACCACTTTCTGCAGCCATTGTTGTTCGTACTTAATGGCATTCAATATCTTAGGGATCTGCTGGATGATCTTCCAACCAAACAGCCAGCCCTTTTGTGCGTACTGGATACGGTAACCAGGCAGCGGTAAAAGGGTGAGGTCCGGGAATTCCTGCTGTAAAAGCGAAGCGTGTTTCCCTTCGGCTGCAATAACAACCTTACAGCCAGCGTTTAATAGTTCATGGATGAGCGGGATGTCACGGGTGGCATGTCCTAATCCCCAGTCGAGCGGGACTATCAGAACGGTTTTGCGCGTAGAAATTGTGGACAAATATTTGAAATTTTTACGAAATTAGCTTAATTTAGAAATGCGCACTGTTAAGAAAAGGTAAACTCTCGTACAGACGGGCATCAACAAAAGAGAACAGAACTTAAGAGTATGATAACAAGAAAATGGCTGACTATTTTTTTAGTGTGCAGTAGTCTAAGCATAATGAGTCAGGGTTGTAAGATTTTGAAGAAGAATGATTGTGGGTGCCCTACTATGAATAAAAAACGTATGCACTAATCGAAGTACTAGGTTTTTTAGCCGTTGAGTTCCCGAAAAGAAGGATAAACTTGTAACATCCAGTTGTTGAATACACGCCAAACGCTTACTCCTATATGAGAACGCCTTTAACAAATTTAAGGGAACAGTCAAATTATTCTAATGAAACAGGTAGAGAGGGATTTATTGATCTTACTGCATGAGGATCGATATAGCGAACAACAGATCCAGTATGCAGTGAAGCAGATTAGCGATATGCTTACAATGGTGGAAACCATGGAGTACCTATGTAACGTTATGGAAGTTGCTGATTGCAACAAGAACCGCATTACCAGCAAAAAATCTGTATTGCAGAAGGCATTTTCCAGGAAAGAGCATAAAGCATTCGAATTTATCGTTCACAAGAACTAGTTGCAATACTTCGCAGCTCATTCATGACCATCTCTTGATCATGCGCATCCTAATGCATGAAAGAAATATTAATCCGTAATTCATCTCCTTCTAAGACAACATATTTCACAATTGATTCGTAGGTTTGCCGGCAAACAAAAATAGTTGTGATGGCAGACTTTACTCTCCTGCATGATTACCTGCTTCCCGTTTCCAAAGCAAGTTTGAATGATGATGAAGAATATGACGAGTTCCAGATCGGAGGTATCGTAGATCTGTATGAAGAAAGGCATACGCCTAACCTCGACATTGCAGACATTATTTTGCTGGGAGTGAATGAGGACCGTGGTTATGGCCCCGGTAAAAAAGGCCCTGACGCCGCAGACATCGTAAGAAGAGAATTTTACAGTTTATTTTACTGGCATAAAGATGTGAAGATCGCCGATATGGGCAACCTTCGTAAAGGCGTTTCCCTGGCTGACACCTATGCTGCTATGAGAACTGTGCTGGCAGAACTGATCAATTCTAATAAGACCATTATCATCCTGGGAGGATCGCACGATCTTACCTATGCACAATATAAAGCATACGCCACACAGAAATATGTAATTGAAGTTACTGTTGCCGATGCGCTGATAGACCTCAAAGAAGAATCGCCGATTCCGGCAGACAGTTTCCTGATGGAGATGCTGACGGAACAGCCTAACTACATCCGCCACTATAATCATCTTGCATTCCAGAGTTACTTCGTACATCCCCGTATGTTAGAAACGCTGGACAAACTCCGCTTTGATTGCTACAGGCTGGGCAAGGTAAGAGAGAACCTGGAAGAGATCGAACCTGTGTTGCGGAACACAGATCTGTTAAGCCTGGACATTAATATCATCAAACACAATGACGCACCCGCCAATACCCTCTCTCCTAACGGAATGGGTGGTGATGAAGCATGCGCGCTCTCCCGTTACGCCGGTATGAGCGGAAGGCTGAGCACTTACGGCATCTATGGCTACCGTCCTGAAAAAGATAAAGATTTCCTGACTGCCAGACAAATTGCACAAATGTTGTGGTATTTTGTGGATGGCTGCTCGGTGAAGAACAAAGAAGCACTGTTGAATGAACGGGATGCATTTTACGAATTCAATATTGTTTGTGCAGACCTCGACACCGTGTTTCTGAAGAGTAAAAAGACCGGCCGCTGGTGGATGCAGCTACCGGGAAAGGGAAAAGACTTTGTGCCCTGTACGTACAATGATTATGTAACGGCGAGCAACAATGAGATTCCCGAAAGATGGCTCAGACACCAGGAAAGAATGTAAGCCTATAGTACTAGCATATGTCAATGTCACAGTCACGGAAGAAAACACGTGCCCGGATCAGCTTTATCCAGAATGTACAGGATATAGTGCTGATTGTTGCGGGCGTTTTACTGGCAGCCCTGGGGCTGAAAGGTTTTTTGTTGCCCAATGGTTTCCTGGATGGCGGCGTTACAGGTATCTCCCTGCTGGTTAACCGGCTTACAGGGTGGTCTATTTCCGTACTGCTGATCGTTATTAATATTCCTTTTATTTTACTGGCATACAAGCAGTTGTCTTTCAGCTTCACTGTCAAGGCGCTTTGCGCCATTCTGGGGTTGGCAGCAGCGCTGGTCTTTATTGAAGTGCCTACGATCACCAGCGACAGATTACTGATCGCTGTTTTTGGCGGATTGTTCCTGGGCGCTGGTATCGGACTTTCAGTAAGAGGAGGCGCTGTATTGGATGGCACGGAAGTACTGGCGCTTTACATTAACCGGAAGACGGTATTGTCAATGGGTGAAGTGATCATGTATTTCAATATCGTGATCTTTAGTATTGCTGCTGTACTGATCAATATTGAAACAGCCCTCTATGCAATGTTGACATATCTCTCTGCTTCTAAAACAGTCGATTTTGTAATACAGGGTTTTGAGGAGTACATAGCATTGACTATCATCTCCAACGAAAGTGAACTGATAAGAAAAACCCTGACGCTTTCCTTAAAGAAAGGTGTGACGGTCTTCAAAGGACAAAGCGGATTTGGCAAGCGGGGCTCTGTCGATAAGGATATTGATATCATTTATACTGTCGTTACCCGCCTGGAAGTACACAAGATCATCGATGAAATAGAGAAGATAGATGGAAAAGCATTTATCGTACAACACAACATCAACGATACCAAAGGCGGTATGATCAAACGCCGCGTCACACATCAGTAACCTCTACGATAAAAGTATGCCGTATGGCATACTCCGGTTATCAGGATTGCTTCTTCAATAACTCTATCACGCGTGTTTTCAGGAACGCCGCTTTGTTGTCTGTCACGATCATATCGTCATCGAGACCGGCTAATGTTTGCGGCCTTTTCTTTTCTACACGGAGATCAATTTCTTTAAAATAAGTTTGTCTCTTTTCCTCCCACTGCGTTTGCGAGATCTGCAAGGTAGTACGGCGATTGTTGTCGAGATTATCGTACAGCTGACGATACACTGTTGTCAACAGGCTGTCCATTTGTGTATAATACTGAAGGGCGCAATTGTATTGACTTTTACCTTCTGCAAGGCAATGCTGATAACGTTTTTCAAGTGAATCAACGTCGGCTTTATTGGTTTGTGCGAAAACATTCATGCATATGCACAATGGTAAACATAGGATAAAACGTTTCATAGGATTGAACAATTAGGGTCGCAAATATAGTGAAATAATAATATGTGATAAGCACAAAAAAAGAAAGGTTCCCGATTGCGGAAACCTTCTTTTTTATCTTTTTAAAACAGCATTAAATCACAACGAGCTCATAGAAATCTTCAGGTGTGAAGTACTCTTTGGCCAGTTCCTGCAGCTCTTCGGCTGTAATAGTTTTAATGACCTTAATGTTGTTATAGAAGTAATTTTCATCCAATCCATTCAGGATGAGGTTCTTCCATCGCTGAATAACTTCAAACGCGCCATCAAGGTCGCCCAGGATGGATCCGATCATAAAGTTACGTACGAGGTGCAGCTCTTCCTCGGGAACGATTTCCTGTTGCAGGGTACGGAGCTCCTTATAGATCTCTTCGATGGTAGCCTCGCACACATCGCGGCCAGCTTCTGTCTGGATGTTGATGGCGCTCGTTTGTCGGAAATTATAAAGTTGGGAGTGAATACCGTAAGTGTATCCTTTTTCCTCGCGGATGTTGCTCATTAAACGGGAGCCAAAGTAGCCGCCGAAAATGGTATTGAGTACCAGCATTTTCGGGAAGTCAGGATGATAACGGTTAGGGAAAGGACGTGCTACACGCACGGCGCCCTGCACACCGTTTTCATCGTTGAAGATCCGGAACTTCTTTTCTTCAGCCGCCAGTACCGGCATATCTGCGCGGACAATGGAAGCGTCGCCATTCCATTTTTCCTGACCGAATGCGTTATTCAGTAACTGAACAAGATTGGCCGGAAGGTTTCCTGCTACGAAGATCTTACAGTTGTTGTAAGTGTAATGTTGCTTGTAGAATGCCTGAAGTATCGGCGCCTGCAATGCATCGTAGGCATCCATGCTACTGACCCTTCCATATGGGTGAAACTCTCCGAAGAGATATTTATCAATATGCCTGTTAGCTACGAAATCGCATTTCTGCAGGTTCACGGCCAGGCGCTGTTTCATGTTTTGCCGGAAGATGGCCAGTTCCTCTTCTGGAAAGGATGGGTCCTGGATCACTTCCTGTAATACCGGCACGAGTGTCTCGAAGTGTTTGGTGAGACAGTGGAGGGTATAAGTAGCATATTCGTGATGGCTATTACGGTTCAGGTATGCTCCGTAATAATCGATGTTCTCATTGATCTCCAAAGCAGAATGTATGCTGCTGCCGTTCTTCATGAGAAAGTTGGTCGCGGACGCTACCAGGTTCTCCGTTTCGTACCAGCTGCCTCCGGGGAATACCAGTTCCAGCTGCAGCGTATCCTGTTCATCAGACTTTATGATGTATACTGGGATGCCATTGTCCAGCGTTACCTTTTCATAAGGTTTCAACGTGATATCAAAGGCGGTGGCATCCTTTATCTCAGGGGCAATTTTCCGGTTTATCATTAATCTTAAAGCATATTTATTTACAAAAGGAATGAAGCTGTCAGTTAGTTCAAATGAACAGCGTTATCCTGCGTAATAGTAAATCGTATTGGAATTTTTCTCGTCGAAAAGATGCTGCGCTTCGCGGTGCATTTCTGCAGATGTTACGGCTTCATATTGACCGAATTCCTCATTCATCATTGCCGCATCACCGATCAGTTCATAGAAGGCAAGATTGTTAGCGCGATTAAGCAATCCCATATCTTCAAAGGCCAGCATACTTTCCACCCTGTTCTTCACTTTCTGCAGTTCTCGTTCAGGTATAGCAGTTTGCTGAATCTTATCAATTTCTTCCTGGATCGCTTTTTCAGCATCTTTCATTTTCACTCCTTTCACCAGTTTTCCTTCTATGGTCAGCAGGCCTGCGTCCAGTGTGCCGAAGTGATAACAATCAATATTGCTGAACAGTTTTTTCTCTTTTACGAGCACCTGGTTCAGACGGGAAGAAGCACCTCCGCCCAGAATGTCCGAGATCAGATCTGTAGCGTAATATTCTTTTGCTGTGCGGCCTGGCATGTGATAACATTTATACAGGGCGTCCAGCGGAACATTGGCTTTTACTTCCAGTTTGTGAGCAGCAGTTTGCGGAGGTTCTACCGGCAGGTTACGCTGTGTACGCTGTCCGGAAGGAATATCCCCGAACCATTTCTCTGCCAGCATCTTTACCTGTGCCGTAGTAACCTGACCTCCCACTACCAGGATGGCATTGGAGGGAACGTAATATTTGAAGAAGAACGCTTTTACATCTTCCAGGCTGGCGTTCTCAATATGGGAAAGCTCTTTTCCTATGGTCATCCATTTGTAGGGATGTACTGCATAAGCCAGGTCTCTCATTTTGTGCCATACATCGCCATAAGGCTTATTGATGTAGTGTTCTTTAAATTCTTCTGAAACTACTTTACGCTGTACGTCCAGGCTCTTTTCGCTGAAGGCGAGTGACAGCATACGGTCACTTTCCAGCCAGAAGGCAGTTTCTATATTTTCGGCAGGTAATTGTATGTAGTAGTTGGTGAGGTCACTGGTGGTGAAAGCATTGTTTTCTCCTCCGGCCATCTGCAGCGGTTCGTCGTATTCCGGTATATTGATGGAACCCCCAAACATCAGGTGCTCGAACAGGTGAGCAAAACCGGTCTTGCTGGCATCCTCATCGCGCGCGCCCACGTCGTACATCACGTTTACCACCGCCATAGGAGTGGTATGGTCTTCATGCACAATCACGCGCAATCCGTTGGCTAAAGTGAATTTATTGTAATGAATCATATTTCCCTGTTTATGAGAGTTGCAAGTTAACTAAAAGAATGAGAGAATGGATTGGGTCTTATTTTTCCAGGAATAGCTCGCGTCCGCTATAGTTGATGGTAATACTGCGGAACTGTCTCCATACCATAAAGCCAATAGAACCGGCCATTTCATGGATGGAACCGGCGTCATTTACGTCGGGGCAGTAGCTGGCTGCCACCAGATCGAGGTGTACCTGGCCCAGATAGAGGCTTGGCAGGCTGGTATTGGTATAAGTTAATTCTTTGTAAAGATCCTTTACCTTATCTGTACTTAACACCGGCAGCCGGGTATTGAGCTGGTGTTTTTCCACGTAGGGATAGTTGAACAGAATGCCGTATTCTCCTCCGGAAATGAAATGAAACCGGCTGCTAAGCGACTGGCCGTCAGGCAGATTGATCGTTCCTTCTATTACGGGGGTATTAAAATTCAGGCTTAGCGGCATGCGCTGTCCGGGAGTATTCAAAGGCGTTTTGTTAGAGCGGAAGAGCTGTAGCACCTGTTTCTCGTAGTCTATTTTTACAATAAAAGACTTCAGGAGGTCCACGCCGATAATGCCGTCTATTTTTATATTGAGGTACTGGAATTCAGTGAGTGGTTCGATATATACCTTCACAAGCGGTAGCCTGGTCTTTTCGAAGTAGAGCACATTCAGGGTGGCCGTCGGCACCCTTACCACAACAGCATCCGTACCGCTGATACCACCGTTATTCTTGGTTTCCAGATGCAGTTCTTCTGCCGTTTGGTCTCTGAAGGTGGTCACTTCTGCACCGGTATCAAAAATGAAGTGAAGACTATCCGGAGGCAGCCCTGAAGGGGTTGTACCGGAAATAGTGGTACTGATGACCATGTACCTGTCATACAAACGGAATGGCAGTGTAGCAACTGCTTTCTGACTGGCGGCGTCCTGGGCGTGTAGAAACGCCGGCAGGCAAACAAGTATGGCAATAAGATACTGTCTCACGATGAACATTGTCTCCTTTAAATTCCCGAACGGGATCGCCCCGCCTGATTTTAACGGAGTATTCCGCAATGTATTATATCAGACAGTTATAATATGCTTTTGATCTGGATTTTTTTTATCATTAGCTCTTTTCCACGCATTATCAACAGGTTCGGCCGGGTGCCCACATTTTTAAGGACGTCGCGGTACAACTGAAGATTGGCAGAAAAGGTATTGTTGACCGCGAGAATGATGTCTCCCTTTTGCAGTCCAGCTTTTTCGGCGGGAGATCCTTTGATGATATCAGTAATCTCAATCCTGCCATCTATCAGATAAATGATCAGGCCCGTGTAGGAATAGTCGAAAGGATCCTTGTAGTGCGAATTCGGCATCAGGTAGATCTCCTTCTTGCCATAGTTCAGAATGAGATTGAACCTGCGCAGCAGATCGTTACCGACCATCCCTCCAAGAAAGGGATAAGCAGTGACATTGGTTACATCATCGAAGAGATATACCGGAACATTCCGGAACGAGTAACTACCCAACTTAAACTCCCGAATGGTCGTGATATCCATGGCCATTTTGCCGCCAAGCCCCTGAGCTTCAGTTTGTATCACTTTACGCTGTCTTTTTCGGGAAGAAAGAATAGCGCTATCCTTTACAAACTGGTGGGATAATAACAAACACATACCTGCGCCGGTATCGAAATAATAACGGTTGTTATGCTGTTCCTTTCCATTCTTCAGGTATGCGTTGACAATGGGGATCAGGGTCAATGAAGGGCGCAGCATATGACCACCTTTCGGATAGGTGAATGCCCCCTTCTCATAAATGGAGATCATTTCTGTATCGTAGTCCACCTGTACAATGAATTTGCTCAGCAAACTATACCCAACGATGCCGTCCACCTGGAGACCATACACCTGGCTGATTAACTCGTAGTCATTGACATGGAAATCAAGACTATCTACCCGTAAACCTGGCAGGAACAGGGTTCTGTCCATGGCAAAAGAGACCGTTTTCGACCCTCCTACCCCACGTACGACCCTATCGGTGGGCGTTAACTTGATACCAAGTTCGGTAGTGGTAGTTGTGTCCAGGGATATACCGGCGCTGCCGGTATCGAGGATGAATTGCAGGGTATCAGTAATACCATCCAGGCAGGCGCGGATCACGACAACGCCGCCATAGTATTGCTTAAAAGGGAAACGGGTGATCAATTCCCCTGCTTTCCGTGGGGTGACATTGGCAGGTGGCGTTTGCGCGGAGGCAACGTGGAATGAACAGATAATGGCATATAATGTAAGCCAGCAGTGCTTCAACAGCGTAGATTTTTGCATACAGTTACCGTAACAGAATAACGATGCTATAAATTTAACATTATTCCTACCTTTGTTCATCATGGAACTGAAAGATCTATACAGGAAAGCATTAAACTTCGAGTGGCTTACTCCGGAAGAAGGGATTTATCTATTTGAGAAGGCTCCACTTGCAGAACTGATGCACATTGCAAATGAACTGCGTAAGCAGCAGGTACCACATGGAAAGGTGACCTGGCAGATTGACCGCAATGTGAACACTACCAACGTATGTACAGCCAACTGTAAGTTCTGTAACTTCTACAGGATACCAGGGCACGCAGACGCGTACATTACTACCATTGACGAATACAAGAAGAAAATAGAAGAGACGCTGAAGTTCGGCGGAGACCAGCTGCTGCTGCAGGGAGGTCACCATCCGGAACTGGGGCTGAAATTCTATGTGGATACATTCAAACAGCTTAAACAGTTATACCCGGCCGTTAAGCTGCATGCACTCGGGCCCCCCGAAGTAGCGCATATCACCAAACTTGAAAAAAGCACTCATATTGAAGTGCTTACAGCATTGAAGGAAGCTGGTATGGCCAGTTTGCCAGGTGCAGGTGCGGAGATACTGAATGACCGTGTACGCAGGCTGATCTCCAAAGGGAAATGCGGTGCACAGGAATGGCTGGACGTAATGAGGGCTGCTCATAAGCTGAATATCCCATCTTCAGCTACAATGATGTTCGGCCACGTTGAAACATTATTAGAGCGTTTCCAGCACTTTGCGGACATCCGTCAGGTGCAGAGTGAAAAGCCGGAAGGTCACTACGGATTTACAGCGTTCATTCCATGGACATTCCAGGATGTAGATACACTGTTATCCCGCATCCGTGGTGTGCATAACATGACCACTTCAGAAGAGTACATCCGCATGATCGCGATGAGCCGTATCATGTTGCCGAATATCAAAAACATCCAGGCGTCCTGGCTGACTGTTGGTAAGCAGGTAGCACAGATCTGTCTGCACGCAGGAGCAAACGACTTTGGTTCTATCATGATCGAGGAGAATGTGGTAAGTGCCGCTGGCGCTCCTCACAGATTTACCTACCGCTCTATGCAGGAGGCAATTAAAGAGGCAGGATTTGATCCTCAATTGCGTACCCAGTTATATGAGTTCCGCGATATTCCGGAAGGCATACAGGAGCAGGTCATCAATTACTAATTTGACATACCGATATAAAGAGGCCCGGAGATCGAAAGATTTCCGGGCCTTTTCTTTTGCATAGGGAAAAGACCAAATGAAGATCCCTGAAGTACGCTTTATACACGACGCATACATGCTTCATATACGACGCATACATGACGCATAGGTGGACTTAAACAGGAAGATAATATGGCTTTGGCGTCCAGATTCCGGAGGAAAGTTCCAGATACTGGACAGTTCATAGTCATCTGAGAATCAAAGAAATGTTAATTTATACTTTCCATGTAACTCTTCCGGGTTGCTGCCGTCTAACAGGTAGTTAAAAGGAGGAAACATGAAAAAGTTAGGATTATTGTTAATGGCTATAGGGCTGCTGTCAGTAACAGCCTGTACCAGCACCAAACTGACTTCGTCCTGGAAAACACCGGAAGCCCGGTTACAGCAGGAGAATAAGATCATGGTGATAGCATTGGTGCCTGCACGAGAGCGCAATCTGCGTATACTGATGGAGAATAACCTGGTTTCAGAACTGAAGAAGGAAGGCTATAATGCAGTTTCTGCTTATGCTACCTACGGGCCGGACGATGAATTAGCCAAGGGAGATGAGAAAGCTGCTTTAAAGAAATTCCGTAACAGTGATGTAGTCCAGGTGATGACCATCGCCATGGTGGATAAGTCACGTGAGAAAACCTATGTGCCTAGTTACGGCGGATATGGCCCATATGGATATCCGTACTATGGCGGTTTCTGGCCTTACTACAGGGGATGGTATGGACGTATGTACGACCCCGGTTATTACCAGGTGAATACAAAATACCAGTGGGATACCAATTTGTATGACCTGAAGGAAAAGAAACTGATCTATAACGCGCAGACCGATTCTGTAGATCCTCCGACTGCTTACAGGCAAGCCTATCTGTTTGCCAGACAGATCGTGAAGGATATGCAGAAACAGCAGCTGATAGCGAAGAATTAAGATTTTATTACTTTTGAGGTTTGGCAGCTTGCCAAACCTCTTCTTTTTTATGCTGGAATTACCTGTAAATGAAATGATTGTGCTCCGGCAGTTACAGCCTGAGAATGCGCCAACCCTCTTTAACCGACTGGATACTTCACGCAGAAGCCTGCGCAGGTTCCTACCCTGGGTAGACTACAATACCAATCAGGAACATACACTACGTTTTATTGAAATGATGCAGCGGAAGGCTGAAGACCAGGAAGCCATCGCATTTGGTATCTGGTACCAGGGAGACCTGTGTGGTGTGATAGACATGCATTGCTGGGACCATGAGCTGGACAAAGCGGAGATCGGGTATTGGCTGGGGGAACAGTTCCGTGGTAAGGGGATTGCTGTCAATGCCTGTAAGGCACTGATCTCTTTCGCGTTTCAAACACTGAAACTGAATAAAATAGAGGTACGTTTTGCTCTCCAGAATATGGAAAGTGCCCAGATCCCCATCCGCCTGGGCTTTGCCAAAGAAGGTATTCTTCGCCACAGCGCCAAACTCCACGGTCAGTTTGCCGACACAGTGGTGATGGGGATCTTAAAGCAGGACTGGAAATATTAAATATCGCAGATCTCCACACCTTGTTTCAGAGAGGCCAGCTTATCGGCACGTTTAGGCACGAATTCCTGCGCAACAAAGCCCTTAAAGCCTGTTTCGTGGATAGCCTTCATGATAGCAGGATAATACAGCTCCTGTGTCTCATCAATTTCATTTCTGCCGGGAACACCACCTGTATGGTAGTGGGCGAAGTATTGGTGGTTGTTGCGGATGGTAGCGATCACATCTCCTTCCATGATCTGCATATGGTAGATATCGTACAGTAGCTTAAATTGTTCAGAACCAATTGATTTGCAAAGCTCAACACCCCAGTTCGTATGATCGCACTGGTAGTCATGATGGTTCACTTTACTGTTCAGCAACTCCATTACGATTGTTACCTTCTTCTTTTCAGCGTAGCTCATGATACGTTTCAGGCCTTTAGCACAGTTCTCGATACCAGCCTGATCGTCCAGTCCGTCTCTGTTGCCGGAGAAGCAGATCAGGTTAGTGAAGCCTGCTTTGGAGGTCTCATCTATCAGGTATTGGTAGTAAGTAACGAGCTGATCGTGGTGAGCTTCCCTGTTCCAGCCGCGGGTAATGCCCCAGTCTTTATTGATAGACGCCACCATAGCGCAGGTGAGGTCGTATTTCTTTGCAGTTGCAAAATCTTTCGGGTCCAGCAGGTCTATTGACTGCAGACCGATCCTGTTGGCAGCTTTACAGAGATCTTCCAGAGGAATATCGTTATAACACCAGGCACAAACGGAGTGATTGATCTGGCCTTTCAGTTTCTCATCCATTTTCGTCTCGTGCGCCATTACACGGGTGGAAAGAGATGCCAGGGAAGTGGACGCAAACGCCATAGCAGCGGCTTTCTTGATCATATCGCGGCGGGAATTTTCGTTAATCATGTCGGATTACGTTTACAGTTTGCGTGAAACTACGCAATTTAAAATTTGCGTACAGCTGTTACCTTAAATAGTTCGTAACTTTATGTCGTACTAAAACGTTATTACGTTAATACACCAAATATAACGGGACGATTATGTTTGATTGAAAGAATTACGGATACACAGACGAAGAAATCAGCATTTTTTAAAAGATTGTATTACAGATATTTACTCCAAAGGAACGCCACAGCAGCACATCGTAATTCCCATACCGCTCAACCATAATTGAATTTGGTAAGCTATTTGATTATACATAAGTAACATTTAAAGCGGAGGTCTGCATGGAAAGAAAATTTACCCCTGCATTATGGACTTGTATCGTAATGGATCTGATTGGATGTGCAAGTTATACTGTGCCGGTTTTAGGAGAAGTAAGTGATGTGATCTGGGCCCCCATTTCTGCTATCATATTTTACAGAATGTTTGGCAGTAATCTGGGCGCTTTCGGAAGTGTTTTCAACTTCATGGAAGAACTATTTCCTGGTCTGGATTTTATTCCCACATTTACACTGAGCTGGGTAGTAAGAAAAGTGACACAGAGTATCAGAGAGCGTAAGACGGCTCAGAAAGTACGCAGTTACAAAGTAGCCGGGTTATAGTACCATAAGCAACAGCAAAAAAATACTAAGGTTGTAAGGTTTCAAAGCTGGAGGTATGAAGGAGGAAGTACGCCTCCACCTTTGTTATCCTTTCAACCTTTCAATGAATCACCAACGTTGGAGTCATTTTACATTTATAGAATAAAAAGAAGCCGTCTCAAAAGTAATTGGGACGGCTTCTCGATTTTATGCAGTTTTTTAAGATAAAAAGGAGCCTTTTTGTTAACCATATGATGCTTATTTTGTTATAGGGAGTATGGCAAGAGGCAAAACGTTATCAGTTGTATTTAAGAGCAATCACCAAAACCAGGGGATGCTGTTACCACCAGATTTGAATGATCTGATTCCAGCTAATCATCCAGTCAGAACAGTCAACGATATTTTGGATAAAGTTGATATTACAAAGTTAATCCAGCAATATAAGCCAGGTGGGACAAGTAGCTACCACCCACGGATGTTGCTAAAAATCCTGGTTTACTCCTACATCAATAATATATATAGCAGTCGTAAAATAGAAGAGGTTGTTAATCAACATATACATTATATGTGGTTAAGTGGCATGAGTACACCTG
>CABHOY010000086.1 GCA_902168105.1 uncultured Flavihumibacter sp.
CAGGACATAAAAAGTGAGGACTTCAATTGCAGAAAAACTGTGGTATCTTTCAGAAAGACGCGAAGCAGCGCCTCAGAAAATGTAGGCACCTTTGCGAAAACATTTATTAAGACACACCCCGATTGTAAATTAATATACGGTGTTGATTCAGGTTGCCTGTGGGAAGATTATGGCTGCTTTGCCACCCAGGAATTGGAGTGTACCGGTAATTCTTGTAAATAAACTTTAATACTATGGAAATTATTATCCCATCAACTCTTCTACAGATAGCGATAGTGCTGCACCTGGCGCTTGCTGTGGCATCCAGTTTTATGTTGTTGAAATTTCCGGTTAAGGGCGGCACACCTGCAATATTGGTGCTGTTTTTACTAACCTGGTGCGTTCCGCTTCTTGGAAGCGCAGTGGCAATGACCTTGGTTTATATACACCAGCGTAAATGGAATGTGCAGAAATAAATGGTCTCCTGAAAGCATTGCAGAAAAGAAATAATCCGATTTGCAGTGCTTTCAGGAAAACCTTATTGCGTGCCTAAATAATTTTATTCAGTTCAAATCTGGATTTGCACCGCAATTGAAATTAGTGGCTCAACGCTTCCGGGCCAGGAGGAAAAGCTGCACTTGTTTAAGAAGTTCTTTATACCTGTATTGTTGCAGTTACAAAGTTGAAATGAATAAGCATGCAGGTAATGAGCGGTGAGTGGAAAATCGTTTACCGTTTGTTGAAGAGAAAAGGCAAGTTAAAGGTCTCCAGGTTTATTGACATGAATTATTTTTCAGTCTCCGATAAAGATGCGATGATGGCTTCTATCTTTTGGTTATAATTGCTAATGTCTTCATTGTATCGGTCAGAGTCTTCCTGAATTGAAGCATAAATCAGTTCGAATGCTTTTATCCTCAGTGTACAATATTCTTTCAGCTTCTTATTCCTGGCTTCGATTGTTGGAGGAAGATCCATCTGTTGAACACTATCCAGCAGTTTGAGGTTTTCTTTCCAATAGTAAATTCCTTTGTCTTTCAGTTCTTCCATGA
>CABHOY010000087.1 GCA_902168105.1 uncultured Flavihumibacter sp.
TATCTACCAGATTATGATCGTAGGACTTCAGCTTGATTCTAATTCTCTGAGACATATGCAATGAACTTCTTCTTGTTTTTACCCTTACAATTTGGGAGGGCAAAGGTAACCCGTTTTTTTCTACTTCGCAAATTATTTGTGGAAAAATAATCAGGAACTGTGCATACGAGGCCAGGGCGGCCTATCCATAACACACAAAGAAGTTTTTTTGAGGATTGGCAAAATACTGTTTTTCAATTAAATACCAAAAAAATGATTGCCCAGCTCCTTATAACACCGGAATTCATAACCTGCCTAAAATAAAAACAGGTCTCCGGGGATCCGGTGACCTGTCCTGTCTGGGAATGCAATAAGCAATATTTCTCAACCTGTCAAGCCTCAGATGGGTAAATTGCCCAATAAGGAATTCAACAAGCCAAAAATTAAAGCCAATAACTGGTTTAATAAATCCATAGTTGAAGGTTTTCCATAAGTGATGCCTACTCTATTCTTGGTTTTCGGCAATCCCAAATGCAACCACAAGCTGGAGCATAAACCGAAGTTAAGCGCATGCCGGGAAATACCATCCATTCATTTCGTTCATTATCAGACAGTTCGGCCGTTTTAACGAATGAACGAAAAATGAACAGATAGTTAGAGAATGAACGGCAGAGGCAATAGGTGTCCACCAAAAAGAAAGAGCTCCCCCAACCGGAGAGCTCTTAATAAATTAGGAACCAGGTCCGGCCCTTCATAGCCTAAGACAGATCCCTTGGGAACTTGGAACTTACTATTACAAACCGCCCAGCAAGGACGCAAGCAACGCGAAAAGAGTCGCCAGTAACTGATTAATCAGATCCATTACGAATTATTCAAAGTTTATACCTACTCTTTTCTTGGTTTTCGGCAATCCCAAAGGAGATGATCATCTTTTCCTGCGGCGAATTTAAAGGCTAATCACAAAATCATAATGTTCACTTTCATTCATCTACAAGCAGTTATGCCATTCCATTCAACTTGTAAGAACGACTAAACAGAATTGTCTTTTTCGGACACCCGCAGCTATTTTCTGCTTTCATGAACAAAAAAAGCCCTGGCAATCGCCAGGGCTTAAACATTTTTACAATGTCTGCGGAGCCTACAAACTACGTAATAAATTCTTCACAAATCCGAGAATTGCGGTAAGGATGCTAGATGTCATAGCATTAGAATTAAGAGGGTGTCATGCCTACTCTATCTGGTTTTCGGCGATTCCCAGTTCACGATGCTCTATTCCCGCGAACACACTAAATTAAATGGTGCTCATCATTAAAGTTCCATTCATTCTTATTCATTCTCAATCAGTTCATTCAGGCCGTTCAAGAGTAAGCCTTACCCGTTCAAACACGCTGAACATCCCCTACTTGCCCGTTTCCTCCCGCATGATCGCCCGCGCTCTAGCCGTCGGCAAAAAGATCTGGAAACCTAAACCAAAATTTAACTGATGCGCAGTAACCGAATTGCCAAAACCTATGATCACATCATACTTTAGCAACGCATCCAAAGCAACATTAGGCGTAATAAAATAGGACAAACCAGGCCCTACCCCTAACTGCAGCCCATTCGTAGACGCCCCGTTCGCCGGATTAGTACCTCCAAAACCGACATTCGCCTCTCCAAAGAAACGGGCACGCTTGGAAAACTCCAGCTTCCGCACATTCTCATCATGAATATAATAACGGCCTAATGCACCAACACCGTAATTCACATTCGTTCCATTGCCTCCGGTAGTTTCAAGTCCAAAGTTCAGATAACCTCCCAGTGCAAAATCGTCCCTGAAAAAATAAGCCAGTTTAGGGTTCAGATCAAAATGGAAAATAGTGCTCTCCTTCTGAAAATTGAAGCCAAAATCCGTGAGGTCCGCTCCTACCATGAGGTTGCCTTTCTGCGTCTGCGCTACTGCCGTGGTGCCAAAGAATAATGCAGCCAGCCCAAGGGTTAATAGACGAGTTTTTTTCATGTTCTGATTTTTAAATTGATAAAATACTTGCCATCGGAATTATAGATGCCCATACAGGGAACTTTTAAACATTACACTCTGATGCTTAATGAGATAAGTGGAATATGAAGGGGGCTCCAAATTTAATGCCATTATAACCTTTCAGGGCTTTAAAAGTTATTGAGAATGAATAAAATAGATCGGCTATAGCTATGCATGGGTAAAACAAACATCTTTCATATGATGATAAAATGACGCACAGGTAAGAAATATTACCCGCCAACGGGCATCAGTAACTACAATATTCTCTTGCATGACAACTCTCCATTCAGCAAATGCTGGCCCGGAGAAGGCCTTTCCTGCCCCTTGCAGGCATTTGCTGGACAAACCCTTATAAACGAAGAAGGGATGCCTTTTCAGGCACCCCTTCTTAATATAACTCTGATATGAATCTGCTAAATTAGTCAGCGTTCACTTTACCTTTCACTTTTGCCATTTCCTCTTCAGCAATGCTGTTCGGAGCTGCAGAATAGTGAGAGAACTCCATGATGGAAGTTGCACGACCTGATGACATTGAACGCAGCTGAGTTACGTAACCGAACATTTCTTTCAGTGGCACTTTAGCTTTGATCACCTGTACACCATTTCTCATTTCCATACCTTCCAGCATACCACGACGACGGTTCAGGTCACCTGTTACGTCACCCATGTACTGGTCAGGAGTCTGTACTTCTACTTTCATGATTGGCTCCAGCAGAACTGGTTTAGCCTTACGGCCAGCTTCACGGAAAGCAGATCTTGCGCACAACTCGAAAGATACTGCATCGGAATCCACCTGGTGGAAGGAACCGTCAAACAGACGAACTTTCAGGTTGTCCAGCGGATAGCCAGCCAGTACTCCCTGGTTCATTGCATTTTCGAAACCTTTCTGTACCGGAGGAACAAATTCTTTAGGGATGGAACCACCAAAGATATCGTTGATGAACTGGAAAGTCTTGCCGTCATTTTCTTTCATCCATTCTGGATCAGCAGGGCCGATCTCAACCTGAATGTCAGCAAATTTACCACGACCACCTGTCTGTTTCTTGTACACTTCACGGTGTGTAACTTTAGCAGTAAATGCTTCCTTGAAAGCAACCTGAGGCGCACCCTGGTTAACTTCTACCTTGAACTCA
Source organism: uncultured Flavihumibacter sp. (assembly GCA_902168105.1). Taxonomy (GTDB): domain Bacteria; phylum Bacteroidota; class Bacteroidia; order Chitinophagales; family Chitinophagaceae; genus Chitinophaga. The sequence continues at coordinate 3,133 of CABHOY010000087.1, forward strand.
CGACGCATACGGTCAACGATGATCTCCAGGTGAAGCTCACCCATACCACTCAAGATGGTCTGGCCGGTTTCTTCGTCAGTTTTAGCTTTCAGGGTAGGATCTTCTTCTACCAGTTTAGCGATAGCCATACCCATTTTATCCATGTCAGCCTGAGTTTTAGGCTCGATAGCGATGTGGATAACCGGCTCTGGGAACGTCATAGATTCCAGAACGATCGGGTTGTCTTCGTTACACAGGGTATCTCCTGTCTTGATATCTTTAAAACCTACAGCAGCTCCGATATCACCAGCTTCGATGAAATCGATAGGGTTCTGCTTGTTGGCGTGCATCTGCATGATACGGCTGATACGCTCGTTCTTACCAGTACGGGTGTTCAGTACATAAGAACCTGCATCCAGGTGACCGGAATAAGCCCGGAAGAACGCCAGACGACCTACGAAAGGATCGGTCATGATCTTGAATGCCAGCGCTGCGAATGGTTCTTTAGCATCTGGTTTACGGGAGATCTCAGCACCTGTGTCAGGGTTAGTACCTTTTACTGCTTCGATATCCAGAGGAGATGGCAGATAACGGCAAACCGCATCCAGCATCTTCTGAACACCTTTGTTCTTGAAGGAAGAACCACACAGCATTGGAATGATCGCGATATCGATAGTAGCCTTACGGATAGCTTCGTGGATCTCAGCTTCAGAGATTGAATTTGGATCTTCGAAGAATTTCTCCATCAGGGTGTCGTCGTACTCAGCAACTGCTTCTACCAGTTTAGCTCTCCATTCTTCTGCCTCATCTTTCATGTCAGCAGGAATTTCAACTTCCTGGTAAGTAGCTCCTTTACCTTCTTCATCCCAGATGATACCTTTCATAGTGATCAGGTCAACCACGCCTTTGAAAGTATCTTCAGCACCGATAGGCAGCATCAGGGGAACAGGGTTTGCACCCAGCATTTCCTTTACCTGTTTTACCACGTTCAGGAAATCTGCACCCGAACGGTCCATCTTGTTAACGAAACCGATACGAGGTACACGGTAACGGTTAGCCTGGCGCCAAACGGTTTCAGACTGTGGTTCTACACCGGATACAGCGCAGAACAACGCTACCAGACCATCCAGTACACGCAGTGAACGCTCTACCTCTACAGTAAAGTCCACGTGACCTGGAGTGTCAATGATGTTGAATTTATACTCTTTAGTGTCTGGCTGAAGCTTTCCCTGTGTAGTCGGGAATTTCCAGAAACAGGTAGTAGCAGCAGATGTGATGGTAATACCTCTCTCCTGCTCCTGTGCCATCCAGTCCATGGTGGCAGCACCTTCGTGCACCTCCCCTATTTTGTGGGATTTACCTGTATAGTACAGGATACGCTCTGTGGTAGTGGTTTTACCCGCATCGATGTGCGCCGCAATACCAAAGTTTCTTTGAAATCTTAAGTCTGCCATAATATTAAAATGACTGTATTACTAATGCAATTTGGGGGGCAAAGGTAATTGTTTTTTACCAATAAATAAAACCTGATAACCTTACCAGATAGATATTTAAGAATTCCTTTACAGACCGAACTCCCCCTGTGAATAACTGCGCAAAGGTAAACTAAATTTACCATCATTGTCCTACTTAGCTATCCGGCTGAATACCAATTGTACAATTTGAACGACCGGTTTTAACAATAATACCGCCGCCCATTAATTACCCATTGTCTTTTTTTCACCTTTAAAACATATTTGTATATGTTCTTGTAATCTGGTTGTCCTACCCCGTACCCCCTCAAGCTCGCTTTTATCATTGTCATGCTCAAATGTTTTAGCCGTTGTCATTAATTCACCCGAAATACATCTACACATGCGGATCATCTACAAACGACTCCTGCTGTTGAGCCTTGTTGCCGGCGGTATTCCGACCGCCCATGCACAGTTCATCCTCAACCGGCAGGTCAATGCAAGTACAGGAGGAGGTGGCCCCTCCGGCGATTACATCTTCCAATATACCATTGGTGAAATTGCCGTCAACTCCCTTCAGAAAGGTAATATGCTCCTTACCCAGGGCTTTCATCAACCGGAAGAATTACCTCCCGTTCCCGCCGGTACCGAACTTATCGTTAACATGCTTCTGTACCCCAACCCGGTAGCCACCAACCTGAAAATCCAGTTCGACCTGCTGTCAAATAGCCCGATAGCTCTCCTCCTTATTAACAGCGGCGGACAAATGGTACATCAGGAATCCAGGACTTATGGTGCAGGCAGGGTACTGATCACACTGCCGGTCTCCAAATTCGCCGCAGGCATCTACACCCTCGTCGTAAAAGCCGGTGGACATATGTTCCAGGAAAAACTGGTGATACAATAACTCTCAAAAACATCAACCATGATCCAAAAATCTACCATATTGTTATGCGTTGCCGGGCTGCTTTCCCAAAGCGGTCTTGTCACTGCCCAAACAAAAGGGATCAAAGCGCTCAATACCGGCGCCTCCTTCCTGATGGTGAATCCTGATGCCCGCAGCAGTGGCACCGGCGATGCCATCACAGGACTGGAAGCCGACGCGAACTCCCTGTTCGGCAACGCCGCTAAGATCGTCTTTGCCGGCGACTGGGGTGTCAGTGCATCCTACGCTCCCTGGATGTGGGACCTCAATAACAGTGATCAACGCACCAATATGGGCTACCTCGCCGCCTTCAAAAACTTCAATAATAATGAAGAAGCTGTGGGCGTATCCATGCGCTATTTTACCAATGGAACCATCATCTTCAGAGACGATAACGGGACCGAACTGCAACGCTACAAGCCCAGGGAATACGCCATTGATGCAACCTACGCCCGTAAACTGGGTGCACGTTACTCCCTGGCTATCACCCTCCGCTATATCCGCAGCGATCTCGGTCAGGGTAGCTATAACGGCCTTCAGCAAAAGCCTGCCAGTGCAATGGCTGGCGACATCGGTCTGTACTCGCAGAATTATGCAAAGAATGATCCGGCAGGCAACCGTTACAGCTGGGGTATTGCATTTACCAATATCGGCTCGAAGCTGAATTATACGGACGATAATGACCGTAAAGCATTCCTTCCAGCTAATCTGCGTATAGGCGGCGGTTATTCATTCGTTAATACTATTGAACACCAGTTTACCCTCCTGGCTGATATTAACAAACTGCTGATCCCCAGCCCTCCTACATATCAGCTGGACGCAAACGGACAACCTACCAGTGAAATACTGGATGGTAAAGATCCTAACCGCAGTATGACGGAATCTTTGTTCACCTCATTCTGGGACGCCCCGGGCGGTTTCCAGGAAGAGATCCGTGAGTTTTCAGCAAGTGCAGGCCTGGAATATACTTATCAGCATCAGTTGTTCATCCGTACCGGATACTTCTATGAACATCCGCAGAAGGGCTACCGGCAGCACTTCTCGGCCGGTGTTGGTACCCGTATAAAAGGTTTCTCTGTAGACATGGCCTATATCATGCCTACGGCGAATAGCATCTATCAACGAAGGACCCTCAAATTCTCGGTTGCATATCATATCGGCGCTACAACCGGTAATTAATGTCCATATCCATCACTCATATATTAACTCCAACATATGAAACCATACATCTTACTGATCACGCTCCTATTTTCCGGCCTGGGTGTTTCAACGGCCCAGCAACGCACCAGGGATATACTGTTCCCTTCGTTCCAGCAGGACTATACTGCACTGAAAGCAAAAGAAAAAGTAAGTAAACCTTCACCTCAGGCGAAGAATGCCCGCTCCGCCAGAGAGCAGATGTTTACCAATTATCAACCACAAACTGCGCCCTCCCAAAACAAGGCCAGGGCTTTAAAAAGAAATGCTGCTCCGGGTGGAAAAAATCCCTCCGATATCAGTGCTACAGAAGCATCGAATGCAGAAAGATCAAGGCGGATCGACCTTCCTGCTACTACAGTCCCCACGCAAGGCATTGAAACGGAGAGCGGCAACGCGCCCATTAAAACAGCGTCTCCCGCCACTATCATGTCTCCTGCAAAGGCGGCCTCTCCTGGTACTGCGCCCCTGAAGAAAACATTTGATCGTAAGAAACAGTAATCCCAAAGTCTAAACACAATGTCATGAAGAAATTATATATCCTGCTTATACTCCTGGCCACGACCTGTTATAGCGCCTACGCCCAGAACGGGCTTTCAGGTACGAACTACCAGGCAGTGGTCCGTAACACCAATGGTACGCTGGTTGCCAATAAGAATATTTCTGTACGTATTTCCATCCTGGGCGGCTCTGCTGCCGGTCCTGTACAATATGAAGAAACCCACGAAGCAGCCACCAGCGCACTTGGTTTATTCAATATCCAGATCGGTAAAGGAAGTCCTGTTACTGGTACCTACGCATCCGTTCCCTGGGCTAATGCGAACCAGTATCTGAAAGTAGAGGTCAATACCGGCAGTGGTTTTGTTGCACTAGGCACGTCGGCACTGATGAGCGTTCCTTATGCGTTGTACGCTGCTAACGGCACTCCCGGCCCTGCTGGTCCTCAGGGTCCTGCAGGCCCGCAGGGTACGCCTGGAGCTGCCGGAGTTCCAGGCCCTGTTGGTCCTGTGGGAAGCGTAGGTCCAGTTGGACCAGCCGGTCCTGCTGGCGTAGCTGGTCCTGTCGGTGCTATCGGTCCTGTAGGCCCCGCTGGTGCAACTGGTGCTCAAGGTGATCCCGGCCCTGCCGGAGTACCTGGCCCTATTGGCCCTGCAGGTGCTGTTGGTCCGGTTGGCCCTGCAGGTCCTGCTGGTGTAGCTGGTCCTGCAGGGCCGATTGGTCCCGTAGGCCCGGCTGGTGCGACCGGTCCTCAAGGTGATGCCGGTGTGGCAGGAGCACCTGGCCCAGTAGGTCCCGTTGGACCTGCAGGTGCTATTGGCCCCATTGGACCTGCTGGTGTAGCTGGTCCTGTCGGTCCGATTGGTCCCGTAGGCCCGGCTGGTGCGACCGGTCCTCAAGGTGATGCCGGTGCGGCAGGAGCACCTGGCCCAGTAGGTCCCGTTGGACCTGCAGGTGCTATTGGCCCCATTGGGCCTGCTGGTGTAGCTGGTCCTGTAGGTCCCGCAGGCCCTGCGGGCGACATTAACGGTGTTGCAGCTGGCGGCGACCTCAGTGGAAATTATCCTAACCCGGCGATAGCCGATGGCGTTATTACCCTGACCAAAATGGCTTCAGGTGTGATCCCTACATCGTTGCCTCCGGATGGAGCCGCAGGTGGTGATCTTGGGGGTACTTATCCCAATCCTGATGTTGTCCGTATTCAGAATATACCTGTTTCCAATGCGGCTCCGGCTGCCGGCCAGGTATTGAGATATGACGGTGCTAACTGGGCTCCTTCGGCACTAGGTGGCGGTGGCTTCACCCTACCATACATTACTACAGAAAACAACGCGGCCACATTGTTCTCTATCACTAATGACGGGGATGGAACTTCTGTGGAGGGCTCCAATAATACCACAACCAGTAATATCGCTGCGGTACGTGGCGTAGTTAACAGCACCGCTCCCGGTGGATTTTCTGCTGGCGTAAGGGGTATCAATAACGGCACCGGAGGTTTGGGCATTGGCGTATATGGATCACAGGGCGGTTCCGGCTGGGGAATATACGGCACAACACCAAATGGTCTCGGGGTCTATGGTAACTCTTCTGCCGCCGGTACAGGCGTATATGCCAATAGCAATACCGGAACGGGTTTAACTGCAACATCTAACAATGGCATTCCTGCCAGCATCTCCATTTTCAACAACAGCAATAACAATACAGCCCTGAATGTTTCATCTGTGGGCAACGGCACGGTGATCAACGTGACTACCAGCGGTAATGGCGCCGGTGTACGAAGCAGTACCGCCGCTGGTTTTGGCGTACACGGTATCACCTCTGCACAGACGTCCGCAGGTATCATAGGCGATAATAATGCCGCCGGCGAAGCGGTAGTAGGTCGCACTACTTCTGATATAGCTGGTGCGGTAGTAGGCCGTAATGATGGCGGTGGCTATGGTGTGAGGGGATTCATCTCCACCAGTACCGCTAACACAGGTATAGGCGTATACGGGCAAGTAGGTCTGAACAACAGTACTGGCCGGGCCGGTAGATTTGAAAATTTCAATCAGACCAATACAGAAGCTAATATCCTGGAGGTTGTCAGCAACAGTAACGGTAATATTCCCGACAATACACTGGGTAACGCCAGCTCGTTCATACTGGACAATACCAATAGCGTAGGAGCCGCCGTAAGAGCGGAAGTAAATACCATCTTCGGCAATTTCGGCGCCGCAGGCGTTTTCGGTGTTTCATCCGGCACTGGTGGCCGCGCGGGACTTTTCTATGCATCCAATCCTGCAGGTAATGGCGCAGCCCTGATATCATTGACTGACGGGAACGGAAACGCTATTACTGCAAATGCCGGCAAAGATGGTAACGGCGTGGAAACCAATATTGACGGAGCTGGTACTGCCCTTTATGCCTGGGTACCCACTTTCTCTGAGGGCCGGGCAGGCAGGTTCGAGATCTTTAATGAGGATAATGAGAATGAAGTGATCACTGTCAAAACAGTAGGTAACGGTACCGCTGGTAGTTTTAAAGTTGACAGGACCACAGGAACTTCTCCGGCTGTAAAAGGAGAGGTGAATTCCCAGTTTGCCAACTTTGGAACAGCAGGTATATTCGGCCAGTCGTCCGGCACCGGCGGTTATGCGGGTCTGTTCTATTCATCTAACCCTGCGGGCAACGGCCCCGCTATTCTCGCACTGACAGAGGGAACTGGCAATGGCATCACCGCCAATGCCGGTGGAAATGGAGATGGTATAGAAGCCAGCTGCGATGGCGGTGGTAACGCCGTTTCTGGTTTTATACCCAATTTCGGGACAGGTAAAGCGGGTCGTTTCGCCAATTTCAATAATTCCAATTCCCAACCTGTAGTGCATATCACTACTAACGGCACAGGTAACACGCAGCTTATCAATCATCAGGGACCTTCCGGTAGTATTGCCGTGTTCCAGAGTAACAGCACTAATGTGGCCCGTATCAATAAGGCAGGAAGGGGTTTCTTTAATGGCGGTACACAGTCCAGCGGCGCTGACGTGGCAGAGGCATTTGATGTAACGGGAAATGTAAAACAATATGTCCCGGGCGATGTGCTGGTAATAGCTGAAGACGCCGACAGAACCGTGGAGCTGTCTTCCAAACCATACTCTACGCTGGTTGCAGGTGTATATGCTACTAAACCAGGCGTACTGTTGACCGAGGAAAATATTGATGACGAACTGACAGATAAGGTACCGATGGGTGTGATTGGTGTGATCCCTACCAAGGTATGCGGAGAGAACGGTCCTATCCGCAGGGGAGATTTGCTTGTAACTTCAACTAAACCGGGCCATGCAATGAAAGCAGACCTTGATAAAGTTAAACCGGGTCAGGTGATCGGTAAAGCGCTGGAAACATTTAACGGGGAAGGTACAGGAATGATCAGGGTACTGGTCAATGTAAGATAGAAATCCCTACATTTAATACTAACAACCCTAAAAGCGGCTGGATGACGTAAAGTTGTCCGGCCGTTTTGTTTACCGGGTGTCTTGGCATCGTCTTCAGACGTCCAGGAACTGAAAGTACGCTTTAAACATGCTTTATACATGCCGTATATACGACGCATACATGAGGCATCTCCCAGACTAACTGATCAAATTGATGTATACCGGAACTTAAAAAAGGGGTATTTCAGCGAATGTTGCATTCACAGGATGTACGGCCGTTTAAATGTTTCAAGGACTATCGGTTACAAAAAAAAGATATCTACCGAAAATTTGAAAGGAGTATTTCACCGGTTATTGCATTCGCCAAACGTACGGGCGGGTAAACTTTCCGGGACTACCGGGTACAAAAAGAGATATACCGGAACTTTAAAAAAGAGGTATTTCACCAGTTATTGTATTCACTGGAAGTACAAGGGTGTAAACTTTCCGAAACTACCGGGTACAAAAAAAGAGAACATCCCCCGGTATAGCCCGGAGGATGTTTCCCTTATATCTTTATAAACCATCTACCTTAAGCGGTAGTAGATTGTTAGATCCTGAAGTGGGAGAATGCCTTGTTA
>CABHOY010000088.1 GCA_902168105.1 uncultured Flavihumibacter sp.
AGTATTTTCAGCTGCGGTCTTATTTTTTGTCTCGGTCATTGTAAATGTGATCGTTAAATTGTTATTTCTTATTACGGTACAGGTACGGCTGTTGTAAAATTCCCGCAAATATAAAAAAGGTTAGCGAATCTACCCGTTTATATTAAACGGCCGGGATCGCTAACCTTCACATATTACTTAGTCAACAATGAATGGGTAATCTTCCTGAACATAAACGTCTTTCAGCAATTCATCATCGGAAGGCCATGGAGACTCTTCTGCGAATTGTACGCAATGCTCAACTTCTTGTTTTACCTTTTCGTTGATAGCTTCAATTTCTGCTTCCGTAGCCCATTTGTTCTTCTGGATAGTAGCGAGTACCTGGTTGATAGGATCTTTGTCCTTATACTCTTCTACTTCCTCTTTGGTACGGTATTTAGCCGGATCGCTCATAGAGTGACCACGGTAACGGTAAGTCTTGATTTCCAGTAAGGTAGGACCTTCACCGGCACGTGCACGTTTTACGGCTCTTTCCACACCTTCGTGTACAGCTTCAGCGCTCATACCATCGATAGTAGCACTAGGCATATCGTAGGCGTTCGCTAACTTATAGATGTCCAGTACGTTGGAAGTACGTTCTACTGAAGTACCCATCGCGTACATGTTGTTTTCGCAAATGAAGATCACCGGCAGTTTCCACAGCATGGCCATGTTGAATGTCTCATGCAGCATACCCTGACGGGCAGCACCATCACCGAAGAAGCAAAGCGCTACGCTGTCAGTACCTTTGTACTGCTCAGCAAATGCCAGTCCTGCACCTGTACCGATCTGTGCACCCACGATACCGTGACCGCCAAAGAAACCTTTATCAGGAGCAAAGAAGTGCATACTACCACCTTTACCCTTGGAACAACCTGTTGCTTTACCATACAGTTCTGCCATACACTCGTCAGCAGTCATTCCTTTTGCTATAGCCAGCGCGTGGTCGCGGTAGGCAGTGATGAACTTATCGTCCGGTTTAGTTGCAGTCATCGCACCTGCAGCTATTGCTTCCTGTCCAATGTACAGGTGACAAAAACCACGAATTTTCTGCATTCCATACAATTGGCCGGCTTTTTCTTCAAAGCGGCGCAGCCTGAGCATCAATTCATACCAGTACAAATACGTCTCTTTGGTGAATTTCGTCTTTACGTCTGTTTTTGTAGCCACTGTTTCTTAATTTGTCCGCAAATATAACAGGAAAATCCTAAAAACTAAATACTTTGCAACTTTGCAGCAACTTGCCCGGAAATA
>CABHOY010000089.1 GCA_902168105.1 uncultured Flavihumibacter sp.
CGGCGACCACCGAGATCTACACCTCTCTATTCGTCGGCAGCGTCAGATGTGTATAAGAGACAGAATAATCGTTGGATCGTTTCCAACGGACCATCCAATATCGAATAATGCAATCAACAAAACATATAGGACTCCGTTAGGAGTCCCCATGTTTGTAGCCCGGGGTGTCAACCCCGGGAATGATGACGTTTATAATAATCCCGCCATAACCCCGGGGGATGACGCGCGACACAACAACCCCGTCATCCGCGGGTAGCAATCATTAAATTTTCCCAACCACAAATCAATTGCAATGCCCCAAAGCCCAGTAAATAATAATAAACAATACAATGGTCCCGAGGCAACCGCCTCCGAATTTTTTAGCACCCCAAAAGGCAATGATGGCTCTGAAGAATTTGTTCATGGTTGATAATTTAACAGGAATAAAACAATAATCAGGCCTGATCAGAATCCTTCATACAACTGCAATCGCTCCCGCAGCATCGTGATCTCCGATTGCATATACCTGATTTTATCCAGCAAATGTTTTATTACTTCAATACCTTCTGTATTGACCCCCATTTCACAATACCAGCGGGTGTACAGCTCGAGGTCATGCAGCTGCTCTTCAGAAATAAAACGGTCGCCTTCTACAACGGTAATGGCTATAAGTCCTTCGTCGGCCAGCGAGTTTACGAAGTCGGCCTCAATCTCATGTATGGTGCAATATTGGGTGATGGTGATCATTGCTGTTTGCATAACGGATAGTTTAATGTGATGATGCCGCCAGTTGCCTGAATAGTTCCTTCTGTGCTTCGGTCAGATTGGTCGGAAGTTTTACGGAATAAGTAACGATCAGATCTCCGAAAACATTTTCCTGTTTATATACAGGAAATCCTTTACCCTTCAGCTTCGTCTTTGTATCGTTCTGTGTTTCGGGTTTCACTTTCAGTTTTACCTTACCGCTTAATGTGTCGATGGTAACTTCGCCTCCGAGTACTGCAGTATACAGGTCCAGGTCCACATTCATGTACAGATCATTATCCACTCTTTTATAGATCGGGTCATCCGCTATTACGAAGGTGATATAAAGGTCCCCGTTCGGGCCTCCATTCCCTCCGGGCGCGCCGTGGGCTTTCAGTTTGATGACCTGTCCGTTGGCAATACCCGCAGGTATGGTGATCCTGAGTTGTTTGCCGTTTACGTTCAGCGTGTGCTGATGGGTGGTATAAGCGTCCCGCAGACTAATATGCAGTTCCGCATTATAGTCCTGGCCACGGAATTTACGTTTGCCGCCACCCGTGCGGTTACCGAAAAGGGATTCGAAAAAGTCCGAGAACTGGCCTTCTGAGAATTCGCCGAAATCCTGTCCTCCGAAACCTTGTCCGCCAAAACCGCCGTATCCCTGCTGGCCACCGAAACCGGCACCGCTCTGTTGTTGCTGCCTGGCCTGCTCATACTGTTCCGCATGTTGCCAATGCTCCCCATATGCATCGTATTTCTTACGTTTCTCCGGATCACTTAATACCTCATTCGCTTCATTGATCTGCTGAAACTTAATGTGCGCCTCCTTGTCATCAGGGTTCATGTCTGGATGGTGTTTCCTGGCAAGTTTCCTGTATGCTTTCTTGATGTCATCCTGGGAGGCTTCTTTACTCACTCCAAGTACCTTGTAATAATCGATAAAAGCCATATGTATAGTGTATATTCCATTGCTGCACAAAATCTTTGCCATCTCTCATTATAATAATTTATTTATATTTGGTTCTTAAACCCTTATCCCTTGGACACACAACAACCGATTGCCAGCAGTGCCTCCGGCACCTTTACTGCTACAGAATCATCAAAGGCTACAATTAAAAAACAAAGCATCAGATTAATCGCTTCTGGATTGATGGGACAGATGGCATCCAAAGAACCATTGGTGTCATTGCACAAGTCAGGCGACTTCCAGGACTGCTACGATGTTCTCATTCACACGTATCTGCCAGATCATGCCAGGAACTTACATCTGAGTGAAAATATCTCTAACTGTGGCATTATCGAGATCTGGAATGGCCCGATAGAAGTGAGAGAGATAGATATCATCTATGACAATCCTGCCGGTCATCCGGAGGTTTACGCCTACTCCCTGTGGGAGATCAAATTCCGTTACTGCGTGGAAGGCCGTGAAATGCCTGCTATCCGTGTACGTTACGTAATTGGCGATCCAGAAACGACAAATGGTACTGTTACCAGCGTTGAGAAGACCTGATCCACATGCTAAGAAACCTGTGTCACCTGCTACTTATTGTATTCTTATGCTGCACTACCTTCAACAAGGTATCTGCACAGAAAATTAATTTACCTCCTGCTATCCGGCAGCTGATCTCACAACAATGTAATGTGTGTAGTCAGCAGCCGGCCCGGCAGGACAGCGTTGTGTCCCGTTATTTTCATCAGTGCCATGCCGCCCTCGATAGCGGCAACCTGGACGACGGATTTAAATACGCGGCCACCTTTGCAGCGATCACTGATAGTAATTCCTTGGCCCCACGGATGCTCACTATAAGGTTCCTGAAGGCCAAGATCCTTTATTATAAAGACTTCTATAAAGAAGCCCTGTCCGAATACCTGAAGCTGACGGAAATCCCTTCGCTTGATATCAATATCCAGTCAAACATATATCCTAACATCGGTGAGATCTACCTGGAACAGGGACAGTTCGATAAGTCGCTGGAATATTTCACACTCATACAGCAACGCTTTTTCCATCTCTACGAACCCGTAGTGGCGAGAAAGATCCTGAACAATACCGGCGTAAGCCTGCTTCACCTGAGGCGTTTCGCTGAAGCTGAAGAGAAGTTCGAAAAGAGTATAACTATTGCTGCTGAACTGAAAGATACTACTGCACTGGTGAACACTTTCCTGAACACAGCCTTGCTGTACGATCTGAACGTGCGTCAGAAGGAAGCATGGCGCTACCTCCAGCGGGCGCTTACACTGGCAAAAAAAGCCAGCGATCTGAAGATCCGCAGTAAAGTTTATTTGAACTTTGCTATCGTTGAAGAACGCGAAGGACATCCGCAGGCGGCTTTAGAATACAGGAAAGAATATGAACAGCTGGAAGCGCAGATCGCCAACAGGGATAAGATCTGGGAACTGGCGGAACAGGAAAAAAAGATCGCCGTACAACAACAGGAATACAAACTCCAGCTGTTACGGCAGGAAAATAAACTGCGTGTAGCCGAGCTGAAAAGGAGAAGATGGCAGCGGAACTCCCTTTTCATCCTCTCACTATTCCTGCTGTCCGGTGGAGGATTGATCTACTACGCCTACCGGCAAACGAATAAACGTAACCGCATCATCGCCGAGCAGAATGACAAACTGGAACTGCTAAATGAAACCAAAGACCAGTTGTTCTCTATTGTTGCGCACGACCTGCGTTCTCCTGTAAACCACCTTAAGATCAACCTGTCCTACCTGAAGGATACACTTGCCCGTAACAAGATCAGAGAGGCGACGGCATTGTCGGAAAATATTGAAAAGATCTCCGACAATACCTATGCACTGCTCAACAACCTGTTATATTGGTCACTGGGTCAGACCGGCCAGTTAAGCCTGCAGGCGGAACAACATGATGCGCAACGGATCATCTCCCAGGTAGCCTACGATTTTAATGCAGGCGCCGCCCTCAAAAGGGTCAACATCATCAATGAAGTGCCGGAAGGAATGCCTTTTTATGCAGACCTGAACACCGTCAAGATCATCTTCAGAAATCTTATAGATAACGCGATCAAATACACGCACGCAAACGGGACCATCACCATTACTGCGCGCAATATCGATAACAGCTGTGAAATAACCGTACAGGATACCGGTATTGGTATGGATGAAAAGATCATACAGGCTATCTATAAACGGGATACAAAACGTATACAACAGGATACGGCGGGCAGTAAAAGCACCGGACTGGGACTATGGCTGGTAAAGGCCATGACGGAAAAGAACGGCGGTACATTACGGATCACCGGCAGTATTGGCGCCGGTACCGCTATTGTGGTCTGCCTGCCTGTAAATGAACATTATGAAGGATTTAAAAGTACTCATCCTGGAAGATAGTCCGACAGAAGCGGACTTCCTGGAGAGTTTTTTACGTAAGCTTGGCTGCACCGATATCAGATTGACGACTGCATTGAATGACGCCGTCGCTGCTTATGATGCCGAGCTTCCAGACATCTGCCTGATTGACATTTACCTGGGTGATAAGCCGGACGGGATCTTATTTGCCGAAACCATCAACGAGCACAGGGAATATAAACGACCCTTCATTTTCCTGACCAGTGCAAATGATAATACCACCTTCAGGCTGGCCAAATTCACCTCGCCGTACAACTACCTGCTGAAACCCTACAATCCGCTGGAGTTGCAGTACGGGATCGAACTCGCCCTTTCAAAGTTCAAACAGGAATCGGTAACTCCGCCAGCACAGGTATTGCCCCAGGCCAATGATACCATGTTCATAAAAAAAGGGAACCTGCTGCAAAGGATCGCTTTTGATGATATCAGGTACATTGAAGTGGATGGGAAATACAGTAAAGTGGTCTGTCATACGGAGAAATTCGTTATACAACAGTCACTCAAGGATCTCCAGGTCCAGTTACCGGCGGTACAATTCTGCCGGGTACACCGGAACTACATCGTGAACGTTAAGGAGGTGACCAAGATCAATGTGTTCAATAACGAGATCTTTTTTAAAGACGGGGAATCCCTCTTCTTCAGCCGCCGGTATATCGATGAATTTATGCAAGCCTTTAAGATCTTTAAATAAACGAGAAAGGAATGCCTGGGGATGGCATTCCTTCTCACGACCATATCCATATTCTTGTCTTAAAAGAGGAATACTAAGGTCCGCATAATTCTTTCCCACTTTCTTCGAAATGCCATAAGAAGGCATATGTAAGGAATAAGCGGTATGATTTGGGGCATAAAATGAATAGCTTTGCGCCTCATTATAACTTATGAGTGGATTCCTGAACCTTTTCGACTTCAAACAAAAGATCAATTACAAAAGTGAAATACTGGCGGGGCTGACCGTAGCAATGACCATGATGCCCGAGTCCCTGTCTTTCGCAATCCTGGGCGGATTTCCTCCGCTGGTGGGATTATATGCGGCATTCATCATGGGACTGGTAACGGCCATCGCCGGTGGCCGTCCCGGAATGGTATCCGGTGGTGCAGGTGCTACCGTAGTGGTGCTCATTGCCCTGATGCAGTCGCACGGTATAGACTACGTCTTTGCCGCTATCGTGCTGGCCGGGCTGATGCAGGTGACCGTCGGGATCTTTAAACTGGGTAAATTCATTCGCCTCGTACCCCAGCCGGTGATGTACGGATTTGTGAACGGCCTGGCGGTGATCATCTTCACCTCGCAATTACAACAATTTAAAACCGGAGCAGAACACGCCTGGATGTCGGGAAATGCCCTGTATGTTATGTTAGGACTGGTGGCGCTGACTATCGCGATCGTTGTGGTCCTGCCCCGGATCACCAAAGCCGTTCCGGCGTCCCTGGTAGCCATTATCGTCGTTTTCCTGCTGGTACTGGGCTTCGGTATAGATACCCGTACAGTAAAAGATATCGCTTCTGTAAGTGGCGGATTCCCCCCTTTCCACCTTCCCGCAGTTCCCTTTAACCTGGATACGCTCGCCGTCGTTTTCCCTTATGCATTGATCATGGCAGGAGTGGGGCTGACTGAGAGCTTACTGACACTGAACCTGGTGGACGAGATCACAGGCACTAAGGGCAACAGCAACCGGGAATGTATCGCCCAGGGAAGTGCCAATATGCTCAATGGGTTCTTCTCAGGAATGGGAGGATGCGCCATGATTGCGCAAACCTTTGTCAATTTGTCTGCCGGGGCCCGTGCGCGCCTGTCTGGTATCATTGCTGCTATGACCATTCTGCTCGTGATCCTGTTCGGCGCTCCGGTTATTGAACGGGTGCCGATGGCAGCCCTGGTCGGTGTGATGATGATGGTGTCCATAGGAACTTTCGAATGGAGCAGTTTCCGGATCATCAATAAAATGCCACGACCTGACGTAATAGTCGGCATCCTGGTAGCATTGATCACCATCTGGCTGCATAACCTGGCGCTGGCGGTACTGATAGGTGTGATCCTTTCGGCCCTGGTATTTGCCTGGGAAAGCGCCAAACGTATCCGGGCCAGGAAGTATGTGGACGATCAGGGTGTAAAGCACTATGAGATCTACGGCCCCTTGTTCTTTGGCTCGGTAGCTGCTTTCAGCGAAAAGTTTGACGTAAAGGACGATCCGGAAGTAGTGATCATCGATTTCAAAGAAAGCCGCGTAGCGGATATGTCGGGCATAGAAGCATTAAACCGGTTGACCACCAGGTATAAAGAAGCGGGTAAAACATTGCATCTCAGGCACCTGAGTGAAGATAGCAGGCTTTTGTTGCAGAATGCGGCAGCCGTAATCGATGTAAACGTAATGGAAGATCCTCATTACCGGGTGGCGACCGACGGAATAAAAAGTTAATTTTGATATTGGCGCTAATAGTATAGCTATGGATTTGACTCTTGACTCAACTTATCAGGCTGCCGTTAAGGTAGCCGACCAGATAGAAACACATTTTTCCAAACACCTTGCCATCGCCGCCGTAAGTGGGGAGGAGGACCTTGCTACGGTTCCCCAGACCAAATTCATCGAGAAAATGCTCGATGTGGCCTTCTGGGCCAGCCTGCGTAGGGAGGAAGGTGTCCCTACCCGTATATCCCTAGCTTTCCTGAACCCATGCCAGGCAGGGAAACCGCTTAAGTTTGCACAAAAACTCCCTTTTGATGTACGTGTATTGACCAAACTCGCTCCTGGTGTGGAACGGGCCGGCGTGCATGTAGGCATCTGGTACGAAGGAGAGCAGCTTTACATATGGGGCACTACCCTTAAACTGCCTAATTTCTGTTTTGTACTGGACGTTTCTGAACCGGGACTGCTGGTGGTAAAACACCGCCGTAGTATAGGATTAGGCAAATTTGCGAACGTTGCCGTCCTGAAGGGCGATCAGGTGAAGATCGTGGACGAATCCTGCGGGTTGCTGCCCGATAGCCCCGATATCGTGACCTCCCTGCTGGGACTGACCTCGTCCGCCGTGTGGAATGACCCGGTGAACGTCCTGATCCAGATCGCAGTGTCCATGAGGGCGCATAAAAGAGGCGGCGCCCTGCTGGTGGTACCGTCAGGAAGTGATAAATGGAAAGAATCTATAATACACCCTTTACAATACCCGATTTCCCCTGCTTTTACGGGCGTTTCTGACCTCATTCGCCAGGATGGAAGTAAAGTGACCGAAATATACTGGCAGAACGCTATGCGCCGGGAAGTGGATAATGTGACCGGCCTGACGGCTGTTGACGGGGCCACCCTTATCAACGACAAGCATGAACTGCTGACCTTCGGAGCGAAGATCACCCGTGCCCCCTGGTCAACCAGGGGAGTAGACAGAGTGGTGATGATAGAACCTGTCATCGGCGGTACGCCCGAGCTGATGCACCCCTCTGCAATAGGGGGTACCAGGCACCTTTCCGCTGCGCAATTCGTTTATGATCAACGGGATGCGATTGCATTGGTCGCTTCTATGGATGGTTATTTCACCGTATTTTCCTGGTCAGAACAGGTGCAGCTGGTACAGGCGCACCGTATCGACACGCTGCTGCTGTAATCCTTACAGGGAGGACACAGCGATCATAAAAGTTATATCGTACAGGCTTGTTACGCCGTAGTTACAGGCGCATTTCTATATCGATCGATATAGAAATGCGCCTGTAACTACGGCGTAACAAGCCTGTACGATATAGGACATATAGAAGATGAATGCATTTTTACGCTAGCTCAGGTCCACGTATGCGTCGTATATAAGGCATGTATGCGTCGGGTATAAGGCGTATTAAATCCACGTATACGCCGTGTATACGTCATATATGCGCCATGTATACGGCATGTTTAAAGCGTACTCGTTCCTATCAGTCAGAGACCGTTTCTCTAAAAAACTGCCAGAATTGCTCCAGGTCAGGGGTAGTTTTACCGGGAACAACCAGCGAGCATACATAAGCGCCTGCCTGGCAGGAGATCGCTTTGTACTGGATGAGGTGTTTGAACTGGCTGGTATAAAGTTCTCCTTCTTTTACAAGAGATTGTATTTCAAGTAATTTTAAATCCATGGTTAACCCGGTCCGGAGTACTTTGGACAGGGCCTCTTTCATTGTCCAGATCATGGTGCAGGCAATGGGCTGGGGTAAGGGGACGGCAAGTGCCAGCGCCAGCTCATTGGCGGTCAGTTGTTCCTTAATGGCCTCGGTATTCGCTTTATCTGTCCGTTCCACATCCACACCCAGCGGATGCACCTCGGGGTGGGAAAGGGCGATACCTAAACCGTCGCAATGGGTAATGCTGACCTGGATATTACGTGTCATGCTGTACTTAACTACGGGAAATTGGAAGATACCGGCTTCAATAGCGATCTTTTGCAGGTCTTCGAAGGCCGAGAGTGCCCCGATCGCCTTTTTGGCCGAAATACGGCCTAAAAGATAGCTTTCCCGGCGTTTATCAAACTTCAGTGTATCATAGTAGGACCGTTCTTCCGGATGCAACAGTGATAGTTGCTGTACAAGATGCCCGGGGGCGGCATGCAGAATACAGAATCCGGCATAATGTGTACTGTTTTCGCGTTGTAACGTGAATTTGCCTCTGTGGATCAACATCATGAAACAAAGATATTGACGTTCATCCGGTTTCTTTTGGCCTTTCGGCAAAATACCTTAAATTTAGTTGTATAACGGTTTTAACCATTAGCCGTTTTGCTTTGTTCGGGTCTTATAATTGAATGCCTTGCATTCTTCTTTCTTTTCATCCCTGGAAATGATTACCCCTTATACGAGAAACACCTGATTGCAGAGAAACGAACGGATAGCCACTATCCCTTTAATTATGATTGTCTGAATGCTTTAACTTTTTTACTATGATTAAGTCCATACTTCTGATCGATGACGACGCCGATGAAATTGGTATTTTAAGTGAGGCAGTAGAGATGGCGGGTAGCGATAGTAAGTGTGATTGGGCGGAAGGAGCTGAAAAGGCCTATGGCGTATTAAGGGTTACAAGACCCGATCTTATTTTGCTGGATTATAATATGCCAGGTGCTGATGGCCTGGTATGCCTGGCAGAGATCAAAAAGAAAAAGGAGTTGCAGGACATCCCTGTAATTATGTACTCCACTTGTATCGATTATGACATGCGGCAGGAAGCAATGAATAAAGGGGCCTTCCGCTGTATACAAAAACCTGCTTCAGTATATGACTTAGTGAAAGAACTGAAACATCTCTTTGCTGAAGTATAAAACGCTGTTATCGCCATAATGCCAACAATCTGTTATCGTAACCCCGGAATGTGCTGTAATATAGGTCATCCCCATGACCATCAGACTGAACCTTACGGCAAGGATCACGTCAGCCCGTACCTGTGCATAAACATCCCCGCTATTTATTACATAAAGGGTATTTCATCCACGGGTTTATACCGTGCCCGTACAATTCTGGCTAATTACTGTATGGAAGCGGACCGTTATGTTATTGGTCAACTGAGTTACCTGCATGGCAGATTATTTGTGATATAATCTCTGTAAACAAGTAGCATTATGTCAGTTCCAGCAACAGCGCTATTGTTTGTAGTGATTATTATTATCACTTATCTGCTCTTTCAGGCGTTAAGCAAAACGAAAGACCAGGGAAAATAAAAACTAAAAATATTTCATATGGAAAAAGCATTCACACGTGTAAAAAGCAGTGCAGAAAATCTGGATATACAGGACAGTCCGCAAGATGAAATGAAAATGCGGCAGGAAGAAGTAGAAATGTCACTGCCTGATGTATCTGATATTCCCGGACAGGAACATGTGATCGTGCCGCCACTCGGTGAACTGGCAGATACAACCATCTCTTCCGACGATGAAGAAGGAAAAGGAATACTGGACGAAGAGGATGATGAAGATGACCTGGACGACATTGACGATGACGAGGATGATGATGACGAGGATGATGATGACGATGATTCGGACGTGACCGATGAGGAAATACAGGACCTTGAAACAAGTGCTAATGTAACACCCGGAGAAGAGGATGCAGACGCACTGAGAAGAGCATCATTGGATAATACCGACGAAGATGGCGACCCGCTTAATGAAGGTAGTTTCGGAGAAGAAACATCCGGTGCAGATCTCGATGTACCTGGTGCTGAACTGGACGACGAGAATGAAAATATTGGAGCGGAAGACGAGGAGAATAATACATATAGCAGGGGTGGTGTCGATAACGACAACATGACTGAAGGTACTCCCTGATAATCTCAATAATTTCAATGAATAAGAGAAAGCGTCTCATTATGTAATGGGGCGCTTTCTCTATTTACTTTCAGAAAAATTAAACTAAACTAAACTAAACAGTATATTGCCGTTTTAGAGAATTACAACTTTACCTGATGCTGGCTTGCTGGAAGAGCAGGACCTAATAAATTTATCAGACTATGAAAAAATACAGAAAAGGAAACATCCTCCTGTTAATAATGTGGATCTTCATATGTAGCCTGATGGTTTGTCCATCCGCTAACGCCCAAACAGATAGTAGAATGGTCCGGATCGCGAAAATACAAGTTGACCCAGCCCAACTGGAAGCATATAATGCGGCATTGAAGGAGCAAATGCAAACAGCCGTACGCTTGGAGACCGGTGTGTTGAGCTATGTTGCAGTCGCCGACAAGAAGGATCCATCACATATTACTATCCTGGAAATCTATGCAGACTCTGTCGCCTATCGTTATCACATAACTACACCACATTTCACAAAGTACAAGACGACCGTGCAAAACATGGTTCAAAAACTTGAACTCGTAGATGTGACTATGATAGGGAATGCCAAAAAACCTGACTAACAGCAAATGCAATAAGCTGCCTCAATTACTTTGATGTAATCTGATTTATTTCTTCTTTTTATCCTGATAGGCACGGTCCCATTCGGCGAGCGCTTCTTCTATTGAATTACCGCAACTGAATACCCCGGTTTCTTTGTCAGTTCCCAAAATGACGCAGTAATTGTCCCCATCCCTGAATACCGTCGGACGGAAGTTTTTCACCGATTCCGGAATACCTTCTGCGGTATAATCGATGCGGACAGTTTCTTTTTCAATTGACATTCTTTCCATAAGACACGTTTTTTAAAAAAGCCACAAAGATTATTCCACGTACTGCATCAGATACCGATCTGCCGACAGGCCTCGTGGAACTTTCTTAATACCGTATTGGCAAAATGCAGCCTCACTGTTAATACATCATTATTGGGTGAAGTAATGCGTTCATGTTTTACGCACTTATTCCTGTAATAAATAGCATAATGGGCAAATAAGTCATGGATGTTCTGTTCCGGGACAGGAGAAGCATAGCCGGTAATTGAAATGCCCCAGTCTGCTGAAAAGAGCGCAACCACCTGCGCCGCCATCTGGTCCGCTACTTTCTCCGACACGCAGTTATGATTCCCGGCATGAATAGGATCTATGAGCAGGTGCCGTGACTTTTGCCCGATATTATACGCGGTAATACCTCCCTGGAAGATCTGTGTAGCACCTTCCGCGAGAGAGAACGCTACTTGTAGCTGACCGGCAGTTACACTTTCTGCCACAGCCAGCGTTTCATATTTTTGCTTAAGGATGTCGGAAATACTGTTTATTGTATCGATATCATAACCGTAGTCAATCATATATCATTTCTTTTTCTTCACTCTTCTCGTTGATCTCTTTTCAGATGATCTCATGAAATTTCTTTTCTCTAACTTAATGATCTCGAAAGCTCGCTTAACTCAATACCAGCCCTTCAAGATCACTGTCTGCCGGACCTGTCATCACTTTGCCATCATAATTGTACCGGGCGCCGTGGCAGGGGCAATCCCATGATCTCTCCGCCTGGTTCCACTTAACATCACATTTCATATGCGCACAATTTGGATTGAGTGCATACAGGCGGCCTTCCTCATTTTTGTACAGCGCAATTTTTCGGTCGTGGTACTCTACCAGCTTCCCCTCTCCGGGAGCCAGTTCAGCAAGCTGGGTGATTTCTTCACCTGAGAACAGTTTACCGAAAAACTCCTTGATAACATCTGTATTATGTGTGACGAAGTTGGTAAATCCGGCGATGGGTTTTATCCTGTTAGGATCAAATAGTTTTTCAAGCGCAGGTTTTTCCTGGAGGATGATCTGCTTAAGCAGCAAAGCCGCAACAGAACTATAGGTCATACCATTACCGCCATAACCGGTAGCAACGAATATATGATCTTCTGCGCCGGGAAGATATCCGATATATGGCAAACCATCTGCAGGTTCAAAATATTGGGAAGACCATTTATAAGCAATTTCTTTCACTGGAAAGTACTTTCTGACATGGCTTTCCAATCTTTGTAAGCACTTTTCAGTATTCGCTTCCATGCCTGTCTTATGGTCTTCACCGCCCACAATAAGATATTTTTCTCCTTTAACTACCTGGGTGCGGTAGTAATGGTAAGGATCATACATGTCATAACTCAATTCTTCAGGGTAAGCATCATCTTGCAGTGTAACCGCCATAGCATAACTTCTGTAAGGAGCGCAACGTAAATGCAGGAGATTGATACCCGGAGGAATGTGTGTAGCATAAATGAGATCAACAGCGGAGAAGACACCGGCGTTTGTTTCAACCTTCAGTGTATTCTCCCTGCTTGTATTAATGACTTTACAGTTTTGCGCAATGACGCCACCGGCAGCTTCAAAAGCCTTTGCAATACCATGTACATATTCCAATGGACTGAATTTCGCCTGTCCCTTGACACGCACGGCCTTTGTATAAGGAACGGGAACAGGCGTTCCGTCTACATAGATGATATCCAGCCCCGCCTTTGCCGAAGTATCACGGATCTTCTCAAGTTCTTTTTCCTGTTCTTCATCCTGTGCAAAAAGATATGCATCTGCTTCCGTAAATCCACAGTCTATATCGAAACGTTGCACATTATCTTTTATCAGTCTGAGGGCGGCAGCAGCCGCCTCCGCTACATGTGCGGCATTTTCTTCTCCGAAGTTCTTTGCAATAACGTAATAAGGAACGTCCAGTAAAGTGTTCAGGTGTGCAGTCGTACCACCAGTTGTACCATAGCCGATCTCTGCGGCTTCAAGTACCAGGCATTGTTTACCTGCCTCCTGCAACAATAAGGCTGTGCTGATGCCCGTGATGCCACCCCCCACAATGATCACGTCGTAAACGATGTTTTTATCAGGCCGGTTCTCCACTATATAAGGAGCTGTATTCCCTTGCCATAAACTGGTGAGTGCGCCATCTCTCTGTATCATGTTATTGCAGTTTGGTTCGCTGTAAATGAATCAATTAGCATGCCTGTTGTCCGCTCGTCTTAAGAACAGCTGGTTGTAATTGATCTTAATGCGAACCTGCTACCCAAACCATTTGCTAAGACCAGGGCTGCAATATCACCTTCACACAATTATCCTCTTTCTTCTTAAAAATATCATACGCATTGCTTGCAGCTGAGAGCGGCAATTTATGCGTGATAATATCATCTAAAGTGACCTTCCCGGAAGACACTAATGAGATCAGATGATCAATGTACTTCTGCACCGGCGCCTGACCGGTCTTAATAGTAATACCTTTATCGAAGATGCGTTGTACAGGAAAGTTATCATACGGACTGCCATAAACACCAACAATTGTTACAGTACCTCCCCGGCGAACAGCCTTAAAGCAATCTTCCATCACCTTCGGTGTACCCTTCTCGAAGTTAACAACCGCTTTCACTTTCTCAAAGAAACTCCTGTCTGCTTCCATGCCGACAGCATCAACACAGATGTCAGCGCCACGGCCCTGTGTAAGATCGTAGATCGTTTGCACCGCATCTACTTCAGAAGAATTGATCGTCTCTACACGGTTAACATTTCTCGCCATATCAAGGCGATAAGGCAATGGATCCACAGCGATTACGCGACCAGCGCCCTGCAGCCAGGCAGACTTCTGCGCCATCAGTCCCACAGGACCGGAACCGAAGATAACAACCGTTTCGCCACCTTTGGGCTGCGCCCAGTCAATGGAAGACCAACCCGTAGGGAAGATATCAGTAAGGAATAAGACCTGCTCGTCAGTCAGATTATCAGGCACTACCCGTGGGCCGAAATTAGCAAACGGCACGCGCGCGTATTCAGCCTGACCACCGGCATAAGCGCCATACAGATCAGTGTATCCGAACAGACCACCACCTTTGCCGGAAGTCATGTCTCCCTGCGGACCATAGTTCTCCACATTGCTATTCTCGCAGTGAGTAGGCAATTCATGATCGCAGAAAAAACAGTGTCCACATGCAATAGGGAAAGGTACCACTACACGATCGCCTCTTTTGATCTTCGAAACACCCGGGCCTGTTTCTTCCACAATGCCCATGAACTCATGTCCCATTACCTGGTCTTTCAATTGAGGAAAGAAGCCATCATAAATATGAAGATCTGAGCCGCAAATAGCGGTGGACGTGACTTTTACGATGGCGTCTTCCGGGTGTTCAATACGGGGGTCCTGTACATTGTCAACACTAATGTCTCCGATTTTATGGAATACGGCTGCTTTCATAAGATGAAAATTTACTGATAAGAAAAGTTGCAGATAAAATATATATGCGTGGAAAATCGTGCCATGGCCATTCTCAAACATGGGATATATATGCATTCTTTGAAACGTGAACAGGTTACCTTAAGTGTAGAACTCTTGGGGCAATTGGGGTACAGCGTTTGTTGCACCATGGTTATAACAGCAGTTTTTCTTTGCAACCCGGCAGCGTTCGCCGTGTAAGCGCTTCTGTGCGGCACTTACATTCAATCCTTAATAGTGGAAATAATCGTCTAAAATCAATTATTTCCGGCAGGCCATGTTTGGTTTGTTTATTGATCTTGCATTTGTACCATCTTGGAGTTATTGAGAGAATGTCGACGAATAGCATAAGACACATTGTGGGGTCACTAAGAAAATCTGTTACCACTGTCAATCCTATTAATTATATATAATGACGACTACGCAGCAAAAGCCACGGCTTAAGATATTTACCTGGCATATACATGGAAGCTACCTATATTACCTGTCGCAGGGCAATTATGACATCTATATTCCTGTCAACGAGCAACGGACACCCGGATATTATGGTAAAGGAAAAACATTTCCATTCGGTAATAACGTGCATGAAATTCCTGTGAAGATGGTAAAGGATTTCGATTTCGATGTGATCGTTTATCAATCTACTAAAGATTACCTGGTGGATCAGTATGAAGTACTCTCACCCGCGCAACGCAGGCTGCCGAGAATTTATCTGGAGCATAACACGCCCGCAAAAAACCCTGTTACTACAAGACATGTTGTAAACGACCGCCGTATTTGCCTGGTACATGTAACCCATTATAACCGGCTGATGTGGGATAATAACCGCACACCTGCCACTGTTATCGAACATGGTGTGAATACGCCTGATATCCCTTACACGGGAGAATTAGCCAAAGGACTTGTTACGATCAATCATTTGCCTCAACGCGGCAGAGGACTTGGCTGGGATATCTATCAGCAGGTGCGTAATATACTGCCTGTTGATCTCGTAGGCATGGGGAACGGAGAAGAAGGGCTGGGAGAAATATTACATCCGCAGTTACCTTCCTTCAGAAGCAGGTACAGGTTTTATTTCCATCCTGTAAGACATACCAGTCTTGCACTTGCCGTTTGTGAAGCGATGATGCAGGGCATGCCCGTTGTCGGACTGGCTACTACCGAACTGGTAACAGTCATTGAAAATGGTAAGAGCGGATTCATACACACAGATGTCAATTATCTTATTAAAAAGATGAAGCTCCTGCTGAACGAGCCTGAACTGGCTGCACAAATGGGAGAGGCCGCGAGGGCCACAGCAATGAAAAGGTTTAATATAAACCGCTTTACGGCAGACTGGGAAAGACTTTTCCATACCGTATGCAACGGAAACATCAATGAGATAATTTATAATGACCAACTATTTGGAAAGCAGGCAATAGAGTCTGACAACACTATTGCCAGTGATATCTGATCTAAAAATAAGTATATGGGAAGAAGGATTGCTTTCATCAGTGAGCATGCCTCTCCATTGGCGGCCCTGGGAGGCGCAGATGCGGGCGGACAGAATGTCTATGTGGGAGAAGTAGCCAGGCAGCTGGCCGCGAAGGGATTCCAGATTGACATCTTTACGAGAAGAGAAGAAAGGGAGCTGCCGGAAGTAGTAACCTTCAGCAACAATATCAGGATCATTCACGTGAATGCCGGACCACCGGAAGATATACCAAAAGAAACATTGCTGCAGTACATGCCTGCTTTCAAAGCAGATATGATACGGTTCATGGTACAGGAACAACTGTTTTATGAACTGATACATGCCAATTTCTTTATGTCGGCATGGGTCGCGATGGAACTTAAAGCAATACTGGGAGTGCCTTTCGTAGTTACCTTTCACGCATTGGGCCATATCCGTCGTATTCACCAGGGTAGTAATGACCGCTTCCCGGAAGAACGGATCGCTATTGAGGAACAGGCAGTGAAAGAAGCAAGCCTGATCATTGCCGAATGTCCGCAGGACAGGGAAGATCTCATGAAGTACTATCATGCACCTGCTGAAAAGATCACTATCATTCCGTGTGGGGTTAATACGGAGGAGCTGTATCCTTTGAACAAGTCAATGGCCCGCTCTTTACTGGGATTGCCTTATAATGAAAGAATACTGTTACAGCTGGGACGTATGGTGCCAAGGAAGGGTGTGGACAATGTAATAGCCGCATTAGCCAAAGTGAAGAACGGTGATACCAAAGTAAGGCTGCTCATTGTGGGTGGAGATGCCGATACGGCGGCCGAACTGGCGCGATTGCAACAACTGGCCCGCGAATTAAAGGTTGGCGATAAAGTGTATTTCGCCGGTCAAAAGTCAAGGCAGGAATTGAAATATTATTATGCTGCAGCTGATCTTTTTATTACTACTCCCTGGTATGAACCTTTTGGCATCACGCCATTAGAGGCCATGGCATGTGGCACGCCGGTGATAGGTAGCAATGTGGGAGGAATTAAGTTCAGTGTAGCAGACGGACAAACAGGCGCATTGGTGCCTCCTAAAGATCCAGACGCGCTCGCCCGTAAGATCACTGCATTATTCCGCTCACCGGGAGTATTACGGGAAATGAGTAACAACGCGATCAGAAGAGTGAATAAGCTATTCACATGGGAGCTTGTTGCGAGAGATATGCAGGCCGCATATGAACGTATTATCGGGAGTAATGTTATCGCCCGTCCCACAGACTTTGAAACAGCGCAAAGTATTTCCTTATGAAAAAGGCAGTATTCATAGACAAGGATGGAACATTGATCACTAACGTGCCTTATAATGCAGATCCGGACAAGATCGTACTGGAATATGGTGCTGTAGAAGCATTACGCCTGCTGCAGGAAGAAGGGTATTCACTGATCGTTGTGTCCAATCAGGCTGGTATTGCGCATGGTTATTTCAAAGAAGACGAAATGGAACCGGTTAGTGCGAGAGTAAGGGAATTACTGCATGAAGCAGATATTTCATTGGACGGTTTTTATTACTGTCCACATCATCCTGCGGGAAAAATAGTACAGTACGCGGTCAGCTGTGGATGCCGGAAACCATTGCCCGGTATGATACTGCAGGCTGCCGCAGAACTGAATGTATATCTCCCAGGGTCATGGATGATAGGTGATATTTTGAATGATGTCGAAGCGGGAAACCGTGCCGGCTGCAAGTCAATATTGCTGAATAACGGAAATGAAACCGTCTGGGAAATGAATACGCTGAATAAACCTGTATATATAGCGGAAAACCTGCCGGAGGCTGCCCGGCATATTCTAAATCATTCAACGGAAAATCTGAAACATGGAGCTTATATATCAAACGTTGATTAAGACCTTTATGCAGCCTGCTGTACTGGTGTTGGGCGATCTGATGATCGACACTTACCTGCGGGGCGCCAGTACACGATTATCGCCGGAAGCGCCGGTGCCCGTGGTAGATATCAGTTCACATACCTCCATGCTCGGAGGAGGAGCCAATACCGCTGTTAACCTGCGTCAGCTGGGCGCAACAGTAACTTTTGTCAGCCTGGTAGGAAATGACTATGGAGCAGAACTGGCCAGCGACCTGTTGAAGAAGGAAGGTATCAGGGACGAGGTGGTACGCTGTGAACGCCGGACAACAATGATAAAAACACGTGTGATAGCCGGACAACAACTGCTGACCAGGTACGATGAAGGTACGGAGGTACCACTGGACGAATATTGTGAAGCGCAATTCATAGCAGTACTGGAAAGGGAGTTCCCGCTGCACGATGCGATCGTGATCGCCGACTATAATAAGGGTGTGATGACGCCGCGTATCATTGCCGCGTTGCAACGGTTAAATGAACAGCACAGGAAGTTCATTGCTGTAGATGCGAAAAAGCTGCAACAGTATAAAAGTTTACAGCCAGCACTTGCGAAACCTAATTATAAAGAGATGATGGCAATGCTGGAACTGCCGGAACAGCAATGTTCTAAAGCCCAACAGCTGGAAGAAATGGGGCAGGCAGTATACGCCATTACGGGGGCCGCTATCACAGCCGTAACATTGGATGAGGAAGGAGCGCTCATCTTCGGGGAAGATAAATTGCTTTGCCATGTTGGAGCACGTCCTGTCAATAACCGGGACGTATCCGGTGCCGGCGATACTTACATGAGCGCCTTTACACTGGCCAGTCTGGCAGGTGCAAGTGCACCGGCTGCCGCTGAAATAGCAGGCGTTGCAGCGTCGGTAGCTATCGGGAAAAGCAATACCGCTTACTGCAAACAGTCAGAGTTGATCGCTTACTTTTCTATGAAGGACAAATACATCCCTGACCAGGAAGAACTGGAAGCGCTTTGTGAAATGTATAAAGCGCAGGGTAAAAAGATCGTGTTCACCAATGGGTGTTTCGATATCCTGCACAGTGGGCATGTCAGTTACCTGGAAAGGGCGGCATCCCTCGGTGATATACTCATTGTGGGTGTCAATACAGATGAGAGTATCAAACGTTTAAAAGGAGAGGACCGGCCTATCAACAGCCTGAACGACCGTGTGCAGGTATTAGCAGGACTTGGCGCTGTCGGACACGTTATTTCATTCGGCAACGAGATGGACGATACACCGGAGTCACTGATCCGTATCGTCAGGCCCTCCATTTTTGCGAAAGGTGGCGACTATAGCAGGGAGTCCCTGCCGGAAGCAGCAGCAGTAGAAGAATTTGGAGGAGAAGTGGTATTGTTACCACTCGTACCTGACCGTTCAACTACGCTGATCATTAAACGTATTTACACAACACCTGCTTTAAAAGTAGCGGAGGCATAATGGAAAATGAATGGAAGGATTGCCGTCATATATTGTGTATACGGCCGGATAACATAGGCGACCTGTTAATGAGCACACCCGCGATCAGGGCCTTAAAGCAAACATTTAACTGTCATATTACCGTACTCGTTTCATCGTTAGGGGCGGCGGCGGTGCCGCAAATACCGGAAATTGACGACGCTGTTGTATTTGACGTACCGTGGGTACAAACAAACGGAACACCCGATGCGCAAGAGTTTAGCCAACTTGCGGAACGCCTGAAAAGTTACAAGTTTGACGCAGCTGTTATCTTCACTGTATATAGTCAGAACCCTATGCCTTCCATCATGCTGGCATACCTGGCGGAAATACCATTGAGACTTGCTTATTGCCGGGAGAATCCTTATCAGTTACTAACCCATTGGGTGCCTGACGAAGAACCCTATACTTTCATCAGGCATCAGGTGATACGTGATCTTGAACTGGTTGCACACGTAGGCGCTATTACGAGAGATCTTCATCTGAGTATTCAGACAAGTGTAACATTGTGGCCGGACGTAAGAGAAAAACTGTCGCAGCTGGGAATAGATCCGCAGAAACCATGGATCATATTACATCCGGAAGTCTCTGAGGAAAAACGGAAGTATCCTATGGAGGATTGGATCAGTGCAGGCAGGAACATAATTGCGGCAACAGGCTGTCAGCTGCTCATCACAGGTAAGAACAATATAGGCGAAGCTCAAAAAATAGTGAAAGGAATCGGTAGTTGTGCGTTTTCTGGTGCGGGATTGTTCAACCTGGAAGAACTGATCGTTCTGATAAAACATGCTCCCTTGTTACTTTCCGTTAATACCGGCACTATCCATATTGCTTCGGCAGTGCAAACGCCTGTGCTGGTATTATACGCGTTAACGAATCCACAGCATACTCCATGGCGTGTTGCCAGTATGGTTTTATACTTCGATGTTCCTGCCTCTTTGCAAAGCAGGAACGAAGTAGTGAAATATGTATACAGGTCTTTTTCTACGGAAGATCTGCCACGGGCTACGCCTGATAATATAGTTGACGTGACCAGGGCCCTGCTTGAACTGACAGCAACATCTTCAGGTAGCTTGGAGGAGCCGCATACCTTGTCTTAATACGATCTCATAATCGGGTTCAGTCGTCCAGTCAATTGTATAATGTAATTGTTTGTTCAGTGGCGCCCAACGCGTAGGTTCTCCATCCATACTGATGATCACACTGGGAGTTTCAAATGCTGCCGCCATATGTGACACGCCGGTACAATTAGATAAAAGTGCACGGGCATTTTTGATCAGTACTCCCAGACTGCCTAGTGTAGTCAGACCGGCTGTATTGATCGATGTATGTTTCATAAGTCCAGCTACTGTTTCCGCAAGGGGACGTTCATCTTTAGTGCCTGTCAGTACTATTTTCCACCCCTTCTCCGCAAATTCATCTGCCATAGCCGCAAACATATGCGGCGGCCATTGGCGCCAGCTTCCTCTCGATCCCGGATGTACACACAGGTACTCCTGTGCTTCCAGCGGCAGGTCCAGTGTATTAAAATCGTCCATGTCTTTTGCTGTAATAGGAAACTCCAGGTGTGAGCCCTGTCGGGGAATATTCAGGTATTCCATTAACAGAAGATGTCGTTCTATTTCCGATACATCCTCAGGGTATTCGAGAAAAAGGCCGGCATCCGGGCAACCGTCTTCCTGTCGCCAGTAACCGGCCGTATATCGTCCACCCATTAACGCGATCATGGGGTTCACGATAGAACCATTACCCTGCATCTGCAATACCAGGTCAAATTGTTGTTCCTGCATAGCCGCCAGAAATGGCGGGAACTGTGAAGGTACCACCAGTTGCTCCGGCAAGCCGGGATAACCGGGGAAATGTACGAACGCATCCAGGTGTCTGGAGAAGCGCTCCACGAAAGACGCCGCCCAGGGCAATCCCAGCAGGGTGATATGCGCTTCCGGAAATGCAGTACGTAATGCCCGCAATGCCGGCACCGTACATAACATATCTCCTAATTGTAGCGCGCGGAAGACCGCAATTTTACGAATTGATTCATGCATCATTTACAGGTAAAGTACTTTATAGCGCCATGCCCCGTACAAACTCCAGTAAGTGGCTGCAAAAGGTATGGCTGCTGATGTAACGATCATTTCAAACACATGTGAAGTGGTATGCGACCTATGTTTTAACCGCCTTCCCGCAAACAAACCGATCATCAATAACCATGCGCCAAATAACACAGTGGATATTGTGTATGCTTCATTCAGCGCGAAAATGACACCCAGTATGAAACAGCAGATCATGAGATAATAATTCCAGGTAGGTTTGGATTGGATCTTTTCCCTGTAAAGCCTGGGGAACTTCTTATACAGCAGTGCATTGAAAATGTTTTTCCGTTGTTCCCGGATACTGACACCCCAGCCGGCCTTACGTACAGGATGCAGCACGATAGCGTTTTTAAGATGGTAAATAGGAATATGCTGCTGTAACAGTCTAAACTCAAGATCACTGTCTTCCCGCCACGCAGCTTCAAAAGATTCATCAAAACCGTTCACCTGCTCCAGTGCCGCTCTCGTACAGGCACAGTTGGCGGTGACGAATTCTGCTTTTTCCAGTTGAGCCGTATTCCATTCGTAGTCGGTCGGGCGTCCTTTTAAAGGAACAATAACTTGTCCGGTAAAGACAATAGCAGGTTCCCCCTTCCATGCATGCCAGATGGATTGCAGCCAGTACGGGTCAGGTATGGTATCATCGTCCGTAAACGCGATCATGGGGGCGTCAGAAGCACGCCAGCCGGCATTCCTGGCTGCCGCCGGACCTTTCCTTTTTGGCAGGGCGAGATATCTTACGTCTATCAGGCCTGCATATTTCCAGCTGCAAGCCAGTTGACAGGTATATTTGTCCGGCCCGTCACTGACCACGATCACCTCAAATGCGCTCTTGTCAAACTCCTGGTCTTCCAGTGCTCTCAAACAACGGGACAATAGCTCCGGGCG
The DNA here is from genome assembly GCA_902168105.1 of uncultured Flavihumibacter sp. Classification (GTDB taxonomy): domain Bacteria; phylum Bacteroidota; class Bacteroidia; order Chitinophagales; family Chitinophagaceae; genus Chitinophaga. The sequence continues at coordinate 22,480 of CABHOY010000089.1, forward strand.
CTGATAAGAGGGAATAACCACTGTGATTTTTTTCTCCATAAGCTGGTTATTTTTGTATGAGGAAAGAACCTATTACCAAAGCATCAAACGGCGATGACCAGAAGCATTCAACAGCATCGCGCGGTGTACAAACAATGGGTTTGCCGAGCGTATTGAATGATGTATTGATCAGCACCGGCACGCCTGTTTTTTCATAGAATGCGTGCAACAGGTCATAGTACCTGCTATGCTGGCTCCTGTTGATAGTCTGTATACGCGCAGTGCCATCCACATGTGTAACTGCCGGTATCTTGTCTTTTTTATCGGGCTTAACATCGTATACGAAAAGCATGAAAGGAGAGAAGTGTGCACCTTCAAACCATTCGGGGGCTACTTCTTCTAATACTACCGGCGCTACGGGGCGGAAGTCTTCCCTGTCTTTCACCTCATTGAGGCGTGCCTGCATATCGGCAGAGATAGGCGAAGCAAGGATAGAACGGCTGCCTAAAGCACGTGGGCCAAATTCCATCCTTCCCTGGTACCAACCGATGATCTTGTCCTGTGCCAGCAATTCAGCCGTTTCTACTGCTACGTTTTCCATTTGACGATAAGACGTTTTTGTCCAGTCGAGGAATGTTTTGATCTCTTCGTCATTATACTCGGGACCCCAGTAAGCATGGTCCATCTGAAAGGCCTTTTCCTGGCTGTTACGAAGGGTGGCGTCAGTCCACAGTGCGGCACCCAGTGCCGTGCCCGCATCGCCTGATGCGGGTTGTACCCATATGTTTTTGAAGATACCGGCATCCCTGATACGGGCATTCAGTACACAGTTGAGTGCAACACCTCCGGCAAAACAGAGATTGTCAGCGCCCGTCCTTTTTTGCAGCCACTCGCTGATCTGCAGGACGGACTCCTGTAATACGGCTTGTAAGGAATGCGCTATATTAAAGTGATGCGCCGTGAATTCATCCCCTTTCTTCCTGGCAGGCCCCAGCAGCTCCGTCATCTGTTCGTCGTTTATGGAATACTCGCCATTGTCAGACAGGCTGATTATGAATCTGAAGGCATTGACAAATTCAGGTTTACCGTAAGATGCCAGCGCCATTACTTTGTACTCGTCGGAAGAATGGAGGAAGCCGAGGTGTGTTGTTACTTTCTCATATAACAGTCCCAGCGAATGGGGCATGTTCACCTGACTGATGCGGTCCAGGTTATTGCCTTTGCCCACACTGAATGTAGTGGTTGCTTTTTCGCCACGTCCATCCATCGTCATTACTGCCGCTTCATGAAAGGGAGACGGTAGGAACGCGCTGGCAGCATGACACAGATGATGTTCCACAAAATGCCATTGGTCATTATGGAAGTTTGCGCCGTTGAAACGCTTTTGCAGGTGGTGAGGATAGCCATCGGTCAGCTGACCGGGAGCATTGACAATAGCAGAAAGAAACAGAGGGTCCCAGGGAGATACCCATTTCTCCGGTATAAATTGCGATGGTTGCCGTAATGGAATATCTATGAGACTCTTGTCTGCATCTTCTTCTGGTAAGAGGATAAACGGGTCGAATGAGTAAGAAATATGATCGACGTCGCCAAGGTGAATGTTGGCGCTTTTAAGACAATAATCAATTGCATGATATGGCAGTTCGTAAGCAGAAAAAGGAATGGGTCTTTTACCGTGTTTAACATGCGTGAAGCGCTCGTCTTCCGCCGCTGCTATAAGTTGACCGTCTTTTACAAGACATGCTGCTGAGTCATGAAAAGCAGCATTAATACCGAGTGTGTACATAACAGAATGGATTTTTCAATATACAAAGGTGATATGGTCCAGTAAACAGGGCAATAAACGAACCGTTCGTTATTGCCCTGTTTGTCGCAGCGTTAATAAGTCACACTACTTAAGAGTTTTCTTTGGAAGGGTCCCACTGAACGTCGTCTGCTTCATCTTCTGAAAGGTCATTTTCTTCAAGATCTTCTTCATCCAGCTCTGGCGTGTCATCTGATTCGTCCTCTTCCTCTTCGTCTCCTTCCAGATCAGCATCATTGTCTACATCATTTATTTCGTCAGTATTTTCCTGGTCTTCAGCCAGCCGTGCATTCAATGGATCTTTTTCATCAGACGGCTGCTGTTTGGTGTTTGACTTTTGCATGTGGAATAGTTTTGTGAAGTAATAAATTACAAACGATGGTACAGGGAATGTGTCCAAAGATTACGCCACTATGTATGTTCACCGGGAACAGATTTATGGCACAAACAAAAGGGAAAGCTTATCTACACACGTATGTAAAATGAGAAACAGTTAATCTACTGCGCTTTCACATACCTTCGGTACGTGCTAATAAAAAAAATAGTAAGACAATCGTTCCGACGGGGCAAAAATTACGTATTCATATATAGTGCGGTTTCTCATTTCAGGAAAATAACGTACACTTGTTGCAACATATAGTTTGATCTTGAACGTTCAGATGCAGAAAATCAATTAGTTAAAAATGCCTGATGCGGATGTCATAATTGTAGGAGGAGGATTAGCCGGCCTAACCGGGGCGTTGCACTTATTACGTGCAGGGCTGCGCGTTACGGTCATCGAAAAATATCCTTTCCCGAGGCATAAGGTGTGCGGAGAGTACATCTCTAACGAGGTATTGCCGTACCTGCAGTGGCTGGGGGCTGATCCGGGCGTTCTAAGCCCTGCCAGGATCAGCAGGGTCAGGGTATCGGCGGTTTCTGGTAAGAGCGTGGAGGCACAGCTGCCACTGGGCGGATTTGGCATCAGCCGGTATGCGCTGGACCAGTTCCTGATGCAGCGGGTAGTAGCGGCAGGGGGAATAGTACTTGAGGATACGGTAGATGATATCTCTTTTCAAAATGACGGGTTTAGAGTGCTTACAACCGGCATGCTACAACTAACTGCCCGTTTCGTGATCGGGGCATATGGAAAGCGGTCGGCGCTGGACCAGCAGCTGATCCGTGATTTCTCTACCCAAAGATCGCCCTGGCTGGCTGTCAAAAGCCATTACGAAGGCGATTTTCCCGACGGGTTAGTAGCACTACATAATTTTATGGGTGGGTACTGTGGGGTGTCCAAAGTGGAGAATAATATCATCAACATCTGTTACCTCGTCAGTTACGATACATTCCGGCAGTTTAAGAATATAACGGCCCACCAGCAGGAGGTACTGTACCGGAACCCGCAGCTGAAGGACGTGCTGGAACATAGCAAGCCGCTATTTGAGCGGCCGCTGACCATCAGTCAGGTATCGTTCGCAGAAAAGCAAAAGGTCGATAACCATATCCTTATGACAGGCGATACCGCCGGTCTTATTCATCCGCTTTGCGGAAACGGCATGGCAATGGCTATTCATAGTGCAAAGATCGCTGCGGAGCAGTTATTGTCTTTCGTTTCGGGCCATCTGTCTTCCAGGCAGGAAATGGAAAGGAACTACGTCAGGGCCTGGAAAAGGGAGTTCAGTAAACGGATGCAGGCGGGCAAAGTGCTGTCGGCCGTTTTCCGGAAACAGGAGCTGGCAGCCGGTATTATGAGTGGTCTTGTGCTTTTCCCTGCACTATTGCCGGTGATAATCCGGCAGACACACGGAAAACCTTTTAAATTATAAACTAGTATGTTCGTCAAGACCAGTCAGAGGACCCTTGCTCCCGAGATCATGGATGACCTCCGGATGGAGGGAGAAACGCTCAGGAGCACGCTGGAGCAGATAGCGCAGGTCAACCAGTTACTGGGCGGAAATAACGTCACGCTCGAAGCGATTAGTATGCTGATGGAGAATGTGCCGTCCGGAAAGGAAGTGACGATCGCTGACGTGGGCTGTGGTAATGGCGATATGCTGCGTGCACTGGCAAGAAAGGCGAGGAAGAGAGGCTGGAGGGTGAAACTCACAGGTATTGACGCCAATGAGTACACCGCTGGTTATGCTGCCGTTTTATCGTCACAATACCCGGAAATCACTTACTATTGTATGGATATTCTGGATGGAAGGTTCAGGGAAATGCACTTTGATATCGTATTATGCACACTCACACTGCACCATTTTGAAGACCGGCAGATCATGAAGCTGATGTCACTTTTTCGCCGGAATTCCACTATCGGAATTGTTATCAATGATCTGCACAGATGCGCACTTGCTTACCGCTTATTTCAGGTTTTCAGCCTGTTAACGGGAATGGGAAAGATGGCGAAGGAAGATGGACTGGTATCCATCCTGCGGGGTTTCAAAAGAAAAGAAATAGAAGAACTGTCACAGAAATTAAATTTCAATCAATATACACTCAAATGGAAATGGGCTTTCCGTTATCAGTGGATAATTACTAATGTATGAGCGTTAAAATAACAGCAGTATCGAAAGCCTTACCTCCATATACCAGAAGCACGGAAGAGATCATGCCTTTTCTTGATATCTGGTTGTCAGGCCAGGAAGACCGTTTTGCAAGAAAAGTTAAAAAGATCTTTGAGAATGCAGCGGTTGACAGGCGTTATTCCATCATGAGCCCTGAAGAGGTTTTTACGAATACATCCTTTGAAGAAAAGAACGACATTTATGTAAGAGAAGTGATCAAACTGGGTGAACAATGCCTGGTAAGTGCACTTGAAAAGGCAGGTCTGGAAGCGGAAAGCCTTGATTATATTATCACTGTTAGCTGTACCGGCATCATGATCCCTTCGATGGACGCATACCTGATCAACCGTTTGCAGTTGCGCCAGGATATCATTCGCTTACCGGTCACCGAAATGGGATGTGCAGCAGGTATTTCAGGTATGATCTACGCGAAGAAGTTCCTGGAGGTGAATCCTGGTAAAAGGGCTGCCGTGATCGCAATCGAATCGCCCACAGCTACCTTTCAGCTGGAAGATTACTCCATGCCGAATGTCGTAAGTGCGGCTATTTTCGGTGATGGCGCCGCCTGTGCGATCCTTTCCTCACATGAAGACGATAATGGCCCTGAGATCCTGGCCGAAGGAATGTACCACTTCTATGAGGCCGAGCATATGATGGGTTTTAAGCTCACCAATAGCGGTTTGCAGATGGTGCTGGATGTTGAGGTGCCTGATACGATCGCGGCCCATTTTCCGGCTATTATACACCCTTTCCTCGATAAACATGGTTACCGCATAGAAGATGTTGATCACTTGATCTTCCATCCCGGAGGAAAAAAGATCATTCAGACCGTAGAACAGCTGTTCAGTGAAATGGGAAAGAATATTGACGATACAAAAGAAGTCTTACGTTTATACGGCAATATGTCCAGCGCCACCGTGTTATATGTACTTGAGCGTTTTATGGACAGAGGTGTGCCGGCAGGAGAAAAGGGACTGATGCTGAGTTTTGGCCCCGGCTTTTCCGCACAGCGAATATTATTACAATGGTAAAGGAATTTGCAACACATCATTACTGGGCGTTGATACTGGGAGGCGGCAGCGGATTAGGTCTGGCTGCGGCCCGTAAGCTGGCGTTGCATGGCATGAACATCTGTATTGTACACAGAGATCCCCGGGTGGAAATGGAGCGTATCAATAAGGATCTTGACGCGATCAGGTCTAACGGCGTTCAGGTAGTTGCATTTAATACAGATGCTATGAGCGCCGGTAAGCGTGATACAGTGCTCGCAGCACTGAAAACTGCAATGGGCGCGAATGGCCGTATCAGGGCGCTTGTGCATAGTATCGCTAAAGGTAATCTGAAAGCTATGCACAGTGAAGACGATGCAATACTAAGTAATGATGATTTTCACATTACGATAGACAGTATGGCCGTTAGCCTGTATGACTGGACACAGGCCATTGTACAGCAGCAATTGTTTGCACCGGATGCCAGGGTGCTTTCTTTCACAAGTGAAGGCAGCAGCAAGGCATGGAAGCATTACGCGGCAGTAGCAGCCGCAAAGGCTGCGCTGGAAGCGATCAGCCGTAATATAGCGCTGGAATTTGCACCTCTGGGCCTCAGGGCTAACTGCATACAGGCAGGGGTAACAGTGACCCGTTCCATGCAAATGATCCCTGGTAGTGAAGATATCATTACATATACTAAACAACGTAATCCCTTTCAACGTCTCACCACACCGGAAGATATAGCCAATGCCGTTTACCTTTTATGCAAAGATGAAGCGGCATGGATCAACGGTGCAGTGATACCGGTGAATGGCGGTGAACATATCAGCCAGGCATGACAATACAAGAGATCCTTCAGAAATTGCCCTTTGCCCCGCCTTTCCTTTTTGTGGATGGACTGGACCATATCGATAGTGAGAAAGTGCAGGGACACTTTACTTTCAGGCAAGACATGGATTGTTATAAAGGACATTTCAAAGGTTATCCCATTACCCCGGGCGTACTGCTCACTGAAGTGATGGCGCAGACCGGACTGGTTTGCCTCGGCATTTATCTCTTGGGCGATGAAGTATTGGAGGGAAATATGACCTTCGGTCTGACATCCACAGAAATAGAATTCCTGCGCCCTGTGTTCCCTGGTGAGAAAGTGACAGTATATGCGGAGAAAGTGTATTTCCGTTTTGGTAAACTGAAGTGCAGGGTCACACTGAAAAATGAAGCAGCAGAGGATGTGTGCAGTGGCACTATTGCCGGAATGATCATTACGAAACCACATGAATAAAAGAGTTGTTGTGACCGGCCTGGGAGTAGCCGCTCCTAACGGCGTTGGTATCCCCGCTTTTACAGAAGCGATCAAAACAGGTACTTCCGGCATCCGCCATATTGCGGAGCTGGCGGCATTACAGTTCTCCTGCCAGATAGCAGGGAAACCGGAAGTACCGGAGAGTGTGCAGCTCCAATACCTGGACCCTCTGGAACTCAGGAACTTCAATAGTAACGGTATCCTGTACGGGCTGATTGCCGGTATGGACGCCTGGAAAGATGCACAATTACCAGCAGGCGCCGATGTGCCGCCCGACTGGGACAGCGGTACTATTTTCGGAGCAGGATCTGCAGGAGTCGATAAATTGCGGGAAGCGATCTATAAAGTGGATGACATGCAGGTACGCCGCCTGGGCAGCACAGTAGTGCCGCAAACCATGGCCAGCGGCATTAGTGCGTGGCTGGGAGGAAAGCTGGCCCTGGCTAACCAGGTAACCACCAATTCTTCTGCCTGTGCTACAGGAGCAGAAAGTGTGCTGATGGCGTATGACCGTATACGGTATGGGCATGCCGAACGCATACTGGCTGGCAGTACCAGCGATGCAGGTCCTTACATATGGGGCGGTTTCGACGGACTCAAAGTATGCACGTTTAAACACAATGATAATCCGGCTGCCGGTTCCCGTCCCATGAGCGCTTCCGCCAGTGGCTTTGTACCCGGTAGCGGCGCAGGAGCGTTGGTACTCGAATCACTGGACAGTGCATTGGAGCGTGGCGCTACTATTTATGCGGAAGTACTGGGCGGACATATGAACTCCGGCGCACAAAGGGGAGATGGGTCTATGACCGCGCCAAACAGTACCGCCGTTCAGCGCTGTATCCGTGAGGCGATAAAAGCCGCTGGTGTAACACCGGGAGAGATAGACGCGATCAACGGACACCTGACAGCAACGGGAAAGGATGCACTGGAAATTGAAAACTGGAGTATAGCGCTAGGCAGAAAGGGTAAGGAGTTTCCTTATATCAATGCGCTCAAATGTATGATAGGGCACTGTCTTAGCGGTTCCGGCAGCATAGAGCTGGTTGCTGCCGTATTACAATTGCACGAAGGTTTTTTATTCCCTAATATCAATTGCGAAGACCTACACCCGGATATCGCGGCTATCATAGATCCTGAAAAAATACCTCAACAGTTGCTTTATAAAGATTTAAATTTGATAGCGAAAGCCAGCTTTGGCTTCGGTGATGTAAATGCCTGTGTGATTTTAAAGAAGTATAAATAAAACCAATGGACAAAGAAACGCTGATAGCGCAATTAAAAGAGATCGTAAAACCATATGCGAAAAACGAGGAAGGCCTGCTGAACATTAATGAAAACACAGACTTCGTCAATGATCTGAAGATCAACTCTGCTAACCTGGTGGACGTGATCCTCGATGTAGAAGAACAGTTTAATATTGTGATCGATAATGAATCAATGGAGCGCATGCTGGATGTAAGGTCAGCTATGGAGATCATAGAAGCCAAACTGGCTGCAAAATGATCGGCAATGATATCATAGACCTCCACCTTGCACGCCGGGAAAGTAACTGGCAAAGAAAAGGATTTCTCAGCAAGATCTTTACAGCTGCCGAGCAGGAAATGATCTGTCAGGCCACTATACCATCCGATATGGTGTGGCTGCTCTGGAGCTGTAAAGAAGCTGCTTATAAGATCATTAACCGTATTACGAACAGCAGAGTATATAACCCCGTAAAATTTAACTGCACCTTGTCGGATGAGCAGGAGAACACAATTACCGGAACGGTGTTGTTTGAAGCCTGTAGTTATCCTTTTATCAGCCATCGGAATAGCAATTATATCCATACCGTAGCAGTCTCTCACGATGTTTTCCTCAACCGTATTGATATCTATACAGGCGATAGCCTGCCTTCACATTTGTTCCCAACAGGTAATTCGCTGGTGAAGAACCAGGATGGCGTTCCTTATCTCATGAACTGCGGCACTAATTCCACTATACCTGTTTCCATCAGTCATCATGGTAATTATGTCGGTCTCGCACAAAATAATATGTATTCAGGATATAGTTTTTAATTGGTAAGCTACCCGAAGTACATGGTAAGTTTGGTACGGAGATGGTGATAATATGAATATGTCAGTTATCGCTTATCACGCATCGCACGAACAACATCCTCCATCTGCCTTGCTACGTTATGCAGTAGCGGCAGAGCAGGCCGGATTTCAGGCTATCCATTCCTCCGATCACTTCCATCCATGGAGTGAACGACAGGGCCAGAGCGGCTTTTCCTTCGCATGGATAGGGGCCGCCATGCAGGCTACAACTTTGCCGTTCAGTATGGTGTGTGCCCCTGGACAACGGTATCATCCAGCTATTGTTGCGCAGGCCATCGCGACACTAAGTGAGATGTATCCGGAAAGGTTCTCGGTAGAGCTGGGCAGTGGCGAGGCACTTAATGAAAGTATCACCGGTGATCTCTGGCCACAGAAGGAGGAAAGGAATGCACGTCTGCTTGAATGTGTGCAGATAATACGTCAGCTCTTACAAGGTAAAACTGTTACGCACAACGGATTGGTTAGGGTCAGAGAAGCCAGGTTGTACACACTGCCGGCGACGCCGCCGCCATTAATGGCGACAGCGCTTTCTGAAAAGACGGCCGCCTGGGTAGGTACGTGGGCCGATGGACTGATCACCGTAGCAGTAGAAGATGAACAATTGCAGCGGATCGTAAGCGCTTTCCGGAACAACGGGGGCGCGGGAAAACCTGTCTATATACAAATTGCATTTTCATATGCCGGCTCGGAAAAAGAGGCGGAGGAAGCAGCCTTGGATCAATGGCGTACAAATTTCTTTGCACCGGATGTATTGAATGACTTGAGCAAACCAACACAGTTTGACAGCATTGCTTCTCATGTGAGGCTGGAGGATATTGCCGCTAAAATGCTTATCACTGCCGACCCTGAACGATGTATCAAAATGATCCGGCATTATGTTCAAATGGGATTCGATCGTATTATTCTTCATAATGTGCACCTGCAGCAGGAGTTTTTTATTAAAAACTTCGGAGAGAAGGTGCTGCCGTATATTCATTAAGATGATGCGGGACACCACGTTCAGGAATGATGAGCTGTTCTTACCGACATTTCCTTTCCCAGTTGAAATGGCGCCCGGCTTGTCATTAAACCTGCTGTTATTTCGAATATACCGATCAGCAAATGAGGTATGAAGATCTGCTCTGCAAACCCAAATAACCAGGGGGAAAGCGACAAGGACAAAAAAAATACCACATAGGCTGGCATAGTTTTATAGCCTTATTACAACAATGAACAGTATTGTTTCACTAAAAACATTTAATTATGAACTCCATACTTAACCAGGGTCATGAAGAAGGGCCAGTTGCAAAGGCCATCGAACAACAAACAGCCAAGTTGCCTTCAGATACTTATTTGTGGGCTGCCGTGGGTGCTATGGGTGTATCCCTGGCCTTACAGTGCCTGAGACAGAAACATATCAGTTTATTTATTGGCCAATGGGCCGCCCCCTTTCTGCTGATGGGTATTTATAACAAAATTGTTAAGGTGGAAGGGCATGACTAAGGGATCTGAAAAAGAAAATGTCTGAATACAGGATACATATTCCCGGTATTCAGACATTCTTTATAACATGAGAATCAGTTTCCCGAAGGAAACGTAATTCTTACACGTGTTTAGTATTATTGAGTGAAAGTAGTGACGGTAGGTCCTTCATATCATAAAACACATTAGCGCCTTCTTTTCTGAGCTCATCGCCATTAAATGGCTTTGCATATCCAAATACCCGAAACCCGCCTCTATGTGCGGCAATAACTCCCGCTTTACTGTCTTCGATCACTACACAATCGTCAGGCGTGAACCCCATTGCTTTTGCCGCATGCAGGAAAATGCCCGGATCAGGTTTCCAGCTGTTGATCTCGTAACCGCTGAATATCCTCTTACCTTCTTCAAAGTAGGGGAGCAGTCCGGTAATGCTCAGATTCAGTTTCATTTTTTCTATTGGTCCGCTGGAAGCAACACAAAAGGGAATGGTCAGGCTATCGAGGATCTCTTTAATACCTCTTACAGGACGCATCTCTGTTTTAAAGATCTCATAGGAGCGGGTACGGAAGGCCTGCTCAAAATCTTCCGGGAAGGGGCTGGTGGCCTTTTGCTGCAGCATTTTGATACCCTCTTTTAAGCGGATGCCGCTGAATTCTTCCACAGCCTCCTGAAGGTCCATGGTAACGCCGTATTGGGATGCCATATCCAGTAACACCTTAACGCCGATCACTTCACTGTCTACCAATACGCCGTCACAATCAAATATGATACATCCTGGCTTTTTCATGTTTATGCTTTTATACTTTCTTTACTGTTGTTTCTTTTATCCGTGATATCAATATGGTGATCAGCATGCCGAACATCGCCATCATTGTGAATACCCAGCGTAATCCTGCTACCTGGGCTACAATGCCTATTAACGGAGGTACCACGAGGAAGCCCATATACCCCACGGTAGATACGGCTGCTATGGCCGGACCACTTTCCATCTTTGTAGTCTGAGTGGCCATCCGTAATACAAGAGGCACTACACAGGATACGCCAAATCCGATCATCAGGAAGCCAAGACTGGCGGATATTGTATGTGGCAGCACGGCAGCCACCATAAATCCGGAAAAGACCAGTATGCCGCTGTATTTGATCATTGTTGGAATGCCTATCCTGTTAACAAGACTATCCCCGGTAAAACGTCCGCTGCTCATGGCCAGCATATAGATCACATATCCGGCGGCGACGAGGTTTTCCGGGGGATGTACCGCTTCCTTAAAATAGACATTACTCCAATCGTACATCGTTCCCTCACAGGCCATTACTGCAAATGATATCCATCCATATTTCAGCAAAGGCTTGTCAGGCCATATAAAGCGTTTGGTGTTCGCCTGCCGGGCTGGCGGCAGGTGAGGGCTGTCGCGGAAAGCCAGCAGCGCCATAATTGTCATAACTACTGCAGCCACGAAGAAATGCCAGAAGGGTATGATGTTATAATTCACCATTATCACTCCGATCGCCGCCGCTGTAAAACCAGCCAGACTCCAAACACCATGAAAAGTAGTAATTATTGACCGTGTATACAATGTCTGAACAGCGACAGATTGTGCATTTACCGAAATATTCATCAGGTTGCGGGAACAACCGAAACAAAAAAGCACCACACCCAGTTGCCAGGGATGGGTTACCACACCGATCAGGGCCAGCATCAGGTTGAAACTCAATACGCCTATCATCATGATATTCCGGCTGCTATACCGTTGTAACAGGTAACCGGTAACGGGAAGGGTCAGCATAAGACCTGCAGGCAAAGCAAGAAGGGCAAGGCCTAATTCTGCTTTATTCAGGGATAATTTGCGTTGGATGTCCGGAATTCTGGACGCCCAACTGGCAAAGCTAAAGCCTGAGATAAAAAAGAAAACGGCTGTTGCTATACGCGCAGATCTCGGTGTGCTCATAAGAGCTCAAAGCTAAAAAGAATCAGGAATTAAGGGATAAGATTTTACTATTTATCCCTCAATTCCTGATAATTAAACTGAACGGTTAATTAATATACCTGTTCCGCTCGTCCTACACGTCCATCCGCCGCAATGCCTTCTACCACGATACGGAAATGTTTAGAGAAATCATTGTTATAGAAGTGGATAGTAGATGCATGGGTAATTGAATCTACCGTAATGTAAGGGCTCCAGAAGAGAGTAAGGCGTTTGTCAGGTAACGCGTGCACTTCTTTCTTAACGGCATAATCCGGAGAATAGAACTCTTTTACCAGGCTGTATCCCGCTTTCTTCATACGCTCAAAGCCACGGATGGTCGGATCGCTACCGGTATTATCGCCACCTTTCTTGGTGTATACAGCGATAGCACCACCGGCGCCTCCGCCAAAGCCGCCCATAAACGGAGGACGGAATACTTTAACCAGCGCAATGTCGTTAACGTTGACATTGGCCAGCAGGCCTACGTCAGCAGGCATCTCATTCAGGTACAGGGAAGGTTTGGCCCCGCGCCATGATAATCCCGGATTATTGATGTCGCCGGTGATGTTCAACCCCGCTACTTTGGACTGCAGGTATTGGAATACGTTCGTCTGGAACGGTGTTTCCTTTGTCAGGTCAAAAGTATAGCCATCGCCTGAAGAGAACATACCTGAGGTATATCGTTGTTCGATAGTCTGCTGTGGCGTGATCTTTTTATCGCGGATGTTCACCTCTTTGAGGTAAACGGTTTTGTTGCTGATGGAACGGTTGACCTTATTACTTTCACTGGCCGTATTCAGGAACCGGCTCATGGCCGCAATGTCCAGACCTTCCGGTACGCGCATCGGGTATGGTAATTTTACCTGTGGCGATCTGTCAAAGAAGTGTGGCTCGAAGGTTACCTGTACGTCCTTCCATCGTTTTTGTTTATCATTTCCCTGGAAGAATACCAGTACCGTGTCCATGAACTGAAGGTTGGGCACTTCAAACTCACCTTTATCATTCGTAGGTGCTGATGCAAAGGAGGTAGTACTATCCAGCGGTTGTTTGAAGATGAAATCCACCTTGCCGCCAATCAGTGGGTAACGGCCGGTATTGGTCACTGCAGTTCCTTTCAGCGACATACCCTGCTCATACGGGAACTTGATCTGTGGCATTTCGTTATTGAGGATCTTCTGCCAGCTGAACCGTCTCCATCCGTTTGTCATCATCACGAGGTCAAGTGCCTGGGCCGTCTCTTTGGTAGTATCTCTGAAATACCAGGCCGGATTATAGATATAGCCTTTCAGGTCGGAGGTGAGCAGCAGATTTGAGATGATATTGTGCTCGTCCGGATCTTTCAGCACCTGGTCAGCATCCGTAATGGAGATAGACATGCTGGTCGGCATACTGTCTGGTGCAAACAGCTCGATAGAGCTTTTGCCCCTGGGAGCAGCACTGATCTCTGCATTCATAAAACTGAGGTCAATCTGGTCGTTCTTTTTAACGAATGCCAGCCTTTCGGAAAGCGGTTGCCCTTTATCGCTGAACAGGGTCACCTGGACGATACCGGATGGGAGTGATTGTGTGGGGATAAAACCACTGATCCTGCCTTCGCCGACATCCAGTACGGCCTTATAGGCCAGCTGCTGCTGTACCTGTGCTATTACCATCATATGATAGTAGGCGGTGTCGTCAGGATTGGCCACGGTTGCCTGATAGAAGATACGGCTGCCACGGTTGTAGAGCTTCAGGACCACACCGGTTGTCTGTACTGCCGGCAGTTCGATCTCTTTCTGCTGTCCGCTACCTACTTTAACAACTGCACGATAAGTTTCTCCTGCTGCAGGTGTTAGTTCAAAGGTGCCCATACCGTCATGTACGGTTTTGATCTCGGCAACCTTCTCCTTTTTACTGTTTTGCACAACACCGGCAATGGCAATCGGATAACCATTCTGGTCTATCGCTTTAAAGGCTACCAGGCCCGGGGCGTTCTGCAACAGATTACCGCCTTCAGGGAAGAACTGCACGGCAAAGTCGCGTGCAATGGTAGTATCCCTTGAAGGAAGCGTATTCTTTTTCGACGGATCGAAGATCTCGATGTTTTTATAGAACAGGAATTCCTGATCATAGTTAAGCATCCAGGCCGTGTAAGCCCTTATCTGATACTGACCGGTCTTCAGTGTTTCAGGAAGCTCAAAATCTCCGGCTGCGGCGGCACCGGCTGCAGGCAGGTGTTTCTTCATTATCACATTGCCCTCTTTATCAAGCAGTTCCACGTACAGATTGGATGCAGTAAGTGAAGGTTGATTCTGTATCATGACATATGCCTTGAACCAGATGGTCTCTCCGGAGGCATAAAAATCTCTGTCGAGGTGCAGGTAAACTTTTTCCTGCGGAAAGCGTTTGCCAAAGAGAGCCAGAGCGTTTGTAACTTTATCCTGCCAGTCGTCGGCCGGCACTAGAGAGAATGCTGTAAGTACGCCTGCTGAACAGATAGGGATGAGCCATTTCAGCCGGGAGTACTTTCTAAGAGATGAAAATTCCATGCGGGACGATTTATTGATATACTTGTCTAATTTACTATCAAAAAATATGTGCTTTGCTTATTATTGCGGTTGAAAGTAAGCTTTTAAGCAAAATTTAAGACAACCGCCCATCAATTTACTATGTTCGGCCCAATTGACCAATTTGTTGCAAAGTATATACAGCTCACCCCTGAGGAGCAAGAGATCTTTCATTCGCTGCTGCAGTTCAGGAAGGTAAAGAAAAAGAGTTTTCTGCTGAAAGAGGGAGAGATCTGTGATTATGAAGCATATATACTGAAAGGGTGTGTGCGTACCTTTTATGTCGATAAGCAGGGGGTGGAAACAAACCTGACGTTTGCGATAGAAGACTGGTGGGTGGGGGATTTCTCCAGTTTTTCCGACAGGCAGCCTTCCCGGCAGAATATTGAAACGCTGGAAGATGCTGAATTGCTGACCATCACTTACGATGATAAGAACACCCTATACGAGCGGGTGCCAAAGTTCGAAAAGCTTTTCCGCATCCTGGTACAGCGTACCGCCGGGGTACTCCAGCAAAGGATCTACGCCTCTATTTCCCAGACGGCTGAAGAGCGTTACCTGGCCTTTATTGAGAAGTACCCTTCCATCGTGCAACGTGTCCCGCAACATCACATTGCCAGGTATATAGGAGTGTCTCCGGAATTTCTAAGTAAGGTGAGGAGCACGATGTATAAAAAGCATTAATCAGGCCCAGTAACCGGCTGTTTATCAGATCTATGTGTTTACTGGCGACTGGTAAGTTAACCTATATACGACACTATATTATACTGAAAATGAAGAAGGACGAGACTAATATATTAGTTCGTCCTTTCTTCTTTGTTCAATATACACACAATTCTTTCCCGGTGGGATATCTTACTTGCGGAACACCAGTGTGTTAGCCAGGTCGATCTCATCCTGGCTGATGGTATGTCCCATATTATTATAAATGTTGACGGTAATGTCGGCTCCCATTCCTTTCAGGATGTTTTCACTTTCCTTTACACGGTCTACCGGTACATGCGGATCAGGGTTGCTGGTACCGATGAATACAGGAGTGCCTTCAAAATTGCCGGTATAGTTTTCCGGGTATATCTTATCGCCGATCAATCCACCGGTAAAAGCAACCACTCCGCCATATCTGCCGGCGTTACGGGTAACGAATTCCAGTGTGAGGCAGGCTCCCTGGGAAAATCCAAGGAAATAGATATTCTCCCGGGAGATGCTATCTGCTTCTACATCTGCTGTAACTTCTTTCAGCACGGAGAGTGCAGAGGATAGCCAGGGTTCATTCTGTGCAGGAGGCATCAGGAATGAATAAGGGTACCAGGTGCTGCCAGTGGCCTGTGGGGCTATCAATGCATACTCCCTGACATCCAGGTAATTGGAGAGGGTGAGAATATCTTCCGCACTCCCTCCGCGACCATGGACCATAATCAGCGCTTTCTTTGCTTCTGTCGTCTTTTTCCCTGCTGTTATTATCTTTTTGCTATGCATAAGTTCTGTTTGTGTGATCATTCCTCACCTTCCTTTTTCAGCCAGATGTCGGCAAATTCTTCCGGATGCCGCTTAAACTGAGCATGAACATAAGCGCACAGTGGTTTCACTTTCAGGTGATGTGCACGGGCGTAATCCACCATGCCGGTCATTAGTATTTTTGCCAGGCCCTTACCTTCAAACTTGGGATCTATTTCCGTGTGATAAGTCGTCAGTATGTCGTCGTCAATACTGATGACCATTTCGCCATCCTGTTCTCCGTCGTGCATCAGGTAGAAAGCACCGTGATTTTTGGCATTGAGCCTGAGTACTACTTCATCCATTAGTTAGTTGCTTATTTAAGTGCAGGTAATACTTTTTCAATATCGGCACGTATAGATTCATACTGTACCGGTAGTTTAAGATGTTGTCCCAGCTGGTCCAGCGGTTCATCTACGGTGAAACCGGGATTATTGGTAGCCAGTTCAAAAAGCACGCCTCCAGGTTCCCGGAAATAAAGGGAGAAGAAGTAATCACGGTTGATCTTCGGTGTGATGTTCAGTCCTTTCTTCGCAACCTTTTCCCTGAATTTCATCAGGACCTCGTCATTTTCCACACGGAAAGCGACGTGGTGGTTGGTACCGGCGGCGCCTTTACCACCTGGTTCTTTTGGAGATTCTATCAGGTCGATGATGGAAGCTTCAGGAATTGCGTCCGTAATAAAGCGGTGACGGTTACCTTCCTGTTCCTGGAATTTATAGCCAAGTACATCTGTCAGGATGTTGGCAGTCGGACCTATACTTCTCAGGTTCAGCACAACGCTGTGAAATCCTTTGGTAGCCTCGGTAGCTTTCACTTCAGCTGTTTCCCACGCTTTGCGGCTGTCGGCAGCTTTAGGAACGATCAGGTTCAGTTTCAGGCCGTCCGGATCTTCGAAAGGAAGATACAGTTCGCCAAATCTTTCGGCCACAGGGCCATGAACTACATTCTTTGCTTTAAAACGGTCAGCCCAGAAATCAAGGCTACCGGCGGGTACTGAATAACCGATCTCCGTAGCCATACCTGTTCCGGTTTGTCCGCGGCCGATGCCTTCCCACGGGAAGAAGGTCAGAATGGAGCCGGGCGTACCGTGTTCATCTCCGAAATAGAAGTGATAGGTACCTGGATCGTCAAAGTTCACGGTCTTCTTCACGAAGCGAACACCGAGGGTATCTGTATAAAACTGCAGATTTCTTTTAGCATTGTCAGCGATGGCCGTAATGTGATGCAGGCCTAATATTCTATCTTCCATAAAATAATTTTTTGTGTTTAATACTCCAATGTGCCAAAGCGGCCGTGCTTATAATCTTCTATTGCCTGGTCCACTTCTTCTTTCGTGCTCATTACGAAATTGTCTTTGGCCGCTACTGGTTCATCAATGACTTCGGCGGAGAGGAACAATATCTGACTGTCTTCATTAGCCGCCACAGAGAACATAGTGCCCTCTCTTTTGAAAACGATCAGGCTATGTTCAGGAACAGGAGTAATGTCGTCTATGGTGACCCGTCCGTGCGCAACGTACAGCAATGTCCAGTAGTCTTCCGTTACCTGGAATTCTACTTCCTTACCGTTTGCAATTTCGCCCACTGCAGAAATAACAGGTGTAAATGAAATGTTCACCGGCCCTGTTTTACCGTCGAACTGTCCGCTTACGAGGCGAAGGTTGACACCGTCCTGTTCAAGAATTTTGGGCATATCCTTTTTCGCTACATACTGGTAGCGTGGTTCTTCCCATTTGTGCACCGCAGGAACATTGACCCACAACTGTAATATTTCGCTTGTGCCCCCCGCTTTATGCATACTTGCCGAAGGCCCTTCACTATGAAGGATGGCCTTTCCTGCAAACATCCATTGTGCATCGCCTGCATTCAGTATCTGATCGTTGCCGGCAGTATCCTTGTGGTGCGCCTGTCCCTGTAACTGGAACGTAACTGGTGCAAAACCCCTGTGAGGGTGAGGATGTATCCTGTCGTCCGATCCTGCGGGAATGTGGTCCGGGCCTCCGTGATGCAGTACGATGAACGGATTGGCAAAACGGAAATCCGCGTGAGGCAACGGTTGCAACACCGTCTGGGTAGGGGTGATGTTCTTTTCTCTTCCTGCGAGGATGTGCGCAATATTCTTTTTCATAGCCGATGTTTTATAATGCCTGAACGTTATCTGTGCTCCAGGGCGTACAATATTTCATTCTTTAGCAAACCGCTGCCGCCACCATAATGTCTTTTGACGATGATATCCGGCGAATGTTTTTTGAAGTAGGCAGTCAATGCTATTTCTTCTTCAGGCGTGACGCCGGCACAGATCAGCACAATGTCAAACGCTTCTTTTTCAAAAGCTGCTATCGCAGCTTCGTCTGTCGTAACGGTAAGACCTGTCCAGTTATCGGGCGCATTCAGTAATCTTTGCATTACTGTCATGATCTCCTCGTTTCTTCCTACTGCCAGTATGTTTAGTTGTTTAGCTTCCATACATCATGTTTAGTCCAGGTGAGCGGCAATCGCTGAAAGCGGGTTACGGCTTCTGGCGGTTAATTCCCTCGTTTTATAAGGTTCGTCCAGTTTTTCAGGGCTGTCAATATATCCCAGCGCGATCATAGACACTGATTCCTCATTGGCAGGAAGTCCTGTAAGTTCCGTCACGTGTTGTTTGCTATATCCTGCCATCATATGTCCATATACACCCATGTCAAGCGCCTGCAACAGCATAAAAGAAGATGCCATACCCACGTCATGCATGTAATAGTGATTCTTTTGCTGAGTATCTGGCAGCTCACGGATGCCAATTGTAGCAATCAGTGCCGCCGCATTTTTCGCCCAGGGAATATTACCCGGAGACAATGTTGAAAGCAATTTCTCAAAGCCCGGTGTACCCCTTAATGCATATATAAAACGCCAGGGTTGTGTATTGTTCGCACTAGGCGCCCAGGAACCTGCTTCAAGAATAGTTTCAAGTGTTGCAAGACTCAGGTCTTTTTCTGAAAAGGAGCGAGGGCTCCATCTGTTCTTAATCAGGTCTATTACTTCATTTTTTGTGTTAGCGATCTTAATGGGAGACATGTTGTTTGGTTTATATTCAATGTTTACGTTAAGCAAAGGTATATGTTGAAGAGGACGCTTTAGACAAAATAACTTGTCAATATCAACGGATTAGTGGTACATCCATAATCAGTAAACGGGCGTCGTCTTCCAGGGAAGTGATGTTAAAACTGATAACATCTTCAACGCCGTAACCATCCCTGCTATCCAGTTCCTGTCCGTTGATAATGAATTTCCCCTTGATGACGAAGAAATACACACCATTACCCTGCTTTTTGACGTCGTAGGTAGCTGCGCCACCTTTGTCGAAACTCCCCATATGGAACCATGCGTCCTGGTAGAGCCAGGTGCCTTCGCCTGTTTGTTCAGGAGAGATCAGTTGTTGCAGTGTATTTGGCCTGCCGGTTTCTATCGTTACCTGGTCGTAGCGGGGCGCAACATTCAGTTGGTTCGGGAACAGCCAGATCTGGAGAAAATGAGCAGGTATATCTGTATTGGCGTTGTATTCACTGTGAAAGACGCCGGTACCGGTACTCATCACCTGTATTTCACCGGCTTTGGTAATAACAGTATTGCCGAGGTTATCCTTGTGTTCCAAAGCTCCTTCCAGCGGGATACTGATGATTTCCATATTATCATGAGGATGGGCGTCAAATCCCCTTCCGCCTGCAACAATATCATCATTCAGTACCCGCAGGGCGCCAAACTGCATCCTTTCAGGATGATAATAATTGGCAAAGCTGAATGTATGATGGCTATTGAGCCAACCATGATCTGCATGTCCGCGGGTTGCTGCTTTATGTAATATTGTTTTTGCCATGATCTTTGTATTTATATGTTGCAACAAATATACGCCGGAAAAGGACAGTAATCCATTAACCTAGCTTAAGAAAATAGGCTGTTGCAGGTGGGCAATGTCCTGACCATAAACACGCTCGTTCATAACGACCGTCATTGTGAGGCCTTTAGCAGCGTATTACCTTTGGGAAACATCTGGCCATTCCTGCAACTAATAATTCATCTATTTGTTTTAAAGAAAAGGAATGTCTTTAAACGGGCGACAGGATATTTTTAACTCATTAAAATACAGCACGATGGAAATGTATATCAGTGAAGAAGACATTTGGGGTAATATCCAGGACAAGTTTCATGAGGTATATCCTTACCTGAAACTGGAATGTTATCTCTCTCCTCATGAACATGGTGAAGGTTCTGCAGGCAGTCAAAAAGTCTCCCGGGACACGCCTATTGAAGATATCCGCCTGATCCATAGTTTTGGTTGGGTCGATATTGGCGAACATCGCACAGTAGCGCAGGTTGAAAGAGACTTTTACCATGACATGGGCCTGGCTATTCAGGTATTCAGACGCTTCAGAACAGGCTGGCTGCAAACGACCCAGACAGATGAACTGTCTCTTGCAGAACAGCATTCCATGGCGAGGGAAAGCCTCACCACCGGAACAGAACATGAAGCGCCTGTTCAATCGGCAGACTGAAGAACACTACCAATGTTGTACCCTGCAATTAATTCCACACTACTGTACCAGCATGTATACAAACGTGCCGGTTGACTACGCCTGATCTCATACCATAGCAGATGTGGCTTGTTGTTTGTTCCTCATAGTTTATTCTTCACGCTTAAATTGTATGTTATGGGACAGGATAAAACGAAGATGACAAAAGAAGATCTTACCGGTAAAGCTGAACAGTCTGAAGCAGCTGAATCTTCTCCTATTGAACAGACCGAACGGGAACGGCATAATAAAGGTGCGAAAGATGTAACGCCCGAAGCAAAGGAAGATATAGATGAACTGAAAGAAGCGCCTGAAAGCCTTAAGAAATCCCATTAATTATTAAACCAAACATATGCCGTAATTGACGTTAATGAGCGGTGAAAGTCGTGTATATCGGGCGGTAAAGCTAAAATGCATGTCTACATGGTCAATTTATTGAGTGATGAAACAAATGCCGTTAACATGCGTAAATTAATGGAACCGTCAGAGAAAGAAGAAGGAAGGACGGCTTCCGACCATAACGCTTCCCGTAAGAATGGGAATCTATAGGCCAGGAGTCTGGAGATTTGAAAGAGAGATAGGCGGTAAGCCTATCCCTCTTTTTATTAGTGGTTGTTCAGGATAGAATGCATGAAATCTTTATTAAATCTCACGAATCATCCATGAAACGATTTCGCAGTGCGGATAATTTAACAATTGTTAACAACCCTGTTCTTATCGTAAACGGCTGTCCGGATAAACTTCCCGAAATAAAAAGCTTCGTAATGACGATTGTAATGATGATCGCTGAATAGCGGTTCTATATCTGCTAACGCACTTGCCTCAACACGGCAGAGTATTTTGAAGAACAGATACATAGAGCCTAACAATACCCTTTGCCATAGCGGCGCCCGTTGCTGATAATGGAAATCCGTAAACAACCATTGCCCTCCGGGTTTGAGCATTTTGTCAAGGTGAAGGAAGACAGGCTTTATCCGTTCCTGTGAAAAATTATCGAAAAGAAAGGGTGTCATGACCACATCAAAAGTTGCTGTAAGGTCATTGCCGAATTCTTCCACCGCCATATTGATGAACGTTACGTCGTGCGGCTGGTAGTTCTTTTCTTTAGCGATCGCGATCATATTCGCAGAGATCTCTACATAGTAGATGTGTAATCCCGGCGGACATGCTTTTGCCATCTCTTCCAGTATCCAGCCGGTTCCCCCTCCAGCTATCAGCACGGTGCTGTTCTTCCGGATAAAGGGAAGTAACGCCGTCTGTGCATCGTGTTGTGCTGTACGGAATACCAAACGGCTCAGAAGATCATAATACCTGGCGACGTTATCGTAGTTATTTCTCATTCACTGGTAAGTGTGGGACTGTAAATTAACCGAAAAGGGCCAGGGAGCCAAATGGTCCCCAACCCTCCGTACACTCACAAAGCGAAAACTTCGTCTAGTGGTCTGCCAATGCAACTTGTACTTTGGCGCCTTTTTTTCTTTTAGATGCTAAGAATAATAGTGGGAGTGAGCACAGGAACACCAGCCCTACTAACAGGTACGCATCATTGAAACTTAACAACGAAGTCTGTCTCACGATACCATTGTCCATCAACCGTAATGCTTTGGAATGTGCTTCAGCAGCGCCTGCACCTTTTGAGATGAAGAACTGTGTGTAATCGGCCAGGCGTTTTACGGCCAGCGGATTATCAGCCGTGATGTTCGATACGAGATCTGATCTGTGTACTGCATTACGGTTGGCCAGGTATGTGTTGACCATCGCCAGGCCAAAAGAACCTCCCAGCTGACGCATCATATTATTCAGCGCAGCCCCCTGGGCAAAGTCGGCAGGGGCAAGCGACGACACCGCCAATACGGACAATGGCACGGTAATAATAGCCAGTCCTACACCCCTCCAGATGAGCGTTGCCGTAATGCTGCCTGCACTCGCATCCAGGTTATAACCGGACATCTGCCAGCTAAAGACGACAAACATAAACATGCCCATAGTGATCAGCACAATGGGCGAGATGCCCCGCTGTAATAATCTGGCTGAAATGACCAAACCTCCGATGGCAAGTATTGCACCTGGTAACAGTAATAACCCCGTTTGCGTGGGTGTAAAATTCAACAGCCTTTGTGCAAACACTGGCGTCAGGAAGACAGAACTAAAGAGCCCGACACCCGATACGAAAGTGAGTATCGCGGCCAGACTAAGGTTCCTGCTTTTCAGCACACGAAGGTTCACCACCGGTGTGGGAGTAGTAAGCTCCCACCATACGAATAACAATAAGCCAAAGAAAGCAGTGACGCTGAGAAAAATGATGTATCCGGCTTCGAACCAGTCATCCGTTTCTCCCCGTTCCAATACCGTTTGCAATGAGCCGATACCAATTGCCAGCAGGATGATGCCAGCCCAGTCAATCTTACCTGATGTTCCTTTTACTTCCGGTTCTTTCAGTAACGCATAGCAGATAGCAGCTACTACGATACCGATAGGAACATTGATAAAAAATATCCAGGGCCAGTCATAGAATTCAGTGATAAAACCACCCAGGGTAGGGCCGATAGTAGGACCAACGAACACACCGATGCCAAACAATGCACTCGCAACGTTCTGTTTCTCTTTAGGGAATAACTCAAACACAATGACCTGCGAAACAGATAATAAGGCGCCTCCACCCATACCTTGCAAAAAGCGGAATATCACTAGTACCCATATATTGGAGGCCTGTCCGCACATAAATGAGAAGAAGGTAAAAGCGATAATAGAACCAATATAATAGTTACGGCGGCCAAGTTTATTAGACAGAAAACTGGTGATGGGAATGATGATCACATTGGCAATGGCATACGCCGTGATAACCCAGGAAGTATCTTCGAGCGTGGCACCCAGGTTACCGCTCATATGTGACAACGCAACGTTAACGATGGATATGTCTATCAGTTCCATTACGGCTGCAGCAATAACGGTGATCAGCAGTATAGTCCTTTTCATGTAATTGGATTAATAGGACAGTTATTATACCATTTGGTATAATAACTGTCAAAAAAAAGCATGAATTATCCTCTTGTATTCATCACTGCGAACGCCTCAGAAGGTGAGGAGAGGAATAATTTATAAAAGTCAGCAGTATTGCCTACGTGAATTTCATAATGGTCCGTGGCAAGTGCCTCAATGAATGCTTCTGCAACTCCAGCAGCAGGCATACCATTTTCACCACCGATCTCTTTTGAAAATTCTGTATTAACCAGCGGCGGCATCAATTCAAATACCTTCACACTGGTAGGGGCTAATGTATGTCTCAGTACCTGTGTATAAGAGTGTAATGCAGCTTTACTGGCGGCATAACCTGGGAGTCTGGCGCCTGGAGAGATGGCTACGATAGAAGATACATTTACGATGGCTGCTTCAGCTTGTTTTTCCAGTACTGGTAACAGCAATTCATTCAACCTGATCACGGAAAGAAAGTTAGTATGAATTTCATTAGAAGCTTTATCGTAAGCATTTGCACCAGGCTCCAGCCTGTATACTTCTGCTGCTGCAGCGTTATTGATCACTATGTTCAGGTCAGGAAAATCCGTTTTCAGCTTATTTACAAGTGCATTTACATCTTCTTCTTTCGATACATCCGATACGATAGGTGTTACATTTTTAAGTTGAGCAGCAGCTTTGGCTAAAGTGCCTGCATTTCTGCCGGTAATGATAACATGGTTTCCTTTTTCAGATAATAATTTAGCTGTTTGAAAGCCAATACCTGCTCCACCGCCTGTTATTAAGACGGTATTGTTACTTGTTTTCATGATGTTTCTGTTTTACGCTTAGTGAATAATTATACCGAGTGGTATATTTATAGTTAAAAAAATTGTTAGAGTGATGTTATATATTTTCTGGCTACCTCCATGACTTTTCTGCCATATGCGGATTTGCCTGTTGACCGGGAAACCAGTATTGCACCCTGGACCATGGACATAATTGTCAATGCGGCCTGCTCTGCGTCGGTATCTGCAGCGATCTCATTATTCCTGATCCCCTCTTCGATAAAACCGACGGTTCTTGCCTTCCAGCTTTCAAGCGCTTCTGCTACCCGCGCTTTCAGTGCGGGATGTGTATCATCTGCTTCCGGACCGGTGTTGACCATTGGACAGCCACCAACAGGGTAGGCTATCGGATGCACATCTCCAAATAACCTGGTACGCACCATCAGCTTTTCCTTAATGGTTTGCGCCTTTTCCTCCTCTGCATGGACGTATGCCCGCAGCTTACGGATATTATAGTCAAAGGAGGCCAGGGCCACTTCATCTTTATTGGCAAAATTGCCATAAATGCTACCTTTCGTAAGACCAGTCGCCTCCGTCATATCAGAGAGAGAAGTACCGGCATATCCCTTCGTATTGAAGATGGGAGCCGTTTTCTCAACTATGAATTCTTTTGTTCTTTCTGCCTTACTCATGTTATTATCATTAAGACAATGTAAAATTATACCAATTGGTATTATCTTCCAAATAAATTATGAACATTGTTAGGATAGCGGGAAATATTACCCTTAACGGGTCAGGTTCCGATAACTGCCAGGAATAGAATGCCATAACTTCCGGTTATCGGATATTACGAATGGTGATTTTCTTTAGCAACAGATCTGTTGCAACTTTGTGTCGTCAAAGAACAGCATATGAACACAATAGCACATCGTGGAGAAACAGTTCCCAAAGGTATAGTGAACATCCCTAAGAAAAAATTCCTGGACCGGAGTATCACCACCCGCGAGGTGATCTTTATCGTAGCGCTTACAGCCTGCCTGACGCCCTGGGTATCTCCTCCGGTTGCATTAATGACAGGTTTGGTCATCGCGCAGTTCATCGGCCATCCCTTCCTTCACCTCAATCATAAAGCGACACATATATTATTGCAGGTTTCTGTCGTAGGGCTGGGCTTTGGCATGAATATCCATAGCGCGGTAAAGGCAGGAAGTCAGGGTTTCCTGTTTACCGTGGCATCTATTACAGGCACCCTGTTGATAGGCTACATTGCAGGAAAACTCCTGAAGATCGAAAGTAAGACGGCACACCTTATTTCCTGCGGCACTGCTATTTGCGGAGGTAGTGCCATCGCCGCCATCTCTCCGGTTATAAAGGCTGAAGAGAAGCAATTATCTGTAGCCCTGGGTACAGTTTTCATACTGAATTCAGCAGCGCTGTTCCTCTTCCCATTTATAGGCCACCTGTTACACCTGAGCCAGACACAATTCGGCATATGGAGCGCTATTGCTATTCATGACACCAGTTCAGTAGTCGGTGCGGCCAGCAAGTATGGTCCCGAAGCACTGGAGATAGCCACTACCGTAAAACTGGCCAGGGCGCTCTGGATCATCCCGGTAGTACTGTTAACTGCGTTCTGTTTTAAAACAGGTAAACAACAAATGAAGGTGCCCTACTTTATAGGTCTCTTCATCCTCGCAATGATCATTCACACTTATGTACCTATGCAGCCGGTCAGTGATATGATCGTACAGGTGTCTAAGACAGGGCTCACAGTAACACTGTTCCTGATAGGCGCTGGATTATCCGGCGCAGTGCTCCGGGGCGTAGGCGTCAGACCGCTGATACAGGGGATCCTTTTATGGGTGATCATTTCCGGAGCAGCTTTATGGGCGGTGATGCAGCTGGTGAAATAATGGTCCTTCTTACTGACAACAGTGTTGCAATCTTTCATTACAATTAAATCTGATGATTGACCTATATTTGACCCGGCATTATGAAAGTACTTACATTGATCATATCGATCTATGTACTGCTGATGGCAGTCATCCCCTGTTGCAATTTTGATAATTGCGAAGGAGACAGGCATGATGAGCCGCAGGGGATATGCTCCCCCTTCTTTAGTTGCCATAACTGCTCAGTACCTGTCGTTGTAGAAAAGACGGTACAGATAGAGCACATCACGAATATCATTCACACCCCATATACTGAATTCCGGGCCATCTCTCTTCCCGGTTACACAGCGAACTGCTGGAACCCTCCTAAGGCATAATACGTCCATATTATTGCTTTATTCATCTTTAAATTAAATCCATGCTCGATAAGATCATCGGTTTTTCCGTACGGAATAAACTGATCGTAATACTCTTTGTCGTCGGGCTGATCGCGTGGGGTATTTACTCTCTCACGAAACTGCCTATTGACGCTTTACCCGACATCACGAATAACCAGGTACAAATTATCACCACTGCACCTTCACAGGCGGCACAGGACATAGAACGGCTTGTTACCTTCCCGGTGGAGCAATCAGTTGCATCTATTCCCGGCATTACTGAAGTACGCTCCTTTTCCCGTTTTGGTCTGAGTGTGGTGACAGTTGTTTTTAAGGAAAGTGTCGACGTTTACTGGGCCAGGCAACAGGTCAGCGAACGACTAACGGCTGTCAAAGAAGAGATCCCCGAAGGAGTAGGTAATCCAGAGCTGGCGCCCGTCACCACAGGTTTAGGAGAGATATACCAGTACGTGGTGCATACGAAGCCAGGTTTTGAAAAGAGATATAACGCCATGGAACTGCGCAGTATCCAGGACTGGATCATCCGCCGGCAATTACTGGGTGTTCCGGGAGTGGCGGACGTAAGCAGCTTTGGCGGTTATCTTAAACAATACGAAATAGCCCTCGACCCGGAGAAACTGCGTAGCATGGACCTCAGTATCACCGATGTGTTCAATGCGCTTAAAAAGAATAACCAGAACACAGGAGGGGCTTATATCGATAAACGGCCTAACGCATGGTTTATCCGTAGTGAAGGCCTGATAGGCAGCCTGGAAGATATCGGTAATGTTGTGGTTAAAACACATAGTAGTGGCATACCTGTATTGATCGATAACGTAGGTAAAGTAGGCTACGGCCATGCCATCCGCTACGGCGCTATGACCCGAAACGCAGAAGGCGAAAGGGTAGGTGCTATTGTGCTGATGCTGAAAGGGGCCAACTCTTCAGCCGTGATCAGGGATGTAAAGGAAAGGATCAGACAGATAGAAAAGACCTTACCTGAAGGGGTATTGATAGAACCGTTCCTGGACAGGACCAAACTGGTGAACAAGGCCGTTGAAACGGTTGTACGTAACCTGGCGGAAGGTGCGCTGATAGTCATTTTCGTACTGGTGTTACTGCTTGGGAACCTCCGGGCCGGCCTGATCGTAGCTTCTGTTATTCCACTGGCCATGTTGTTCGCCGTGTGCATGATGACGCTCTTCAATGTATCTGGTAACCTGATGAGCCTCGGTGCTATTGACTTCGGTCTGATCGTCGACGGCGCTGTGATCATTGTGGAAGCCACCATGCACCACCTGGGACTACGGAAAACAGGCGGTCAGCTCACACAGGCCGGGATGGACGATGAAGTGTATACCGCAGCAAGCCGTATCAGGACATCCGCAGCTTTCGGAGAGATCATTATATTGATCGTTTATCTGCCCATTCTCGCGCTTTCCGGTGTAGAAGGGAAGATGTTCCGCCCGATGGCGCAAACAGTCTCATTTGCCATCTTAGGGGCTTTTATCCTCTCATTGACCTATGTGCCGATGGCCAGTGCATTATTCCTGAGTAAAGAAGCCGTATATAAACGCACCGTCTCTGACAGGATCATGGGTTTTTTCCATCGCATTTATAGCAGGGCGTTAGTCTTTGTATTGAAGTTCAAACGGACCGTCATCATAGCTGCTGTACTTTTATTTGGCGCCAGTCTCTTGTTGTTCACCCGATTAGGCGCAGAGTTCATTCCTTCTCTCGATGAAGGGGATTTTGCCGTGGAAACAAGATTGCTCACAGGTAGCAGCCTTTATGAAACAATAGACGTGGCAGGTAAAGCAGCAGATATCCTCCTGAAGCAGTTCCCCGATGAAGTAAAAGAAGTAGTTGGCAAGATAGGCAGCTCCGAGATCCCGACAGATCCGATGCCTGTCGAATCCTGTGACCTCATCATCTCCCTGAAAGAACGCTCTCAATGGACGAAGGCCGGCAACAAGGATGAACTGGCGGAGAAAATGACGGAGGCGTTAGCAGCCATCCCTGGTGTGAACTTCGGTTTCCAGCAACCCATACAGATGCGTTTCAATGAGCTCATGACCGGCGCCCGCCAGGACGTGGTCGTAAAGATCTATGGCGAAGACCTGGACAGACTGGCGGCTTACGCACGTAAAGTAGGCAACGTAGCAAGTGGTATACGTGGTGCGACAGACCTTTATGTGGAACAGGCTTCCGGCCTGCCGCAGATCGTGGTGCAATACCACCGTGACCAGATTGCGCGCTTCGGCCTGAATATAGAAGATATCAATACGGTGATCAATACTGCCTTCGCCGGACAGCGTGCCGGGACCGTTTATGAGGGCGAGAAACGGTATGACCTGGTAGTCAGACTGGATAAACAAAACCGCGCAGGTCTGGAAGATGTATCTGCATTATACGTTACAGCGCCTAATGGCAACCAGGTGCCCCTGAACCAGGTAGCAGACATCAGTCTGAAAGTAGGCCCGAACCAGATCCAGCGGGATGATGCCAAACGGCGTATCGTAGTTGGGTTCAATGTGCGTGGCAGGGACGTGGAAAGTATTGTGAATGAACTGCAGCAAAAGGTTAGTCAGAAAGTAAAAATGTCTCCCGGTTACCATGTGACTTATGGAGGTGCATTTGAGAATCTTCAACAGGCAAGGTCCCGCCTCAAAGTCGCCGTACCGGTAGCCTTACTCCTGATATTCGTGCTCCTGTATTTCTCTTTTGGTTCTGTAAAACAAGGCTTGCTCATTTACACCGCTATCCCTTTGTCTGCAGTTGGTGGTATCGTCGCCTTATGGTTACGGGGGATGTCTTTCAGCATTTCAGCCGCTGTAGGTTTTATAGCGCTCTTTGGTGTAGCCGTACTGAATGGTATCGTGCTCATTGCTGAATTTAACCGACTGCGTAAAGAAGGACTAACAGACTTGCGGGACATCGTAATGCAGGGTACGGGCACCCGTTTGCGTCCTGTGATCATGACTGCTACGGTAGCATCCCTGGGCTTCCTGCCGATGGCTTTATCCCAGGGCAGCGGCGCTGAAGTACAAAAGCCATTGGCCACTGTGGTGATCGGCGGATTGATAACAGCCACCTTGCTCACCTTATTCGTGTTGCCTTGTTTATATATCTTATCTGAAAAAATAAAAGGTTCCGGAAACATGTCTAAAACAGTGATCATCCTGTTGTTGCTGACAGGTATTCCCATGCTCACCCGTGCACAGCAAGCGCTTACGCTGGATGGGTTGATACAGCTTACATTACAGCAAAACAAAGGTTTGCAGGCTGCGGAAGCAGGCGTAGGATATTACACAGAGTTAAAGCGGACCGCCGGTGAGTTGCCCAAAACGGATGTGGGATTAATGTACGGTCAGTATAACAGCTATGTAAAAAATGATAACAATGTCACCGTCACACAGCGGTTCCCTTTCCCTTCTGTATTCGGTGCACGCGCGTCCCTGTACGATGCACAATTACAAGGAAGTAAACTGCAACAGGCAGCTACCAAACATGAACTGATATTCCAGGTAAAACAACGCTGGTATCAATTGCAATACCTGTATGCATACAGGCAGCTGCTGGAACAGCAGGATAGCATCTACCAGCGGTTTGTAAAAGCAGCGGATCTGAAATTCAGAACAGGTGAAACAGGTTTGCTGGAAAAAACAGCTGCTGCTACAAGGCTGGCCGGAATGCAACATCTGAACAGGCAGAGCCTTGCAGAAGAACAGGTATTACTGGCAGATCTACAAGGGCTTTCCGGCAATGCCGCTCCTTTAATTGTTATCAAACAAGCACTCGAGCCATTGCCCGCAGGTACAATAGGGGATACCGCTCAACTGCGGCAATATCCTGCCTTGCAGTGGCGACAACAGCAGGTAGTTATCCAGGAAAAGGAAAAGAAACTGGAAGCCAACGCGCTACTGCCTGACCTGTCATTAGGTTATTTTAACCAATCGCTTATAGCTACACCGCTGAATAGTGCCGGTACTGCTATCGCTAAAGGTAGCGACCGTTTTCAGGGATGGCATGCAGGTGTATCCATCCCTTTATGGCTAGGCCCTTTCCGTGCAAAGGTGCGGGCTGCCGAACAGCGAAGGATACAGGCAGACTTCACCTATCAACAGTCAAACGTTGAATTGAAAAGCAGATGGCAGCAGGCCATCGCCCAGTTCTCACGTTATAAGAGCAGCCTGGATTATTACCGGGAAACTGCCATGCCCAATGCCATGCTGATAGAAAAGCAGGCATTGCTGGGTTATGAAAAGGGAGATGTTGGTTACACTACATACCTGTTAAGTCTCCAGGAAGTGTTTAACATCCGGGAAGCTTATCTGCAAACTATCCGTGACTATAACAACGCGATATTGTCTTTACAAATGCTGAACGTACAGCAATAATCAACAGAACTATGAAGTATCTTATATATAGCGCCCTGGCCGTTGTTTTAACCGGTTGCGGTAGTAAGACAGAGAAAGAAGCGCCGGAAGAACAACATGCTGCGGCAGACGGAGTGATAACAGAGTTAACACCTGCACAATATACCACTGCAGGTGTGCAGACGGGGAAAATAACACCTAAACAGATCAGCAGTAACATTCGTGCCAACGGAAAACTGGATGTGCCTCCGCAAAGTATGATCACTATCTCCGCACCATTCGGGGCTTTCGTAAAGAATACGGAATTGCTGCAAGGTACCCTGATCCGTAAGGGTCAGCTGGTTGTTTCCCTGCAGCATCCTGATCTTATTCAGTTACAACAGGACTACCTGGAGAACAAAGGCCAGCAGGAATACCTGCAGGCGGAATATGAGCGGCAGGAGGCCCTGGCCAGAGAGAATGTCAATGCGCAGAAAGTGTTCCAGCAGGCCAAAGCAAACTACCTTTCTAACGCCGCCCGTATCAAAGGGCTACAGGAAAAACTGAAGTTGCTCAATATTGACATGGCAGCACTGAACGGTGGGAATATCCAGAGTGTGATCCGACTATATAGTCCTATTACAGGCTACGTAACCGCTGTGAATACTAACATTGGCGCCTACGTGAACCCGACAGATAAATTGTTTGAGATCGTTAATACAGAACATCTGCATGCAGAACTCACTGTTTTTGAAAAAGATATTCCCAAATTGAAGCTGGAGCAAAGGGTGCGTTTTACACTGGCAAATGAAACCACGCAACGTACTGCAAGGGTACACCTCATTGGCCGTGAGATCAGTAATGAACGCACGGTACAGGTGCACTGCCACCTGGATAATGAAGACCGGGAACTATTACCCGGTATGTACCTCACCGCCTGGATCGAGATCGGTAATGCCATGGTGAATGCCCTGCCGGATGAAGCGATCATCCAGTTTGAAGGCAAGCCTTGTGTCTTTGTTGCGAAAGGACGTGAGGCCGGCGCAGAAGGTAATTATCTCTATGAGATGTTATCCATCGAGAAAGGCAATAGTGAATTAGGCTATACGGAAGTGATCATGCCACCCGGTTTTGATATCAAAGGAGCGGACATTGTAGTGAAAGGCGCTTATG
This sequence comes from uncultured Flavihumibacter sp., assembly GCA_902168105.1. Classification (GTDB taxonomy): domain Bacteria; phylum Bacteroidota; class Bacteroidia; order Chitinophagales; family Chitinophagaceae; genus Chitinophaga. The sequence goes on from CABHOY010000089.1 coordinate 54,748, forward strand.
CACTATTTTCTAAACTAAGGAACACGGAAGAAGAAGATGAGCACGGACATTAGCAGCGTTTAACGGGAACGGGCCTGTTGCAGTCCCTCCTGTAGCACCCTGTCTTCATGATGCATATATTCTTCCGGCGAAGCCTGTACCTGCAGATGGGGAATAATACCACGACCAGGATATTTTGGGGGGATCACATCCATGACATATTTGGTTGTCGGGATCCAGACAGTTACTTTACTGGCAGGGAGTTCGATAGTGATCATTTGTCCGGAGTGATTCCCTTCATATGTCCCTCCGGTTTCCTGGCCGATAAAAGTGCCTCTGTGATTACTGTACACTACGGAACAGAATTCTGCTGCTGCGGAATATGTCAGTCCGTCCGTTAATACCCAGAGAGGCCCGTTATAAGGTATTACAGCAGGTTGTTGCCGGCCCAGCCCTGGCCTTCCTGATAATTTCTTTTTATCCTTTTCCAGGTAAAGGTAGTACCGGAACGGTTGCTTTGTGAGATAGGAATATAACATCGCGCCGTATTCGTCCATACCACCACCATTATCCCGCAGATCAATGATGAGTTTTTGTATGCGGTCCTGTTTTATTTTCCGGAAGGTCTTCTCAAGGAATGCAGGATAATTCAGCTGCGCTTTCTGGAAATCTTTTTCGTCGAAAGAACCAATACTAATGATGCATATCTTATCGTCCGTAAAAGTAGTAGATAACAAAGGCTTTCCGGCTTCGGGAACCTTCAGTGTATTGATGACTTTTTCTTCGGCGGCAGGCAATGCAACCGTTTTATCATCCCCGGAAGGAGAAACATATTCGACAGTAAAACCTGCCGAATGGCCATAGGCCAGATAATAGTAGAAATAGAAGGTCTGATTAAGTGACAGCTGCTGTTTACTGGTACCATAACCATCCGACATCAGATAGCCTAACAGTTTTTCCCGTACAGCTTCAGCCGGATGAGAGTTGATACTGATTAAGCGGCTGCCCGCCGGTATCTTGTTGTCAATACTATTGATGATAAATATGCTATCTCCTTTGAAGTAAGTGATCAATGGCAGATAGGTGTTCTCTGAATGAATAGCCTGTGCAAACCGTGGGGAAGCACCAGATGATAAGTGTCCGTCTTTCACAGCGCTTAACAGGGTTTTGATGATACCATAGAATTGCCTGTCGTCGGTATCATCGTGTAGCTGCTGATAACAACTGTCAAACAACTGTGCTATTCTGGCCTGCGAGGTATAGGCATAAAGATCAGGATGGACAGTTTCCAGCGTTGTTTTGAGGAAACGGATATCTGCTTTAAGTGAGTCCCCGCGTTGTGCCGACACAACATGTGAACAGCAAACGAAGATGGCGGCAGACAATAATCTGGTTAAACGGGTGAACATGTACCCAATTTAACCAAATTATTGTAAGTATGTCAGCAGTCTCCGTCAGGACCACAAGTTTGTCCTTCTACTATTTCCAGTCCGGAAGGTTGTGTTTTTTTCCATTCGCCGACAGACTTGTTCAGGACCTCCAGGAATGTGTCAGAAGCTTGAGCGCCGGATACGCCGTATTTGCGGTCAAAGACAAAGAACGGAACGCCTCTTACTCCGAGGGATTCAGCCTCGGCAATGTCCTGGCGTACTTCCTGTGCGAACACCTGACTGTTTACCAGGTCCTGCAAAACACTCTCTTCCAGGCCTATCTCTTTACCCAGCGCTACCAGGGTGGCAGGATCGCTGAAATCCTTTCCTTCGGTAAAATAAGCCTTGAAAAGACGCTCTTCAGCGGCATCGCCGAGCTGGTGTTTTTTGGCCAGCTGGATAAGGCGGTGGGCGTCAAATGAATTAGCAACTACCGCTTCCTCCATGTTATATGTTAATCCCAGGGTACTGGCAAGGGCGGTGACCTGGTTATTCATTTGCTCTGCCTGTTCATATGGAATGCCTTTTCTTTTTGACAGATAGGCATACAGGTTGTCGCCATGACCAGACTGTATCGTAGGGTCTAACTGGAAGCTATGCCATTCTATTTCCACGGCGCCGGCATCTGGGAACTGCTCCATGGCAGCTTCAAATCTCCGTTTGCCGATATAACACCAGGGACACATAATATCCGACCAGATCTCAACTTTCATCTTATTAGTATTACTCATAATAGTCTTCATTTCTTTTGTAAAGTTCCGAAAGATGGTTTACTTTCGAAAGTGGTATCCCGAAGGAAAGTACTTTCTTCGGGGAAACTAACTAAGTTAGGTTATGAGCAAGAAAACAGAAGGACCAGAGAAATCTGAAGTATGTACGGAGCATCTCCGTGCTATCCATGATACCATGGATGTGCTGAACGGCAAATGGAAGATTGCCATTATCGGCTCCCTGCGTTTTGGGAAAAGACGTTTTATGGAGTTGCAGCGGGAGGTAGAAGGGGTCGGTTCCAAAATGCTTTCCAAAGAATTGCGTGAACTGGAACTGAACGAGCTGGTAAAAAGGACCGTTTACGATACCAAACCGGTAACTGTAGAATACGAGCTGACGCCTTATGGCAAAACGCTGGAGAGTATTATCGATGAAATGGCTAAATGGGGACAGATCCATCGTAAAAGGATCATGCATCCCACAAATCAATTAGACATGCAGGATGCATTCAGCCATCTTTAACACTAATTATTGCAGCACAACATTTTTAACAAAACGGGAGAAGTAAGCTTTTTCCAGTTCTTCCCGGTGATCCGGATGGGCGATCTCGATCAACGCTTTTGCACGTTGTTTCAGGCTCTTTCCAAACAGGTTGGTCATACCGTATTCGGTGATCACCCAATGCACATGCCCCCTGGTCGTTACCACACCAGCACCTTCTTTCAGGAAGGGTACGATACGGGAAATACCTTTGTTGGTGACAGATGGGAGAGCAATAATAGGTTTACCGCCTTCTGACAGGGAGGCGCCTCTCATGAAGTCCATTTGTCCGCCGATACCGGAATACTGATAAGTCCCGATAGAATCTGCACAAACCTGCCCTGTCAGGTCAATCTCAATAGCGCTGTTAATAGCGACCACCTTCTGGTTTTGTCTGATCACAGACGTATCATTCACATAACTGATGTCCATTACACGTAAGGCGGGATTGTCATGCACAAAATCATACAACTTACGGGTACCCGCCATGAAAGCCGTTACTGACCGTCCGTTATTCAACTTTTTCTGGCTGTTATTGATCACGCCACTTTCAATTAAGGGGATCACACCATCTGACAACATTTCTGTATGCAGGCCGAGATTTTTGTGATTGGTCAGGTTTTTAAGCACCTGGTCCGGAATGCTGCCAATACCCAGTTGCAGGGTAGCGCCATCTTCCACCAGCTGTGCGATGTTGTGGGCTATCTTTTCCGTGATGGCACTGGATTGTGCGGAATAGTCCAATTCAGGCAAGGTGGCCTTTTGCCATACGGCAGCGTGAAACTTAGACATATGGATGAAACCTTCTCCGTGTGTACGGGGCATCAAGGGGTTCACCTGTGCGACCACATATTTAGCCACATCTACTGCTGCAAGGGCAATGTCAACAGATGTACCGAGTGAACAGTAACCATGATCATCCGGAGGAGAAACCTGTATGATGGCCACGTCTAATGGGAGAATATTCTTTCTGAACAACTGTGGTATCTGACTGAGGAAGATAGGAACATAATCGCCGTCGTCACTATTCACCACAGACCGGTTGGCGGCGGAAACAAACAGTGAATTGACATAGAAGCTTTCCCGGTATGATGGATTGTCGAAGTCAACGTCTCCGAGTGTTGTAATACTTACCAGTTCTACGTTCTTCAGATCGGCATGCCTGTTCTGCAAGGCCTTGAGCAGATGTGCAGGAGTAGCGGCACTGCCATGAATAAACACCCTGTTCCCTGATTCTACACATTTTACGGCTTCCGCCGCTGTTATATATGGTATACTAAGCATAGTATATTGTTTAATTAATACTACAAAAGTATATCGGGATCAGGACCTGAAATATGACATTGGTTAGCCGGAAATATGATATATGTTAGAAAGCGAGTTGCCCCTGCACGTATTGTACTTTGGGTACCGGGGGCTGGTAGTTGGTACTGATGTGATAAACCGCTGTTTCCACATCACGGGAGGCCACAATGATCTCTGTTTGTCCTGCGTGTTGGCGGAAGAGTTCGAGCACCAGTTCCGGATTGTTATTATCCCTTGAAAGATGGGATAACAGCAGGTGGCTCATATACGGAGGCTTATGCGCTTTGAACAATTCCAGCGCCTGTTTATTTGAAAGATGGCCTTTACCGCCACGGATACGTTTCTTCAAATAAAAAGGATACCTGCCTTTCTCCAGCATCTGCTCATCATAATTTGCCTCCAGGAAGGCGGCATGACACTGGTTGAAATGCCTGATCAGATGGTCGCAGGGGGCGCCGATATCTGTAAATACCCCTATACGGATCTCCTGACTGCTGATCATAAAACTGCGGGGCTCTATGGCGTCATGAAATTTCGGAAATGCCGTAATGCTCAGTTCTCCTATTGCCACCGGTGCATATTCATCGAACGTTCGTACATAAAGTGTATCGAGGTTGAGGTTACCATGTTGCATGGTATTTTCAGTAATATAAACCGGAAGGCTATATTTCCTCGACAGCACTTCCAGGCCCCGGATGTGGTCGGAATGTTCATGAGAGATGAAAATGGCTTTGACACTGTCCATCCGCAATCCCAGGCGCTTCATGCGCCTTTCCGTTTCACGGCAGGAGATACCGGCATCTACCAGGACTGCTTCTGTTGCATTCCCGATATAATAACAGTTTCCGTTGCTGCCCGAATTGAGTGATGTAATTTGCAGTGACATAGCACTGCAATATTAGCTAAAAATTTTAGTCATTTAACAATCCACTCGTGAATACCGGAAGCATTTTCTGCCGGTAACTGTATTTCGAGCTTCAGGGCGCTTGTTTTCACGGCTTCAAACTGCACACTGTCGTATTTATCTTTTGTGACCGTATATGGGGTGACGTTCTTCACCGGTATCCATTGATCGCCCTGTTTGTACAGGATACGCCATGACGCAGGGATACGGCAATCCCCGAAAGGGCTGTCGTCATACCAGTATACCTGGGAGCCTGATACGGTGTATTCCTGGTCAAAATCATACTGCACCCATTCCAGCGTATTGTGTTTTGGCCACCAGTGGAGGTACATCGAGTTATTGTCATGAGAATTTAATGGTTCGTATTGATCATTCAGCGCTATATACATCCGCTTATTCGTTGTGGAGGCGCTGATCTTACTTTTGGACGCAATCGTAGGAGCCGGTTTAGGCCGGGCTGCTGCTGCTTCATAGGGAATCCAGACAGTCATTTCCGACGGTCCGCGGTTAGCCCAGGAGTAGTAGGGGATGGCAGTCACTGTTTGTGTGGTGCTCACCAGCTGGTCCGAGTTCAGTTGTCTGGAAGTTGCTGTACCGGGCATTTCCAGTACGGTAACGCCATTGAGGAGATCGGGCTTGTATACGGCATTGATAACGGCATTTTTATCTACAACAATATTCTGCACGACAGCATCTTTATTGTCAGGTCCTTCCAGGCAATACATCAGTGGGCCGCGTTCCAGTGCAAAGCGGCTGGCATCACTTTTTACAGCAGCATTCGCCAGGACCTTCTGTACCTGCATGGGAAATTCCAGTTTGATCTTATCTCCGGATTTCCAGGTACGTTGTATGACCACATAACCCTTTACCATGACATATTTCACCGGCTGATCATTCAGTAATATTTCGAAGGATCTTTTAGCTGCGCTGTCCGCGTCAAAATAAAGATCACCCGGCACTGGTTTTCCTTTCGACCATTCAGGAATACGGACGTGCAGTGCGAAAGCGGTGGCGTGGGCAGGTTGAATAGTGATGTCTATTTTTCCATCCCAGGGATAGTTCGTCTTTTGGGTAATGGATATCTTCCCAGCCGGTAGCTGGATCTTTGCAGTATTTCCTACAAAGAGGTTTACATAGAGGTCGTTCTTATTTTGTGCATAGATATAACCTGGCATGGAAGGCAGGAAGCGGGTCATATTGGAGATGCAGCAGGCGCAGCCGAACCAGGCGCTTCGCTGGTGTTGCCCCATGGAGGCCAGCGGATTAGGATAGAAGAACCGATCACCGCTTAATGATACACCAGAGAGCAGTCCGTTATAAAGCGTACGTTCGAGGATGTCTACATATTTCGCATCGCCATGAAGAAGGAACATCCTGCTGTTCCAGTAAACATTGGCAATAGCCGCGCAGGTTTCTGCATAGGCCGACATATTCGGCAGTTCATAAGGTTTACCAAAAGCTTCACCATTACCGGTAGCGCCAATACCACCTGTGATATATAGTTTCTTTTCGACGACATCATGCCAGATATCGTCTATGGCATGCAGATATTGCTGATCGCCGGTCAGCGCAGCAACGTCCGCCATGCCGGTGTACATATAGGTAGCACGTACGGCATGTCCTACGGCTTCATGCTGGTCCACGACCTTTTTATAGGACTGATTATATTCACCGCTATGAGGTTTACCGGGCCCGCGTACATCGAGAAAGAACTTCGCCAGATCAAGATAAGACCTGTTGCCGGTTACCCGGTACATTTTTGTAAGCCCTGTTTCAACGATCTGGTGACCGGGAAAACGTTCCTCTTTTCCGAAACCGAATGTCTGCACCAGCAGGTCGGCATTTTTTATGGCGATGTTCAGGAAATTCTTTTTGCCCGTAGCCTGGTAATGCGCCACTGCCGCTTCAAACAGGTGACCGGAATTGTATAGTTCATGACTGAGGTCTTCTTCTTCCTCCCATCTCTTTGTACCTATCCAGCGGTGAGGCTTTGGTGCGTTCATCGTACGGAAAGTATACAGGTAACCGTCTTTTTCCTGGGCTGCGCCGATAATAGCGATCAGGGTATCCAGGTATTGTTCCAGTTCGGGATTTTTCTTCATTTGGAGGCTGTAAGAGGCGCCTTCTATCACTTTGTAAAGGTCTGTATCGTCGAAAGTATATTCTGTCATCGTATCGGCTGGTAATACATGCGCCGCCCGTTTGAAATTATCGATCCTGCCAGTACGCCGGCATTGCTCCAACGTATAGGGAATTGTAACATCCGCATTTACTCGTATTTTTGGCGCCCAGAAGCTATCCGTCACCTGTATCTGGGTAAAAGCGACAGGCTGAATGGGGTAATCCTTTTTTAACTGCGCCTGTGTCAATATGCTGATGCCGGCCAGTGGCACAAAAAAGATAGCAAATAATTTCATACAACGAAGACGATTTTGGCAATGACTAAAATTATCGATAGTTGTTTGACTGTGATGAAACTATATTAATCAGAATTGGTCAGATTTTATCAAAAATGAGCGACAGCGGTCACCGTTACTTTATCATCAACAAACCATACAACATGGTCTCCCAGTTTATCAGTCCTGATAAGGTCAGGCTGCTGGGAGATCTTGATTTTGACTTCCCGGAAGGTACTCATGCCGTGGGAAGACTGGACAATAATTCCGAAGGATTGCTCATCCTCACTACCAACAAAAGAGTAACCCGTCTGTTATTTGAAAGTGAGCAGCCGCATAAACGGACTTACCTGGTGATGGTGAAGAACATCGTAAGCCAGGAAACAGTAGAACAATTGGAAAAAGGTGTGACCATCCGTATCAAAGGTGGCGTAGACTGGGTAACGACTCCCTGTAAGGCGGAGATCGTGGAAAAACCGGCCTATATCAAGCCCAGGGAGCATCATCCGGTGAAAGAGTTCCTGCCGCATTCCTGGCTGCTGATCACCCTGACAGAAGGGAAATTCCACCAGGTGCGTAAGATGACATCGGCCATCAGGCATCATTGCGACCGCCTGATACGTGTTTCGATAGAGGACCTGGAGCTGGGCGACCTGCAGCCGGGAGGTGTAAAAGAGATGGAAGAAACAGAATTTTTCCGCCTGCTGAAGATCGAAAACTGGGAGCCCGAAGCGTCAATATTGCCGCAGGAATGAGCAATATGGCATCAGTTTACTGTTGAGATTCTTGTTATTTTGCCTGCTTCCATTATCATGCTTAAAGAATCTATTATGTTCAAACCATTCAGGCTTACAGGCGCCGTGGTCCTCAGCGTATTACTCGGCATTTCCGTTGCCCGGGCGCAGGAGGCGGATCCTGCACGTTATGCTTTAGTTCCTTATCCGCAAGAACTGGTGGCCCGTCAGGGAGAATTTGTGATCACTGCGAAGACCAAACTGGTTTTACCTGCAAACAAGACATTTTTCAGCAATGAAGTGGCGCAATTGCAGGCGCTGGTAAAACAGGGATTGGGCAAAACATTGCCTGTATCTGCAACCGCTGGTGCAGGTGCTATTGTATTAAAGCAGAACGATCAGCTGACAGGTGAAGAGGATTATACGCTGGATGTGACGTCACAACAACTGGTGATCTCCGCGAAAACACCTACAGGTATGTTCCGCGCTGTGCAGACAGTCCGCCAGCTGATGCCGGCTATTATCGAAGGCGTAAAAGCCGGAAAACTGGTTAAGATCACAGTACCGGCTGTACAGATCACAGATCATCCGACGTATAAATGGCGTGGTATGCACCTGGACGTATCCAGGCATTTCTTCTCCGTTGATTATCTGAAGAAATTTATCGATCTGCTGGCATTGTACAAAATGAACAAATTCCACCTGCATCTGACCGACGATCAGGGCTGGCGTATCGAGATCAAAAAATATCCGCTGCTGACAGAACAAGGGGCCTGGAGAGAATTCAACAACCAGGATTCCGTATGTATGCAGAAAGCGAAAACGAACCCTGATATGGAGATCGACAAATCCCATATCATCCAGAAAAATGGCAAAACGCTCTACGGCGGTTTCTATACACAGGCACAGATGAAAGATGTGATTGCTTATGCGGCGGCGCGTCATATAGACATCATCCCGGAGATTGATATGCCGGGCCATATGATGGCGGCTATCAAAGCCTATCCTTATCTGAGCTGTGAGGGAGGTTCATCCTGGGGACCGCTGTTCACCACACCGATCTGCCCTTGTAATGAGAAGACCTTTGAATTTGCTGAGAATGTGTATTCTGAGATCTTCGCACTGTTCCCTTCGGAGTATGTTCACCTGGGTGCAGATGAAGTTGAGAAGAGCAGCTGGGCGAAATCGCCGTTGTGCGAACCTGTGATGAAGGCCAATAACCTGAAGACAGTAGAAGAGCTGCAAAGCTACTTTGTGAAGAGAATGGAGAAGTTCTTCAATTCCAAAGGCAAAAAGCTGATTGGCTGGGATGAGATCCTGGAAGGTGGTATCAGTCCTACCGCTATCCTGATGTACTGGCGTAGCTGGGTACCTGATGCACCTGTAAAGGCTGCGAAGAACGGCAATACCGTGATCATGACGCCTGGTAATCCTTTATATTTCGATGGTATTCCTGACCGTAATTCTGTTTCCAATGTGTATCATTTCAATCCTATTCCTAAAGGGTTAACGGCTGAAGAGGCTAAAGTTATCATCGGTGCACAGGCAAATATATGGACGGAATGGATCCCTTCCGAAAAACGTGCTGACTTTATGTTCATGCCTCGTATGACGGCATTGGCGGAAGTGTTGTGGACGAATCGCCAGGACTATGATAACTATCTGAAAAGGCTCAACGGCCAGTATAAAAGACTGGACCAGCTGAAAGTGCATTACCGTATGCCTGACCTGGATGGTTTCACTGACTATAACGTCCTGGTAGGTAAGACCGTGTTAAAACTGGAAAAACCGGCGCCTGGTATCACCATCCGTTATACTACCGATGGTACTGCTCCTTCTGTGAAGTCGCCAGCCTTACCAGAGGCTTATATCGTTCCTGGTCCCGGTACTATCAAACTGGCTTCATTCAGCCCTTCCGGCAGTATGAGTGATATCTACACCCTGAACTATCGTCAGCAGTCATTCTTCCCGCCTGCAAATGTAAGTGGCTTACAGAACGGATTACAATTACAATATTTCAACGGGTCCTACAAAGGCGTTGGTAAATTACCTGCAAAGGAAGACAGCCTGGTGAACGTAAATAATGCCATCATTCCTGAAGGTATGGGTAAAGGCGGTAAAGCTTTCGGAGCCAAATTGACCGGTTATATCAATGTTCCGGAAACGGCTATTTATAGCTTCTTCCTGACGGCTGATGACGGTGCTAACCTCTATATAGAGGGCGATAAGGTCGTAGATAACGACGGCTGGCATGCACCGGTGCAGAAGAGCGGTCAGGTGGCTTTACAGAAAGGTCAGCATCCGTTTGAACTGCAATTTGTTGAAGGTGGCGGTGGTTATACGCTGAAGCTGGAATACAGCGTGAACGGAGGCAAGATACAGGCAGTGCCAGATTCCTGGTTCCAAAGGAAATAAGCATACTTTTTATAGCAGAAAAGAAGCCGTCTCATTACGAAATGAGGCGGTTTTTTTATGTATGGATCAATAAGTCAAAGAACTGTCCTGGAAACGCCCAGGCCCCGGTTGCTGGTACGTTTTCGCGATTTATTATGCAATATTAGCGGAGATTTCAAAACGGTTTTGAACAATGTATACAAGACGCAAAAACATGTATACAAGAAGCAGAAACATGTGGACGAAATTTTAGACTTTCAGTCCTGAAGAGAGTTTTGACTGTTTAAGTTTTTGAATCCGATTAGGCTTCATGATCAATTAAATCAGGATTATACCAGGCTTATACAAGGTTTATACAAGGCTCATCTTACGTTCATCTTACGTCTTTGAACGTAAGATGAACGTAAGATGAGCCTTGTATAAACCTTGTATAAGCCTGGTATAGTCCTGGTATAGTCCTGGTATAATGGGCCCTTCTTAGGAAGAACCCACTAGCCGAATAAGCTTTATAAGGGGGGAGATGGAACGAAGTTAATTAAACCAGGATTAACAACCAATGCGGTCAACCCGGTTCAGGACAAAGAAATTTAGCCATTATTTACTATCCATGTTTTTATTTTTATATATTTCCGTTGTTATGATAGTCGAATAATAGATGCTAAGAAAATGCCAGAATTAATAGATCAATATTTTTTAGTTGACACGAGAGATACAAAATTTGTAACCCGTTTTCTTGATAAATACGTTCCGAAAAGAGAAGCGATTTGTGAATACTATATAATCTCGACGGAGTATGGGGAAGATGAAATTGAGCCGGAGAATTTAGATTTTGTTTTGTTGTTCTATGAACATCATGTTAATACTAGCTATTACATTTATTTAAGGAATCTTGATGAAGATTCGTTGATCGCTTTTGCCATTCTTACTTATACCGATGATGCAAAGATGGTTTTAGGCGTTTCCGTAATAGGAAGTTTCAATGACGTGGATGATATGAGAGAGAATACGAAGATCTTCAATGATATAAAGGCCTTTACTAATTCGGATACGGCTTGTATGGTATTAGAAGAGCCTCCGCCTTCTAATACAGCTGAATTCATTGAATTTGCGGAACTGTGGAAATTGTAGGAGGCTCGCGTTTAATTGGAGTGTTTCAAAATAACACCACTACGTACATTCATTGCGTATACTCCATTTACCTTTATTTCTCAATCATTCCATAGTGGAACTCAAACAATTGTTAAAAAAATAATCTTGATAATTTTAAAGGAAATTTTCAAATATTCGGAATAATGTATTTCTTTGCAGATAGTTAGTTAGTCAGTATACCTATGGTTAAGTCAAAAATGTTCGTATTTATCAGGCGTTGTTAACTGTCCCGTACCTGTTTCTGTGCGTGCTTGATGATTTTCGTACTTCAAATGAGAAAGGATTAAAGGTCCTGAAAATCAACCTTAAGAACTGATTCACAATATTTATTAGGGGACTCTATATCTATTGGGGAAGAACAATATTTTCCCGTATACCTATGCACGTTCCTTTGATTTATAATACACTGCTAACATAATTTATACCAATTGACACTGACTGTCAGGTGTGTCTGAGCGTATAGATCAACGCGCACTTTTAAATGAAGTGATTGCGAATGGAGATGGTATGCTTGGCCAGATCCATAATTTGAACTGAATAACTCTTAATATTTTATGAATATCAAAACTGCGTTCGCTTTTTTTATATTGGGGATGTCTGCTGTAACAGTACGGGCTCAAACGGTGCCTTCCCTCCAGGATGTCACAGAGGTAGGGAGTACGACGACGAAAAGCATAGTCATATTTAATCCGGATGGATTAAACATTGGTGTTGATGCAAGTACAGGATACACCATAAAAACCCATTTTCTCAGACCATCGCCGGCAGAGTCCAGAACATTACGTTTTGATTGTACTTCGAATACTACCACAGGCGGCTGGGAATTCTATAATTCACAGTTAGGCAGATCTGTAATGTTCATTAAACAGGCTTCCGGTTTCGTTGGTATTGGCACTACAGACCCTAAGGCAAGATTATCAGTTAACGGTGATATCTATGCGAAGAGGGTAAGGGTAACACCTGACGACTGGCCGGATTTCGTATTCGAGCCTGCCTATGAACTGCCGTCATTGCAGGAGTTGGAGCGTTTCATAGCATTACATAAACATCTCCCGGGCATTCCTTCTGCGAAAGAAGTGAATGAACAGGGTATTGATCTTGGTGAGAATCAGGCGAAATTGTTGCAAAAGATAGAAGAGATGACACTATACCTGATTGAACAGAATAAGAAATTCGCAGGACTGGACGAAACCATGAAAGCGCAGGATAAGATGTTTGCCGATCAGGAGCAGCGTTTAAAGGAGTTGAAGACAATAATTGAACACAAATAAGCCAGATTGGAGGAGTACCTATGAATTGCAGATTGCTTTTTTTCATATTTATTTTGGGCGGCACGGCTTTGAACGTTCATGCTCAAACAGGACCCGACCTGGAGGCAGTGACCACCAAAGGTAATACCACCACTAAAAGTATAGTGGCGCGGCACCTGGAGGGATTAAGAATAGTGTCCGACCTACTCAATCCTGTCGTAGGGGTGCATACGCTCAGGCCTTCCCCGGTTGATCCCGGCGTAATGCGCTTTGACTGTGGTTCGAACGTTGTTACCTCCGGATGGGAGTTTTACAACTCTGATACTAAAAAGTCGCTGATGTATATCAGGCAGAATACCGGCGCTATTGGAATTGGTACTGAAAATCCGAAAACGAGACTGGCGGTAAACGGTGAAATGCTGGGAAAGAAAGTACGGGTGACTGGTAAAGATTGGGCTGACTACGTGTTCGAATCCTCATACCAACTGCCATCGTTGCAACAAGTCGAAAACTTTATAGCAAAACATAAACATCTTCCTGATGTCCCTTCAGCAGAAGAAGTGAACAGAGACGACCTGTACCTCGGCCAGAACATGGCAGTGCTATTGAAGAAAGTAGAGGAAATGACCCTATACCTGATAGCACAGGATAAGAAACTGAATGCGTACGAACAACGCGTAAACGATAGAAAACAAATGCTTGCCGACCGTGAGAAGCTCCTGTCAGAACTGGAGGCAAAGGTTGGAAATAAATAATTGCATCATTATGTATAGAATGTACAAAAGGGCATTGCCTGCAATGGCTTGCCTGATGGTATGGCTGATGCCTGCTGCTTTTGCTGACCCATTAATACCCCGAGCTTTTCAGGATAGTTTGCCCAATGACCTGGCGACGAGAAGTTTGTCTGGTCAGCCGGCATTAAAGTCGGCGGTAGTGAATGCCCTTAATAACAGGACACCTGGTCTGCACCCGCAGGATACGGCATCGCCTGCGCTTCCTTTTGAAAAATTCGGTCTGAGTGGTCTTAATCAGGGCGCCAGGATGCAATTTACGCAGTACATGAACGCAGGTAATACTGCGACAGGTATTAAAAGAATGCAGGGCTTCTTCGATGGTATGAAGGACAGTACAAAGCAAAGCCGTTATATAGATAATAAGTTACGTGGGTTCTATGCACTGAAGGGGCAACAGCTTCCTGGAAATTTTTCATTGCCTGGAAAACCGGAGAACAAATTGAAAGGCGCCTCCTGGACATCTAGTTACAGTGATTCAACTGCAATGATGTCTGGTTGGTGGAATGAGGGCGTTGTACAGGATGTTTTTTCTGTTGGCAGCATTCCCTTTCAGTTAAATTACTCCACTTTATCAGGATATGACTACAACAATGCAGCGCTGCAGGATGCTCACTTTATGAAGATCTCCTTCGATCGTGAGGAATACATGAATAAGATCAACCAGCAGCTACAGAAGAAATATGATCTGAAGAAATATTTCCTGGAAGACCTGGATGTGAAAGGCAGTATGAAAAAGTATGCCGGTGATCAGCTGTCAGCTATAAAAGGCGGCGGCGACAGCATGCGTGGAAAACTATCTCCTGAACAGATCATGTACCTTGATAGTACCCAGTTGAGCAATGTGCTGATCAGCCAGGGGGATACATCTGCCGGCTATTATAATAAGGTCATGTCTTTGAAAAAGCAACTGGGTGGCGTAAAAGAAATGAACCAGATGTTGGGTAGCGAGCAACGTGTGAAAGGGAATATAGAAGGATGGTTGCAGCAACCACAGAATACATCCCGTGTGGCGGGCGATTTACTGCATTTGAGCCCTTTGCAGCGATTGATGATGAATATGAAAGATCTGAAGGTAGGTAGCATCGGCGCAAATGCCAGCAAAGGGTCGTTATCAGACCTTTTTATGACTGGTGCGGCGGGTTCCTTCCTGAAGGGGAATAAGTTCATTATGCTGGCGGCAGGTAAGAGTAATGAATTAGGCGTACAGGATGCAGGTTTACAATCGGCTACCGGCCGTGGTAACTATAGTATGCAGTTCATACGCCTGGGTCGTGGTGATATCGGTAGTAAACAACAAAGCCATGTGTCTGTATTGAATGCGAATTCAAAACCGCAGCAACAGTATGGTTTCAATACATCTGCTATCAGCCGGAATGTATTTGTAGGTTCCGTTTCACAGCAGGTAAGCCTGGGTGAATTAGGTACACTGGATTTCGAACTGTCCAAATCATCAAGTCAGTTTGGTAATAATAGTCAGGATGCCGCTGCAGTTTCTAAATCTGCCGCCGGACAGTTCCTGGACGATATATGGGCTACTGCTTCTATCGGAATGGCTTATAACGGTGATGTGAAAAAGATAGGCCTCACCCATAAAGTATACATTAACTATGCTGGTTTGGGATATGTGAACCCGGGTGCTCCATTCGCGAGCAGGGGAACGTTACAGTATGGCTTTAATGTGAAACGCAGCTGGCTGCGTAACAAAGCTACTGTAAGCCTGCGCACGGATATGCGCAATCTGCCGGTTTCTCCGCTGACCGACAATAAACGTAAGAGTCAGCAGTACGCTTTCGACGCCCGCTACCGTTTTACCCGCCGTTTTACGCTTGGTATGAACCTCTTGCAGAATACTTTGAAAGAAACTACTGAAGGAGAGAAACATACTGCTTTCCTTAACCGGAAGATATCTTTCACCAGCCAGGCAAATGGTAAGATTGGAGGTAAGCCATTCAGCAATAACAGTAGCCTCGGATTGCAACAGTTGAATTATATGCAGCCGGATGCTCCGCTGAAAAGCCTTTTCGTGAATGCAGCGTCTATGCAAACATGGATGGCCGGACCAGGTATGGTGATGGTGAGTGCCATGTACAGCCGCGACGTGAAAAATGCTGCTGTGTATAATAATCTGCTGAATACCGAAGGCGGCTATCAGTATACCCTTTGGAAATTATCCTGTGGCAGTTCACTGATCTACATGGATAGTAAAGATGTGGTTACACAGATCGGTCTGCGTCAGCAGGTTGCTGCGCAGCTGCTGAAACGCTGGAGCCTGAGTATTTCAGCCGACGGACGTCATAACCTGAAAAATACAACTGCTAACTATTACTATGGCAAATTCAATACAGCAATGTCTTTGAATTACCAGATAAACTAACAGCAATATGAAAGGACTTAGAATATTATTGACAGGGCTGTTATTGTGTGCGTTGATGCCCCTGAAAGCGCAGATCACATTTGCCTTTATGCCAGAGATCCAGGGGCGTACGCTGGAAAACATTTATAAAGTGAGAATGGGGAATCCCGCTGGCCGGCAAACAGTTAACCTCGTTATCAATGTTACCGAAGCAAAATCGGGCGCGGTTGTAACGATCCGTACAAATGCATTTGAATTAATGCCCGGCATGAATACAGTGCCTCCAGGTGCTGTGTATAATTCCGGCGTGTCGTTTGGCGCCAGTAAAATTGCTACAGTAGTAAAGCAGAGTGGATTTTTCCCGGAAGGCGATTATGACTATTGTTTTCAGTTATATGAAGGCAATAACCATAACAGCACGCTGCTTGACGAACAATGTTTCAGCTATAATCTGCAGCCGTTCAGTGCCATGCAGTTAATACAGCCTTACGACGGCGATAAGTTGTGCGATAAACGTCCGACTTTCTCCTGGCAGCCATTGATCCCCGCTATTAACGGTGTGATGTATCGCTTGCTGTTGGTAGAAGTGAAAGGAGATCAGCAACGTGCAGAAGCATTGAGAATGAACCTGGCTATTATTAATCAACGCCAGATCCCAATGCCGATGTTATTATATCCTTCACTGGCAAACGAACTGGCAGAAGGTAAGAAATATGCGTGGCAGGTATCTGCTTACAAGAATGACCTGCTGCTGGCAGAATCGGAAATGTGGGACTTCACAGTAGAATGTGAAAAGGCGCCTGTTGATCCGATTCCGGAAGCTTTCAGAAACCTGGAAGATCTGACAAAAGGAAACTTCTACATCGCCCGCGGACAGGTACTGTTTGCCTTTAATAATACTTACGCAGAAACGGAATTGAAATATAGCATTCAGTGTTTGACCAAACCTGACCAGCAACTGAAAAAGCTACCGAAGGTGAAAGTGACCAGGGGACAGAACCAGGTAGTGATCGACCTGTCGGGTAAGAGCGGTTTTGTAGATGGTTCCTTCTACATCATGGATGTAAAACTGCCGTCTGGTGAACAGAAACAATTGCGATTTATTTATAAACAACCTGAAGAGTGATGAAGCGAGTTATATGCGGATTAATGGCGCTTGTATTGTGTGCATGCGGTGCTGGAAAAAAAGAGGTCATGCAGTCTGTAAAAGACAATGAATTGTTGCAGGAGAAAACTGTGAATGACTATGTGTTCAAGTTGCAGTATATGCCGCATCAGAAGATCTCGGAAGATACGGCATTGTCATACTTCCGGTTGAATATTTCCAACACGGCAGGTGTGCCATTGAAAGGGACTGACAATAAAGCTTTCAGCTATGGACTTGATACGCTTTTTGCCGTTGTCAATGGCACTGATACTATCACCCCGCTGGACATTAACCGCATCGCTAATGGCACTATAAACGGTGTTGAATACATGCTTGTGTTTGATAAGCAGACGTTGTACGCACAACCGCAATGCAAATTGTTGTTCAAAGACTGGTTGTTCACCCAGCAGTTAATTTCCTTTCCTCTAACAGGGAAAGCGATTGCTCACATTGATTCTTTAAGTCTGAATATATGATGATCAGAAATGCACGTACCCGTGTACGGATCGCTTGTTTTTTTCTTGCTTTGTTAATAGTACAGGGACTGGTTCCCACTGTTGCATGGGCGTTGACTTCAGGTCCTGCACAGCCGGAGACAAAGAAATTCCTGCAGGCAGGTACCAGTGATATGGTTGACCTGGCCACAGGTGATTTTAAATATAATATCCCGTTATTGGATATTGATGGTTATCCAGTTAACCTCAATTACCAATCAGGTGTAGGCATGGACGACGAGGCCAGCTGGGTTGGATTGGGCTGGAGCCTGAACGCGGGTGCCATAAACCGTCAGATCCGTGGTGTAGCAGACGATAGTTATGGTGATGAAGTCATCAGCGAGAATGATATGAAACGGAAAGTAACTGTAGGGGGTACTGTGAATGTAAGAGGTGAGATATTTGGTAATGGCCTCGGTGGTACTGTATCCGTTGGTATTTTTAGCGATAACTACACGGGAATCGGCGCGGAAGTGGGATTGAACATTGGACAAAAGCTGACTGATGGTAACAGTAGTTCATCGACCCTGGGATTAGGTATCAACTCCAGCACGTCCGATGGGGTTACATTCTCTCCATCACTTTCGTTAAGTGGTCAGATGAACGATAAGCAGGGTAGTGGCGGCGGATTGTCAATCAATGCTTCCTACAATTCAAGGGAAGGACTGAAAGGCCTGACGCTGGGTGCAAGTTTCAATACGCTTGATGTGAGCAGTAGCTTCAGTTTTAATACGCCTACTTTCTATCCGAAGCCGGCAATGACCTTTAAGTCATCAAATACTACTTTCAGTGCTGATTTCGGGCCTGGAGCATATGGTGGTTATCTAGGTTACGGTATTAAAGGGTATATGTCAAAGCGGACTGTCAATAATGCCGGACAGATAAATAAAGCATATGGGTTTATGTATGCGGAGAATGGCAAGCTCAGGGATGACGTGCTGACAGACTTTATGAGGGAGAAGGATGCTGCTATTGTACCTAAAATGCAAATGCTGCCATTGCCTGTAGCTACTCCGGATATATTTTCCTACAGCAGCCAGACTGGGAGTGGTCAGTTTAAGGCCGTTCGCCATAGTACAGGCGCATTCTTCGACAGCAAAACGACCGACTATTCAGATAATTCTTCTATCAGTTATGAATATGGTTCCGGTGGGATCTTTCACACAGGGATATCAGTATATCTCCAGGATATAACTACCGCAAGTGGTAGATGGCATACAGACAATTTCTTTCTGCCAAAAGGTGATTTCCCAAAAACGGAAGGTTTAGACGAGGAGCAGGTTTATTTCAAACAGACGGGAGAGAAGGGAATGGAAGACCCCACCTTTGTTAGCAGGATAAACGGCGAAGACGCTGTGAGGGTTTCCCTGAATGGAAAATCAGCGCTGCCTCAATTAACAGATGGTAAGTCTGTTGTCGGAGGTAGTGGATTACTTAAGAAGATGGGACGTCAACTGAGACAGGCCCCGATAACCTACCTTACTGCCGAGCAGGCGGCCGAGATAGGGCTTGAGAAGAGGATCTCTTCTTACAAGGTAAATGATATACATGGTTTTTCACCGGCAGCATGTGCGGAGGGAGGAACTGTAACATTCGAATCCCGCTCAAATACTACTTTCAGGAAACCCAAGCATATATCAGAGATAACAGTGAATGAGACAGATGGTAAAAGACTGGTGTATGGCATACCTGTATATAATAAAAGTCAAACAGAGTACACTTACTCAGCCGATAATTCCGACGCCAGTAATGAGCAGAGGGAACAAGGCCTTATTCCTATTAAAAAAAACGGGGATAAGATTAATTATAAACCTACCACACGGGGTATAGAATTCACTGATCAGTATTTTCACAGGGAGAAGCAACCAGGTTATGCAACGTCTTATTTGCTGACAGGTATTTTATCGCCGGATTACGTTGACGTAAAAGGTGATGGTATCACTGATGATGATCGTGGAACTGCAATTAGATTCAAATATTCAAAAATAGACGACGGGACAGATAACCCGGATAAATATGACTACAGGTGGCGTACGCCTGCGCGGAAAAACATGGCTCAGTTTAACCCCGGGCTTGCGGCTGACCCTGCAGATGATAAGGCTTCTTTCGTATTTGGTGAAAAGGAGCTGTGGTATTTGCATTCAATAGAATCCAAAACAAAAGTTGCGTATTTCATTACAGATGTGAGGGATGATGCACTGGGACTGGATTCCATGGGCAACAAAGAAACGAGATTAAAACAGCGGGTCTTAAAGGAAATAAGACTGTACTCGAAGAGCGATCTGACCATACCGATCAAAGTAGTGAAGCTATGCCACGACTATTCAACACTATGTAAGAATGTTCTCAATACGAAAGACGAAGGACAAGGGAAACTCACCCTGAAGTCTTTATATTTCACGTATGGAACCTCAACGAAAGGCGAAAGTCATAAATATACTTTTAAATATAACACGGTAAATCCTGACTATGCTGAGAGGTCGGCTGACAGGTGGGGTACATTTAAAGATGTGAACGACAATGTGTTGGACGGCAAGGGCGATTTTAAAAATGATCTCTATCCATATGCGCTGCAAAATAAAACTAAAGCCGATGCAAACGCCGGAGCGTGGCAGTTGTCAGAAATAGGTTTGCCAACGGGAGGGGTGATATATGTGGACTATGAATCTGATGATTATGCTTACGTGCAGGATAAACGGGCGGCTACGATGCAAGGTATTTGCGCTATGTATAAAGAGAAATTCAGGGATGAAGATCCTTATGTACAAACCTCCAATCTGCTTGAAGCAAAGTATTTTGAGATACAACTGCCTGAAGCTGAAGGGACCGACCTGAAGGCTGATCTGCCAAAGACCGACATTGATTTTATCAACAGATTTTTAGGAGGAAGTCAGTATATGTATGTCAAAATGTTTGTTTGTATGTCAGACATTGTTGACTCAGATCTGGACGCTTCATACGATTTCGTACCATGTTATGTGAAGTTCAAAAAAGCTTTGCGTGTTGATAATACCAATAGACGTGTGTTGGTTGAGTTTGAAGATGATGTGGACGACCAGATAAAAGTAAATCCCATTGCAAGTGCTGCATGGCAGCGTATGAGGGTAGATTATCCAATATATGCTTATCCTGGTTATAAGAACAGGATCGGCCCCGACAGGCCCATCGCAGCTGCAATAGGCGCGTTGGCTAATTCTGTTAAGAACCTGTCAGAGATATTGGAAAACTTTAATGAACGCGCCTTCCGTAAAAATTTTGCTTTTAAAGTGAAGTTGAATAAGAGCTTCGTCCGTTTGGGAAAAGCTAACGGACATAAAAGAGGCGGCGGTGCGCGTGTTAAAAGAATAAAAATATCAGACGAGTGGACTGCTATGACCGGAGGCGAAGCCGGTGCCAGCTATGGACAGGAGTATGACTATACCATCAATGAAAATAAACAGACGATCAGTAGTGGTGTAGCGGCTTATGAGCCTTCAGTTGGTGGCGATGAAAATATGATGAGGCAACCTGTGATATACGAGCAGCGCGGAGCGGTCGGGCTTAATAATGTCTTTTATCAGGAGGAACCCGCAGGTGAGTCATATTATCCAGCTCCGTCTGTGGTTTACCGTGAAGTGAAAGTGCGTAACCTGAACGAGAGTGGGGTTGCTGATCCTAACAATAAAACAGGATGGCTGTCGTATGAGTTTTATACTGCAAAAGAATTCCCGGTAATAGTTGAGAGGACTGGTATCGAAAAGAACAAACATCAACCATTCCCGTGGCTTTTATTTTTTGGTGGCAGGTCTGTGTCTGAACTTACGATGTCTCAGGGATATTCCATTGTGGTGAACGACATGCATGGTAAACCCAAGGCAGAAAGGGTGTTCAATCAGTCAGGACAGGAGATCTCTTCTACAGAGTATAGTTATGCGGCTGCAGAGGAAGGTAAGCACCTGCGTTTGAATAATAAGGTGGATGTCGTGGATGCTGCGGGTGTCATTACCAAAGACCAGGTAATCGGCCGCGAGATAGAGATGTTCGCTGATATGCGGGAATCAGAAACCAGGAATATCGGTAAGAACATCAATCCTGGTATAGATGTATTCGCGATCGGCATCTTCACAATACCGTTACTGCATGGACCAGTAGTGAAAAATGAAGACTATAGATTGTTCCGTTCATCCTGTTTGACAAAGGTTGTTCAGTATTACGGAGTGGTGAAAAGCGTGACTAAGAAAGTGAACGGTGCATCTACAACCGCAAGTAATGTTTTGTTCGACAAATACACAGGCTCACCGGTCTTGGTTCAGGGAGAAAATGAATTCAGAGATCCTGTATATACATTAACAATTCCGGCATACTGGATCTATAATAAAATGGGGCTCTCCTATCAGAATCTGGGTATGATCCTTGAAAACTTCGATGTGGATGACAATGCCGTACCGTTAACGCAATTTAGGCCTTATCTGACAGCTGGGGATGAGTTAATTAATGTACATGACGGTACCCGTTCATGGGTCGTATATACAGCATTGAATGGAACAGGAGAGAAGGCATTGCGCCTGATCGATGAGGATGGAAGGCTGGCAAAATCGCTAAACGGCGATATGAGAGTTTACCGTTCGGGATACCGCAACCAGTTAGGGGCATCCGCGACCGCGATCACCAGTCTGACAAATCCTGTTGTAAATGACAAGTTGAAATTTATCACTGCTGTAGATCTTTCGGGCGACAAGATCATTAATGCGACTGCTGTATTATATGATGAAGCCTGGGGACAGGTTGCAGATTGTAATTATAAAACCTGTCCAGAGGGCTTTGAAGAGCGTTTTGACGGTTTGTGTTATAAAACCGCACCGTTAAATCCAAACTTTAAATATAATATCACTTTTCCGGGAACATCACGAGACTACGGTAAGCAAGGCGCGCACTTCTATAACTATGGCGATCCTAATAGAATTGGTGAAAGTGGTGCTGACTTTTGGAAGAAAAGACTGGACAACATAGGTATCTGGATGAATGGAATACCTGGTTTCCGCTGGTGGGGCGCCGAAAAAATGGTGAACCTGTCAACTGAACAGGACGTATTTATAGGTCACGCGGGTACAAAAAGAGTAAGGATCTGGATTGATGACTTGAAGTTCGTTGAATATGCGCCGGATTTTGACGTGCAGATCTATGAAATATGGCATCTGGTGAAGTACCGTATGACAGCAGGCAAACATCGGATTCGTGTTGAAGCCTGGGCGGATAATGACGGTATGACAGCGGGTGCTGAAATATATACTGCCGACATGAATACATTGGCGGCTGGTGTGGAGACGGCAATTAAGCCTTCCATTATCTTTTCGACAGCTGATCTTAAAGGTGATCCAAACGTATACCTCTATGAACTGGATGATAATGGTAATCCTGCAATTGGTAACTATGTTTGTCCTGACGGAGAAAGGATCAGCGTAATGAATGGGTATCCGGATTGTGGTTCGCGTGAAAAAGGATCATGTCCTCCGGGTTATGAAAAAAGCGCAGATGGACAAATGTGTATACCTACCGGCACAGAGAATACGGATGCTGGATTAGTACTTAAAGACGCAGTGGATCTGCCTATATATTCTCAGGAGGGGGCCTTCTTTTATGACGAGAATGGTAATCAGGTTGCAACGGCGAAAAGCTCATTCTGGGGCACAGATAACTGCACCGGTTCAGGGGGCAGCAGGACTACTGCTTCCTTCAGTAATCTCGCCCTGCCTGGTACGACTACACTGCATACCGATACGGGAGACATTGTAAAGTATACATCGTCCACTTCGACGTCGAAGTCTGTAACCACTTTGGCATCATCATCCGGATGTGGAAGATTGAATGCATCGGGAGTGTGGCTAAGTAGTGATTATACGAACAAATGGATTGGATTTAACAGCTGTTTGACGATAGATGAGAGTAAGACGTATTATATAGGAATGGGCGTGGATAACCAGATGCGTGTATATATTGATGGTAAACTATGGAAAGAAGTACTATCAGATGGAAGCGGCTCTGAGTCATTTGTAAAGTGGAAAGTATATCCTTGTTATTTGACTGCCGGTAATCATATTATTTCCATTGAAGCAATGGAAATAGGGACATTCGGTGTTTCATGGTCAGTCGGTCTTGAGGTGTATAACAGCACTTTGGCTGAGTTGCAGAACGATAACGCACGGATTATTTACAGCACAAGTAGATTAGTGGACGGAAGACCTAAGGATACTTATGTAAAGAATGCCGCAGGAGTGATTGAGATACGCCGCTACCCATGTCCGCCTACCTTGATGGATATCTGTGGAGACAATCTGGGATGTACTCCTATAGCTATTACTGCTTCAATCAACCCATATCTGAAGGGTTTCCTTGGAAACTGGTTACCATATAAGCAAATGGCATGGTTATCCAGCCGTACAGGTCAGGAGTTGCTCACCACTAAAACTGGAAGTACAAACGTTCGTCAGGGCGGTTACTTTAAAAACTTCAAAGCTTTCTGGATATATGATAACGGTTGGAGTATGTCTGGAGACAATGACTGGGTGACCTCCACTACAAGTACGCTCTATGACAAGTACTCACAGGAACTGGAAAATAAGGACGCCCTGGGCCATTATAGTTCTGCCAAATACGGGTTTAGATCTGCATTGCCAGTGGCTGTAGGTGTGAATGCACGCCAACGTGAGATCTTCTATGACGGTTTTGACGACTATAAGTTTAATAACAACAGGTGCGACGATAAACCGTGCGAGCCTGATGCGTTCAGCATCCAAAAATTAGTGGGCGCTGATTATGCAACCAGACTAAGTGCGGATGATGCCCACAGTGGTAACTATAGCTATAAACTGTCCGAAAAGCTCAATCTCCAAACCTATCTTTTCAGGTATGAGCACGCTCCGGGAATCTATCTGAATATTAACAAGGTGGGTGAATATTATCGCAATTCACAGGAATGGCTAGGTTTGAGAGGCTTCTGTCCTGTCAATGACCGTAAGTATGTATTCTCAGTTTGGGTAAAAGATGATATTCCCACTACTTCATCAGTAAATATAAAGCTGACGGTAAATGGAGATGATGTGAAATTGCTGAATACAGCAATTGTAGAAGGCTGGAAGCTGATAGAAGGAGAAATAAATTTCTCAACGAAAGCTCCTGTCGGTGACATAGTTCAGGTACCTGTTATACTGGAGAAGACCGGTTCAGATGTACTGATTGATGATATCCGGATATTCCCATTTGATGGTCAGCTTAAGACATATACTTATGACGACCGCACGATGAGGGTAATGGCGGAAATGGATGAGAACAACTATGCTACCTTCTATGAATATGACGCGGAAGGATCGCTTATACGTGTCAAAAAGGAAACAGAAAGAGGTATAATGACCATTAAGGAAAGTCGTTCCGCTTACCTTAAAAAAACTAACCAGTAATTATCCTGTACCATGAAAATGAATACCAGATATATAAAGATCCTTGTACCCGTAGTGGCGGTTCTGGCCACTGCAGGTGCTTTTGCCGGCATACCTGCGTTGCGTGAACGTTTTGTTACGTCATCGGTTAAGCAGGAAGTGAATACGGCAGAAACATTTGTAAAAAAGGAGATCTCAAAACAGGATAAAGCTGTTCTGAAGGAATTGACAGATATGCTGCATGGCATGGATACCCTCACTGCATTGACCATTACCGGATCGGTGAATGTGAATGACCAGGCAGATAGTACAAGTAGTATGTCTACGACGTTTACATACACAAGACAAGGACAGGAAGGATATTACCGTATAGGTGATAATGAAGTAGCCGCATTAAATGATGCCTATATCGTTGTCTCAAATGATGTGAAAAAGATATTTATATCACCGGTGAAACCGCTGCCCAATCCTGTGAAACTACCTGTCACTGATGAAGTTAGTCTGCTGGGAAATGAGGGTTATACTATTTCCCGCAAGACATCAGAGGGAATAACAGAGATTGCCCTGTTGAATAATAAACATATCAGTTGCCGTGAGTATCGTCTTTCATATGATAGCACAGGAAGGATCTACCAGGTGAATATGCGTTTGTCTGAGCCTTCAGATATGGTGGACCTGCAAAAGGATAAACTGATAAACGTGACAGTAACCAGCTGGTCGTCTGTAGCATCACGAAAAGATCTGCTGAAGATGGACAGATATGTTTCTGTTAAAAACGGTGTGCCAGTAGCATCGGGCGTATTCAGCGGATATGATGTAATCAATGATCTTTAAAGTTAACCTCATAATGTTGAAAATGAATATGCGTTCCATTTACGCGAAAGTGTCAATAATGAAGGTAGTATTACTGTCGGTTGTGCTTTTGGCATCGCTGCAGTTGAAGGCCTTTAATACAATAGAGCGGTATCAGAACCAGCTGCAGGGGGCTATTAAGAAGGGTGACGTGCTGACAGTGAAGGATGAAAAGTTTGAAAGTAGCTTCGATTGGAGTAAGGTACACAACGCGTCAGTAAATAATCTGATCAAATTTGGTTTATACCGCGAGTCTGGAGTTGTGTTGGATAAGGCTTTTAATTGTGAGGTTGATCTAAAAGTAGAATACTGGCCGCAGCCTAATCAGGACCCGTTGGTATTAGAGGAACATTTAAAATTAAAGATCGGTTATAATCCGACTCCGGGCACGCCCTACCAGGACGCCGCCACGTATAGTTTTACGAGCGGTTACAGGGTTAGGATCACGGTCAATGATATAACGAGTGCTGAATTGGGCACAGATCTTCCTTCTACTTTCCAGATTAACAGTCAGGTGATTGTGGAGAGGTCGTATGATCTGGATGCTAGCGAAAAACTGGCGGCTACTGTTATCTGGCCTGAACAGCAAACGGCAACATCGCCGGAGGTTTCCCTCATCTGGAATAAGATAACAGGCGCGGAGGAGTACGACCTGGAATGGACATTTATCGATGAGTTGTCTGAGAATGGGAAGAAGCTGGACGCAACGGGAACATCAACTGATGCTAATGTGCTGAAACAGATGTTTAGAAATAATGCGACGCGTGTGACAGTACAGCGAGAGGAGTTCAAGATATCGCTTGTGCATTATTCCAAATACCTGATACTACGAATGCGAACGGTGAGATATAATGATAAAGGTATCAGGCTTGAAGAACCGTGGCAATATGACCAGAAGAACCCGGGTGATATTGTTCCCGTCCGGGCGGTGATTGCCCTTCAGAACGAATGGCATCAGAATAATCTGAACTGGCAGTATGACGCTGTGTATTCGGAAGATGGGAAGAAAAAGGAGATTGTGAACTATTTTGACGGTACGCTTCGTAACCGTCAGACGGTGAGCGTTAATAATGCGGACAAAAAAGCAGTTGTTCAGGAAACAGTGTATGATGAATTCGGGCGTCCTTTGGCGAAGATATTACCGTCTCCAGAAAATGAGTCAATTCTGAAATATTACGGTAGCCTGCATAAGAAAGATGCAACAACAGATTATACATTCCGTGATGTATATGGAGATGCTGGTGCGTGTATCGGTACGCCGAAGCCGCTCGCAACAATATCCGGCGCCGCAAGATATTATTCGCCTAATAACCTGTTTAAAACGCAGTCGACAGAAAATAAGTATATACCTGACGCAGAAGGTTATCCATTTGCTGTAACCAGGTACACACCGGATAATACCAATCGCGTGAGTGTACAGGGAGGAGTAGGTAAGTTATTCCAGCCAGGTGTCGATCAGACGGTAAGTAAAGCTAGCCGCTATTATTACTCTGAGCCACAGTCCTGGGAATTGAACCGCATGTTCGGTAATGATATTGGTTTTGCAGATCATTATCTGAAAAATATGGTCATTGATGGTAATGGCCAGATAAATATTACTTATGTGAACGCGTCGGGAAAAACGATCGCGACAGCATTAGCAGGGGAGACTCCTGACAACGTTGATCCTTTGCCATCAAAACCTGCGCCTAAAGAAGTGACAGAAGTGGTGCTGGAGCCAACACAGTTCCGTTTTGATGAAAGCAGATTAAGGATATCTGCTACGGGCACCCATACACAGACGGTACCGGGTCCGGTTAGGATTCACTATAATATAGAGAGGCTGATAAAAACATACGCCGAAAACGGCGTGACCATTTGTAGCAATTGCTATTACGAAATGGATGTTCTTATTACAGACGATTGTAACCGTGTTTTATACAAGACGACCGCACCCTTACCTGTTGGTAGTGCTATCAGCAATTGTACCATTGGGGGAGCAGCGACAGGAGAGATCAATGCTAACTTTGACCTGGTAGGTGTTTACTATCTTAACTTCGAATTAAGGTTAACGGAAGATGCACTGCTTTCATACACGGAAGACTTTATCAGGAAGAACACCAATTTAAAATCGGAATGGTCATTTGTGAATGATGCTTTGTTGGGTAAAGATTTTCTGTCCTGTTTTAATGATTGTGCTACCTGTAAAGCATCTCTGGGCGACCTGACAACCTTCACCTCCCGCATAAAGGCGCAGTTAACAGCGAATGGCGTAAATGTTGCCACTAATGATCAGACAATAACCGATTGGATCAATGGTTTATATGCTTCGTTGGCTAGTCAATGTACTGCACTCCGTGCTTCCTGTGTTACATCTCCATGTGATGAGTTGGCGAATCTAATGAAGCAGGATGTTAGCCCCGGCGGCCAGTACGCATTATTTGACGGGGAAGGAAATGCCCTGGAAAAGGATATCAATGTACTATCATTGAATTGGCGTAAAACAGGCCATTTCCCCGTACTGGCATCGAGTGATCCGCTGTATATTGAGGAGAAGATAGAACTGGAGAATGGTACTGTTACCTCTCCGTATGATGCGAATTTCACGTTGGCGATGCTGGTTCAGTATTGGAAACCAGAGTGGGCGGCGAAGTTTTTGACAGATCATCCTGAGTATTGTGCGCTGCAATTCTGTAACGATAACAGCGACTATATGAAATGGGACGAGAAGGTGAAGACGCTTGGAGAGACCATAGCTGATATTCCGGAAGCAGTACCGGGAGGCGTCTATAGTGAAAGCGATGCTCTCTGGTTGGTCAACAAAGATCCATTCTTCCTGGCTGGCGGTAAAGGCCATGGCTATTATAGTGATGTTGTAGCTGATCTTAACGATTACACACGTACGCAGCCTTATCTAAAGGCAAACAACTTTTCGGCAAAGACGCTACCACAGTTCGTTAGTTTCATGTTATACTGCAGCAATAAAGATGGTAATACCAATCAGACGCCGTTAGCGGATACGTGGAACAATTGCCAGCGGAATGAAAACTGCCGGGAGCGTGATCTTGAATGGGCGATGTTCCGGGATAGATATTTTGAATTAAAGGAAAAGTACTATGCCGCGTTAAGGAATACAAGTCAGTACTGTGGGTCCATATGTGCTGTAGGGACGCCTGTACGGTTTCCGAATGGCAATTGTATAGATAAGTCGAAATTTGTGATAGAGCAGGGAGTTGAGGTGCTTTCGAATCAAACCATTCAGTACAAAGTATCCTACCAGGGAATGGCGTTGGACAGGGCGATAACAGTAGGCATTTATTATCCTGCGGAGTACAGCAGTGTATTCCCGGCACCGACGGTACAGATACCGTCAGGTCAGACATCAGCAGTATTTTATGTGTGGAAGAATGTTCCGCCATCAATGATAGTTGTCAGAAGTACTGATTGTGCATTGCCTCCATCGGGTGATCCTGTTTTCGTATGTAAGCCCTTTGATGTGCTCAAGGACGATTTCTCAGGAAGTTGGTTTAATGACGAGTCAACACAAAAGGCGGCCATTCTCGTTAATTACAACGGAACTCCGTTACTGCCGGGGATGTTTATCACGGCAATTTTGTATCGTCTGGTAGATGGCACGTACGTGTCAACAGAGACAATTACAGCATCGTCCTCGACCAATCGTTGGACCTTCCCCGATGTAAGTGGTCCGGTAAGCGGTGTGAAATTTGAGGTAATAAGCTGTGATCATACACCGGATGCTCCACCGGAAACGCCATGTAACCCTGCGTATGTGACCAAGATATCACGTGCTGGCAATATTGCATATGAAATGCCTGACGTTAGTACTGATCCTGCAACGCTGAATGCATTATCGGCGGCCCAGCTGGCCATACAGGTAAATGCTAATTGTGAAGCCCAGGCAGATAACTGGATGCAACAGATGGAGAACTGTCTGGTGCAGGCTATACACTGTAGTGATCCTGATGACCTGGAACATTGTAGTAAGCGTAACCAGCTTCGTGCAAAGCTGATAGAAGTATGTAAGCTTGGCGGAGATGTTAACCATCCTATGGGAGCCAGTACGCTGCCAGCAGGCAAGGCTACTGCTGAAGGTTATAAGTCATTTGATGATGTAGTGAAAGGAGTGTTGGGCGTATCAGCAACAGATCTGAAATGTAACAGTTATCTGTTAGATGCACCAGCTCCTTATGAAACCAAACAGCAACTTACATCTGTAACGATCAGCAGCACGAACGCAGCTGTTTGCGCGAAGCTGACGACGTTGCAGAATGAGTTTGCCGCAGCAGGAGGCCAGGGTCAGTTTTATGACTATTTGAAAACGAGGTATGGAGCTGCGATGGATATCACGAGTGCAGAGCTTCAGATGTTACTGAAGGGTTGTACTAATTGCCGCTATCTGCTGGCGAAGCCTGTTAAACTGCCGGTGTTTTTAGATGCACCAGCAAAGGGCTGTATCACAGCAAGTGAGTATGCGACAGGAAAAACGACGTTGACGACAAGAATGGGCGTATCATTTAATCCAACAGTAGAGAACTACGAGACAATATTTGTCAATTATATGAACGGCCTTTTTGGCTTTACCTTATCCTACGGTGGTTATCTGGCTTATGAGAAAGAGCTGACGACACACCCGGACGCGTTATTATGTAATCGCCCTGTTTACAGCACGCAACAGCCGGATCAATATCAATGTATGATGGATGTGCTGGAAGACGCAGTGATCGCTGGACGAATATCCTATCTGGAATACATAGAGGAGATCAAACGTCAGTTCCGTAAGGATTATATAGCATATTGTGGAGCTAACAGGCCGAAGGTGCTGTTAACTACGCGTCAACAGATCTATCATTATACCTTATTCTATTATGATCAGGCAGGTAATCTGGTGCGTACCGTACCACCAGAAGGCGTACACCTGTTAGACGATGGGTTGAGTGGTCAGGCAGATCTGATGCGGAAATCCACTCCTACAACATGTACTTATGACGGTGTGACAGTAAGCGCTGATAAAAACGAGGCTTTCCAGAAACTGAATGCATTGTTTACGACGACAAGTGATCAGTCGATGGAGATGTGGTTGTCGGCTGCCAACGGCGGACAGGTAACAGCGACATTGCCTGGCAAAAACATTATGTTTAATGCCTGCCTTGCAGGTCCGTTCCTGAACTTTGATGTATACAATATTATTCCTTCTTCTGATGGAAAAGATGCTGATATCGTATTAACGGGTCATACCGTAGCTGATATGCGGCAGATGCTACCGTTGTCGCAGTGGACACACGTTGTGATACAAGGGGCGGGTCTGAACCAGGGAGGACTGTCTGTTTATGTGAATGGCAAACGTTGTCCGGCAGGGCCGCTTTCAGAAATCACCCCGTGTTTATGGGAGATGAATACCGCTACAGCAGGTGTTGCAGTTCCGGAGAACCTTACAGCATTGAAACATCTTCGTCTTTATAACAGGCTATTGACGGCGGCTGAGATAGCGGCGAATGCGGCGGAAACCTGTATGGATATCAGCCCTGCTTATGCAGATGTGCTTAAGGCTCCTGTAAGGACCTATTGGGGACGATTTAATATTCCTGTAGCTGGTGCGCCGGGTACAATAGGCGGTACGACGAACGAGACGCGTTACAATCCTGTGTATCCTTCACATACATTGACGACGTCTTATGCTTATCAGTCGTTGAACAAGGTAGAGGCGCAGAATTCGCCTGATGGTGGGTTGACTCGTTTCTGGTATGATCGTTTAGGACGTGTGGTGGCATCCCAGAATGCGGAGCAAAAAACACCGAAGACTGAAGGAGGAAATGCTGACCGGTATATTTATAGTATATACGACGATCAGAATCGGGTTATTGAAACAGGAGAAAAAGCTAAAGGAACTACTGAGCTTTCAATTATACCTTTCTTAAGTGTAGCTGAAGTGGCCGATTTTCAGTCAGTAGGTTTTAGATATAATCCTGGTCGTACTCACTATGATATTCCGTCAGCGGATGCGGTGATAGGGCCTTTGCAGGGAAATATGCGTAGCCGGGTGTCATGGGTTGAAAGTAGTTCCAGATATGGAGGTGGGCCGGCTGCTAGTTCTGTAAAGACATATTACAGCTATGATCAGATGGGAAATGTAAAGTCGCTCTGGCAATATATACCATTCCCCGGGTTCGCTACAAAGCGAATTGATTACAAATACGATATGGTTAGCGGGAAAGTAGATAAACTGCGTTACCAGGTGGGAGAGGCTGATCAGTTTTTGTACGCTTATGAATATGATGCAGAAAATCGAGTTACAAAGGCTTCCAGTGGTACTAAAACGACGGTGCCTGGAGGATGGGAGATATTAGATCCCCATACTGATGCTGCTTACCGGTATTATTTACATGGACCACTGGCAAGGACAGAACTTGGAGATAAGCAACTGGTTCAGGGAATTGATTATGCCTATACTTTGCAGGGATGGTTGAAAGGAGTGAATGGTAATTTCCTTCAGGCTGACAGGGACATGGGGCTGGACGGTTTTAAAGGACCGGAGCGTCCTAATATCGGCCGTGATGCGTACGCATATTCACTGGATTATTATACCGGAGATTATAAGTCTATCGGAGGAACAGATGCCCTTTCTTTCAGACTTAGCTGGTTGGCTGGTCAGAAAACAGAGGTAGGAAGTGATCTTTTTAATGGCAATATTAGTCGTACGACGATCGCTTTGAAAAATATTAACGAACCTAGCCCTGTTGGTTATAGCTATCGTTATGATCAGTTAAACCGCTTAAAGGCGATGCGTCAGCACCCGATAAACATAGCAGCTTTTACGTGGCGTGCAGGAACAGCTCAGAAAGCTTTTATGGAAGATGTTACATATGATGGGAATGGTAACATTCTGACATACGGACGCAATGGTAGTAAAGCCGCGACTAACAGTACGGTTAAAGATATGGATGACCTGTCATATGTTTATGAAAGGGATGCCACTGGAAACTTGTTAAGCAACCGTTTACAACAAGTTGACGATAAGGTGACAACTTCACCGTATACTAATGATCTGAAAAATGGTCAGTCGGCGGGTAACTATAATTATGATAATATCGGAAATCTCCTCAGTGACGCTCAGGAGCAGATAAGCAAAATTACCTGGAATTATTCGGGCAAGATCCAAAGCGTACAAAGCAACGATCCGGCAAATACATATACACTGACCTACTTCTATGATGCCAGTGGAAATAGAGTGTTCAAAGCCCTGAAGACCGGGGGAAGCCCTGCGTCAATCGGTACACCGACTTTCTATGTACGCGACGCCCAGGGAAATGTACTCGCAATATATGATTATGTAAATAGCACCATACGCTGGAAGGAGCAATATTTATACGGTAGTAGCAGGCTGGGAGCATGGAATCCGGAAATGCCAATGGTGGCTGGAGCGAATAGTGATCCAAACTGGTCAATGAAAGGTAGTAGAAGCTATGAATTGACGAATCACTTAGGTAACGTATTGGCGACTATTTCCGACAAACGTGTGGAATCGGTGGTTAACGGTGCCGTGGATCACTATGAAGCGGAGGTGTTAAGTGCACAGGATTACTATCCATTTGGCATGTTGCAACCGGATAGGCAGTGGCATTTGCCGAACCAGTCTTATCGTTATGGGTTTAACGGCAAGGAGAGTGATAATGAGGTGAAAGGAGAGGGTAATCAGCAGGATTATGGAATGAGGGTGTATGATCCGAGGTTGGCTAAGTTCTTGAGTGTGGATCCGTTGACACAGGAATATCCATGGTATACGCCATATCAGTTTGCAGGCAACAAGCCTATAAAATATGTGGATAGAGATGGCGAGGAAGAGTCCGATCCCGATACAGGCTTTGATAAAGCATTACCCAAGATTAGGAAAGCGTATATTGAGAAAATTAATAACATGCCTGAAGGTCAGCGTAGATCTTTTTCAAGCTCGTTGTCAACTGCTGTAAATCGCTTCTATATGTTTTCTTATAGTGGGAGAGCTATGTCTGCACGATTGCTAGGAAGATGGATGGAAGGAAAGGGAGGATATGATATATTAAGCTATAAATATCTTTCCTCCACATTTTCATTCGGTGTCTTTAAGCATAATATTTATTCCGTGGAAAAAGCAGTGAAGAATTCAATTTTGGATTACGCTAAAACTCTTACACAACCGGGATCATATGAGAAATCATATTACAGTTTTGTGAATTACCAACAAGGAGGAGCGATATTATCTGACATGGGAACGGCGATGGGTTCATATAATATTTATGCAACAGGAAATTTCATAATTAATGTGGATAAGAATGGCAAAAAGGAGGTTTTTGGAGATATTTATTATACTTTCGCGGACAAATATCAATGGAAACCCGGCCGTGGTAAAAATATTTATGAAGAGGTGGACCACGATACAATGCTTGAGTTGGAGAAGATTGGTGCAAAACCATTTTATTTAAGAGCTTATTTTCAGGCATCATATAGAGGGAATGAAAAAAGCCTTGATCAAACAACGGACATGCAAGATACGAGGTACGATATATATGGTTTGCCAAGACCTAATATGGAACCCCGTGCAGGAAATGGATATGCTCTTCCGAATGATGCAAAAAAGGTATCTGATTATAGAGGCGAATAATTATTAAATGCCGCTCATGAAATTTATATGCTATTTGATGGTATTTCTAATGTTGGGATGTGGAAAGGCGGTCAAATCTCCACTGCCAGATAGTCTATGTTATTATAAATTTGTCCATGTGGAAGAAATTTATGACACTGCTGACACTGAAAAGTTTTTAGGCTATAAATATGTTGAAGCTAAACTTGGTGCTGAGGAAAGAGATACCTTAAAGATTATACTTAAGGAACGGCATATGGATTTTGTGGTTGGTGATAATGGAGATATTTTTATTAAGAAACAAAGTATAGCTAACGGTTTTGGGATGAGTGCTATAGATGGATTTCTTTATGACAGAATGCATTCAAAGTGAGACATGCCGACATGTGTTTTTGAAACACTGTTAATATGCGGTAATAGAAGACTGTTTAAATAAAAGAAAGAAGCCGTCTCAAAAGTAATTGGGACGGCTTCTCGATTTTATGCAGTTTTTTAAAATAAAAAGAGCCTTTTTGTTAACCATATGATGCTTATTTTGTTATAGGGAGTATGGCAAGAGGCAAAACGTTATCAGTTGTATTTAAGAGCAATCACCAAAACCAGGGGATGCTGTTACCACCAGATTTGAATGATCTGATTCCAGCTAATCATCCAGTCAGAACAGTCAACGATATTTTGGATAAAGTTGATATTACAAAGTTAATCCAGCAATATAAGCCAGGTGGGACAAGTAGCTACCACCCACGGATGTTGCTAAAAATCCTGGTTTACTCCTACATCAATAATATATATAGCAGTCGTAAAATAGAAGAGGTTGTTAATCAACATATACATTATATGTGGTTAAGTGGCATGAGTACACCTG
>CABHOY010000090.1 GCA_902168105.1 uncultured Flavihumibacter sp.
TGCTCCTAAAAAGAAAGCTGCTGCTAAGAAAGCTGCTCCTAAAAAAGCCGCTGCTAAGAAAGCTGCTCCTAAAAAGGCTGCTGCTAAGAAAGCTGCTCCTAAAAAGAAAGCTGCTGCTAAGAGAAAATCCTCTAAACCAGCAACTCCTCCAGCTCCGGCAGCTCCAATTGCTCCAGAGTTGTAAGATCGACTTTACAAACTGTGAAATAAAAGGTCCTGGTCACCACCAGGATCTTTTTTTATTTATACCCCGGCCTCATTAAATTCGCAGTTCAATTCACTTTATGCTCGATAACTACGCCATCGCCGATAATTTCGCCCTTATATCCAAACTGATGGACATACAGGGAGATAATAGCTTTAAAGCTAAGTCCTTTTCCAGCGCCGCCTTTACCGTGGAAAAATTACCTATTCAACTACAGGTCACCGCACCGGAAGAGATCTCTAAAATAAAAGGCATCGGCGATTCCATCGGCAAAGCGATACAGGAAATGCTGACAACCGGAAAATTCTCCGCCCTCGAAGCATACCTCCTCAAAACACCCCCCGGCATACTTGAGATGCTGAAAATAAAAGGTCTCGGTCCCAAAAAGATCGCTACCATCTGGAAAGAACTCGAAGCAGAAACGCTCGGGGAACTACTATATGCCTGCAACGAAAACCGCCTGACACTCCTCAAAGGATTTGGTCAGAAAACACAGGATGCAGTAAAGCAAAGCATAGAATTCTATTTTAGCAACCAGGGACGTTATCTCTATGCCCAGGCGGAAGCACTCGCGCTATCGCTCGAAAAAGAATTGCAGCAACTGCTGGCGCCTGCAGCCGTTTCTCTGACAGGCCAGTTCCGCCGTAATGAAAATATCATCGATGAAATAGAACTGGCTGTAGCCCTCCCCGCTCCTGCCCTACAGGAGAAACTGGGACAACTGGCTACGCTGACGCAATTGACCGGTACTGACGATTCCCTTTTGTGGCAACACGAACAGCATATCAAAGTCAGGGTCTACCCCGCTTCTGCTGAAAACTTCGGTAAAACTTTGTTCTCTACTACTGCTACTGCTGCTTTCCATGAACACTTCAATAGCATCTACGACGTGAACAATGCGCCCGCAAATGCCGCCGAAGCCGATATCTTTAGTCTTGCAGGTATGGACTATATTGAGCCATGCCTATGGAACAGCTCATCCAATATTGATCTTGCTCTTAAAAAACAACTGCCTAACCTGATCACACACAAGGATATCAAAGGTATCATCCACAGTCACAGTACCTGGAGCGATGGCGAACATACCCTGCAGCAAATGGCGATGAAAGCTAAAGAGCAAGGCTTTGAATATCTCGTTATCAGTGACCACTCCCGTTCTGCATTTTATGCCAATGGTCTGAGCATAGAAAGGATACAGGCACAACATGCAGAAATAGATGAACTGAATAAACAACTGGCTCCCTTCCGCATCTTCAAGAGTGTCGAAGCTGACATATTGAATGATGGTAACCTGGATTACCCGGATGAGATCCTCGCTACATTCGACCTGGTTATTGCCTCCGTTCACTCCAATCTGAAGATGAGCGAAGAAAAAGCGATGGCGCGTTTACTGAAGGCTATCGAAAATCCATATACGACAATTCTGGGGCATATGACCGGACGACTCCTGCTTAGCCGTAACGGTTATCCGGTCAACCATCAACAGATCATCGATGCCTGTGCAGCCAATAATGTAGTGATCGAGATCAATGCGCATCCACGCCGGCTGGATATTCACTGGGAATGGATCCCTTATGCCTTGTCTAAGAACGTATTGCTGTCCATCGATCCGGATGCTCACAGCACTGACGGTTTCCGTGATATTTATTACGGCACACTTGCTGCACGTAAAGGCGGACTAACGGCGGCCCATAATCTGAGCAGCTTCAGCGCAGCAGAGCTGGAAACCTTCATCAGCCGGAAAAAGAAATAGTAGTAAGTAACGATAAATGCCAACGTAAACAGCGTACGATGAAACTGATCTATATATATGACGCCCTCTGTGGGTGGTGCTATGGATTTACACCTGTTATACAGGAATTACAACAGCAATTCGGGCAGGAAATGGAAATAGAGGTCCTCTCGGGTGGTATGTTCCTTAGTGCCAATCGCAGGCCGGCATCTGCTATGCACAACTATATCAGCCAGGCACACAAACAGGTAGAAGCTACTACCGGTGCAAAGTTTGGACAGGCATTCCTGGAAGATTACCTGCGTACGGATGATATGATGGATTCGGAGAAACCCAGTATTGCACTTACTGTATTTAAACTATATCAGCCGGCTAAAGCCCTCTCTTTCGCCCACGATATGCAGGTGGCTTTAAACTACGATGGAAAGAGCCTGAATGAGGATGATACCTATCGCGGATTGTTATCCAAATATCAGGTACCCGTAGAAGAGTTCCTGGAAAAGATGAAAGATGACGCCTTCAGGTATGATACCATCCAGGAATTTAACCAGATCGAGCAATGGGGGATCACAGGCTTTCCTGCCGCCATCCTGGATGACGGAAAAGAGTACTTCCTGATCGCCAAAGGCTATACTCCTATCGAACACCTGCTGGAAGTAATAGCAAAAATTAAAGGAAACGCCTAAACAGTCAGACACAGTTATGTACCAGATAAGAACAGCTACCGTTAACGATATTCCTCTTATACAACAATTGACAGATGAGATCTGGAGACCTACTTACAGGGACCTGATGACGCCTGAACAGTTGGAGTATATGATCACATTAATGTATAATACCGCTTCACTAACAAGCCAGATGACAGAAAAGCAGCATGAATTTGTTCTGTTGTATGACGATCAGCGGCCTATTGGTTTTGCATCCTATAGTACTACAGAAGAAACAGGTGTGTATAAGTTGCAGAAAATCTACCTGCATGGCGACTACCAGGGAAAAGGAGTAGGCAAATTTTTACTTGACAGTGTGATTGAAAGGGTAAAAGCTGCCAGCGCAACCATCCTGGAACTGGATGTAAAGAGAGATAATAAAGCAAAGTCCTTTTATGAAAAACAGGGCTTT
This sequence comes from uncultured Flavihumibacter sp., assembly GCA_902168105.1. Lineage (GTDB taxonomy): Bacteria > Bacteroidota > Bacteroidia > Chitinophagales > Chitinophagaceae > Chitinophaga. Next base: position 3,057 of record CABHOY010000090.1, read on the forward strand.
ACTGTGCTGAAAGAAAAAGATACCAGTATCGGCAACGGCTATTGGATGAAAGACTATGTCATGAGGAGACCGCTATAAAAAAATCCAGCCTGGTAAAAATACCAGGCTGTTTCCCAAGTTAACCATTAAAAGACACAACTTTTCTAATTAAAATTCTTCAGGTGTATCCGGAAAATAATTGAATATCTCTCGTTCACCTATCTATAGATACTTACGATAAATGTTTAAACATGGTTTTTTTCCCCCATCTTTTTCTCAAAAAAGGGAAATCCCGTTATTCACTCATTATCAATAAGATACAAGGGTAAAAAAAATTCCCGCACTTGTGATGCGGGAAAATGATAAATCAGTATGTGTTTTCGGTAATATAAGCTCATGAATTAGAAGATACGCGGAAGAATTTCATGATCACTACTCCATCCAAAACGATAATTCAGCATAAGCTCATGTGAAACTGTCTGCGCTCCCTTTAGGTTTGACGACATTGGCGTATCATAAGAATAGCCTAACTGGAAACTAGGGCCGAGTCTCACCTGTACCAAACCGGTCACCGTTTTCTCAGAACGCCATGATACTCCCAACCAGATCACTTCTTTCAACAATACACTGGTGTTAATGTCATATTGAAAACCACTTCCTTTTGCCTGTCTCAACAGTATGGATGGTTTTATCAATACATCATCATTTACTCTCGCTGCATATGCTGCCTGTACATAATAGTGTGAAATTGTCTTCACTTTATTTACACTATTGCCCAAATCGAAACTTTTAAAAGCCGGGGCAGACAAACCAAGGTAAAAATTCTCTGAAAAGAGTGCAAAACCAAATCCTACCTGCGTCTTCCAATAACTCTGATTGGAAGCGAATGTCGGGTCTGTTGTAATCAGTTCACTGTTTTTTTCGTTGTATTGCGACATACCCGCCTGTATCCCCAGGGCCAGTTGGAATATCTCACTTAACGACACCTTTTGTGCCGCCAACAGGTTATAGTCAGTACGAGTCTGTACCGTAATCGATTCCCTCATCGCAGAGAAACCAATGCTGGTTCCCTTTTCATTCAACGGCGTATAAAATGACATGGTAGCTGTTTTAGGTGCACCGTTCACTCCTACCCACTGATTACGACCTACTACAGTCAGACTTGCCGATTCATCCGTGCTGGCGTAAGCGGGATTGATCACCACTCCGTTCAGTTGGTACTGAGAATAGATAGGACTCTGCTGGGCCTGGGCGGGTACATAACATGCACCCGCTACAAGTAGATTTAAAAGGATTTTCTTCTTGGCAATCATCTCTATCTTTTTATTACAATGAATCCAGTGTAACGTTTTGTATTACCGTTGACATCCTTGGTATGGATAATGAAGAAGTAAGAACCATCCGGAACATCCTGGCCTTTCGCACCACCAATATTACCTTTACCATTAAAGTTGTTCGACTGGTTGTTATAATTCTTCGTTGTGAATACGGTACCGCCCCAACGGTTAAATACTGTTACTTCATTCTCCGGATATTTTTCAATGTTTTCGATCTGCATCACATCATTACCTAATCCGTCATGGTTTGGAGACATCGCCGGATGTACACGCACACTACCCTGATTGTCATCCTTCCATCTGCCATCAGTTACAAAGCGCTCTACATAGTCAGGTACGCCGTCACCATCCACATCACACTCCATACAGATCTGGATAAGACCAGTTGCTGCGATGATAGAATCCAGGGCTGGCGGATGCTGGCTGGACGATACAGTTGCTCTCAACAAGCGCATACCAAAGATCTTATCCTTCTCAACACTATTCACCAACACAGGGATCTCCACTTCTGTTTCACCTGGCAGCACCAGTATTGGTATCACGTTATTATCATAATCTTTCACTGGTATTGCCGGCAATGTATTGGCAGGTATCTCAGTCGTCGCCGGTGTATAGAACTCATAGTATACGGTAATGATACGTGAGCTGGCGCGGTTGAAACGAATTTTGAATGGCAGCGGCTGACCAATAGTATCAAACTTCACTTTTACAGCATAGCGACTTTCGGTAAAGGTCACTTTCAGCGAATCATCATCAGCTACTATATTGGTTACTTCGCTTACCAGACCGGTGTAATAAGGAGGCTTCGCAGTCAGCGGATCGTAATCCCTTATTGCCGCTTTGATCCATCCATCATCATCACTTAATTCATTATTATTTACTCTCACTTTGAAGGTCTGTTCTGTTGTACCTTTTGGTATTACTACTTCAATACTCTTACCGGTCACCGTTCCACCTGACAGTGTTACTGTCCTGTAAATATCATTTGTGATATCTATTGTTACAGGTATATCTACCGTAATAGTCCGGCTCAGTCTTACTTTGAATTCAACATCCTCTCCTTCTGTGATCTGACTGGTATTGGTAACCAGGTTCACATAAGGCGTATCAATATTATGATTGTAGATGATCAATGATGCTACCGGATTGTTTACAAATGTCCAGTTTACATTCGGCAACGCGGAAGTCGCTTCTGTCAATGTAGCCTGAACGGTTACATCCGGTCCGGCGTAGTGAATACCAGCAGGAGATACCTCCACATAAACCATACTTTCTCCTTTCGGAATGAGCGCATACCCTGGCAGGATATTAAAGTCAACATCTGAAGTAGCAGTACCGCCAAGCGTATAGATCACTCTGACGTTATCTGACGCTACCAATGTTGAGTCCTTAAAGCGGATCCTGAATGAACCGGAAGTAGATGGCTGGGTTGCATCGCTGATCCTTTCTATCAATATCTGGCGGGCATCTGCTTTAGGGCCGGTGGTTGCATTCTCATCATCATTTATCAGCATCAATACGGGTGTAATGTCTACTGTCAGGTTGATCGGAGACCCATTGTTTTCTGCAACAGCGCTTGTCAGCGTAACCCTCAGTGTCTGATTACCCTGCAGGATGAGGTCATCCTTGATCCGGACAGGCACAGTCACTTCCTGTGAGCCGGCCGGAATGATCACTGATGTCGGGAGCTGCTCGATATTCGTGCTGCCATATACTACTCTGAAACTTGCAGTAACATCTGAAGTAGAAACAATTGGCAATTTAACAACGAAGGCGCCATTTGTAGCCGGTTCTGCGGCATCGCTTATTTTCTCCAACGTCAGTGCCTCTCCCGCTATTTCAAGGATGTTCAGCGGTGGTACGGACAACCAGCTAAAGCCTGTTGCACTGGCCGCGAATTGCAATATGGTCGTTCCTTCAAGTTTATAGTTGTTTGGTACATTCAGGAAGAAAGTGATCCTGCTGCTGTCTTTGGGAATCGTTACAGTTGTTGGCAAACCAACATAGTTTGTGATATCAGCAGTAGAAGAAGGATCAGGTATAATAGTGGCTGTGATAGGAATGGTGGTTATCACAGCAGGATCCGCAAAGCCGATCGTTACTTTTGTGGCGCCACAACCTTTAGTGATGGCTGTAGAGTCGAACGATATCTGCAATACAGATTTTGTCGGATCACTGATCGTAGCATCGTCTATATAAAGATTGAAAGTATCAGCTTTTATAGCCGCGTTCAGGGTCACATTACCTGTGAACTGCAGCAACTCAGGGCTTTCAATGATCTTGTCTGCAGTTGGAGTAATTGTGAAATCTGCATAACCAACGCCTGGATTTAATGTAAAGGCTGTTGGTACTCCGGAATAATCCGCAGGTACTGCCACTGAATTTGGTGTTGCAAATACATTTACCAGAACCGGTTTATATGACGTTACTCCCGGAGGGAAGCTGGCGCGCACAACATAAGGAACTCCTTCTTTCACACGATCATTCTGACTGTCAGGCTGCGGTGTGAAGATGATCCTCAGGTTGGCCGGATCGTTTGCAGTAACATCGATCATGTTGAGTGTTACTGAATCTTTTGGATAACCTTGTGTTTCTACTATTACTACCAGCTTTTCATTATCGTTCAGTATATTATCTGTGCTTGCTGCTACAGGTACCGGAATGGTAATAGAGTTACCGCTCAGCGAAACTGTCTGCGGCAGACCGGTAAAGCCGGCTACTGCTTCAGAGCTAAGTCCTCTTGAGAGATTTACAGTTAACGGTGTGGATGGTACGGTACCTGACGGTAAAGTAATGGTGATAAATGCACCGGCACCACCTTCTATAATATCAGTCCTGTCTGTAGTTACCTTCGGTCCGGAGATCTTCGTTTTATCTTTAATGATCGCTGTTGCAGGAACAACTGTCAATCCACTGGTCGCCGGAGAAGTAGCAGTTCCTCCTAATGCAAGGATCTCATCTCCTTCTACTACAACATCATCTAAAATGGACACTGCGGTCGTCACGTTATTACTGCCACTGGTTATTACCAGCGGAGTAGTGGCAATCATATAATCATCCGCAATTGCGGTAGACGGAGGTGTTATTAATGCAGGTGTGATCTGTATAGGCACTTCTGTTGTAAATCCTGCAGGCAGGCTGTAAGTAAAGCTATAGCCTGTACCACCTTCATCCATTTCTGCATGACTGGCTGTAACAGTGATCTGTTTATTTACCGGATCATCTCCGGTACCATCCTGGATCACTCCATTGAAACCTGTTACTGTAAGTCCAGGAATGGTGGTAGCCACTCCTGTGAACGTAAACGCTTCATCTGTTTCGAAGATCTTATCGCTGAGCGCAACGAAGGCAGCAGGAACGATATAGGTATTCAAACCGGCAGGCAATGTAATAGTAGCCGGAACATTTAGGTCAGTAGCTGCAGCTACAGAAGAAGCATCGCGTGATAAAGTGATGGAGATCGGATCTTCGGCGGTCACTGTAGTATTTACAAAACTGATCCTGATACCGCTGTTGCTTCCTTCTTTTAAAGTAGGCGTTACCAGTTCAATCTTCATATCCTTACTACCTGGAAGATCTCCGGTAGCATCTTGAATAGTGATCAGGGTTGAGTCGATAGTGAAACCGTTAGGTTGAGTAACGATCCACAGACTTTCATCTGGTTCAAGTACGTTATCGGCCTTTGCTATTACTTTAGCGGGGAAGGATACTGAGTTCTGACCTGCTTTGATCACCACACTGGTTGGTAATGCACTTACAAGATCAGCATCATTTGCTTTTGAGCTCAGACCTTTTGAAATAACTACCGGAATATCATATAAAGACGTAACGCCTGGAGGCAGAGACACTGTGATGGTTGCACCGGGATCTCCTTCCTTGATAGTAGAAGGCGTTGCAGTAAGGATCACTTTCTTGGCACTGTCAGCATCAACATCTCTAATAGTTACAGTCGGACCTACATAATTATATACACGGCCAGCACCTACGTCATCCATTGCAACCACATCGAGGTTGAAATATTCGGGAGTAGGACCTTCTACCAGGTTATCTGCAAATACAGTGAAAGGAACTTTGGTAACTGTAGTACCCGGAACGATCTTAAATTCCAGACCACTATAGAAATCCAGATCGTAGTCCACCAAGACTTCCGCCTTATCATTGTCCCAATCCGGATAGATCTCCTGCATGGTGATGGTCACCTCGGTAGTAACACCAGGTGCCAGGTGCAATCCCAGGTAACCGGAATATCCTTCCGGCACAGGCCTCGTTGCATCTGGTGAGATACAGTCTGCCTGGATCTGAGAATAATTAGGGTTCAGGAATGTACTGTCTTTGATCTGGATATCTTTCTGACTGGCGACGCCGATACCTAAGATAGTACCCTGGAATTTCAGGGACAGGTTTTCGGTATTTTCCAGGACCTTATCAGCTTTAGCACCGAAGTTGAATATTGCAGTACCCGTCTGATTAGCAGGTATTACAACATTAGGTGGTACAACGTAGTCGGTATCACCTGCGGTGGATGTTCCAACGCGGGAGAAGGTGATCACGATATCTTCCGGACAGGTAATACCAATTGGCATGGTGATCCTTGCTTTGGAAGAATTTCCTTCATATAGAGAAGTGCTGTCCATGTTCATTGTCAGCGTTCTCGGTTCATCATCGACGATGGTATAATCCACTTCAGAGGTTCCGGAGATGCCTAACAGGGAAGTACAGGTACTTACGAGTTTCAGACGAAGGGAACGGCTGTATTGTAACTGGTCATTTCCAATCACATGCAGGTTAGGAATGGTCACATTCTTAGGCGTAGTATAGTCGCCCGCAGGTACGAGAAATGCTTCCTGGTTCAATGTAAAGTCAGTTCCAGGAACAGCCGGATGCGGATAATTGACAGCGTATGCCGGATCGTATTTCACCAGGACATAGGCAGGCGCATTCAGTTTACCACCTGATACGGTTAAGGTAAGACCTTGTGCAGCTTTTTCACCGTCAGCGGTATTGCCTTCATTACCTGACAAGGTACCGTTAGAGAATTTAATGTTAACGGCAGCAAATCCGGGAACAGGGATGGTATCTTTCATCGCCTTGATGGTATCGAACTCTGTCATGCTCGTTCCATACCCTGAGAGGAGACGATATGTCTTAAAGTTCATCGGATCAGGATCCAGGGAACCGTCACGGAAGACGGCGCCTAACTGTTTCATGATAGCGAGGGAACGTGCATTTCCGTCTATACCGGTAGCAACGGTATTAAAAGGGAAATTACCACTGTCATTTATATAAAAACGATGGCCCGGCAGGGACACCTCATATGAATCAAATTTCCTGTTGGAACGGTATACGTGGCTTCTTGGCGCTTCGGGGGTCAGGGCACAGCTGGCGTCACGGAACACTCCAACAGTCGTACCGTCGGGGCTTACGAAACCGTAGGCGCAGGTACTGGCAGCATCAGGATCATCTCCTGCGGCCGCACCCATTACAACCTGCTCGGACTGATACAGCAATGCCTTCGTGAAGGGGCTGACCTGTGGCAGGTGTAGTACGTAGTCCATGAAGAAGTAGTTGGTATTCTTCACATAAGACACGATAATAGTTACTGTACCTGTTTGGCCGGTAGGATAGTTTTTATATTTATCGAGGATGGTACCAACGATATGCACCTTGTAGGGATCCCAATATTCACCTGTACCGGAAATAGGTGAAACGTAACAGATCGTAGGCGTTTTCAGGTTTGCTGGTACCAGATAAGAGCTATTCTTAAAATCTAAAAAAGCTCTCATACCCTGAGAGCTGTCCGTTCTGATATAACTTTCCAGTAATCCTTTTCGTGTGACCTTAATACCACCGTCACTGAGTATCTCAATCTTCAGGTCATCTGAAGCGGGTGTACCGCCGGTCGGATTGATCACAGTTTTAACAGTCTGCGCATTGATCTCACTGCATATGAGCAATAATAGCAAGGGCAGCACGATCCTGCAAAGAGCATTCGGCACTTTATGCAACGCTGCCAGGTAGCTACGTTTCATAGGTTTAGGAAGCTTGAACATAATAAACTGTGTAAGTTTGTATAATCCATCAAATACTAAAAAAATCACTGTCCAATAAAGATGGTTAGCCTGCGCACTGTGATGTGCCGGATTTTTTGGTAGTTCGCATCAAACAATTTCAACCAACCCATTTCTGGGAACCACCTACAGTATTACCTATAAAATAAAAGGCAATACATATATATGAAATACAAACATATCTATATTTTCATACTTATACAAACAAATTTATATGTCCTGTTAATATGTCGGGTGGTCAAATGTGGATAACTCCCATTAAGTACTATTGCTCAGTATATTATAAATTCACATTTATAGTGGAAAATTTCTTTATACTTATGCTAAATCGGTGTCACAACATCTTTTTAGCAGTCCTGTGAGGTTAACTGGCCTTATTAAAGTGCTGTTGTTCTGTTTGCCTGGATAAAAAAAGAACAAATGCATAGTTTAAACCCATAAAATAACACTAGATTTGCACAAAACAAGATATAATGTCTACAATAGCTAATTCTAACATTGACTTTACCCTTGCATACAAGGTAAAAGATATGTCTCTGGCCGAGTGGGGACGTAAAGAAATTGAACTTGCAGAGGCTGAAATGCCGGGTTTGATGTCCCTGAGAGAAGAATTCGGTACTTCCAAGCCTTTACAGGGTGCACGTATAGCCGGATGTCTTCACATGACCATTCAGACAGCCGTGCTGATAGAAACCCTGGTTCACCTGGGTGCTGAAGTTCGTTGGAGCTCCTGCAATATCTTCTCTACCCAGGACCACGCTGCTGCTGCTGTTGCTGCTGCAGGTGTACCAGTGTTTGCATGGAAAGGCCTGAATGAAAAAGAATTTGACTGGTGTATAGAGCAAACCCTGTTCTTCGGTAGCCAGGACCGTCCGTTGAATATGATCCTGGACGATGGTGGCGACCTGACTAACATGGTGTTTGATAAATATCCTGAACTGATCCAGCATGTGAAAGGTCTGAGTGAAGAAACCACTACTGGTGTTCACCGTCTGTATGAGCGTATGCAGGCAGGTACTCTGCCAATCCCTGCGATCAACATCAATGACTCTGTTACCAAATCTAAATTTGATAACAAGTACGGTTGCCGCGAATCCTGTGTAGATGCGATCCGTCGTGCTACAGATGTAATGATCGCTGGTAAAGTTGCTGTTGTTGCCGGTTTCGGTGACGTAGGTAAAGGTTCCGCAGAATCACTGCGCGGTGCAGGTGCCCGTGTGATCGTTACTGAGATCGATCCAATCTGTGCATTACAGGCTGCTATGGAAGGTTATGAAGTGAAAAAGATGAACGACGCTGTAAAAGAAGCTGATATCATCGTTACCACCACTGGTTGCCGCGATATCATCACCGGCGAACACTTCAAACTGATGAAAGACAAGTGTATCGTTTCCAACATCGGTCACTTCGATATCGAGATTGACGTTGCCTGGCTGAACAAAAACTACGGTAATACCAAAGTTGAGATCAAACCTCAGGTAGATAAATATACCATCGATGGTAAGGACATCATCCTGCTGGCTGAAGGCCGCCTGGTTAACCTGGGTTGTGCTACCGGTCACCCATCTTTCGTAATGAGTAACTCATTTACCAACCAGGTACTGGCTCAGCTGGAACTGTGGCAGCATACAGACAAATACGAAAACAAAGTTTACGTACTGCCTAAACACCTGGATGAGAAAGTTGCCCGTCTGCACCTGAAAAAGGTCGGTGTTGAACTGGATATCCTGACCCCTACTCAGTCAGCTTATCTGAACATCCCTGCTGAAGGTCCATACAAAGCAGATTACTACAGATACTAATCTGATTAATCATTATATTAGCAATAGCCCATAGCTTTGATAGTTATGGGCTATTGCTTGTTAGTTCGCTTAACCTGCGATGGAGTATCCACACAATTCCACTAATTTTGCATCATGACGAAGCTAAGCGTAAACATCAACAAATTTGCTACTCTCCGCAATGCGCGGGGTGGCAATATGCCGGATATATTAAAAGTAGCGCAGGACTGTGAGCGCTTCGGCGCAGATGGCATCACCGTGCATCCGAGACCGGATGAACGGCATATCCGCTACCAGGACGTTAGGGACCTGAAGCCGCTGGTAAAGACGGAATTCAATATTGAAGGATATCCTTCGAAAGACTTTATGGACCTCGTACTTTCTGTGAACCCTCATCAGGCTACACTTGTACCCGATCCTCCTGATGCGGTCACTTCTAATACCGGCTGGGATACTGTTAAAAATCAGTCCTTCCTCCGCGAAGTTATCGGTACTTTAAAGTCTGCCGGTATCCGTGTATCCATTTTCCTCAATGCTGAAGTTGATAAAGTTGAAGCAGCTAAAACCGCTGGTGCTGATCGTATAGAACTCTATACCGGCCCTTATGCGGAAGAGTATGAGCACGCCCGTACACAACCACAGAACCTCAAGCTATTTAACGACTATAAGAATACTGCCCGTGCGGCTACGGCGATAGGGCTGGACCTTAATGCGGGTCATGACCTGAACCTTGATAACTTACGCTTTTTTAAGTTGCATATTCCTCAACTGAAAGAAGTGTCTATCGGCCATGCGCTGGTTTGCGATGCACTTTATTTCGGACTGGAGAATACTATACAGTTATATAAGAGACAGCTGGAAGGATAAGCTGGTTGTTATAATTTTTTGCGGGATTACAGATGCGTCTGTAGTCCCGTTTTGTTTTTAGATCTTATTGGCTTCATCAAGCGTGGGTCAAAGAGCCGAAGGCCCGGTCCCTCTTTCTGAAACCGTCGCTACTCACAGGCTCCCTCTTATGTTTAAGGGATACTAATTCCGTCTTTCATCTTGCTTAATATCGCCATTCCAATAATGGCAAATTAACGCCCAATTGATTAAGTGCCTCACTCCGCTGGTACCAGGAACGTGTGTATCTTAACTGTAGCTTGCGGGTAATGATGCCTATCCCTCCTGAGAGTCCGCTCATGCCCTTCTGTTGTGGTAAGCCCAGCTCCTGCCTGCGGAGATGATTGTATGAAGCGGTTAGTTCTATGTAGCGCCCTATTTCCCATTGTGCGGCCAGTATAAAGTGCCGGAAGATCTTATCAGCAGTATTACCGCCGCTTGTGGTCGTGTCGCCATCAGAAATGATAGTGCCTTCCTGAAAATCAGGGTCAGCATAACGGACGTCAAACTGGTGCACGTGGTGTATCGTAGCAGAGAATTGTAAAGGAAGGTTCTCCAGCTTTTTTGAAATGCCGATCTGAAGGTCGAAGGGCAAAGGCTCCTGGTTGTCTTTCGTGTATGTTTTTATTTGGGCCCCCATGTTACGTACTACCAGACCTGCCTGCCAATGATGAGCCGTGTCCTGGTAATTCAGACCTACGTGAACCGCTAATCCGGATGCTTTGTACTGCTGATAGGAAGACTGGATATACTGGATGCTTATTCCGTAGTACCATCTTTCCAGGTACCGACGGGAAGCCGTTAGCTGGAAAGCCATGTCCCTCGGTTTAAAGTTGCCGAGGATATTACCTGCAGCATCAGTCTGGGTAACACTACCGTAATCAATATATTGAACACTGCCAGCCAGTGTGGTGCTGTACTTTTCCAGATGATAGCCGAACAGGGCGTGCCCATATTTTACGCCGCCCAGGTAGTTCGTATAATTTACCTGTAAATGCTGGTGCATACCTTCCCTCAATAATGCCGGGTTTAGGGCTGACAGGGCGATGTCGTTGTTCTGTAAACTTGTATTGGAACCACCCAGGGCCGCTATCTGCGGGGATACTGGCAGGTCAAGAAAGGAGAAAACGCTCTTTCCTCCCAGTACCTGGGCACTGGCGGTTGACATAGAAAAGTAGAGGCAAGGGAGCGCTATCAGGAGCGCAATGATGTTTTTCCTCATAAGGAGGCATAAAACTAAAAAATAATAGGTTACAAAACACCAAAGATCCCAAAGGAGTCCAGAGGTCTCTAAAGGTCAAAAAACACCAAAGCCAATCTGCTGATAACAGATTGGCTTTGGCAAACCCTTAAAACAATCAACATTAGTATCCATTGCCGGTCACAACTGTTAAAAAGACCGGCAGGGAAATGTTACTTCTTTAATAACGCTATATCGACAACTTGGTTCATTTCTTTTACAAAATGGAACTTTAATCCTTTGATATAATCGGGATTTATTTCTTTAATATCTTTCTCGTTCTGCCAACAAAGGATAATTTCCTTGATTCCTGCTCTTTTGGCAGCAAGGATCTTTTCCTTGATACCTCCTACAGGCAGTACCTGTCCACGGAGGGTAATTTCACCTGTCATAGCCAGGTAGGATTTTACCTTTCTGCCTGTAAACGCGGACGTTAAGGCCGTCAGCATAGTGATACCAGCACTAGGTCCGTCTTTTGGCACTGCTCCTTCCGGAACGTGTACATGAACATTCCGCTGACTGAATAACTTAGGATCGATCTTAAATTCCTTGGCGTGGGCATGCAGGTAGCTTAGTGCCGTACTTACGGACTCTTTCATCACATTGCCCAGGTTACCTGTCAGCTTTAATTCACCTTTACCTTCGCTCAGACTTGTCTCAATGAACAGGATGTCCCCTCCTACATATGTCCAGGCCAGTCCCACGGCTACACCGGCCGGATTACCCACCTTATAGATCTCATTGGAATACCGGGATTTGCCCAGTATTTCCTCTATATGCTCTTCTGTCAGGCTCTCGGGTATTTCCTCTTCCAGCGCTACATCTTTAGCTATGGAACGCATTATGGAGGCCAGTTGCCTGTCCAGTTCACGGACACCGCTTTCACGGGTATAGTCCTGGACCACTCTTTCGAGAATGCCGTTGCTGATACGCATCTTCAGGGCTTTCAGTCCATGTGCATCCTTTTGTTTCGGTACAAGGTGGCGCTTCGCGATCTCCACTTTTTCCTCTATGGAATAACCACTCAGGTCTATGATCTCCAGCCTGTCGCGGAGGGCAGGGTTGATCGCATTGATATTATTCGCAGTAGCTATAAACAACACTTTGCTTAAGTCGTACTCCAGTTCCAGGTAGTTATCATAGAAAGAACCGTTCTGTTCAGGGTCCAGCACTTCCAGCATAGCGGAGCTTGGATCTCCACGGTGATCGTTACCGATCTTGTCGATCTCGTCGAGGATCATAACAGGGTTGGAAGTCTTCACCTTACGAATGGACTGTAAGACACGGCCCGGCATAGCACCGATATACGTTTTACGGTGGCCACGGATCTCACTTTCGTCATGCAGACCACCGAGGCTTAGTCTTACGTATTTGCGACCAATGGCGCTGGCTATGGAACGTCCCAGGGACGTTTTACCAATACCAGGAGGGCCTACAAAACAGAGGATCGGAGACTTCATATCTCCTTTCAGCTTGAGGACGGCCAGGTATTCAAGGATACGTTCCTTGATCTTGTCCATGCCATAATGGTCATTATCCAGTATCTTTTTCGCCTTTTTCAGGTCGTAGCTATCTTCAGTATATTCTTTCCAGGGCAGGTCCAGCATGAGATCCAGGTGATTGTACACCACAGAATAATCGGGTGTGCTTGGATGCATACGCTCCAGCTTCTCAATGCCTTTGCGGAACAATTCAGCCGCAGCTTCTGTCCATTGTTTCTTTTCTGCCTTACGTTGTAATTCTTTGACTTCACGGTCGTTAGAATCTCCGCCCAGTTCTTCCTTAATGGATTTAAGCTGTTGTTGGAGGAAGTATTCACGCTGTTGTTTGTCGAGATCTGCCTTGGTCTTATTGGTGATCTTATTTTTCAGCTCTGCCAGCTGCAGTTCTACCTGCAATAATTTCAGGAGCAACTCCGCACGGGTGCGCAGGTTGTTTTCCTCCAGCAGTTGCTGTTTATCTTTCAGATCACAATTTAAGTTGGAAGACACGAAGTGTACCAGGAAGGATTCATTTTCAATGTTCTTCAGGATGATACTGGCTTCAGACGGCAGGTTCGGTGATAACTGGATAATCTGGCCAGCCAGATCTTTAATAGAGGAAATATAAGCGTCAAATTCAGGATCGTCTGTCACTATTTCATCCTGCAGCAATTCGATGCGGGCTTTGAAATAAGGATCTTCTGATACTATTTCACTGATCTTAAATCGCTTACGTCCTTGTATGATGATGGTAGTACCACCATCCGGCATTTTTATCAGCTTAACGATACGGGCCACAGTACCAACATCAGTAAGATCGACCAGGTTGGGATCTTCTATGGTACTGTCTTTCTGTGCTACGACCCCTATCAGTTTGTCTGCCTTATAGGCATCATTCACTGCCTTTATGGACTTATCTCTGCCAACCGTGATTGGCAGCACCACTCCTGGGAAAAGTACAGTATTTCTTAGTGGCAGTAATGCCAGTTCATCAGGTATTTTCTCGTCCTCCAGCCCATCATTCTCTTCATTCAAAGGTATAATCGGCATGAATTCCATCTCTTCTTCCGAGTTTGCAAAATAGAATCTATTCATCTGCGTAGTTTAATCGGGAAAGTGGCCAAATTGTCAGCCTGCGGCCGCCTTTCCATTCTTTTTTATAAGCATAGGTATATTGTCAAGTATAATGCCACGAAAGAATAATGATATTAAAAAAGTCGCCCCGTTTACTAACGAGGCGACTTTTCAATATGATTGAGACTTGTTTTTATAAAGTCACGCCTACACCAAGCTGGATGCTCTGGTTTTTCCAGTTGTCTGTATTAACTGTGCTGATACCTTTAACATCGGTAAAGCCCACGATGTAACGGGCGCTGATGTTAATGATAGGCAGCTGTATCCATAAACCAGCCACACCGGATACATCACCACCATTGAAGGCGTCATCTGCACCTTTGAATACGTTCTTGTTGCTAACCAGGGCGCTGAACTGAGGACCAACCTGCAGTTTCACTCGCGGGCTACCCAAAGAGATATTCGCCAGTATTGGGATGCTCAGGTAGTTCAGCTTTATCTTTTTGTCGTTGTTGGCAGGATCGTTCAGGTTATCAGGATTGTACACCTGGCTGAAATCGTCAGTAGTTTTTACTGAATTTGACGAGAAGATCAACTCACCCTGTACACCGAAGACTTTTGTCAGGTTAACCTGTGCGAAACCGCCGAGATGATATCCCAGTTTAAAGCCGTCTTTGTAACCCTGGCCGTCCAGTTTACCCAGATTGGCACCGCCTTTAAGACCGAATCTTAAGAATTTGGTTTGAGCGTTTGCGGTAGAAACGGCAGTTACGCTGAGTACTGCGATCGCAAGAAACAGTTTTTTCATATAGTTGTTTTTTTACGGAAGAGGATGATTTATTGTTTGATTTAAAGGTTTTTCTGGTCTTATTAATATAACGTTCCTCACAAAGCGTACCCCTATCGAGAGATAGCAAATTGTGTGCTACATTTATTAACATCTAGCAATGTGTGGATAACAATATAAAAAAAACACTAACGTGAGGATAAATGATGGATTATTTGAAGGTATAACCCAATCGTGCAGTAAAGTAACCTGTGAGTTGCATTTCTTCTCCCTGGAAAGGCTTAAAGATGGTATAGGATGGTGAGATCGTCAGATTGCCGATCATATAAGAAGCATTAAGGGTAAAGTCTATTGCGCGCATTTCAAATCCGGTGGCCGTTTTAGTACTCAGGAATGCTTTCCTGGCATCTTCCGACGGCGGGGCGTCACTCCATTCCCAATGTAATTTAGGCGACCGGGAGATATATTGGAACGACTTGAGATTACTGAAATAGTTGGCGGTACCCATTGTAACACCGACTGATGGTGTCAGTAATATGGCATCATCATGTTTCAATACGTCTATGAAAATAAAAGGGTGACGTACAGCTGTAACGATGTTAAAATCCGTTCCTGAGATATTCCTGTTCAACCGGCCTCCGGCAATCCGTTCCTGTGCGCTTCCCCAACCCAGGTCCAGGCTCACGCCGGGTTGTAACCACCAGTTCCTGTAGTAGAAGTAAGCAAATAATTCGTTATTGATAGGCGTAACCGGTATATCGACGGAATCGGCGAAGATGTATCTGGTATAGGAAATGCCCGTCAGGAATTTCCTGTTCTTCGAATAGTCGTATCCTACAGAGAAGTCCCATTCAAACCAGGGCTTACCTATGGCATCAAACAGGTAGTAGCTGCTAACATTTGCGTATAGCCCTGTTTTATGGTAATAGGAAACAGTCGGGGAAAGAAAGGGCTTCATAACAACGGGCGTCTCGTACGTCTGCGTTTTCTTGCCATAAGCAGGGTTATTGCCATACCCTACTCCGATGATCAACTCACTTCGTTCCCTCTTTTTAAGCAGGGAATCCAGTTGTTTTTCCAATTCGGCCAGGGACTGGCACATGACAGCCTTACTACATAACAGAAATAAGAATAGAAAGCAGCAGCGCATGCACGGAGCATTTTACAGCTGCAAGATAGCAAATTAGTCGATAGGCGGTATCTGTTTGTCGGTGGATGAGGCTGGAAAATCGGTGGCCGCGAAACAAGCGCCGACAAGCTTATGCCAGCTCTATCACGGTTATTTCGGGCAGGATACCTACTCGGCCTGGATAACCCAGAAAACCAAACCCCCTGTTTACGTAGAGACGCTGATCGCCCTGTTTGTACAGGCCTGCCCATTCCTTATAGATAAACTGGGCGGGGCTCCATTTAAATCCGGGGATCTCCACCCCGAACTGCATACCATGTGTATGACCAGCCAGCATAAGGTCGACATCCGGATATTCTGTTCTTACCTGGGCGTCCCAGTGGGTCGGATCGTGAGACATCAGGATCTTAAACGGCAGGTGTGCGGCGCCAGCGTAAGCCTTTTTCATATCGCCGTATTTAGGGAAACGGCTCATAGCGCTCCAGTTCTCAATGCCAAGTAAACCAATTTGTTGTCCACCACGTTCCAGTGTCACATGTTCGTTCATCAGCAATTTCCATCCCAGTTCGCCATGAATGACTTTCAACCTCTCCAGGTTCGCATTCCGCTGTACACTGAAGCCATTGGCATCCCGATCGGGCCAGGTATAATAATCGCCATAGTCATGATTACCTAGTGTTGAATAGACGCCCATAGGCGCCTTTATCTTGCTGAAGACTTCCATCAGGTTGTCCATTTCTGTGGCGCGGTCATTCACCAGGTCGCCTGTAAACAACACGATATCAGCCTTTTGAGCATTGACTAGCTCAACCCCTTTTATGACAGCTTCCGTATTGGTGAGGCTACCGGAGTGAATATCAGATATTTGAACGATGCGGAGTCCTTTAAAGGCAGGCGGCAGGTTTTTGAAAGCGAGTTTCAGCTTATGCACGCGATAATTGTATTTATTGGAAAGTCCGTATACCAGGGTAGCGAACATACCTCCGCCGAGGATCAATGCCATTTGGGAGAAGAACTTGGAGCGCGAGATCGCGTTGGGAGCAACTGTCTGCGTTCCGCCAGACGAAAAGCGGCTGATAATCCACTGAACACCCCGGCGGCCATCGTCCAGGAGGAGGAATACGGCTGCCAGTATTTTGGCGAAAACAAGTCCGAATATAACGGTTAATACATAAGAGCGTGCATTGACAGACCATTCCGGCCAGTTAATATATGGCAACAGGATAATAGTAAGGATCACCAGGGCTGATAATACCCAGTAAGCACCGAATACGAAGCTCCGTACCCTTGCCGATGAACCGTTAAAAATGGCTTTAACAGCCATAAAAACATAAAGATCCAGTAATAATAGTATGATTACCAGTACAATCGTATTCAATCCTGTGCGCATGTGTTGTAGTTATCCTTGCAAAAATAACCCCTTCGGTAGACCTATCCTTTTTTTTGGTACCAGAGGTGGTATCTTGTTATGACGAACTGCCGGTCAGCATATTGTGCGGGGCGGTAGATTTTGCATTTACTTTAACAAAAAGTATTAAATATCTCATTTTGAGCAAATTAACAATTGAAATGTGCGTCGGCTGTGAATAAATAAATAGCGGGGTAGACCTTATTATTCTCTAATCGTTGTACTTTTGTACACTTGGGTAAGTATATACTTTGTTTACATAGACACCTGCAAGATGAAATTAACCTATTACGGACATTCAAGTTTTGGTGTTGAGGTTAAGGGAAAGAAGATTGTTTTTGACCCTTTTATTACGCACAACGAACTGGCTAAGACGATAGATATCAACAAGATAGAAGCTGATTATATTTTTTGTTCACACGGCCATGCCGATCATGTGGCTGACCTGGTGGTACTGGCGAAACAAACCAACGCAACGGTTGTGGGGGCTTTTGAACTGACTGAGTGGGCAGGCAGACAGGGATTGGAGAAAGTTCATCCTATGAACACAGGCGGCAAATGGCAGTTTGACTTTGGCACAGTGAAATGTGTTGTAGCTCATCACTCCAGCGGTTTGCCGGATGGCTCTTACGGGGGCAATCCCATGGGCTTTGTGTTTACGACGGACGAGGGGAACTTTTATTTTGCGGGGGACACAGCGCTGACCCTGGACATGCAGCTGATACCCAGGTATGCTAAACTGGATTTTGCAATTTTACCAATAGGAGATAATTTCACTATGGGAGTTGACGATGCGATCGTAGCAGCAGCGTTTGTTGATTGTAAGCGTATCGTTGGCGTTCATTACGACACCTTTGGATATATCAAGATAGATAAGGAGAAATCGCAGCAACAGTTTGCAGCCTCTGGGCTGGAATTATTGCTGCCGGAGATAGGAAGCAGTATCGATCTATAGTAAAAAGCATATCCATATTCTTTACATGGTGAGAATCCATGCCGATTTATTATCCTATAGTAAAACCTAAGAAATACCTAATCAACAATGGCAAGAGTAATTGCAATCGCTAATCAGAAAGGTGGGGTAGGAAAAACTACCAGTGCTATTAACCTG
Organism: uncultured Flavihumibacter sp.; assembly: GCA_902168105.1. Lineage (GTDB taxonomy): Bacteria > Bacteroidota > Bacteroidia > Chitinophagales > Chitinophagaceae > Chitinophaga. The sequence goes on from CABHOY010000090.1 coordinate 21,337, forward strand.
GCAAGCAGCCTGGCT
>CABHOY010000091.1 GCA_902168105.1 uncultured Flavihumibacter sp.
TCTGCTTAGAGAAGATTGTTTTTATAGGAAAAAATAAAGGCCGGTCCCATTAGACCAGCCCTTAAAGTTCTTTTTTTAACTTTTTTTATCCCGGGGCTTGTTTTTCAACATAGAATACACCCTCTTTCTTATAATGGTATAAATTATATTATGACCAAAAATATCCCGGACACAAATCCACCGACTTACCCGATAAATGAATAACCAGATCATATCGCTTTACAAAAGCCTATTTAGGCAATGCTGTACTGATATCGATCTTCTTTTTCATTACCTTCTGAAGGTTCCTCGCAGAGTCCAGATGAGTATACAATAAAGCCAAACTATTACTGGCGAAAGATTTCACCTCCGGATCTGTTGCATATTTTGCGGCTCGTCCATAATCCTTAATGTCTTTATTATAGTCATTCACCGTTATATCTATGTATGACCGGTCAAATTCAATACCCGTCTTCCTCATTAAATCCTCCTTTTGCTTCTGTTCTTTATTGGATACATCCGCCGGAAGTATTACATTCTTTTTAGTGGCCAATTCCTTTAGTTTTTCCTCTGTTTCACCCAGATCCTTAACGATCATTGCGCCCAGGTCCTTTACCTTTTGATTGCTGGATTTGTCAACAGCCATCTGGCCGAGCTGTTTCCCCAACATCTTGTCACTGGCTGTATTTACAAGAAAATCAGCATCGTCTTTTGACAATGGAACAGTCAGCGAATCGCCGGGAGGAGCCTCTGTATCTATTCTTTTAGCATTTACTTCTTTTGCACTTTTGACACTGTCAGGAGCGCCGCTATTACAGCTGAGAAGAAGGGAGAGAAGTATAAGACCCGAATACAATCTGAGCAATTTTTTCATGGTCTTTTTTTATAAAACGCGCAAACTCTATGCCACGGACACTACCATAATGGGGCCTACTACGCCAATTTTTTGTTCTAACACTGTATACATATACCAAATCCCGATATCTAAAAGAATAGCCGTATATAACCAGATTAGGGGATTGTCATCCGCTGGCCGAAACACTACTTTTGAAAACGACGCTGAACCATTATAAGACAATTAACCATTAAGAATGCCCATGCCTGTCTGTTCCCCCCGCACATACCGGGCATGGTCATCGGATCTGCTAAAAAGAATATCATATGACATCGCAGGAAAAACAAGAAATCCTTGCCAGGCTGGCTGCTACCGAAGCCGCGTCGTTAATAGCACGAGAGATCGGTCATAGTTCTACCAGCGACGAAGCATTGGCCTGCTTCCGTATTATGGAAAAACTGAACGTACCTGCTGCACAGGTAACAGCAGTATACAGGAGTATGGTCACTCATCTGCAGAATGCAGACCTCGCTATTAATTTCAGACTTAAAGATTTCTTCTCTAAACCTGTTGAAGGCTCCAGGATTCTCAATACCTGGGACAGAGACAAGGATTCCGACGATTACCTTACTACCAGGAACACGGTGGAGGAAAGACTGTTCAATTATTCAAACATTCGCCGCGGCTCTGGCCATAAGACGCCTCCAATTGGAACGACGACCAGGATGAGGCTCTTCGGCAGTAGAAACAATAATCCGTTCTTTAAGCCCGGTATACGGCCCAAATATGGGGCGCTTAACTTCGCCAACTTAGCTGATGGCCCTGCCCGGGGTTATGGGGAATCATTCTTTGTACTGAAAGACTATATAAAACATAATAGTACATTTTTCCCTGGAGATTCCTTCAAGGCTAATGATGCGGATAATTCTTCTGATATGGTGGCTAACTATTTTGACATGCACAGAATCATATTGTACATGGAAGAAAGAATGCTGCGGGCGCTTCACTCTGCCGCAACAGGTGCAGCAGTAACAGGACTGCCCCGTAATGATTATATCGAGGCTCAGTTGCACACCGACGTCGTATTCAGCAGGGATATAAAAAGGATCTGCATCTCTAACTTCGACATCTCTGTATTGGGTAATGATACAAACCGCGTAAAGTCTTCACTGGAACAGTTTTCACATACACATAACATCAGGTTAATATATCATTAATATGATCAATGGTCTGCTGAATAACCTGCAGACCATTGACCTGTTATGCACCCTGTGTACTGCAACCTGCATCCCCGGGATAATATTTTCTGATCACCTTCGACATATGACTGGCATCTGTAAAGCCTAGTTCATAAGCTATCTCTTTCGCGCTCTGATCCGAATTCTCCAAACGGCTCTGTGCAACGTTCACCCGGGATTTAAGAATGTATTCCTTCAGGCTCTCCCCTGTCTTCTTCTTGAAATATTCACTCACATAGGTTGTAGACAAGTGAAACTCATTGGCAATCGACTCGACCCTTAGTTTATCATTATTGAACAAATTGAAGTGGATATATTGCAGCATATCACTCACCTGTTTATCTGCTACCGGATGTTCATTTTTGAAGGTCTGCTCAAAATTACGCCGCAGTATATTAAGCAGTGCAAACATATGACCCCGGATGATAGAATCTGACTGCTCCCGCTTATTCGTATACTCATCATAAATACCTTTTATGAGATGTACGAGCATATTTTTGTCGGAAGGACTATGTATGATATCTCCCGGCTGCCTGTTATAGCTGCTCAGTATATAGTGCAGGTTCTGAAACCATTCCGTATAGTCCATCATCTGCATGCTGTCCTTTCTGAAGAACAGACCATTGAACCGTATAAAAATGAATGTCGTGGGCTCCGCTATCTCAAATGAGTGACAGTCATAAGGCGGCAATAAGTAAATATTGTCCTGCTGATAAGGGATCAGGCTATGATTGATACATTGCCTGCCACTGCCGGACTCAATATAAACCAGCTCAAAAAAATTGTGCTTATGTGGCCGTTGGGTCCACTCCTGCAACTCTTCCCGGCTAATGAAAAATGGCTGAACCGAATTCTCTACCTGCATTGGCAATTCCTGAATTATGTTAAAGACCTTCGGATACCAGATCCTGAATCAGCGATCAAATTAATACAAAAACGGCTATTAATTAACCCGTTCCTTAAGGAAGGGTCAATACAATACGTCCCCTGGTACTACCCGTCTCCTGCTGCTGGTGTGCAAGGTCCATCTGGGAGAAATCAAAATGATTGACATACGGCCTGATAACCCCTCTTTCAAGCAAGTCTGCCAGCGCTGCCATATCAGTCCCATTTGATTGGACGAGGAAGAAAAAGGCGTTAACACCACTTTCTTTCGCCCCTTCAACAACCTCCGCCGGGATGCCGGTCGGAATACTAATGATCTTACCTCCCGGTTTCACGACTCCGATAGACCGTCTCACAATGTCTCCTCCCACTCCGTCAAATACCAGGTCGACGTCTTTTACCACTTCCTCAAATAACTGGTTCTTGTAGTCAACATGTTCATCCGCGCCCAGTTCCATCACAAAGTCCTTATTAGCGGCAGAAGAGGTTCCTATTACATGTGCTCCTATATGTTTCGCCAGCTGCACCACAAAATGACCCACCCCTCCTGCTGCAGCGTGTACCAGTACCCGCTGACCTTTTTGCAAAGCCGCCTGTTGAAATAAAGCCTGGTAGGCAGTCAATGCAGCCAATGTTGTTGCAGCCGCCTGCTGATGTGTAACGTTACCAGGCTTCTTCGCCAGATGCGATGCAGGTGCTGCTACATACTCAGCATACGCCTTGCCATGACCAGGGAAGTTAACCATTCCGAACACCTCATCTCCTATTGAAAACTCTTTCACATCGCTACCCGTCGCCGTCACAACACCAGAAATATCCCAGCCTAATATGATCGGCATCTCATTTTTGATGCGGCCCGCAACTCCCTTTCCTGCTCTTGTTTTTACATCCACCGGATTAATGGCGACCGCATGCACCTTTACCAGTACTTCGTTCTCCTTTATTGCCGGTTCCGGCAGCTCGGTATATTGTAGTTTGTCTGTTCCTCCGAATTCGTTGATGATAATCGCTTTCATATGATTCAATTTTATGAATGTCAATATTGTCAGATCTTCAGTTTGTATATGTGATAAGGGTATTTTGTGAGGTTCCGGTTATTGTTAAACCAGGGCATTTGCTGTATCTGGGAAGTGGATATGTATAAATAACCATCATCCGAAATACTATAGCTGTCGGGCCATATCAACCTGGTGGTATCTGTTACTAACGTCTGCATCTTAAGGTCCGGTGTAATTTTTACAATACTGTAACGTTCCAGATCTCCCAGGTAAAGGTTACCGGCTTTGTCAAACTCCATACCATCCGTTGTAATAAAATGCCCCAGGTCCTGCACGCTGTCTGCTATTACCTTTTCAGCTGTTTTAAAGTCCCGCAGCAAACGGGTGCTGATACGGTACAGCTTATCGTCTGTTAACGGTTTATAGCATAGCCATGCCTTGTCGGGCGACAATGCGATCCCGTCGGAATTCACTTTTACCGCACTGCCTTCAGCATTTGCCAGCTCTTTTCCGTTCTGGGTAAAGTGATAGGCAGTGTCTGACAGAACAGAGGGTGTGCCGTGCAACACCATGCGGGAGTTCCCCGTATTAATATTCACAACAACGATACCACCATTGCTGGAACTGGTCATATATGCGTAACCAGTGGTATTGTCAATGCGGATATCATTGATATAGCTATCTTCTCCTGCTACTGCTTCCTGGAAACGGTAAATGCGCACGATCCTATTGGTTGCCAGGTCTATCTTTATCAACTTATTGCTGCTGCGATATACTTTACCGAGACCTATACCAGCGGCATCTACCACCCAGAGGAAACCTTTATCGTCGGCTACTACCGCCTGCACGCAAACGAATTTATTCTGTCCATCCTCTCCCTTTTTAAAGCTGTTCCATGTCTCATCAGGGTAAGGAACGGGCTTACCATTTTTAACTTCTACGACAGAATATGAATGTTTATCCAGCCAATAAGGATAATTGGCGAATACTCTGCCATCTGCTGTTACTGCCACCCCTGTAAGCTGGTAAGCGCTATCAGCAAACACCTCTTCAAGCCTTGAAGAATCTGCCCTGGCAACTTGCACTGTTGTATCGTTGTTGGAGGCTTTCTCCTGCTTGTTATTGTTCACACAGGCTGCGAAGAAAAGGCTCACAGCAATTAGTATTGTAACCGACTGTTTACGCATAAATATGTTTTTTGTGAGTGGCGATGACTGATCATTCAACATTCAACCCGCCATCTGGTTGCATTGACAAGTCAAAATTCCAATAATTTATCCCAGGGGAAGAGTATTTATATGGGGAAGACATGTAAATTTCAAGGTTGGGGGGAAAGACAGGGGACACATACATTATCACAATAATTCATACATTTACCATCCCTGCTAGCATTATAAACTTTTAGTAGCTAATTCTTTTATCAATGTATGATTTGATTAAATATGGCAATGAGGCCTTTATACTATTTTTGTTTCCGCTGGTCGGACTTGCTGTTGAAAGCAGATTGTCTTTCAAAATTGCTTTTTGGACAAGAGTAAATGACCGGGGTTAATTGATACGCTTATTATATCCCAGCGCTATAAGCTCATTACAGGCATCCCAGACATCCTCCGGAATATCCTGGGGTATTTGAAATCCTTTACTGCTATATGTCCTTATTCTGTATAAGTCTCCCACCAGTGTACTGAGAAAGGTTTCGTAGGAAATATCTACACTGGAGAAATAATCGGTCATTGATATTTGCGGAGAGGTGACCGAGATGGGTACTTCCTTATGATAATTCCTGAAAGTGGCATACGTACGCCGTTCCATATACGGCTTGTGCACCAGTATAAAACTTGATGGCTTTATATTATGCGCTTTCAGCAACTGCATGCTGAACACGACGTTCTCGCCTGTGTTGGTCGATTTATTCTCTATCAGGATGGCAGACTCCGGCACGCCTCTTTTGATCGCTATTTCCGCAAATGTTTCCGCTTCGCTCACACGCCAGAGGTCTTGCGTCAGGTATCCGAAACCACCCGAGAATACGATCAGGGGCGTTAGTCCTTCCAGGTAGATATCCGCAGCCCTTTCGGCTACACTTACATCATGACTGCCTAATACGAGCATACAGTCCGCTTCCTTTACCTCGTCATTCAGACAGAGGTAGTTCCATATTTTCTGGGCCAGTTGAAAAGTCCTGTCTTCTGATTGCATAATGTAATAATAGCAATTCTACTATTAATATCCAACCGCTCAATGTCTGAACAAACCCAGGCTTAGCTTATCGCCCGCAGAACGGTTCACTCTCAGGCAGGCGTCCAGCTGCGCTTTCATACTCTCTAGCTGAAACCGGGTGCTGAACAGGGAATCCTGTATACCTGCCATTTGTGACACATCGTCCGCCATCTTCTGGTAGAGCTGAAAACTCGGCGTGTGCAATTGCTCTTGTTTCAGCATTTCATTCACTTTGAAAACGGCGTCCTGCACATTCTGCAGCATGATTGCCTGGTTATCCATTTCTTCGGGATTGATCTGTGTAAAACGCGACAGGTCATTCAGCCGGGATACGATCACGTCAAACTGCGTATTGATATCCTTTCTTTTTACAAGCAATCGGTCAGCAAGATCAGCACGTTGCTGCAACAATTGCCGTTCATACCTTTGCGTGCCGAAAAAGAGGGACAGGCACATGATAGAAAAGGCTGCCAGCGCAATGAAGCTCCCGCCAAAAACGATATATGATCTTTTTAATTCTTTTTCGTTTACAGGTTTCATGTCAATTAGATTAAATTATCAGAGATCAGCAGTGTAGGATGCATTGTGTACCAGAATACCATCCGTAGTAACAAAGTAGTTTTCATTGTCCCACACAGAGAAGTTATAAACAACGGCACTTCGTGTGATCAGGCCGATCTCCTTTATTACTTCCCGGCCACCGGTTATGTTTTCAAGCTCCTCCCACTGCTGCAGGTCTTTGGCCTCCCGCCAATGCCCTTCTACCATAAAGCGATGGTCGGGTGTTACTTCAAATATTGTCCCGTTATCCAGCTCAATTACCATCATGGTCAGCGTGGTACGCCTGTGCAGCTCTTTAATAGGCTTCAGCTGCCGTTCTCCGCTTGCTTCATCAACGGTCCATAATAGCATGTCTTTTGTGACCGTTTCAATAGGCAAGGCTCCATTATTGGTATGTACAGTGGTACCGGCCGGGAAACAGGTAAGCGTGGCCCCTTTGGCCGCAAAAATAGCAAGGGTCATTTCTGTACCGCTGGCCTGCAGCTTTTTGTTGTTCTGCTTTTCAGGACTGTTCCAGGTCTCATCTGCCGGACCGGAGAAGACGGATGAGCCGTTCACACTGCGACTCATGACGCTCATATTACCATACAAAGAAGAAGGATCAAACATCACGGGTGCGCCCTTCCTGCCACTGCTCATCGTACCCAGTCCACGCCCCGCCAGCATGTTGAAGGCAAAACCAGCGATATTTCCGAGGTTATTGTAACTGGTAGATGTCATCGCCTGCCAGAAGGTTTCTTTGGCTTCGATAATAGCAGCTTCCGGCGGACAAAACATCGTGCTTTCTCCTACCACAAGCGCGGGCTTACCGCCTATGAGGAGATTGGGAGACGCTCCCACCCACATTCTTGCCACGGCGCTTAAGTTACATTTGGCCAGACCCACACCACTCGCAAACAGCAGCAGACCAGGAGATATTCCAAGGCGGGGTAAACCTACTCCGGGAGATGCCATTACCGCCACAGCTTTCGACTGTAATTCGGACACTGGTGGTGCGGCAACTGCCATGTTACCCATACACATAAAGGCATTGCCGATCATTGTATCTGCCACAGTCGCCGCCAGATGTCCGCTGAAAGAGACCTGCTGCTGGCTGGTCACTTTCATCTGCTTGAACATGGCCCCTTTGGGACATACGAGGTAATGCTTTTCTGTTAACCACTGTTGTTCCATTATGAAATACTTTCAAGGTGTAAATAGAGATCGGACCGGCAATCGTTGGTCAACTGTTCAAATACCGTCATATCTGCCGATAACAGCACGCCATTACCATCATGCTGGAAACTTGCCCGTGTATAGTGTTTAATGTCCAGTTCCTGCTGTCCTGTTACCAGGGTGATCATACCCTTATCGATACGCCCACCACCGTCCAGTATAGCCTCCACTTGTACACTATAGCCTTCCGGTTCGGGTGTGGTACCGAAGGTTTGTACAACCGGTACGAAGAACCCAATTCCCATACGGTCCCTGACGATCTGCCGGCGCGTTGTTTCTTTTCCGCCCGGCCTGATGCCCCAATCGTACAGGAACAACTGCATGAAATGCGTATTGGCCAGATTTTCGATCACTTCTACCGGGGCATCCAGCTCACGATCCTTATGCCGGATGATCTCGAATGCGGCAATGGGATTTACCTGCATCAGCTCTTTTTTAACGGCATCCCATTTGCCTTTTATTTCCGGTAGGTTCAACAGGCCTTTTATCTGCCCATCCTTATTGATGCAGATGTGCTGCCTGTTATAGATCCTCGCCAGTTTATTCACGTATTCTATCAGCTGGTAAGTGTTCGGATCGAAATATTCTGTCAGCCTTACTTCCTTTTCTTCCAGTACGTATTCCTGCAATTCCGGGCGACTGGCATTCGGTCCATTCCAATGCATTTCATAAATACCAACGGTGGCAAAACTGTCCATCATCGTCAGCATTTTCACATTCCCCTTAACGGTAAGTTGATACTTCCTTTCTTTCTGCTCCATCTCTTATGAATTTATTTTTACGGGACTTCCCTCTATGATTGTACTGCTCCCTGATATCGTCACTGTCTTTCCGTTTAATCCTGCAGTAGTTTCACCTACGAGCGACAAGTCATTCTGTGAAGAGATCTGTAGCTTCGTGCCGAACTCCATACTGCCATGAGTAGTGGGAGCGCCATTCCCGGTCAGCTTGAAGTCGTCTGCCGCACGGATCTCTATGTTCTTCGCCTGTAAGATGATCTTATCCTGCTGCTTGTCCATGATGATCATAACATTGCCTGTCTGCAGCGTGATCTTATTATCCGTATTTATTGTAACGGCATTCCGACCGTCTATGGCTATAAAGTTCAGATCAGTTTTGTCTTTCAGCAGAATGCCTCCGCTATCGTCCATACTAATTGTATGGCCGCTTTTAGTTGTCAGACTTTTCTGATCATTGTTAGTACTTCCGCCGATACCATTTTTACCATGAAACACACTGCCCATTACGATAGGCCGTGCAATGTTACCGTCTTCAAATCCTATCACTACCTGGTCTCCTTTTTCCGGTATGAAAACAAATCCCCTGTTCTTTAAAACCTTTGTACTGCTACCGGCATCGGGGGTAACAACACGTAACCACTCAGTAGGATCATTGGTTTCACAGAGCCATTTGAACTTTACCCTTACCCTTCCCTGTCCCAGCGGATCAGCATTATCAAAGACTGTGGCCAGTAACATGTCAGGATTAGGACGATGATAGTTCCGGAAAGGGATACGTTCGGTTGTTGAAACAATACCTTCAAACCTGTTCACGTAAGCCCCATCGCTATCTATGGAATGAAACACCGAAGTAATTAAAAACTTACCCAGGCTTTGCGTAACAAAACTATTCCCCTGCTTCACGCTCATCGATACGTTGATGATCTTGCCGATGCCGATCTCCGGGTTATCGCTCGTGCCACCTATTTTTAATAACTGCCCGGTATCTGCCTTTCCTTCATTGTCGGTCTGTTCCTTCAGTTCAGCGTTGTTCTCCACCCTGACCAGCGAGGGTTGATTGAACACCTTGCTATAAGTAGCGCCGGCTGCTTTCGACGCATGTGCGAGGTCTGGCCGGCCGGAGGCGCTGCTACTGCTTTTGCTTTGTATCATCTCGTCGAGCTGTGGATTGTAAGCAAACCTGTTATTATTCACAGGCGCTACTTCAATACCATACTGCAGGCTTTGTATATCCCTGCCATAAACTACAGTAACTTCTGTTTGCCTGTCAGGCTTGCCAAAATTGAGGAGCTCACCGTCATAGAAAAACCATTCGTAGTATTCAGCACTAAGGCGGTTCAGGAACTCAAAATCACTTTCCTGGTATTGCATGATATAGTCGACCGGCTTCTTACGATCAGGCTTGATAACCATGCGCAGGTCATTCGCAGGTGTATCATTCGTGGCCAGCGTTGCAATGGCGCTAAGCGTTTTGTTATAATAAGAGCCCAGGTCAGGTCCCCGCTCGATCAATATAGTAGGACTATATCCACTGGCGGTAATGACACCATGATAACCGTGGCTTTGTTCCAGATCGATCTTCGTAACCACACCGGCAAACTTCTGCAGTTTACCATCCGGACGGCCAAATGAAGCTGTAAGGGTCTTCCCTACAAAGTCTCTGCTATCGTCGAGTGATATCAATCCCGGAGTTCCCAGCACATCATGATTGAACTTCAGTTCGAAATAATGATGGGCGTTAAAGCGCTGCTGTAGCTCAAACGAGATGATATATGCTATCTTTTTTCCGCCGACACTGATATCGCGGAGTAACTGGATGTCCATAGTTATTTCAGCTTATTGCATTTAAATCTTTCCATCGGATATGTACTACCTGCTAATCGAGTAATGTCCATGTCCTTTTGGCCTGCACCTGCTGTACGATCTGCTGTTCCGCAACTACAATGTTCTCTTTGCGTTGGCCGATGTACTCCAGTGTGGCCAGTTTCTTCCACAATGCTGTGATCACTTTCAGGAATTCATCGATAAGCGACATCGCTGCATAAATGTCCTGGTGATCATATATCAGTTCGATCGTACGGGCCAGCAACTCTTCGAAATTACCCGGCGTAACATCCCGCCATTCATAGAAATACTTCAGCATTTCTTCCCGCTCTTTCGCCTCGATATGTTTGATACCCGTAAAGAATACATGCGCCAGATTTGAAAAACAGCCTGCCAGATAAATGGGTGATTGCTGATATCCCAGGTTACGGTAACTAAAGAAAAGCTGTGCCAGATAGTCCAGCATCTTTTCCGAGATCAGACGGATGTTCTTTCCTAATACGGTGATGGCCTCTTTTCCCATCGTCTTGTCAATGATAGTAAAAGCAGCCAGCTGCAGATCATTCATTTGTACACTGAACTGCTCATAATATCGTACAAGTGAAGGATGACTGATAATGCTGCTGCTTGGCGGGATATAGCTGGTATTAACAACGATCTTACCGTTTGCAAGCAACAGTTGGCCTACTACCAGGCTGTATCCTTCCGTGGTCTTAGGCGCCATACCTCCCACAGGCAGCAGGAAAATGCGGTAGCCTTTTGAGATATCAGGATATCGCGGCGGATTATCTTCAGGGTCCAGCTGGCCTGATGGCACTCTTTCAAATGGATTGACAGCGAGAACGATGTTGTAAACAACACCTCTTCCGTCGCCGTTCTCATTGAAATAATGACTGAACGAAAGCTGGCTCGCATAATCGGCCGATCCGTCAATATCTATTCTGCAACCTTCTGCCGTTATTGCGTTACAAAGCCGCACTTTTATTTCTACATGATTCGTGGCCTTTTCAATTACCTCTATATCATATGAGCTACGCTGCCCCGCAAAAGGAGGTAATAATCCATAGTTGTAATTCGTCAGTAACAACGACCTGGCATCTCTCACCATGTCCTGGCTATACTGGTCGGTAGCAACGAAATGAGCGCTGGACAATTTCATTCCGTCCGTCCAGTTCACTGGTTTATATTTAAGTGGTGCGATCATCGGTAATAGTATTTACGTTTAAATAAAAATGGATTCATCTCCTGCCGGTACCGGCTTTGCTATATTTTCAGATACTCTTTTGGCGTAGATGGTCACCTTCTCGGAGATACCGTTCTTCAGAATAGTGAGATCAGGATCAATGAAAGTATTCTTTCGGAAGAAAGATGTTTTAATGAAAAAGATCCACTTGAAGGGTATATCGTCTGTCGCCATATATGATACCGGGCTTTTAGGGAACTTGATATTATAATCTTCAATAAATTTGTAGAACCAGTTACCAAACAACATATCGGCCGGCGCCTTCACCTTTACTTTAATCGGCTCCTGATCATTCGTATTTTTGTACACCTCCAGCTCAAGTACAAGCATCCGGTTAAAATCCAGGTGTTCCATATCCAGTTCCATTGCCACTACCGGGTGCTGCCATATTTTATATATTTCTGACGGAATGCTTAACAACGCTACATATGTCCACCAGAACAGTAACGGTACGAGGAAGCTGAAGGAACTGGTGGCGGCCCATCCACCGATGCGGATGGAACTAAGTGTGTTAAAGATGGTTTGATAAAGATAGAAGCCTAAGAGACCAGCAATGAGCATGGCAGCCGTGACAAAAACCTTTCTGTTCAATAATTCGTTAGCATAGTATTTCGTTAACAGGTATACCAGCACACTGCCTGCAGATAAGAAATAGATCTGACTAATGATATATCCCCAGGGCATATAGTCAAGACCGAGAAAGCCCATGAGGCCGGGTATGGCCAATACAAGCGCCAGGACCAGCACTGTAATGATCAGCCTTTTGTTACTGATGAATTTATTCTTTTTGTTGACCACTGCCATCACCGTTGCAGATATCACTGCGATGACCGGCAGCAAAAGGTATCTTAGAAAAAATTGTTGTACGTCCATTTGATATAAATTTTAAGCAATGCCCATCTGTTACAGGTAAACCGTGAATCCGAGTATAGCATTAGCGCTGCCTGCTCCTAGTGACCCGATCCTGTTCTCCTGACTGGTGATCAGTTCCACCCTGATGTTCGTTTCCACCGGCACCAGGTAAGCCGTGACTGTTTCAATAAGTCGTGCCTGATCACTGCCTGGTAAAAAGGCCAGTAGCCTTGCGGCATCAGCGGGGCCGATCTTAATGCTGATCTCTTCCCCTTCAGTTGTGAAGCTGTTCCCGATTACAACATCCGATCCTAATGCACCGTTCCCCATTTTGCAACGCATGTTTTCATCGACGGGGACGTTCACGATAGCTGTTGGATTAAGTGTAACGTGAACCGGAATGTTGAAGAGAACGGAAAGCAGTTTACCCATGAAGTGTGTGTCATTCCGTTTTTGTTGTATTACGGGCAGCAGATGCATCCAGATGATACGCTGGTCATTATCCAGCATATCAAACTCTTTCCACTCTGCCCCAAAGATCATTGACAGGTCGTTGTAGGTCGTCTTTTTATCCAGCCGGTTTTCGTACCATGCCAACAGTGTCCGCATATGGTTCAGTTCCGCCTCAAAAGGCATAAAGAACCTTCTGGCGTCCCTTTCTTCTGTGCGGCGGAGTTGTACGTCGGCTATCATCTCCAGTTCGGATAAACCGGCGCTTCTTGCGGGAGAACCATGGAACAACCCTTCGGGTAACATGTCATACAAACCTTCCCGGTTCACTTCAATGATCAGGCGATCTTTCAGCAGGTTGTCGGAATAGTAAGCCGAATATCCGTTGATGTCTTTTGCATAGGCACTCCGTGCAGGGCCTGCCGGAATGATAGCGACACTTTCCCTTCCGACATTTCCGTTCTCCAACAGCTCTGCCACCTTAGTTGTAGCCTTAAAATCTGAATGAAGATCATTCTCCAGATTTAATTCCGTCCCTTTCATATAACACTGTTATTTCCGGATGTCAGCAAAAGCCTGTAATGCAGGTTCATGATACTACGTGAGCAGAGCTTGGAATGTGCCAGTTCTAACAAAGACTGCCACTCTTCCGGCTTCAATCCATTACCTGGCGCTGGCGTCAGCATAACGTCCACCGTTCTGATAAATCCTTCTTTAGGATGCATAGAGTTCATCAGCCCCTTTTTGATCTTTACATCCGTGATATTGTTACCGAACTCCCAGTAACAGAAGTTGACGATGTCCATGTGTGTGACCACCCTATCGCCCGTTGTAAGCCCGTATTTATATGCCCTGACCCTGTTCACTGCATTTAACCTGGAGCGGCCGCCCTGTGTAGCGCTCAGTAAGAAAAGGCTATCTGCGGCTATGCGGGTACTTTCAAAAGGCAGCAGGCGGCTCCCCGTCCTGATATTATTTCCCAGTTCCGCGTTGGTCGTCCAGAACTCCAGGAACATGATATCCGCATCTTCAAGAGGTTTGAATACGATGTAACTAAGCAGTTCCCTGATACTATTCAACTGCCTGGTCGTTTTCTGTGATATCATGGAGATGTTCTGCTCCAACTCTTTCAAGGCTGTATTCAGAAAATCGGAGCCATATGCTGCGAATGCCGCCTTTTCATCCCGCAGTAATTCAAACAGATAATCCAGTATCTCTCTTGCATTCCTTTTATCAAAACGCTCGGCGCCGCCGTAACGCACGGAGAACAGACCGGAGCTTCTCTCCTCCTCATATCCCTGTGGGATCTCCGTATAATGATTGCCGGCGTTGTCTTTTAAAGTCTGTACACTCAGGAACTGGTCCTGATCCAACAGTCGCAACGGGATGATGTCATTCATCATTTTCAGCCGGTGCTTGAGGTCATGCCTTCTTTTGTTAACAACGGGAAAAGCATTTACAGAGATAGACAGTTCATTCAGGATGGACTGGTTAATAGTGACCGGTACCAGTATTTTGATCCATAGCAAATGCTCATTTAGGCCTTCCAGGTTACTGGCTGGAAAGACTGTTTCAAATACCGGGGGATATAATTGCAGATGTGCAGTTGGCTGCAGGTCGTTCGTTTGCAGCGTAAAAAGTCTATTCCTGTAAAAAGCATACACATCACGGGTTACCAGGTTAAGTATATTATGCTCATCAAAAGGAGAGGCTGATTGCTGCCGGGGTACGTCATTAAAACTATCATGCGATACTTCCAGGCGTCTGTCATTCACAAACCATTCCGCAAAAGAAAGCAGGTCATATGTCTGTTTGTCGACCTTATAATTCTTCCAGTCGAAATAGACATTCAGCCCATCAAGGGAAGTAATGTCAGAGGAGATACCAAGACCAAGATAAACGGCGTTCCTCTCCAACTGCTGACCGGTTTTGGATTGCGCCACCAGTAGTTTATGCTGCTGATCATCTATCCGGAACAGGTTCGCTCCTGTCGCCATATATGTAACGGCAGCATTAAAGATCTTTACCGGCTGTAACGGGCTAAAGAAGATATCTGTGGTCGCTTCCCGGCTGTCCCCATCTTTTCCGGTCAACCGTTTACCGTAAAAGAACTGTTCTTTTTCATCGATGATATCCGTCGCTTCTATAGGCCGCGCATGCAACACTGCATGAGCAGGAACGGCTGAGATCAGCGTATCAGGCGCCAGTATACCGGACAGTTTGTCTACCATACGGTTCTGCAGATTGTCCACTTCGTTGGAGATATTGAACAGTTCTGTACTCAGCGCTTCTATCAGCAATTTCACCAATGGGTCAAAGTCGGCGGTATTCTTTATGCCCCAGTAGTCCTGTGCATTTTTCAATACCCTGTTCCGGATCTCGTCTTTCGAAGAATAAAATATATCGTTCATGTTCTTTACTGCGGGTTAGTTCTTAACTACAAAGCGGGCTTAAGAAAAGCGACGTATTAAAAGCATAACGCTCTCCTGTCGCCTGTATAGTCCCATTCACACTGATCTCTACTTTCTTTTTGATCTCCGATACATTTCTGCCGAAGAACAACTGCTCTACTTCACTCATGCTCACATCTACTTCTACCTGGTACAAACGGGGCTCATACGTGGTAACTGAACGGAGCAACGATTGTCTGAACTTCTCTTCCCATATGCGTTCACTCACTACCAGTTCAAAATCGAGGTCCCATATTTCACAACCGAAACTGCTGTTATGCCGGTGCTCTCCATACCGGGTGAAGATGATCAGTTCAATGTGCTGTGAAATAGATCTTCCGGAGCCTGTTATTTCCAGTTCTTTATCTGCCAGGATGTTCTTCAACCTGAAAGGTTTATTATATAACTGACCGGACATGTTCAATGATTAAAAGTTTGCAAAGAGTGCCTGCGTGCAGTTCCTGTGCCGCAGGCACTGTTGTTCTATGACAAAAGAGTGTGCTTTCTATTTAGGCCAGTCGTTCTCGTGATCGGCATTACCCATTTTTATCTGGCGGGCCGAGATCTGAAAATTAACGGTCATAGGGCTGTCGCTATAAGCGTTCATGCCTTCTGAAAAGCTCACGATATAAGCATCTGAGAAAGTGATCTCTTTCATCTTCGCATCCTCATCCTGCTTTTTGATGGTCAGGCTTCCGGTAACCGCCTTGAACTGGTTGTTCACCATACTTTCAATGATAGAAGTGTCCTGATTGGATTCAACTTCGATATCGATCTTACCACCGTATACACCGGAAGTAGGTCTGCCTTTCATGTCCACATCACGGTACATGGAATAAGAGCATTGTAATACATCATACTGTTTTCCTGAGAAGGTTAAGGTTGCTTTGAATGCCATAACTCTATATTTTTTTAAATGATTGAATAAATAATTAACTGATTATTGCTGCGCGTACTCAGAGCTCCAGGTGGTCGCTTCATCTTCGCCTTTGTAACCATCCAGTTTTACGACAAAGCTTTTAGCTGGGAAGTAAGGGGTAATATGAATGTCCAGGTGGATCATGTCTTTCTGCACTTCATCCCTTTCAAAACGCATGATCTTGAAATGTTCGATCAGGCGGTCAGGCCCTTGTATCTTATCGAGGAATTTCACGATCTGTCCGCGCAGGTCCTTTTCTGTTTTAGTGTTCCAGTTTTCGAATGCGCGGCGATTAAGGAAATCAAATAATACTTTAGTAACATAGTCGAACACACGTACTACGGAATAGGTCTGCAAGCCGATATTATCGCCGTTGAAAAGTGTCTTTGCGGAGAAGGCCATGACCTTACCGTATTCGTTCACCATCGGTACAAGCCCCAGGCGTTCCAGGTGTGAGATCTCACTCTTCTTCAGTTCGAACTTAACGCCATCCACATCGTTCATGGAGCCATGTTTCTTACCTGCGGTCACCTGCGACATGAGGGTGCTATACATCTTGCCTGCCAGCGCTGCGGACCCCGGTACGGTAAGATCGTCCTGCTCTCCTACTTCCTGTACTTTTCCACGGCCTACAAGCCAGTTACAGGTCATGATCACGTTAGAGCGATAGGCGTCACCACCGGTCAGATTTGCTTCTGTGAACAGATCGATCACATCATCAGGATGGTCGAGGTCAGCAAAGTCAGTGATCAGCATTGCCTTGTTCCTGTGCGCGATGGCTGACCATTTCTCTACCACCTTGTTTGACCCCATATAACCCGGGATGACCAGCAGGGAATAGTTCTCACGCAGGTCCAGCCTGTCGTACTTCTGTTTCAGTTCATCACCTACATATTCAATGAACCTCGGATTGTCGAGGTCCTGTATCTGTTCGGGCGCAGCATTCAGCAGCACTACGTTCTTCAGTTTATCAGATTCTGTATTCTGATAAAAGAGGTTAACGGAACGGTAAGACTGTTCCAGCTGGCGCGTAGCCTTCAATGCCAGGCCAATGTTCTTATTCAGATTATCTTCAGCCGCACTGAGTTTAGCTGAGCTTTTATCAACCATCGCGGCTACGGAGTCCGTGTCTTCCAGTATGTCTAACCATAACTGGATCTTCTTCTTCAGCTCTTCCCTTTCCTTGCGTTTCTCGTCGCCGGTCAGGAAGATCTGTTTCCTGGCCTTTCTTTCAGGGTTGAGATTTTGTAGTCCGTCGATAGCTGTTTCCAGCAGATCAATACCACCTACACGGGCCAGCTTTCCGATACTATCCGCCAGGGAAAGCTGTTCTTTAACGTCTTTTTCAGCAGGTTTAAACCCGGTAGTACCGGCTGCCTGTTCTTTTTCCTGAGTAGCCATAATGTATATTTTAATGATGAAGCACGCAGGTGCCGGTTATTTCTTTTCTTCCAGTTCAGCAACGAACCCTTTTAATGCACTGATAAATGCGTTCCTGGTTTCTGCATTGTCAAGAGTGGTCTTTAATGTCTTATTTGACTTTAATTGTTTGATCACACTCATTGACATGTCTCTTTCTATACTGACGTTATGCAGGTACTGACTTTGAGCTGTCATGTTCTTTACAGAGAAATCGCCCAGGTTATTGAACTGCAGCGTCTCATTGATATTGGAGCCGTCGTACCTTTCAAACTCGACCTCAACGTTTGGCTTGTAGTGGTTAAACACTTCCTGCACCGTTTTCAGGCCTTCTACTTTTTCGGGTCTCAGCGGTTCATTGTCTGTCAGCTTCTGAACAAAGAGTGTCTTATTGTGGGCGATATCAGCGAAAGCTTCTGAGGTATCGATCTTTCTTTCGTTGCCGCCTATTTCGTAGTTGAACATAGTATGCTGGTTTAGTAGTTATAAAAACTTGGTTTAGTCGATGACCCAATGCAGGCGATCCTCATCTGCATGTTTACAGACCCATATCAGCTGGCCTTTTTTTACTTCACCGGAAATGATGTACCGGGAGATGGGTCTTCGTAATTCGTTACGGATCACACCAGATAACTGACGGGCGCCATACTTCGGATTAAAGCCGCCCAGCGCCAGCATGCGTGCAGCGTCTTCGTGTACCTGCAGGCGGATGCCCTGTTTGCTGAGCGCATCCACAAGACTTCTCAGCTGGATCTCAAAGATGCGGACCACGTTCTGCTCAGTGATGGGTGCAAAAGGAATGATCTCCGACAGGCGGGCCAGGAACTCAGGTCTGAAGTGAGGGGACATAATTTCCAGCAGTTCCTGTGAAGTGGGGGCCTCGCCTTTGTTCACCCGTTGAGCGATGTGGTCACTGCCGATGTTGGAGGTGAACAGGATCAGGCAATTGGAGAAGTCGCCTTCTTTCCCTAACCTGTCATGCATGTGTCCTTCATCGAGTATCTGGAGGAACGTATCGAACACAGAAGGATGTGCTTTTTCGATCTCGTCAAAAAGCAGGACGGAGTATGGTTGCTGCCTGATCTTGTTAACGAGCAGCCCTCCTTCTTCGTACCCTACATATCCCGGAGGCGCGCCATACAACAAAGCAGCGGAGTGCTCTTCCTTGAATTCCGACATATCAAAACGGATCATGGCCTTTTCGTCGTTGAAGAGGAATTCGGCAATGGATTTGGCCAGTTCCGTTTTCCCGGTACCTGTAGGCCCCAGCAAAAAGAATGATCCCATAGGCTGTCCTTTTTTGTTTAACCCACTCCTCGATTCCAGGATGGCATCTGCTACCACTTTTAAGGCGTGATCCTGGCCTATCACCCTCTTTTTGAGATATTGCTCCATATGCAGTAGTTTCTCCTTCTCACCGGCCTGTATTTTGCCCAGGGGGATACCTGTCTTATAAGAGACCACCGCCGCGATCTCGTGCGTGCTTACTTCCCCTTTCTCTTCCAGTGCCAGCAGGTGTAAGCTACCCAGGGTCCTTGCCAGGTATTCCTGGAATTCCTCAATTGCTTCAAGCGCAGCGCCCTGGGTTTCATCTTCCAGTTGCCCGAGCAGCACCGGGCTTACCTTATCATGTAATTGGCTGTAAAGCCATTTATAGTCGTCGGCGATCGCTTCCGGTTCCGCCTGTAAGGCATTGAAAGTCGCACTCAGTTCATCGAGCACTCTGGCTGAAGTATCGTTCATCAACCTGATGGCGGCAAGTGTACGGTCCAGCAGGTCGAAAGCGGAGTCGGGCAGCCGGCGGTCTTTCATATACCGTTTAGCCAGTCTTACGCAGTCGGTGATGACTCCCGGCTGAATGCTTAACTGATGATGAGACTCATAATGAACGCTCAGACGTTCGAGCATTTTAATAGCGGCGGCTTCTCCTGGTTCACCGATCGGTAATACTTCAAACCTTCTGCTGAAAGCCTGTTCCGGTTCTATCAGTTTACGGTATTCGTCTATTGTAGTTGCACCTATCACCGTGATCTCTCCCCTTGCCAGTTCAGGTTTCAGCAGATTGCCTACACCACCGCCTATTGGTCCCTTGCTATCAATAAGGGTATGGATCTCATCGATGAACAGGATGGCCTTACCGTATTGCTTTATTTCCCGGAGGATGTTCTTCAGCCTGTCTTCTATCTCACCTTTGTACGAGGCGCCGGCAATCAGGGCGCCCAGGTCCAGTTCGAATAACTGTGTATCTTTTAATAGTTCGGGTACGCTACCAGCCAGGATATCCTGCGCAAATCCATCCACCAGGGCTGTCTTGCCTACTCCGGCCTCGCCGGTAATGATGACATTGGGCTTGGTCCTCCGGCAAAGGATCTCCATCATCATCCTGCTTTCCCTGTCACGACCTATGATTGGATCTGTCTTTCCGTCGCGGGCCAGCGCTATCCTGTCTGTGCAATATTTAAAGAGCGCTGCGCCGGTACCAGGTGTTTTTGCATCCGGTGCTATCACTTTCTGAACTTCCCGGTCGCTGACATACAGCGTTAATATTTCTTCTTCCTTCAGGGGAAATGATCTCAGCTGCTCTGCACTGAAAGCTGTTCCCGGCCTGGAGAGAACTGCCAGTACACATACCGGCATGATCAGGTCCAGCCCCAGTTTTATCCTGATGTTATCTGCTTCTTCAAAGACACGGATCACTGCCCGGTCACCTTTGATCTCATCGGCGGCAGCTCCCTGTTTTTCCAGTTCTTCTATTCTTACCTCTGCCCATTCTGCGATGTATTCAGCGTCTTTATTGATAGATGCCAGAAAGCTGCTCACACCTGTATCTTTATGCATCAATCCTCTTAAAAGGTGTGCAGGTCCAAACTCCGCATTGTGATATTCTTTTGCCAGCGACTGAGCGATCCTGACAGCCAGTTTTACCGGTTCACTGATATTTGAAACGTTCATATCCATCCCATTTTTATTTTTCATTGTCAGCACTGAAGTTGTATCTCGTGATATAGTAATAGACCTTACCGTTGGATATGAACTGTTGTCCTACCTGGGTAGCCGCCTTTATATTATCGCCGGAACTGATCAGGAACCTGATATAATTTTCGAACGCAGTTTTAGGCATACGGCTGTCCTTCTTCAGGTCACCTACTGTATAGCGACTGAACCCTGGATGTTGTAGCGGAAAGCCTGTCACTGTTCTGAAGTAATCGTTCAGCGTCATCGACCTGATAGTATTTTTGGAGATGCGGAGATCTAACAGCTGACGGGGTATATTCACGTAGTTGGTCACCAGTTTCCTTCTGAATGAAGACTGATCAGGCGCCAGGTTCTGCCCCGCCATGAACGCGATGATATCGTTCATCTGTTTGTACTCTGCACTATTCAGCACCAGGGTATATTGTAACAGGCTGTCGCGCCCTGCTACAACATTGGCAGGTACTGCCGACGTCATGAAGTATTTAAAGCCGTTATGCGGCATCCTGTCTGCCACTTCTTCGCTTACGGGAGCAGGCAGCTGGGCCTTCACCGTTGCTGACAGATTAGCGTTTGCAATACCACGCAAACGGAAAGCGCTATCCAGTGAAGTGATCTGATTGTTGATGTCGAAGTCCGTTTCTCTCAGAAAACGCCTGGCTGCCCCGGTGATGTACTTGTTAGAATTCACTGCGCCTTTGGTCGGGAATACCACGCCGCCCTGTATCAGGCTATTTTCCGGGTAATCGAGGAAGAAGGAAACAGAATCCAGCTGACTGGTATTGTAAGCCTGCCTGTCGTCCAGTCCTTCTCCGTTAATGAGCTGTCCCTTTTTGATCTCCGAAGAATAAACGGCAGATTCCGATACCAGCTTCTTTGCATTCAGCACGAAGTTGTTATACCATTCGTTATAATCGCTATACATCTGGATAGTGAGCAATCTTGCATTAGCACGTCCAAACTGTTCACTAAGCGCCCGGAAATGTTCTGTAGAATCACCTACACTACCTATCAGCACCACCAGGTTGGTTTCATTATGATGTGTGCTGAACATATTCAGCGCGGTACGCACGCCATCATATAAAGGAGCCGCTGCTACATTATCATTACACTGTACGGTTTTGGTAGCCTGATCCCCAAGAAAACTCATTAGCTTCCGGTAGTCCGGATAAATACCGTCCGTGCTTTCAATGCCTTTCGCGACACAGTTCTGGTCATCGCGGTACACTACGGCGCCATAGCTCAGTGTGTGTTTCTTATCGTATTCCCTGAATACATTTTCGAGCGACTGTATCGTATTGGTCAATCCCGGGAAATACTTTTTCATAGCGCTACCAGCATCGATCACAAATACCACGTTCACATTATGTATGTGTTTTCTGAGATCGAGGTAGTCTGTGTATTTCAATGCGGAACCATTGATCGTAATAAGTGTATTCTGTGATTTATCATAAACATCAACTGCATTCCCCACTACATAACCGGTAGTGGTACTGCTCTTTAATATGGGAGCGCTCCGGAGGATAACATCGTTATCTGTCAGTAAAGGGTCGGTATGTGACTGATGTAATATCATGGATACAGAATCCGCCAGGGCATCATCGCCAGGTACGGCCGGAGAGATATATAAGCGGCTTCCCCAGTTGTGCATGGCGTCAGCAGCTATCCATCCGCAGATCGCTTTCCCTGCACTATCAGCCACCAGCTGGTCTTCATTACCTATGAGAAATTTCCTTCCGTCTTCAGATCTTTTATAGATATAGCTGATCTGATGCAGCCTTACTTTACCAACGATCTTTTTTAACTCAGGTGAACTGTATACGTATGCAGAGTCGGTGTTATCATAATAGAACTGCGATACCGTCATTGGTAGTTTACCATTGATTATGGAGATTGCCTTTTCAGGGTAGCCGGTTTGCTGATCGGTGTAAGAGCGGTTCCACATCAGTAATTTCCAACGGGATATCCAACCCAGGCTTTCCACGCCTTTTTTATTATTCAGCTTTCTACCTGTTAACAATCCCTTGTTATAGCGGATCAATTTCACGTATCCATTCTTTTCAGCGCTCACGTAAAACGGTTCCATGAAGTTGAGTTTCTTCATAAAGAGGCTACCGCCCGGAGTGGTGGTCGTGTAGTTGTCATCGCGATCGGAGAAAACCACCCAGGGAGTGGCCGTTTTGGGCCGCAGGTCATTCACATTCGTTTTTTCTGATGGTCTTACAAATGTTTCCGGCATGGACTTCACTTTTTGCTGAAAGGGTAAGGTCAACTGCGCACATACCCAGCCCGCCTGTATCAGCAGGATAAAACTTGACAATAATTTCTTCATTCGGAGTCTATTTGTTCACTATCCTGGCGGAGTGTTGTTTAATGTTCAATAATGTAGCACAGGAGGCATTCGGACTAATGGTAAGCTGTGCCTGGTCCACTGATATTTCACCACCGAAAGTAAGTCCCATGCAGTACGTATAAAAGTCGTTCGTCTTTCTAACACTGTCCTGTTCAACTGCCACAGTTACCTTTTCATTATTGCAGAGATACTTGCTGGTGAGGTAATAATAGTTTGAGTTAAAATCATCGCCATCGGCGATAGCCTGCAGGCGTGCACGTATATCGTCTATGATCTTCCGCTCGCCTTCTCCGGGCACTACCAGTACTGTATCCAGACTTGGGTCAGTGATATACATGATGTGCGTAACCGGATGGTTTTTGTCGCTGGTAAGCCGTACAAGATATTTACCGGGAGAACGGAAGGTGTACAAAGCGGTCCTGCCGTTAACATCCACACGGCCTGTTTCACCGAAAGACCATTGGAACTGTGCGCCTTTACCTTCAGCTTCGAGCCGCACTTCCTCATTCACGACACCGGATGTTGGCCCGTTGATGGTTAATGCCGTATCGGTGTCCTTTACTGTTACTGTGTCTTTCACTGTTACGGGGAACTGTACACGGAGCTCACCGTCTATGGTCAGCCTTATAATATAGGAGCCGGCCTTTACGTAGTGATAGGTACCACTTTGCAGGGTGGAGCCGGCGCCGTCACCGAACTCCCATGCCCAGCGATTTGCGCCCCTGGTATTGTCGGTGAAAACAAGATCTTCATTCAGGTATAGTTCATTTTTAAGTATACCGGCATCGCTGGTACGTCTATCAGCGAATACGTCTTTGAAGAAGAAAATTAAAACAGAGAGGGCCAGGATCGCAATAAAGATGTAGATGAATATCGATCTCTGTGAACTATTGCGCACTGATCTCTCATTCTCGATGATCGGGTCGAACATGACAATATTAATTGTATGGTTATGGTTTAGTATGTCGTGGTTAATACTGTGTCTTAGCGGCTATTCTGACTTCCTATACTTTCTTTAAGCTGGCGGGTGGACAACTTACAGTCTTCGAGCGACTTCTTTAAATTATCCATATCGCTGATATTTCCCTTGAGCTCACGCCTGTTAAAAAACAGTGTATTGTATAACAGGGATATCTGCAGAAAGGATTTGTACCGGGGGTCGAACGCCTTTCTGTCATAGTTGGACTTAATAGCGCCTATCGAATAACGGATGTCATTTTCAAGAAAAACTGCTTTAACAGCAGGGTCAAAATTGCTGATCTGTTTATAGGCCGTATCAATAGTCGCACGTTGTACCTCCACTACATTTTCAAACGCTGCATCTTGTGATAGCTTGTCTGTCAGGTCAGCTTTTGAAACCACTTTCCGGCTACCGGAAGGGTCATAAAAAAGACCAAACCCCAGCAGGCAAACCGTGAGTAGGAATAATGCCAACAGGAATAAGAACTGTTCTCTTCTTTCTTTTACGCTAAGCTTTATCATCATAATTGCACTTTCTGTTTCTCATTATCTGATGAGGCAAAATTGAGTATAAAATAAGTCCCGGCATATCCCCACATGTGGGAGTATCACTCACCTATAACAGTGTAAATCAATTATTTAATTAATATGTTAAGGTTTTGAAAAGATGAGTACTTATGATGATTTTATGCGACGGTAAAGGATAATCTTCCTGCAGTTTTATGCCAACAACCGATGCCGGAAACAGTGTTGAATTATTTAATAATTGTTTATAAGGTTATTCAAACATTAAAGCTATTACAGGTGTTATCAGTTATATTAAGTGCCGTGGACCGGGTCATATATCAGCTACTACTTTTGTGTGATAATGGGGGCATCAGATTGTCGGGACAGTATTATTTAACCACGGGTAGACGCAGCTAACTTTAGAAAAATACTCTCTATGCTATCACTGTTCTACAGGTTTGCAGTAGTCATGTTGATTTCCTGTTTGACATATACCTGTACTCCGGCCACCCGGGAAGATGATCGTGCGCCTTTGGGGGATAGTTTGACCCTGATGTCAGCAGCATCGTCACCCGTAGCTTCAGCCGATGTGAAAGACGGCTCACGCTATCAACGGCTGTTGCTTCATCTTGTACATAACAATCCTTCGGAAAAATGGCCTGTATATGGAGCAGTCCCTCTCGAGGGGGCGCTACTTCCATATAACAGGATCATTGCATACTATGGCACCTTATATACTCCCGCAACAGGTATACTGGGCATCCCTGAGAAGGAGATGCTTACAAAGCTGCTGGAAGAAACGGCCAGGTGGCAGCAGGCAGACACGACGATCCCTGTACGGCCGGCTATCCATTATGTCGCCGTTACTGCACAGCAGGAACCCGGGCCTTCCGGGAAATACCGCCTCCGCATGCCGGCCGAGGAGCTTGACAAAGCCGTAACACTCGCCTATCAACATAAAACACTGTTATTCCTGGATGTCCAGGTAGGACTAAGCACCCTGCAGGACGAACTCCCACCGTTAGAGAAATATCTGCGTTTACCCGAAGCGCATCTTGGTATAGATCCGGAATATTCAACGAAACATCTGCAGATACCCAGTTCGCGTATCGGCGCATTCGATGCCGCCGATATTAATTATGCCATCAGCTTTCTGGCAGGGATTGTAAGGAAGTATAACCTGCCCCCTAAGGTGTTGGTAGTACACCGCTTTACACAAACGATGCTGACCAACTACAAAGACATTAAAAAGGTGCCTGAAGTGCAGGTAGTGATCAATATGGACGATTTTGGCTCTCCTGCCAAAAAGATGAACATGTATGAGGGATTCGTTGCCGGAGAACCTGTTCAGTATACTGGCTTTAAGTTATTTTATGAGGCAGACCCAAAAACGGGTAAACGGCTGATGAAACCGGAAGAAGTGCTGGCGCTGTATCCCAGCCCTGTATATATTCAGTACCAGTAGCTGTCATTGGCTGGTTCTACTTCGCTTCTACTTCGCTTTGATATCGCTCATCCTACGTTGATCTTACGTTGATGAACGTAGGATCAACGTAGGATGAGCGATATCAAAGCGAAGTAGAAGCGAAGTAGAAGCGAAGTAGAAGCGAAGCAAAAGCGAAGCAAAAGCGAAGCAAAAGCGAAGTAGAAACGAAGATAAGTAAAAGGATAACGAAAGCCACTTTATTTCCCGTTTTCACCAAACCCCACATAAGAAATTGTAAATCTGATAGTTAACGTGCTTTATAAAGAACAAGAATCAGTATTTCCCGCATCTCTTTTCTGCTTAAATTTGTGGTGTGATCAGAAAGATAAGTGGTAAACAATCTTACTCTTTTTGAATTCCATTAGCTTCATTTCGAATATTCCGCGTTAACAACGCGTCCTGATAAATATACATTTCGTTACTGATGTAAGTGATGATCAATACCGGACGATGAAAGTGTAGATCAACTGTTAGTTATCCTGCTGCCGCCGGTGCTTTAGCAACCAGCTGATACTCTGATAATAAGCGATCGCTTCTTTCGCCAGTCCGCCTTCCACCTGAACAGCAGCGGCATTACCATTTCTGAAATCTGGAAGGTATTCGTGTATGTTCTTTACCGGTGATTGTACCACCAGTTTGCCGTCACGCAAATATCCAAGTCCCTGGTAAGTGCTGATAAAGGCACGTTGCTTATTAGCAGGCGTATTCAGCACGTCCTGTCCGAAGAACTTGGAATGGTAGTGCAGGCGCAGCAAGCCAAGAACAGTAGGCGCCACATCGATCTGTGCTGTAAGTGTATTGACTTCTCCTGGTTGCAGGACCTTTGGCGCATAGATCAGCATGGGAATATGGTACCCGGTAACTGGCAATTCAACACTGCCGGCGCTGCCAGCACAATGGTCCGCCACGATCACGAAGACGGTACTATCGAACCACGGCTTAGTACTGGCATCCTTCAGGAATTTATTGATAGCGTAGTCCGTGTACTTGACAGCACCTTCCCTTATCTGTAGCGCTGCAGGAATATCTATCCTCCCGTCAGGGTAAGTGTATGGCCGGTGATTGCTAACGGTCATAATATGGGTAAAGAACGGTTTCCCGGCTTTACTGTCCCTATCGAGTACGCGCATAGACAATGAAAAAAGGTCTTCATCCGCCACGCCCCAGATATTCTGATAATGTACCTCCGCAGCAGGTATGGCAGAACGGTCAATGACTTCATAGCCGTTGCTGCTAAAGAATTCCTTCATATTATCGAAATAGCTGTAACCACCGTAGATATACTGGGTAGTATAACCATGGCCACGCAATACACTTCCTAAGGAGAACATATGGGCGTTATCAGGGCGCTTTACAATACTCTGACCAGGCGTTGGCGGAATGGAAAGGGACAGTGCCTCCAGGCCACGTACAGTGCGGGTGCCGGAAGAATAAAGGTTGGTGAACAGCAGGCTATGGTGTGCAAGGGAATCCAGATAAGGGGTGATATTTTCGTTACCACCAAAGGCGTGCATGAAACCGGCACTCAGGCTCTCTACACTGATAAGCACAACGTTCAGCTTTCTTTCCGGTCCCGGATAAGTAATATCCCTTTCTATATTATAAGGGTCGGTACTTACAAAATGGCTGTTAGGTGTTGACAGCTGTCTTCTTAACAGCGTGAACGCCGTCGAATCGGGGATAGTCTGATAGAATTTATAGAAGTCAAGTTCATTTTGTGTAAAGGCGACTGCAAATTCATACAGACCATTTCCTGCCAGTGAATTGGCATATTCATTCCCGCTGAAATGCCGCCATTTTTCCTGTGCGGAATAATATGCCAGCAACGGCATCAGCAAAAGAACAATGGCTACTGCCGAACGTTTCAGAAATGGAAATGGTGATATTATACTGGCCCGGACCCGCCTGCGTAGCAGGAATACAATTAGGATAGCCAGTACGGCTAACACGCTTATTATAGGCACCAACGGATATGACTCGGTGATGTTTCCCAACACCTCCGTAGTATATACCAGATAATCCACCGCAATAAAATTATACCGCGTGGAGAACTCCTGCCAGAAGAACCATTCACTCACAGCGTTAAACAACAAGAGGAAAACTACCAGCGTGCTGCTTAGATATAGTATCCCTGTCCGCCACCGCAAACGGAAAGCATACGGCATAAAAAACAGGAAGATATAAATAGCAAAACGGATAGTAATATAGTATATAAGTACGCTGAAGAGCCCACGGTTATAGTCTTTCGGTACGACGTTCGTAAACAGCAATAATGCAAGGATGCCTGCAAAGAAAAGACAGACGAAAGGCAGTACGTTTTTCCGGTATATAAAATCATTCTGCAGCCACAAATGCAGCACAAATGGTATGATAACAAAAGACGCCACTGACAGGTCATATAACAATCCAATGAACAATGAACCCGTGAACTGTGCTATGGAAACTCCTGATGCGTGGGTACCTGCGAGGAGCATTATACGTGTTAAGGCAGATAGTGCTAAGAGTAATGCTACGATCAATATTATAAGTGAGAACCTCCCGTTCCTTTCCCTGGCCATGCGCGCTGTTTTAATCTGCATGCAAATTTAATAGCCAAATCTGTCGTAACTTGAAAGGAATTCTGTCGCAAATTGGAAGAACCTCCTCTTCAGAATCTATTCAGAATGCATCAATACATTCACAGATGAAAATTTTAATAATAGAAGATGAAACGGCGCTGGCGAAGAGTATAGGCACCTACCTGTCTGATGAGAACTATCTCTGCGAATATGCCACTACCTTTGCGCAGGCGGTGGACAAAATAGATGTTCACGACTATGACTGCATCTTACTGGACCTCATGTTACCAGGTGGTGACGGATTAAAGATCCTGGAAGAGATAAAAGAACAGAACAAGCAGGACGGCGTTATTATCATCTCTGCAAAGAACTCACTGGAAGATAAAATAAAAGGATTGCAGATCGGTGCGGACGATTATCTGACGAAACCCTTCCACCTCCCGGAGCTGGCGGCACGCATCTACTCCATCATCCGTCGCAAGCATTTCGGCAATGTCAATATTATTGAACAAAATGAACTTAAGATCAACCTGCTTGCCAAAACAGTTACCGTAAATGAAAAGAACGTTACACTAACCAGGAAGGAATTTGACCTGCTGCTTTACTTCATCAGCAACAAAAATAAAGTAATTTCCAAAAGCGCGTTGGCGGAACACCTCTCCGGGGATGTCGCCGACATGTTCGACAACTATGACTTCATTTATGTACATATTAAAAATCTGAAGAAGAAACTGACGGAAGCAGGTTGCGACAACTACCTGAAAACATTGTACGGCACAGGTTACAAATGGGAAATATGAGCAAACTGCTGAACCTCTCTTTAAAAAGATTCATGATATATGCCGGACTGGTACTGGTTTTCAGTATACCTGTCTATTATGTTATCATCAATTTGCTATGGCGTCATGAGCTGAATGAGCATCATATTGAGCTGACTGCAGCTGCCGGTCGCGAAGACCGTTACCTGATCATCGGGATAGTGACCACACTCACCATGCTATTCTTCCTGTTGCTCATCATAGGGTTTGTGCTAATCAACCGCAGGATCTCCAAACGTTTGTGGCAACCCTTTTATAACAGTCTGGCAAAGATCAAAAGCTTTAACCTGGACAAACAGCAAACCGTTGTTTTTGATGATACTGATATTGATGAATTTTCTGAACTGAATCAAAGCCTGAATAAACTTATTGCAGGTAATGTTACAGTATATGCGCAACAGAAAGAATTTGCGGACAACGCCTCTCACGAACTACAGACACCATTGGCCATTATACAGTCTAAACTGGACCTGCTGCTGCAAAGCAAGCTGTTGACAGATGAACAGTATGAGCTGATCGAAGACGCTAATAAGGCCCTGTCAAGAGTGGCCCGTATCAACAAAAATCTGTTGCTGCTGACTAAAATAGAGAACAGCCAGTTTATGGACAGGGAAGTGATAGACCTTTCCGGCTTACTGGAAAGCACCATCAATATCTTTTCTAATTTCTCCGAAAGTAAAAACCTCGCACTGAAAACGGAGATCCCTTCCGGCATAACAATAGAGGGCAACAGGATACTCGTCGAGATCCTGCTCAATAACCTTATAACGAACGCTATCAGGTACACTCCCAATAACGGCGCAATAACCATCGCACTTTCAGAAAAACATTTGTCTGTCGCCAATGCTGGTACGACACCCCTGCAACACGATCAGCTGTTCAAACGTTTCGGCACCACAACGTCTTCCATTACACGGGGCACAGGTCTTGGCTTGTCGCTGGTGAAGCAGATATGCAGCAGATATGGGTGGAAGATCAGCTACGATTTTCACGACATGCATCATATATTCTCCTTACACTTCTGACTTTAGATTTCCTTTTGATTCAGGTAGTACCTATGCAGAAACAACGTACTACATGAAAGGAAAGCTGTTTATCCATATTCTTTTATTATTCATAATAGCTGTAGCGAAAGGACAATCTCCTAAAGTAACTGTAACAGGGGTTGTAAAAGATGCTACTGATAAAAACCCGCTGTCGTTCGTCAGCGTTACACTTAAAACTCCGGATAGCGCTTTCATAGCAGGTACAATTACAGGTGACGACGGCCGTTTCTCTTTACCGGACATCAATAGTGGCAACTACTTGCTTATCTTTTCCTATGTTGGTTATAAACCCGATATCCAGCCATTCAATGTGGGACAGCTAAGTGCCTTCCTCGATATGGGAAATATCATGCTAACGCAGAATACCAGATCGCTTAACACGGTTACTGTAAATGGTAAACAGGACGATATCAGGATGGACAAAAAGACTTTCAATGTAGCTGATAATATCAGTCAGGCGGGGGGATCAGTGCTGGAAGCTATGAAAAACCTTCCGGGTGTAACTACAGCAGATGGGAAGATACAACTGCGGGGCAGCGACAAAGTGATGGTACTGATAGACGGAAGACAAACAGCACTGACAGGTTTCGGTGGCCAGACAAGCCTGGATAATATCCCTGCTTCGGCTATTGAAAGGATAGAGATCATTAATAATCCTTCTTCAAAATATGATGCCAATGGTAATGCCGGCATTATCAATATTATCTATAAACAGGAAAAACAGGACGGCTTTAATGGTAAGGTAGGCTTGAGCGGAGGACTGGGAGCCTTGTGGGTGAAACGGGAGAACTATCCTACCATCCGGCCGCAATACCATGCTACGCCGAAGGTCAATCCATCCTTATCGCTGAACTACCGGAAGAACAAGATCAATCTCTTTCTTCAGGCAGATGATCTGTATACAAAAACACTGAACAGGAATGAATTTGTTGACAGGTTTTATGATAACGGTGATACAGTGAAACAGCAAACCAAAAGGAATAGGACTACCAATTTCTCAACTGTGAAAGCAGGTATGGACTGGTCTGTGAGCGGTAACGATATGATCACTGTTTCCGGTCTCTTTGGTACGGAGAAGATCCTGGACCACGGAGATGAGCCTTTCTTCAATGGCAGCCTTTCTGAACGGCAACGACTCTGGCAGTTCCTGGAAGATGAACTGAAAACAACAGCCACCTTTTCCGCCAACTGGCAGCATCGTTTCAGGCAACCGGGAAGAACGCTGAATGTCGGTTTAAACGCCACCTTCCACCGGGAAAATGAGAAGTACTTTTTCACGAACATAATGCCGGAATATACGGGCCTGGACTCTTTTAAAGTGCTTTCAGACGAGCATGTAACGGACCTCACGGCCGACTACGTACATCCTTTAAAACATGGACGTTTTGAAGGTGGCATGAAATTCCGGTACCGCTATATTCCTGTGAACATGGATTTCAAACCGGGCATTCATTCTGTACTGGACGCCAGTGCAGGTGGCTGGGCAAAGTATAAAGAGGTCATCCCCGCGCTTTATGGCAACTACGTGTATGAAAGCAACAAGGTTGAAATAGAGGCCGGGCTGCGGATTGAATATGTAAACCTGGAATATGAAGTCAACCCCACGCATCCTACTTACAAGAGCGACGGCTACAACTACACTCAACCATTTCCAAACCTGCGACTGGCTTACAAGCTGTCTCCCAACAACAAATTATCTGTTTACTATAACCGTCGCGTAGACAGGCCCAACGAAGGCGATATCCGCATATTCCCGAAGTATGATGATGCGGAGATCATTAAGGTCGGTAACCCGGCCCTTCGTCCGCAGTACACCAACACATTTGAATTAGGCGATAAGACCAGCTGGGATAAAGGCTTCCTGTTCTCCTCCGTTTATCATAAACGGATGGATGCCACCATTACCAGGATTGCCAGTAGTATTCCGGGCAGCACGATAATCTATAATATCTTTCAGAATGCGGGGAAAAGTTATAATACAGGTATTGAACTGGTCGTGTCTCAGAAAGTATCCAACTGGGCCACTTTTAATCTTAACCTGAACGGCTATCAGAATATTGTTGATTCCTTCAGTGTCGTAAATAAGTACCCGGTCGAGAATGTGTTCAGTGCCGCCAGGCAAGATCTCTTTTCCGGCAATATTAAACTTAACGGGCAGTTCCATTTCCCCCGGCAAGTTGAAGCGCAGCTGACCGCTATCTATCAGGCGCCCGACCTGATACCGCAGGGAAAGACCTTCTCCCGTTTTTCAATAGATGCAGGCGTTAAAAAAGGTATTCAACATGGTAAAGGTGAATTGTTCGTAAATGCAACTGACATTGCAAATACACTAAGGATAAAGAAGGAAGTCAACGGGGATGGTTTCAGATACACCAGTACAGATTATAACGAAACACAGGTGATACGTGTGGGATATAATTATAAGTTTTAACTGACACTTCCCCTTCGCAACATCTGGATGATCGCGGTGCCTACTTTTTTGAGGGCTTTGTCAATCCGTGGGGTAAAGGGAGCACCATAGTTGATCCGGACGTAATTGTTATATGTCGGCGAAGCGGCGAAAATGTGTCCCGGGCAGATACCAATTCCCTGTTCCAGTACTTTCCGTTGCAGCTCCAGTGCGTCAATACCTGCCGGCAATCCGATCCACAGACTAAGGCCACCGGCAGGTATCTGCATCTTTATTTCTTCCGGAAAATAGTTACTGATCGCTGACTGGTATTTTACAAGGTTTTGCTGCAGGTCAAGACGTAGTTTACTCAAATGTGCATGGTACCTGCCACTGTCCAGAAAATGCCCAAGCGCCTCTTGTAAGATGCCAGTAGTAGAAATATTAGCTGCCCATTTCAGTTTACGGACTGCTTCATGATATTTCCCTGCTGAGATCCATCCTATCCGGAAGCCAGGCGCTAATGTCTTTGAGAAAGAAGAACAGTACATAACATTGTCATACTTATCATATGCTTTTGCCGGCAGCCGTCTGCTCTTCGAAAAACTCAATTCTCCCAGCACATCGTTTTCTATCAGGGGGATATTCCTTTCTCCTAACATCCTGACCACCTCTTTTTTGTTGTTTTCAGGCATCGAACATCCGAGCGGATGATGGCAGGAAGGCATGAATACACATGCGGTGATCTTATACAGTGACAAAGCGGTGAAGAGGTCATCGGGACGCAGACCGTTCTTTTCATCCGTCCCTATCTCAATTGCCTTCAGTCCTTTTATTTCCAGGCTTTCGAGGATACCGTGATAGGTCGGGCTTTCAACAGCAATGATATCACCAGGTTTAGCCACTGCATCGAGGCAGAGATTTATGGCCTCCATACACCCGTTCGTGACCAGGATCTTATCGACCGGAAGAACATTGGGCCATTCGAATGTCTGACGGGCAATCTGTTTCAGCAAACGCGGATGCCCCGTAACCATTGGGTATTGATAGTTGTCAACTCCCATACCTGCGAGGGAGGCGTTTACAGATCTGTTCAGCCGGGTAACCGGCAACAGTTCATTAGCCGGGGCAAGCATAGAAAAATTAACAATGCCTTTCTCCCGGGCATTCCTCATCATGGTGGTCGCCATTGTATTCAGCGTCACCACTGCCGGCAGCGGGATGATCCTGGCATTGTCTTCCGTACTACGATCTTTCCCTTCAAATGCACTGATAAAATATCCGGACCGCTGACGGGAGATGATCCGTCCTTTAGCTTCCAGCACGGCATATGCCTGAAGTACTGTTTTAGCACTTACATTCAGCTCATTACTGACCTTCCTCACGGAGGGCAGTTTATCGCCCGGCCTCAGGGCAAGCCCGTCAATGATCCCCTCTACCCTGTTCATGACCTGTTCATAGCGGAATAACTTACTCATGACAATAACAATATCTGATACTAAGGTAGGTCTTTAGTGAAAAAGAGGAAGTGACCGGTAAGCTGTTGCACTTATTTGTCTCAGATCTGTATCCCTTTTTACACTATGTTTCTTCCGAACTTTGTGGTCATAGAAAACAGTTAACAATGAAAACAGGAACAGAACTCGTATTACATTTCTGGAATAATGTATGGAGCCATCCATACAATCTGGATCTGATAGATGAACTCATGACAGAAGATTTTATCATCACAACTGCAGGCCAGCACTTACATGGCCGGGAGCAGTTCAAGGAATGGATAAAAGGATTTCAGCAAAAGATGAAGGAAGGCCGCCTGGAAAATGTTGAGATCTTCGAAAGTGCAGATGGCACAAGGGTGGTGTCCCGGTGGATCTTCCACGGATATAACCATGGCATATTTGATCTGCCTGCTGATGGCAAACATGTTTCCTTCACAGGTACAGCAGTATGGGAGATCAGAGATAACAGGCTGGCTCATAACTGGGTGGAACGGAGCGCTTACGAATTGGTTAAGTCTCATCCAATGTAAAAGATCTTTATAAAGCGCGATTGCCTATTTTTGCAAGGATGACAGCGGCCTGCCTGTGTGCAGGCCATTGGATTTTTGTCATGTAGTTATCTTTGCAAAAAATATCTGATGAAAATATTGCATACTGCGGACTGGCATATCGGGCAAACCTTTTATCAGTATGACAGAACGTATGAGCACCAGCAATTTCTAAACTGGCTGGTGGATACCATTAAGGAAAAAGACATTGAGTTGTTGATTATCAGCGGTGACGTATTCGACGTGGCAAATCCCGCTGCAAGCTCCATTAAACTATTTTATTCCTTTCTCAATAACGCTATTAAGGCCCAACCTGACCTGCAGATCATTGTAACGGCAGGTAACCATGACTCCGCCGCCCGTCTTGAGGCGCCCAAACCTTTGCTTGAATCGTCCAGTATTCACATCATTGGTATGATAGAGCGCAAGGAAGACGGTAACATCGACTATGAGAAAATGATCGTCCCCGTAAAAGACAGACAGGGTAACACGGCACTGTGGTGTCTCGCTATTCCGTTCCTGCGGATGGGCGATTATCCATCGGTAGCCGAGAGCGCCGCCTTGTATGCTGACGGCGTATCCGCGTTGTACAAGGAGGCGTATGAATATGCGCTGACTAAAAAAGAGGAAGGCCAGGGCATCATTGCCATGGCGCACCTACATACGCTGGACGCAGAACTGTCGGATCATGATAAAACGGAGCGGGTGATCATGGGAGGGATAGAATTCGTACCTGCAAAGGCGTTTCATGAAGATATACTGTATACCGCTTTAGGGCACATACATAAAGCCCAGAAGATCGGCGGAAAGGACAACGTCCGCTATAGCGGCAGTCCGCTGCCGATGTCCTTTTCTGAAATGAACTACAAACACCAGGTAGTTACTTTTGATATTACAGAAGGAAAGATCAGTGAGATAGGCATGTGTGAAATACCTGTTACGACAGCATTGCTGCGTGTACCGGCAAAGCCGCTTCCACTGGCGGAAGTACAGGAACAGCTGCTACAATTACCGGAGGCGGAAGAAGACCTCAGTACGGCCCCCTACCTGGAAGTGCGGGTACTACTGGAAGGACCGGAACCAGCCCTGCGCCACAAGGTGGAGACAGCCCTGGCAGGTAAACATGTGAGGCTGGCGAAGATAGATGTGAGGTACCCCTCCGGAGAGAATGAAGAGAACGGAGAAACAACTGTGAGCGCCGGTCAGTTACAGGAGCTGAACCCACTGGACATTTTCAAACAGATATACAGGGCTGATTACAACAGCGACATACCGGAGGAACTGGTGACCCTATTCAACCAGGTATTACAGGAAATCAATACAAAAGAGCAGTAAGCGCATGAGAATATTAGCCATTCGTTTTAAGAACCTGGCATCATTGGAAGATACCAACGAGATAGATTTCACGAAAGAACCACTTAGTCAGGCGGGTATTTTTGCCATTACAGGTCCTACCGGCGCGGGTAAATCCACGCTGCTGGATGCGCTTTGCCTGGCCTTGTATGCTAAGACCCCACGTTATCAGCAGGCAAAAGAAACCGGTATTGAGATCCAGGACCTCGCGGGCAATAAACTCAACCAGGGCGATATCAGGGGCATCTTACGCGACGGTACTGCCGATGGTTTTGCAGAAGTGGAATTTGCCGGTACTGATGGCAACAATTATAAAGCTACCTGGTCTGTCAAACGGGCCCGCAATAAAATTGACGGCAACCTGCAAACCGACACAGTGGAGTTGTTCAACCTCTCCGCCAATATCGCTGTTCCAGGGAAAAAGACGGAAACGCTGAAAGAAATAGAACGGCTGGTCGGATTGAACTTTGAACAGTTCACCCGTTCTGTATTACTGGCACAGGGAGACTTCACTGCCTTTCTGAAAGCCGACAAAGATGCCAAAGCATCGCTACTGGAAAAACTTACGGGTACAGATATTTATTCTGATATTTCAAGAACGGTATTTGAAAAATATAAACTGGCTGACCAGGACCTGAAGAACCTGAAAGCACAGGTAGCGGGTATTATCAGTCTTACCCAAGAGCAGCACGAAACGCTGACTACACAGAAGGAGGAGCTGCTGAAAAAGACAGAAGAGCAGGAAAAGACGCTCTCCGGGCTGACTGGTGAGGTCAACTGGCATCACTCCCTGGCAGGACTTCATGCCAGCACTGAACAGGCGGCACAGCATTATCAGCAGGCGTTGACAGAAATGGAAAATGCAGGTGAGCGGATCCGTACCTTCACGCTGGTAGAAAATGTGCAACCAGCAAGGGGATTGATAGACGCGAAAAGAACAACGGAGGCGCAGCTGGCGGATAAATCGGCCACATTGCAGGACTTGTCTTCCCGTATACAACATACAACAGAAAGTCACCAGGCGGCGGTGAAACAGTTAGATACTGCCAGCCGGGAAGTATCGTTGAAGCAGCAGGAAATTACCCGCTATCAGCCGGACATAGACAGGGCCAAAGCATTGGACACCCTGATCGTTGAAAAGGCCACACAGGTAAAAACGGCGGACGCAGAATCGACCATTGCGCAACAAAAACATAACGCGCATATGGAGTCCCTGGTGGAGAAAGAAAAAGAGATCGGTCATGTAAATACCGGCATCACCAAACTGGAAGACTGGCAGAAAGAACATCTTAGCAGGAAGGATATTGCCGAAAACATTATTGAGATCACTACCCAACTGGGACATGCATCCAAGTGGCTGCCATTGCAGCAAAAGCTCACGAACAACAGGCTGGAAACGCTGGCATTCATTGCCGATACAGAGAAGACGGTTACAATCCTGCAGGCGCAGGTAACGCAATACCAGGAGCAACGAACCGCACTGCATACTACTTATGAACAGCTGAATAATACACTGACTGCCATACCTGTTAATGAGATAAAGGCCAAAGAAAGTAGTCTGACAGCCAACATCAGAGAGGCAGATGCCGCCCGGGCACATTGGGCGTTGTTGTTTTCGAACTTAAAGGAGAAGGAAAATACAACCCGCCAATATGATACCTGCCGGCAGGAACTCACTGCCAGAACAGGTACGCTGCAGGAGAAACAGGAGCAACTGAAAGAGACGCAGACGAAAAAGGAACTGGCAGACAAACTCCTGCATCAGGCGAGGCTACAGGTAGCGGAAAATGTAGAATCACTACGGGCGCAATTAATACCGGACGAACCTTGTCCGGTATGCGGCAGCAAGGAACATCCATTCTCCGAAGAAAATCCACTTGCACATGCATTGCTGAAAGGACTGGAAGATGAGAGCCTGGCAGCTAACCGCGCCTATAACTCTCTTTCCGGTGAGATCAGCAGTCTGACACAACTTACCAGCCGGCTGCAACAGGAAATAACCGCACATGAAAATACGCTGGCAGAAAGGGACAAACAGATAGCTTCCCTGGAAAAGCAATGGCAATCATTCCAACTGGCCGATAGCAGTGTTACGGTAAGTGTAGCAGAGCGGGCTATATGGCTGGAGAAACATCTGCAACAACTATTAGCATCTCAACAAGAAAATAACGCGCAGATCACGTCGTATGAAGATAAAAAACGGGAAGCCGACAAACTGAAAGGACAACTGGACGCCCTCGATAAAAACCTGTATACCGCTAATGAACAATTGAAGGACAAACAGCGGGAAAAAGCAAGTAAGCAGGAAACCGTGGGCCAGCTGGATGAACAGCTGGAAAACATCACACATGATCTCCAGGTAATGACCGACCAACTTGCTCCTTATTTTAATAATCCGGGCTGGATCGATAACTGGAAGAAAGAGCCGCAGGTATTTGATGAACGGATCCGTTCCTTTGCAACACAATGGAAAGAGAAGGTACAACAGATAGCAAATGATACGCAGCTGCTGAAAGTACTGAATTCCGCATTAGCCGAAATGCGCAGACAAGCCCCATCTATAGCGGCGGACGTAGCTAGTAAGGTGAATACGTTGAATAGTCTTAAGGGCCAGTTGCAGACGCTGGACAATGAAAGAAAGTCACTGCTGAACGGAGAGGATGTCACTATCTTCGAAAACAGGCTGAAACAAACATATGATGCCGCCTTGACCGTAAGGCAAACGGCTCATGATGCGGTGACGACGCTGAAGGAAGAATTACTCACTTATAACACGCGTCGCGCACAGACAGAAAAAGATATTGCTGCGCTTAAAGACAATACGGAGAAACAGCACCTGGAAATTAGGGCATGGATAGCAGCGTATAGCGAGGAGCATGGCATGCAACTTTCCGAAGAAGAACTTACAACCCTCCTCACCTATTCCACCGCCTGGATAGATAAGGAAAGAAAGGCCATTCAGACCATCAGGCAGGCGGTTACGGCGAGTAAGGCTACGCTTGACGAAAGGATGTTACAAGTGGCCAATCACACCGCTAAACGTATCACTGACCGCACGCTCGAAGAAGTAACGGCATTGCTGGACGATACGCGAAAAACATTAAGGGACATTACCAACGAAAAGACCAATATCGAATACCAGCTGCGGCAGGATGCAGAGAACAAATCAAAGATCGGTAACCTGCAGGCTGAGATCACGACTAAAACTGTCGTACACGAGAACTGGAGTAAACTGAATGAACTGATAGGATCTGCCGATGGGAAGAAGTTCAGACAGATAGCCCAGGAATATACACTGGACATCCTGCTGGGATATGCCAACATGCATCTTCAGATGCTGACCAGCCGTTATAAACTGTTGAGAATTCCAGGCAATCTCGGACTACAGGTACTTGATAAGGATATGGGGAATGAACTTAGAACTGTCTTCTCTCTTTCGGGTGGCGAGTCCTTCCTGGTATCGCTTGCACTGGCATTAGGATTAGCGTCATTGTCTTCGAGCAAGATGAAAGTGGAATCCCTTTTTATAGATGAAGGATTTGGCGCGCTGGACCCCGATACACTGAATGTAGCGGTAGATGCACTGGAACGCCTGCACAATCAGGGACGTAAAGTAGGTGTGATCTCTCATGTGCAGGAAATGACCGAGCGTATACCGACGCAGATAAAGGTAATAAGGCTCGCCAATGGGAAAAGTAAAGTGGAAGTGGTAGGCGGCTAACGTTCTCTCCGCTCCCACTGTTTATGCGTCCATAGCCAGTACTGCGGCGCCTGCATAATATCATGTTCCAGGTACCAGGCGAAGGTCTTCGTGATTTCATACGACTCGACATCTACCGGTTCTTCGGTGAGCAGGGAAAAGTAAACATTCCAGCCTTCTCCTATCGTACGTTTGTTCACGGAAGCATAGATCACCACCGCATCCAGGGACTTAGCCAGTTGTTCTGCCCCCGTAAATAATCCCGTGGGCTGATGCAGGAAGTCTGTTTTATACTTTGCCCTGACAGAGGGTGACTGATCGGCAATAAAGATATAAGTATTCGGATGGTCACGGTGCGATAACATGAAACGCGCCGTTTCATTGATAGCCAGCAATTTAACACCAAACCTTGTGCGTATACGGTATAATAGTTTGTTGATGAACTGACTGGCTTCCGGCTTATATACCGCATATACGTCGCCCGAAAGATATTTTGGTAATATATTCAGGCACTCCCAGTTGCCATAATGCCCCAGTACTACAATGACGTTTCTTCCTTCCCGGTGACAATGATCGAGTATCTCGGGGTTGTGTATGTGTATATATTTACGGTGCTGCTCTTCTGACATAGACAGTA
Source organism: uncultured Flavihumibacter sp. (assembly GCA_902168105.1). Classification (GTDB taxonomy): domain Bacteria; phylum Bacteroidota; class Bacteroidia; order Chitinophagales; family Chitinophagaceae; genus Chitinophaga. Next base: position 40,656 of record CABHOY010000091.1, read on the forward strand.
ACTTCAACGTTTCTACTGCCAGCTGGCTCAAGTGTCTGTAAAAGAGTCTTGTAATGGCTTGTACCTGTCTATAACTCCGCTGTGGGAACGAGCGTGAAAGATTTTGCACCACAACATCATAGCGGTACCTGACCACCTTATACAGCGACCAGTAAAGTAATTTCCGTAACACCTTTAATATACCTGCGGGCAGCAGGCTAACCAAATACACCAAAACAAACAACAGCTCATGGAGTAGATTGCGTCGCCTCAACACAGTAGCTTCTTTTATCTCTTGGCGGGCATATCCTGCGGGTCTCCTCATAGAATTAGCAGCATCATATATAGGCATTTACTTTGACCGTTAGGGCTATTTACGGGCGACTTTCCTCTTTCAAAATCCTGAATTTACCCTTGTGCCCGATAGTGCTTTAACGCAAATTTAGAACCGATTTATATGAAATATTAAATCTTAACTTTTCTTTGTATCGAGGATGTTTATACGAGATTGTTATCATGTTGAACATCAGGAACAAGGAAAACAAACACACAAGGTTACTATGTAAAAAATGAGTAAAGGGGATGTGTAGTTCGTACACAGACTGTATACTCATGCAAGTGCAAATTCTGATCTTTCATAAGAACAACACCCGTCGTGCAATTCATTTACCGATTGATTAATTTGCATCAAATCCTATATTAAATTCTATTAGTTATGAGCGTGTGGAGAAGAAAAGCTATTGAATGCATGCCGGAAAACAGAACCGAATTCCAAGACCGCGGAACTTCTATTTATCAGGTTTTCATTGAGCTATTACCTGCAACTGTAGCTGCACATAAGGCCAAAGACCTTAACCGCCTGGAGAAGTATTATGCCTTTGCGGAATGGTGCTCACTTCAAAACGATAAAGACTTGTGGAATTCGGCGGGGGTAGCATTCTATGAACATCTCGGACACTACCCCGAAACGCTGGCAGCAATGCCGGATTGGGTTAAAAGATCCAGGTACCATCAGATACGAGAGTTACTACAAGAGCGGCTTACGGAACAGCAAATGCAGGAGCTGGATAAATCCTATAAATGACCTTACGTATTAGGATGTTTACACTCCTTCCAGTAATCCAGTATCTGTTTGATCTGTTTTTCAATATCATTCAAAAGATATTGTTTTACAAAGTATCCCTGTACTGCCAATTCATACACTTCCTCCACAACTTCTTTTGATTCAACGGTTGTCAGGAAAACAAAAGGTATACTTTTCCTTCTCAGGAAGGGATCTGCATCTATGATACGTCTTAATTCAATACCACTCATCCGGGGAAGATTGATATCGGAGAGAATGAGAAAAGGCTGATCCAGTGTCACCTGCAGGTAACGAAGCAGGTCGTCCCCCCCTTCAAAGTACTTAATCTCATTTTTTACTCCCAGGGAAGTGAAAACTTTGTCATAGATCTCCCGGTCGTCATGATCGTCTTCCAGAATTAGAATAGGTCCCGTTTTAGCCATAAGTTCTGAGTTTTAATGGTGATGAAACGTTGAGACTCAAATAACTGCATTAGTCATGCCAGTTTCGATGTCGCCGAATAACGTCAATTCACGGACATAAAGACGATATTTAGTGAGCAGGCGACTGGGAATATTCCATAAACAACTATTTACCAACCATTTACTCAACGGCACAAGACTTGCCTGTCGAGTACGCAACGAGCCAGACCATGTGCTCCAGATGTGGTATCCGGCCGCTTGCCATTTATACATGTGATAAGCCACGACATTTAATGTAATACATATGACTTTTAATGAAAACGGAAAGAAAGTTATTGTTATCGGTGGTGGATTTGCGGGACTGAATTTTGTCCAGCACTTCTACAACAATAAACACTACGAGGTTACACTTGTAGACAAGAACAACTACAATTATTTCACGCCTTTATTGTACCAGGTAGCGACCAGTTTCCTGGAGCCCTCCAGTATCAGCTATCCATTCAGAAAATTATTCCGGGATAAGAATATCAGCTTTCGTATGGCCGGGGTCCTGAAAGTAGATCCGGCTGAACAAAAAGTTTATTTAAGTGATGAGAGTATCTTGTCATATGACTACCTGGTATTTGCCGCAGGATCACAAACGAATTTCTATGGCATTGAAAGCATTAAACAGAACGCTATTTCACTGAAAGGAGTTGATGATGCGCTGATCATGCGTAATACGTTGCTCAAGACAATGGAGCGGGCTGCCGCTACTACTGATCCGGAGGAACGTACAAGACTGCTGACCATCGTGATAGCTGGTGGCGGTCCGACTGGTGTAGAAGTAGCCGGAATGCTGGCGGAGATGCGCAGATTCATCCTGACAAAGGACTATCCCGAACTGAAGCATGCCAAGGGGGCCATTCATATAGTGGACGGCGGAGCTAACCTGCTGGCCCCTATGAGTGAAAAGACCCACAAGGGTACGTATAAGGCACTGACAGGACTGGGTGTAAAAGTGAAGTTACATGCGCATGTGACGGACTATTCAAATCATAAAGTCAGCTTCGATGACGGAGAAGTAATTGAAGCAGGCACACTGATATGGGCCGCGGGTGTTATCGCAAATGCATTTGAGGGTATTCCGGCCTCCAGCCTCGGGCCCGGCCGGAGAATGAAGACTGACCACTTCAATAAAGTGGAAGGGTTAGATAATATCTTTGCTATCGGTGATATGAGTATTCAGTTTACAGACCCTGTTTACCCGAAAGGACATCCGCAGGTAGCACAGGTAGCAATACAACAGGGCCGTGCACTGGCCAAAAACTTCTTATTGCTGGCTAAAGGGAAGCCCTCTAAACCATTTAAGTATTTTGACCGTGGTGACATGGCTATTGTTGGCAGGCATAATGCGGTAGTAGACCTGTTTAAGCACAAAGTTCATATCAATGGATTTGTGGCCTTATTCGTATGGTTGTTCATCCACATCGTATCGCTGGTGAATTACAACAATAAAGTACGAACGCTCTATAGCTGGATCTATGCCTATCTAACCAGAGACCAGGTACTGAGAATGATCTTCAAAACATGAATACACGGGGCTACTTCAAAGCCCCGTTGTTGTTACCACCAAGATTCATGGTCGGTATCGGCAGTCTGAAGCCAATGAATACATAGTTAGCGCCCTGGAAGAGATTATAAGCCCATCCTACCTGAAGATAATCTTTGAGGGTAGATGCCACTACACCAATACCCAATTCAGGTACATCATCCTTGTCAAAATCGGGAGAGGATACGTGTAACCCGAAGTTCATATCCAGGAGGTTATTGGGTAAGGAGGAGTTCCTTTTCCATTTCTGGCTCATACCAAGGATGCCTTTAAACAGCAAGTTATAATAAGGTGCCATCTGTACGTCCTTCTCTATTTTGGTGGCGGTTAAGGGATGCGCAAAAATAACTCCCACTGTAGCTTCCAGATGAGGAAGGATACGATATAAGGTTACGCTGTGCGTTTCTTCCAGCACATTCTTCTTTGCATTGGTATTGGTCACCACCATCTTGATCACTACCCTGTCACCCGCCTGGCGGTAACCTGCATATAACAGATCGGTCGTTGCTTCGGCAGGGATATCACCCAGGGCCAGAGAGTACACTTTATCGGAAAAGCTAAGTGCCAGTTGAGCAAGACGTTTCTCCTGCTGACCAAAATGCAGCAGGTCGTCCGGGATGAGCATACCGGCCAGTTCAGATATCTTGCCGCTTGCAATAGCGAGGAGATTAGCGCATTGTGCCTTCACTTCGGCACTTGCTGAAGGGACATGAGACTGGAAACTGGTCAGCAGTCCTTTCATTTTATTGAACTCAGTATTGATCGTCGTCACGTCGGACTGCAGCCTTGATATAAAAGCGGTAGCATCAGTTGGGGTGTTATTTACCATGGCCTGGTAATATTGCACCCTGTCTGCCAGCAGCGCCTTTACACGGTCTCCCTGGGCGAGGATCTGTTTTACATCAGTAACGATCTGCTGGTCCTGCAAAGTAGCCAGGACTTTCTCTCCTTCTTTCTTGAAGTCTTCAAAGTCGGCCTTCAGTTTTTGCTGCAGGATGTCTGTGAACTGACGCACATATTCTCCCCGTAATATTTCACTGACATTCAGTTCCCGCTGCTGGCTGCTTTTTACCCATTGCTGAATGTCTTCCAGTTGTGATACCTGAGCATCTGTCAGTGTGAACTTCCATCGTTCCACTTCATAATATTCACCCAGCGGATTAGCATCAAGACCATTAAAATGCAGCGGAGACGGCAGGTTGTTATGCATCAGCCATCCACCGATCTGGATGCGGACGTCACTATAAGCGGGACTGTTGGACAGTTGCTCTTCAAGATCAGCGATCCTTTTATTCAGGGCGTAAAGGATACCACCCCATATATCGGTCACGTCTTCGTAGGATTCAAAATAATCCCTTGTTTGCTGATCGCGGTCAAAGACCATTACGATCTCCTGCGCGATAGACGAGGTACGTTCAATGAAGGTGGTCAGGCTGGCTTTATCACCTCTTACATAATTCCTGATGGCGGCTTCCATTCCTTTCGACCATCCTTCTACTTTTTGGGTGCCCTCATATAACACGTTCAACAGGTTTACGGCGTCCTGCGGCAGTGGTGTACCGATACCGGCAGTATTCACTTTCCTGATAAAAGCAGAACGGTCAAAGCGTACCATCAGCTGACTGTTAATGTCGGCATTGTTCTTATTATCGTATGGCTTGTTATTCTGGTCTATTTCCCGGACGGTTATGACTGATTGGGAGAACGCTTGACGCGCGCTGCATAAGAAGAACAGGATAGCACATGGCAATATAAAAAGTCGCATATAATATTCTCATTAAGGTAAAACAGGGAGGATCATCCGTTGGCGTAAGCAGTCATGACAGCAGTGTTCATACTACCTTTGCCTTTCATAAAACGTGCTCTGGTCACTCCTTCTGAAATAATATTCCTGAAAGGGGAAATAGAAAGGAGTACGAAATCATTATAATCGGCCATGTTTACACGTTCATGACTTTTCAGTTTTTTGAGCAGAGGGAGGATAGTCATTGGGGCAGTTACTTTTACAAATACAACCATCTCATACATGCTGATGCCATTCTTTCCAATGCGTGAACGTATAAAATTTGCAGTATCTGTAGCTTCATCTGCTACATCATCGTCTCCCAGTATGAGTAAAAGCAGCTGGTCCGGCTGGTCCAACAGATCCTGGAGCGCCTTTTGTGCCTCAGATACTTCTGTTGGAAGTGCTACGAAGTTTTGCATTTGCAATAATTAAAGTGTGTCAGAAGTAGGCAGAAAAAGCATGAAAATACTCAATAAAAACTGAAATCCAATATTATAACTTAATTTTATTAATATATAATAGTTAATATGATCAAAGTTTACAGACAGGGCGCAAAAGGTGCATTACTCGATGAATATGAGAAAGTTATCACTGAACTACAGGCCGTTATTTCAGATATTCCGGATAAGTCCCTTGTTGCTATTGTGGACAATGAGACGGCCGATGAAAATTGCCGTTCAGTGCAAACGGTACTGTCGCACGTTGTTAATTCTGCCTACAGTTATGCCATTTATATTATGCATTTTTATGGCTACCAGATGGTGCGGCCGGAGAAGACCTATCATACTTCTGTAAAGGAATATATCAGGGACCTGACGGAGGCGTTTCAGTTTACGGAAACTGTGTTCCGGGATATTAAGGACAGTGAACTGGAAGAGTTTGAGGAGACAAAAAAAATTGCCGCCCGATGGGGACAGGTGTATGACATAGAGCAGATGATGGAGCATGCTATTGTACACATCCTGCGCCACAGGCGGCAGATAGAAAAGTTTAAGATCAATAATTATCTAACCGCGCGATGATACCCCAGCCAAAGAAGCTGTTGGCGACACCTATCAGCAGTTCATTATCGCCTGGTTGCAAGGGAACATTGAAGGCGGTATTCTCGATGGAGCAACGACCGTCAGGGAACTTTGACAGCGGCATACCATACAGGTTCTTATCCACATAGAGATACTTTCCATTGATAAAGACCCATACTTCGTCACTGAAGCCAAGATTTAATTTACGGGATTCATTGCCGGCAGCGTGAATGTTTGCTTTCAGCCATACGATACGACGTTCCTTACTCGGACCGAACTTCCTTGTCAGGTTCACGAGCCCTCTCCTTTCCGCCCATATGGGCTCCCAGGCAGCTTCTTTAGCAGGCATAAATGCATTGCTGAAGTCAACGTCATTAGTGGCCAGGGGCGCACTCACTTTCCAGTCCCTGATATAACGGGGATCATTATCCGTAGGGTCGGGGCCTTCCAGGGGCGAAAGGTCTTCCGTTTGCCCAGGTTTAATAACGAGGTTGGAGATGAACGCCTGTCCTTCGAAAGCAATGCTGCCATGTGTTGTACTCCCTTCCAGCCGTGGTATTTTAAGGGCGGGACGGGAACTATCGTTCACATACACCCACATTTGTTTACCGGAGATCACCAGTTTAATATGGTTCCACTTGTCGCGCTGGAAGCTGGCATTACCCTGGTAGTGAGGCATCATATCCCACATGTTAACGCCACCAAGGTAAGGGGTATACTGAATAGCATCTATGGCTTCGTTATTACCGGCGACATAAGTACGGAAGTAAAAACATTCCCTTTCATCGAGGGAGCCCTGTCTGAAAAAGGCCATGACCATAGCATTATTGAGAGGCTCCATATCATATTCTATGGTGCCGTCTGAGAAGTCGATGTCTTTCAATATTGCAGTCCCCCTCATTACCTTCATGGCTGACACGGAACGGTGGTTAAGGAATTCGACCGAATCCCGCTGGGTGATCCAGTTATCAGCTTTCAGGGCTACAGATATACGGCTTTCGGAAGAGGAGGATCTGCCGGGACGTTTTCCATCCTTCTGCGCCATAATATGCGTGGAAAGCAGGAGCAAAAAAAAGAAGCTGAATGTCTTGTACATGGTCTCTTGTTTTAAGTTTTCAAATGATAATGGGGCAAAGCTGAATAATAAGTAACTTGATGCCAATTCAGCGAGGATACAAGTTTGTGCGAGTCTGTTCAAGTAGATAACAAATTAATTATCAGATGGAAAACAATTTAGAAACAGATTACATACAGCGATGCCTGGAGCTGGCAGAAATACGATTTGACAGGGGCGCCAACAGTGAATGGAACAGCTATGATTTTGAAAAGCTGAGTGAGTCCATCCAGGAGGCGACCGGTGTCATATTAAGTATTACAACCCTGAAAAGGCTTTGGGGAAAGTTATCCTATACCAATACTCCGGCCATCACCACCTTAAATACATTGGCGCAATACGCCGGGTATCCTGATTGGGGAACGTTTAAGCGAAAGACCCTGACTGGCAATAAGCAGCAATCAGTAACCGAACAAAAAGCAACGGTTCCAGGTACAGGCAATAATGGAGCTTCCGGGCAATCGTCTGCCGGTTCAGGGACCGAGGCGATAATAGCTCTTAACCGGGCGGAAACGGACACCGGGACACCAGTGGGAACACCTGAAGCGACTATCAGACCATCCGCAAGGAACAGCGGATCCACCTCTGCATCGGGAGGCGCTAGTCTGCACAGCCGCAGATGGCCTTATTGGGCCTTAGGCCTCATCTTACTGGCAATTGTTCTGTATATAGCGCTGTTGTCCAATGGACGGTCAAAGCCGGCCGCAGGCCCAACGGCTTATCAGTTCAGCAGTAACAAGACGGTACTGGCAGGTGTACCCAATTCTGTCATTTTTAAATATGACGCCAGCGCCGCCAAGGATGACGATACGGTATACATCTCCCAATCCTGGGACGTACGCCGGAAATTTGCTGTTCCAAAAGATAAAAGGGAGTACTCCTCTATTTATTACCGGCCGGGGTATTTCAGGGCCAAACTGATGGTGGGTAAACAGATCATGAAAGAACATGACCTGATGATCAGTTCAAACGGCTGGCTGGCTATGGTCGATCCTGAGAAGGACGTACCGGTATATTTTAACAGGAAGGAATTTCAGAAAGGTAATATCATTGAGGTAGACAAGCCGACGCTGGAGGCCTATAATATTACGCTGCAACCGGATAATCCCCCGCTGCGTTTTTATAATGTACGGGACATGGACGGCCTGCGGACAGATGATTTCAGTTTTGAGACGACGGTAAAAAGCAACTTTAACCAGGGCTCTGCCGTATGCCAGCGGATAGAGATATTGATCCTCTGTAAAAATGATATGTTTCATATTCCGTTATGTGCGAAAGGTTGTGTGGGAAATATCGGCCTCTATGCCGGCGGCAGATCACTGCAAAGCATGGACACGGACCTCTCGAAGTTTGGCCGGGACCTGAACCAGTGGGTACAGCTGAAAGTAGAAGCGAAAGACCAGCATATCCGGATAATGGTGGATGGCGAAGTAGCTTGCTCCTACCCTGCCCAATACGAAGCTACCGATATAGTGGGCGTACAATACCGCTTTGAAGGACCAGGGGCTATAAAAGACACCCGGTTCATAACAGGAGACAAAGTCATTCAATTATAGTTTCTGGAACACTTTGTGCAGTCTCTTCTGCAGGGAGCGTACTTCATGAATATATGAAGGCTGCTCTCAGCGAGTTGTGCTATATTTAAACAATTTCTTTTCAGTAATACAGGCTACCCCAAATATCCGGGCCTGGTGTATTCACGTTTAAACCCTTAACATTCCATGATGACGACTGATGAGATTATCGATGCACTTTCCTCTTTTGCGCCAGCGCAGCGCTCTGATGATGATAACATTTCTTATTTCTATGACCTGATGGAGGGACTGAAACATAATTCTGACGGGGAAAGGGCAATAGAACCTATTTTCCAGCTTATTGAAAAGCATCCTCATATTGACTATGGCTCGCCCGGCCCGCTGGCTCATACGCTGGAATCCTTTCATGATATTTACCAGGATCACCTGTTTGCCTCGCTGGACAGGAAGCCTACACCGCTAACTGTCTGGATGCTGAACCGGCTGACCAATGCGGATCAGAATTACCTAGAGCACAAAGCGCTGACGGAAAGGATGCATGCTTTGTTGCAGCATCCTGCATTGGATGCAGAGACCAGGAGTGCTATAGAGGACTTTGTAGACTTCCAGGATCATCCGGGAGAGGAATAAAAGTCCCGGAGAGCGGATCAAAAGAAACTATAAGGGATTCCTTTCTTTTCGGTGGTAACGCCTAACGTCGTCAGATGGGTAACAAACTCATCTACCTTGTCGTATTCTTCTAAGTTTTATTTGGAACATTCGTTCCAAATGCCTAGCTTTGTATTGGAATGAACGTTCCAAACACATTAGAAACATTAACGTAAAACAATAAATTACACTTTTATGAACAGGTTAGAAAACAAAGTAGCAGTCATTACAGGCGGTAACAGCGGTATCGGGTTCGCTACTGCAAAGTTATTCATAGCAGAAGGTGCAAAAGTGATCATTACAGGACGCAGGCAGGATGCGGTTGACAAAGCCGTTGAAGAATTAGGCGATCAGGCTGCGGGGATCGTATCTGATACGGGTAGTATGCAGGACATTAACAAGCTGCGTGCGCAGGTAGCGGCCATACATCCATCTATTGACATTTTATTCCTCAATGCGGGTGTGGCAAAGTTCATTGCTATTGAAACTGCGGATGAGGCAATATTTGACGAACAGTTCAACATCAATGTAAAAGGTTCCTACTTTACTATACAGCAGTTATTGCCTTTGATGAAAGATGGTTCTTCTATTGTGCTGAACACTTCGATCAATGCCCACATCGGTATGCCTAATGCCGCTATTTATGCAGCCAGTAAAGCCGCGCAGCTTACACTGATCCGTAATCTCTCTGCTGAATTACTGGGAAGAAAGATCAGGGTGAACGCTGTAAGTCCTGGTCCGGTTAGTACACCGCTTTATGATAAATTCGGAATGTCTGAAGAACAACGTTCCGCTACCGCCAGCAACATCCTTTCCCAGATCCCTATCGGACGTTTTGGTACTACGGATGAAATAGCGAAAATAGTGTTGTTCTTCGCGTCAGATGATTCATCCTATTTACTGGGTGCAGAACTGATCGCGGATGGCGGTATGGCCACTTTATAATTTTTTATCTATATCTGGAATGATTATTCCAAACAATAAACTTAGCTCCGATGCCAAAAGAAGTATTATTCGACGAAGAAACGGTGTTAAAAAAAGCGACAGCTTTGTTCCTGAACAAAGGATATAACGGCACATCTATGGATGATCTTACTAAGGCAACGGGGCTGAGCCGTTCCAGTCTGTACAACTCTTTCGGAGACAAACACAGCCTGTTCATGCGTTGTCTCGTGTACTATCAGGCAGGTGAGCATGGCGCCCTGACTGAGGTTGTCAGCAACATTGCGTCTCCGGTGAAGAGGATAAAAGCTGCCTTCCGTTATCTTGTAGATGTTATTCTGAAGAGCGGCACACGGAACGGGTGCCTGATCGTGAACACTACGGCGGAACTGGCAACTGTTGACAAGGAGGTATGCGAGTTTGTATTCCGGAATACGGATATTATAGAGCACCTCTTTACGCAATGGGTGAAAGAGGCGCAGCAGCAGGGGGAGATCAGTAAGACGTTTACGCCCACGGCTATTGCCAGACATCTTTTCAATACTTATGTTGGCTTGCGCATCAGCGAGCAGTCAAATCCGGATAAGAAGTTCCTGGATGATATTGTGAAAGTTGCATTATCCGTACTGGTATAATAGTTATTCATATCTATCTACTATATATTACCGAATTTAAGGGACAATAAAAAGACTTTTATTTTCCCTTAAATTTTTATTTTCCCCTAACGGTTCCTACATTTAGTAATAGAGTCATGCAGTACATATCCACTTGCTGAATAAACAGAATGTTCCCCCTTAAAATAACGCCAGATTCATGAAAGACTTTTTATACCACTCCTCTTTCTCTTTTTACATTTTCATTTCACAATCCTAATTATTTCACCCAAAACTCACACTTATGGCAGATGGTTATATCGGCGAAATCAGGGCCTTTGCTTTTAATTTTACCCCCCGGGGATGGCTACCCTGTAACGGCGCTGTCTATCCCATTCAAAGTAACTCCGCATTATTCGCCATACTGGGCATCCAGTACGGAGGTAATGGCACCACCACGTTTGCAGTACCCGATCTGCGGGGCGTAGCTGCTATGGGCATTAATCTTATGCAGGCAGGATATAATACGCCCGGCACTAAAGGCGGCTCGGAGAGCGTCACACTGACCACCAACACTATTCCTGCACACATTCACAATGTGGAGGCGGTTGTACGTACGGCACAGCCGCAGACTGCAGCTGCTACTGCCACACCAGGCAGCAACGCATACCTGACCAATGGATATTCCGTGACGGCCAACAAAGGCATAGTGGTTTATTCCAACGCCAAAGGTGGTATCGTCATGAACCCGCAGACGATAGGCGTTGCAGGAAGCAGCTTACCACACAATAACATGGACCCTTACCTGGCAATGACCTATTGTGTCTGTTCGGAAGGTGTGTTCCCTCAACGCCCCTGATCGGTAACCTTTATTTGTTCACCTTATCTTATTTAAAATCGTTATGGAAAATTATCTCGGAGAGATCCGTTTATTCCCCTATAAACAGATACCCAGAGGATGGGTCATCTGCAGCGGACAAACATTACCCATCGCACAAAATCAGGCCTTATTCGCCCTGTTAGGCGTAACCTACGGCGGTAATGGTACCACAACCTTTATGTTACCCAACCTGAACGGCAGAACGATCGTTGGCACGGGTCAGAGCACCACCGGTACCAGTTACCAGATCGGTCAGGCGGAAGGTACGGAGACAGTCACCTTAGTCACCAACAGTCTGCCGGCCCATACTCACCTTGTGAGCGCCAATGTGAGCTACGATACGGGAAGTCCGAATACTAACTTCTTTGCTAATCCTAACACACCTACCAGCCCTTCACAGCCAGGACAGAATACAGGCACTGTTAACCTGTTTGCGGCAGCAGGAGGCGCTTTGGTGAATATGGCCCCATCTATTACCCCTACGGGCGGTAATCAGCCTCACTCCAACAGGATGCCTTATCTGACAATGAACTTCTGCATTGCGACGCAGGGCATTTTCCCATCAAGATCATAATCACTATTCGCAAACATCTAACTGATTTTATATGGATAATTATTTAGGCGAGTTGAGGGTATTTGCCGGCAATTTCGCTCCTGTAGGGTGGTTACTCTGCAATGGTTCACTACTTCCCATCAGCCAGTATGAGGCCTTATTTTCACTGCTGGGTACAACATATGGTGGCGATGGTCAGACCACCTTCGCTTTACCTGACCTGCGGCAGCGGATTGCCATCAGTTCCGGCCTGATCACTCCACCGGGAGGTTCCCAAACCTATACAATAGGCCAGGCAGCCGGTTCTCCCAACATCACACTATTGCAAACCAATATTCCGTCACACACCCATCCGCTTGTTGCTACTACTGCGACAGCTACAACGGGTGATCCGACGAATAACCTGCTTGCTGCCTCCAACGGTAATAACAACACCGGGCCAACGGCTTACCCTGACGTAAATCTTTACACTACGCTACCATTGCCTGCGGGAGGTACATCGACGCCCAATGCATTACTGGACCCCGGCACCGTTAATCCAACGGGAAACACACAGCCACATGAGAACCAGATGCCATACCTGGTGATCAATTACATCATAGCGACTGCAGGCATTTATCCTTCTTCTTTTTGAGTAAACAAATATGCGCATAGGTATCATCTCCAACTGCGATCTGTTTATTCCGATGGCATACACACTTGCAAACCAGGGTTTGCAGGTGTGTATCTTTTATGCGCCGTCGGAAGACCCGATCGTTCATCAGAAAGTAATAGGCTTTATACAGGCCACCAAACTGCCTTTCAGGCAGGAAGCCGATCCGGCGAACGATGTATATGACTGGCTGAAGGATACACAACCCGAAACGGTGTTTGTGTGCGGCTACCGGCATCTGCTGGATGTAACACGCTTCAACAGTATACCGGCCTATAACATACATCCAGGTCCCCTCCCCTCCTTCCGGGGGCCATCGCCTGCATTCTGGCAACTGAAAACGGGACAGCCTACACTGGGATTTACTATTCACGAACTGTCTTCCCGTTTTGATGCGGGCAAGGTGGTATGGACAAGGAACATTGCTAATCTGCCGCAATACCACTATGGCATGGTACAACAGTTATGCAGTCAGTTATGTGTGGAGGGTGTGGCTATTATTTTAAATGCGTTACGCCAGCTAACGCCATTTCCGGAAATAGCGGCGACAGAACGGGTGACAGGCGCGTATCATAAACGGCCACAGCTAAAAGATGTACTGATTGACTGGGACAAAATGGAAGCAGTTGAAGTCTGTAACCTTATCAGGGCCTGTAATCCCTGGAACAAAGGGGCGTTGACTGTCTTTCAGGGACAGGAAGTAAAACTCATGGATGGCATGGTAACTGAATTGCAGACAGCCCATCCTCCAGGAACCATAATGGTCCGGGGAGATGGGTTGTACATTGCGTGTGCCGGTGGCAAAAGTATTAAGTCCAATATGCTTTATATGCATGATGGTTATTTGCCTTCATATCATACAAGCATATACGGACTTAATCATGGTGCCAGACTAGGATGCTGATCAAGGCGCGCTTATCTCAGAACCGAAGTCGGTACCAGCGGCGCCGCCGCCGAGTGTAATTTCATTTACAGCAAGAATTGTCATACCTGGAGTCTCCCATTGGGGTTTGTTTTGCATTTGCTCGTTTTTCATATTTGGATATTTGAGTTACTAAAAAAAAGATGGGTATCTGAGTTACTGAAAGTTAAGAAAATTTATCATCAAAAACATATCCCTTTTTTTGCAATGCGGCCACGACCATACTACTAATTACTCCCTGTGTTATTCTGATCATCGCCAATTCGTCTTTACCAGCGCAGGTTTGCAGGCTATCTCTGGACAGATAATATCTGAACCCCGCATTATTCTCATCCGATTCAAGGATACGTGTTATGTTATGTTTGCTTGTTTTTATACGTGAAAAAAAATCAGGAGAATACATGCCTTTATCAGTCCTCCACTGTACTTCAGGTGGCAAGACGCCCTGCATGGCATGCCGCAACAGACTTCGTTTGTACCCCCCATATACAAACAGTTGCGGGGGAACGTCCATCATAAATTCCAATACATTTTTACTTAGTAATGGAACAGCGGAACGCATTCCATATGTTTCATTTCTGTTAGCCAGCATGGCAGGGAACAATCCCGTACGGCCGCTACTGATGTTTCGCAGCATAGCTTCCGTGATATTCCGTATGGGGCCGAAAGCAAGCGTGTTGCGATAGTTGTTATAGAAATCGTCCTGAAGGCCAAGTCCGATATGACTGACTTTTGGTTTGTTTATTCTTTTGTACCAAGATGTGTGCCGGATATATTCTCTCTTCACAATTGGCCAGAGCGGTTTCCCTTCAGTTTTTGAAAACGTTTTCAATAGCTTCCAGGCATTACCGAACGCTCCTTTGCTGACCATATTATAAATAACGGGATTACCTTTCCAGGAGACCCAATGATCGCCTCCGTAGCCTGTGAAGAGTACGCCTATACCTTTCCCCTGCGCTGCTTCCAGGATAGCATGGTCCATATAGTAAAAGACGTTAGGAAATACTTCGTCCATTTCGAAGGCGTGTAATGTATCCTGAAAAGGGCCACTATCTTCGGCGTGCACATAATGCTGTATAATATTTGGGCAAGCCCGTCCGATGATATCAATATATTTACGCTCGTCTTCTCCTTCTGCTCCTTCGTGCAATACGGATGAGAAAGCATATAGTGGTTTGTTCATCTCCGCCAGCAACGGGGCCAATATACATGCTACGGATGATGAGTCCAGTCCACCGCTCAAGGTGATACCTACTGGTTTATTTCCGCATATCCTGTTCCTGACGGCAGTTCTCAGTAAGTCCTGCAGACAATCCGTCCATTCATTAAATTTCTTAAAATGGTATTTGCCGGGAGCAGGCGTCCAATACTTTTCTATGCGAATAGTATTGTCCTGCAGTGCAAGCATATTGCCTGCACACAATGCATACACATCTTTTGTATAAGTACCCGCGGGATCTGTTTGCCTGAAGTAGTATTCGATCAGACTGGCTTCATTGAAAACATGCGGACCGGGCTTTACGGCGAGGATGCCCTTCTGTTCGGTACAGAAGATGAACATCTCAGGAGAGTCGTAGTAATACAGCGCCCTGCAACCCATGTGATCTGTTGCAAGCAGCAGTTTTTGTTGTTCCTTATTCCAGATGCAAAATGCGAATTCTCCTTCCAGGTGCCGTACGCAATCATTCCCCCATTTGCGGTAGGCGTAATATAATAAGATCTCATCTGACACTTCAGCCGGGAGGCCGGTCTGTTGCTGCAGGTAAGGCCGGTTATCAAGCAGCAGGTCTGCTGCGATTACGACATCCTCCGGAAAAAAAGGTATGGCGGGGGCCGGATCGGTTGTTAAGAACCGCAGGGTACATTGGCCGATCAGCACATTATTCTGGTTGCAGGTATATTGACCGTTGACGGCCCGATGTTGCATAGCACCGATGATCAGATCAGCCACATCTTTTGTAACCGGCTTACCATTCTTATTTATTATCCCGAATATGGCGCTCATCAACTCAACTTTTAAAACGTGCGATAACAACAAATTGAGCGGCCTCTTTGCCGCCGGTGACGATCACTCCTTCACTTTCCAGCCAGGCGTGTGCCTGCAATTCATCGCCCACTTTATTGATGCCAAAGAAGACGATGCCGGACATATTCCTGCAGGAGAGCATGATCTTTCCGGCAAGCGCCTGTTCGAAACATTTCGCTCTCCAGGGTGACCAGGCCGCCGCTCTTTTGATGGCAGTGCGGATCCTCTTCGGGCGCGGCGATGTCCGGGTACCGGAAGTATTATCATCAACAACACTCTTACCCAACAGGGGCGCTATTTTTCTGAAGGGCATGAAGACAAGCATACAGCGGGCTATCGCAATACAGATCCATGCCTGTACGAAGAGCAGTATTGCCGAAACATTCCTTTTCATCACAATATTGAAGTTACTACGTCCAATAATGTATCGGGCTCACACGTGAGGGGGCGTGACACCTGATGTACTTCCGAGCCATTCACTAATTTACTGATAACATCGAAACAAAGTGCGCGCATAGAAGGTTGTCTGAAAAAAGTAGCTTTATAAATATGTTGTACAACTGCCGCGAACGCATCACTACCGTATAACTGCTTATGATGAATACCCACAGTTTCTTCGTGAGCATCCAGCAGGATGATCCTTTCAACCGGATAATGTTGTGTATCAAAAGCGCCATGGAAGAAAAATCCGTACTTCTCAAAGCCTGGCACGATGGGGAATGAGCGGTCATTCAGCTGCAATGTTTGCAGTGAATTTTCCCATAGTTTGATCATGGGGTAAGAAGCGATGCCACTGATATGGTCGTCGTCGGGCAGCTCTTCAAGTACGGTGATATCATCACTAAAGATCTTGTATTGCCGTTTTTTCAGTCCGGCGAGTGTTGTAGATTTACCAGCGCCTGACTGTCCGGCGATGAGCGTCAGCCGGTCATTCACAATAACAGCTGCCGTATGTAAAGGGATCTGCCTTCTCTGTTGCAAAATGCCCGCCATGCCGGCACCAAGCACAAAGAGGCGGACGACACGTTCTTCTACATCGCTGGGGTAAGGCCGGATGACGATACTGTTACCTCCAGTGACATAATAACTGGTCAGACCGTCTACCGAGAAGACCAGTTCCCGGTCATTCATTTTATAAGTAATGCGGCCCATTGAGAAGAGCGTTACGGCATCAATGGCGGGTACTTCCCCAATAGTAATACTTACATCAGCGTGCTTAAAATCGAACGGCAACAACTCAGGGAATTCAATTTCGGACGTAATATGCAGGCCAAAGCCCCAATATTTATACATGAACGGCGAACTATTTCTGGTTAAATAATGTTACAATAGTTATACAGATAAATAACCACTAATGTTTAAACATATGTCAGAAACTGTACAAATTTCCCTATGCAAAGAGACAATCGTTCGGAGGAACGAACGAAATTTCCTGATCAGCCGCATCGGGGAAGAGGTTGTGTTGATGGATGTCCATAATGGCCAGTATATAGGTCTTAATGCCATAGGCAGCGCCATCTGGGAAAAGCTGGAGCAGCCTGTGCCTATCCATCAGGTAGTGCATGCACTGATGGAAGAATATGCAGTCAGTATGCAATTGTGCGAACAGGAAACCCTTCTTTTTCTTGAAAAAATGATGCAGCACCAAATGCTTATCGTCGATTGATATTATGCGCCAACCTGAGGTTACTATTCTATTATTATGCTGCAGGGTTTACCTGCAAACCAGTTCTGCTTCTACGCTTTGTACTTATATATCCGGCCAGTCTGTTGACTGGCAGCGGGTGTATAAATTATCTGCACGGCACCGGATAAGGCCGGTGGTCTTTCATGTATTAAGCAGGTTGCATGGGATTGTTCCTGCGGAAGCTTTGGAATTGTTCAAAGCTTACTGCCGGGAATTCTCTGTATTTGCTTTTGACAGGAAGATGGTGACTGATGATATTGTCGCCAGGTTACAACAACATGGCGTGACTGCCCGGTTCTATAAGGGGATGGATTTCTCCCAGATGGTATATCATGATATCGGTATGCGGGAGTTTACTGATATGGATATTATTATCCGCGAAGACCAGGTAGCGACAGTGGTATCTATTATGCAGGCGGAGGGCTATGAAATGCACCTGGAACAGTATTTCAGCAGTTATCCGGATCATTTTAAGGACCATACCAAAGAGGTTGTATTTGGTAAACGTTGTACCCGGGGCAAGTGGCTGAGCTTTGAATTTCACTACCGGCCGCCGGAGACACTGATGACAATGCAGCACCAGTTTGAGGAGCTGCTGGGTCGTGATTATATATCCGGAAGGGACTATACGTATGAGGAATATTATAAGCTGATGCTGGTAAACAACGGGGCGAGCGATTTCTATCCTCATCTTCGTTCTTTGCTGGATATGGCGTTACTGTACAGTCAAGGGCCGTATAACCTCCCCCCGGAGCTGCAGGGCTTTGAGGACCTCTGGAAGCAAATGGCGTCGAACCTGCTGGGCTTTCCGGCCGCTGCAACCGGTCCTGTACCTGAAAAGACGTATCAGTTGCTGATGAAGCGGTTGTTAGATGAGCCTTCGCGGACAGAAAACAAGTTCCTGCAACTGGCGTTTATCAGATTCACTTTTATGACCAGTGTGAAAGCGAAATATACTGTTCTCATGCAGTATCTGCGGTTCCTGCTCAGACCTAACGGAGAAGATGTTATGATGATGAGGCTCCCTTATTTCTTCCTGTATTACTTTACCAAGCCTTTCCGGCTTCTGAAGAAGCTAAGATAAACCCTGCGTAAGGGGTTACGCAGGGTTTATATCATTATTGTTTGATCACTTTTTCATTGATCACTCCCTGTTTGCTGAAGATCTGGATGATGTACAAACCACTCCTCAGTTGTGTGAGATTGATAACACCGTTCACCACCTGTGTTCGCAGGGCGGGTGAGCCGTCGAGATTCAGGACGTTCACCCTTGCGCGGTCTTCTATTCCTTCCACGTGATAGTTATTGATCACAGGATTAGGATAACCTCTGAATTTAATTTCAGCGATCTTCTCTTCTGCAGGTTTACCGGCAGCCAGTGTGTTCAGTGCAGCGGCGGCGCTACCATAGACTTCTGTAGAGAAGATAGAATATCCCCACTGGGTAGCCCTGGCCGTTCCATAGATACGCACATAACGACCGGTACCACTGAGATTTGTCCAGTCGTTGACAGTAGTCGTATTGGCGGTCACGATTTTGAGCAGGTGCCAGGTATTAAGGTCGGGCGAGATCTGTACCAAGTAGTCCCTGCCGAGCGCTGTTTCCCAGGTGATCTTCACACGGTTCACGTTATAGTTACCACCCAGGTCAACATAGATCCATTGGGGATCGGAGTAGGCACTCTCCCATCTTGAGCCGGCGCTTGCGTCGAATGCATTATTTGCATTGAACGCTCCTACCACACTTGATGCCGTTCCTGTCTTATTTAAGGCGATATTAGACGATGTCGGGGTCCCGCCGCCATATACCTCCATTCCAAAGATAGAATAGCCGTATTGGGTCCCTCTGGCCGTTCCGTACACCCGCACGTACCGTCCCGAGCCACTCAGGTTAGTCCAGTCGTTAACGGTAATGGTATTGGCGGTAACGTTCTGCAAGAGCTGCCAGTTGTTCAGATCATTGGAGACTTCTATACGATAGTCCCTGCCGAGGGCTGTTTCCCAGGTGATCTTCACACGATTGATATTATAGGTGTTCCCGAGGTCGACATAGATCCATTGAGGATCGGTATAGGCGCTTTCCCAGCGGGTGGTAGCGCTGGCGTCGAATGCATTGGAAGCTACAAAGCTGCCGGTAACGCTGGAGGCAGTGCCAGGCCTGTTCAAGGCCAGGTTGGAGTTCACGCCATTCACGGCGATGGTCACCTGGTTAGAACTGGAAGTAACGCCGCCATTGTCGGTCGCTTTAGCATGTACGGTATAGTTGCCTGCTGCAACGTTAGACCACTGTATGCTATATGGGGCTGAGTTATCAGTACCGATAAGCGTCGTACCGTTGTAGAAGCTAACGGACGAAATTGTACCGCCATCGCGATCACTGGCGTTGGCAGTGAGTGTGATCGTACCCGGAGCGGAGTAGGTTTCTGTGCCAGTCGGGCTGGTGAGCGTAACTGCAGGCGGCGGATTGTAGGTAGTACCATTGGAGTATACCCTTACCCAGTCGATGTACACATCTGCAGGAAAGATAGCCTGGTCTACGATAGGGCCGCCATAGGTTTGACCACCACCGCCAACACCGGCACTCAGGATAGCATATAGTTTGTGCTCAAACGGATGCCATTCAGGGTATAGGTTGGAGAATTCTGACTTACGTACCCTTCTGCCATTGATCAGTTGCACCTGTGCTTCATTCTCTCCATCGGTTGCAAAGGCTGCGCCATCTTCAAAATAGTGAATATGATAAACGTTGCCATCTACAAAGAATTCCATCCTGTCGGCAAACCAATCGATGCCATACTCGTGCCAGCCGTTCGCACCAACAGCAGGATCTGTAAGGGATGATTGTGCACAGCACTGATAATCCGGATTACGCAGGGAGCTGCTCCACCTGGTACTGGCGCTACCGTCAAAGGCCAGTCCGGCTGCAACATCGGCGCCTTGTGTACTGGAGGCGACAGCTGGTTTGTTCAATGCCAGGTTAGTACTGGTGCTTCCGAATACCTGGAATTCAAACAATGAATAGCCCCAGTCGTTGGAACGCTGTGTACCATACATTCTTACGAAGCGGGCGTTCCTGGCGGAGAAGCTGATCACATCGAGGCCACCATCGCCTGCCGTAGTGGAGTAAGCGTCGGCCCAGCTGGTACCGTCGGTAGAGGTTTGTATCTTAAATGATCTCCCGGTATTTTCCCAGGTCAGCTCTACCCTGCTGATGGACATTACACTACCCAGGTCTACGCGGATAAATTCCGGATTATCGGGCGCCTGTGTTTCTGCGAAACTGTAATAACCACCCTGGTGACCATGGTTCCAGTCGGCCCATTGGTTATTGTTCCATGCCCAGGCATAGTGTGTGGACCCGAGGTTAAAGGTGGGAATAGAGCCGACATATTCCATGATATCTATCTCTCCGCCTTGCGGCCAGCTAAGGGTGCTTTGACCCTGGGGTAGTTCATCGGGCATCATCCAGAAAGCGAAACCTTGTCCCATGGTGCGTACACCTTTGGGCCATACCCTGGCTACGATCCTGTGTTGCGGGCCCCAGCTGGCTTTTCCTTTTGTAAATATTCTGCCGCTGGTATAGTTCCTGTCTATATAAAACTCTTTCCGTGTAGAAATTCTCAATACGTTTCCGTTGGCGCCGGCGATGCCTGATTCAATACCTACGTTTTCCGTGCGATCGGTTGCACGATCTAACTGACCTGTGCCCCAGTCGCCATTTACACCGGTCCCTGTTTCGTATGACCATTTTGTAAGATCGAGGGAGGGGCCGTTAAATTCGTCGCTCCAGATGAGGGTCCATGTCTGGCTTTTTGCTGCAATGGATAGGGTGAGTGCAGCACAGAGTAATAGTATTTTCTGCATAAGGTTTAACTTGGTTACTTTGAGATAATTTTTTACGTGAACTATTTGGCGTAGGTGCACAGGTGGCCCGTGGGCGGCCATAAATCGTGGAATAGTCATTATTTATTGTTTGAGTTCCCGTTGTGCGGGAGGGTTTTCTTTGCTCAGTACTTTAGGGAGAAGGGTTTTCTTAAATCTAGTGAAAATAGTATAGAAATCCAAATGGGATGAGGGGTGAAAGGAGCATGTAAAATCCGCAGAAATATACCAGCAGTCAGGCGTTATGAATTAAATATAACTAACTATCTTAGTGGTCGCCATCCCTTTACCGCCCACCGCCCCCCTGAACGGGTGGCAGTAGAATGGCAAGCATTATTCCACGCTTCAAAACAATTTTTCATGCAGCAATTTAAAATCTCCACAGAGGGAATTGATAAGATTATCAGCAATGCGCGTCTCCGGACAATCCTTACATGCCTTATTGGTTTAACAGCTGGTGTAGTCATTTTCGCCAATAATTCACAGGACAAGGAAGGTACTACAGCGAGCTTACCATTTATTATCCCTTTTCTTCTTGCAGTAGCCGTTTGGGCTTATCTGCGAGGTATTAAAAGACAAAAAGCACTACTGGCAACATTTACGATTGTGGTTAACGACCATACTATTTCACGGCAACAACTGAATACGACACCTGTATTAATTGACCGAAATGATATAAAAGAAATTATAAAAGACAAAAAAGGGAATTTAGTCATCAAGGGCGCTAAACGCGAAAACTTTATTAATGTACCTGCCCAGATCGATCATTTCGCCGAACTGGAAACTATACTTCATCAGATAAAACCAATATCTGAACGAAATCCCTATTCTATCATTGAAAGATATCCCCTTCTTGCAGGACTGATTGCGGTTGCACTTATGCTAAGCGTCTACCTGTCGTCCAATAAGATCGTCGTTGGCATAACAGGAGCACTGCTACTGGCCATCATGACCTGGAGTTTTATTAATGTACAGAGGAATCCTCATATCGACGATAAAATAAAAAAACGTTTCTATTTTGTTTTATTGGTTATGGCCTCGATACTTGCCACGATGATTATGAAGCTGGGAGGATATATGGGGTATTAGGATTTTTATTAGCAATCGATAACAAAGGCGTTCATCACTGAGCGTCTTTTTTTTTGCATGAAGAGATAGTTATCATGCGGCTGTTCGCGTTAACATCTAATTAAGACTTTAATTGATCAGCTCCATCTATCTTGCGCCCGGGACATGTTTTCACACAAAGTTCATGTCTCTTTATAACGTGAAACGACAACCGGACATTCCTGTCCGGTTCTTTTCCACTTAACATTTAACACGTTGATGATTGAGCCGGGTCTGCACTATTTATCCCTCTATGGGCGGATCAGGTATTGGGTGTAGTTTATAGCCTATAATTCCCGCTATAGTGGCAAAGAGATAACAATATATCATGCCGTTATCTACGTACTTCCTGTATTCCGTATGCTGTACAGTGTATAAGTAAAAGGGGATCACTGTCAGCACAATGCCCGCTAACACCAGTACGCCCTTTTTTATCAGCGGGTGGTACTTTAACCTGTTGGTCAGTTTTACTGCAACATATAGCAATGCGAAACAGGGTGCGGAGAAGAGCAGTCCGTAACATAACATGACTAAGAACATGAACACAAATGCCGTGGCGCTGATCAGGCCCAGATCGATTAGAACAAATATGACAGGTCCCAGGGACGCACTTGTTAACCAGACTTTTAACGAATAGACAAACTCGTTGGGTTTCAATTTTTCTGCGAAGATATCTTCTGTATCTGTAGACATAGTTATAAGGGTTGTTTTGGGTTATGCTCAAATATATATCATTCCGCTTATACTGCCTTATTCCATACCAGCTAAGATGGCGAAGCGCAGGCGTTCAGGTGGTCGTGAGGTGGACCTGAACAGAAGGGGCGTAAATACTGTCAACTTTCCTGGTTTTTGGGGGAATGAAAGGCGGTTATGAGAGTTAGGCACGCGGTTACTGTTCGTTAACCAGGATTGTACAGGGGGAGCAACAGCAAAACAGGGCAGTTTCCGGGTTAACAGGCATGGATGTGCCAGGGGAAGGTACTTCCAGGCAATTTCTCAGGCTATATAAAATGATCTGTGAGGGAGGTTATTCGGGTAGTAGCAACCGGGGAGCAGTCGGTACAGCTCTTTTACGTTTGGGAAGTATTTGAATGGCCGGTGCACACCAGAAGCCGGGAAGTTTAGTTTTCAACTTCTTTACCTTCTTTTTTGCAGATGTTACTGGTGGTATTACACTGATAATATCTAAAGCAGATGCTGACTTGTTCTGAGATATATGCAATTCACCGTTTACTTCGTAATACGACTGTACCTGCAGCAAAATGCAGGTGATATCTTTGTTACAGGTGTTTAATGTAAACGTTACCTGGCGTTTTTCGTTACGTCTGATCAATACAGCTTCACTGGCGATATGTGTGCTGGTATGATTAGCAAAGTTCACAGATAAAGCAATTGCTTTTATACTCAGGTGTGTAACACTGTTTAATGCTTTACTTCTGCTGAAGGATATTTCAGGAAGGGAAACAGTGATCTGATTATTGCTATTCCCGATAACCGGCGTTGCGTTTAACAGCCTGTCGATATTAGCTTCATTATTGAAGTTAAAGCCTTCCAGCAGGTGCATGTTCTTTCCTTCTATACGTTTATGACCAGGTCTATGGCCTATATCTGCCCATACCACCTCTCCCATTGCCTTGTTTAGGCTATTGATCAGGGTACCGCTGTCGTAATACAGCGTGTATTCCCGGAGGGCATCGCGCATCAGCTTCGCGCAATGGCTGGCGGTGCCAAAGTCCACTGCTGCGCTTTGGGTAGCGGCAGTTTGTCTGACTTCGTCCGGTGCATTGCGGACGAAATAGTTTGTTTTACCATGTTTGTTTTTCCGGGCGTAATAGATCTTATCGCCTATTTTGCCGGATATGGGAAGAATCCCGGTTTGTTTACCCATCTGGTTATTTTTGAGGGTGTAAAGTTACGAAAAAGGCAGTGTATAAGAAACAAAATATCAACCAGTTGTAATTCCATTCCCGGGTGAGTAATAAGCAATTCATTATTTGGGTGCCAAAAAACCACATCAAAGAGATAGACGTCGGTTATTCATGAATAACTTTCCGAATCGCGTCTCTTACGGAACTACTGTCTCTTTTGAAAGGTATAAGTTTCAGCTAAACTGCTGAACATATTCATGAAAATCCTTTTCCAAAATATCGCCGGCAATAAATTGCCGGATCATAGCTAAGCGTTACAGCACACTGTCAGCTCCAAACTCCGTAATAAATAGGCAAACATTTTTGCAGCGCCTATTTTCTATCGGCCTTTCTATTTGAAATGGGCCCCAATTTGTAAATAGCTGAAAATTTCATACTATTACACTTCGCATCATTACATTTATCCTGTACCCGCAATGGCAAAGTCCCTTAAACAGTATTCCACTGCTATGCAGTTGGTCCTAATAATTAGCTTCTACATAGCATTTTTAGTATTGGAGATATTCTTATCCTATATTGTATGCCCGCTACTTACAGGATATAATCTCGCTGAACTTCGAAACGCGGACATCTCCAGCCCAAGTGTAATTTTTACCTGGAAGGCAATAGCCTTTATTGACCCTATTTTTGTGTTCCTGATACCGGCGTTACTCTTTTCCAGATTAATATCTCCACAACCGGTGGAATGCCTGAACATGAAAAAACCGGTCGAACTTGGACAGACGTTATTTGTAATAGTTATCGTTCTGCTAATTATGCCGATGTTCGGTATTTTATATGACTGGAATTATACCTGGGGCATAGCTCAATCGTCAATACGGCAATCGGAGAATATGCTTGCCGTCTCAACTATGTTATTGGAAATGCCTACAGTCGGGCATTTATTCATTAACCTGTTGTTGTTTGCATTGGTACCTGCGATAGCGAGAGAATGTTTTTTCCGGGGCGTACTGCAACGTATATTTACAAATATGCTACCCAAAACACCCTGGCTGGCGATTATTATAACTGCTGTTCTTCACGGCGTATCGTATTTTCAATGGCAATGGTTTGCTCCGGCGATATTTATCAGTACTCTGTTTGGGTGCATTTACTACTTCACTGAAAATCTCTGGCTGGCTATTCTGGGCAACTTTGTTTCTACTTCGCTAAAATGCTTTCAATCGTACTTTTTACAAAGGGGGTGGTCAAATGAAGATCCTTTTTATCCTTCTGCGACACCCTGGTACGCGGCGCTTATATCTCTCCTTCTAACTGCTGCACTGTTATGGTATTTCCGCAAAAGAATTCCTAAGCCGGTTACCAAAATAGCATATCAGGAAGAGGTTGAGTCAATAGGAAAATAGCAGGCAATGATATTTCCAAAATATACTACCTTCGTATTCAAATAACTATTAACACCCCGTAATTAACCACTTTATTTCTCTTTTTGAATTTGCTACCATTATAATCCGCATTAAGGACGGATACACCTTTTATCACTAAACAACTGATCTGTTACTATGTAGTAGACTTGACTTTTATTGCCATATTCCATGTCCATGAATAATTTTGTCATGCGCAGAGAGAGTTATGCCCTGTATTTATCACCAGGCAGCAACCAGATCCCCAGTATTGATTTCAAAATAGCCAATTACCAATAGTACGGCCATTACTTAGAAGAGATCACACCAAACATTTCACCTGACAACTTCATCTTATCATCTTGTCCCCATCCCGGACAACAACCTTCCTCTAATGATAAAGAATATCTACATTTTAATGCTGTTACTGACAGGATTATCAGCGTGTAAAAAAGATGTTGCACTTGTTCTTCCGAGAGACGAAACCGTAGCAGAGACCCCGTCTGCAGCAAAAGACATATTCAAGTTCAGGTTTGAGTCAAAAAATAATGCGGCGCAATTGCTGAAGGATGTGGAATGCCAGGTTTATACAGATCGCATTGTTGGGTTCGTGCCTTATCTCAGTTCTAGTAAAGCACTGGTTGCTACGTTTAATTCGAGCGGCGTGAAAGTAGCAGTAAATGGGATCGTACAGCAAAGCGGCATCACGTTGAACGACTTCAATAAACCTGTCACCTTTACCGTGACGGCGGCTAATGCTACCACGAAGACCTACCAGGTAGAGATATATACGTTCACCGGTTTACCCATCCTTTATCTGGAGACGGAAGCTCCGGTTGTCTCAAAGGATGATTATGTGAAAGGGAAGATGACGGTTGATGCCAATTCAAAATATCCGCAGCCTGTTACCACTATGCAGATGGAAATGAGGGGCAGGGGTAACAGCACATGGACCATGCCTAAAAAACCTTTCAGGATCAAGCTGGATACTAAGGCGGAACTGTTGGGGATGCCTGCTGCGAAGAAATGGGTATTGCTGGCCAATTTCGCAGACAAAACGCTTATGAGGAATTACCTGGCGCTGGAGATCTCCAGAAGATTTGAAGCGGTCTTTACCCCAAGAGCAAGGTTTGTAGAGGTGATACTGAACGGTGAATATCTCGGTAATTATCTGCTGACCGACCAGGTGGAAGTCGGGCCGACGAGGATCAATATTCCGGAGTTAAAAAAGACTTCACCGGACAGTGAGGTAAGCGGTGGTTATTTACTGGAAGTAGATGAACGGCTGGATGAGACGGTGTGGTTCAGATCATTATTACAGGTGGCTTTCACGGTAAAATCGCCCGAGGAGATCACGGCTAAACAACTCGACTATATTAAAAATTACGTGCAGCAGGTAGAGAATACATTATATAGCCCCGAGTTCGCTCATCCTACAACTGGGTATAGTAAATACCTCAATATAGAGACCTTTATCAACTGGTACCTCGTGAATGAACTGCTCAAAAATAATGATGCCGTTTTCTATAGCAGCGTTTTCCTGTATAAGGACCGTAATGCTAAACTATCGATGGGGCCAGTATGGGACTTTGACCTGGCCGTTGGCAACGTTACCTACAACGGGAATAACTTGCCGGAGGGCTGGTGGGTGAAGAATGCCGTATGGATGAACCGGCTATTCGACGATCCTGTTTTTGTGCAGAAAGTGAAGGCCAGATGGAATTTACTGAAAGGCGCCCAGGTCGCTACGCTGTACAATTTCATTAATACAACTGCGGAAGAATTAAAAAATTCACAACGGGAAAACTTTAATAAGTGGGAATTGTTATATAATTACACGTGGCCCAATACTGTTTCACTAGGTTCCTATGATTCAGAGGTACAGTATATGAAAGATTGGCTCTCAAAAAGAATTAAATGGATGGATACTGAAATAAATAAGTTGTAATTTCGGGTAAGAACATATCCTACGGGAATCGCTCCCTGTCAATAAGAATGCAATAAGTACCCTGCGCCGGGAATCGCAGGTCGTTATTTTCCAACCTCACTCACCTCATCAGATCGTATTCCGGTCTGCAATACCTCTTTTACCCTAACATTTAAATAAAGAAAGAATGAAAAGAATACCCATGCTTTTCGTTGCCACGTTAACATTGGCATGCCTGGCAACAACTGTCCGCGGACAGGAAACCGCGTCGGCAACAGCAACTGCGACCATCGTCACTCCTATCAGCATCGTCAAGGACGTTGATATGGACTTTGGTAATGTGGCCGTACAATCTACTACTGCCGGCACGGTAGTGCTTAGTCCTGCCGGAAACCGTACTGCCACGGGTGGCGTAACGTTACCAACTGCTGCGGGAACGGTAACTGCCGCTTCCTTCACGGTAAGTGGTACTGCGAGCTATACGTACACTATTACGTTACCGTCAACTCCGTTAACAATTACCAGTGGCGCAAACACGATGACTGTTACGACTTTCACCAGCGACCCTACGCCTACCGGCACATTGGCAGTGGGTGGAACGCAGACCCTGAATGTTGGCGCAACGCTGAATGTAAGCGCCGCACAACCTGCAGGGACCTACGTTTCGGCTACTCCCTTCGACGTAACTGTTAACTACAACTAGTAGCCCTTTTTTCCCCAAAAGGCCCTCCCCGGTATTGTCATAGTAGCCGGGCAGGGGCTTATTGGGCCTTATTCTCAAAAATACTTATGCGCCATATCCATTATCTGATAATTATTACTTTGTTATCTCCCCTCCTTTCATCTGCACAGGGTAATCTTTTGATCACGCCTATGAGGGTTGTTTTCGAGGGACAGAAGAAAATACAGGAGCTTAATCTTGCCAATACCGGCCGGGACACGGCGCGGTACCTGATCTCTCTTATTGAAATACGCATGAACAGCAATGGTAGTTTTGAAAAGATCAGTGAGCCGGATTCGGGACAACTGTTTGCCAGTAAGTTCCTGCGCCTCTTTCCCAGAAGCGTGACCCTTGCTCCCGGCGAGGCGCAACTGGTGAAAGTGCAGCTTACCAGGACAGGGCAGTTACAGGAAGGTGAATACCGCTCACATATTTATTTCAGATCGGTACCCGATACGAGGGTACAGGGAGAACCAGCCAGGCCTAAAGATTCGACGAGTATTTCTGTTACGCTGACGCCCGTTTTCGGTATCAGTATCCCTGTGATCATCAGGACCGGCCCTCCTGCAATGCAGGTAAGCCTGACAGATATTTCTATTGCAACACCTGAGAATATTCCTCCCCGCCTGGATATGGTACTGCGCCGTAGCGGGAAGCATTCTGTTTATGGGGACATCAGCATCGACCATGTTTCAGAAAAAGGTAAAATAACGACGGTAGGTATTGTAAAAGGCATTGCTGTATATACACCGAATCCACTCAGGCAATTTCATATGGAGCTCGATAAAAAACCGGGTGTTAATTATCACCATGGCAAATTAAGGATCACATATACCGCTCCCTCGAAAGGAGCCGCACCCGATCCGCTGGCACAGGCTGAGTTGCAACTGCATTGATCTGCGACTGCATTTATCCGGCTATGCAGTAGCGTACGCCGGTAGATAATATTCAACGCACATGTATACTGAGAGAAAATTTATACTTGTTTGTTTTACACTCCTCCTCCTGTTATCGGGCCTGCCTGTTTCCTTATGGGCACAGACGAGCTGGAAGGGAACTGTCAGTACTTCCTGGAGCACGGCATCCAACTGGACTAACGGCGTTCCTACCGCTACTGTAGATGCAATAATAGGCGATGCTGCATTCACGGGTTCCTTTCAGCCCACGGTAAACGCAACGGCCAGCTGCAAGGCCCTGACGCTTTTAACAAGCGCCAAGAACCCGGTATTGACTGTATCAAGAAGCCTGACCGTGGCGGGTACGCTTACCCTCAATTCCGGTTGCACCATCTCGCACCGGGGCGTTACAATTACAGTAAAGGGCGACTGGATCAATAATGGTACGTATACAACTACCAGCACATCCTCCAAAGCGACTTTCGGAGGCACCACACAATCTATAGGAGGATCTGTGGCCACCGCTTTCAGGCGTCTGACTATTGCCGCAGGCGCCACCGTAACGCTGAACATCGCCACTTCCGTTTCTGTCGCTTTTGCCGTGAACGGGACTTTCATACCTGCAGAAAATGCCAGTCCTTACCTGGTATCAGGGGCCGGCACTTTAACAGTAAGCGCTACAGGCATATTACATGTAAAAGCGTCTACATTTGCCGCCAACTACGCCGCGACCACTACAACGCTTAGCGCCGGAAGTACGGTTGATTATAGTGCTACAACCATCAACCAGACGGTGCGTAATAACCTGACGTATTCTACACTCAGGATCAGTGGAGCGCTTGTAAAAACATTAGGCGGCAGTCTCAATTCACTTGTTTCGAGTACGGCCACGGCGGGCAGAATAGAGGTGACGGCAGCTACGCTTGACCTGTCCACTTTTACGGCCAACAGGGGAACAACGGTAGCAGGAGGTGCACTAATCGTATCGAATGGCGCTGTTCTAAAGATCGGCGGCACAGGAACTTTCCCTGCCAATTTTGCTACGCGCTCGCTTTCCCTGACCAGTACCGTAGAGTATAACGGTTTGGCACAAACGGTCTCTGGTGAAACATATGGCAATCTTACATTGTCCAGTTCCAGCGGAGCTGTCATAAAAACCATGCCCTCCACTGCATTTACTGTTGCAGGATCGCTGACAAGTACTATAGGCGCCGGGACTGGCGTCACTTATACTGCGGCGTCTAATATCGTGATCAGTGGAGGTATCAATATTGGCGCATCTACTACATTCAATGGCGGCAGTTTTACAATTGATGTAAATAGTAACTGGATCAACAACGGTACATTCTCAGGCGGTACCGGCACGGTTAACTTTGGCGGTCCGGGTTCGTCACTAAGTGGTACCGGTACGCACGGGTTCAATAACCTCGGATTCATCGCGACCAATATTACAGCCGCTGCTACCAGCGCTATTACTGTGTCAGGTAATCTCGCCACTTCCGGCCCCGGCACATTCACTCACCTGACGGGTGGTACGCTTACTATGACAGGAGCATCCAAGACCATTACCGGTATGAGTTTTATTTTCGACAACCTGACTATTTCCGGCAGCGTCAGTGCAGCAACCAGCATTGCCGTAACGGGTAATTTTGCTGTCAGCGGCACCTTCAACGGTTTAGGGGGCACGACGCTCATGCAGGGAACATCCAAGACCATTTCGGGTGCAGGTACTATCAGTTTCGGTACGCTTATCATCTCTGGTACGGTTACGACCGCCGTATCTTTTTCTGCTATTAATACTTCGCTGGACGTAAGCGGTTCCCTTACTGCTACTGCCGGTACTGTGACCTTTACCGGTACCAGCACACTGAACGGGACCGCTAATTTGTTTAATGTAACACTTAATGGTACGTCCCTGACATTGTCAGCCAATTCCGTGCTGGGCATTGCGGGCACATTTACCGTTACCAGCGGCACACTTAACGTTACTTCCACTCCTCCCAATACCGTCAACTTTAATGGCACCGGTGCGCAAAATATCAATGCACTGACGTATGACAGATTACTATTATCCGGCGGTGGCAATAAGACAGCGGCAGGCGGCATTACCGCCAGTAATTTTACACTATCCGGTGGCACTACGTTCACAGCAGGTGCTTTCACTCACCAGATACTTGCTGATTTTGTAAACAATGGCACCTTTACAGCGGGTTCCGGTACGGTTGCGTTTACGGGCGACAACGCATCTACTATTACAGGCGCTACTACCTTCAATGTTCTCACACTGAATAAAACTGCGATGTCAACACACGTCGATATTAATAATGACGTGCAGGTGGCCACTATTAATATGACCAGCGGAGCAATGAATACGGGTAATAATATTCTGACAATGACGGTAGACAGATCAGGGAATGGTATTATACTTGGAAACATCCGCCGGACACATAACTTCGGATTGGGAGGAACTTATGCATTTGAAAGTCCGTTTAATACACTGACGATAGCGGGATTACCTCTGACAGGCTCCATCACCATTTCAGTGGCCGTAGCGCCTATCAATGATTTTCCTCAGGGCGCGGCTATCAATCGTGTATATACCATCAATACGGGTCTGACATTAGGGCTTACCACCGTGAGGTTACATTATGAAGATGCAGAACTGAATGGTAACAATGAGTCGACGATGGGACTATGGTATAACAGCGGTCTCAGTTGGGTTTCGCTTGGTAAATCGACCAACAGTACTACTGACAATTATGTGGACCTGGCCGGACAGCTCGCCATTAACGGCAGATGGACGCTATCTGACAATGCCAGTGTAGTACGATGGAATGGCTCTGTAAGCACCGACTGGTTCACTGCCAATAACTGGACAGTCGTTCAGGGAAGCCCTTCGCGCCCACCAGGTGTTAATGACATTGTGGAAATAGGCACAGCAGCTTTTACCAATCAGCCGTCGATCAATAATACAGCATCTGTAAAGGCGATACGCTTCGGAAGTACACAGGCGGCCACCCTTACACTGGCAACTGGAGGAAGTTTGACAACCTCAGGAAATATCAGCGGAAGCTGGTCGGCCAATACCATTCATACCATTAACGCAGGCGCTCAGACATTAACAGTGAATGGTGATCTCGCATTGAGCGATGGTACTGCAAGCCATGCCATCAACCTGAACGTGGGAACGGGCACGGTCACTGTAACGGGGGCACTGACACAATCGGGAGGAGCGAATGTCGTATTCAGCGGAGCAGGTACGTTGAATGTGGGGAGCAACTATAACTATACCAATGGCACTTTTACAGCCAGCAGCAGTACTGTCAATTACAACGGGAATACCACGCAGGCGGTAGCCGGACTGACTTACAATCATCTGCAGATAAACAAAGCAGGTGGCATTGCTACGTTAGGCAGCGCCACGACAGTTGCTGGCAACCTTAGTGTTCCAGCAGGCAGCTTATCACTGAATGCGACGACAACAGTGACCGGCAATGTCGTTATATCTTCCGGAGCTATTGTAAATAGCGGCGCCATTACCCTGACAGCTGGTGGCAGCTGGAGTAACAGCGGTACATATACCGCAGGTGGCGGCACGGTTACGCTGAATGGTACTGGCGCGCAAACGGTTTCCCCCACCAATTTCAACAATCTTACTATCAATAAATCAGCAGGTACTGCCACCCTCGCGGGCAATTGTCCGGTGAATGGCAATCTGACCTTAACAGCAGGAACACTTAACCTTTCTACTTTCACTGCCAGCAGATCATCTGCGGGTGGTACGTTAACTATTTCAGATGGGGCCACTTTACTTGTGGGTGGCGCCAATTTTCCATCCGGATATTCTAATTATACTGTCGGTAACACAAGTACTGTTCACTATAACGGGACCGTTACTCAAACGGTGGCAGGTATCCCTTACGGGCATCTCATCTTCAGCAACGGTGGTACCAAAACCCTGGCCGCTACCTGTACGGTGAACGGGGACCTTACCATTAACAGTGGCGCTACTTTTAATGGTGCTACCTTTACGATCAATCTTTATGGCAACTGGAACAACAGCGGCACTTTTGCTCCCGCCAGCAGCACTGTAACGTTGAATGGAGCAAGTAAAACTATCACCGGGAATACTATATTCAATAGGGTAACTGCATATGGCAGTTATGCAGTAAGCGGCAGCGATATTACTTATAACGGGCTACTCACCATAGCTACGGGTGGGTCTTACAACGGCGGCGCCGGTAGTGCTACCGTGAATGGAGACCTCACCAATAACGGCTCACTGACCAGTAATGGGGTGACCACATTCACCGGTACTACCGTACAGACCATCCGTTTTGTGAATGCGCTTGTATCCAACTCCAGCGGTGTTATTAATTTCAACGGTACGATACCACCGGTACTCAATTCCACGAGTACACCTACATATGCTACCCTCAATGTCAATAACACAGGCGGCGTCAATCCAAGTGTCGCCTGGATGGTGCTCATTGCATTTAACATCGGCAGCAGCGCTACTTTTAATGGCGGAGTTTCAACACACACGATAGCCGGATCATTTACAAATAACGGTACGGTAACCAGCAGTGGCGGTATGAACTTCGTGCCAACTGCAGCACAGAACATTCAACTGGCGGGTACAGGCTTTACGAGTACAGGTACTGTTACCTTCGGTGGCAGTGGCGCCATTGCGGTATCCGGCACTCCTACGGCGCTAAATAATGTGATGATCAGTAATACTGCCGGTGTTACGCCGTCTTCCAACTGGAATATGACAGGCGACTTTATCATCTCTAATGGCGCAATATTTAATGCGGGCCCTTATAGTTATACTGTGGGAGCAGATATCGAAAGCGACGGTACGTTAAACGGCGGAACTTCGACATTTACTATGACATCTGCAACCGGCGAATTAGATGGAAGTCCGACTACTACATTTTACGATTTTGTGATCACCGGGAGTATTGCAGCATTAGCTGATTATAATGTCAGTCACAATTTCACTAACAACGGCACTTATGATGGCACGGTCGGAGCATTGACCATGACAGGATCACTCCCTTCAGTTATTACGGGATCAGCCAGTTCATTTGCCCTTTCACAGGTCACCAATCTGAAGGCTTCCGGTATCACTACTACGCTTGGTAAGGCCATTACCAGTGTGGATGATATTACTATCACTTCGGGCGTATTTGATAACGGAGGATTTGCCATAGGGCCGACAGCCGGAACAGCTTCACTGACTATTGAGGATAATGCCAGACTGGTACTCAAAGGAACGGAGACATTGCCGGCATTTACTACTTATGCGCTGGATACGCTGAGCACTGTTGAATATGCAGGTGGCACGCAAGCTGTATCTTCAGCTATGCCATATGGCAACCTTGTTATATCTGCCACGGGCAGTAAAACAGCTTCCGCCGTACTAAGTATATTGAATGACTTTACGCTGTCCAACGGTACTTTTATACAAGGTAGTTTTACAGATACTGTAGGTGGTAACTGGACCATGACAAGCGGCACATACACAAATACCGGCGCCACTGTTTACTTCAATGGTCTGGGCACGCAAACTATTTCTTCGACCGGGGCCTTTAATAACCTGACGGTAAATAAGACAGCGGGCATTGTTTCTCTCGGCTCTAATATTACGGTGAATGGCGTATTGAATTTCATCTTGAATAAGATAAGCACCGGCGCTACGTTTGCCGTGATACAGCCGTCTGCGGGAACTGTTACCGGCGCTTCGCAGAGTACAGGCTGGGTGATCGGCAGACTGCAAAAAGCATTACCTACAGGTAACGTTACAAGGACCTTTGAAATAGGAAGCAACCAATACTATACACCAGCTACAGTTGTCATGCCCAGTGTGACTACAGCCGGTAACCTGCTGGCGACGGTAACGTCAACAGATCATCCGAATATCGCCACCTCTGCAATCGACGCTACCAAGAGTGTGAACCGTTACTGGTCATTCACCAATACCGGTACGGTATTCACTACAGCCTCCGTAACACTCAACTGGAATGCCGCCAACGTTGATGCGGGAGCCAATACGGCCAATTTCAGGGTATCGGCTTATAATGGCAGTAGCTGGACAACACAAACCGTCGCTAGTCCGCTGGCCACTTCCATACAGGCAACGGGCCTGACCAATATGAGCGTTGCTTTAGCGGTGGGAGAACTGATAGCCAATAATACCTGGACCGGTGCTGTGAGCACTAACTGGTATGTGACCGGCAATTGGTCGAACACCGCTGTGCCGACCAACACTACAAATGCAATTATCCCGACAGGTCTTGCTAATTATCCGCTTATTAATACCAGTGTTGCAACCACCGCCAATATCACGATACAGACGGGTGCATCTGTTACCGTAAGCGCCGCTACTTTACAGATCTATGGCGTTATTTCTAACAGCGGCACTTTGACGGCAACAAATGGTACAATAGAAATGGCAGGCAGCACTGCACAGACTATACCTGCCAGTACATTTGCCGGCAATACGCTGTTGAACCTGACCACCAATAATGCCGCAGGCGTGACGCTGGCAGGTACACTAAACGTGTCGGGCGTACTCAGAGCAACAACAGGAACATTCGCGACAGGTAATAATCTTACCCTGTTGTCTACGGCTACACGTACCGCCCTCATCGATGGCAGCGGCAGTGGCAGTGTAACAGGGAATGTGACCGTTCAGCGATATCGCCCTACGGGTTTTGGTTATACTTACTTCAGTTCTCCTGTCCAGGCGGCAACGGTCAACGAGTTTTCGGATGATATTAATCTCAGCGCCACCTTCCCTACTTTCTACCGGTATGTAGAGAACCGCGTATCTTCCGGATGGACAGCCTATACGGCTACTTCAGGAGCGCTCACCCCGATGGTGGGATATGCGGGGAACCTGGGGACGTCCACATCGCCGGTGACCATCGATATGACAGGTGTAGTGAATAATGGAACAATTGTATCTCCTGCCCTGAGTAATAACAACCAACCATATACGCTTGGTTTCAACCTACTGGGCAACCCTTATCCATCTCCGGTAGACTGGGACGCTACCAGCGGATGGATACGCAACAATGTAGACATCGCTATTTACTACTTTAATGCCGGTACTACCAATCAGTATACAGGTACTTACAGCTCGTACATCAATGGCGTGTCCAGTGATGGTATTGCCAATAACATCATACCAGCCATGCAGGGTTTCTTTGTGCATGTTACCAATGGGAGTTTCCCGGTAGCAGGCTCCCTGACCGTCAATAATACCGCGAGGGTCAACAACCTGACGCCCAACTTCCATAGGGAAAGACCGCTGACAGAGCCCTTACTGCGCCTGAACGCCGGCTTTACGGATGATGGTCAGCCGTCAGACCCGTTAGTGGTGTACTTCGGTAATTATGCCAGCCGTGATTTTGAGCAGGAAACGGATGCGTTGAAACTTATGAATACAGATACCGACGTGCCGAGCCTGTATGTGCAGGCCAGCAATCAGCGGTTGTCTATAGCGGCGTGGCCGGAACAGATCGATAGTACAGAAACAATTCCATTAGGACTGACGACGGAGCGTGAAGGATATATCAGCTTTACCATGCCGGTAATTGAACGTATGCCGTCGGGATGGCATTTCTATCTCTACGACAAGGATGCTGACATCACTCATGATCTACATAAGACGACACCTTACCGCTTGTTGTTAAAGAAAGGGATATATGATAACAGGTTCTTCCTGGTGTTTAAACCGGGCGGCGATGTTGCTCCGGGCAATACAGCGGTTTATCATGCATTCAGTGCGGGTAATAATCTGTACGGGCAATTTGATAAAGTTCCTGGTGAGAAGTGTACTATCACCGTCAGCAATGTAGCAGGACAGGTGCTCCTCCGGAAAGATTTTACGGGTAACGGGCGCTACCTGCTGGGATCACAATACAGTGGCGGCGTATATATCGTTACGTTCAACGCGAACAAGCAGCAGGTATCGAAGAAAGTGTTCATCAGTAATCAATGATCATTACATGCTATTGAGACTTAGTAAATATCATCTCTTTTGTACAGGCCTTCTAGCCTTACTGCTGCATGTAACACAATCAGTGAAGGCGCAGGAGCCTCCCCCACGCCCGATATCAGTGTATGTGAATCCCGCGCAGGGGCTCATATTCGGGGCGTTCTTCCAGGGGCCTACTGGTGGCACTGTGATCATTTTCCCTGATGGTTCCCGTTCTGTGACAGGCAGCATTGTACAGGCCAATCTGGGCTTCCCTTTTTCGCCTGCTATTTTCGAAGTAGATGCTAACCCTGGTACACTGATCCAGATCCTGAACGGGCCTGACGTGGTACTGACAGGTAGCAACGGTGGCACCTTATCACTACATATCGGGCCATCCAATACGGGATCGCCATTTATAGCAACAGCCACCTCTCCGGCCAAGACATTGGTGCGCATAGGAGGCACATTGACAGTAGGGACTCCACCGGCTAATCCTGCGGGTAACTACAGTGGATTATTCTCCGTCACATTCATACAGGAATAGTAATTAATGACAGACTGCTTTATACATATCACTTCATTTTTCCGGTACTGCCGTAAGGCGGTATGGATGCTGCTGTTCATATGTTGTACCAGTTCTGCATTTGCGAAAGAAGGCGATAATGATGAGGACCCGAAATTTGACGAGACCTCTATCATGGTCATCTTACAAGGTCTGGGCGGTACCGAGATACCTGCTGTTGTGAAGGATGAAACAGCTTATCTTTCTATCACGGATGTATTTAATTTCCTGAAGATCAGGAATCAGCTGTCGGAAAATATGGATTCGGTCGCCGGCTTCTTTATCAGCCAGGATGCTGTTTTCCTGATAGATAAAAAGAATAACCGGATACGTTTCCGTGATAAGGTATTTAACCTGGGACCGGAAGACCTGGTTAAAATGGAGACCGGGCTATACCTGCGGACAGACTACTTCAACAAAGTATTTGAGCTCAACTGCCAGTTCAACTTCCGCAGCCTGTCGGTCAATCTCGTATCTAAAGCTGAACTGCCTGCTATCAGGGAAATACGGCAACAGGTAATGTACCGCAACCTGAATAAACTGAAAGGGAATATCGAAGCGGATACTGTGATAGGAAGAAGTAAAAAGTTATTCAAATTCGGGATGGCCAACTGGTCGGTAGTATCGACCCAACGCCTGCAAAACGTTAACGACACCTGGTTCAACCTGACTATGGGAGGCACGCTGGCCGGTGGTGAAGCTACAGTATCTTTGAACTATAACAACTTCGCCAGGCAACAACTATTACCCACGCACCCTGACAGTAATATTGTTCGTCCGTTTGACCAGCGACAGCAATATTACCGTTTACGATTTGTGAACAATGACAGGCCCTGGTTACGGCAGATCATCGCAGGGAAGATCTTTACACCGACCATCGCCACCTTGTTCGCTCCTGTAGTAGGTGTGCAGATCACAAATACCCCCACTATCCACCGCCGTGCTTATGGCACTTATACGCTGAGTAATTTCACCGACCCGGGATGGACGGTGGAGCTCTACATCAACAATGCGCTGGTGGATTATACAGTGGCAGATGCTGCGGGCTTCTATACTTTCCAGGTGCCCTTAGTGTATGGCAATTCACAGATCAGGTTACGGTTCTATGGCCCGTGGGGAGAGGAACGTTTCCAGGAAGAGAACATCAGCATCCCTTTCAACTTCGTTCCGTCCGGCGAGCTGGAATATACTGCCAGTGCGGGCGTAGCGGAAGACACGGCGCATAGCAAACTGGGAAGGGTACAGGCCAATTATGGTGTTACCAATACGATCACTGTGGGAGCAGGTATGGAATACCTATCTTCTATCCGGGGCGCCAATACGTTACCGTTTGTTAATGCCTCCGTGCGCATTGTCTCTAATTTGTTATTCTCGGGAGAGTATACACACGGTGTTAGGGCAAGAGGTAT
This sequence comes from uncultured Flavihumibacter sp., assembly GCA_902168105.1. GTDB lineage: Bacteria > Bacteroidota > Bacteroidia > Chitinophagales > Chitinophagaceae > Chitinophaga. Next base: position 79,835 of record CABHOY010000091.1, read on the forward strand.
CTTAAGCTACCGCTCGCAGAATAATTTGCAGGCAGAGTTAAATTACACGCGGTACAGGAGAGATCAGAAAGCGATTATTTACAACTGGCTGGAGGAACGTAAGGCTGTTGTTTCAAAGCCGTTCAATGCCAAGAATTTCGCTCTCTTTACAAGGCTTACTGTTGACCAGATCATATTGCCCGGCTCCTACTATACCACCACCGAATGGCTGATGTCGGGCGCGCTTTACAGGGTGGGCACCAGTTTATCTACTTATGCGATCTTTATAAAGGATGAAAGTCCTTTTGTATATAGTAACCTTGCATTGACCTTCCGCATGCCAGGCAGAATTATGCTGACGCCGCAGGCGCAATATGAATACAATAGCCATCGCTTTATGGCCGTGCGTTGTGAGGCAGGTAAGTATCTTTTTAAAAACGGTTATCTGAATGTGTCTTATGAGAAGAATTACCGGAACGGCATTACCAACTATGGGATCGGTCTCCGGTATGATTTCTCATTTGCGCAGATCGGGTTCTCAATATGGCGGAACAACAATCTCACTACGTTGGTGGAATCAGCCCGCGGCAGCCTGGTCCACGATGGAGAAGCCGGATATACGGGCGCGAATAACCGCAGTAGCGTAGGTTCCGGAGGTGTGGTGTTTGTACCGTTCCTCGACATCAACAATAACGAAAAGTTTGATAAAGGAGAACCCAGGGTGTCAGGTTTGCAATTAAAGTACAATGGCGGACGGATGATCAGCAATCTGCGGGACACCAGCATTGCCATCCTTGATATGGAGCCATATGCCAACTACCTGTTTGAACTGGAAACCGGCGGCTTTGAAAGTGTTTCCTGGCAGATCAGGAAACCAGCCGTCCGGGTAGCTATTGAGCCCAATCAGCTGCGACGTATCGATGTACCTGTTTCTGTGATGGGTGAAATATCGGGTATGGTATATTTAAAAGAAGATTCCCTGCTGAAGAAACAAAGTGGTATCAAAATATGTATTTACAAGTCGGACAGTACGCTTGTGAAATGCATCCTGACAGAATCTGACGGGTATTTCAACTACATGGGACTAGGCCCGGGTCACTATGTGATACAACCTGATCCCGCCCAGCTGAAGAAGTTAAAACTAAGAACTAAACAACCTGCTTATGATCTTCACATCCGTTCACAACGTGAAGGTGATGTAATTGATGATATTCAGTTTATACTTGAGAAGAAGTGATAACTATTTATTGGCAAGCAGGATGGATACTTCCGTTTGCCAGTCCTTCGGATCGGGTACTTCCCTCGGATCAGTGATATAATGTTCCGTGCGTGCGCCGTATTCCTTGCCATCCATTTCCTGTCTTCCTTCTTCCAGTTCATTCTCCTTCATCCAGGATTCAAGTCCCATATGCACATTTTTAAGGCCCTGATAATCGCCCGTATATATTACCGTGAGATATTCGGCAGCAGGAAAAGAGGCTGAAATGATCTTGTTATCTCCTTCCACCTGTGTTTCCGTCGGAACGCCCACATCCACCAGCAGCTCATCCACGCTATCAAAAGCCAGGTAGCGGAAGAAACAGGGGCCTGTCTGCGTAATATTGTTCTTTTCCACCCATTGTATGACCTCCGGAATAAGCTGGGGCAATTCAAAGGAAATATCAGACATCTTCACTTTTTTACGAATGGCCAGGTAATGCTGTTCGTTACGAAACTCGACGTGGGGATTCTTCAACATATGATCAAGTATTTGGTAACAGTAAATGTACGGATGCTGTCAAACACCCCGACGGTGCAAACAGGACATTTATGAGGGATAACTATGACAAACCGGGAGGATCTCAGTCCATATGGAAGACCTGGACCAATGGGGTTGTTACGGGGGAGTGATCTTCATTCGTTTCCATGATATCGGCCATATAGGCCCACCAGCGTTGTACAACCGGCAAGGTACCCAGCTCCTGGGAGGATTGCCCACCAGCCTGCTGCTGTACGCCGAACAGCGTATTTGTTCCTTCATCGAGGAAGATAGTATAATCGCTCACGCCACTTTCTTTCAACAACTGTTTCAACTCCGGCCAGATCTCTTCATGGCGCTTCTTATATTCATCTTTAAAGCCCGGTTTCAGGCGCATTTTAAAGGCGACCTTCATATGTTAAGGTTTAGGCGTATAAAGAAAAACAGTGAGGCTTTTAGCGCCGTGAGCACCTAATACCAGCGACTGTTCAATATCAGCTGTTTTGGATGGTCCGGCAATAAATACACCGAAGCCTGATTCAGGACGGGCGATACGTTCTTCGTAGGCATCGTGCATAGTGGCGAGGATATCTTTCGCAGCGACGACAACAGCCAGGTGTTGCGTAATGAAAGGCAGCACTCTGACCTTTACTTCATTCTCAGTGATCCATATTGCGCCGTTCTCCGCTACGCCGAACTGTCCGGGGATAATAGCCAGGTCTACGTCTTCCAGCTGGCGGCCATCGCCGGTTTCCCATTGTGTGGCAGCACCGGGGAGGTAGCTGTCCTGAATGGCGACGACTTTGTTAAGGTCCGTATAGTGTTCCGCAATGAGCGCTTGTATTTCTGTGTACGAGCTGATCTCGAAGACCTGTCCGCCGAGGGCTTCCACCACTTTTTTGAATGCGGCGGGATCGCCGGTGTCAGGGCGGCGGAAGGCGTCCAGGTCAGGCAAAGCCTGATGGTCTGGTTGATTGTTTTTTATGGCGGCTAGTATTGATTCGCGAGACATGTTATGTGATTTGTTTTGTTATTAAACCCGGTGGTTGATCATCGGGTGCTCCGAGACCGTATCGTCCGGTATCGTTTGGACATATTATTCGGTGGCGTTCGGATCGTATCGTCCGTTGGCGTTCGGATCGTATCGTCCGATGCGTCCGGATCGTATCGTCCCGTGGTGTCCGGGGATCGTATCATCCGGCCCCCCGGGTTAAAACCCGGGGCTATAAACAAGGGGACTCCTGACGGAGTCCTATTGCGTTTTGTTTATAGCGTTTTGTTTATAGCGTTTTGTCGTTTGTTATTCCGGACGGTTCTTTTTGTACCAGTCGGCGAATGATTGTTTCGGAGGGGCAGGCATTTCGCGTTGTTTGAACCAGGGGTTCATCCCATTGTTCACAACAGCAGGGAATGTGCGCATTACCCAGCGGCCAACACCGCCGGCGGTTTTATAGATGCCGGGTTTAGACAGCACGATGTTCATGGCGTGCATACCGGCAGCTTTTGTTTTTTTGGCGTAACCTTCCTGTGTGATGACCTGTCTCCATTTATAAAGTTGCTGGTGGATATCGATCTTCACCGGACATACGTTAGAGCAGGAACCGCATAAGGTAGATGCAAACGGGAGGTCAGCATATTCCTTCATGTCCAGGTTGGGCGCCAGGATAGCGCCTATCGGGCCGGCAATAGCGTTATGATAGCTATGACCGCCGCTACGGCGATATACAGGGCAGGTATTCATACATGCGCCGCAACGGATGCATTTCAGCGAGTTGCGGAAATCTTCACGTCCCAGCTGACGGCTACGGCCATTGTCCACCAATACGATGTGCAGCTGCTGTCCTGCTTTTGGAGAGCGGAAATGGCTGCTGTATGTGGTGATGGGCTGACCAGTTGCACTTCTCGCCAGCAGGCGAAGGAAGACACCCAGGTGCTTTCTCTGCGGGATGATCTTTTCAATACCCATACAGGCGATGTGTACATCTGCCAGGTGAGCGCCCATATCGGCGTTACCCTCATTTGTGCAGACCACCATCTCGCCTGTTTCCGCTACGGCGAAGTTTACACCGGTAATGGCCACACGCGACTGAATGAATTCTTTCCTGAGATGCTGACGGGCGGCTGCTGTCAGGAACTTGGGATCTGCGTTACCGGCAGGTGTGCCCAGGTGTTCATGGAACAGCTCTCCTATCTCTTCTTTCTTTTTATGGATACAAGGCAATACGATATGACTTGGCGGTTCTTTCGCCAGCTGTACGATACGTTCGCCGAGGTCGGTGTCAATTACTTCGATACCGTGTTCGTCCAGGTATGGGTTTAAATGGCATTCTTCCGTAAGCATGGACTTACTCTTCACCATTCTTTTTACGCCCTGCTCCTGCAATAATTGTAATACTATCTTATTATGCTCGGCAGCGTCAGCGGCCCAATGTACGATAGCCCCATTCTCCTGCGCCTTACGTTCAAACTCCAGCAGGTAGTCGTGCAGGTTGCCCAGCACATTATGTTTGATACGGGAGGCAGCTTCTCTTAGTTCTTCCCATTCGGGGATACTCCATGCTATTTTATCTCTCTTCTGACGGATCCACCACAGTGTTTCATCGTGCCAGTTAACACGAGGTTCATTGGCATTAAAATCTTCTGCGAGCAGCGCGTGTTCTTTATGTTGATGTTCCATGCCTTCCTAAAGTTAGATTGAATTCAATATTTCCGCGATGTGCAGCACTTTCACATTACTTTTCTGGCGGCGTAAAATGCCTTCCAGATGCATGAGACAGCTAACGTCATTCCCGGTAATATATTCTGCACCGTTATTGACATGATCGGCAATACGGTCTTTACCCATTTTCACAGAAACCGCTTCTTCAAAAACGCAGAAGGTTCCACCGAAACCACAGCATTCATCTGCCCGTTTCAGTTCTATCAGTTCCAGCCCTTCCACCATATTCAACAGCTGTTGCGGTTTGGAGAACGGAGCAGCCACCAGCTCGCTCATCTGGGCGAGACCTAATCCGCGCTGACCATGACAGGCCTGGTGTACACCTACTTTATGCGGGAATTTTGCTTTCAGATTATCAACTTTCAGTACATCCGTCAGGAACTCTGCCAGTTCGTATATACGCTGACGGATGTGTGTGGCTGCCTGTTCTTTTCCATCTACATGCAGATGGTCTTTGATGTGCAGTACACAGCTACCGGAAGGCGCTACGATGTAGTCAAAGTTCTCAAAATGGTTTACGAAAAGTTCATTGCAACCGTGGGTCAGGTGTTCAAATCCAGAGTTGGCCATGGGTTGTCCGCAACAGGTTTGTCCCTGGGGATATACCACGTCACAACCCAGTTTTTCCAGCAATGATAATGTGGCGATGCCTACCTGCGGATAAAACTGGTCTATGTAACAGGGTATGAAGAGTCCTACTTTCATCTTGTTCAAATATAAATCGAGCCGTGGCTATAATGTCTCATCTCTACAAGGTCGGCCGGCAAAGGTTGTGTATTCCAGTGGCGATGAATAGCGAGGGCTGCGCCTATTGCCGTAGCCTGGGCTACTGAGGCGGCGTAGATCTCCATCTGCGGGAAAGCGGCTGCCAGCAGGTGCATGTATATGGTGTTCCTGCTGAATCCACCATCCACGAAAATACGTTTTACCGGTGTACCATCTATTACCAGCGATGAAGAGAACTCTTGCTGTTCCATAATATCCATCAACAAACGGTGATAGGCAATTTCATAGCTGGTAAAGTCGTTCAATGACCTGGTTGCGAAGCGGGACGCCTGTAACAAGCCGGTACCGGAAGCCGGTCGTTCCTGTTGGGGAGATGCCGCGAGCAACCTGGCAAATATAGCAGGGTCGAAGGCTACTTGCTGGTAGTAATTTACCGGTGTTTGATAATATTCTGCCAGCCTTTTCACCTGCTGTTCATGCTCATTGCCTGCAAAGAGCCTTGCGGCCTTTACAGGGCGGTTTTCATAGGTCAGATAGCACAAACAGTCAGACGCCAGTTCTTCCGCCGTTAAAGGGCTGTTATTAAACGGATTAAGGGTTATGCACCAGGTGCCGGTTGAAATAAGTGCAAAGGGCTCCGAAAAACTTGCCAGGTAAGGTATCAGGGCGGCGGAACTGTCATGCAGCCCTACGCCGGCAATACAGGTATGCCCGTCAATGGTAGCCGGCAGTGTGTGGTTACCCGGAAAGACCGGCGGCAGTTTATCTGCCAGTCCTTCCTGCAACACCCATTCATGATAACGCTGCCGGGAAAAATCCCATAGCATCGTATGACAACCAATACTGGTAATATCAGACAGTGGCTGGCCCGTTACCAGGAAACTGATGTACTGTGGCAAATGCAGCGCGTACTTCACCTTTTCGTAAACAGCGGGCTGTAATTGTTTTAACCGGTAGAATTGCAGCCCGGCGTTCAGGCTACCTAATGCAGGAGAAGCGGTATCACTGCATAACCTGTCAGCACCGCCGGCCGCTTTATAAAAAGCAGCTTCCATACCGGCAGGATAAGGTTTCAGGTAGTTGTACAAAGGCGCCAGTATCTGGCCCTGTTCATCCAGGTATACCAGGCTGGCGCCATAAGTGCTAAAATTAAATGCCACAATACTATAACCGGGCAATCGCAACAGTTCACGGAGACTGTCTTTCACCCAGTTTGTGAGCAGTTCTATGTTTTCACATGCATCCCCGTCTTCATCCACGGTCTCTTCAAAACAAGCACCTCTTTCCCATACGATGCGATAGTGCTCGTCTATAAGGAATATCTTCTTGTTGGTCTTACCAATGTCCAGTATTGCAATACAGCGCATGCCGTTGATAATTAGAATTACAATCCCGTCGCTACGGTTTTCAGACCTCTTTCTTTGATCAGTTGTTCTCTTACTTTGAACTGCCTGTAGAATGATACCGGCTGTAAAACACCTCCTGCCTGCAGGCGCGCCTGGGCGACCAGCGGACGGACATCCGTACGGTAAGCGTATTGCAGGATCTCCTGTGCAGCCACGGCGTCGTTGTTCTGCTGGGCGGCCTGAAGGGCTTTGGTATCTACCAGTAAAGCCTGGGCATAGGCGATCATAATCGCTTCCACTGACTGTAACAGGTCTTCCAACGGATCTTTTACATTGTGAGAGGCGTCGATCATCCATCCCAGATCATTGGCGTGGTTCATACCACGGGCGTCCATACCTTCCACCAGTTCATTGAAGATGAGGAACAGCTGATAAGGATTAATACTACCTACAGTAAGATCATCATCTCCATATTTGGAATCATTGAAATGGAAACCTGCCAGTTTACCCTCCATCAACAGTAATGACACGATCTGTTCGATATTGGCATTAGGCAGATGATGGCCCAGGTCGACAAGCGTATATGCCTTTGGCCCGAGTTTATTAGCGAAGAGTAATGACTGGCCCCAGTCGCCAATAGTCGTAGAATAGAAATTCGGCTCATAGGCCTTGTATTCTATGTACAGCTTCCAGGCGTCCGGCAGCGTAGCATATACTTCCTGCAAACTGTCCAGCGTGCGTTTAAAAGCACCTCTGAAGTTCAGCTGTCCGGGAAAGCAGGAACCATCGGCCAGCCAGAGGCTCAATGCATTGGAGCCAAGCTCGACCCCGTATTTTATTACTTCAATGTTATGTTCTACCGCCAGTTTCCTGACGCCTTTATCAGTATGATGTAAGGAACCGAACTTATAACTCAATTGCTGGCCGGGCTGGTCCTGGAAGGTATTTGAGTTCACAGCATCAAACCGGATATCGTGTTGCGCCGCCAGGGCTTTTATGCTGGCTGCATTTTCAGGAATATCCCAGGGGATGTGCAGGGAAATAGCGCCACTGCTTCTGTTCAATGCATGCAGGACGCCAATATCGGTGATCTTTTCCTCCAGGTTACGGGGCTCCCCTCCTCCTGAGAAACGGCCAAAGCGGGTACCACCGGTGCCCAGCGCCCAGCTGGGAATGGCTACCTGGAAGTCCTGCAATTTCTGAAGGACATCATCTACATGCTGGATATTTCCGGCTATATATGCGAAGCTACGCTCGTGCGCCTGCCTGTGGGAATCGTTGAATTCAGCTATCTGAAATTTCTCAATATTCATAACGGGAGTTTGGGTCTTTGGTAAATTAGGAAAAGTTTTTCTTTAACAGACATTATCAACACATGCCGCCTGACTTTCGCCGGAGCATGTGTTGACTCAATGTGCTGGTATTTAACTGATGAAAGGCCTTATTATCTTACAAAAGCTGCAGCAACACCACCATCCACGTTGATCACGTTACCGGTGGATTTATTGAGCAGTCCTCCGGTAATGACAAAACATGCATTGGCGATATCTTCCGGCAGGATCACCTGGTTCAGCAAAGTACGTTTGGCATAATAACCAGGCAGTTCTTCTATTGTAACACCATATGCTTTCGCGCGGCCCGCCGCCCAATCGCCTTCCCATATCTTGCTGTCGGCAATCACCGCATCAGGATTCACGACATTTACACGGATACCGTCCTTGCCCAGTTCTGCTGCATTCAAACGACTCAGGTGAAGTTGTGCCGCTTTAGCGGAACCGTAACCAGCGTTGTTCGGGCCACTCATCAATGCGTTCTTGCTAACGATATTGATCACATCTCCGCCGAGGTCCTGCTTGCGCATCACCTCCACACCATGTTGGGTAACGAGGAACTGGCCTTTTACAAGTACGTCGTACAACAGGTCCCAATCTTTTTCTGTATGCGCCTCCAATGGTTTGGAGATAGAAAGACCGGCACAGTTAACCACCAGGTCCACACCACCGAAAGCCAGGCTGGCTACGTCGTATGCAGCCTTTATATCACTTCCTTTTGTTACGTCAAGGATAGCGGTTGCAAAAACGTCCTTGCCATATTGTTTGGAAAATTCTTCCCTTGCGGACTGCAGACGGCTTTCGTCATTATCATTGATCACCACACAAGCGCCTTCATCTGCAAATTTCTTAGCGACAGCTTTACCGATACCACCGGCGCTACCTGTGATCAGTGCAATACGGCCCGACAATGCTTTTGGTTTAGGCATACGTTGCAGCTTCGCTTCTTCCAGCAACCAGTATTCTATATCAAATGCTTCCTGACGTGGCAATGCGGTATATTCAGAAATGGCTTCCGCACCTTTCATTACATTGATCGCATTGGTATAAAACTCTGCTGCCACCCTTGCGGTCTGTTTGTCTTTCGAGAAAGTGAACATACCGACACCTGGGTACAGGATCACAACCGGGTTAGGATCACGTAAAGCAGGGCTGTTCGGATGACGGCATGTATTGTAGTAATCAGTGTACATCTGCCTGTAGGCAGCAAATAAAGGCTCCAGTTGTTGTTTTTCTGCTGCAACATCATCCAGTGAAGCCTGGGGATCTAACGGCAATACCAACGGACTGATCTTCGTACGCAGGAAGTGGTCAGGACAACTGGTACCCAATGGCGCCAGCCTGTCAAGATCTTTGGAGTTGATGAACTCCAATACACGCGGATCATCTGTAAAGTGACCTACCATACGGGTGTGCGCAGAACACAAGCCTCGTAACACAGGCGCCAATGCAGCCGCCTGTTTCTTACGCACTTCAGCAGGCGGGGAAGTGATACGGCTACCGCCGAATACTGGCCCTTTCTTTCCGTAATGCTCTTCAAGGTATGCAGCACAACGTTCAATCACTTCGAGCGTGTTCATATAACTTTCATAAGCTGTATCGCCCCAGGTGAACAGACCATGAGAACCCAGCATAATACCTCTGATGCCCGGATTATCCCGCAGGCATTGTCTTAATTGTAAACCGAGATCAAAACCTGGACGCTGCCAGGGCACCCAGCCTATCGTACCGCCAAAGAGCTCCTGCGTGATACGTTTACCATCCTTTGCTGCCGCAATAGCAATGGCAGCATCAGGATGCAAATGGTCTATATGTTTGAACGGCAGAAAACCGTGCAGCGGTGTATCGATGGAAGGAGCTTTAGAACTGAGATCGAAGATACAGTGATTGAAAAGCTCCACCATTTCATCTTCCTGATCAATACCTTTGTAGATATTCTCCAGGCTATGCAGCCGCTCCACATACAAAGCCGCCAGACCACTACGTTTCAAGGTACCGAGGTCGCCACCGGAACCCTTCACCCACATTACTTCCGTTTCTTTGCCCGTCAGCGGATCTTTAGACATCACTTTACAGGAAGTATTGCCACCTCCATAGTTTGTGAGGCGGAGATCAGCGCCCAGCAGGTTAGAACGATAGATCAGTAATGCTACTTCGTCTCCTGCCAGTGCAGCGGCTTTCTGCTCGTCCCAGAGATAACTTACGTGTTTGAAATTTGTTAAGGAAGAAACCGACATATGTTGTTTTTTATATTTTTTAGATTGGTTTATGATAGTTAAAACATGAACGATACCGTATGATGTTATATGCTATTCGGAATACGATCCGGTGAATTGATTTGACGTTAGTATGCTGTATGCCATCCGACAAACACGATCCGACGAATTCGATTTGACGATCCCCGGGTTAAAACCCGGGGCTACAAACTACATCACCCCTTCCGGGGTGGAATTCAAGCCTCTAAATTGTTTTTATGCCGTTACAATGAATTGCCGTAGCCTACAAGCATAACGGACGCCATGATCGTTGCAACGCCCAGTATGATAGTTCCGAATGTCTTTGCACTTACGCCTTTCCATTCCCGCAGGGTGATACCCCAAAGACTAGAGATCATGATGATAAACGCCATGTGCAGTATCCAGGAACTTGCGCCATTGCCCAGTTTACTTTCACCCATGCCATAGAAGAAGAACTGAAAGAACCAGGTGGTACCAGCCAGTGCTGCAAAGAAATAGTTACCCGCCAGTGGTGTTCCTTTGTTGACATAATCACCGAAAGTCTTATTACGGAAGTTCAGCAACAGGCACCAGAACAAGTTGGTAGTGAGACCTCCCCATAGTAAAACGACGAATATTACATTGTTCTGGAATAACGGATTGCTACCCTCTTCAATAGCGATAGCCGCCATTGGCTTACCAGCCTCTATGCCAAAATTGAAGCAGGCGCTCAGGATGCCTGAAACGGTTGCTACGATCAATCCTTTTTTAAGATCGAACTCCTTTATACTTTCCTTTTTCTGATCTTCGGATAATTCACGTTCCTTCATCACACCTGCAGCACCGCAAATAGCAATACCCACAAGGCAGACCAGCACGCCACCGAGCACCATTAAACCGCCGGGGCTTTTTATCATGGCTGAAAATGTGTTTGTACTATCGGAGGTGAACAGGTCCCTGTATATAGGCGGAATGAGCGAACCGAAAGCGGAGGTATATCCAAGTGCAACTGACATACCGAGGGACATGCCCAGGTAACGCATGGCCAGCCCGAACGTAAGGCCGCCGATGCCCCATAATACGCCCATAAAATAGGTCCAGAAGAGTGTAGAACTGTCTGTTCTGCTAATGATGCTCAGGAAATCAGGTACGGTGATCCAGGCTGCCAGGAAGGGTACAATTAACCAGGAAAAAAAGCCGCCCACTATCCAATAGCTTTCCCAGGCCCAACTCTTTACTTTCTTGAAAGGGATATAAAAACTGCCGGAAGCAAAGCCTCCGATAAAATGAAAAAATACGCCTAAAATAGCTTGCATAATAGTGGAATTGTGTTTTTAATCGTGGAACCTTTCAAATTTAAATAAAGGCAGCGGGGCAACTGTCCTACACATTCCTATTAAGGCTAAATTAAACGGGGTATCTGTATAAAATGACGAAAGGCTGCCCACCTGCGCGGACAGCCTTATTCTCTCTGCATAAATTTCTTAATATCAGTAAGTTACTTTTACATCAGCAACTATATAATCAGCTGTTATTGCTTTTACCTTGATAATACCTTTCTTGGCAAAACCATTCTGGAAGAATACTACCAGTGGCATATCCGCTGAAGCAAAGGTCTCATCATCAGTAGCGATGGTCAGTTGTTTCAGTGTGGATGCATGTGTAATGGTATCGAAAGAATTAACATTGAAAGTATCCGCAGGCACCATGTTACGTACCAGTGTGGTCAGCGTGCCGGGAATGTTCAGATCAAACGTTTCATCGTTCGGGCTGGTAAAGAACATAGAGAAGGACCCAAAGTTATTGAAAGCCACATCGATGTATTTACCAAGTGTATCAGGAATATCATTATCCAGGTATACATTTCCTTTAAAAGAGGAGAAAACGCGGCCATAACTTTCACTTGCAGGTGTTAAGGCAAACTTCAGATCTGTAAATGTAACAACGCTGTCTTTATTACCGGATCCGGATCCTGGCAGACCAGTGGTGTCCCCGGGATTTTGTGTTCCACCGCCAATACCTGCTTCTTTGGAACAGGCAGCGACAACCAGTGCTATGACTGCTATCAGCAGGAAGTATTTTCTCATAGGATAGGATCAGTTATTTCCAGCAAAAATATGAAAAAATATAATCAAGTGTATGCCGGTAAAATAACTGTGAAGGCGGCGCCCTGTTTTTCGTCTGATTCTGCGTAGATAACTCCGTGATGAGCAGTCACTATTTTCTGGCATAAGGCCAGTCCAATGCCGCTTCCCTCGTATTCGCCCCTTCCATGCAGGCGCTGAAAGATCACAAAGATCTTACGGGCATACGTTGGGTCGAAACCGATACCATTGTCCTGTACCCTGATCCCGCAATAGGTAGTGCCGTTCTGTAACTGTGGATTAGCCCCGACTTCCTCCGGCTCCATCATACGTGAAGTTATCCTGATAACAGGCGCTACGTCTGCCTTGCTGAATTTCAGTGCGTTACTTAAGAGGTTCTGAAACAGCTGTGTCATGTGCAGGGGGATCCCCTTTATGCAACAGAGTGAATCATAGTTGATTGTGGCATTCTTTTGCTGAATAAGCACTTCCAGGTCGGTCAGCACGTGTTCCATGACCTGGACGAGGTCTATTCTTTCAAACAGGTGATCCTGGCGGGACACTCTTGAAAAGGCCAGCAGGTCCTGTATCAGGTTGGTCATACGGGTTGCCGCATTGCGGATGATCCCAAGATTACGTACACCTGTTTCGTTCAGCTCATTTGCATATTTATCCTGCATGAGTGCTGAGAACATATTGATCTTACGAAGCGGTTCCTGAAGGTCATGGCTGGCCACGTAGGCGAACTGTTCGAGGTTCTGGTTCACGATGTTAAGATCGATATTCGCCTTCTTCAATTCATCTGTCCTGAGTTCCACCAGGCGTTCCAGTTCATGCTCATTATCGATCATCCGTTGCCTTAAAGCCTTTTCTTCACGCAGGTCTCGGGCGATGCTCGCCCTTCCCTGTGAGACGCCTGTCAGCGGATCGTATACCAGCATCGTTGTGCCGAACACCGGGATCGCTTCGCCTGTTTTGAAGTGCCGGTATAGTATTTCGCCGGACCATTGTCCGCGGTTAAAAAGCTCTACATTCACCTCATTTTTCAGACGGTCTATTTCTCCCGCCATGAGGTATTCGCTGTTATGCCTCCGGGCGTCCATCAGACTATCAAGGCCGAGCAGTTTTTGTCCGGCAGCATTGACATAGGATACATTTCCAGCTTCATCTGACAGGCTGACGAAGTCCCGGCTGTTCTCCAGCAGGGCCAGTAATTTCTGTTGTTCTTTTTTAGCTTCCAGCTCGGGCCGTAGGTCGCGTAGCGCCGCCCCATGGCCGATAAAACTATTATTCCGGGGATCTTTGATGATGGAGAAATCGGCATGAAAAGGGATGATCTCTTTTGAGCCATAGTGCCGCAGGTAGACTGTACCTGTCCACTTCTTGCCTGTTCTCAGCTGTGGCAGTACTTCTTTGGCAATAAAATCGTGGTAATCGGGATTATACAGATCAACCTCTCCTAACAACGTTATCTCCAGATCCTGTGGTATTCCCAGCAGTTTCCGTCCCGAGGAATTCATATAAAAAATACGGCCTTCATAATCTGCCGCCGCTATAAAATCAGAGCTGCTCTCCACCAGAGAGAACAGCATTACTTTCTTTTCCCTGCTCTTTGATTGTCTGCTGACGTCCTGTATAGTACCTGCAAAGCGGTATGCTATTCCTTCTTCATTAAAGTAAGCCTGACCTATACATCTGAGCCAGCGTTGCCGGGTATCGGCGCCGGTTACACGGAACTCGAAATCATACCGGCCGCCGTTGTCATTTGCGAGGGCCCGTTCCATTGCAAGGGCCACTATTGGCTTATCTTCCGGATGAGCGTATGTCAGTATGTTTTCGTAAGACATTATCTCTCCTTCTGCAAAACCATACAGCTCTCTGCAGCGGTCATCGTATACAATACACCGGTTTACGGGGTCCATGTCCCAGGTACCGAGTCCGGCGGAACGTAATGCAAAGCGCATCCATTCCTGATCATCTTCTCTATAGCTTTCTACCGGTCTGGCTTCGTGATTATGCTTTTGTTCCATGTAGTATACAGGCGGATTTAATTGTCCTTTTCTCTAAAGAAGGCAATAATTACAATATCTGCAATACTACGTAAATGTCAATCAATTGCGAGGTTCCAGCTGAAAGATTTCTGCGAGCAGTTCATATGAACGGAAACGGTCTTCTATCTTTTCGGTGATGGTGGCGGCTACGATCTCGTCTACTCCATAATCATCCGCCATTTTCAGCAAACGTTGTTTCACCTGTTCGGGCGTACCCGCAACAATGCGGCCCCTGTTGGCCATTACACGCTGCCATTCCTGATCTGAGTACTCATAGTCGCGCACTTCTTCCCAGGAAGGGGTTTCATCATATCTGCCTTTCTCAAAACTTAACAGGCGATAGTCCATCATTGCCTGCAACTCGTCCGCCTTCTCCTGCGTGTCGGCACAGAAAAGGAAGATCCCTACACTAGCGGCAGGCTCTTTCAGGAATTGGGAAGGTTTGAATTTTTCACGATAGGTCTTTACGGCCTGTGGGCCACCTATGGGGTATATAAAGTGAGCGAATGACAATGCCCAGCCCTGTCTTGCCGCCAGTAAGCCGCTTTCTCCGCTGGAGGTCAGCATCCACAGTTCCGGTACCGTATCTATCCGTGGTATGGCCTTTACTTTTTCATGTACTGTACCGGTTTCGGAAGAGTCGGTTAAATATCCTTCCAGATCCTGGACCTGTTGTACAAAGTCTCTCGGTTCAAAATTATTGGAGGGGTTCAGTATATGACTTGTCAGCCGGTCGCCACCGGGAGCACGGCCTATACCCAGGTCAATACGTCCCGGGTTGAGCGCTTCCAGCAGGCGAAAGTTCTCTGCCACCTTCAGGGTGCTATGGTTAGGTAACATGACACCACCTGAACCCAGGCGTATATGTTTAGTAACAGCTGCCAGCCGGGAGATCAATACCTCCGGAGCCGCCCCTGCCAGTGTGCGGCTATTATGATGCTCAGAAACCCAATAACGGGTGAAACCGAGGCGGTCGGCCAGCTGTGCCAGTTTAATACTTTCTTCGAGTGCTTCGACAGCGTTGCTACCTCTGCGAATAGGGGTCTGATCCAGTACGCTAATCTTTAATTTCCTGTCGGCCATTGGCTGTTCTTTTTAGAATGTTCATTCCAAAATTACAAAAGAAATGGGAAATAATGTTAGCACATGACAAATACATTGATATTATTCGATGGGCGGTATGGGGTATTGGTGTTTGGGGGATGATTAATTAGGATTAAATATGAATTAATTCAATTGGTGGGTTTTGTTGGCGTTCCCGTTCCCGGGATTTAATGCGATTCAATTCATTCGGTGGGTTTCGGTGTCGTTCCCGTTCCGACATTAAATATGAATCAATCCATTCGGTGGGTCCGTTGGTGTTCCCGTCCCATTCCCCGGGTTGAAACCCGGGGCTATAAACAAGGGGACCCCTGACGGGGTCCTATTGTGTTTTGTTGAATGAGTAACTTATTTACCGTAGCCGTTACTCCATTGTACGGCGATGATAGGCCTGTACGGCTCTGATCTCGGCCCAGGTGGCGGTTTCCCCCAGTCTGGCTTTGATGGGTGCAGAGGCGGTGACACCAAGCTCCTTTACGAGCGGTAATATAAGGGCGATCTTTTTGTCATCCATAAAGCGGTTGAGCTGCAATTCATCGTTGGCTACGCAGTCTGCCAGGTGGCTTTCTACGGTGCTCATGGCAAGATCGCGTTCGGCGGAGATTTCCTGGAGCGTTTTGCCTGCAAGGAACAATTCGAGGGTGTCTCGTCGGCTGCCACCTGCCTCACGGGTCTTTTTTGCAGGCTTTTCTTTTGTGACCTTTGTCTCCTTCGTTTCCTTTGTATCTTTTGTATCCTTTGTATCCTTTGTATCCTTCGCGTCTTTGCCGTCTTTAGCGTTCTTCGCTTTTTCCGCCGGAGGCCTGCGTAATGCCTCGTAGTCTGGTAGTCCCTCGTTGAACTTTACATTGCCATAACTGGCGTCAGCGAAGATCTCTAACCTGCTCCAGAGAAAATGCTCCAGCCCGGACAGCTGCAGGACGTACTTCTTTATTTTGGGTATATCCTTTACGATATCCCTTTCCCGACGTACCGGCTGTATGAAAGATTCATATATTTCATTGGTGAAATAGGCGACTGCCTTCCCGACACGTTCACTCAGCACCGACGTATTACCGGATTGTAGTACTTCTTTCAGCAGTGGATCCAGTTGCTGTCTGAATTTCAATCCTACCTCGTGTAATGCCGCCGCCCGTTGCTGCAGATTGCGGCTTAACGTTACGGCACTTTCCATGCCCACCATCTTTTTATCGCGCAGCCAGGCGGCATGTACGTGCAACTCTGCCAGGATCTTTTCTGCACTGAATAATTTCAGCAGCTGTTCTGCCCAGAAGACTAACTTCTCTCCTTCCAGTAGCATTTCGAGTTCTTCCTCTTTGTGAAAGCGGGAGGAGAATGCCAGTACCTGTTCATCTGTACGGATAGCGCCGGGGTGGATCCTTGAGTGCAGCACTAATCCTTCCAGCGAGGTACACCGGCTCAAGGCTACATATACCTGGCCGGGTGCAAAAGCATTACCTGCATCGATGATCGCTTTTTCAAAGGTGAGCCCCTGACTCTTATGTATGGTGATGGCCCATGCAAGGCGGATAGGATATTGCGTGAAGCTGCCCATCTCTTCCTCGTCCACAGTGCCTTCTGTTTTGTTCCAGGAATAGCGGATGTTACGCCAGGTCTCTTTTTCGAGCACCAGCGTTTCTTCACTCTCCGCCAGCGTCACCACAATTTTATCGTCAGGCATGATCTCCTTAACGGTGGCCAGTTTACCATTGAAGTAACGGCGTGGTTCTGCCACATCGTTTTTGATGAACATGACCTGGGCTCCACGCTTGATACGCAGGTCCATATCTGTCGGGAGGGCTTTATCACTGAAGTCTCCCTTGATCTCTCCGGCGAACGTATGGATACTACCCGGCATCGCTGCCAGGCGGGCATTGTTGATCTCATCTGCACGCCGGTTATGGGTAGTGAGCACGATGTACTGATCGCCGTCGCCTGTAAAATGCGGCAGGTAGCGCTGATTGAGCATTTCGAGATCATCCCAGTCCAGTGAACTGTTACGCACACCGTTCAGCAGGCTGATAAAAGTAGCCTCATTTTGACGGTAGATCTTATTCAGTTCTATGAACAGTGGCGGGGCCTGTTGCATTACCCGCGCGTCAAAGAAAAAGACGCTATCATAAACATCCTTCAATAGCTTCCACTGTTCTTCCGGCATTACAGGCGGAAGCTGGAAAAGATCCCCAATGTACAGCACCTGTACGCCTCCGAAAGGCAATAAAGGCTGGCCACGGAAATGACGGAGAATGGCGTCAATCGCATCCAGGGTGTCTGCGCGGACCATACTGACTTCATCAATGATGAGCAGTTCCATCTCCTTCAACAGTTGCTTTTTGTCAATATTGAAGCGGATATTCCGGAACAGGGCATGCGCGTCTGTCACCCCGTTATCAACCCCAAAAAGGTGCGCGCCCGTAGGCACATACGGACCAAAGGGCAGCTGGAAAAAAGAGTGCATGGTCACACCTCCCGCGTTAATGGCGGCTACACCTGTAGGCGCTATTACGACGGTATTCTTGGTGGTATGTTGCCGTATATATTTCAGGAATGTCGTCTTTCCTGTACCGGCTTTACCGGTCAGGAAAATATGGCGGTTGGTATTGTTAATATAGTCTGCCGCCAGATGAAACATCCTATTTGCAGTATCCGGTTGTGGCATCTGTAAAATGTAAGATTTAAAAACGAACGGCGAATTTAGGTAAAAACCGGCATTATCTGCTGATCACTACACTCCATTCCGGCCCGCTCTTCACATGATATGTGGCGGAGAAATCGCCCATGTTGAGGGCAAACGATACATTCAGCAGACTATTCAGATAAACAAGTTCCTTGCCTTCAGGTACGGCCGAAAATGTATTGGCAAATGGCATGGTACCACTATATACCTGTTCGGTGCCTTTATAGATCGTTACCTTCAACAGGTCTCCCGGTTGCACGTGCAATTTGCTGAAGGTTTGCTGATCAATGTTCGTCCAGATATTTCCATACTGAACGTCCAGCACCGGAATATTGCCCTTCACCCTGTTACCGTCAAATATGGGCGCCTGAAAATCGATACTGACTATGGAATCCGCCAGTTTTGGGCCTACCTGTTGGAACGTGATCTTACCCGCTGCCAGTTTACCTGCCGTATAGGCATAAACATCCCGGCCATGGAAGGTATATGACGCTCCGGAATTCTTTCTGCGATTTACCGCTTCATCTATCTCCCTGACCTCCGCAATACCCATCTGCCTGGCTACCAGTGTAAGCGTACCATTGTCGGGCGTCACGAAGTAATGTCCTGTTTTTGTTTTCAGTACTACTGATTTGCGGTCGGACCCAACACCCGGATCAACTACAGATACAAATACAGTACCTGCCGGCCAGTAAGGAGCGGTTTGCTGCAGCCGGTAAGCCGCTTCCCAGATATTATAGGCGGGTATCTCATGCGTCAGATCGAACATTTGTATGTCGGGAGACAGGCTGTATACTACGCCTTTCATTTCAGCGACAGCCCCGTCTTTTAATCCGAAGTCCGTCTGGAAGACCAGTGCATGCCGCTGTGCGAAAGCGGAAAAGCACATCAGGATCAAACAATGGAAAAGGAATGTGTGTTTCATTCCTGCAAATTAGCAAATTCCTTTTCAATATCTGCAGAGTATGCTTGTTCAAATTTGTATGGTATTTGGGGTAATGCTTTTGGGAACATTTTATTATTAAACCACCAATACTTAAAACATGACCACCGGTTATCATTTCTACAAAGATTGTATTGACGCCTGTTTACGCTGTGCAGCTGTTTGTAATCATTGTGCCTCCTCCTGTACGCAGGAAAAGGATGTAACGATGATGGCCCGTTGCATCAGGCTGGACATGGAGTGTGCGGCTGCCTGTTATGCTGCAGCACAGCTGATGAGCATGGGCAGCAGTTACGCCGTACAACTGTGTTCTGTTTGTGCTGACATATGCGAAGCCTGCGCGGCCGAATGTGGTAAACATAGTAACGAACATTGCCAGGAATGTGCGGAGATCTGTAAACAATGTGCAGAAGCCTGTAGAAAAATGCTTGTATCCTGATGGACGTACTTACCGATATAGAAGAATTTGCCCGTCAGGCGCATGGAGACCAGCAAAGGAAATTTGCAGATGAACCTTATATCATGCATCCCATCCGGGTGATGCAACACTGCAAAGAATATACGTCAGATCTTCCGGTACTATCGGCTGCCTTGCTGCATGATGTGCTGGAAGATACTGCTGTTACAAAAGAGGACCTCTCTGCTTATCTATGGGGCGTAATGCCTACAGAAGAAGCCTTCAGGACATTGTCGCTCGTTGTGGAACTGACCGACGTGTATATCAAAAAGGATTATCCGAAGTGGAACAGGCGAAAGCGAAAACAGGCAGAGGCAGAACGGATGGGCAGAACAAGCGCGGCTGCACAAACGATCAAGTACGCTGACATTATTGACAACTGCCTGGATATTGCCAATTCATCTTCCGACTTTATGCCGAAGTTCCTGCATGAGTGCCGGATATTGCTGAAGATGATGGACAAAGGTAATCCCCAGCTTCGTGAGAAGGCAATGGCCACTGTCAGCAAATTCCTTCAACAGGTGAAGTAATCCAATACTACTCATATCGTAAGGCCTCTATAGGATCGAGGCGGGAGGCCTTCTGCGCCGGATAATATCCGAAGAATACGCCTGTCAGTGCACATACCATAAAAGACAAAATAATAGAGGATTCCGACACCATTGTCGGCCAGTTCAGGAAGTAAGTGATCAGCTTCGCTGATGTAACGCCCAGTACCACTCCTATCAATCCACCGGTAATACTGATCATGATCGCCTCTATGAGGAACTGCATAAGTATATCAATGCCTCTTGCGCCAATGGACATACGTAACCCTATTTCGCGTGTACGTTCTGTAACCGATACGTACATGATATTCATGATCCCGATCCCCCCGATAACGAGAGAGATGCCGGCGATAGCCGTTAATAGTATGGTGAGCAGATTACTGGTAGAGCTCAATGTACTGATCAGTTCCGCCATTGTTCTCACCTGGAAATCATCTTCATCGGCATCGCGTAGCCTGTGGGATTTTCTCAGAATGGTGGTGATCTCTTTCGTAGCTGCATCTGTAGCTGCTTCACTTACCGCAGAAACGTACAAGGTCCGGAAATAGATCGTAGCAAGGATACGTTTCTGAACGGTGGTATAAGGCGCCAGGATCACATCGTCCTGGTCCTGTCCGAAGGAGCTCTGTCCTTTTGCCGCCAGTATACCGATCACCTGGAAGGGAATGTTATTGAAACGGATGATCTTTCCTACAGGATTTTCTCCGTTCGGGAAAAGGCTGCTTACAACGGTTTGTCCGAGCAAACAGACTTTAGCAGAAGCTCTTACATCTTCATCTGTAAATACCACGCCATCCTGCAAGGTCCACTTGCGGATGTCGAGGTACGCAGGACTTACTCCCTGTATGCTTGTAGGCCAGTTTAACGCACCGTTGATGGATTGTCCGCTGGATGTAGCGGCAGGCGATATAGCGCTGATATTGAGCGCCTGTTTCTCCAGCGCCTTTACATCTTCGATAGTTAGCGTTTGCACACTGGCGCCTCCCAGCCTGGCGCCGCCGGTCACATTACTGGCGGGCAGAATCGTGATCATGTTAGACCCCATACTGGAAAGCTGTGATTGGATACTTTCCTTAGAACCCTGTCCGATAGCCACCATGGCAATAACTGCCGCCACCCCGATGATGATGCCCAGCATGGTGAGGAAAGCCCTCAGTTTATTACGCTGCAAGGCTTTTAATGCGATCCGTATGAGGTTCAGAATGTTCATAATCAATAATCATCTGCCGGTGGCAAGGCCGCCAGCGCTTCTTTAGCCGAACGTATATTTTCATTGACAGTATCCTTCACGACCTTTCCATCGCGCAGCATCACGGTACGGCCGCTGAAGGCCGCGATATCCGGTTCGTGGGTAACGAATACGATCGTCTTGCCCTGTTCCTGATTCAATTCCTGCATCAGGGCCATAATCTCGTAGGATGTGCGTGTATCAAGGTTACCGGTAGCTTCATCGGCCAGTATCATAACGGGCTCGTTGACCAGGGCGCGGGCAATAGCCACGCGTTGCTGCTGGCCGCCCGACAACTGATTAGGCGTATGTCCCAGCCGCTCTCCCAGCTTTACCGCTTCGAGTGAATGCACCGCCCGTTGCCTGCGTTGTTCATGGCTGATCTCCATGTTATACAGCAAAGGTAATTCTACATTTTCCAGTGCGGACGTACGCGGCAGGAGGTTATAAGCCTGGAACACAAAACCGATCTTCCTGTTGCGTAAGCGCGCCAGTTCATTGCGGGACTGTTGTCCGATATTCACGCCATCCAGCAGATAGTTACCATCTGTAGGTTTATCAAGGCATCCCAGTATATTCAGCAAGGTCGTTTTCCCGGATCCGCTGCTACCCATAATGGTCACGAACTCGCCTGCAAATACATCGAACGAAACACCTTTCAGTGCGCGCACTATTTCCGTTCCCATGCGGAACTCCCTTTTGATGTTCTGTATTTCGAGGATCTTCTTGCTCATCGTCTCCTTCTTTGCGGCATGAAAGGACTGGCTTGTCCGCCACTACCTGCTGCCTTCTTATCAGTAACTTCCTGCATGCCGGTTATTACATCTTCATCGGGCGATAGTCCGGATAATACTTCTGCTCTTGTATTATCATTCAGGCCGATCTCCACTTTCTTCTGCAACAACGTATCCCCTCTTTGCACCCATACATAGTTGGTCGCTTCAGCGTTCTTCGCTTTATCATGCATCAAATGTCTTGCAGTATCGCGGTCGCCTCCGGTCACGGGCATCGCACGTTTATGACGTTCAGCTGCCGGAGGAGCGATGGCGATGAGTTTAAACTTCTTCGACAAGGCCGAATCAGGTTTAAACATCAGTGCTTTGGAAGGGATCAACAGCGCGTGATCTCTTTCTGCCGTATAGATAGTGACGGTAGCTGTCATACCGGGTTTCAGTTTCATATCGTCATTATTAGCACTGATGATGGTCGTATATGTTACCACGTTAGCTGAAACAGATGGCCGCAGGCGGATCTCCTCAACCTTTCCTGCAAATTCATCATTCAGGTAAGCATCAACGGTAAATGACACCCGCTGACTGTCCCGCACATTACCGATATCAGCTTCATCTACACTGGCCTGTACCTGCATTTTCGTAATATCTTTAGCGATCACAAACAAGGTCGGTGTATTGAAGCTGGAGGCTACTGTTTGTCCGACGCTCACACTTCTGTTCAGCACCACCCCATCTATCGGAGAATAAATTTCTGTAAAGAACAGGTTCCTTTCCGCTGTCCTCAATGAGGCCTGGGCGCTTGCCACGCTGGCGACTGCGGCCTTATTCAGGAAGTTCGCATTGTCATAATCAGCCCTGCTGATAGCGCCTACTTTATACAGCTGCTCCTGCCTTTTGAACTGGGCTTCCTGGTATACCTGCTGACTTTGCGCATTGGCCACCTGGCCCCTGTTACGGTCTACTTCGGCTTGTAACAATACCTTATCCAGCTCGGCCAGCAGTTGTCCTTTTTTTACTTCCGAGTTGAAATCGGCATAGATGTATTTCAGTATCCCGGACACCTGTGTACCAACGGCCACGGTATCCACAGGCTGTACTGCACCCGTGGCTGTTACACTCGTAGAAATGTGGCCATAGAAAGGTTTCTGTGTGGTGATCACAACGGGATTCTCCTTCTTCCTGAAAAAGAAATACCAGACGGCCGCCAGGGCCACCAGCACCACTATTATCGTTATAATCTTCTTCCTGTTCATCCGTTATTTTTTTATGCTATAACTTAACGGGTACGCCCCTGTAGAAATCATATATCCTGACATATAATGCAGCGCTGTATTTTGCCTGGATGTAAGACTGCATAGCCTGTACATAGAGGTTCTTTTGCTGTAATACTTCAACGGTATTGGCTGCGCCTATCTTCAGCTGTTCGTTTGCGATACGGTAACTTTCCTGCGTAAAACGCAGCTGCTCCACGGCCGCATCGTATTGCCCCTGTGCATTCAACACATTGATATATGCGCGCTCCACCGCCTGTGAGAGGTTTAAACGTGTGTTCTGCAGCGTGAGTTCCGCCTGTTCCACTCCGATCTTCGCCTTCTCTTCATTTACTCTATTTACCCGGCGACTAAAGATCGGGACTGATAAAGTCAGTCCTACCTGTTGATAGAAATTGTTATCGGCCTGCTTCAGAAAAGTATTGTTGTCAATGCCTGTATAGTTGGTACCCAGCCCTGCCCCGGCAGTCAATGCAGGCAAATAACCCGCCCTCGCTTTCTTTACGTCCAATGCCGCTACCTCTACGCCCAGCTCACTGCTTTTTACTTCCGGCCTTACGGACAATGCTGTTTTTTGTGCATCGAGTAATGGAGTGAGCAAGGCATATCCCATTAATGTATCCGGTTCCACAATGGCGAAAGGCGTTTCCGTAGGTAGCTGCAATAATTGTTTTAATACAAGTACGAAATTCCGGTGTTGGTTCTGTGCAGTGACAAGTGTGTACTTATCATTTGCCAACTGGGCCTGTAGCTGTATGAGGTCTTTCAGCGCTACGGAGCCTACATCATAGAATTGCTGTTGTTGCTGTACCTGTGCCTGGGAAGTAGCCACTACGTCCTGCACATATACGATATTCTCTTTGGCCAGCAGAATGTTCAGATATGCTTCGGTGATCTGTAAAGTGATATCATTTTCTGTTGCGGCGAGGTCCAGTCCTGCAACTTTCACCAGGAGATCTTTTTGCAGGATATCATTCCTCAGAAAGCCTCCGTTATATAAAGTAACGGCAGAATTAACGGAAGTACTTCCGGACAAGCGTGTACCCGATCTGAGGTTACCGGTATTATTGTCTGTTGCATTACTATGTGTTAAAGTAGGCGAAACACTTGCAGAGAGATTAGGCAGCACGGCCGATCTTGAAAGTACGAGGTCCTGTTCAGTACTTAGCCGGTTTAACCGGAAGCTGTTCAGGGTAATATTGTTTGCCTTTGCATAATCGAGGCAGGCCTGTAAATCCCACTTCGCAGGTAGTTGCCCTGGCAGGGCGGTACTATCCTGTGCGTATAAAGGAGTAATCCTGAAGATGAAGATCAAAAAGAGTATGTATCTGCTGAACATATACTTGCTTTTCCGGAGAACCGGTCCCAGATAAAGACTAAAAAGCGTGCCACAGCGGGCCTGGCAGCATTAAAGATGCCTTAAAATCTATTGAAGCCCGGTTATGCCCGACGGTCAGGCATAATAACAGCAGAACCGTATAAATGGTTGGGTATATGTCTTTTCTACAATAAAAAAACGTATGCATTTCGTGCATACGTTTTTAATATTTTCTTAAGGAGTGTTTATTTATAGGGTATTGTGATCACGTTCAGGGAATTTGCCGCCAGCGAAACATCAACATTAGTCTTTCCTGCCTTCAGTGGTTGTTCGACCGGCTTTACAACGCCGGGATTATCCAGCGAATTAAAATCACCTTTGTTCTTTGCAGTCAATACCTGCTGCGTAGCTGCATTGCCTGTAGTTACCGCGCCTGTCAATACGAGTTTATAGTTCGTAGGTTGATCAGTAGTGTTAACGATTTTCAACAGTATCTTACGGTTCTGCTGATCGATCGTAGCACTGGCGTAAACACCCTCCTGCCCTGTTAACGGCAAATTATTCACTGTAACAGGGATGGTGTGTGTGCCTTTATTATTTGCAAAGAGCTGCTGTACGTAATAGTTAGGTGTACCTACGGAACGCAGGTTATCGAACCAGATGAGGTCAGGCCGCCATTGCCATGCTTCCACGTGCGCTAAGAGTGGCGCATAAGATGACATTTGCACCACATCGGCATTCCTTTCAAGGCCTGTCATAAACGCCGCTTCTGCTAATGCACTTTCCCAGGTGTTACGTGTCTCACCCTGTTCCTTGTCATTTTCTTTTGACACTTTGATATGTGCCGCGTATTCGCCCGCGAAGATCTTTGGACCTTTGCGATCGTATTTGTCGTAACGGTTACTGTTCTTCAGAAACCATTCCGGTGGCATATAATAATGTTCATCTACAAAATCGGCTTTTGATGGCCGCAGCTTTGACCATAAATATTCAAAGCGCTCACCGCTTGAGAAAGGCCCTACGCTGGACACCAGTTTTATCTCCGGATGTTTTGATTTCAGTTCCTGTTCAAAACGCTGGTATCTGGCAATGTACTGACTGTCCCATTGTTCGTTACCAACACCGATCATCTTAAGATCAAAAGGTTTTGGATGCCCCATTTCGGCCCTTAATTTACCCCACTTTGTATCGGTACTGCCGTTGGCAAATTCGATCAGATCTATGGCGTCCTGGATGTATTGGGACATGTCATCGTCTGCAGCCACTTCACCGGTGTTGAACTGGCAGGCCATACCGCAGTTTAATATCGGCAGGGGTGCTGCGCCTATATCTTCCGACAATTGAAAATATTCATAGAAGCCGAGACCATAACTCTGGAAATAGTCGCCCGGTGCACGGTGTGCAAATTCTGTATTCCAGCGATTGACGATAAGCGTACGGTCTTCTATTTTACCTACCGTCTTTTTCCATTGATAGCGGTTAGCCAGGTCACGACCTTCCACGATACATCCGCCTGGGAAACGAACGAATCCCGGATGCAGGTCTGCGAGAAGTTGTACAAGATCATTCCGAAGGCCGCCGGGACGCTGTTTCCAGGTATCTTCCGGAAACAGGGAGACCATATCAATATCCAGGCTGCCATTACCGGAGAACAGCAACTTTAATCCCCCTTTGGCAACTGTACGGGAAGCGGTCACAGAGGCCGTATATTGCTTCCATTCTTTTCCGGGCGATGGAATAGTGGCTTCTCCGATATTCGCCCCGTTTTCGTCCACTAAAATGAGTTTTCCGGTAGGGCTCCCTTCTGTATTCCTGGCAAGGAAAGAAAAATTATAGCGCGCGTCTTTTTTAAACCCCATTCCCCTGAACCCTTCATTGACCATACCGTAAGAGCTATCGCCGGCCTGCACTGTTACATGTGCGAACCTCGGGTTAGCGGGATGCTCATTACCTCTGTTGACGATGAGGATATTGCCTGCGCCTCTTTTGCCGGTTTCCTTCCAGCCCATCAGGGGCTGTGAGAATTCGAAGGAGCGGTTCTTTACGAGCTCTGCGTAGATACCTCCATCAGCCGAAAAGTTAATGTCTTCGAAGAAGATACCCCACATGGTGGGTTGTACGGCCGCCTGTGGCTTATTCACACTTAATGTGATGGTTTGCGCAATAGATGTGCTGCCTGACAGCGACAGCAATCCTGCCGCTATAAGATTAAGAAATGTTTTCATAAAGGGAATTGTTACAACAATATACATCCAAAAATCAATATCCCAAACATTTACAACTACTTTTTGTGTTAGAATGACATTTAATTATACAGGATATCTGAAATGGACAAAAAACGCTTATGTATATACATGAGATGGTAGAAAACTGTGAAAGCGTGTACCCGGGATTGTTACTACCTGTCTACAAAGTGGCTTTGCAGTCTTCTTACTTTTTCCAGTAAGAAGGACGTAGATCATCAAAACTACTCAAATAAGAAAAAGATTGTAATGTTATGTAAATCAATAAATTAAAAAGAATCAAAATCGATTTAACATTTCCTTAGAGTATTCTCGCAAGATTTTGGTTGAAATGGTAGCAACCATCTTTTATTGAATCTTTTATTTTTTAACCAGTTAAATTGAAAAACCATGAAAAAGCAATTATTGAGATTTGGCCTCATGGCTGGCCTGGGAGCATTCGTATTGACACAGACTAACGCAGCAAATGCAATGACAACAAATGCGGACACCGCGAACTTTGCATTGGATACTGCCAGCTTTGTAAGAGATACGGCAAACTTTGCACCAGACACCGCTAATTTTGCAATGGACACAGCTAACTTCGCATTGGACACGGCTAACTTCAAAGCAGACACGGCTAATTTCTCACCCGACACAGCCAGCTTCGTAAGAGACACTGCTAACTTTAAGTTAGATACAGCTGCCTTCGTAAGTGACACGGCTGCCTTCGGCAAGGACACTGCCAGCTTCCATTTCGCAAAAGACACTGCATTTTTCAAAGACACCGCCAGCTTTGCTTTCAAAGCAGATACTGCAGCGGCGTTTAAATCTGCGGACACAGCGACAATGAAAGCCGACACAGCGACTGCCAGGGACACAGCCAGTTTCGCAGCGAAACTGGATACTGCAACCGCTACAGCTGATACAGCTGCAACTAAACGCGACACAGCAGTGGTTAAAGACACTACTGTAAAAAGCCCGGCTGATACTTCAAAAGTGAAGAAGCCATCTAAGCAGTAGAAAAGTGAACAACAACGTTATTACAGGTCTAAAAAATCAAAGGGCCGTCTCATGGATGCATGGGACGGCTTTTTTTTGTCCAAAGCCTCAACAACAAACTGCAGTTTTTTCCTGTGCCAGAACAATTCAAATTGCTATGTAAAGCTTAAATTGTGCATCTGTAAAGTCCATACTGAATTTACAATTATCTGTAAAGTCAATCCTGATCCTCACTATAAAAACTGTAAAGTTTTTCTGTATTAAGACATTCCTCGCTTTGATACCGCTTATATATCGCTTAGATACCGCTAATCCTACGTTAATCTTACGTTCATGAACGTAAGATTAACGTAGGATTAGCGGTATCTAAGCGATATATAAGCGAAGAATGGACGAAGCCAAACCGGATATTAATCCTCTTATTGGTTGACATGCCTCATTTATAATCCTGACAAGGTTGACATTCAATTCAGGGAGACGATAAATGCATTTCGTCCCCTCATTTTTGCGCTTTGTATACACGATTTGGCGTCTTGCATACATTGCCCGAAAACGCTTTTAAATCTCCCCTAATATTGCATAATAAAACCACGGAAACCACCAGCAACCAGGCGTTGGGAGTTTCCAGGACAGTTCTTTGACTTATTGATCCATACATAAAAAAACCGCCTCATTTTCCAATGGGCGGCTTTTTAAACATATAATAAATCTCTTAGAAGTTATAACCGGCTTTCAGACCGAAGAAACCACGTGTGCTGTTCTTAAACCATGCTTCGTATTTGGCTTCTACGTCCAGTCCAAGGAAACGGATACCCAGCCCTGGCGCCAGGATGGCTGCAGTACCTTTGAAATGGTCGCCTTCGCCACCTACGAATGTAGCTGTACCGCCTTCAACTTTCACGTACAGTAACGGGAAGCCGAATTTGTACTTCAGACCCACTCTTACGGGCAGTGCTTTCAGCGATTCCCCCTTTATACTGATCGTTTGACTGTTCTCATTGAGCGTCTGGTATGTTTTGCCCGGGAAATACATAAAACCTGCGGAACCCGTCACACCAAAACCTGCGATCAGTTTGATGTCGGCATTCAGGCCTCCACCAAAACCAGTGTTATTGGTTTCCTTAAAGTCCCCAACCGGGGTGCCGGTTTCAACATATGGGCCAATGCTGAATCCTTTCAATTGAGCTTTGGCCGTATTGCCGAACATGCAGGTGGCGGCAATGAAAAGGCCAGCGGTGTACAAGGTCTTTAACATAGAGGATATTTTAAAATTTCCACAAATGTAATTAATTCACATTAAATCGAACAAACGGGTAAAAAGGGTTATTGTGGACGGACTTTGTAGACGGAATCCATACGTAAACTATCAGTGGGCGTTACCTTTTTAGCATCAGGTTTCGGAGCGGTCGCGGCGGTCTTGCCTTCCCGCGTTTCCTGTGGAGCGCCATTGGATTCTCCGGTAGGATATCCCATTTTAGCCAGATCTTTACGCGTCTTTTTATCGAAAAGATGCTGGGGCTTCTTCTCCTTCCTTAAACCTTCCTCAAACCGGTATTCCGCCCCTGCTCTCGGAGCGGGGTTATAACCACGGTCGGCGGTTATACAACTACTGCTGATTAAAATGCCTGCCAGGATACCGAGACCTGATATCATGCTGGCAGGCTGTTTAAATATTTTCCAGGTGGAGTTTAACATATGCCTGGGTTTACTGTCCGGTTAAATAACGTCTATGTATAGCAATTATTATACCGCTCATCCGTTACAACGCTTACTACCCTTATAATAAAAAACCGGACTGGTAACTGCCAGCCCGGTAAACACTAAAAACTATCCCCTGATTATAATTTCTCTGCCTTATAACCCGCCTTTTCCACTGCCCTGATGATCACTTCCGCAGGCACTTCGTCTGCAGAGATTGTGAGCACCTTATCCGGCGCAGCCGTATCCACTTTCCAGGCATTTTCGCCTGCTGCTTCATTCAGAAAGGGAGTTACTGTAGCGATACAACCGCCACATTTGATATTCGTCTTAAATTGTTGCGTTTCCATGCTTATATGTTATTTAGATTTTTGACCATTTTAATCTGAGGCTATTGCTGACTACAGATACTGAGCTTAATGCCATCGCCGCTCCTGCTATCATAGGGTTGAGCAGGAACCCGTTCACCGGGAACAATACACCTGCTGCCAGCGGGATACCGATCACGTTATAGACGAAGGCCCAGAAGAGGTTCTGCCTGATCGTATAGACCGTTTTACGGGACAAACGCAGCGCTTTGGGTATCACATTCAGGTCGGAGGTGATCAGCGTCATTTTGGCCACATCCATGGCTATATCTGACCCTTTGCCCATGGCAATGCTGACATCCGCCTGTGCCAGTGCATGACTGTCATTGATCCCGTCCCCTACCATTGCAACCACCCTGCCCCGCTGCTGCAGTTCTTCGACGAACGCCGCTTTGTCCGATGGCAGTACGCCTGCCTTATAGTTTACAATACCTACCTGTTTCGCCACAGCCTCCGCTGTACGTTCATTATCGCCCGTCAGCATGTAAACAGCTATTCCGCTATTCTGCAGGGCTTTAATAGCTGATGCAGATGTGGACTTGATCTTGTCTTCAATCGCCACAATACCTAACAAGCGGTCTTCTGCTGCAAAACAGATGACGGTCCTGGCAGCATACTGCCATTCAGTGATCTTGCCGGCGATCTCTCTTTCAGCTTGGATACCATTTTCTGTCATCATCGCCATGTTACCGGCCAGATAACGTTTCCCGTTGTAATAAGCCTGTATCCCTTTACCGGTGATGCTTTCCACCTTTTCCAGCTGTTCCGCCGGAAGCGGCGTCACTCCTTTATCCTGCAACGCTTTTACAATGGCTGTCGCCAACGGATGTTCCGACTGCATTTCCATTGTCAGCAGTATGCGCTGAAGTTCAGCCAACTCTTTATTGGCCCCTGGGAAATAGCTATTGCTTACAAGCGGCTTACCTTCTGTAATAGTGCCTGTTTTATCAAGAATAATAGCATCGACTTTATGCGCCAGTTCAAGGCTTTCCGCATCCCTGATGAGGATGTTGTTTTCCGCTCCTTTTCCGACACCTACCATGATGGCAGTAGGCGTGGCCAGTCCGAGGGCACAGGGACAGGCAATGACCAGTACTGTTACTGCAGACAGTAAACCATGTGTAAAGGCGTTCTCCCCTCCTGCCAGCATCCATACGGCGAAGGTGAGCAGTGAGATCCCTATCACGACAGGAACGAATATTCCCGCGATCTTGTCCACCAGCTGCTGAACGGGCGCTTTACTGCCCTGCGCTTCTTTTACCATGCGGATGATCTGCGCCAGCACCGTATCGCCGCCTACCTTTTCCGCCCTGGAACGGAAACTGCCTTTCTGATTGATCGTACCGGCAAATACAGCTGTTCCGGACCCTTTCAGCACAGGCACAGGCTCGCCAGTGATCATACTTTCATCCACCCAGGAAGAGCCATCTACTACTTGTCCGTCTACCGGAATACGGGCGCCTGGTTTTATTACAATAATATCACCTACCTGTACTTCACTAAGCGGAACTTCTTTGATATTTATACCATCAGCAGCTACTACAAAAGCGGTAGCGGGCTGTAAACCCATTAACTTCTTTAATGCTGCGGATGTATTTGATTTTGCTTTCTCTTCCAATAAACGGCCTAACAGTATAAAACCTACAACAACTGCCGCTGCTTCGAAATATACATGCGCATGTAAACCACGTGCATGCCAGTAATGAGGGAACAGCGTGTTGAATACACTGAATATCCAGGCAATGCCTGTACTCAACGCTACCAGCGTATCCATATTGGCTTTACGGTGTCTGGCCTGCTTCCAGGCATTGATGAAGAACTGTCTGCCCAGATAAAAAATAACGGGAGTAGATAATACCAGCATGATCCAGTTTGCATAAGGTATATCCATGAAGAACATACCGATCGCTACGACCGGTGCTGATAATATTAAAGCGGCAATTGTTTTTTTCTTCAGGCTTCTGTAGTGGTCCAGCTGGGCCTGTTCCTGAACCTGCTCACGATTATGCTCTTCTATGACGAGATCATAACCAATGCTGCGGATGACATTGCGTAATGAAACGGGCGTCACGCTTTCGCCATCGTATATTACACGGGCCGTCTGATCAGCATAATTGACGGAAGCCTCCTGTACACCAGGTGTAGACTGCAGCATGGTGGCCACGCTGACTGCGCAGGACGCGCAACTCATTTCCAGTACAGGGAATGTTTCTTTTATTATATGTCCGGTTGTTGTAGCCATGTCCGATCTTTTCACAAAGCTACCACCGTCTCAAACAAGGATTGTTATACAATGATGGGGAATATGTATATAATTATGGGTGTATGTAACTTTATACCTTATCGAGCGGCTTCCTGTTGTTCTCTTTCAGCTGCCTGTACCCTGTTGGCGTCAAACCTGTTGTCTTCTTGAACTGCTGGGATAAATGCTGTACGCTGCTATAGCCAAGACTATCGGCTATTTCACTCAGGTTCATCTCATCGTATTGTAACAACTCTTTCACACGTTCAATACGTTGGAGGATCACGTACTTCTCGATCGTAAGACCTTCTGTTGAAGAAAACAGTGTAGAAAGATAGTGATAATCAACCTGTAATACATCCTGCAAGTAAACGGACAATTTTGTATTGAGCGTTTCATTCTCATTACCGTGGATCAGGCGGATAATGGCCGTTTTCAGCTTCTCTACGAGGGTCGTTTTCTTATCGTCCAGTAATTCAAAACCAAGATGATGCAATTGCTTTCCAAGTGTTTCCAGCTTTTCGGGAGCCGGTGTTTCTTCTAACTGAACATCGCCCAGATCTACTTTGGAATAAGTGATATCCAGTTTATCCAGCTCCTGTTGTACCACGAGGATACAACGGTTACAAACCATATTCTTTATAAAGAGATGCATTGATCAGAATTAAAGGGGCAAAGTTAGGCGATAAAAAGAACTTATCTATATTTCGTCTATCTTGGGGCACAGTTGATTTAATATTCTAATCCTTATACCTTTGAAAAAGTTAGCATTGCTGCTGCTCCTGCTGTCATATTTTACGGCAAGCGCCCAGCATCCATTATCCCAGGGACGCCGTACCAGTGTATATGAATATCTTTATGAGCTTAGTAATGAAGAGGCGTTGGAGATCTGTTCGCGCGGTCCGCAAAAGATCAATACTTCCCTTCTGCACACGCTGAAAGATTCTTTCCCTCATGATAAAGGGGTGCCAGCAAATTTAGCACCCGGCAATTACCTGCGAGTGTATGCGGTAAACGACCAGTTAAAAACAGTCTTCATGCATGTGCCTAATGTATATGTGAAGCTTGCTAATAATAACCGTGATCTTACTGTAATTCTGCATGATGATAAGGGTAATCTGATAAAAGATGCACAGGTAAGGATCGGAAGACATACACAGGAGTATGATACCAAGGCAGGCTCCTGGGTGTTTCGCAAGTATGAAAGTCCTGGTTTGCTGGAAGTGTATTACAAGGGAGTGCTTAACTGTATCCGTTTAAAGCAAAGCCGCTACAGATATAGGGTAAGTCCGCTGAAATACCTGACTAGAAAATTAAACCACAAACGACATATACCCAAGAGGCCCCGAAGGCGCCGTTACTATAACAACTGGAATACGACAACAGCGTACGAAAGAGGGTACCGGGGCTATATGGTGTTCAGCAAGCCAATCTATAAGCCGGACGACACCTTAAAATTGAAAGCATATATTACAGATAAGAAAGGTCGTCCGGTGAATAAACCACTATTATTAAGACTATCCCAAATGTACCATGTTACAGATACTGTGCTTACCACATTAACACCTTACGCACCGGGGGGATATAGTTATGAAATGGTATTGACACCCGACATGGAGCTGCTGATGGATGAGGGATGCAGGATAACACTGGAAACAACAGACAGCCGTAAATATGACCTTACTGACAACGACGGCGACCAGTATGACAAAGAATATGTCGCCAAACGCAAGGTATTGATAAAGGGCGAATTTGATTTCGAGGAATACGAATTACATACACTATCTTTTACCGCGAGGACAGATAAAAAACTACATACAGGCAGGGAAAAAGTGGCTGTGTATTTACAGGCTAAAGATGAAAACAACCTGCCTGTTATGGACGGACAAGTCCGACTATTCATTACTAACCCAATGCTAAAAACGAGCTATTCGAAAGACATGCTCGTTCCTGATACGCTCTGGCAGTACGACGGTCCTATCGATGTGCTGGGAGAAACGAAGGTCGCCATACCGGACAGCGTTTTTCCAAAAGCAGATCTATTCTATAATATTGAGTGCATCCTTACCAATAGTAATAACGAGCGGAAGACTGTAACGCTGAACCAGGAATACCGCCATGATCAGGGAAGATTTTCCTTTGATATGCGGGGAGACAGCCTGTATATTTCATTGGAAGGAAGTGACGCAGAAGGTAAGGTTCAGATATACGGTATAAATGAAAATCAGGACACTGCAGAGACGTATGTAACGCATCTGCCAACTGCTATTAAAATAAACCCCTTCCTGTCATCCTACGAAGTACAGCAAGGAAATGTGAGCGACAGCTATACAGTGCCAGCTGAACCAGGTCTTCTTAACTGCAACATATCCTGGCGGAATGACACGGCTTTCCTGCATGTTGACAATCCATACAAACAGACTTTCTGGTACAGTCTTTTTCAACACAAAAAGGTGATAGTGCGTGGTTATGGCGATACGTTAACATGGCAGGCTTCTACCCGTCATAACAAACAATATGAATTGCACATCAGTTATATCTGGAAAGGTACGGTGCATGAAATTGTACGCCCCTTCAAAGATGCAGGAGGTAAATTGAATATCTCCGTTGACGCTCCCAAAACAGTTTATCCGGGTCAGACTGCAGAAATCAGGGTGAATGTTCAGGACAAATATCAGCGCCCTGTAGCACAGGCAGATGTAACTACCTTTGCTTATACCAGCAAGTTCACAGATGATGATTTTCCAAAAATTCCTTTTTTTGGCGCACCGTTCAAGACAAGAAGAAACTATGGAGAATTACGCACTGACCCAACACCGGTCAGTTCCTCAACATTGCCATTTGAGTGGGAACGGTATAGTAAAAGGATGGGCCTTGACAGCCTGTTGTTCTTCCGGTTCACCCATCCTTCTCCGGTCTTTACCACTACAGAACCAACAAATGATCATACGGCGCAGATAGCAGTCTTTGTATTTTCACGTGGAAGTTTACAGCCAGTCCACATTTTATATGTAGATGAGATCCCGGTGTATTACAGCATGACCATTCCGCTGCAGCCCTATAGTATCAGGGTTCCTGCCGGCAAGCACAAAATAAGCGTTCGCACGCCGTACCAGGAGATAAGCATGGAGCAGATCATCGGGGACAATGTAAAAACCTTCATCAGTATTGACAGTGCTATTCACCAACCGAATGTCCTGGTTAAAGCAATGCCGCAGCAGCTTACGCTGGCCGAGGCTATTCGTGTCGAGAAGTACCTGATTCGTCTGCGGATTAACTATAGTAACTCTCCGGTATACATCAGGCAGCAAAAACAGCTTTACGACCTGAATACTACAGGCTTTGCTAAAAAAATGCGTGCTCCATACATAGTCGGACCATTAACCGGCGACGATGCCACATTGGTAGTGAAAGACCGGTTCGCACAAAACTTCACTCCGCAATCACAATATTCTTTCGAGATAAGCGAAGGGCTCATAAAACAAAAGGAGCTATCTGCCCGCCCGAGTTATTACCTAGGTGCATATATTCCCGATACAAGTCTCTCCGCCCAGGCATTAACGGAAAAGGCGATCGATAGTTCATTAAAGGCCATACAAGATGATAGGCTTAGGAATGAGAACGTTGATCTTTCAAAGGCCAAATCATATACCAGCCGTATTGCCATCAGGCTGGAGAACCCGGATATTAATCCGGGAGTGGATGTGCTGGGATTGTTATTTTTCAGGTATGATGATCCTTCTTTCCAACAATCGTTCAGTGGACTTACGACGGAAATTGAAAAACTGGATAGCGGTTATTACAGATTGGTGGTATTGCTGACAGGCGACCGGCATTTTGTTAAAGACAGTTTGTTGCTAAAAGAAAATCATCTGCATTATTATGTATTCGATACGCTTGCGATCTTACCTAACAATAGTCTGATCAGGTATTACGAAGGAAGGCTGCGGCAAAGGCTCGATCCGGAACGCCAGGCATGGGAACCGTCGAATTATATAGATGAAACAGCGGCAAGTACCTACTCCGCATTTATTAATCCCGCTCACCTCACCAGGGTGATAAGCGGTATTGTAGTTGACCAGAACGATGATCCTCTTATAGGAGCTTCTGTTATGCTGCGGGGCAATGGCAGATCGGGCACTGCGACAAACATGAATGGAAAATTCACCATTCATGTCACTCCCAGGGGGGTGCTCGACATCAGGTATGTTGGTTATTCATCATCAGAGATACACCTGAACAATAACAATTTTTACAAAATCATTCTGAAGCCCCAAGAAATGTACATGCAGCAAGTAGTTGTAACCGCATTCGGAATTAAAAGGGAGCAAAGGCCGCTTGGATATGCTGTGAGTACGATCACATCTGAACAGATCACCGCAGCCGGCGCGACCGATTTCGCCGCAGCTTTATACGGCAAAGCGGCAGGCGTAAATATTACCACAGCCCCCATGGGCCGTCCTTTGCCAGCGTCAATCAGTGAAATTGATATTGCCACGACGAACACCGAGGCGGGCGATCAGCTGCCGACGCCTCCTCTTAACAGCCTTCGCACAAACTTCCGGGATGATGCGTTCTGGCAACCGAGGTTGAGAACGGATGCGAATGGCAATGCCTCGTTCAAGGTCACTTTCCCGGATGATATCACCAACTGGAAAACTTATGCCATTGCGATGAATGACAAAAAGCAATCGGGAATAAGCCAGACATTCATACGTTCCTATAAAACACTGAGTGGGAACCTCGCATTGCCATTATTTGCAGTAGCAGGCGATTCCATCCTGATTATCAGCAAAGCGCTGAATTATACACCGGGAACCATTGTCGCCAGGCATACATTCCAGGTGAATGATAGCATATACCGTACAGGGGAGATCAGCTTTAAAAATGCTGTTATTGATACCGTGCCAGTAGTAATAAACCAAGCTGACAGCGTAAGCTTCAGATATACACTGAACAAAGAAGGATACATGGATGGGGAACAGCGTAAAATTCCCATAGTAAGAATAGGTAGCGAAGAAACAAGCGGGATGTTTGCTGCGCTGTATAACGATACGTCATTTACATATACTCCTCAACGCCCCGAAACGCTGCAGATACATGCCGAATCGGCCGTCCTTCCTGTATTAATGGATGAAATAACGCAGGTGCAACGATATAAGTACCTATGTAATGAACAGCTGGCATCTAAACTAAAGGCCTATCTCCTGGAAAAGAAAGTATTCGCGTATACAAAAAAGGATTTCAAAAAGAACAAAGACATTGACGATATTCTTAAACGACTTGACAAACAGAAGAAAAACGGTTTGTGGGGCTGGTGGGAGAATACCCCGGTGTCAATGTGGATATCCCGTCATGTTATTGAAGCGTTACTGATGGCAGAAGAGCAGGGATATAAAACAGGGTTCAATAAACAGATAGCCATAGATCACTTCGTCGATGAATTAAACAGCGGGCGGGAACATGACAGTATTGGTTGTATGGAATTACTAGCAAATCTTGGTGCGAAGATAGACTATAAATCCTGCGTTGATAATATTATAACCCGTTCAGGCAAGTCCGGTTATGATACCATCAGGCTCGCACTGTTTCAGCAAAAGGCGGGAATACCAGTGAGCCTGGCTCCTATCCTTTCCCGCGAAAAGAATACGGCATTCGGCAATGCTTACTGGGGTTACGAAAGCTATGATCTGTTCAATAACAGTATTCAGAGAACGTTACAGGTATACAAGCTGCTTCATAAAGCGGGTGGACATGAGGCGTTATTACAGAAAATAAGAGGTTACTTCCTGGAACAGCGAAAAGACGGTCAATGGCGGAATACATATGAATCCTCCCTTATCCTGGAAACCATTCTTCCCGATGTACTGGAAGATGAAGCGCAGGGACCGGCAGCACTTGATATCAATGGCCGCCATATCACACAATTCCCTTATACGGATACACTGACGTATGTAGAAAAGATAAACATCAGCAAACAAGGAAAACGGCCTGTATACTTCACTGCCTACCAACAGTTCTTTAACAGGCAGCCAGAGAAGGTATCCGGGCTGTTTACCGTATCGAGTGTTTTCAGTGTCAATGGCACTACGCAAACAGATCTTAAAGCCGGTGTTCCGGTTACTTTGAAAGTGGAAGTGACGGTGCAGAAGACGGCAGATTATGTGCTGATCGAAATTCCTATTCCTGCAGGTTGCTCTTACAATGACAAATCACAGGCATGGGCAAATAATGAAGTGCACAGAGAACATTTCAAAGACAAGGTCAGTATTTTCTGCAGCCAGTTAAGCCCGGGTATACATACCTTCAATGTTTCTTTATTGCCACGATATTCAGGGCGGTATCATCTGAACCCGGCTAAAGCGGAAATGCAATACTTCCCGGTATTTATGGGAAGGGAGGCTTTGAAAAAAGTGAATATTCACTAATTTTAACGACCATGAAAAATTACGCATATTTCTTACTCGCGCTAGTCCTTGCAGGTTGCGTCGAAACGAAACAAAAAGAACAACAGGCAGATAGCAGCGCTCAGCAGACAGAGAACAACAACGCTCCCGCAAATACACCCGAAGCGCCGGTAGTACAAACACCGGCAGCT
Source organism: uncultured Flavihumibacter sp. (assembly GCA_902168105.1). Taxonomy (GTDB): domain Bacteria; phylum Bacteroidota; class Bacteroidia; order Chitinophagales; family Chitinophagaceae; genus Chitinophaga. The sequence goes on from CABHOY010000091.1 coordinate 118,432, forward strand.
GCACCTGAAAAGATCATCAGGGAAAGGGCGCAGGGGAATGTAACGCTGCTGGACTCGGCCAATGGCCATCCTATTGTGCAGGTCAATGATAACGTGCAGCTGGAAGCCGGTATTCCGGCGAAAGGATGGGCATCCACACTGATAACGACCGAGCTGAGTGAAACACAGACAGAAGGCCAGTTATTGAAGAAAGGCTCGCCCATTATTGCAGATGGTAAAACAGTGGGAAAAGTGTTGGAAGATGTTGTGATAGAAATGACTTTCAAGAATGACAAGGGCGTTAATACAGGTGTATTCCATGCAGCGGTACAGCAAAGCAAGATAAAGTCAGGTACGATCATCGAAAACGTGCTTGCCAATTACCTGAAAGAGCATAGCGGCCGGACATTATCTGACATGCAGTCTTTTATCAAACAATTTCAGCTGGAAGCTCTTGATATCAATAAACCTTATATCGAGTATTACAATTATGAAAGTGCTGCGGATGATCCATCTCCGGGCTATCGTACGGTACTGGTATTCCATCAGGATAAACTGATAGGCGTAGTTGATTCCAGGACCTTACAACTGGCAGGCGCCAAACATTATCAGCTTGACAGGGACTATCATGGTTATTTCTTTACTGATACTGATGAGAAGATCAGGAAGGCTTATATCGCGAAATTCAACCAGTTTGTGAATTCGGCAGATTAAAGTTTAGCCATCTGTTCCTGCATGAGCCGGATCACCAGCGTAGATTCCTCCTGCATGGATTCTATGAGAAAACCGAATTCCGGTTCGCGTTTGACGGTTAGTGTATCTAACTGGTCAGCAATGCGGGCCAGTTTGCCCAGGCCAATGATCTGTGAAGTGCCACGTATTTTATGACCTATGCGGTTTATCTTACGAATGTCGACAGCAGCTGCGGCAGACCGTAGTTCAGCTATAGAATAATGCAGTTCTTCGATGGTCAGTCTTAACAGTTGTTTCAATACAGATCTGTCCTCACCCACCAGATAGGCTTCGAGGGTACCCATATCAAAATGGGCTTCTTTCGCTTCTTGTTCGGTGGGGAGGATCGCAGGTCCTTCTTCGATAACAACGGTCAGCCATTTGCGGAACAGCTGCAATAGCTTTTCCTGGACAAGCGGCTTGCCAATGAAATCGTTCATACCGGCCTCTATACATTTTTCTCTTTCCCCTTTCAGGTTACCGGCAGTCAGTGCAATAATGGGTATACGTTGTCCGCCGGTTATTTCACGGATCTTTTTAGTGGCCTCATAACCGTTCATTACAGGCATCTGTACATCCATGAGGATCAGGTCGGGTGTTGTGCCCCGGCACACCCGTACGGCCTCTATACCATCCTGGGCTTCGTAAATACGTGCGTCATGCGCGATCCTTCTTACTACCGTAGTGGCCAGCAACATATTGACAGGATTGTCCTCCACAATAAGGATATTCAGTCTGCCACCGATCCATTGTTCTTCCATTTCCACCTTCTGGCACCTGGTCTTTTTTTCCTTTCTGATCAGCATAGAGAGGCTGTTATAGAGCTCATTGATCTTGATAGGCTTCACCATGCGCAAACCTATTTCCAGCTGATCGCAGACCCTGATGATCCTTTCATCGTCGGAAGAACTGTGTAACAGCACAACCCCATGTTCTCCGGGTAATCTACCAAACTGATGCCGGATCTTTTTCACTGTTTCCAGACCATCCATATATGGCATATGGTAATCCATGAGGATAACATCATAGGTATCGCCCTTTGCCAGGAATTCCAATGCATCAAATCCGCTACGGGCTTCTGTACAGGCAATGCCTTTCATTGACAGCATTTCTTTCAGGATAATGCGGTTATTATCATTATCATCCACGATCAATACCTGCCGGATCTTTTCCAGGCTCTCCCATTTATCGGCCGGCGCTTCAGCAGTGGCCAGTTCTATATCAAAGAAGAAAGTACTTCCTTCATTTATGGTGCTTTTTATCTGCAAATGACTGCCCATTAAGGCAAGTAGTTTATTGGAGATGGTCAGTCCCAATCCTGTTCCACCGTATTTCTTTGTGGTAGACGCATCTTCCTGGCGAAAAGCCTCGAAGATCTTGTATTGTTTTTCCGGTTTAATACCAATGCCGGTATCCCTTACTTCAAAGCGGATATTCGCCCTTCCGTCTTTCCTTATTTCGAGCGGCGTCACTTTTAACTCTATCTCGCCGTTGCTGGTAAATTTAACGGCGTTTCCCAGCATATTGATCAGGATCTGTTTCAGGCGGACCTCATCGAACCAGGCGAAGCGGGGCAGATTGGTAGACACGTTGAGCAGCATTTCGAGCCCCTTGTGCTGGGCCTGATAGCACACAATATCGCTTACCTGGCTGCTGAACTCATAGAGATCATATTTATCAATATCAAGCTCCAGCTTACCTGATTCTATCTTGGAGAAATCGAGGATGTCGTTGATGATGCTTAAAAGCGCATTGGCTGACTGATTAACAATAGAGAGGTATTGATGCTGGGTCTCGCTCAGGTCTGTTTTCAAAACAAGCTCAGTGAACCCTATTACGCCATTTAAAGGCGTGCGGATCTCATGGCTCATGTTAGCGAGGAATTCTGACTTCGCCTTATTGGCCTGTTCGGCCTGTTGCTTGGCAGCTGCGAGGCTTGCCTTCTGGGAGATCAGCTCCCGCTCGGTCTCTTTTGAAACGGAGATATCCTGGAAGGTACCATAAAGCCTTTTACATTGACCGTCTTCAAATTCCGCATTGCCAATAGCCCTCACCCAACGTTCGTTTCCCCGGGCAGTAATGATCTGTAGTTCGAGATCCCAGGGTTGACCTGTTTCAATAATGTCTTTAAGAGCTGCAGTGATCATCTTCCGGCTGTTCCCTTCTTTATAAAAGCCGACTGCCGCAGATAGTGTAGGTTTAAATCCAGGCGGCACTTCATGAATGGCTTTTGTAATATCGGACCAGAACATTTCCTTATGGATGAGATCAGCCTCCCACCCACCTATACGTGATAACTGGCTGGTACGTTGGAGGATCTCGCGGGTACGCTTCAGGTCTTTCTCTAATTCGAAAAATGCGGGAAAGTCGCGTTCACTGAACTTCAGGGCTTCCCTACGTTTATGATTAATGATCTCGGTAGTTATATCAGCAATGATCACGTCAATGGCTCTCCGCTGACGGTCATCAAGCTGCCGCGGCGACTTGTCCATAAGGGTTAAAGTGCCGAGCAGCGCTCCGTCTGCCGATATCAGATCGTAAGTAATGTAGAAGGCGGCGTCCTTTTGAGCTATGGCAATGCCATATGCAATGACAACGGACTGCTGTTGATCATTGATGATAGAGATCGTTGCTACCTGTACATTGCAAACCAGAGAGGCTAATTCAGTCTGTCTATTTAATTTCTCCTGTAAAATTTGCATTCAAACACTAAAAGCTTTTCAGTGTGACGAATCAGATGCTGATAATTATTACTATTCTTATTGCAAAAGCCGTTTATGTAGAGTTGTGAAGATACGTAAATAAATGTATGCTACAACAGCATGAAAAGCAGATAGTTGGTACGTTTAAGTTGTTCTGGTAGATATCCGGGCAAATCAGTTACTGATATAGGTTTTACAGGAACAAGCGTATAAGTTACATTTCCGGATGCGCTATTATTAATGAACATTCGGCTTATTTTTCGCCAGGCTGTACCATAAGAAAATCAAACGAAATCTAAAGGAAATCTGAATAGGTATGGGCCGGCAGATTGGATAAAAGCTGGTTGCTTGTCTCCCTGGGCTTATTGATAAGGAATGCTGTTATCAGGCCTGCAGGTAACAGTGCATTCAGCAGGAACAATTTTACGGCAGAACGGAGTACATAATATTTCCTGTGTACAATTACCGGTTTGCCATATCTGCGTACGAGCCAGGGTATGATGAACATCAGCGGAACGATCACGTATAACACCAGGCACATCATACCTGTTACATCGTGCATTATTGTTCCGGGCATAATGTTCAGCCATACAATGAAGATGATGCGCAAAAGATTAGAGACTACGTTCATCAATATCATAGCTGCCAGCATGGCCAATACCAGCCATAGGCTTAATTCCTTTTTATACTGCTTCTGATAAAATCCGATCAGTATGATGCCACACAACAATGCCGTCACCATCATTTGTAATCCCATACAGGCGGGATCTACAGAAAATTCATTGCCATTACAGATGATCATGTTACCCTGCACGCTTACCTGCTGACCTGCAGCCCTGATGGCATTCCCGGCCCAGCTGGTCAGGGCCAGGCGTATCGGAAAACTGAACACATTCATGGCATACTCAAAGATCGGAGACATCATCACCAATACCAGGACGGGCAAAGAATTAACCCGTCCATAAAATGTTTCTGCCAGAAACAGGCATCCGCACAAACAGGAAACACAAAGGAATGTTTTGGCAGGTACCAGTAAATAGCACAACAAGGCGGTTACAGCAAGAAAAAAATAGCGTGTATTTCCTTTTTCACTTTTGTTAAATGATGTAGTGAAAAATAATGCGATCACTCCCAAAACAACGCCAGCATCCAATACCAGGTAACGGTGCAGGCCTACCAGCAGCACAAAGCCGTAACATGCAAGCACCGCCAGCGGCCAGCATCTGCCTGCACGTAGTAAGCGTATTGTTAATGCAAAGAATCCCTTGCTCATATATTGTTGGTACGTTTGAATAATGCAGGTCTGTATTTCAGATATGCGATGAGCAGCAGGCCGAGTACAATTAGTAACCATTCATGAGGTTCCGGCACTGAACCTTTGCCTTTCAGTCCTGCATTTTTAAGACTGTTGTTGCTGTCTTCAATATTAAAGCGGTCATAGTCTGCCTGTGTTTCCAATACTACCAGACTAGATAAGGGCGTTACTACGTATGCTTCCGCCGCTTCCGCTACCAGTGTATCACTTTCAGCACCACCGGTCAGCAGGTGTGGTCCCATGGCATGCATGATATGATTGTAGGCAAATAAGCGCTTCAGATGATCCGGTGCTGTGGAGACTTCCGTACCAGGTGTGCGGGTAATGGTCATACCGGCAGTTTCTATCACAACACAGTTGTCATTTTCAATACTTGCCGGGAAACGGTGATCGTCCAATAAGTTTTGCAGGCCGGCGATATCACCCTGGTCATATCGGAAAGTCCGGCATTCCTTGAGTGTTCGCAGGTAAGGAGATAGTTCTCCTCCGAGATTGTAGAGCATTACATGCTGGTTGCCGCCCAGCCACTTTTTCAGGGCCCGTATGAAAGGCGTCCGCTCCATATTATTCTGATCCTGCATAAGAGATACCTCTTCGAGATCGCTTATTGCCGGAGAATTAGCAACACCTTTGGTAATGACAAGCGCGGTAGCTGGTTGAGTGATCTGGAAAAACGGGAACAGACTGAAGCGGTTCTCAGCAGCCTGCTCAAACAGGCCTGTACTATTTTCTCCTGTTACCTGCTCCATCTTATCATCAGCGTATACCCAGACACGTTTGTTCTTCAGCAAAGCGAGTGCACTATTGTACTCCTGTTTGCTCCAGGCATTATTGACATCGAGGTATACATCAGAGATATCCGCAGCGGCCAGTTCTTTTCTGTAAGGAGACAAGGTAAATACCTGGTTGTTGTGACTGAACAACTTGTGCACCAGTCCTTCATCTTTAAAGGAAACTTCCCAGTCAGGCATGTAGGAGCCTGCCGCGGTCAGGCGGCCATCGCTTTCTTTACTGAAGATGCCTGACTTGTCGAGACCCACTGGTGGTGTTTCAAAGGAAACGTCAACATGTTCTCCCGTGCCGACTGTAGATGGGCCATCGAAATAAATATTACGGTATATCAGTTTGCCATGTTCGAGCGACAATGGTGCGGTGATACCGATCTTAAACTGGCGTTCTTCATTATCGAGTATGGGGAATACCCTGACAGTAACAGTATTTCCTTCCTGCCAGTGTACGACTGAAGGATCGCGCTGTTCAACGCCTACAATAGTTTTGTAAGCACTATCCGCTTTTGCTTTTGTAGTGAGGATACCTTTTTCTTCCTTATTATTGATCCAGAGGGACAGTGAAGAAACGACCGCTCCTTCGGGAAGATGAAAAATGTAAATAGCCTCTTCACTGTTTCTCCATCTTCCGCGACTGGCATTTCTCATATTCCTTACGCTAACCGTTTTTTCTGTGTATGCCATTCTTAACCGTGGCCATATGCGGGCAGCGGTCTGCACATGTGTAGTTTGCAGATCATCTCCTGACCACAGACGTTCTTCTGCCTGGTAACGGGAATCATACGTAGACTTCAGCACTTTTATACGTTCTTCCTCATACATTGCCGAGTTACCCCCTAATGCAGCGGCGATCATTACAAGTGGGTCATGTGTTTTTCCTTCATTCCACCTGGATGGACCAACGCCAAAAAAAGAGTCGCTTCCTCCCCAGGTATTGGGAGTTGTATATACCATATCAGCTTTCAGTATCCTCTCCGTAATGAAATCAGGACTAATATGTTGGGCAACGTTTAACCAGCCGGGCAAGTAAGTCCCCCTTGTAACGGACTTTTGACAAATCCTATCCATCTCCACTACTTTAACCCTCCATACAACCGAGTATACCATCACAATCAGCAGCGTAGTACCGATACCGGACAAGAATGCCAGTTTATAAGCCCGCTTCTTCGCGTAACTGCGGAGGAACAAGCGGATGGTATATAAACTAAATAAAAGCGGTACGAAGGCATGCAGGGAAATACCAAAGAAAAAGCTCGCAATGATACCAAATATCATATAGGTGCCGACATAGATGGTCATATAGAGAAAGCAACAGAAAGATAATCCCAGCAGGCAGAACATGGCCACGCGTACCGGTACGGGCATCACGCGCAAAAAGGCAAAGGCTGCGTAGTTAACAGCACAGAGCACGATCGTTATGGCAAACCATGTTGTCGATACTTCGAAGATGGTAAAATAGCGGTTCAGGGAGTATGCACTGACCAAAAACATCAGCAGAAAGAGAAAGAAAGGATGTAGTCCTTCCCTACCCTTCCGTAAACGTCCGCTAAACAATAAAACACAAAAATAGAATACGGTGATGGTGTGATTGATACAGAACCAGACGAATCCTTCTTCTATAGGTATCAGATCAGGTAGAAAATCAGGCATCAGGAATACGATCAGTGAAATGCTTAAGAAAACAAGTCCTGACTGATAGACATTGTCATTAAAACGCTTTCTAATAATTTTCAAAGGTATAGATTGTCTGTTCATAATTGATTCACTTTGAATTACAAAGCATACAGGGTTAAAAAAACAGGCTATGGCCTGTGTTGCTTGTTTAATATCTACTTTGAAATGCAAAGTAAGTAAAAGAAAATGATCTGTGCAAATTCCATGTCAAAAAAAAGTGCTATCTTCTGACATCGCGACCTGCCTTCCCAGGTATAATATTTGGTCCTGTAATTATAACACATTAAACGACAACACGATGAAAGCAATCTGGCAGAACGAGGTCATAGCGGAAAGCGATAGTACTGTGGTAGTCGAGAACAATCATTACTTTCCTCCATCATCAGTAAAAACGACCTTACTGAGCCCTTCCAAAACGCATACGCACTGTCCGTGGAAGGGAGACGCTTCTTACTACGACGTTAACATTCACGGTAAAACAAACAGGGATGCCGCCTGGTATTATCCTGAACCCATGAAAGCGGCGGAGAACATCAAAGGCTACATTGCCTTTTGGAAAGGTGTGGAAGTTGTACAATAAGAAACCTCTAAACACAAAGCTGAGTTATGAGAAAATTTGATGCAATTGTCGTTGGCTCAGGCCAGGGCGGTGTTCCGTTGGCTAAAAAGCTTGCCAAAGCGGGCTGGCAAACAGCCATCATTGAGAAAAGATGGATCGGCGGCACCTGTATCAACGATGGGTGTACTCCTACCAAATCAATGATCGCCTGTGGTGCGGCGGCCCATATCATTGCTAACAGCGCGGAATGGGGTATTACTGTGAGTGATTATAAAATAGATCTTGCGAAGATGGTTGCAAGAAAGGATAAAGTCGTGCAATCTTTCCGCGAAGGTTCTACTAAGGGGATGGAGAAGACGGAAGGGCTGTCCATCATGTATGGGGAAGCCGTTTTCAGTGGTAATAAAACAATGACGGTAAGTCTAAACGACGGCGGGCAGGAAGAGATCGCTGCGGATCATATTTTCCTCAACACGGGTACGCTGCCGACGATACCTCCAATTGCCGGTCTTGACAGTGTCAACTATCTTACAAACACTACCATCCTGGAGCTGACCAAATTACCATCTCATCTGATAGTATTGGGAAGCGGTTATGTCGGACTGGAATTTGGTCAGCTGTTCCGCAGGCTCGGTTGTCAGGTGACGATCATTGACAAAAACAAGCAATTACTGAATCACGAAGATGAGGATGTTGCAGTTGCTGTAAAAAAGGTCATGGAAACTTCAGGCGTTACGATGGTTAGCAGTGCTAATGTTCAGAAGGTAGAACAAACCGGTGATGTGATCAGGCTACAGCTGACGGCTAACGGGGAGACCCACGCTATTACCGGTTCTCATCTGCTGGTTGCGGTAGGCCGTACGCCACAATCCAGGTCTTTACTGCCGGAGAAAACAGGACTTAAACTCGATGAAAGAGGGTACATCCCTGTCGATGATAAACTGGAAACAAATGTGCCGGGTATTTATGTGATAGGCGATGTAAAGGGAGGTCCGGCATTCACACATATTTCTTACAACGACTATCTTGTCATTTATAAAAATATCATCAACAAGGATAACATTTCTATTAAAGACCGGCCTATCCCCTACTGCATGTTCACTGACCCACAACTGGGCCGTGTGGGTATGACAGAAAAGGAGGCGAAAGCGGCTGGTTACAAAGTAAAAATTGCCTGTCTTGATATGACAAGAGTAGCGCGGGCCATTGAAACAGGCAATACCGAGGGCTTTATGAAAGCCGTTATAGATTCTAATACAGATAAATTACTAGGAGTTGCTATCTTGGGGCCGGAAGGCGGAGAAGTGATGTCAGTTTTGCAGATGGCAATTATCGGTGGAATAACAGTGACACAACTGAGAGAAATGATCTTCGCACACCCATTATATTCGGAGTCTATCAACAATTTATTTATGACGCTGGACAAGTAGCCGGCAACAAAGTGCGGATTAAAATCCTCAATGGATCCCAACCATGATAAAACTTGAACATGTCAACAAATCTTTCCATAACGGCAAGCTGGCTGTCAGGGATGTTTCCTTCGAAGTGAACACGGGGGAGACACTGATATTGCTTGGCACAAGCGGCAGCGGAAAGACGACAACCCTGCGTATGATAAACCGGCTGATCGCTCCGGATAGCGGAGAAATACATGTGAATGGTGAGCGGGTAAATGCACAGCAAATTGAATCGTTAAGGCGGAATATCGGGTATGTATTGCAGGACAATGGTCTCTTTCCTCATTACACGGTGGCCGAAAACATTGGCATTGTGCCAACTTTACTCAAATGGGATAAAAAACGCATAGAAGAACGGACACGTTCTTTGATGGATAAGCTGCATTTGTCTGCAGCCGACCATTACCATGTGTATCCGCAGCAACTGAGCGGCGGACAGCAACAAAGAGTCGGACTGGCCAGAGCATTGGCAGCTGATCCGCCGGTGTTACTGATGGATGAGCCTTTCGGTGCACTTGATCCGGTAACACGGGCCAGCGTGCGGAAAGAATTCAGAACACTGGATGAGATCAGCAATAAAACTGTGATAATGGTCACACATGATGTCCAGGAAGCTTTCGAACTTGGCGACAGGATCTGCCTGATGGACAATGGCGCGGTACAGCAAACCGGTACACCGGCAGAACTACTTTTTCAGCCAGCGAATGATTTTGTCAGCAGCTTTTTCCATGAACAACGTTTCTTACTGGAATTAAACGCACTGCGGCTGGCAGATATCAGGCCCTGGCTGCATACATCTGTGCCGGCTGAGAACTATAGCCCTGTCCTGCGTGGAGACAACTCCTGCTGGGACGCGCTTGAGCAGCTGACTACGCTGTCTGCACCTGTCACTATTTCATTTGAAGATGCACTCATTCGCCTTGACACAAGCGAATTGATGCATGCCTTTACTCAATATAAGCAAACCGTCAGCTGACATGGAAGAACAACCAGGCTTTCCTGAATTTGTACAACAACAGGCCGGCAAACTGCTGGAACAGACGTTGCAACATATCGGGCTTACATTTATTTCTCTGTTGATTGCCGTGATAATAGGCCTGCCGCTGGGCATCCTCATCACGCGCAGAAAGAAACTGGCAGGCATTGTACTGGGAATTGCGGGCGTATTGCAAACCATCCCCAGCATCGCGTTGTTAGGGTTTATGATACCATTATTAGGCATTGGCGCCAAACCGGCTATTGTCGCATTGTTCCTTTATGCATTACTGCCTATTATCAGGAACACTTATACAGGCATCCTGCAGGTTGATCCGACGGTCATTGACGCGGCAACAGGTATGGGCATGAGTAAAAAGCAGTTGCTTTATCAGGTGCAACTGCCACTGGCGATGCCGGTATTACTGGCAGGTATCAGGACTGCCACTGTCATTAATGTAGGCGTGGCTACCCTGGCAGCATATATTGCAGCTGGCGGATTAGGAGAATTTATTTTCGGGGGCATTGCCCTGAATAATTCGAATATGATACTGGCAGGCGCCATTCCGTCAGCATTATTAGCCATTATCTTTGACTGGGGCATTGCCCGCTTACAAAAGCTAAGAATGCGGAAGGTCAAAACGGCACTTTATCTGTTACCTTTTCTGTTGGTCATATTGTCATCTTTCTATCTTCTGCCGGCAGCTTATGGAACAAGTCTTGTGGCTGGGTTCACGCCCGAGTTCATGGGCCGCAAAGATGGCAGTCTGGGATTAAAACAGGTATATGGACTAGACATGCGGACCGTTGTGATCAGTGACATGATCATGTATAAAGCGGCTTATGAAAAGACGCTGGACGTGATCAGCGGCAGTACTACAGACGGCAGGGTAAAGGCTTTTGGCCTCCAGGCGCTTGAAGACGACAAACATATTTTCCCGCCTTACTATGCGGCACCGATAGCACGTCAGGAGACACTTGATAAGTATCCGGAACTGGAACCTGTGCTGAATAAACTATCTGGTATAATTAATGATAGTATAATGACTGAGCTGAACTACAGGGTCGATTATCAGAAACAGGACCCGGCAACTGTAGCCAGCGCTTTTTTAAAAGCTAAAGGATTATTGCAGACTGCGAGACATGGTACTAAGGGAACCATTGTAATTGGTGCCAAGATGTTTGGCGATGGTTATGTCCTGGCCAATATTTATAAATTGTTGGTGGACGGGTATACGGACCTGGAGGCCGTGACAAAAACAGGTCTGGGGGGCACTAAAATAGCATTCGAGGCACTTACTAATGGTCAGATAGATCTTTACCCGGAATATTCTGGCACCGGTTTACTGGTGATCCTGCAGGCCAATAAAGCTGTTGTTGACACATTGATCAGCGACAAACAGAAAGTATATGACTATGTTTCGAGAGAATTTATGCAACGGTACCGGATCAAATGGTTACCTCCCGTCGGCTTTAATAACACATATGCATTGATGATGCGCAGGCAACAGGCTGCGGATTTGCATATCACCACTATAACAGACTTAAAGGAATATTTACAGCATCACTAATCAACGGCATATGCAATTGAAAAATGATTTTAATACCGTGCGAAAAAGGTCCATGCATATCTGCGCACCCTTGAAAACGGAAGACTATGTGGTCCAGCCAGTCGTGGATGTGAGTCCGCCAAAATGGCATCTGGGCCATACAACCTGGTTCTTTGAAACATTTCTTTTAAAACCACATGTTCCCGGTTACAAAGAATTTGACCCTAACTACAATTTTGTATTCAATAGTTATTACGAAACCGTAGGCGCCAGGGTGATACGCACCGACAGAGGTAATTTAAGTCGCCCGGCGGTGGAAGACGTTATGCGTTACCGTGAGCATGTTGACAAAGCCATGTTATCTTTCCTGGAAACGGAGCTGACAGACGAATTACGTACGTTGGTCGTATTGGGATTGAACCATGAAGAGCAACACCAGGAGTTGTTGTATACCGACATCAAATTCATATTAGGACACAATCCGCTGATGCCGGCATATTCTGAAACAGCAGCGCCCAGCTATACAGCATCTACAGGGGGCGCTCCTTTCCTGCAAATGGCAGCCGGACTATACGAGATCGGCTATGAGGGAGACGGCTTCTGCTTCGATAATGAACTGGGCAGACATAAAGTTTACCTGCAGGATTATCAGATCAGCACTCAGCTGGTGACCAACGGAGAATACCTTGCATTCATGGAAGCAGATGGTTACGGAGATTTCCGCCACTGGCATGCGGAAGGCTGGGACTGGGTAAAAAGAGAACAGGCGAAGGCGCCGTTATACTGGCATTTTGTGGATGGCAAATGGCAACATTATACATGGCAGGGATTACAGCCTGTAGCAATGGATGATCCTCTTTGTCATATCAGTTATTATGAAGCAACTGCCTATGCGGCTTGGAAAGGTATGCGTCTTCCTACTGAGTTTGAATGGGAAGCAGCTTCACCTCAACTGGCCTGGGGCCAGCGCTGGGAATGGACAGAAAGCGCTTATCTGCCTTATCCGGGCTTCACCAAAGCACCCGGAGCGATAGGCGAATACAATGGTAAATTTATGGTCAGCCAGATGGTGCTGCGGGGAGGATCGGAAGTAACACCTCCCAACCATAGCCGTCCTACTTACCGGAACTTCTTCCATCCTTCATTGAGATGGCAGTTTACGGGTATCAGGCTGGCGAAGTAACATAATTCATTACACTAATAATTACATTATGGCCACCACTTCTGTAATGCATACGGTATTAGTTCCTGTAAAACAGGACAGGCTGGAGATATTTTCACAGGATGTGACCCGCGGTCTCAGCGCAAAGAACAAATATTTGAACTCCAAGTATTTCTATGACGCAGAGGGCGACCGCCTTTTCCAGGAGATCATGCGTTGTCATGAGTACTATCTGACCGATTGTGAGATGGAAATATTGCAGGAGCAGTCGGCTATGATCAGCCAGACGATCCTCTCTCATACCAAACAATTCGACGTAGTGGAATTAGGTGCGGGAGATGCTACTAAATCCATTCACCTACTGAGAGAACTGCTGAAGACGGGACAGGATTTCACTTATTACCCGGTGGATATTTCAGATAATGTTATTACTCAGCTGGAGCAATCATTGCCACAGCAATTACCTGCACTGAAAATGCACGGGCTCAATGGGGAGTATTTTGATATGTTGCAGCAGGCCGGCGTATTATCGCATAAGAATAAGGTTGTATTGTGCATGGGTGGTAATATCGGCAACTTCTCTCCTTCAGAAGCGAAGAAGTTCTGTCGTCAGTTGCGCAGGTACCTGCAACCGGGCGACCTGGTGATCATTGGCATTGATCTGAAAAAACATCCTCGGATCATCCTGGATGCATATAACGATACGGGAGGCTTCACAAGGGATTTCAACCTTAATTTGCTGAAGCGCATTAACCGGGAACTGGAAGGCAATTTTGATATCACTAAGTTTGATCATTATGCTACTTATGATCCGGGAACAGGAGCTTGCAAAAGCTACCTTGTAAGCCTGGAAGAGCAGGATGTGAAGATCGGTGATCAGACATTCCACTTCGGCCTGGATGAACCCGTGTACATGGAGATATCGCAGAAATATGATCTGGAATCAATTGAGCAGATGGCTACGCAATCTGGCTTTGAAACAGTGACGGATTTCTTTGACAGTCGCAGATGGTTTGCGGATTGTATGTGGTTGTGTATATAATGCCAGAGAAAATAAGCGGCTACCTTAGATTTTTATATGGTGGCAAACAAAATACCCCGGTTAAATCCCGGGGTATTTTGTTTATGGGAATACCGGGATATGGTGTTCACGGCGTATCGGGGATCGGACGGATCGTGCATATCGCGTTCCCCGGGGTTTACACCCCGCGCTACAAACAGGGGACTCTAACGGAGTCCTATTATGTTTTGATAGTGTTGTGGTTTGTTGGTATTGTGTTATGTTAGTTTACGTATGTCTCATCTAGGATTTCCAGGCTCCCAATAATCTTCTTAATACGATGATCTCTCCTGTGTGGTAGCTGGTGTGATCGGCTATCAGTAATGCTTCACGAAGCAGATGTTGTCCGTCGCCATGTGGAAAGGGTGCGTATAGATCAGCTTTAGGATCTTTTAACAGGTCAATAAATTCATTCAGGTCATTTTTGATCTGTGTCAGGCATTTCTTCCATGCTGCTTCATTAGCGGGCTCTGTCTCTTTGGGCCAGTATCCTTCGGGCCATGACGGAGATACATGTTTTGGGTCGCGGGAGAATTCCAGTATATCCCATTGCGTTATCCGTATGTGTTCCACTAACTGCCAGATGCTATAAGGCATACCCTCAGGCACGACGCCTCTCAGTTTGGCAGGCAACTGTTTTACAGCGTCATCAAAAGTGGCATGTGCATGCCCCGCTGTTAAAAATTGTTCCAATGTTTTTACCAGTTCTTTATTGTATGTTGCAGTCATTGTTAAAGATATTAAGGTTTTAAAGGTCCGTATTTTAAAATCCACGTTATTCTTCCAATAAGAATGCCAGTTGAAATAATTTGATTACTTACTTACAAGTAAGTAACTTCGTACTCTTATGCAGGATACTAAAGAGAGAATTGTTTCGCTGGCAGACCAGCTGATCAAGACCAGGGGATATAACGCCTTTAGTTATAAGGATATATCAGATCCTCTGGAGATCAAGAATGCCGCTATACATTATCATTTTCCCACCAAAACAGACCTGGGAATAGCCGTAATAGACATTGAGGTTGAACGTTTTATACTACTTTCCGGCAAGTGGGCTACACAGCCGGAAGATAAACAGTTAAAGCAATTATTTGAGACGTTCAACAAGAAGAACAAGGAGGGACTGGTATGTCTGATGGGCTCATTATCACCGGATTATGAGACATTTCCTTCTGCCTTACAGGAAAAGGTGACCGGTATGTCATCCACCTTCCTGAACTGGACGTCGGAATGTCTTGAGAAGGGCCGGGAAAAGGGCTTATTTCATTTCGACGGAGACGCCTACGACAGGGCGTTACTGGTCATGACTAATCTGTTGGCTTCGCTCCTTTTGTGCCGGGTGATGGGCAATAAAGTGTTCAGCAGGATCACGAACCAGTTACTAAAAGACCTGAACGCGGGGAAATAATTGGGAGCGTAGTAATGGCTGCAAGCATCCCCCGGGAAAGAAAAAATAAATTGTAATCAATTAGCAAATCAACAATACATGCAAACATTAAAAAGAGCAGTGATTACCGGTTTAGGCGCATTGACTCCTATTGGTAATAACGTAACTGATTTCTGGAATAACCTGGTAGCAGGTAAGAGTGGAGCTGCGCGTATAACGAAGTTCAATCCGGACCCTTTCAGAACACAGTTTGCCTGTGAACTAAAGGACTATGATCCGGCGAAATTGCTGGACCGCAATGATATACGTAGAACAGATCCATTCACACAGTATGCACTGGTGGCCGCACAGCAGGCGGTAACAGATTCAGGGCTGGACTTCTCCAAAATGGACCCTTTCGATAGTGGCGTGATCTGGGGATCTGGCCAGGGCGGTATGCAGACATTTGAAGAGCAGGTAAAAGAATATACAGTTGGTAATTATGTACCACGTTTCAATCCTTTTTTTGTGCCTAAACTGATCGCCAATATGGCCTCAGGATTGATCTCTATCAGGTTCGGATTAATGGGTATCAACTATACGACCGTATCGGCCTGTTCGACTTCAAATACGGCCATTATGGATGCATTAAACTACATCCGGCTGGGTAAGGCGAAAGTGATCATTACCGGCGGTTCTGAAGCGCCGATCACGGAAGCCTCTGTAGGTGGATTCTGTGCAATGAAAGCAATGTCTACCCGTAATGCTGATCCGGCTACAGCATCGAGGCCATTTGATACCGAAAGGGACGGTTTTGTGATGGGAGAAGGCGCTGGGGCGCTGGTTGTAGAAGAGTATGAACATGCGGTTGCCAGAGGCGCACATATTTATGCAGAACTGGTAGGCGCATCAATGACTGCGGATGCCTATCATATGACGGCTACACATCCTGAAGGACTGGGCGCATTAACGGCTATGAAGAAAGCATTGGAAGATGCGGAGCTTACTACAGCTGATGTGGATTATTTAAACGTGCATGCTACCTCTACCCCAGTGGGCGATCTGAGTGAGCTGGCAGCTATCAGGACGCTGTTTGGCGATGCACCGGAACATCTGTCAATCAGTGCAACGAAGTCCATGACAGGCCATTTATTGGGAGCCGCAGGCGCTATAGAAGCGATTGCTGCCATCAAGACCATCAACACCGGGATCATTCCTCCTACTATCAATACAACCAACCTGGACCCGGCTATTCCGGCCGGCTTGCAGATCATACTTGGTAAAGCTATAGAGAAGAAGATCCGTGTGGCAATGAGTAACACCTTTGGATTCGGCGGACATAATGGTATTGTGGTGTTCAAGGAGCTGAAATGATCATTTCCATAAACTATCTTCCTTTAAGGGGAGTGAGCAGCCCCGTAAGGCCGTTCAGTTTTATTTCATACAGCGTAGCCAGCAGCATCCCCAGCTTGCCTTCCGGAAACCCTTTACGCTGAAACCATTCCAGGTACGAAACCGGCAGATCGCACAGCAATACGTCCTTGTATTTGCCGTAAGGCATCTTCATCGTTACCAGCTGATTAAATATTTCCCTGTCAGGTTGAGCAAATTCCATTATCGGTTGATTTTAAATCTGATTCGTCACAAATATAGGACGTCAAGCGGCGTGTTGTGAAAAAAAACTACATTTTTTTCATTCTGTAAATCCATATGTTAAATTCATACGTAAGTACCATCATTATTAGAATTATTCTATATCTGTGCACGTAGAGCAGCATTCATTTTAGGGACAATATTAAGAGAACAAACATTTATGGGCAACTTTAGACTTCATTAGCGTGAGGTCAATTTTATTATACTTTCACCTATACTATAATAATGAGTTTTTTCATTTTGCAGTGTCGTAAACTTTTTGATTAAACATCCCCCCAGAAGAGTGGTTATTTTAGAACTCTCGGTTACAGCCCTTAGTGGCTGTAACTTTTTTTATGCCTGTCGTATGCTATAACCAACCCCGCTCTTTCCACGATGTGATGGTTTTTCCGGCAACACCACATTCTTTCAGCACATCTTCAAAGTCTTCCATTTCCACACCCCAGTCAACAGCATACGCTGCAAATTCTTCTCCGACAGGAAGCCTGCCGAATAGCTTCTCTGATGTAAGTATATGTGCTACTTTACGCAATAAGAGGCTACCCATTTCCCATTTCTCTTCTTTGCTGATGATCTTCATCAATTGGGTAAAAGGACGTTCAAATTTCTCACGTCTGATGTCAAGATAGGTATGATCCAGTTCGGTCGCCAGGAAGATAAGATCAAAGATATCTTCATCAGGATGTTGTTTGGAGATCTTCTTTGTGAAAGCGACAGAGCGGGGAGACAGCGAAGGGATGTAAACATCCGCATAATGATAACTCAACTCAAGTAATGACAAAGGAGTATCCACTTCCTGTTCTTCCAGTGCATCAGCAACTGCGATGGCCATATTCTCTGCAACAGTCGCCATCAGGGTTTGTACATCCAGTTTCTTGTCGGGCCTTGCGTAAGACAGTTCATTTTCCCCTGTTTCGTGAATGGTCCTGATCTCGTCCAGGATACCATCACTGGTGTATGTATAGACGTTCTCGTATTTGAATTCGCCTTCGCCAGGTGTGATACCGAGACAGTATGCTTTTTCAATACGGCCTGCAGTCAGTTCATATTTTTCTATGTTACAGAAGAGTGAATGCTCATAACTCGTGATACTCTCAATCATCTCATCTGCGCTCATCTCGATATATTCTTCCCCTACTCCTCTCCCATTGACTGTTAAAGACTGATAAGCCACTTTCTGCCCGTTCGCATCAAACTGGACCCTTTTAATGCCTGAGGGTATTTTTGTAACGGTGTTATATTCCACATACTCGACCCATTCTTCACTATAGGAGTAATAACCTTCCCAGAACACATTGTTGATAGCATGGCCATAAGAAGTGAAGCAGGGTAATCCGTCAGCTGCAAAGCCGTAAAAATGATAGTCGCCGATCTCCCTGACTGCTGCTACGGGAAATAGTTTTTCTTCGGGTTGCATAAATGCAGGTGTGCCATAGTCGTCAAGATCATAGCGGAAGCCTGGGATGTATTTTTCGGAAGTGACGTTGGTTTTATATTCCTGTAAGCGATCAAACTCGTGAAATGCCTGTTTCCATCGGGATAGTAGGTTCTGCTTCAGTATTTCCAGGTACATTCTTCTACATTTTGAATAAAAATAATATTTTAAACTAAAAGATGCTACTTGATTTGTTCAATTGGTTTACAGGATATTACAAAGCCCGCCAAAAAGGAAAGGCGCTTCCGGCGGGCTTTAAAAGAGTAATTATGAGTCCTATCTATTCAATCTTAATTGGTTGTGTGTAGATCCGCTCTGCCACACCTGCTGTTTTAACGCCTATACGGGCGTAAAAAAATGATTGCCCTGCCAGGGCTGCAGGAATGCTCACATTGATCGTAACAGGGCTTGTAATGTCTCCTATTACATCGGCACTGAGGGTTGTGGAGCCGAGATTATTCACCGCATCTACAATATTCGTTTTCCCTACGTATAACGATGCGGATTCCAGCGGCTGAGAAGTATTCACTCTTTCTATCGAAAACGTAGCTGTAACCCCGGTCCCTGCTTTAGCGGCGGTAGCGTTCTTTATGATGAAATAGGGTTGTACCGGTACCTCTACTACCGTGTTACCATTTACAGTAATATCGATAGAGTCTGTGTTATTAATCCAGGGACCGTTTCCAGGTAGTCGTACCAGTTTGTAAGCGCCATCGGATAGTGAGGCAGAGAAACTTCCATCCTGCCCTACATGTACCGGAATTTTAGTGAACAGCTGAAAACCATGTTGCCAGAGTTCCAGTTGTACACCGTTAGAGCGGACGCCCACTGCTTCTTTGTTATAGACCACTGTACCTGAAAGTGTAGACGATGGCTTTTCGAAGTTATCCTTTTTACATCCGGTGGCCAGTATGCATAATAACATGGCGATGAAAGAGGATGATAGTATGCTATTCATATCGTGTGTGTTAACAGGTTAATGAAATGGATTCCTGATGATCTTCGGGTTGTTGTTCAGCACTGCCTGGTTAATAGCAGTGTAGTAATTACCCAGCTGGAAAAAACGTGGTGCTCTGAAACGCGGCGCGATCATCTTTACAAAGATATATTTGCCATCGCGATTGGCATCTCCAGGGCGTATTACGCGATAGGGATACAATGCATAGATCATAGCGTCGGGATTGGATGCATTTCCATTCCAGATCTTATCGGCAATACGCCAGCGTTTCAGGTCCCATAAGCGATGATCTTCAAACGCCAGTTCCACCCTGCGTTCATTCCTGATCCTGTCTATGGTTAATGATGTAAGGCTATTAGCGCCGAAGCCTGCTCTTTCGCGTAGTGCGTTGATATAAAGCAACGCATCACCTGTTTGTCCGAGCTCGAAAGCCGCTTCTCCTGCATTGAGGTATATTTCTCCCAGCCGGAACCATACCCACCATACATCGCTTTGTATGCCACGGGTACTTGTTTTATCATTGGGATCGATGAACTTTCTTATGTAAAATCCCGTATTGGATACCTCTTGTATGGAGCGATGCGGACCTGAAGAAGCAGTGAGTAGTTTGCCGTCGCTGTAGGTTGTTCCCAGGTCACTACCCTCGATCATATCGTATGCGTTACGGCCGCTATTCCATACCATGACGCCGGCCTGTATTGTCACCGTCAAACCTTTGAAGGAAGCGGCCGGATAGATGATGGTACCATATAAACGTTTGTCTTTATTTGCGAAGATATCTGACGGGCTATTGTAGTAGATATAGTCGCTGTTATCGGGCGTGCGTATTTTCAATGCACCATTGGAACCATCCAGGTATTCAAAACTCTCCACCAGGTTCAGTGAAGGCACCACTGAAGAAGAACCCAGATTATCTTCCCTGATACCACGCGCGATATTATCGTACGAGAACCAGTGTCTGCGTGTAGGGTACAGATAATCTTTTACGAAGATCACTTCACGGTTTGTCGCTTTCTTTGTAACTGCTTCGTAGAAGTTCTCACCCGGGTCAGGGTTGTTCTTATATAGAGTGTATGGCCCGCTGTTGATGATCTCTTTTGAAGCATCGAGCGCTTTCTGATAGTAGGCGTTCGCCATGCCAGCGGGTATGCCTACTTCACCTCCGGGTGTTGTAATAGGTACAGGCATCAGATTGTTATATTTCGCGATGGAGCCGGCATATAACATTGCACGGCTTTTCAGCGCCAGTGCGGTATACTTGTTTGCTCTGCTGGTACTACCTGCATTGCCCAGCTGGTCTTTGATCGCATCCACTTCTGACCCGATGAAATCATAGATCTCTGATTCTTTCGCTCGCGGTTGTTGCAGGTCGGCCACATTACCTGAATAGTCATAGATAAGTTGTTTTGTTACCAATGGTACACCTCCCATTCTCTTTACCAGATTGAAGTAGTTAAGGGCCCGCAGGAAACGCAGTTCGGCGGAATACTGTTTCTTTGACTCATCCGGTAGGCTGATACCGTACTTCTCTATATTCTCCAGTGCGAGGTTGATATCGCGGATGTAGGAGTAGTTCCACAGATACCAGCTACCGAAGCCATAAGAAGTAATGTTATTACGGCCATCTTCATTAGACTGTCCACTCCACATGGCTTCATCATAATTGGCCATATTGCGCCATTGGAACAATCTGCCGTCGGCACCATCATTGACGTCTCCCAATCCTGTTTCGGAAGGGATCCTGTCGTAGAAGTTAGCGAGTAATGCGGTGATCTGTTTAGGGTCGTTCCAAACCTGTTCGTCAGACAAAATAGTACGTGGTTCCCTGTCCAGCCAGTCTTTCATACAGCCTGTGAGCAACAGGAAACTGCCTGTGATCAGACAAAGTATATATAGTCGTTTCATAAAATAAACATTAAGGAGCGTTAGAAGGATACGTTAAAACCAAAGTTGTACAAGCGTTGCTGCGGGTATACCAATCCGTTGGTGGAACTGATCTCAGGGTCTATTTCATATTCTTTCACATTATCGAGGGAGAAGAGGTTAGTTCCATTTACATACACGCGTAGTCCGGCGAGGCCGGCACGTTTGATCAGATCACGTGAGAAGTTGTAGCCTAATTCTAAATTCTTCAACCTGATGTAGCGTATGTTGGTGATCCAGAAATCGTTTACAGCATAATTCACGTGTGTGGTGTTATCCTTTCTGATGGCGGGGTACTTGCCACTTATCCAGCGGCTAGAATTATTGTAGGGGTCTTCCCTGTGCCAGCGGTCGGTCAGCATATATGCCGGCGACGAACCATTGTTCTGAAAGGGATAACGCAGTTCCCAGTCGCGCAGGAAGGACTGCATTGTAGCACCTGCAAAGTCGAAGCGCAACGTAATGCCTTTCCAGGCGACACTGCCATTGATGCCAAAGCTCACGTAGGGCTGTGCGCCTTGTGCATATCCGATAGGACGCTGGTCAAGGCCGTTGATGATCTTATCGCCGTTGACGTCTTCGTATTGAAAATCGCCAGGCAGTTCTGTACGGTTTCCCTGTCCGTCATTATCGACACCATAGGTTTTGATCTGTTCTTCGGATTCAAAGCGGCCTATCACATGATATCCCCAGGTTACGTTTGACCAACGGTCTTCGATTGAATTACGGTATTGGTCCCAGGCGTTTCCGAAGCGGGGTTTGTAAGTGCTTACAGACCTCATTCTGGCGTAGGTCGCATTCACCGCTAAAGAGTAATTCACTTTACCGGATTGTCCGGTATAGGCTACCATTCCTTCAATACCGCGTGTAGCATCTGCATTCAGGTTTGCGTTGGGTAAAGAATATCCTACTTCGCTGGGCAGTAATACATCATAACGGGCGGCAGGCAGTCCTGAACGGCGACGTTCGAACACGTCGACCTGACCGCTGATACGATTGTTCCACACGGTGAAGTCGATACCTGCATTGATGGTCTTGTTTTTCACCCAGGACAATTCAGTTACTGGTAGTCCGCGGGGCCGCAGACCGATCGCATAACTGCTATTCAACACAGCGCCACCCTGGTTGAAGTTATATCCTGAGAGGTAATCAAATGCATTGGGAGGGTTTCCGTTCGAGAAACCGATCTCACTACCTGTTTCGCCATAAGAAGCCCTTAGTTTCAGGTCGTTCAGTGCATCGCCGAAACGGCCTTTCAGCCAGGGTTCTTCAGATAGTCTCCAACCCAATGATACACCGGGGAAGATACCCCAGCGTTTACCTCGGGCATAAAGATAGGAACCATCATAACGGCCGAGTACTTCCAGGAGGTATTTTGATTTATAATCGTAGTTGATCCTTCCGATATAACCGGCACGTGCTTCCAGCGACCATTCGTCGGACAGATAATCCTGTTCTACCAGGTACTGTGTGGGTACATAGTTGTTGGAAGGAATGGTATGCACTACATAGTATGAGTTATCGTAGTCGGACAGTTCATACGCTGCAACGGCGGATATGTTATGCGAGCCAAATTTGCGGTTGAAGTTTAACTGGAACTGTGCATATCGGGAGATCACATTCCTTTTATGCCGCTCCCTCCATGGGTTCTGGTTACCGAAACCTGGTTCGGTGTAATAGCTATCGTTTACAGCATCGTAACGGTAGGCGTTCCAGGTGTATTCGAAACCGTCAAATTCCTCGTTGAGGAAGTTATAGGAGTACACGCCTTTCATACTGAGGCCAAAGCCGAAGTCGTATTGCGCGTTGAGATTGACGTTCATACCTCTCCACCATTCGTCTACATAACCGGTAACGTCATCTCTGTAAGTGACAGGATTCACGTTGACGTTATGCGTTTGATGGATGTAGTTGGGATTATCGTTAGCGTACGGACTTTCTGTGGGCCACATACTGAAGATACTGAGGAATGGGTTGAAGTAATCGTCCAGACCTGGTACACCTACCTGGTGTCTTTTTTCCAGTCTGCCGCTGATCTGTGTTCCTACCTTTAGACCTTTTGCCAGGCTGGTTTCCAGGTTTGCCTGCAGGTTGGTACGTTCGAAACTGAAATCTTTGACCACTGCATCCTGTTTCAGGCGGCTGACTGACATATAGTAACTGGAACGTTGTGAACCACCGGAGGCGTTGGCGCTAACGTAGTATTGCGGTACGTTGGGACGGAGCACTTCTTTGTAGTAGTCGTAGCTCTTGTATCCTTTTTCTGTGCCTGCTTCCCATTTAGACAGTTCAGTGGGGTTATAGAGCAGAGAGGGGTCACGTCCGAGGTTTTGTTCTGACTCCACCAGGGCACGCACGTACTGTCCGGCGTTAGCGGGATAAGGATAACGGGTGAAGTTTTGAAAACCATAATAGCCGGAAAGGTTGATACTGGGTTGTTCATTCTTGCGACCTTTCTTGGTGGTGACGAGTACTACGCCGTTACTTGCTCTTAGTCCGTAGATGGAGGCGGAAGCATCTTTCAGGATGGTGATATTTTCGATATCGTCCAGTCCGAGGTTATTGAAGATGTCCTGTCCGGAGCCGGTGGTGAACCCGAAGGCGGTCGGGGTGGTACTACCGGTATAGGGTACGCCGTCGATCACGAAAAGGGGGCTACCGAGGTTACGGATCTGGATGTTCGTACCGTTACCTGGCCGGGAGTCGGTAGCGCGGGCCGTAATACCGGGCATTTTTCCCACCAAAGCAGCCGATGTGGTAGTTGATGGCGTTCGCACCAGATCGTCCGATTTAAGGGTGCTTACGGCCCCTGTAACGGACGCCTTTCTCTGGACACCATATCCTACTACGACGATGTCGGTAAGGTTGCTGGCTTGTGAGGTAACTGTTACTTGTAATTTTGTTTGATCTCCGAGTAGTACTTCTTTGGTCTGGAAGCCTACGATGCTGACATAAATTGTTGTGCCGGGCGTGGCTTGAATGGTAAATGAGCCGTCATTCTTTGTTACAACTCCTTTGTTACTGTTTCTTACTGCTATTGTTGCTCCCGGTATTGGGACGCCTGTTGAATCTGTTACGGTACCTGAATAGGTTGTTGGGTTAGCTTGCTGCGAAAAACCCTGGGCATAGGTTAATAGCAGCATCGCTAAAAATGCGTAGAGCGTTTTCATAACGATGGGTTTTAAGTTGGGTTCTGAGGTTTGTTAATACACTAGAGGTCCGGGCCGGTCAGTACTCCCGGCGTTTTTCATGCTAACGGTGAAATTCAGGATGAATATAATATAATTGTCAATACTACAGTTATTTATTTTTCATGGTTTGTTGTTAGCGAATATTTTTTTTCTGTGCTTTTCAGGAAGCACAAAATGGTCTGTGTTTCTTCGGTTGGATGTCTTTTGGGCTTTTTCAAGCGAATGAGCTTGGAGATCTCTTATGGAGCGACATCAATCGTGTGTCGAAGAAACGAAGGCCCATTTTTGTGCTTCCTGAACCGCCAGGCTGAAAATATTTTGGGGCGGGAATGGTCATTGTCCTCTGCTCAATTTATTGTCTGTATATTTTTGGGGGGTTACTGGTCTTCATTGTGATCTTCCAGGAGTATTTCAACTGCGGCAAAAACGGCATAATTGGCAAATCCGGCATAAAGTACGCTTTAAACCAGCTGTTGATATGGCGTTAACACGACGTATCCATGGGAGTAGGTATATTCGTAGTGGATGCGGATGCTGATCCTGTATCTGCGTCTTTAAAAGTTTGATGGCTTATGGCAAAGTTTGTTGGAGGCTTGCCTCCATTTATTGGTACCAGAGATAATCTCACCATTTATTTTATGAAGGGTGAGTATATCGTGCGTACTAAAAGTTCGCTCACAGGGAAACGCGTAAAGCGCGATCCGGCGTTTGCAAGGACAATGGAGAACGCAGGACGGTTAAAAAAGGCGTCAGGCATTGCTTCACTTATCTACAAGCGAATGCCTGCAGATTCCCGGGTGTATAAACAATACCGGGAACTGGTGGGGAAAGCGATGGGATTATTGAAAGATGGCTTTGATATTGATTACGTGTTGATTGTTTTAGAGGCGGCCTATTTGCCGGATCAATTATCTGAAGAAAGGGTGAAGTTTGGTAAATGTAAGGCGGCAAAAAATTTGCATAATAAAAGGGGGAACAATAAACGTGGAGCCATCACTTTATATAAAACCTTCGTAAAGGAATATTCCTGCAACGAGGGAAGGAACAAGAACTGCAGGCGGTTTCATGTAAGGAGCCCAGACGATATTGGTTTGTCCAGGGCTGCGCTTTCACAGTTTAAGATAGATGTCTATAATAGCGTTTTGCTAACTTCTACATCTTTAGCCTTTAAATCGTTGAAAGCCATTATCAGTTCCTTAAACTGATCTTCAGTAAAGCCATAGCTGCCATATACCTGATAAATGCCTTTTGTGCCTTCGAACACATTTAATATAGCATCTTTTGGTTTGCCAGTAGACCCGGAATAAGTGATTTCGAGGGGAATATGCTCTATTTCTATTGGACGCCAGATGTTTTGGTCAACGAAAAAACGGCTCCAAACCACTGTTATTCAAGCTTGTCCTGGAATCCCGTGATTTAATTTCCATTATATGCTTTTTTAGGGCTAAGCACCTGCGCCTTTTTATGATTAAAATCCAGGATGAAAGCACTGAGCTTCTTCATATCATACTCAATTACATGAAGGACATTATTATTCCTGATAATACGCATGGAATAGAATCCCTTTCTCCTGGGTTTAGGGGGTGTATAATAAAGCTGCAGCTCTATTTCTTTAATATTAATGAGTGTTGCTTTTTCTTTAAAAAGATGCGTGGTCTTCAGCACAATATGATCATCAACCAGGTTAATGGAAAGAATAACGGTGAAAAACAGGTAAGGTATCAGAATTATTGCCGAAAGAATTAATATGACCGGCCAGTTCATCTTCCCAAACAGGACGCCCATCGATATTCCGATCAGAATTCCGGTCACTATCATGCCAAAGGTAATGTAGTAACTTTTAGCGGTCTTAAATTCCATTGTTATTATTTCAGGGTAGTCATTAAAATAAGTAGCACTGCAAATATTGTATTTATATATTGTCGCCCGAAAACGGTGCGTCAATTTCCATCATATTTCTTTTAAGGTTCAAATAGCTGCTTTTCTTTTGATTAAACTCCTGAATGAAATCATTAATCTTATCCTTATCATACTTTAGTGTATAAAGGACGTTATTGTTCCTGATAACACGCATAGCATATTTTCCACGGCCCATGCTTCGGGGACGAACGTAATAAAGCTGCAATTCTACTTCTTTAATATTCATCAGGATCCTTTTTTTCTTAAATAGCTGTACGGTCTTCAGAACTAAATGATCATCAACAATATTAACGGAAAGGACGTCGGTGAAAGTCAGGAATGATACTACCAGAACGGATGAAATAGCTAATGAGGCACGAAGACCGACCTTCCCGCACAGGGCAGCCATCACCGATGTCCCAATCACAATCCCCCCTAAAAGCATGTAAAAGGAAGTACAATAATTCTCATAAGTGTTAAATTCCATAGATATTTATTTCACAGGTAGCGGCTAAAATAAGTAAAATATTCAAGCCCCAATCCTGTTTAAAGGATCTCCATATCTGGTTTATGAATGCAGCGCCGCCTCAAAATACCCTATATCAATCAAGATAACCATATATCTGCAGTACGTTCATTCTGAAACAATTATAATCCTTCCATACTTATGTAAAGGCTGTATTTTCTATATTTTCTCCGTACTACTTGCCCATCTCAGTCTACTTCGCTTCCTTTGGTATTACCACGGATGAAAAAATATTACCACGTTGTTGACTCTGAGAGATCCTGGGAAATACTCCTGTCTCTAAATACCTACTATAATGAGAAAACCCTTTTCTTTTCCCTCGAAAGCGCGGTATGCCGCGTCCATTATGCAGGCAAGTCCTGCCCGGCTTAAACAACTCAGGAAAGTGCCTGGCTGGCGCCGGTCTTCACTCTTTATGCTGTTACTGCTATTCAGCGCGGCCTTGTTTGCACAAAGCGATGGATTACCCCGCGGTGCTTACCAATTGCCTTACACCCGTTATGAATCAGAGAACGCTACATTGGATGGTGGTGCAGCATTACAGCAATCACCTCAGTTCATCCAGACTGATATTGCCTCAGAGGCTTCAGACCAGAAGTATGTGAGCCTTAGTAGTAATAATGCAAGTATTGAATGGACGTTGTCGCAAGCTGCGCAAGGCGTGACACTTCGTTTTACCATGCCCGATGATAATACCGGTGCAGGAAGAACTGGTGCGCTGGGTGTGTATGTGAATGGTACCAAGGTGAGGAATATCAATCTCTCCTCCTATTGGGCCTATCAGTATTTCCCGGCGGCCGATCCTGTACAAACTCCTGGTGGCAAAACCTTCATGCGTTTTGACGAGGTGCATTTCCGGCTGGACAATCCGCTGAATGCGGGCGATAAACTCAGTATCCGGAAAGACAATGGGGATGCTATTACTTATGGCGTTGACTTCGTTGAGCTGGAGCCGGTGCCTGCCGCACTTGGTCAACCTGCCAACTATCTTTCTGTGACTGACTATGGTGCGGTAGCGAATGATCAGAATGACGACTTCGCCGCCTTCAATGCCTGTATTGCTGCTGCTTCGGCGCAGGGTAAACATGTGTATATTCCGGCAGGCCGTTTTATGTTGAGTGATAAGGTGGCACTGAATGTTAGTAATCTGAAGATACAGGGCGCCGGTATCTGGTATACGGAAGTGTTCTTCTCTACCGACAAACAATTCTGGGGCGGTTTTATGGGTCGCGCCAGCAATGTGGAGATCTCTCATTTTACACTTAGTACTATCAACAATGACCGACTAAAATACGACGAGCCTAATCCGAGGTTGCCGGGTGAAATGTATAAGACCTATAAAGGTTTTATGGGTACATATGGTACCGGATCACGTATACATGATATCTGGGTGGAGCACTTTGAGTGCGGTTTCTGGATAGCAGGTTATGATGCACCGTATCCTATTGATGTTACCAGGGACCTTGTTATTTCAAGATGCCGTATCAGGAACAACTATGCAGATGGTGTTAACTTCTGTCAGGGTACTTCGAACTCCGTAGTTGAACAATCCAGCGTAAGAAATAATGGTGATGATGGTTTGGCTGTATGGCCTGCGAATGTAGCTGGTAATAATGAGACCTGTCGCAATAATATTTTCAGGTATAATACGATTGAAAATAACTGGCGGGCGGGAAGTATTGCGCTGTTCGGCGGTACCGGACATGAGATCCATCATAACCTGATCAAAGATGGTGTGGGTGGTTCTGCTATCCGCTTTACGAACGACTTCCCCGGATTTACATTTGAGTATCCGGGAGATGTGATCAAGGTGTATGAAAACACCATGACGGGTTGTGGTACCAGTTATGATCTGTGGGACCAGAAAAGAGGTGCTATAGAATTCTACGCTGGTGGTAGTGGCATATTTAACATGCAGTTTGATAACAATACTATTCTTCGTTCTCAGCGTGATGGTATACAGATATATGGTAATAATCTGCATCATCTGGTGTTTAATAATACCACTATTGATGGTACAGGATTAGACCCTGTGGTGCGCGATGTACCATCGGATGTTTATGGCGGTTTTGGCCTGTATGTGCAGGCCGGTTCGCAAACGGCTACGTTTAACAATCTTACTGTCACTAATGCGGAATCAGGTGCTTACTTAAATCGTAATACGGGCTTTCAGCTGATCATACAGAATATCAATATTCCAGTATCGGGTGTGAGCATCAAACCGGCGAATGATACTACGCTTACAGAAGGACAGATATTGCAGTTATCGGCCGATATCATACCGGTAGATGCTACCAATAAGAACGTGACCTGGAGCAGTTCTAATCCGTCCGTAGCATCTGTAGATGCGACGGGTAAAGTGACTGCACTGGCGATTGGCGTATCAAATATTACTGTGACTACAGCCAATGGTAATTTTACTGCTGTGAGAAAGGTGTCCATACTGCCGGGTGTCAATGTACTGGCAACGATAGCGAATGCATCGGAGAATGGTACAGCGGGCAGATTCACTGTTAGTACTTCTTCGCTGTCGCAAAGTATCAATGTTAAGTATACGGTGGCGGGTACGGCCAGTACGAGCGATTATAGTGCCAGTCCGGCGTTAAGCGGTACCATTACCCTGACACCGGCTCAACCATCTGCCATTATCAATATAACGCCGGTGAATGATGCTGCGTTTGAAGGTCCGGAGACAGTACGACTGACCTTACAGAAAGATGCTTCTTATAACCTGGGAGGAGATACGGTAGCGGTGATCACTATTGCGGATAATGACAATCCACCTTGTGTATCGCCGGTGATAGCACAGGTATCGGGAACAGCGCCTGTTATCGATAATACGATTGATGCAGCCTGGTCGATCGCTCCGGTGAGGAATATCAGCAACGTGATATTGGGAGGTCTACCATCTGATTATGCGGGTAAGTGGAGAGCGATGTATGACAATACAAATCTTTATTTGCTGGTAGAGGTGAATGATGCTACAAGAATATCTGACTCCGGCGCCAGCTGGTGGGAAGATGATGTGGTGGAAATATTCATCGATGGTGATAACAGCAAGACTGCTACCTATGACGGGTTGAATGATTTTCAGCTTGGCTTCCGCTGGAATGATAACGTGGTACATACAGGAGGTAATTCTGCTACGAGGACTACGGGGATTAATTTCAGACAGTATGCTACGGCGACGGGGTATAACCTGGAAGTAGCTATTCCGTGGTCGACTATTGGAACGACAGCATCTGTGGGTAAACCGCTCGGACTGGATGTTCAGATAGATGATGATGATAATAACGGTACGCGCGATGCACAGATCGCATCATTTGCAACTAATTCCACGGCGTTCTCCAATCCCTCTGTATTTGGCACGGTTTACCTGACAACCTGCAGTGGCACTCCGAATCAGCCACCGGTGGTAAATGCGGGTACTGACCGCACACTGGCGGCCAATACGACTACAGTGACATTACAGGGTACAGGAGCTGATCCTGAAGGTAATGCCGTGACTTACAGCTGGACGAAAGTGAGTGGACCGAATGTTACGTTTAGTAGTACTACTATATCGTCTCCGGTAGTATCCGGATTGACGAATGGAAGTACGTATGTGTTCCAACTGACGGTAAGTGATGGTAGTCTGACAAGCAGTGATCAGGTACAGGTAGTAGTGGGTACTATTACTGATCCTAATCAGCCAGGAACTGTATTAGCACGTCCGGCATCGGGTACTATTACGGTGAATGGCAGTCTGAGTGAAAGCAGCTGGAACTTGTCGCAAAGCATCAGCAAAGTGACGACAGGATCGCCTAATAATACCGCTACATTTGGTGTGCTGTGGGATGCGAATAATCTCTACATCGGTGTGAGGGTGTTAGATGGCGCATTACATTCAGATTCTCCTGATGCGTGGGATAATGATGCAGTGGAAATATTCATTGATGCGAATAACAATAAGCTGACTGTATTTGATGGCAGAGATAATCAGTTCATCAAACAATACAATAGCAGTTCACTGTTCAGCAAGGTAGGTGTTACGGGCGTACAACATGCGTATGCTGCTATAACAGGCGGTTATACGGTTGAGATCAGCATTCCGTGGTCACAGCTGAATATCACGCCGGCAGCGGGTGTATCATTCGGTTTTGACGCTGGTTATGATGATGATGATAATGGAGGTGCACGTGATGGCCAGGCGGTATGGTTCGGTACCTTGTTCAACTATGAGAATACATCAGGTTATGGAACGGTGATACTGGCTAATGCATCTGCGGCAGCTACTACCACAGCGGTGAAACACGCGAATTTTGGTATAGAGAAGGAGCCTGAGATCCGTATCCTGCCTAATCCGGCGACAGACGGGCAGGCGAAGATCATGATATCTAATCATAGCGGTACAGGTAATGTGTTTGTGTATGACCTCAATGGTAAACAGGTGTATACAGCAAAAGCACAGGCTGAAGTACGGCTGAATCTTCCGCAGTTACCGAAAGGTGTATATGTGGTTAAATATGTATCGGGAGCGAAAGTGATCACGAAGAAATTGTTGATACAGTAAGATCGTCATTACTAAAAAAGAAGAACGCCTGTTCCGTGAGCGGAGCAGGCGTTTCTGTGTATGTATGGAAACGCTTCAGATGCCATGACATGTGCCATAGCATCTGAAGCCCGAGGTTAGCAAAACAGTGAAGGCCGGTATAGGGATAATGACAGACCGCAGTTTATCCTTCAACTTTTGGAAGAGGTGCAAGGGCCAGTGATTTCGCTTTTGCGATCCTTCTGCCCCTGAAGAACAGGTAAAGATTAAAGAACAGCATGATGCCCAGGTAGATACAGAAACCACCGATCTTGGCGCTCAGTACTTCCAGCATACTGCGGTTGCTACCGATGCCATATGATATTTCCATGATCCAGAAAGCGAAGCCCAGGTTGAGCAGATAGAAGCCAGTCTCGAACAGCTTATTGGTAGCTGTAGCGATATCCGTTTTGCCATGGAAGATATCCAGCATAAACACTTTGCTGTTTTTAAACAGTGTGTGTGCTACATACCATGTCAGGACTATCACTACAGGCAGATAGATCAGATAAGCAATGAAGTTAAGAGTCGGTTCCATACAACAGTGTTTTAAGGGTGAAAAATTGATTTATTACGTTTACTGATGAGATAAATTACAAGCATATTGATGTAGTGCATCACGGCCAGTGTAAGTAGTATCTTACTGGTCATGAATACTACTGAAAACAACAGTCCTGTCCAGCTGAAGATATCATCCCAGGTGCTGATCATCAGTGCGGCGTATCCCAGGTTTACGAGGTAATAACCGACGAGTAATATGCGATTAATAGCATCGGTCAGGGAGACATCGTTGTTGAGCAGATTAAGGATAAAAACCCGTCCGTTACGGAAAAAGACGAAGCCCACGCGCACTGTTATCAGGTAGGTAATGATGAGATAAATGATGTAAGCGAGTGTGTTCATACCGGGTACATTTTTGGTGACTGGCAGAAGGTTGCTTTTGTGATACAAATCTATGTACTTATATTCGAACTTTCAAAATATTCTGAAAGTTTAAGTTGTGCCAAATAGTTAAGTAGTTGATATTGTGACGGATAATTTTTCCAGGGTTATAGTTCGCTATTTTGAATACCTTGGTTGTAAATACAAGGTTATGTTATCGACCCGGCATCTGGTATTTATGGAAGTAGCCCGCGAGAAGAGTTTTTCGAGGGCAAGTGAGGTATTGTTTATTTCCCAGCCTGCAGTGAGCGGGCATATTAAAAGCCTGGAAGAGCAGTATCAGACGAAACTGTTCGAGCGTAAAGGACTGCATATTGAGCTGACGGAGGCAGGGCAATTGCTATATAAAAGGCTGTTAACCGTCAAGATGATCCAGCAGGAGACTGAGTTTGATATTTCCGTCATGCAGGACAAATTACAGGCAAGCGGTGTGCTTAACCTGGGCGCCAGTACGACGGCTGCGTTGTATATTCTTCCACGGGTAATGTCCGCCTTTAACCAGGAATACCCCCGGGTGGAGATCTCACTGTTAAATAGAAACAGTGAGATCGTACTCGACGCTCTGCTGAATAAGGAGATCAACATCGGTGTTACGGAAGAAAAGGGCAAACTGAGCAATGTGACCTATCAGCCCTTTCTCAAAGACCAGATCGTGGCCGTTTGCAGTCATAATAACCCACTCGTGAAGAAGAAGGAATACGCGGTGAAGGATATTCTCAACATGCCAATCGCCATCCGAGAACGTGGTAGCGGTACCCTCGAAGCTATTAAGCAAGGATTAAAGAAAAGTAAGATAGGTCTTGACGATCTCAAGATCAGCGTTCGTCTGGGTGGAACCGAAGCCTTAAAGAACTTTCTCGTAGAATCCGGTTGTGTCGGCTTTCTCTCTACCAGGTCCATCGTTAAGGAGCTGCAACTAGGGGAATTAGCCATCCTCAACTTCGAAGGCCTCCGTATTGAACGTAGCTTTTACTTTATACAACGAAAGGGGGAAACCAGTGAGCTGAATAAGCGGTTCATCAAATTAGCAAAATCTATCTATAACTAAATCTTATGGATCATAAGATTTCTATATAGCTTTCATTATAGTCTAAGGCATACATTTGTCTTTCAAATGAGTGCTTTTATGAACATCCTTTTTTATTATGAAGAATTGTATAATACGACTTCTGAAAGATTGAAAGAACTTGCCGGAATCTCTATACAACACAAAAATAACCTGCTGAAACAGATGAAGGAACATACTCCTTCCTTCCTCACTACCAGTACTGCAGATATAGACGTACTAGCTAAAAAAGTTGTGGCTTCTTTGGGGGCGGTTTTATGTCCGGAAGCAGCGGCCGAATATGCCGGGGTTAGTAAACTACTGGAACTGGATATGGCTGAAGGGGCTGAATAACACTACAGCCTCTCCAGCTGTCTCTTATAGTCATGCTGCAGGTCTTCATGCTGCAATGAAATAGATTTCTCGATCTTTTTCACCTGGGTGATATAGAGTTTGGTCAACGCTACACTCTCTCCTACCTTTATGCCTGACTTCTTCACTTTTGTGCAGAAATACAGTAGCAGCTCAACTTCGGCTTGTTTAGAGCCGGTGTATTTGATATGTTTATTTACTGCTCTTAGCACCTTCCTCAGATGCTTCTTGACGAAATAGATGTGCTGCTTCGTTGTTTCGGCAAAGGCCTCGTCCATTTCCTCCTTTACAGCTTCTATATACGCCTGGAGGTCGTGCGATTCGAATAACAAGTAGTTAAGCAACTCCTTATTCTCCTTCTTGAACTTTGCCAGACGCAGGCATAATTCCACCAGCTGCGCCGGTGGAACTTCCTGTAATTCCTTCTTTAATTCGCTGACACTGGCGGCTTTCATGGCTATTCTGTGTAAAAGTCGATTAAAGCGCCAAAGTAAGAGTCATTCCAGCCTTCTACGATGTCTTCATAGGCTTCCTCAGGGATGTTGGTATGCTTCAACTCCACGTCCGTGCCTTTTTTATTAGGATGTAAGATGATCGTCACGATAGACGCGTCTTCCTGCTCACCGAAATACCATTCCTGAACGATCTTCTTGTCTTCTTCGAAGTCGAGATTCATGCCCACGATGCTTTCGCTCCAGAGAGCGAATTCGGTACCTGGCTCCGTGGACATTTCGGCGGGTTCGCCAGTCCAGAGCTGGATGGTGGTGGGATTGGTGAGCGCTTTATATAGGTCTTCCGGCGGGGCCGGGATGATGAAATGCTTTTTGTAATCTTTCATGGAAGTGTTTGTAGGGGGCAAAGCTAGGGAAATTATTGGTTTGTTGGGGATGGTATTAGCTATTCTGATTTGTCAGGAACGTTTTTTTATAATACTCAAGTCTGTCAATCTCATCTCTGTTATCCCTATTAAATCCTTTCTCGTCCCGAAAAACTTCAATACCAACCATTATTACGATTAAAAAAGCAGCCCAAGATAAAGCCGATGCTTTAAGTTCCTAGATATGCTCTTAAGAGATACTAATGCAAGACATGCTTATCATAAATAATAAAGATCCAGCCTGAAGCTAGACCTTACTAAATCGTCCTTTATAACTTCACATACTTTCGCCGACAAACGCTTTATTTCCCAATTCTATTCTGATAAATATTCAGGATATCGTTGATAAAATTCTTGCGTCCTTTGTTTAAACCAACCTTCGATCTTTAACGTTTCGATTGCTCTAACAAGCTCCTCGTAGGCTGCCTTTGAAGATTCATCGTCAAGCAATCTAAATGGTATATTGTGAAGTAGATCTGATAACCAATATAAACGGTTATCCCCCTTCTCATATGCTTGTTCTCTTATTTCAATAAGAGTAATAAATAACAAATAAGCTAAAAATTTCTTTTCAAACATGTTTATTGTGGTGTTTGTGGGTAGTTCTTTCTCAAGAAACAGCCTTAACGGCTCACAGTGTTAGCGCCATATTCAGATGACACCAAAACGCCATTTACATATTGTTTGCCTCCCACCTTTTTTCCATTATGATAATAGACCCAAAGTCCTTGCGGTAATGGCTGATAATACTTAGGAATATTCATTAGCAACAAGATCCACTACCATACCGACAGCTACACATGTTAATACTTCCTGAGACTTTACAATATCGAAGTCTAAAATATTTTTTTCATTCAGCACTTCCTTATACTTTGGATTATATGCTAAATTTCGTTTTAAACCAACTGATAAAATCTTAAAATACACACCAGCAGATTTAATGTACATACCTGCATGTGGGTGCTCATCTTTTTCAAACTCCGCTATCAAAATCACCCTGTTGGTTAGTTCGTAAATTTCGAGAATAATAACTTTCATGCTGTAGTAATTATTTCTTTTGAGCCAGTTTTTCCCAAGTTTTCTTCGCGCCTTCAATCTCTGCCATGTCACCCTTTGACCATCCTTCTTTCTTGCCAATTCTTAATAACATATTCTGAGCTTCAACCTCCAATTCTGCCAAATGTTCCGAAACATACGCCTCCCCATACTTTTTATACTGCTGATAGTGGATTGCTTCCTCTATCGCTGATATCCTATTAAATTCTGTCCCTATGAAAGTAATATCGAAGTTGCCGTTTTCCAATATCCGAACTGAAGCCTTCTGCCCCATTGCCTTCATAAATCCTATATCATCAGGGCTTTCTGCTAAAAAAGAGTTACATCTTTGTTGTTATAAATTTTAAGAATTTTATTCCCTTCTCTAAAGTTACTTGCATATTTGGGTGTTGGAATTAGCCCTTTGTACATTACAAATAACCCAATTGCTTGCCCCCAAAGCTCAAAATTTAGTGGATCTTTTTTTAATTGTTCTGCAAGCTCTACCGGTGTTGTAAGAATTGGAACTATAAAATCTTTTACTACATTATTATTTGGAATTGCAGGGAAATTTTCTGCCCACTTATCTTTCGGGATTTTATTTCCATAATGCATAGCTCCCGGAATCTGTGTTATTGTAGCTACTGTGTAAAGAATGACATTCCCTATTCCTTTTGCAGTTCCCACGACAATATGTCCCTTTCTGTAGCCTTGAATTTCGTCATCAGTTGCACCAGGTGGTTCTGCTAACAACATAAACTCACCAGGATCTGCTTCTGCCCCGTCCAAATCAACGAATTTTGTTGGCATATTGCTTGCAAATTGATAGGCTGTAAGCATTGGATATTTCCAACCTAACGGATCCACACTCAAGAACCTCCCTAATCTCCCATCGTACACCCGCATCCCATAATCCTGCTGGTTCCCCTCTCCCTTGACTTCATTATCATTCTCCTTCCCATTAAACCCATAACGATAACCGCCCGCATTATCCTCTCTAGCCGACCCCCTAATATGCTTAGAATAAGCGCCCTGGTTAACATTATCATCAGGAACTTTCCACCTTAGTCTCAATTATAACATGGGCTCCTTTATAAAGCATAATCACTATCAATTCATATTCAATACCATTATCGAGCTTGGGTCAGAGTCTTAGTTTTACAAGCCAACAATGAATCTAGCTTCAGTAAGTATTGACTATTATCACCATGATGTAACTCATCTCTATTGAATGTATAAATGCCATTTTCGCTGAGAGTGCAGCGAATTAGATCTATTTTCAATCTTGGGATAGTTGTAATATCCAGTACCGACAGTTCTTTATAAATTTCCTCTATGTTATTGTAGGCTCTAAAATAATTTTCTATAATCACTTTTTGCTCTTCAATTCGCTTTACAAGACGTATTGATTTAGTATTTATTGAATAACATGCCACCCTATATTTATTCTTACTCACATTCCATATAATGAAGCCAGATTTAATATAAAAATGTTCACAAAATAAATAAATATCCCTATTATAAGGGATATTTAAACTTTTAAAAGCTTGTGAAAAAAATAATTTATTTCTACCATAAACCAACTCCAGTCTAGTCGAATCGTCATCGCTATTCCTTAATGACTCTATTGGATACAAAGCTTTACCATGCGCCTCCGAACAATTTATAATACAATTGTTAAGGAAAATGACTGAAATCACTAATAAGGCACTAATATTTTTCATATAAGAATAAATTTATCCCATCTCTATCTTTTACGGATGATCTTCTTTCTCGATTTCCGTTCAACTGGATAGGAGTAGAAGCCCCAACTTTACTGTTAAGCAAAACACCATTTTGATGATCGGTACCGTCCCTCTGCGGATGTCCTATAGCCCTGTAATAAATATTCTCCATCTGTATGGACTCGATAGCATCTGCAGTTGCTACACCTAGAGAATATGGCCATGCATGGCCAAGCAATTCATGTATATTATTTGCAATTTTCGACGATGCCTGCGGCACATACCTGCCCCATCTCACATAGTCATTTAACATTGGATTAATATCGGATGTCTGAATAACCAGATACTTATGGTTATTTGTCGGTAAAGTCGCCTGTCTTCCAAGTAATCTATCAAAGTCACCCATTGTAGGGATATTTGAATTTATATATGAAATATAAGAAGCATGTTTAACAGGATCTAAACCTACTGCCGGGCTAGCGTCTGAGCTTTGTACAAATGATATTTCATAGAGATTCGATTGATTAACCACGTTAAAATACCCCCATGCGACATCTCTTAACTCTCCTGACATAGAGGACGATTCTGCATCCAATGCGTCAAAAAAGGCATCTCGTTTAATCTGATTAAATGTTTTGCCATCCGCTCCCAGCTGGAATAATGCCTTAACGCGATTTTGTTGATTGAATACAGTATGTATTATATTCTTTTGCTCTGCAGCTGAGGCATTATTTACACCTCTTAATGTATCTCCCAGTCGATCGCTATAACGAATAGGATTAGAATAAAAAGTCGAATACTGACTTACACCGTCGATTGGCTTGGGATCCAGATTCCATCTCCTACCTATCCTTGAATCATATTCCCAGAACTGCGCTGTATAATTATTACCTCCTACCTCACTCGAGTGCTCTTGCCCATTAAACCCATAACGATAACTTCCAAGGTCCCACTGCCTGTCAGGTTGCAACATACCAAAAGGATAATAATCCTGTGCACTCAATACCTCTGCCTCATAATGATCCACAACACCACCTATCACCGAATCCAC
This sequence comes from uncultured Flavihumibacter sp., assembly GCA_902168105.1. GTDB lineage: Bacteria > Bacteroidota > Bacteroidia > Chitinophagales > Chitinophagaceae > Chitinophaga. The sequence continues at coordinate 156,952 of CABHOY010000091.1, forward strand.
AACCTTATCAGAAATAGTCGCCAGCACGTTCCCCAGGTGGTTCGTCAGCTCGTAGCGCTTATTGCCTTTTTTCAGCCAATTTGTATCGCTTCGATTCTGAGGGAGTACACTTGCATCCATATCAGGGCTCCAGATACCTAAACGACTGCTACCATACAAATGCTGTTCTTTCCAATATACCTGACTGTCTCCGTCCTTATTTCCATAAACGGCTAACACGTTCCCTTGTGCGTCACGCACATACCAGGTACTTTCTTTAACAGAGCCCTTAGTATAGAGTTTATACACCCGGTTACCTGCGGCATCATAACGATATACCAAAGAACTTCCATCGGACTTAATGATCGTATCAATCTTTCCATACAAGGTCCATTTAATGGTGTCTATTTTACCTTGTTTATCAAAGATCAGATTACCGATGTTATCATAAAGGTAATTATTTGCCGTCTGAGTTTTCAAATCTTCAGTATATGAAGCATCATTTGCACTATCAACAACGTGTGACAACTTGTTATTCAGCAGGTTACCAGCTCCATCACGTGAGTACGTATAAGTCAGCTGATCCATGGCTAAACTTCTGCTACTACCGTTCCGGGTATACTTCAGAATGTTGCCGTTACCATCATATGTAACTGATTCGCTGAATGGATCATGTGCTGTTGCAGGGCTCCAGTTACTGACACCAGTTGCCAAAGGATGCTGACGCATACCTTTTAAGCGATTTAACTGGTCATAACGGTAACTGTAGCCTACAGTTTGCTGTGCCGCGACCCGTTTCAATGCCAAGGTACTACGTGCAATATTTCCATTGAAGAGATTCTGCCCTGCGTCAGTAGGCTGACCTTCAGTCCAGTTCAGTGCGAAGGCGTTTGCACCGTTACCAATTGCTTTATAGTCTCCATTAAAATAGTCCAATGAATAAGCATATGCATCACGAGCAATGGGAGTTTGCGCACCATCCCCTCCTATCTCATTTTCAGGTGACAGATAGTTACCATTTACTCCCTTCAGCCATCCTTGTAATGTATACGCGTAGTCAAGTCCCTGCACAAGCTGCTCATTTCCAAGTTCTGTCCTGGCAAGAGGTCCATGTAGGAAGTAACGGTAAGCCGCATCTACATGGGGGGCCTCCATTTCCCAACCGTCTTGGGATACGCTGTTAATGCCAGTGACTGTTTTAGTCAGGCGATTCTCCGCGTCATACTCATAGCCGTAAATGAACTGGTCCGATCCGCCCCTTTGGTATCGCACTTTATTTACTTTCCCACTTACAAGATCATACTGGTAATCAAATTGCTTTGTACCCAATCCTGCGATCTGCTGCCACAATGTTTTCACATTACCTATCTGATCATAACTGTAATAGGTAGCCTGTTGAGGATTTCCATTACTATCTTCGCCATAAGTGACCGCACTTACTCTTTTGCGCAGGTTAACCTGCGCATCGGCGATCTCTGAAACAGTACCACTTTTAGGAACATCGTAATAAGTTCTGGTAATCTCTCGTCCCGTGGCCGAATAAACACTACCCGTGCCATCGCCAGACAGGAAAGGCTGCACACCCGGTTTCCCTGCAATATTCGTCTTTTCTCCCACTTCCATAATCCGGCCCTGCTTGTCGTATACTGTATAGCTAAACCGGTCATTTGCTCCGCGTCCCTGGGCATTCAGCTGCTCTGCGTTTTGAGATGCCACCATTCTTCCCAGCATGTCATACCAGAAATGGCTGTCGCCTCCGTCAGGTGTGTGCTGTGCTTGTATACCATTCAGCGCCTGGTAACTATAAGAAGTCGTCAATGTATGTTGCGGATAAACCCCGGCATATTGGCTTTCAGTAGTAGAACCACTGCCATAAGTACCTTCCGATCCCAGTGCTGGTGTATTAAAACGGCTCCAGTTAAGTAGATTTGCGGTTAACGCCGAATCATACTCAGGGCTAAGCCCCAGACAAGATTCAGCAGCATTGGCCGCTATCTCCTCATTGCTTAATAACTTGCTATAAAAACGCAGCTGCTTTAAGGCTGTGTAATTTTTGGGGAATGTAAATGTAGATCCAGACCTTATCTCCCATCCACAAGCACCTGAAGGATCAATTACTGCAAGAGGACAAAGTTTACCGTTTACATATACTGTCAGATCATTCCTGTTTAATCCTGCTCCCTGGATTACAATATGTGTCCACTGCTTTAATGGTAATATTTCAGCTATGCTGACAGTCGTATGCGCTGACAATACAATTTCCGACTCATTTGTGGGAAGTGGTGTAACCGTATAAACATCTATGTTCAGATAGCTTCCATTCACACATGTACTCAATACGTACCTGTTATTACTTCCAGTCATCAACACCTGGCTGCCACCTGCATTTTTGTTGTAGAGCCACATCTCCAGCGCTTCATTAGTTGACCGGTCAAGCGCATTATTTAGCTGTTGCAGTGCAACCACTTCGCTGGTATTCGTAGCGCTACCATCATAATTACAGGAGGCCTGCATGTGCGCCCGCGCACTATCAACCTGAGGGAGGAGAGCATCATCCAGCGGATGAACGCCTTCAGGAGGAACCGTACGCACCAGGTTACCTGCCTGGTCATAGTAATACAATGTATAATGATATGTCTGCTGTAGCGCCTTTAAAGTAACTACTGGTTTGTTTGAACCACAATATGCGATATACCTTTTACGGAACAGGCGCTTTTCCTCTTCGATATATTCTTTGTATAAAACCTTTCCTGTCACTACAGCATCGTCAATTATCTGCATCATGCATTCATAGTTATCCTGCTTTACTTCCGTAAATACAGGACGATTGCACAACATTAATGTAGTGGACGATGGATGCGCTGCAATTGAATCGGCGAAATTACTGTAGTCTGAATAAGATAAGGTAAAACCAAAACGGCTGTTAAAATAGTTGCCAACAACAGTTTCGTAATTAATATGCGTTGTATCGAGGCCTCCTGATATCTCGCTCTTTAACGCCGCCACCGCCTCATTATACTCCTGAGGAGTAATACAGCCCTTTGCTCCCTTCTCCATAAAAACAGGAAGCTTTACAGGCTTTTCCAACAGGTAACGACAGTTACTACATCCCTTCTGTAACAGCTGTAATTCAGCATCGGTTATGTTCATCGCCGCTCCATATTTCTGCTGCAGATATGCATAGAAAGTACCGCTACCACCGACTGTCGTATAGTCAGCAAGTAATGCAGACAATGTGCTACATACGGCAGGATCTATTGCATCCAGTACATGGTCAACAGCCTGTAGTTTAACTTCATAAGGATATGGCGCTTCTATCAAGTAAGGATTACAAGTCGTACTCATAGTATCACCCAGTACGCCTGCGATTACGTCCTTAAACGATTTGTATCCCTCCGGAGTGGTAGATCTTCCTGACGGAAGCGTGCTGGCACCATTCAGATGCTCTGTATCGCCTCCTAACCTACAGACCTCAAGTAATTTATTTCTCAACTGGCTAATAGTCGCAGAAGATTTTCCTACCAGGCAACCGTCCAGTTGAGACATCCAGGTATCTACCTGCGCTTCGCAATTCTGTTTAATCATCAGTGCGAGCGCCTCATCAACCATCCCCTTCAGTGCCAAGGTATCAGTCGTTATTTCCGGCGTAGCGTATGAAATTTTACCGATACGGGAAGTCTTATTGGCATATGCCGGATTACATGTTGGCTCAGGTGGAGCTTCTCCATCCACACACGATACTTTTGATATCTCCCATGTCGTGATATCTCCCCTTTCTGTAAAAGGAAAAGTTTCAGGTGTCGAATTAGTTAAATAGATCGGAAAAAACCTATCTGGATCATCCGGTAACCAGGTCACTTTCATACTAAGCGAAGCACCCGCAGGAAGATCCGGGCCAGTATATTCATACACAACTGTAGTGTAACCTTCAATATCATGCTTTACCAATTTGGTAAAATCTTCAGGGCCGGCTTCAGCACAACTAAAAACGGGACCGGCTCTCAGTGCCGATCCGCAATTGACACCAGATATACGTAATGAATTAAAAGGAATTCCCTTACTAACAGTGAAGTCAACAGAAGATTGTCCTGCAGTAATCGTAACACTCCGGGTTAGCGTCAGATCCTTATACTCTTCCGGATAGTAGATACTAAGCGTTACCGGCTGAGTAAAAGGAATGCCTATATAAGATATTCTTACAGTATCACTGGTTGCAGCAGCATTCCAGATACCTACCTGTTCCAGTGAGAATTGTGACTGATCCGGACAATTTGTTGTCGGATACTCAACCGGTTTTCCAATAGGACAGGCACTTCCACAATAAATAGAAGAATCTCTCAATCGCTGATAGTATTTCTCCTTTACCTCCAGATACTTATCCCGATACATTACCCATTCCCTATCAGGAATTCTGCAATCGTCATTTGGAGCACAGTTCGTCAAGTTGTCTGCTTCCCTTGTTGGTACGTTATTGATATTAGTATTGCCTGTATAATCAGCACAATAGAGCATATAATCAACAAACTTCACAAGATTTCTGACAGGCGCCGTTGTGGGAACACCAGCTACATTTCTTGAGTAGTTCGTCAGGTCATTGATAAATAAAGGAGCATATTGGGATCCTTTACCTGTAAAAAATGTATCATGCTCAACCAGCCAGCTAATATTATCTTTGTTGTAAACAGCACCGGTGACAACGTTAGGGATATCTGCTATTTTATTTGCAAAAGTGCGCAACCTCAAGTCCCAGTCCAGCAGGTCCGAATTGTCACGGCAAAACTTCAGCGCGCAGAATTCCGGATGAAATTCTACAAACCTGCCAGCCCATTCAGGCCGCCAGTATCTTACAAGTAATTGTAGTGTGAATGCACTGTCATGAGGAGAAGAAATAGTACCATCTTCCAATTCGAACTGCTCGTTAATGTACTCCTGTGAGGTATCAGGCATTGGATTAAATACCTGCCTCCAATAGAGGTTCAATACATTAATAGAAGCTTCGACAGCGGTATAATTCGCGTCAAAAAGAGCATACTGTCCTCCAGGGCTAACATCAAGCTTCATCTTGTCCTCCAGGTCCCTACAGGGAGAATTGTTACCACATGAAGCCTTTAATGTCGCGCATTGATTTGATAAAGAATCATATAAATGATCGATCCAGGGATCGATATACGGATCAAACACAATTACGCTGTCTGCCCGCAAACGCTCCTTTATCCGTCGGCTAAACTCACTCAAATTACCCAGAGATTCCTTACAGGTAGTGCAGTCATTGAAACAAGAAGTAAAGTCTTTACCATGCAATGCAGTCTCAATAAATGACCATTGCGATTGCAGGCTGGTATTTTTTTCTACATACTTTCTTGTAAATAAAGCCACAGACTCTTCAGGAATAGTCAGATCAACTGTGATATAATATTCTCCGATTTCAAAATAAGCTCCTGCTTCTACGTGAGAAATCGTTTCCTGATCGCAAACACCGTAATGCGATCCAACTGGATATGGGTCTGTATTCTTGAACACATCCTTACCACAATTGTCAGTAACACGAATATAAAGTTGGTAGTAGCACTCGCTACAAATGCGTACACCATTCTCTTCATATTTATTCACCAAACCCCTGACATCAAAAGATAGGTTTACCGGTCCAGACACGCTACTTGTGTAAGTTGTCGTACCAGAAACAGTCATTTTTGAAACGTCAAATGAAAACTCCCGATTCAAAATAACCTCCGTTTTTTGCACCGTGTCAGGTTTTGATGGCAGCTTGTCAAGGTTTCGAGTGCCTCCCCCAGCCAGTGCAGTGGCAATGGTTCGCCCCGTAGCATCCTGGTAGCTGATACTAACCTGACCATTTCCATCGACGGTCATGTTCTTGAGATAATGACTAGCAAAGCCCACATCACTCCCGAAAAGTCTGTCCAACTCCGACTGCAGCGGTTTTCCATAAAAGAATCGGGTAGGGTTACCAACACCTACGCCTATTGCCCAACTGGGCTGGAATGGCTCTCCAACCCCACCCTGTATACTGACACGACCAGTATTGTCAGCAGTGTAACGGGTAACTGCAAAAGGATATCCTGCGGCATCAGGTATATATTTATTCTCTGATCTGACGCTCTCTCCTGCCAAAAATTCGTTTTGTGGAGAATAATATTTTGCTGCGCCGGCTGTTATTTTTAATGGTTGCGGCTTGTCAATGCAGAGGCCCGCGCTGCCGTATGCATGATTGAAATTATAAGGCGTGCTATCGCTTGCAAGGTGAAGCCCAGGATAATATTTAAACGCAGATTCCTTTAACGGCACAGGAAGAATATTAACCAGCGGACGCCCGAATTCATCATAAATCGACTCCTGGACTACTGCACTTTTATCGGAGTTATTTACAGTAACAGTTTGACGGCTCCGTGAAGTACCATCAAAATAAGTGACTACTTCTTTCTTTTTGCCATCTTCCGCATATACAGCATTGTATTGCCAATTTTTATTTTCCTCATGCCATGCATAGTCTGTTAGTTCTATCACACCAAGTTTTGTCTCGTCTGTCACTCCCTGTCTAGTTTCATATTGCCAAGGATACTCAATCCGGGCAGTATCATCCTGATATTGTACGGGACGTATACGTACGAGGAGATATTTCGAATTATTCACCAAAGAAATATCATACATCTCCTTCTGTACAGTCACCCTGGTAGCGTTGTTCCTGAACATTTTCTTCAGCACATCTTCTTTAACAGCCGCCGTGTCACCAAGCACACCACCATTATAAGAATCTTCGTCAATAAACGTCCATTCCAGGTCATACTCTTCCGCGCCGGTAATGTTATTCCAGATTAGAGACACATCATTTGCTTCACCCGCTTTTGGCAGTATTATTTTGGGCAACAGTTTGGCACTATTATCGAGATCATAAGACCTTTCTACTACTACCTGGCTGATTAACCGAAACGCCGCAGGAAGAGTCGTACCCAGTTCGGCACTGGTAATATCATTAATGGTGATCTTTACCTTGTGACCATTCTTAAAACGGTGCATGGCCGCATCCTGGTAAGCAACTCCGGCAGCAGGATCATAACTTATTTTCAACTTTATATGGTCATCAATATTAGGCTCTGGCTGGCCAGGTAGCGACCAGTATTCAATTTTCAGGTCAATTTCACATTTGAAAGCTTTAGGTAGTACCACACCGGATTCCCGGTAAAGGCCGAAGGTGACAAGATTACTAACCGTCTTGTTATGCATCTTGGCCCAATCGAAGCCACCTGCAAACTTCTCATCTTCCAGAAGGAGTATATCTCCCTTCTTCAGCTCTCCCTGTATCTGATTCTGATATTTCTCAATAGCATTGAACGCCCTGACCTGTAGCACTCCACAAAGCATGCAGACGATGGCGATCAGCCTTACCATTGATTTTTTAGCGTAAACGAAACGCATATGCATTTTCAACATTAAGAGGTTAACACTATTCTTTTACCAATTCATATCCTTTCAACCTTGCGGATGGAAGAAGCTGTCCCTGTTCTTGTACCAGGTACCTGTCCATACGCAAAAGATCTCTTCTCACTACACCTAACTCCCAGCTATTGACAGTTATTTTCAGGACTTTATCCTTTGTTACATCCTCTAGTTTCATAGGATTCGGCATACGCATTACGGCGCTACGGATGACAGCTGCGCTATCAAAAGAAATGCGATACTCCCGGCAGCTGGCGTGTTTATTGTTTATAAGAGCAATCTGTGTCAGTCCATTATTTTCGGTACGGGATACTTTATACATTTCTCTCGACAGGAAAGTTGCTTCCGTTGAAGCAGGTAATCTGACAGGATTTATTACTTCTTTCGGAGCGGACACGAAGATCTTTTTCAAGTCATGTGCTACAACAATATATGCTTCGCGTAATGAGACCATTTCATTCTGGCCAACGCGATAATATCCCTGATCGCCATTCCTGGTATAACAAAAATCCACCTGCATCGTATTGCTACTGTCGGCAAAGTCCTGTGCGTCCATCATACCAGTTGCTGTCAGAATTGTAACCGTATCCATTGCATGCAGCACTTTCGTTAACTCATCAAGGACGGCTTTATCCTGTTTATTGTTTTCCGTGATCACTATATGCTTTCCCTCTTTGGATTTTTTCCAGATAAGCCGGTCTCTGAGCGAAGGAATAGCTGCGAACGTGCCTACCGCTGTAAGGATCACCGCTATAACTATAAAACCCTTTATATATTTAGTATTCAACTTCATGGTATAGTAATAACTTTTTTACTGAGCTTTTTTCCTGTAAGACGAACGTGTCTCTTTAATGGTCATGATACCTCTCTCCGTTTCTTTCTTCACACGGATCAGCGACCCTTCATCATCATACTCATAGAAAGTAGCATAGTTGTTCTCGTCCATTTCCGCCATTACGCGCAAAGTCCGGTCATCATATGTGAAAGTTTTCAATTGTCCATCATAAGGGAAGACTCTTATATCATCTATGTTCACATTACCTTTCAGTGTAACCCGTAACGGCTCCATATAACTTCCCTGCGTCCAGGCTGGGATATCCATTATACCCTCTACTAACATCCAACCTTCTACAACGGCCTTTTTCACCAGCGTCACGTCATATATATTATTCACCGTTACGGTTATGCCAGGCCCTGAAGATCCGGAGGTTCCACTTTTCACCCAGGCGGAGAAAATGTACTTATTACCTGTTACAGGATTAAATCCTCGTAAACCAAGCCATCCATCTCCCTTCGTGGAATACTCACCGTTTTTATTGTTAATGAGGTAAATACCCGGTAAGTGCTCATTTTTGAAAACGTATGTTTTCAATACGATGGAATCTTTCAACTTCAGACTATAATTACCACTATGTGCATCCTGATCATCCAGTTTGTCTGCATAATTATCACCCAACACATTTCTGATACTAAACTCGTCCGGCTCACATGGTTTCACCCCTACGCATTGGCTATTGAACTTATAATCATCAAATCCGTCGTAGAAGATTTCACGCTGACGCATGTTTGCTCCCACTGCTACCGGCAGACTGGATTTATATCCATAACGTGCCGCACTATAGCGGTCTAGTGCATCTTTATTCTCAAGCTCCTGCGAGTATTTATCGTATAAGGTCATGGTGGTAGACGTCACCCATTCCATATTGGTGGCAATACTCCAGCCATTATTGTATATCCAGAATGCCCGGAATTTTTCATAGTAACCGTTCTTACGAACGCCAACACTCCCGGTTGTCTTAGAGATCAGGTCCTGGCCGGACCGGCTGGTGAGCCATGCCATCTGCTTATAAGGTAGCCAATTTCCCAGGTATCCATGGAGGTATGGGTTTATAGCAGTGCTGTCACTAACACCTGAACATCCTAACTTACCGGAACAAATATCCACTGTACCCGATGGGCAGGAGTAACGGCGTTTTACTATATTTCCAAATGTATCTTTCACATAAGTATCCCGTGGTTTTCCATCCAGTAGTTCTGACGTCGAAAAGATCTTCCGGACATTTGATTCACTAGTTGCATTAACCAGCTGGCTAAGTGTATTATCGTACACTTCTACAGCCACAGCATGGGCCGATCCCTGATTCATCGCCTCAACAGCTAGTATATGCTGTCCCGCTGTTAAATAAACCGGATATACTTTCCAGTCCAAATATGGTTCATTGTCAGAACCATTTTTCATCAACACCTGCTTTGTCAGTATTCCATCTATATATACTCGTACCTGGTTATCAGCCCCCATCCCGATATAATATGTTTTGCTTTCAGGTACGCTTAAACAATTATTGACACCAATCCATTGGAAGTCGTAGGGTGATTGCAACCAAATGCCCGTTCTATTTAAACGGCCGCAAAATCCGGAACTAACGGCAGCAACACTTAATTTCGAGCCGGCTGTCCCGGTGTCAACCCCAACCGCTGAAGCGTCAGTCTTTCCGATAGTCGACAATCTGGTGAGACTTAAACTTGATGAAGAGCAACCTGCGTCCGTTCCCCAGAAGGCATTCATGACCCTCTGTCCTTCCTGTCCATTGACATCATGAAATATTGCTCCTTGCTTCGTATATACAGCTCCTTCATCCCCCTTTGCTATTTTAAGACCTGCGCTGGTATCCTCAGGTACAGTGTTGGGTATACACGATTGTCCATCCGGGCTTCTGGTATATCCGTCAGGGCAAGCATATTTATCTGCATAACCACAATTTGGTGTTCCGTCACAGAGGTTCAGTTCCTTTCCTATTGCACAGGTGTAATTGGCCCAATTTTTTTGCCCATTTACAAGTGTATATAAAAGGGCATTGGGATCATTTACCAAATCTTCTGTAGACATAATTCTGCTGGCTAATATCTGAGCTCGTGGTTCGCCCGACACCAACATTTCCAGGTCATTTGTAGCATATATCTCAAATCCTAAAGATCTGTCCTCTACTGTATTATATCCCTCCACACGAATCCTATGCTTCCCTGCAAGCAATTTTTCATGCCTTAAATTCCATATATCAGAATTTGAAGCTGCAGGCCCATTGAACCTGAAGTAAAGCGTATCATCAAGATAAATTTCCATGTATTCATCAGCGGCATGTCCAATATAAACGTCCGTGTCAGTGGTCAATGTGATACACTTCTCGAATCCCCAGCGCTGATTGTTTGCCACTCCTTCCAACCAGACACCACAAAGCTTCAATCTCTCCGTCCACATCCATGCTAAACTCTCTCGAAAGACCCCCGTGCTGTTGCCTTCATAAAAGAATCCACCCGCCTTGCCATAATCATCATTCCCCCTGGTACCGTCTATTATATGCAGACTATCACTATATTTAGCTGCTGCAAAACATCTTCCATCTGGTCCCTCCTGATAGCCCTCCGGACAGCTTTTCAGATTACAGTTAGTTGGCTGTCCCCATGCTTCGTCATACAAAACAGCAGTGGCATTTATGATCTTATTTCCGGACAGATCTTCTGCACTAATGAATTTCAGCTTATTACCAACAATTGGATTTTCCAGGCTTGTAATTGCCGTTGCAGGTGCAGACAGAATATTACGGTAACCTGAACGGCATACCTTCACTAATCCTCTCTGACCACTGGCCAACCTTCCTCCAACATCTATGAGCCTCATTTTCTTTCCTGTAGAACCACCTTCAGAAGAGTTAACGACCCATGTCCTGTAACCTGTCTGAATATTGATCAGTTCATCTCCTGCTGTCAGATAAGGCTGGAATTTAGGATCCGGAATACCTTTTTCGTCCGTATAAAAATTAGTAAATACAGTCCCCAGTGTTTTATAAGCCATGCCCATCTGGCTGTACATCCAATATGCAGGTATACTCAATGAATAAACGGGTTCTTCAAATTCGTTCTCCGATTGGGTCACCACAGGCTCGCCTGTATATTTATCATGCAATAAATAGGAAGCAGTACTGGAGGAACCATTGATCCTTTTTACTACACTGTCGATCACACCATAATACTGGACTGTCTTCATGACCGATGATGAGCGGAACAGGCGATAATCATCATTTTCACCCCAGGGGAAATGCGGCAGTGGCAGTGGAAATCCATAGAATGGAATTACATCAATCCCCAGGTTAATACTCTTTCCCGTATTCTTAGTTTCCGATTCCCGCATATCGGTGAACATTTCTATGTCCCTGCCAATGATCTGGTCTTTCGTGATGTTTCCAATATTGTCAACAACATCCACCACGTTCTTTAACCGCATTGTTCCTCCAGATTCTTCAGCGTTATAGTAGTATTCTACCGATGATATTTCCTGACCCGTTTGGTTATAGACACGCTCTGCCTTGCTCTTTCCATGCATATCATTCAGAAAAACGGAATATCCCTGAGACATCGTTAATTCATAGATGGAGTTACCACCGAAGAATGTCGACCACGACGAAGGTTTATGAATATTTTTCTGCAACTCAGTTTGCTGCATGTATACCGGAAATTCTTTCGCCGTATAAAATTCATACGTCAGCCATCCTGTTTTGTTAGTAGGATCGGATTCGCCTTCTGGCCCCAGATTACGGATTTTCACCTCCCTATACCCCACTACAGGCCCGGGATATAATGACTCAGCAAAAGGCTCCTCCAGGTAGAAATAGTTGTTAAGCGCCCACTTCGCCTTTTCATTGTATCCAACAGGCTGACGCAGCGGATTTTCATCTCCACCCATAGAAGGCTCATAAGCAGCTACCCCACTGCTGACCGTTTCAGTTCCTCGCTTCGTGGTATAATCATATTCCTGCCCATAAATCGCATTGTCGCTGGCCATTTCCATACCAGCCCAGTTATCAGACATCGTTATTTTCTTCACACGGGCACCTCCTCCCAATTTCCGCCCTTTCATATTTACAACACGGGCGAAGCTTTTACCTAATTTCACATGACTGGCAAATTTCCTCCGCTTTGCCCTAAGGTTAAAATTCCCCTGTAACTCTGAAAGCGTTCCTGTAGCATTCGCTATTGCTGATACGATAGCGATTACCGGTCTGTCATTGCTGATCTTGTTCTTGTATCCGGGATAGGCATAACGCTGGTATTCCAATCTCATTCTCTGCCACGCAGCACTTGCGAACGGATTAACGCTTACACCGCCATCGTTGTCATCTTCAAATTTTACCCTCGCTACTCCCTGGCTCACGCTTGCGTCTTTTATTTTTCCATAACAGGCCACGTAATCATATTTGTCGTCCGCCTCTGAAGAAATTTCATCCGATAGGTTTACAAACAGTTTAAAGTACATATAGTCTTCTCCATTGAGACATCTATCCTTAAAGGCCTGCAGATCATTTATAATCGCTGTATCGTCATCAATCTTAATATCAAAAGATTTTGCGTTCAGCAGATTAGGTGTAGGGCGGCCATCATCATCAAACATGCCGGTTATTCCCATCATGTTCATTGACTTTTTGTCCTGCACATAACCGTAATCATCAGCTTCATATTTAACGTCGATAATTCCTCCTGTAGGCAACGCAATCTCACTGAGATGCCACATACCGGCATTTCCGGCTGCAGCCGTAGCGTCATGACCCAGGTATGGAAATTCATCATTCTTTAAATCCTTAAAACCTTCGTCGTCGTTTACGGATAAAGGTTTTAGCGTTCCCCACCGGTCTGTTAACATATAGTCATAAGCCTGACCATAATTATATTTAAACTCATAAGGATGGTTCTTCCCCTTTGTGGAACTCGCATATTTGAAATAAACCCTCTTCAAGGTCAGTTTCCCCCCTCCATTTACGCTATTGGGAATACCTGGACATAACGTGTAATCATATTCAAAAACGACTGTCTTAACAGGCGTTACCAGGTCATTCTTAGCGTATAACCTGATCTCTTTCAGCCGTTGCTGTCTGACATTAGAATCTTTCTCACCCAGCCAATTACTGCCAAGCGCATCTTCCCTGTCCTCCGTAATGAAATAGGCGATCATCGTCTTAGACTCTATGGAATGCAGGTACCATAGTTCTTTCTCTCCGTATATAAAAGATGCTTTATCATCCTGTGGGTCTGCATTCAATCCTCTGTTGAATTGCGCTTGCATAGGCGTCTTACCGTATGGTGTACGCCAGTGAAAATCCTTCTCCAGTTTTGAATAGTTGAATTTGAAGGCCGTTCCCCTGTCATCGTCTGTAATACCATCGCCTGTCATGTCTACATAATCCGGTGATAGTATGCCGCTAAGCAGATAAGAAGTTGCGTAAGCCGGTTGTGATTCCTTATGATAATATTCGTCCAGAGAACCACCTTCCCCTTCCGGCTGATTATCTATCTGTCCCCTCTTGAGCTTAAAGGTGGCCAGGTTGTTAGCCTTATCGCGGAGATTTTCGTGTGACGCAAAAGAATATTCATCCTGCTTTTTATTATATACCGGGATGCCGTATACCGTTCTCTTACCATCATCTCCCACTATGGCCATTTCGGAAATATGATGTTTTTTCCGGACGCCATCCACTCTCGACATCGTGTCGAATGGCATATCATTACAAGGTAAAGGTGTAAATTTATGGGCCGGATCATCCCTGTTGAGATCATAGGTTCTTATTACTTTATCCAGACCTCCCATCATTGCTTCACCAGCCGTCAGATACATCACTGCAGCACGGCGTAATTGCCTTCCATCTTTTTTATAAGATGAATCAGCAGTAACAGTTCCTCTTGACCGGGACGTTAACTTGCCTTCAGCAGATTTACCGGATATGGGGACACTTACAGGCTCCTCTCCTAATATCCTGTTCGCAAAAGTTGCATCATCTACATGCTTTTCACCTACCTGCTGGAAGTAGGCATCTTCTTCTTCAAGGTTGCTTTTCTTTGCGAAATCACCCTTTGCCAGAAAACCATTATCATCCCTCCACTTACCATTGGTGGTTGTAATATCCTGCAGATATACTGAACTTCCCCCATGAAAATAGGCACCCGCTGCATACTCCAGGCTTAATGATTTATTATCGGAGATATCCTTTGTTTCATTGTCAAAGAAAATACCGCTACTATGCCTGAATAGGCGAACCTGTCCCCCACCTAACTGGCTTGTATAAGAGAAAATGTCCGGTGTTGCTATTGGCAGTGCCAGATTATTCATATCGGGAATAACCGGGTTATCCTTCTCTCGCAAGAAGTCCATCAGCGCCTCAGATACATTTGCCCCTTTTTCCGCATACAATAAACCAAATGCTCTGTTCTCCTGTTCTCTGTTCAGTACCTCCCGCTTCGTTTTGTAGCCGGTCACACCTGCTCCCGTAAAAATGCCGACTGCAGCACCACCAATGTCACCGCTGTATGTTGAATTTGCAGATTTAAATGTAACGTTAGACTTAGGATAAAAAGAAGGCGTATTAAAGCTAATGCTGGAACCGGAGATATTGCCATCTGCTTTCCCGCCCTTTACCTCTGTACCTTCTGCATCTCCTGCCTTTTTGGAAGTTCCTTCAACCTTATATGAATTTGAAAGTGTCAATTCCTTTAAGCCCTGTCGGGTATTGAACCCCAGACTCAGTGAACTGGTCCCTGACGCAATATTATGATCAGATACTTTCTTGTTTACAGAGAGTGAAATACTTGGTGTGACAGTTACTCCATCCGCCGTACTGGAAGTCAGGCCAATACCGACCCCCGGGGTCAGCGCATTGCTATTAGGATCTGTTAGATGGGCACCAGCGTTCGCTCCAACTTCAGCACCGTAACCAGTATAACTATCACAAAAAACGCCCAGGGACAATGAACCCTCAATACCTTTACCAAAAATTTCACCTCTCAGGGTAAGCTTTCCACCACCGGTGATCTTCGGCTTCATATAGTTTTCGGTTCTCACGGTATCTCCATTTGCGTCATCGGCGATGCCTCTTATCTGCCGGTTCATCGCTCCGGCGTTCAGATTCCATCCAAGCCCTACCCAGCTGGCTTCATCGTCCATTCCCACGCCTGACTGATAGTTCAGGTTCACGGGATATCCTCCTACATCAAGCAGCGGAATATTGTACTTAAAATCGCCTGTAAACAGGTCAACCATGTCACTCGTTCCAGCAGCCTGGAACTGCTTACTCTCGGGCTGCACAGGTCCTGAGGTCAATGCCCAGGCGACAGTAGGCGTCAGCCCCTGTATTAGTAACAAAACAAGAAAAAAACAAGCGATCCGTACACGGGTACGCGTATTTCTGATCATCATATCTTCAGTCTTAAAGAATCAATTTGGCAATAACAATTCCCGCTATTATTTATTTCCACGCTTCGCTTCCAGTGCCGACAGGCGTCTTTCCCTATCTTCAAGCGCCTGTGCTCTGTTATTTATGTATTCTTCACGCTCCTTCAGCTTTTTATCCTGCGCGATAAGGTATAAGGTCATTTCCTCGATCTTTCGCAGTAAACCTACCTGGCTCTCGCCGAGGTTCAGATCATCTTTACTAACGGCTTTTGCTGAAGGAATATCTGGCAGATGTTTATGGTGCGTTATGAATTTCTCCAATTGCTGTAAAGAAGGCAGATCGTAAGATGGCTCAAATACATAATCAGCCCAGTTAATCGGAGTGATCCTGACTTTCTTTGCCAGCACAACGCCATTTACTGCCAATCGTGCTTTGGGCTCGGCTGTTCCGATCCCAATAAAGCCCGGGTTTTGCCTTATATACAGCAGCGACTTATTTGTGTTCGAATTATAAAACTCCCATCCTGACCGGGCGTCCATCGAACCACAATCAAAACGCATTACACCAGGATCAACCGGTGATGCTCTTAGCCAATGCGTGATGAGGCTTGAGTTGCCAGGATCTGTTACTATGCTCAATCCCGACTGGCTAGAGATGAATATACTTTTGGTTGTAGTGCTACCCTGTGTGGTCACCGCCTGTAAAGTGGGCACCTGGGACTGAGCTGTCAATGCCGATCCGCAGAAAATAAAAATGAAAAAAAACAACTTGTTGCTCATAGGTATCTTCTGTTGGGCTTATTTGTTATCAACTCTTTCCAATTCCTTCAAGCGCGCTTCCTGGCCTGCAAACTTCTTATCCTGCGCTTTCATTATTTCATCCTGGGCCGCGATCTTCTTGTTCTGCTCTATCAGGTATAAGGTCATCTCTTCTATCTTCTGCAACAGTCTTGCCTCGTTCTTACCAAGGTCCAGCCCCTCTTCACTCACTTCCCTTGCAGACGGGATACCAGGGAGATGTTTATGTAATGTGATAAACTGCTCCAATCCCTGCAACGATGGCAACTCGTAAGATGATTCAAATACGAAATCCGGCCAGTTATCCGGCGTAACCTTTACCGCTCTCGCATAGATGTCACCGTTAACCGCCAGCTTTGCTTTAGGATCAGTCGTACCGATACCAACGAAGCCAGAACTCTGTTTAATAAACATTACAGTTTTTCCCAACTGTGAATTATAGAATTCCCAACCACCTGTAGTGGTTGGCGAAGTGCAATCAAAACGTAATGTTCTGCCCTCGGTAGGCGATGGTCTGAGATAATGGGTCGTCACAGTGTAACCTGAACTTGCATCAACGCCGATATTTAATCCATTCGGGTTCCAGATGGATATACTTTTGTTCGTCGTGCTGCCTTGTTCAGTAACTAGCTGGAGCGTGGGTACGGTTTGGGCTTGTGCAGTTATCGCAAACATTCCCACTATAAAAAAAGCAAAAGCAGTTCTGAGTTTCATAAAATATAAAATGTTATTCAATTCAAATTTCTATCTATCAAGACATAGATTTCCCTTTCGTCAACTGCTTATTTTGAAGCAGGGCGTTGATTGCATACTCATAGTATGCGTTTGGGCAACGTATGTCTACAATGCATTATTAATCGAAGGAACGTACATAGGTATACAGGAAGGTATTTTCTTCCGAAATAGATATAGAGTCCCCTTAATAAATAATATGAATCAGCTCATAAGGTTGATTTTCAGGACCTTTAATCCTGTTTCATTTGAAGTACGAAAATCATCAAGCACACACACATACAGGTACGGGGCAGTTAACAACGCCTGACAAATACGAACATTTATGACTTCACCATAGGTATACTGACTAACTTATGTACAAAGAAATGTATTATTCTGAATATTAGAAAATTTCAGGTGAAATTATCGAGATTATTTTTTGAGCAATTGTTTGAATTACAACGGTAACGGGTATTGTGAGATGTGAAGGTAAGGAGGAGGAGTGCAGCAGATCTGCGCAGTAAAGCAGAACCCGTAATAAGCATTACATTGCATGTACCGCCCCAATAGCCAAATAAAATAAAGAAGCCGTCTCAATAATAATTGAGGCGGTTTTTTCTTTTGTATAGCGCTATACGCGTAGTCATATATGCGGAGCCTTAATTTTATTCAGTAAAAATATATAAAGGGCTTAGGGAGGTGGGGAACAAGTTTTTGGGCTCTTTCGACCTTTTCTTATGCAGTTTTCTTCCTTAGATTGTGCGCCAGAGCCAATAATCCGGCCTCAATAGTCACTTTTTCAATGCCTCGTAGCATAAAACGTTTAAAGTGATGATTGTGCTTGATATTACCAAACACAGGT